>NZ_CP102275.1:1264235-2528470 GCF_025149465.1 Thomasclavelia spiroformis DSM 1552 | reverse complement strand
TTTTTCACCTCCGCACCTTAATTATAAGCAAATAAGGCACAAATTTAAAGTAAAAAAACTAAGGTAGGTAATTGTTCACAAAGATATTCACAATATTTGTTATATTTTATAAGCTTTTCGACATATTTTCACAATATTCACAAGTTTATTTATGCATATAGGAAAATGTGAATGTGAAGTTTGTGATAAAAAAATAGATTTTTTATTTAGATTCACGATAAAGTCACAATAAATATCTAATAGCGACAAGTATTTTTATAATTTTTCACATTTATTCACAATTAAAAACACATATATATAATATTGTGGATAAACTATGCGTTTTATAGTGAAATTTAATGAAAAAGGATGTCTTTTAAAAGTCACAAAAATTGTGACTTTTATTAATGAGATTAAATAATATCGATTATTTAATGGACTTTTTCCTTTAATTTCATTGACTTAAAGAGCATTTTCATATAAAATGGGGGAGCATATGTTATTTGTATAAAAAATATAGTATTTTTGGAGGTGTAATAAATGAAAAGAACATATCAACCAAATAAAAGAAAAAGATCAAAAACTCATGGTTTTAGAGCTAGAATGGCTACTGTAGGAGGAAGAAAAGTGCTTGCACGTCGCCGTAAAAGAGGAAGAAAAGTCTTATCTGCTTAAGAAAATCCACTTTACGGTGGGTTTTTTTTCTAAAAATTATGAAAAAAGAATACCGAGTAAAAAAAAATGAAGATTTTAGTCGTATAATTAAAAGAAAACAAAGTATGGCTAATCGAACTTTTATTATTTATTATTTAAAAAATGATATTGGACATGCTCGTATTGGAATATCTGTGAGTAAAAAATTAGGTAAAGCTGTAATCAGGAATAAAATTAAACGACAAGTTCGGATGATTGTCAAAGAAACAATAAATTTAGATGATAATTATGATTATATAGTAATTGTTAGAAATAAATTTTTAGATTTAAATTTTACTTCTAACTTAAAAGAATTTAATTATTTATATGAAAAAATATTAAAAAGGATGGAAAATTAAATGGTATTAGATAACAAGACTAAAAAAATATTAAAAGTGTTTTGTTTAGTTTTCTTTATTGCTATCTTAACTGGATGTACTGCAAATCTTGATAAAAACGGTAATTTAATCGATTCAAGAGCAATAACAATGTCAACACCGTGGTCATTGAGTGCAGGATGGTTTGACTTTTTGTTTGTTATACCGATAGCTAAGGGAATTTTGTTTATTAATCAGTATGTAGGAAATGTTGCTATCGGGGTAATTGGGGTTACAATTGTTGTGAATTTAATTACCTTACCGATAATGGTTAAATCAACTGTATCAACACAAAAAATACAGTTATTACAACCAGAAATGGAAAAAATACAAAATAAGTATAGAGGACGTAAAGATCAAGCTTCACAAATGCGACAAAATGCTGAAATTCAAAATTTATACAAAAAACATAATGTAAGCATGTTTGGCTCATTTGCAACTTTCTTAACATTACCAATTATGATTGCAATGTGGCAGGCAGTTCAAAGAATTGATATTTTGTATAAAACATCATTATTTGGAATTAATTTAGGTGAAAAACCAATTAGTCATATAATGGAATTTAGTATTGAATATATTGTATTATTATTACTAGTAGCAGTGACTCAATATTTTGCAGTGCAGATATCACAAATAATGGCTAAACGTTCGCCAAGATATCGTCCGAGTCAACAAATGCAAACAATGAATACAATGAATAATGTAATGACATTGTTTATTGTTTATTTAGCAGCTACAATGCCAGCAGCAATGTCCTTATATTGGATAACTACTAATATTATCGGTATTGTAAGAACTGTATATATTCAATTCTTCCATATTGAAAAAGTAAAAAAAGAAGTTAATAAATAATGTATTAGCTTTTATAAGGGAAGCAAGGTGAAATAAATGTTTAGAAGATTTACAGCAAAAACTGTACAGGATGCTGTTAATTTGGCTTGTCAAGAATTAAATGTAACTGTTGATGAATTAAATTATGAAGTAATAAGTGAAACAAAAACTTTTTTCACTAAAAGAGCGGAAATAGAATGCTACACTATAGCTATGGTTCAAGAATATATTGAAGGATATGTTAGAAGATTTATCAGTGAAATGGGATTTGAAGTTGAAACTGTTTCTTATTTACAAGATGGACGTATATATTGCAATATAAATACAAGCAACAACTCTATATTGATTGGAAAAGCTGGTGTAATCTTAAGAGCAATTAATTTTATTGTAAAAAATGCAGTAAGTACTACATATAAAAAAAGAATTGAATTAAGTGTTGATATTAATGGTTATAAAGAAGAACGTTATAAAAAAGTAGCTAGCATGGCAAGAAAATTAGGAAAACAAGTTTTAAGAACTAAAGCTGATATCAAACTTGATCCAATGCCTGCTGATGAACGTAAAGTTATGCATCAAGAGTTAGCTAAATTAGATCATGTAAAAACACAGAGCTATGGTGAAGGAAAAAATAGACATATGGTTATTTCATATATAGAATAAACACATGTTTTCATGTGTTTTTCTTTATAAAAAGAGTGATGAGGGATAATATGAATAAATTAATAGTTTTTTTTATAATTAATGGTATGTTTAATTTAGCAGCTAATTTTGCTCATCCCATTACACCAACAGTAATAAAAAACTTAGCTTTAGGAGATTATATGTTTGGAGTTGCTTATGGGGCGATGATGGGATTAAATTTTTTATTTTCACCTTTTTGGGGAAAATTAAATGAGCAAATTAACAGCAAAACAACAATGTTGATTTGTGGTATTGGTTATGCTGTGGGACAAATACTATTTTGGCAATCAACATCACAAACTACATTGATTTTTGCTCGAATGTTTTCTGGTTTTTTTACCGGTGGAGCATATGTTAGTTTTTTAACGTATGTAGTTAATGTTACACCAGTTGAAAAAAGAGGTCAAAATTTAACAATTTTAGCAACAGTAGCAAGTGTCTGTGCAGCTTTTGGATATTTTATTGGTGGAATGTTAGGTGAGATATCAATTGATTTAACATTTGTAGTACAAGCAATTGTTTTGGCTAGTAGTGGAGTATTATTTTATATATTTTGTAATAATGATTGTAATACTATAAAAAAACAAAAATTAAGTGTATTAGTTAAACAAGCAAATCCGTTTATTTCTTTTAAACAAGCAAAGTCATTTATGAATAAAAAATATTTTATTTTATTTATTATTTGTTGTTTATCTTTTATTGGATTTACAGCATTTGAACAAAGTTTTAATTATTATATAAAAGATATTTTTAATCTAAGTTCTGGATATAATGGAATCATAAAAGCTGCTATTGGTTTTATTTCATTAATTGCAAATGGAACAATCTGTTTGTGGATTATTAAATATACTAATGTTTCTAAAGCATCGATATTTTTATTATTAATTAGTAGTATTACGATGTTTAATGTATTACTAACTAATAATATTATAATTTTTATATTATTAAATGTTGTTTATTTTGCATTAAATGCAATTATTGTACCGGTTATCCAGGATTTAATTGCAAGTAGATCAAATAATAAAAATACAAATATTGTTATGGGATTTTATAATGCAATTAAATCATTAGGAGGAATTTTAGGTGCATTAATAGCAGGTTTTCTTTATGTTTTTAATCCAAGATTACCATTTATTTCAGGTCTTATTACATTTATTTTAGCGACAATATTATCAGTGTATTACTATATTTTAATTAAAAAAGAAAGAGTATAAATTATTATGGCGCTCTAAATAATCAGACGCTTTAGTGAAAATCGCTCTAAAATATTAAGGGGAATATTGATTATAAATCAGTATTTCCTTTAAAATATCTGTTGCTTTTTGGAGGATAATTAGGATGATGTCTAGTCCTAGTTTTCCTCCTTTATTTATATGTTTTTACTATTTTTGTTTTCTTATAGGCTCCTCTGGGGGTACCTGTACGTTTAATTTTGTTTTTGTGTTCATTCATAGAATATGTTTCATATTTGTTTTGAGAGTATAAAATTCTGTTTCTTGCACTTTGAAAATTAGTCATACCATTTGCATTAGATAATATCTTTTTTATGTAATTGTTTTTACCTTCAACTGGTCCATTAGATATACGTCTATTGTTTATCCAGATAAACGAATTTAGTATTTCTTCCTTCCAGCTGCTTAGTATCTGTGCAACACTGATACTTTCTTCAACTTGTGTATGTTTAAATCTTTTTATCACGTTATTAAATTCTTTTCTTTTATCGCTATTATTAGCTTCTTCCTTTGTAACCTGATCAAATATGAGATATTCTTCTTTAGCGCTATATGCCTGTTTGAGCTCATCATCAAAGCTTAATAAACTTTCAAGTATCATATTCTCTGTTACATAATGTTTTAACAGCTTATCGTATTTAAATACTTCATGGTCTATATAGTTTCCAGATTTGAGTAATATTTTATATCGATGCTTTAATAATCTGTACTCCAGTGATTTTTTGTTTTGTGCATATTTACGCATGATTCTTTTTCGAGTATGATTTAGTCGATCATTTATTAAACGGATTACATGAAAATGATCAATCAGCAAGGTCGATTTAGGAAAATATGTCTTTAACAGAGGTTTAAATACAAAATGCATGTCAGTACATATATACTCGACCTTTTTTTCTCTAGACTGATTTTAAAGAAATAATCTGACATGATATCATGAGTTCTCGACTCAACAACGATATCAACTATTAAATTGTTTTAAAAGTTCATAAGAATTGAAGGATATTTATATTTAGTACTTCTAAAAAAATGGAATTTATCAATCAGTAAAACTCTAGGTAAAGTATGTTTTTTGATTCTTACGAATGTATCAAATATATCCATGATTCTAGTAGAAGATACACCATACATTCTAGCTATTGAAGCATAAGTAGTATTGTAAGGTTTTAGCTTATTCAGAATGGAAATAATAGCTGTTCGTGTAAATGACCAGGCATCATATGCTATTGGATTTATATCTGAGAATGAAAAATCGCAGTCTAAACATTTATATCTTTTGACATAAGTAATCATTTTAACAGGTTTATCATTTATGGGTGCAGACACCAGTGATCTTTTTTTATTACCTTTATTAATGAAATGTATGCTGCCACAGTTAGGACAATATTTTCTAGATGGTTTAAATATAATGTTGATTTCGTAATTCAATTCTTTATTGTCAACAGTAAAGAATTCAACATCATCATCTTTAATATCAAATAATTGTAATAATTCTTTATTCATTATACTTTAATCAGGCTAGAACTAGATTATAAAATTGTATCAAAAAAGGGTGTGATATCACACCCCACGATATTTTTAGAGGGTATACCTACTGATATTTTATAGCGTCCCTTTAAGCTTCGGATATTTTAGTATACCATTATTATTTAAATATAATAATCTATACTCTTTTTCATCATTAAATTATTTTTCACATCCAAAAACAATGTTGGCGCTTTTTCTAGCTTTTGTTAAAACATCCATAACAATTCTTGAATGTTTAAGCATTTTATCACACACTTCATAATTTTTGTTATCAATATATTCACTAAAACATTTAAATTCAGAGTACATACGATGTTTATCTAATGAATCAATAACATATTTTTCTTTATTTTTAATAAGACTAACATCTGCTAAAGTACTAGTTGGACCTTCAATTTTAATACATCCAAGATCTCCTTGAATAGTTGAAGTGATAGGAGCATCACAATCCTTAGCTCCAATACAAATTGCTTTTAAAGAGTCATACTCTAAAACAACAATACCAGAAGTATCAATTCCTCGTTCAATGTTAGCAAAATAATGCACATTTTTAGGTTTACCAAATAAACCTACTACAAAATGAATGTTGTAAATATTCAAATCCATTAAAGCTCCACCAGATTGATTAACATCAAAAACTGGTAATATTTCACCACGTTTAAATGCATCATAACGAGATGAATATTGTGAATAATTAGATGAGATAATACCTATTTTTCCAATTTCATTTAATTTATTTTTTATATCTTGATAAGTAGGAAGATATTGATTAGTAATTGCTTCAAAAAGAAGACAATTTTGTTGTTTTGCTATTTTAATTAATTCATCTAATTCAGTTATATTAGAAGTAAAAGGTTTTTCACAAATTACATGTTTATTATGTAATAATGCTTTTTTTGTATATTCATAATGAAGATGATTAGGTAAAGCAATATAAATTGTATCAATTTGTGAATCATTTAATAATTTGTCATAATCATAATAAGCTTTTTTTATATGATATTGATCGATAATTTTTTCAATTTTCGTCCTTGATTTTTCTCTACCTAAAATAGCAACTAACTCAATATTTTTAATACTTTCAACAAAAGATAATAAATCATTGACAATCATGCCACTACCAATAATTCCTAATTTCATTTTGACCTCCGTTCTTTACATAAATGAAAAATATTTTAATATGTAGAGAGAAACAGAAAATTAATTTGTAAATGTTATTTATTATAAAACTTTTCCTCTACTTATAAATATTATAACATTGATTGGGTATATTAATTAATAATAATTTGTGATAAAATACAAAAGATAAAGGATGGTGATATTTTGAACGAGTATATAATTGTTGCAGTTGCAACAAGTCGTTTAGAAGCTGCTATTTCAATTATAAGAATAAGTGGTCCAGAAAGTATAGCATTTGTTCAAAAATTTTTTACAGGAAAGATAATTGACAAAGAAAGTCATACAATAAATTATGGGTATATTATTGATGATGGAAAAAGAATTGATGAAGTATTAGTAAATATATATCGTGGAAAGAAAACTTTTACAGGTGAAGAAATGGTAGAAATAAATTGTCATGGTGGCGTGTATATTACTAAACGAGTTTTAGAAGTATGTATAAAAAATGGTGCAAGAATAGCTGAACGTGGTGAATTTAGTAAACGAGCATTTTTAAATGGAAGAATTGATTTATCTCAAGCAGAAGCTATTAGTGATATTATTAGTGCTAAAAATAGTTATGCAAGTGAATTAGCATTAAATGGAATTAGAGGAAATATTAGTAATTTTATTGAAGATTTAAAAGAAGATTTAATTAAAATAATAACACAAATAGAAGTTAATATTGATTATCCTGAATATGATGATGTTGAAGAATTAACAGCAACTTCTTTATTACCAGAAAGTAAGGTTCTTTTAGAAAAAATGAATAAAATATTAAACGATTCGAAGAATATTAAATTAGTAAAAGAAGGAATCAAAACGGTCATAATTGGAAAACCAAATGTTGGTAAAAGTAGTTTGTTAAATGCTTTATTACAAGAAGAAAAAGCAATTGTTACAAATATTGCTGGAACTACTAGAGATATTGTTGAAGGTAGTATTAGTATAGATGGTATTGTTTTAAATATGATTGATACTGCAGGAATTCGTGAAACTGATGATATCATTGAAAGTATGGGTGTTGAAAAATCTAAAGAATTGATCAATCAAGCTGATTTGGTTTTATTAGTTATTGATGGTTCTTTAAAATTGGATCAAGGAGATCAAGAATTATTAGAACTTACAAATGATTCTAATCGAATTATTGTTTTAAATAAAGCAGATCAAGGAATTAAAGTTAATTTAGATGGAGTAGTAATCAGTGCTAAAGATAGTGATATTGGAGCATTGACTAATAAAGTAAAAGAAATGTTTGAATTAGGAAAAATTATTGATAATAATGATCACATATTAACTAATGCTCGTCAGACAATGTTACTTCAAAAAGCTAGTCAAGCTTTAAATCAAGCAGTAGAAGCAATGAAGATGTTAGTACCAACTGATTTAATTGTTACAGATTTATATGAATGTTGGAATAATTTAAAAGAAATATTAGGAGAAAAAGCAAAAGAAGATTTATTGGACGAACTATTTAAACGCTTTTGTATAGGTAAATAAGATGAATAAAAATGAATTATTAGCTTCAAAATTTATGCTCTTTTCTAAATATTCAGGAATTATAACGATAATTTCCATTATTGTTTTTTTAATAATAAATACTTTCAATACGGGTAATAATACTTTATTTTGGATTAGCTATTTATCAATAATAGTAGCTATGATTGGTGCAATTCAATGTTTATGTTTACGTTTGTTATCAATGTATTATAAAACAAAAATTAAGTAGGTGATTTAATGGAAAATATCTATAAACAAATAGATGGTATATTTAAAAATGGCTTAATAAATAGTGGAATTAGTATTATTTTGTCAATTATTGCAATATTAATTATAAATAAGATTATAAATAAAGTTTTAAAAAAACAAATTAAAGATCCTTTAAAATTAACTTTACCAATGCGAATAAAAAGAATTGTTTTAATAGTTTTGATTTTAGCTGTTATTATGAGCGAAATCAAAGCAATGGAATCAATTATCAAAGCATTACTTGCAAGTGGGGGAATTATTGCAGTTGTTGTTGGGTTAGCTTCACAAGAGGCTGCAAGTAATTTGATTAATGGATTTATGATTATGACTTATAAACCTTATAAAATAGGTGATTTTGTTAATGTTCAAGAATATAATGTTCGTGGTACAGTTATTGATATTTCAATGAGACATAGTATTATTGAGACAATTGAACGTACACAAATAATTATTCCTAATGCAATTATGAATAAAGCAATAATTGAAAATATTTCAAATGTAAAAGCCCAAAAAGCTAATTATTTATATGTTGAAATATCTTATGAAAGTGATATACAGAAAGCAATTAAAATTATTCAAGAAGAGGGAACCAAACATCCCCTATGTTTAGATGGTCGAACTGATGAACAAATACAACAAAACGAACCAATGATAAATGTTCATTGTGTTGAATTTAATCCAAGTGGTATTCAATTAAGGGCAACATTATTAACAAAAGATAATTCATCAGGTTTTCAATTATTATCTGATTTACGCTTTAAAATTAAAGCTCGCTTTGATGAAGAAGGTATTGAGATTCCATATCCACACCATGTTGTAATAAACGAAACAAATAAATAAAAGAACCAATTTTAGTCTTCGCTAAAATCTGGTTCTTTTTCTTTTTCATTAATCGTTAATTTTATTTTTGTAACACGATTACCCTTGACACCGATAATCAAAAAAGTAAGATTTTCATATTTTACAGTTCGTTGTTGATTTTCTTCAGGAATTTCTCCTAATAGATGAAGTACAAATCCACCTATAGTATCATGATTATTATTAGATAATTTTAAATCTAATTCATCATCAAGATCATCAAGTAAATAGTTTCCATCAACAATATAATTATTATTATCGATTTTTTTTAATTTAGGTTCATCATCATGATCATATTCATCTTCGATATCACCCATGATTTCCTCAATCAAATCTTCAACAGTAATAATTCCAGAAAATCCACCATACTCATCAACTAGAATAGCAATATGTTGATGTTCTTTTTGTAATTCTCTAAACAAATCATCAATATTTTTAGTTTCTAAAACAAAATAGGGTTTTCTTAGAAGTTTTTTAATATCTACGTTATCAAAACCAACTTTACGGGCTTCAATAGCAAAATCCTTCATGTTTAAAATACCGATAATATTATCAATAGAGTCATCATAAACTGGAATACGAGTATATTGCATAGTCATCATTTGATCAATATTATCACTTAATGCATCATTAATATCAATACAATATACATCAGTTCGTGGAGTCATAACGTTTAAAGCTAAACTATCGTCAAACTCAAAAATATTAGTAATCATATCTGTTTCAATTTCATTAAAAACACCATTTTCTTGGCCACTTTCAACCATTGAACGAATTTCTTCACGTGATAAAGATTCCTCAACATTTTCATCAGCCATCCCAAATATTCTTAAAATAAATTTAGTTGACCACGATAATATTTTAATAAATGGGCTAGCTATTTTACTAATAACTAAAATAGGTTTGGCACAGAACATTGAATATGATTCAGCTTTTTGTAAAGCAATTCTTTTAGGAACTAATTCTCCAAAAATTAAAGTAATAAATGAAATTAAAATAGTGATCAATACAACAGCAATAGTATCTGCATATGGAACACTCCAATTCTTTAATACATTAGCAAAGCTTTTAGAAATACCAGTAGCTGCACTTGCTGAGTTAAAGAAACCAGCTAAAGTAATTGCTACTTGAATAGTTGATAAAAAATTAGTTGGTTGATCAAGTAATTTTTCAACTAATTTAGCTTTCTTATTTCCTTCCTCGCTTAATCGATGAATCTTACTTTTATTAACTGAAACAATAGCCATTTCACTAGCTGCAAAATAAGCATTAATTAAAGTAAGAACAATGATCAAAACAATTTGAATAGCGATTGAAGGCTCGGGGTCTACGTCCATAAATTTAAACACTCCTTTTCCATTAAATTAAATTTTATGTGAATAATTTTATCAAAATTATGAAAAAAAGTAAATATAAGTAATACTTCATATTTAAATATTCTTATAAAATAACTAATAAAAATTAAAAATCAGTCTAACTTTGCACATTTAAATCTAAAAATAAGGCCACCAATTAAAAACATACAAGCAATTACGATAACTCCATATCTAGAATTATTAGTAATTTGAGTTGTAATTCCCATTAATAATGTTCCCATAAATGAAGCCCCTTTACCAAAAATATCAAAGATACTAAAATATTCACTAGCTTGGTTATCAGGAATAATTTTAGCATAATATGATCTTGAAAGGGCCTGAATTGCACCTTGGAAAATAGCAACAAAAACAGCTAATAGCCAAAATTTCCATGCACTATCTAGCCAGAGAGCAAATACAGCAATAAAGAAATACCCCATGATACAAGAAGTAATCAAGGACTTTAAAGAATATTTTTTAGTTAATTTACCAAAAATTATTGAAAATGGAAATGCCACGATTTGTGTGAGTAATAATGCTAATAATAAATTACTATCACTAATTCCTACATCTTTTCCATACGAAGTTGCCATTTCAATGATTGTATATACTCCATCAATATAGAAAAAGAATGCTAATAAGAAAAATAAAACTTTCTTATTATTTTTTATATTACTAAAAAGACGTTTAAAATTTTTAATAATTGGTTCTTTAACATTGTTACAATTAATCTGTTTATAATTTTTTAGTAATGGGATAGTAATTAATAACCACCATAATGCATTCATAATAAAGGCAATAGCAGTGGCTAAAGTAGCCGATATACCAATAGTATCACATCCTAAAATAAGCAATAAACTAATAGTAAAAGGAATACAGCTACCAATATATCCCCATGCATAACCATGGGAAGAAACTTCATCAATTCGATCACTAGTTGTTATATCAACTAACATCGAATCATAAAAAATTAAACTAGTTGCAAATCCAACTTTAGCAATAATAAATATCGTTAAAAAGACAATCCAGCCAACGGGAATAGAAAGAGCAGCAAGACCCAAAACACCAATCATCATAAAAAAAGTAAAAATAGGTTTTCGAGAATTTTTACGATCACCAATACTTCCTAAAAATGGACTGGTTAGTGCAACAAATAAAGTAGAAATAGAAACAGCATAACTATAATAAGCTGTAGAATCACTTAATGATATTCCAGCACTAGAAGCAATATTTTTAAAATAAATTGGAATAATTGTTGAAACAAGCATAACAAATGCTGAATTACCAACATCGTATAAAATCCAATATTTCTCTAATTTAGTAAGTTTATTCATAATTACAATTAAATCGTTTAGATATTCCAGTATTATTTTTTAAACTGTAACAATATCCAACTATCTCCTTTACTGCAATATTTGTTGCTTGAATGAATTGATTTACTAATACATCAATATTTTTTTCAATTCTTTTTTCAGGTATTTCGCGAATTATCATCCCTTGGTATTTTTTAGCATTAACTATTTTCATTGCTGTTAAAACAAAATTTCTCTTAATTTTATTTTTACATGCAAATAATTGATTAAAACGTCTAAATGATTTTAAAGCTATGAAAATATCTTTTGCTTCTAATTTAAAAAAAGGAGCAATAACTTTAGCCACCTCTAAATTAATTGTGTAATGCTTAGGTACACAAAAATTAAATTCATCATGGTTAATGATCATAAACCGTTGTTCTAAATCTCGTTCAATTTCAAAATGACTAATATTTTTATCTTTCATTGTTTTGTTAATATAACCATGACAGGTACTATCTAGAATAAAATGATTAATAAATCCTAAAATATAAGCTAAAGCACGTTTATCATAATTACTTTTTAATATCGTTAAAGCATTTTCAAAAAACTCCCTTGCAATATCTTCATGTAATTTGCTTCCTAAAGCACTAATAGAATTTTTTTTTAAAGGACGATAAAAAAATAAAATATCTGGTCCTTGAAGACCAATATTATAATAATTTATATTTTTATCAATAGTATTTTTAATCTCTTTATCATTTAAATTTTCTAAAACTAGATTGCCAAAGCATTGATGTGTATAACTTGCTGGCATATATAACCTCCTTGTATATTATATCAATATATAATTGTCTATACATTCAAATTAATCTAAAAATTATGTAAAGAATATAATTATTTTAAAGAATCGTATTCATTAGCTTTAAAACCAACTAGTACTCGATCATCAGTTTCAATAATTGGTCTTTTTACTAACATTCCATCACTTGCAAGTATAGTTAATTGTTCATCTTCACTCATAGTTGATAATTTATCTTTTAAATTTAATTCACGATATTTTAAACCAGAAGTATTAAAAAAGCGTTTAAGTGGAAGACCACTTTTCTTATATAACGTCAATAATTCATCTTTATTTAATTTTTCATCAACAATATGTCGTTTTGTATATTCTAAGCCTAACTGATCAAGATATTTTCTAGCTTTTATACAAGTACTACATTTTGGATATTCAATAAATTTTAACATAAAATCACCTCACATATAGTTTAACTTATTTATCTATATTATAACAATATCTAAGTTTAAAATGATAAAAAAAAGTGTTAAAATGGTTAATAAAAAAGGAGGATATCAAAATGTGGGGTATTATTGCAACATGGTGTATGGCTTATGATGGAATAAATAAAGCTAGTGAAATGTTAAAAAATGACGATGATGCTGGAAATGCGATAGAAGAAGCAATTAAAATTGTTGAAGATTGTCCATACTATAAAGCAGTTGGCTATGGTGGCCTTCCAAATAAAGAAATGGAAGTAGAATTAGATGCAGCATTTATGGATGGAGATACTTTAGATATTGGAGCAGTAGGAGCTATTAAGGATTTTGCAAATCCAATAAGTATTGCTCGTAGTTTATCAAAAGAAAAAGTCAATAATTTATTAGTAGGTTTAGGAGCTGAAAAATATGCTAGTAAAAAAGGCTTTAAAAGAAAAAATATGCTTAGTGATCGTGCTAAAATTCATTATCATAATCGAATAAAAGAAATAAAAGAACAAGATATAAAACCTTATTCAGGTCATGATACGGTAGGAATGGTTTGTTTAGATTCTAATGGTAAAATGACTAGTGCAACTTCTACAAGTGGATTGTTTATGAAGCATGCTGGTCGTGTTGGTGATTCGCCAATTTCTGGTTCAGGTTTTTATGTTGATAGTAAAGTTGGCGGAGCTAGTGCTACAGGATTAGGTGAAGATGTGATGAAAGGTTGTATTGCCTATGAAATAGTTAGATTAATGAAAGAAGGATTTCATCCTCAAGAAGCATGTCAAAAAGCAGTTAATTCATTTGATCAAGAATTAAGAGAACGTAGAGGAAAAGCTGGAGATATGTCATTAATTGCAATGAATAATCAAGGACAATGGGGTGTAGCTACTAATATTGAAAACTTTTCTTTTGTTGTAGCGACAAAAAATGAAGCACCAACTGTTTATATTACAAAAAATATTAATGGAAATTGTATTTATGAAAAAGCTAGTCAAGAATGGTTAGATGAATATACAAAAAGTCGAATGAAACCATTAGTAAAAAAATAATTCAATTAAGGAGCAAATATGGAAGAAAAATTAGATGAAATAATTAAGTTATTAAAAGGAATTGATGAAAAACTTGAAGTATTAGTTAATCAAAAAGTACCAAAGCCAAATAATTCAAATAAAGCAATATTATTAAAACAATATGAAGAAACAGAAAAACTATTTAATAAATTAATGAATAAAAAATAATTGAGGTTATGATATGAAAATATTATCAAAATCAATCCAGATTTAATTTTATTAGACATTAAATTACCGTATTTAAATGGTCAACAATTATTAAAACAAATTAGAAAAAACTCTAATGTACCAATAATTATGGTTACAAGTAAAGATAGTGAAATTGATGAAATATTAGCGATGAGTTATGGTGCTGATGATTATATTACCAAACCATATAATCCAACTATTTTACTATTGCATATTGAAGCAATTTTTAAAAGATTAAATAAAATTGATAATAATTTAGTTTATCATGGAGTTAATATTAATTTATCTAAGAGTATTTTAAAAAAAGATAATATTGAATTGTTACTAAGTAAAAATGAAATGAGTATATTTTATTTTTTGTTCATGAATCAAGGAAAAATAGTTAGCAGAGATGAAATTATGAATTATTTATGGGGAACTGATAAATTTATTGATGACAATACCCTAACAGTAAATATGACTAGATTAAAAAAGAAATTAGTACAGATTGGATTAATTAACGTGATTGAAACAAGACGTGATCAAGGATATATATTGATATGAGTTTGAAAGAATATTTAAAAGATAATTTACGTTATTTTGTATTATGGTTATTGATGTTAGGAATAATAGATTTCTTTTTAATCATGTTTAAAATAACAAGTAGTTTAATTTGGATAATTACAATCGTAATTTTATCATCAATGATAATAATTTATGGTTATGATTACTATCGTAAAAGTGTTTTTTATCAAGATTTTATTAATAAACTAAACAAACTTGATAAAAAATGTTTAATTACCGAGTTAATAAAAAAACCTAATTTTTTAGATGGAAAAATATTATATGATTCATTGTATGAAATTGATAAATCAATGTATGAAGAAATTGAACAATATCTTCAAAATATCAATGATTTTAAAGAATATATAGAGTTATGGGTACATGAAGTTAAATTACCTATTGCTAGCAGTAAATTAATGATTTACAATCATGAAACCGATAAAAGAAAACTTCAAGAACAAATTAATCGAATCGAAAATTATGTTGAACAAGTATTATATTATATTCGTTTAGAAAACAGTGAGCATGATTATTTACTTAAAAAGTGTAATTTGGGAAAAATCATTCATAAAGTAATTAAACGTAATCAAGATAGTTTATTATTTCATAAAATAAGCATTGAAATAAAGAATATTAATGAAATTGTTATAAGTGATAGTAAGTGGTTAGAATTCATTATTAACCAAATTATTAGTAATAGTATAAAGTATCGAAGTAAAAAAGATTGTAAAATATTATTTAATGTAATAAATGATAATAATACTATTGCCTTGGAAATAATTGATAATGGAATTGGTATAGATAAAAAAGAACAAAAATATGTATTTAATAAATCATTTACTGGTCAAAATGGTCGTTTAGTATCCAGCTCTACAGGAATGGGATTATATATTACAAAATCGCTTTGTGATAAATTGGGACATAAAATTAAACTAGAATCAACACTTCATAAGTATACTAAAGTATCCATCTATTTTAATGATGACCAATATTACAATGTTGTAAGATAAATGTAAGGTATTTCGATGTTTATGAAAATACCTCTTTTTTATAATAAAGTTATAAAAGGAGGAGAAAAGATGAAAAATATTTTATTAATAGAAAACATTACTAAATATTATGGAAATAAAACAAATATTACCAAGGCATTAAATAATATTTCTCTAAAAATTGAGCGTGGTGAATTTGTTGCAATCATGGGAGCAAGTGGTTCTGGAAAAACTACTTTACTTAATGTTATTTCAACAATTGATAAAGTAACTGCAGGTCATATTTATATTGATGGTAAAGATATTACAAAATTAAAAGGAAGTATTTTAAATAAATTTAGAAGAGAAAAATTAGGATTTATTTTCCAGGATTTTAATTTATTAGATACTTTAACAGGATATGAAAATATTGCATTAGCTTTACAAATATTAAAAACAAATGTCAAAGATTTTGATAGTAAAATAAATAAAATAGCTGAAGAATTAGATATTAAAGATATTTTAACTAAATACCCTTGTGAAATGTCTGGAGGTCAAAAACAACGAATTGCTAGTGCTCGAGCGATAGTTACAAATCCTAAACTAATATTAGCCGATGAACCGACTGGAGCATTAGATTCTAAAAGTTCTAAAATGTTATTAGAAGGATTAAAAAGGTTAAATAATAACTATAATTCAACGATTTTAATGGTTACTCATGATGCTTTTAGTGCTAGTTATGCTTCTAGAGTTATTTTTATTAAAGATGGTAAATTATTTAATGAATTTGAACGAGGAAATAGTAGTAGAAAAGAATTTTTTGAAAAAATTATTGATGTTGTCTCAATTTTAGGAGGCGATATAAGTGATGTTATTTAAATTATCATTAAAAAATGTAAAAAAAAGCTTTAGTAACTATACAATATATTTTTTTACATTAATTCTAGGAATTTCTATTTTTTATATTTTTAATGCTTTAGAAACTCAAACAATAATGTTATCACTTAGTAAATCATTACATGAAATTATTAGTATGATGAATAACATAATTGTAGGTTTAAGTATTTTTGTTGCAATCATTTTAGGATTTTTAATTATTTATGCAAATCAGTTTTTAATTAAAAGACGTAAAAAAGAGTTTGCATTATATATGATATTAGGAATGTCAAAAAAACAAATATCAAAAATATTATTAGGTGAAACAATTACGATTGGATTTATATCACTCATGATTGGATTAATTATGGGGATTGGTTTATCACAAGTTATGTCAATCATTGTTGCAAATTTATTTGAAGCTAATATGAATGAGTATGTTTTTATTTTTTCTAAGAGTGCTTGTATTAAAACAATTATTTATTTTGGAATTATGTATATTTCAGTAATATTATTAAATACATTTAAAATAAATAAATGTAAGTTAATAGATTTGTTGTATGCAGATAAAAAAGCGTCAAAACAAAAATAAAAAATCCAATTCTTTGTGCATTGGTATTTATTTTTTCAATCTGCTTGTTAGCATATGCATATTATAATGTAACGATTGGAGCAGCTAATTTAAAAAATCAATTTTCTGTTTTATTACAGATGTTCTATGGAGCAACTGCTACGTATATGATATTTTGGTCATTATCTAATTTATTATTAAAAATAATGATGTTATTAAAGAATATTTATTTTAAATACTTAAATAGTTTTACATTAAAAGAAATAAGTAGTAAGTTAAATACTACAGTATTATCAACAACGATTATATGTTTAATGTTATTTGTAACAATTTGTATTTTATCAACATCTTTTGCAATTAATAATAGCATCAACACACAAATAGATTACTTTATACCAGTTGATCTTCAAATTGATATAAATGGTAATAAATCAGTTAGTAAATATTTATCTAAACAAAATATTGATATAAAAAATGATTTAAAAAATGTCTTAGAATTTAAAACATATACTACAGATCAATTAAAAATAAAAGATACTTTTGGAAGTGTATATAATGAAGCAAAAGAAAATTTTTTAAATTCAACTGAAATAATTATTAAACTTAGCGATTATAATAAATTAGCTAAATTATATAATTTACAAGAATATGATTTAAAAAATGAATATATAGTAGTATGTGATTTTGAAAGAATAAAAGAAAATAGAAACAAAAGTTTGAAAAATAAACCAGAAATAGTGATAGGCGATAAAAAATATAGTAGTAAATATGATCAATGTATGGATGGATTTTTGAGCATGGCAGGTGGTGAGGTGAATTTTGGTTTTTATATCTTACCTGATCAAGCAGTAAATGATTTTAATATAAGTAGTAGTTATTTAGTAGCTAATTATAATGTAATGAATGAAAATGATTATAATCAAATGATTTTAGAAAAACTTAATAATTTAAAAAATGAAGATGGTAATGTAAATACTCGTTTAGATATTTATAATGGAACAATAGGAATTACTACAATGATAATTTTTATTAGTTTATATTTAGGAATAGTATTTTTAATTGCTAGTGCAGCGATTATTGCATTAAAAGAATTATCACAAAATATTGATAATAAAGAAAAATATAGATTACTTAGAAAACTAGGAACTAGCGATAAAGATATTAATCATTCTTTATTTATTCAAATTTTAATTTATTTTGTTTCGCCAT
Source organism: Thomasclavelia spiroformis DSM 1552 (assembly GCF_025149465.1). Taxonomy (NCBI): domain Bacteria; kingdom Bacillati; phylum Bacillota; class Erysipelotrichia; order Erysipelotrichales; family Coprobacillaceae; genus Thomasclavelia; species Thomasclavelia spiroformis. Next base: position 2,510,049 of record NZ_CP102275.1, on the reverse strand, counting down.
TAATCTTAGCTATTATTCATTCATTTTTTGGATTACAAGTTTGTAAAAATATGTTAGCTTCAACAACAAATCCTTTAACTGGAAATATAACTAATTCAATTTTATTGACAGCAGTGATACTTATTTTAATTTATGGAGGATATTTTTTATTTACTTATTATTGTAGTAAAAATTTTATTAAAGAAGAATAATTCAATAAAAATTTTATCTGATGTATTAATTTGGATTTAGAACATATATATTATTATCGAGTAAAAATTAAGAAAATTGGCAGATAAAAACAAGATATAAAGAATTATAATCAGTATTGTAATATATTATTTATTGTGATATATTATAGATAAATTAAATTAGAAATAAATAGAAGATAGAGGCGCGAATAGTTATGAAATTTTTATTGTAAGATGCAAACTAGATAAAAGTAGAGGAGCTTTCGCCGAAGAGATAAATGATTGCATGCATTTATACTCTGGTCTTATAGAGAATATCTATAAGACTGTCATTATCATTTGATAATGATGAGCTATCATTGTTCATATGTTGTTTATGTTGCAATGATATACTCATTGCAACTTTTTTTATAAAGGAGATAAAAAAATGGAAAAGATTGTTGAAGTAGTAAGTTATGAAGAAAATATTATTCAATTAAAACTAACTAATGTACCAAAACATCCAATGTTGATTGCAAAAATATTTACAATTTTAAGTGAGTGTAATGTAAATATTGATATGATTTCTCAAGTTATGATTGAAGATGCGATGCAAATTGAAATTACATTAGATGAAAAATATCAAAAGAATTTAAATGAAGCAATACTATGTTTAAAAAAAGAATTTGAACAATTAGAAATTGCAACTAATCGAAAATATTTTAAAATTGCTGTAGGTGGTAAACTAATTGAAACAACACCAGGAGCAGCAGCAAGGGTATTTACAGTTTTAGGTGAAAACAACATACATTTTTATCAAGTTACAACTTCAAAAAGAACAATTTCATTTATTATCGATAAAAATATTAAAGATTTGGCAATAACTAAAATTAATGAAGAGTTTGGTTTAAATAAATAGGAGGAGATTATGACTATTTTTAATGGAAGTGCAGTTGCACTAGTATTACCAATGCATGAAGATGGAAGTATTGATTTTGAAGGATTTAAAAAACAAGTACAAAGAATGATTGATGGTGGTGTACAGGCTTTATTAGTTAATGGAACAACTGGGGAAACAGCAACCATTACTATGGAAGATGAATTTGAATTATTAGATATTACTTTAAAAATGGCTAAAGAAAATGGTGTAAAAGTTATTGCAGGAGCAGGGTCTAATGATACTGCAACAGCATTAACAAAAGCTAAAAAAGCAAAAGAAAAAGGTGCTGATGCTATTTTAGTAGTTACTCCATACTACAATAAAACGAGTCAAAGAGGATTGATTACTCATTATACTACGATAGCTAATGAAGTTGATATTCCAATGATTCTTTACAATGTCCCAGGAAGAACAGGAGTAAAGATTGATGTAGATACAGTAGTTGAACTAGCAAAACACAAAAATATTGTAGCAATGAAAGATGCAACAGATAACATTGCATATGCAATAGAGGTAATGGCTAGAACACAAGGAATGGATTTTGATATGTATTCAGGATGTGATGATAATATCTTGCCATTTATTTGTGCAGGAGGTAAAGGAGTAATATCAGTATTATCTAATATTTATCCAAGTCAAACAGAATTATTAGCACAGTTAGCTTTAAAAGGAGATTTACCAAGAGCTCAAGAACTTGCTTATGCTCTAGAACCAGTAATTCGTTATCTATTTATAGATGTTAATCCAATTATGCCTAAAGCAGCTTTAGCAAGAATGGGTATTTGTAAACCAACACTAAGATTACCATTAATAGAACCAACTGAAGAAAACAAGAAATTATTATTTGATGCAATGGATAAATTTGAAAAATTAGGATTTTAGTTTAAAATAATATTAGTTTAAAAATCACAGTAAAAACAAATTCGTATCCGATTAGAATACGAATTTGTTTTATTAATATTTGATAAAAAAATAATCTTTTTGTTATAATTGTTTTTATAATTAAATTTTATAGATAGAAAGGAACATAGATAGAATGAAAGTAATAGTATATGGATATGGTTTAATGGGGAAAAAAGTTGCTAATCGAATTAGAAGTCAAAATGATATGGATCTAATAGCAGTTGTAAGTTATCAATTCGATGAAAAAATACCGGAAAAGTGTTTTAATTCTTTAAAAGAATGTGATGAAAAAGCAGATGTTATTATTGATTTTTCACATCCAAATAATTTAGATGATATCTTGACTTATGCAAAAGAAAATAAATGTAAACTAGTAATTGCTACAACAGGATATAGTGAAGAACAATTAGAAAAAATAAAAGAAGCATCTAAAGACATTTCTATCTTTCAATCATATAACACATCATATGGAATACAGATGGTAACAAAAATATTAAGACAAGTAGCAAAAGAATTTTACAATGCAGGATATGATATTGAAATTTTAGAAAAACATCATAATCAAAAAATAGATGCACCATCTGGTACAGCTAAATTATTATATGAAGTAATGGAAGAAGAAATTAAAGAAATAACACCAATTTATGATCGTAGTTCCATCCATGAAAAAAGAAAACATGAAGAAATTGGAATTCAAGCACTACGTGGAGGTACTATTTTTGGTGAACATACTGTAATGTTTGCAGGAATAGATGAAATTATTGAAATAAAACATACAGCATTATCAAAAGAAGTATTTGTACAAGGAGCAATCAGTGCAGCATATGCATTAATTGATAAAGAAAATGGTCTTTATACATTGAAATCATTATACTAATTAAGTCAAGGGGGATAATATGGTATTACAAACAGAGTTTGCACAAATAAAAAATAATAATTTATATATTGATGAAATCAAAGCAACTGATTTAGTAGAAAAATATGGAACACCATTATATGTTATGAGTGAAGGACATATTAGACAACAATTTAATACACTTAAAACAAAAATGCTTGAAAAATATGAAAATACATTACCATTATTTGCATCTAAATCATTTTCTTGTCTTGCGATATATAAAATAGCAAAAGAATATGGAATAGGAATTGATTGCGTTTCTGCAGGGGAAATTTCAATCGCTTTAAAAGCAGGTTTTGACCCTAAAAAAATATATTTTCATGGAAATAATAAATTACCATCAGAAATAGAATATGCATTAAGTCATGGAGTTGAAAATTTAGTTATAGACAATTTTTATGAAATTGAATTAGTTCAAGAAATTGCTAAAAAATTAAATATAGTTGTTAATGGCGTAATAAGAATAACACCAGGAGTATATGCAGGAGGACATGATTATATTCGTGTAGGTGCTAAAGATACTAAGTTTGGATTTAGTAGTCATGACAATACATATTTAAAAGCAATAAAAAAGGTTATAGATGCATCTAATATTAATTTTGATGGAATTCATTGTCATGTTGGTAGTCAAATTGAAGAAATTCAGGCCTATGTTTTAGCAATGAATAAATTTGTTGATATAGCTTATGAGATTTATGATATTTTTGGAATTACTATTAACAAATTAAATGCCGGTGGAGGTTTTGGAATTTGTTATACAAAAGCTGATAAACCATTAGAATTTGAATTAGTTGTTGATACAATTATGGATATTATAACAAAAGGATTTGAAGCACGTAATTTAAAACGCCCAATGGTATTAGTAGAACCAGGACGTTACTGTGTTGGAAATGCAGGTATAACCTTATATACAGTCGGATCTTATAAAAATATTAAAGATATTCGGGATTATATTAGTGTTGATGGCGGAATGACTGATAATATTCGTTCTAGTTTATATGCAGCAAAATATGATGCAATTATTGCTAATAAAGCAGAAATGCCTGCTGATCGATTAGTTACAGTAGCTGGAAAAAATTGTGAATCTGGAGATATTTTAATTAAAGATATTATGTTACAAGATCCTAAACCAGGAGATATTTTAGCAATGTTTTCAACTGGAGCATACCACTATACAATGTCATCTAATTATAATCAATTACCTAAACCAGCTGTAGTGTTTACTTATAAAGGTAAATCTAGAGAAGTAATTAGACGTCAAACATTTGATGATTTGATATATTATGATATTGATTCAAAATATTAAAAGCGGTTATAACCGCTTTTAATTTTGACAGAAAAAATAATAATGAATCTTATAATATTCTATGTTATTATTTGAATAAAGGAGGTTAAAAATGAAAATATTGATTATAGAGGATGATTTTATTTTTGGAGAAAAATTAAAGAAACTATTAGATGAAAAATTTGCCGGCAAGAAAAATGAAATTGTAATTCAAAAGAATATAACTAACTTGGATTTAAGTCAAAATTACGATTATTATTTTATTGATATCATGTTAGATGGAGAAAATGGTATTAATTGTGGTAAAGCAATTCTTGATAAGAATTATTTTGCTAAAATCATATATATGTCTTCAGAGGATAGTTTAGTATATGATACATTTGTAAGCAAAGTATATTTCTTTTTAAGGAAAGAAAATCTAATTCAGGATTTAGAAAGATTATGGTATAAAATAGAACAAGATAGTATAAAAAATAATGATTATATTGAGATAATATCCAAACGAAAAAGAGAATTGATTCTAAAGAAAGATATTATATATATCGAATCAAATAGAAATAAATGTCAAATATATTTACTTGATGGACAATATGATGTGTATAAAACATTAAAATCATTTTTAAGTGAATTAAATGCTGATAAGTTTTTTAGAGTTAATAATTATACGATTATCAATTTAGAATATATTAAAAATGTAAATAACAAAAAGATAACATTAATAAATGGTAAACAATTTACTTTAAAGAAAAATTATAATAGTTTTGTTGATGCATATCATAATAATTATATGAAGAGGTTCAAACAATGATAATAAATTTTTTAGAATCATTAATAGCATCATATTTCTTTACAAATTATTTTGATTTAAAAATAAATAAGTATCTATATTTTATGATTAATTTTATAATTATTAGTAGTGTAATAAACTTGTTTGGTTATATAAAAGATTATAGTATTATGTTACCATTAATTGTTGCAATGACAGCATCATTAATTGCATATATAGGAACTAAAAATAATTATTTAGAAATATTATTTATTACTTTTTTTGATGAATTGATAGTTGGATTATCAATAACTATTTCTTTATTAGTAGATGGATTAGTATATCCATTTATAAGAAGTCTTATTGCAAAGATGTTATATTTTATAATTGTTTTTATTGTTATAAAAATATGTAAAGAAAAAGAAATAAAATTAGAGTCAATATATTGGAAATTATTAGCAGTTGTAGTTATAGTATTTTATTTTGCTTACACTATTTTGTTACAATCTTATTTAGGAATGGAATTGAATAGGGTTTTGGTGTTTATAACATTATTGTCTCTTGGCTTATCAGTGATTGGTATTGCGATAATTGTTTATTATATATCAAAATTAGAAAAACAAAATCAAGAAACACAGTTTTCATTACAAAAATTGGAAATGGAACAAAGTAATTATGTACAACTTAATGAAGTAGCTAAAGAAATTAAAATAATTAGACACGATTTGAAACATGATTATTTATTAATAGGAAGTTATTTAGAAAATAAAAATTATTCTAAAATAAATGAAATCGTTAAATCGCGTATAAAAGATTTGCATGAGGGAGTGAATACTGTTAATAGTGCAAATGAATTGATAAATACAATTATTAATTATAAACTTATGATAGCAGATAGTAAAAGTATTGAAGTAAATTGCGATTTAAATGTAAGTAATAAAATATATATGAAAGACTATCATTTAAATGAATTATTATCTAATTTAATTGATAATGCAATTGAAAATTGTTCTAAAAATAATCCTAAAATAAATATAATTATTAATGAAGATGTATTTTTGTATATAGAAGTTATCAATAGTATTGATGTATCTGTTTTGAACACTAACCCTAATTTAATAACTAATAAAAAAGGAGATATTCATGGACATGGTATTAGAAGTATAAAAAGGATTGTTAATGAGTATAATGGAAATATAAATTTTTTTGAAAACGGTTTAAAATTTCATGTGTCAATAATTATTCCGTTAAATTATCCTCATTAAAATGCTATTTGTCCTAAGTATATTTAATTATTTTTAAAAATATTATAAGATAATACACGGAGGCGGTGAAAGGATTGATACAAGGTATATCGAATTGGCTACTAGATATATGTAATAATAATAATGTTATAGATTATGACGAAGAAATTTTTCTATATGGGGTCGAAGTAATCATAACATCTTTGATTAATATAGCTTTACTTTTAACAGTTGGATTGGTAAGTGGAACAACTGATCAGGCGTTGGTTTATTTTGTCTCTTATGCATTTTTAAGAAAGTTCATTGGTGGATATCATTGCAACACTAATTTGAAATGTATTACGTTTAATGTTTCTAAGTATATTCTCTATGTACTTATTTGCCCACACATAGAAATATCAATAATAATTATGCTGTTAATAATTCTATTTACCCTAGTTTTAATAGTATATAAAGCACCATTTGAGCATAGAAATAGACCAATTAGCCTTGAAGATAAAATTGTATATAAAAAATATGCATTTATAATAGCATTTATTTATGGAGGAGCAATTTTATTATTTAGTACATATAGCTATATCTTATCATATGTTTTAGTTATTATAAACTTATCTGCAATACCTTGTATTCTAGAGAGTTATGAAAAAAGTTCTTAAATTATTTAGTAAACTTGTTTTAACTGCTTCTGCTGGTGCAGTTAGTGGTGCATCTCGTTGGGCTGATTACCAACCAAAAGAATCAGAAGTATTAAAAAAATTAAAGAAATTTTAATGAGGGGAAACTTTCTTTAATCATTTACCTTTTCTTCTTCCACTATATAACTAAGTTATAGAAATTGTATATACAAAAATATGTGGTAACACAAAATATTATTAGCTTAAGTATGTTGACGAAAAAGAGAGTAAAGAAATCAGTTATATTTTAACTGATTTCTTTTACTTTATTAGTATTAAAAAGGATTAGGATTATTGAGTCTTAATCCTAATCTGATTAAATTATTTCTTTTTTTGCGGTTTGCTTAATTCTTCATGAATTCCTTGCATTTTATAATCCAAATTAGAGATAGTTTTAGCACAATCAATTAATTCATCAAGTACTCGTTTAGAGACGTCATTAATTGATTTATAACGTAAATGATGTTCTAAGCTCGCCCAGAAATCCATAGCTATAGTTCTGATTTGAATTTCAACTGGAATAGGTTGAACTTTTTCTGCTAAAAATATCGGTATTTCAACTACTAAATGTAGACTACGATAGCCATTTTCTTTGGGATGTTTTATATAATCTTTTTTCTTTAATAATTTAACATCACTTTGTTTTATCAGTAAGTCTGCTATTTTGTAAACATCACTAACATAGTTACAAACAACACGTACCCCAGCAATATCTGTCAAATTAATTGTGATTGATTCTAAAGAAACTTCTAAACCTCTTTTTTCTAATTTACCAAGGATACTTTTTACGGATTTTAAACGATATTCCATATGATGAATAGGATTATGATCATGTTTAACTTTAAATTCATCATCAAGAATTTCTAATTTTGTTCTTATTTCCTTAATACCGGCTTCGTAAACTTGTTGTAAAGATACAAATTCTTGAAGTGTATCGGATACCTCTTCATTGGTAACTATAGAAGAAAACGGATCGCTAATTATTTCTTTTTGCATTATTTTATCTGCCATAAGATAACCTCTTTTTTAATATTTTGTATATTTTCATCATAGTTGTTAATAATGAACTTGAGGTGAACTTATATGAAAAAAATAATAGTAATTGTATTAATTTTAATGAACGTAGTGAGTGTAAATGCATCTAGCAATATTCCAAAATATAAAATAGTAGCTAATAGTAATAGTGAAAAAGATATTAAAAAGATGTATGAAATTAAAAATGATTTAATTAATGATTATCGTACTTGGGCAAAAGGTGTTGACGATATTGATCAGGTTTTAGCAGATCATCAAAAAGATTATGATGCTAATTATTATAATGGTGAATATAAAATTATTTTGGGAGAAGGAAAGGGTAAAACTCTTAAAGGTGAATTAAAAGTTAGTTATTGTACAAGTAGTAAAGAAATAAAAAAGAAGTCTTTTTTTGCAGAATTATTCTCATAAGATTATCGTTTTGATAGTCTTTTTTTATACTTTGTTTTAGGTTTAAAATACAGTAATTCGTTAATAATTTAATATGTTAAACATATAATTAAATTAGAGGTGAAACATGTTAACTAAATTTGATGAACAAGCCCAAAAAGCAATTGTTGTTGGAGAGAGTATTGCTTTTGATTTAGGTCATAATAATGTAGGTAGTGAGCATTTATTATTGTCATTATTAAAAATAAGCAATTCTAAATTAAAAGAACTTGTTAAAAAATATAATGTAGATGATAAGAATATATATGAGGATATAAAAAGGTTGTTTGGAAAAAATGATGATCAACCTTTTTATATGGAGTATAGTGATGCAGTAAAAAGTATATTAGAAAGAGCAATAGAAATTACAAATGAACAAAATAAAAGTAAAGTTACTTTAAATATTTTAACAATTGCATTATTACAAAGTAAAGAAAGTGTTGCTTATGAATTATTAAAAAAATATCAAGTTGATTTTGATGATATAATTTATCAATTAAATGAGAGCAGTGAATTAGAAACAAAATTAGATCAAATTCAATCATTAGTCAATCTTAATAAAAAAGTAAAAAATGGTGAGAATTTAATAGTTGGAAGACAAAAAGAACTAGAAAAATTATGTATGATATTAAGCAAAAAAGAAAAAAATAATGCTTTGATTATTGGTGAGGCTGGTGTTGGAAAATCGGCGTTAGTCGAAAAATTAGCATATTTAATAAATCAAAAGAAAGTAAATGAAGGATTAAAAGGAAAAATAATTTATGAGTTAAGTTTATCTAGTATTGTTGCGGGAACTAAATATCGTGGTGAATTTGAAGAAAAATTAAGAAAAATTATTGATAAAGTTAAAGAGATGGATAATGTTATTATATTTATTGATGAAATTCATAATTTAATTGGAGCAGGAGGTGCTGAGGGAGCCATAGATGCAGCTAATATATTAAAACCATATCTAGCAAGAAAAGATTTAACGATTATTGGTGCTACTACAATTGAAGAGTATTATCAGCATTTTGAAAAAGATCAAGCTATGAATCGTCGTTTTAGTATAATAACATTAAAAGAAAATACTAAAGGAGAAACTTTTGATATTCTTAAAGAGACTAAATCTTTCTATGAAAAATTCCATAAAATAGAGATTGATGACGATGTATTAAGATATTTAGTTGAAAATGTAGATCGTTATATTAAAAATAGAACTTTTCCAGATAAAGCTATTGATATTTTTGATTTATCATGTGTTAAAACAAGATTTAAACAGCAACACATTATTACAAAACAAATTGTAAAAGATGTTATAGAAGAATATACGTCAATTAAAATAAATGACAATTATAATTTTGATGAAATAAAATCAAAATTAAATGTGGAAATAATTGGTCAAAGTGAAGCCATTGAAAAAATTATCAACCAATTAAAAATAACAAAAACTACTAATCAACCCTCGGCAATCATGTTATTTAGCGGTAGCAGCGGTGTTGGAAAAAGTGAGATGGCTAAACAACTTGCAAAATGTTTATCTAGAAAACTAATTAGATTAGATATGAGTGAATACAAAGATAGTAGTAGTGTACAAAAAATTATTGGGGCTGCTCCTGGATATGTAGGATATGATAAACCTAGTTTATTATTAAGTCAGTTACAGATTTATCCTAAGAGTATTATTTTATTAGATGAAATTGATAAAGCTTGTCAAGATGTTATTAATATATTTTTACATGTATTTGATGAAGGTTTTTTAGAAGACAGTCATAAAAGAAAAGTTGATTTTAGAAATACTATTATAATCATGACAACTAACCAAAGTTGTGTTAAAGGAAAACTAGGTTTTAAAAAGAATACAATTAGTAAATTGAATAATTATAAATTTAGTGAAGATTTATTAACGCGGATTGATGAAATTATTAATTTTAAAAATCTTACTAAAACAGATTTAAAGAAAATTATTCGTAAAAATATTAATCATGAAATAAAAGAAGAAGATATTCAAAATATATTAAAGGATTATGATATAAAGCAACAAGCACGAGGAATTATTAAGAAAGCAAATAAATATTTTCAATGTAAAGTTAAAACTTAGATCAATGATCTAAGTTTTCTTTGTTAGGAATGATTTTATAAACAATATTTATTAGTAGGTTATCAAATGGCAAGAATATAATTGTCGAAACAATGTTAAATATTACATGCATATAAGCTATTTGCATCATGTAATTAGAAGTAAGTGTAGAAACAAAATTAATAAAAGGAATAAAATACGATGTAACTAAAAAAATAATTGCACCAATTAAATTTATTAGAATATGAATAAGAGTAAGACGTTTAGAATTTAAATCACCATTTATTGAAGCAATTAATGCAGTAATACAAGTACCAATATTTTGTCCATAAATAACATTAGTAGCCATTGAAAAACTAATTAATCCTTTTTGATATATTGTTTGTAAAACAGCAACTGAAGCAGTTGAGCTTTGGATAATGGCAGTAAAGATTGTTCCTGCTAACATTGCTGTAATTGGATTATTTAATTTTGAAAATAAATTAATAAAATAAGGAGAGTATTGTAAAGGAGAAATTGATTTTGACATACCAGCCATTGCTAAAAAAATCAAACCTAAAGCTAATGTTGTTTTACCAAGATAAAATAATTTACTTTTAAAAAACATCAAAATAATTCCTATAATACATAAATATATTGTAAATTTACCAATATCAAATGCTATTAATAACCCGGTAAATGTAGTACCAATATTTGCTCCAAGAATGATCCATGTAGCTTGATTAAGAGTAATAAGATGACTATTTAATAAACTGATTAAAATTACTGATGTTGCAGATGAGCTATGAATTATTGCTGTAATTACTGTTCCTATTAAGACACCTAAATATTTATTAGAAGTTAAGTTATAAAGAATTTTTTTTAGTTTATCATTAGCTAAGGTATCAAGACTAGAAGACATTGAATGTATGGCATATAAGAAAATGGCTAAACTTAATATAAAACAAATTATATTTTTTATGATAAAATCACATCCTTTTTATTATATATATTAAGTAATTGATAAATAATGTTGGTTTTCAAGTTAAAGATTAAATGATAAAATAGAGAAAGATGGGATGTGAAAATATGAATTATAGTGCAATTGTATTATGTGCTGGTAAAGGAAGTAGAAGTGGATTAACTTATAATAAAATGTTATATCGTTTTAAAAATAAAACTGTTTATGAGATGACTATGGATATATTTTTAAATGATGAACGTTGTAAACAAATTGTTGTGGTGACTAAAGAAGAAGAACTTGATGATTTAAAAAAATTAATTTCGTCAAAAAAAATAGATTATGTTTTTGGCGGTAAAGAACGTCAAGATAGTGTTTATAATGGTTTGCAAGTAGTTAAAGAAGATTATGTTTTAATTCACGATGGAGCTAGACCATACTTAAAAAAAGAAAATATTGATGACATATTGGAATGTTTAAATAAAAATAATGCTTGTTTATTAGTAGTACCTGTCAAAGATACAATTAAAGTATGTATGGATGGTAATATTGTGAAAACTTTACCAAGAGAACAATTAGTTCAAGCTCAAACTCCACAAGCATTTAAAACAGAGTTGATAAAAAGATGCTATCAAAAAGGAAAAGATCAAAACTATATTGCTACTGATGATGCATCTTTAGTTGAATATTTCGAAAATATTGAAGTAAAAGCAGTTTTAGGTAGTTATAGTAATATTAAAATAACTACACCAGATGATCTATAAAAAATTATTAATAAAATAATGATAAAATCAAAGAAAATATTGCTTTGCAATAAATGATGTGTTATTATAAAAAAGCATGTAAAAATATTTTATTTACTGCCTGCTTATTAAAAAATAAGCCGATAGACCATAGGAGGTATAAAAAATGAACAAGTATGAGATTATGTTTATTGTAAAACCTGACGTTGAAGAAGAAGCAAGAAATACTTTAATTGAAAACTTCAAAAATATTTTAACAGCTAACGGTGGAACTGTTGACAACGTTGACGAATGGGGATTACGCGATTTAGCTTATGAAATTCAAGATTTCAAAAAAGGTTACTATGTAGTTGTAGATACAACTTGTACAGCTGCAGATGTTGCTGAATTTGAACGTTTATCAAACATCAATTCATCTATGTTACGTCATTTAACTCTTCGTAAATAGTAGGAGGCGTTTTAGATGATAAATAGAGTAGTCTTAGTTGGACGTATGACTAGAGATCCTGAGCTTAGAAGAACACCTCAAGGTGATGCAGTTACATCATTTACTTTAGCAGTAAATCGTAACTACACTAGTAGAGATGGTCAACAACAAGCTGATTTTATCAATTGTGTTGTTTGGCGTAAACCAGCTGAGAATGTTGAAAGATATTGTTCTAAAGGAAGTTTAGTTGGAGTTGAAGGTAGAATTCAAACTCGTAGCTATGATAATTCACAAGGACAAAAAGTTTATGTAGTTGAGGTAATTTGTGATAGTGTTCAGTTTTTAGAAACTAGAGCTGCTCGTGAAAGAGCTCAATCTCAACCACAAATGCAACAAAATAATGATAATTTCTATGATATGAAAACAGTGGAATTAGAAAAAGAATTTGATAATTCTTTTAATACATATGATATCATGGAAGATGATATTCAGTTTTAAAGAAAGGAGTTTTAAAAATGGCATTTAGAAAACAAAGAATGGGAAGAAAAAAAGTATGTTATTTTACAAAAAATAATATCACATATATTGATTATAAAGATGTTGAATTATTAAAAAGATTCGTTTCAGCAAATGGTAAAATTATTCCAAGACGTGTAACTGGAACTAGCGCAAAATATCAAAGAATGTTAGCTACAGCCATTAAACGTGCTCGTCAAATGGCTTTATTACCATACGTTGGAGATTAATTAAAAGAAGCCTTGATTTTATCAAGGTTTTTTTGCTTGGATTTATTTATCTAATACTGGTTTGCTAATATTATACGTTTAATTGTTCTTATAATGGACCATTTTATATATATTTGAGTACAAACGAAAAACTGTTTTTAATGTTTTATTTGTCATAATATTATTATCATTATCAGTATTCTATAATTATAGATATATGGGTTATGACTAAAACTGTGAATTGTAAATACTTGATATGTTCGTTTTTTTATGTATATTTGAACTTATTTAATAATGAGTAATAATTCATGAATATATTATGTTTTAATCAGCTTATGATTATGAAATAAATATAAATTGTTTATATATTTGAATGTTATTAAAATTACATAAAATTTTAGTTGGTCAAGAGAAATATAATTTAATTAATTCTTCAAACATAAAAGAAGAATTTTTTATTATAGAAAAAGGAATTGAAGACAAATTTAAAACTCATAAAAAATAAATATTTTTTGTATACAAAAATAACTATAAATTTAAATAAAACTTGTTTATAGTGTTAGTTATATATTCTTGATGAATTATTTATCAAATTTTAAGAGAAAATGATATTAACTAGTAAAAACAGGTATAAAAATGTTTTATAATTCATAGGAGTATTTTTAATTATAAAAATCAGTATAAATTTAAACATATTTTAATATTTATACCCTTTGTTTTAATACATTTTTTATTTTTATTAATATATACTAAATATCATAAAATAACAGGAGGATATAAATTGAAATGAAAAAAATATTAGTATTAATAGTAATTGCTTTGGTTTTAACAGGATGTAATTCTAATAGCGATTCGGCAACTAATAAGAAAGAACAATTTGTGGTAGGGATGGAATGTGGATATGCCCCGTTTAATTGGCAAACATCTTCTAAAAGTAAATATACAGTATCTTTAGGAAGTACTGGTTATGCAGATGGATATGATGTTCAAATTGCAAAAAAATTGCAAAAGCTCTTAATCGAGAACTTGTTATAAAAAAAATTTCTTGGGATGGGCTTATTTTAGCATTAGATTCAGGTGAAATCGATGCAGTAATTGCAGGAATGACTGCTAACGAAACAAGAGAAAGTGGAGCAGATTTTACAACACCTTATTATGATAGTAAAGGTATGATTATGATTGTGCGTAAAGACAGTGAAGAATCTAATTTTAATAGCATACAACAATTTGAAGGAAAGAGTATTGTTGGACAAAAGGGTACAAATTATGATGATGTAATTGACCAAATTAAAGGAGTTAATCATGTAATACCAAAATCAACTTATCCAGAAATGGTAATTGCATTACAACAAGGTGATGTCGATGGTATTACAGCAGAAATGGCAGTTGCTGAAGGTATTTTAGCAGCGCATGATGATTTAACAATTGTACAATTTAATGAGGGAAAAGGGTTTGAAACCGATACAACCGTATCTATTGCTTTAAAAGAAGGAACAAGAGATACTGAATTTTTTAAAGCTGTTCAAGAATCAATAGATGAAATTTCAGAAAAAGAAAGAAATCAAATGATGAGTGATGCAGTAGAAAGACAACCCGCAGGAGAATAAAGATGAGTATTGATTTTAATAAAGCATGGGAAATATTTGTTAGTAATTTTCCGCAATTTCTATATGGTATAGAGATTACTGTTTTATATGCTATTGTAGGAACTGCAATTGGTTTATTAATAGGCTTGTTAGTTGGTACTATACGGGCTATTGAAATTAATGAACAAGATCCAGTTATTATTAAGAGTTTGAAAAAAATATTAAAATTGATTACAGGCTTTTATCTTTGGGTATTTCGAGGGACACCAATGCTTGTACAAGCAATGTTCTTGTATTATTTATTAAAACCAATATTAGGATGGACAGGGATAACAGCTGGTTTAGTTATTATTTCAATTAATACTGGTGCATATATGGCTGAGATTATAAGATCTGGTATTCAATCTGTAGATATTGGGCAGACTGAAGCAGCTAAAAGTATTGGTATGTCAACAGTACAAACTTTTAGAAAAATTGTTTTACCACAAGCTATAAAGAATTCATTTCCTTCTATAGGAAATCAGTTAATTATTAATATTAAAGATAGTTCAATGTTAAATGTAATTAGTGTAACAGAAGTTTATTTTCAGTCTACATCTATTGCTGGATCAACTTATCAATATACAGAAACATTTTTTATCACAATGATTATTTATTTAATTTTAACAACAATAGCTTCATTGATTATGAATTATTTTGAAAGAAGAATGTGTAGGGTACATGTTAAGGGGGAATATTAATGGCTGAAAAAATAATTGAAATTCAACATTTAAAGAAAAATTTTGGTCAACAGGAAGTATTGAAAGATATTAAATTTGATATTTATAAAGGAGAAGTTATAAGTATTCTAGGATCAAGTGGATCAGGAAAAAGTACTTTATTAAGATGTATCAATTTATTAGAAAAACCTGATGATGGAAAAATATTTTATAAAAATGAAAATATTGAAACTCAAGTATATAATGTAAATAAATATCGTGCTAATGTTGGTATGGTTTTTCAAAGTTTTAATCTTTTTAACAATTTAACAGTTTTAGAAAACTGTATGATAGGACAAAGAATTGTACTTAAAAAGAGCAAAAATGAAGCTTATATAACAGCTTTAAAATATTTAAAAAAGGTAGGAATGGAAGAATTTAAAAATAAAATGAGTACTCAATTATCAGGAGGTCAAAAACAAAGAGTTGCTATAGCAAGATCATTGTGCATGCATCCAGATGTTATTTTATTTGATGAGCCAACAAGTGCATTGGATCCAGAAATGGTTGATGATGTATTGAATATTATTAGAGAACTTGCTAATGAAGGTTTGACTATGGTTGTTGTAACTCATGAGATATCATTTGCTAAAGATGTTTCTTCAAGGATTATATTTATGGACAAAGGAATTATTTTAGAAGATGGAACGGCAGAACAAATTTTTGAACATCCTAAGCATGAGCGTGTTAAGAATTTTTTGCATCGAAAATCTCTAAGTTCATGTATTGCTTAATTACAAATTTTATTAAGTATACTACCTAACAAAATATATATTTCAATATAAATATTTAAACTTTAACTAAAAATTATTTAAATAATTTTATAGAAAAGTTCTGTTTTATGCAATAAAATTTAATATGTAAATAACGGATTATAATTATAAGAGCAAATTAATTTAAATGAATATTTTGCTCTTATTTGTATTTAAAAGGGAATTTAGATGTTTTATATAAAATGAATACTGATAACAAAAATAAGCTAAAAATATTTAACTTTAATATAATAATAATTATCTTTCTATTAGCCTAATTGTTATTTACTGATTATATAGTATTATTATTTATAATTTGATATAATTAAATATACTTATTTTATATTCTAAATATTAAATTTATTAGGTAAAATATTATATGATTGAAAAGGAGATATAGATATGGCTTTATTTGATGATTTAACTAAAAAAGCAGCAAAATTTACAGAAAAAACAATTGAAAAATCTTCAGAATTGGCTGATACAGCAAAGATAAAAATAAGTATCAAAAGTACTCAAGCTGATTTGGATAAACAATTTATTGAATTAGGAAAAGTATATTATGAAATGTGTTGTAAGGATAATATTTTTGATAAAGAGACTGAAGAAATAATTAAAAAAATTATTAATTTAAAAGAAAAAATAGAAAAATTAGAAGAACAATTAAATAAATGTTAAATATTAAAAAGGAATATACTTATGCCTTTATTCTATGTACGCAAAAAATACAGTTTTGAAATTGCTTTTTCATAGGTATATAATAGTCATATGTTAATTAAACCTATAGTTGAAGCATACGACTTTCTTGGCGGAAACATGGCGTGTGTTTGTTCTTCTTAGTTGGATAGGAAGTATCTTTTTGACTATCAGGTTCTCAATGAGTGTTTTTTTCACTCATTTTTTTGTTTTAAAATCTTCTTATGATGTATGATATTTGACCTGATATGTATATTTTGTCCTCTTGTTCTTTATTTTTATATCCTGTACAATTCTTTGACAAAAATTATAAAGTAATAATCTTGCATATATTTCTTGTTTGATAAGTTTCCTTTTTTTAATGTAATGCATGTAAACTTATTACATATTTAATTTGTCCGATGATGTTTCTATTTCCCATCTTTTATTATAAAGCTCATTTATATTTTCTATAGAAAATTCATCTCTATCAAGATTTGTTATGACACATTTTTATATGTATCTTCAGTTATCTTTATTCTTACTATTCTATATCAAAAATTATAGAATAGTTTTTCTTTACTTAGATAATTAAAGTTGCACTTAGAAGCCAAAAATCTATATATTTGCGGATTTTCCTTGATTTCATTTGTTTAATTGTCAGTATTCTTGAAATATTCATATAAAATTTATCAGTATCAGAATATGGCTCAAAACTACTCATTATACTACTGTTGTAAGTTATATTCCTAATTTGTATAAGGTAGTTATTTATTGAATTGACAACATGCTCAAAATTATTATAGGATTTATGACCACTGTTAGCTATGAATATGGCTTTAGGACCTTTATATCTATCAACAAGGTCATTAAAAGTACGATTTTTATTTATTTTTCTAGTACTATCGACATAAGTATACTCCAAAAGATAGTAAGTAATATGCATTGATGTGAAAGGCTTAATATGACATATTTTTCCCTGGTATATTGTAATTGACTCATTTAATAGTCATCTACAGTATACCTTCTCCTTTCTATCAACCTTGTTTATCCGTGGTTGATGACGTTTAAGTTATTCTGTAAAATATTGAATATGTGAATGTAGATTTGTATTTTTTTCCTTGTGGCTTGACTACTTTAGAAAGGATCTTACCACACCTTATTCCTAAACAATGATGAGTTAGATGAGTCTTGAATTCCTATTTTGCACCAGGTTTTGTGGTCTAAGTGTTGTGGATACCATTTCACATAATCTATTAGGAAAGGATGTTTTATCATGAAGTTAGTTGGAATCGATATTGGAAAAAACAGACACTTCTTTTGCATCATGGATAAAGATACAGGTGAACTTATTATTTCGCCTACTTCTTTTGCCAACAATAAAGAAGGATTTGATTTTCTTGTTCAAAAACTTAAACCTTATTCTAAATCTTCTGTCTTGATTGGTATGGAAGATACCGGACATTATCATTTTGCTTTGTTAAAGTATCTCTTAGATCAAAGTTTTACTGTTGCCTTGATCAATCCCAAAACGACCGATTTCACGCGCAAGCTCCAAGGTGGTATCACGAAAAATGACAAACTTGATACGCTGACTATTTGCGACGTCTTAGATACCCCCAAACGTAAGAAACAGTATCGTATTACAAAGGTTGACAGTTTCGACCTTTATGAACAAAAACAGCTGACTAGACATCATCATAATTTAAAAAAGGAAATAAACGTCTATACAAATCGTTTACAAAAATGCATTGATGTTGTGTTTCCCGAGTTTAATAGTCTATTCAAGTGCAAGTATGGTACTGTCTACATGAATGTACTTAAAACATTTGGCAGTGCTGAAAATATCGCCAGTGCTGATATCAGAACCATTCGTAAATGTTTTGACATCAAAGGCAGAGGTGGTCGTATCTCTCTGACCGCTGAAAAACTTAAAGAGTGTGCCAAATCTTCTATAGGCATTTCTTCATCTGCAGAAGTGATTCAAATCAAGCATCTCATTAGTCAAATTGAACTTATTCATGATCAAATCGCTGAAATAGATAAAAAAATAGAAGAGTTCTCTGTTCAAAACAACTCTCCTATCCTAAGTATCCCAGGAATTTCTCATTTCTCTGGTACCTCTATTTTAGCCGAATTAGGAGAGATAAGCAACTACTCCAGCGCAAGAAAAATCATTAAATTTGCAGGAGTCGCTCCTTTGCATTATGAATCCAGTCAGTTTACTGCACAGCATACCGCTATTACAAAGAAAGGATCTAAATACTTGAGAAAGACCTTATATCAAATCATACTGCCTGTGATCAACAATAATCCAGTATTCAAACAGTATTATCAATTGAAGCTTTCTCAAGGCAAGGGACATCGTTGTGCTCAGGGACATTGTGTAAGAAAGTTGCTTAGAATCATTTATCATCTATTAACTACAGGTCAGCAGTTTGACCCTGAACTCCTGAGATAGTAAATAGCCATATGCAAATTTTAAAAATACCTTTTTCAAGGTAGTTTTCATCATGCCCAAAAACTACAAATACATATTCACTTTTTAAAGAACTTTACTAGTTGATTCATAAAATCAGGAAGCTTATTATTTTCAGACTTTTTCATCAAAAACTCTTGATTTTTATATAGTTAGCTTTTTAAAAGAGTTGTTTCCTTGTCATAAAAAGTATTATCGATAGGTTCTTCACTTCCATCAATAGCTAAAAGACAATAACCTTTATAAGTTTGTCTTTTTAATAAAATTATCAAAAAGAAATTTAAAAACATTAATCTTAATTTTATTTCTGGCCTGTATACAAGCTAAAGCAGTAAGAGTATCAATAGAATAATCATTCAGTTTTAATAATTTATCTTTCAAAGAATCAGTTTCCATACAAATGATATGATTGATAATAGTAGAGAAATTAAGTTTACAATTTAGGATAAACTCAGTATTGAGATTTTCAACGAAAAGAGAATGAGAATTATTTAATGTTATAATACAATGATTTAAACTTTTTTAAATGTTAGCAATTTTAAATAAAAAAGAGGACACTGATATTTTGTATCAGTGTCCATAATGTTATTTCCTTAACTTAATGATTACATTGACTTATGGATTTCTTCTTACTTTAGGATAGATGTTAAATAGAGACTTATTAAATGATTGACAAGTATAAATCTTTTATTTTTAGTTATCTATTATTGAGTAAAAACAATCTACTCTTTTTATTTTTAAATAATTATTTAATTTTTTTGTTTTTTTAAATTAATTTCATTCCAATATGTAGTTCCTTTTATATTTAATTTTTCTGGGTTAAAAACAGGATCTATATTAGATTTCTTTTGACAGCAATAATCATTTAAACATTTAATAGCAATCTTGCCAAGAAATAAAATTACGATAATATTTAAAATAGCCATAAAGCCCATTAATATATCGGCTAAATTCCAAATAGTATTAAAATTAGCTTGCGCTCCAAGGAAAATAACAATGATAGTAATAATTCTAAAAATAAATAAAATCTTTTTATTATTAATAATAAATTTTAGATTACTTTCAGCATAACAATAATTTCCAATTAAAGATGAAAAAGCAAATAAAAATATTGAAATTGTTATAAAGTGTATACCATACTCACCAATCTCTACAAAAATTGCTTGTTGAACATATGGCATACCTGTTAATCCTGAATCTGTTCCATAATTTAATAACATAAATGCTGTAGTAGAACAAATTAAAATAGTGTCAATGAAAACAGAAATGGTTTGAACTAGTCCTTGTTTAACAGGATGAGAAACATCAGCAGTAGCTCCAGCATTTGGAGCTGAACCCATTCCTGCTTCATTTGAAAATAAACCTCTTTTTATTCCATACATTACACAAGAACCACTAAACCCACCAATTATAGCATTAAAATCAAATGCTTGACTAAATATATCAGCAAAAATTGTAGGAAGTTTATCAATATTAGTAAGTGTAATATATAGCCCTATCAATATATATAAAACAGCCATAATTGGAACAACAGTGGAACTAATAATTCCAATTCGATGTACACCACCAAAGATAACTAATGCAGTTATAAGAGCTAAAATAATACCGATAATAACACTTACTACTTGATTATTTTCAAAATAATATTCAACCGCACTACTAACATTATAAGCTTGCAGTGGATTAAAACCAAAAATAAAACAAGCAATCAATAGACAAGAAAAAACAATTCCTAACCAACGTTTCTTTAAAGCTTTTTCAATATAATAAGCTGGCCCTCCTCTAAAAGCCTCGCCATCTTTTTCTTTATATACTTGAGCTAAAGTTGACTCAATAAAAGCACTAGCACCTCCAATAAAAGCAGTTAGCCACATCCAAAAAATAGAACCAGGGCCACCTGCAGCTAAAGCAGTAGCAACACCAGCAATATTACCTGTACCAACTCTTGAAGCAGTAGAAATCATCAAAGCTTGAAATGATGAAACACTGTTTTCATGTTTTGATTTTTCCTTTAATAAACGAATACCTTCAGGAAATAATCTAAATTGCACAAATTTGGTTTTTATTGAAAAATATAAACCTGTTACTACAAGTAACAAAATTAAAATATTGCTATATAAGAATTCATTTAATATGCTAAGAAAATTTTGCATATTTCAACATCCTTTCTTAAATTAATTTAATGTGCTTTTCAAGCACACTTTTTCTATATTATCATGATTAATTAAATGTGTAAATGTTATTATAAAAATGAATTATAAAATATAATATGTACTTTTGTAAAAAAAATATACAAATGCAAATATTTAATAATGTAAGTTTTTATCTTGTTAATTATAAAATATTGAAATTAAAAAAAATATTGATTATAATTAGTAGGGTTAGCATAAAACCCAGAACGGAGCGATCAAATGAACAAAAATTATGATGTTGTGGTTGTTGGAGCTGGTCCAGCAGGAATTATGGCTTGTTATGAATTATATCTAAAACAACCAGAATTGAAAGTATTGCTTATAGATAAAGGACAAGATGTAATGAATCGTCATTGTCCAATTAAAGAAAAGAAAATAAAATCATGTCCGATTATAAAAAACAATGAGCCTGGATGTTTACCAGCATGTTCAATTACTGCAGGATTTGGAGGAGCTGGTGCATATTCTGATGGCAAATTCAATATTACTAGTGAATTCGGTGGTTGGTTAACTGACTATTTATCTACAGATGAAGTAGAAGATATTATTCAATATGTCGATAATCTTTATTTAAAACATGGTGCAACTAAGGAAATTACAGATCCTACAACAGATAAGGTCAAAGAAATTGAACATCGTGGATATGCTGTTGGATTAAAATTGCTTAGAGCTAAAGTTCGTCATTTAGGAACTGAAGAAAATTTAAGAATAATGACAGAAATGTCTACTAAATTAAAAGAACATATTGATATGTTGTTTAAAACAGCTGTTAAAGAGGTTTTAGTAGAAGATAATCATGCTAAAGGTGTAATTTTAGAAAACGGTGAAGTAATTAATGCTAAAAAAGTTGTTTTAGCACCAGGACGTGATGGTTCAGCTTGGTTGACAAAAGTATTGAAAAAACATGGCTTAGAACTTTATAATAATCAAGTTGATATTGGGGTTCGAGTGGAAACAAGTAATATTGTTATGGAAGAAATTAATAATAGTTTATATGAGGGTAAATTTATATATAATACAAGTGTTGGAACTAAAGTAAGAACATTTTGTTCAAATCCATCAGGACATGTTGTAATTGAAAATCATAGTGGAACAATGTTAGCTAATGGACACGCTTATCATGATCCTAAATTAGGAAGTAAAAATACTAATTTTGCTTTATTAGTATCTCATACATTTAGTGAACCTTTTAATGAACCAAATGAATTTGCTCATGAGGTAAGTCGTTTAGCAAATAAATTATCAAATGGTTCTGTAATGGTTCAAAGATATGGTGATATCAAAAGAGGTAGAAGAACAACAGAAAAACGTTTAAAAGAAGGTTATACTGTTCCAACTCTTAAAGAAGCTGTTCCTGGTGATTTAGGTTTAGTTTTGCCCTATAACACGATGAAATCAATCATAGAAATGATTGAAGCATTAGATAAAGTAACACCTGGTATTGCCAATGAACATACTTTATTATACGGAGTTGAAGCAAAATTTTATTCAGCTCGTCCAAAAGTTCGAGAAGGTTTTGAATGTGAAATTGATGATTTATATGTTGCCGGTGATGGTGCTGGTTTAACAAGAGGATTAGCTCAAGCTGGTGCAAATGGTATTATTGTAGCACGACATATTATTGATCATATTAAATAGAAGTCTTACATAGATAAGGCTTTTTATTTATGGATTAAAATAATTAGTTTAGAAAGATTGATATTGACAATATATATAATATAAGTTAAGATTACAATGATGAATAAAGGCGATGAATAGAGGAGTAATTGTATTTTGATCATTCTAGAGAGTCTCGGCTGGTGGAAAGAGATAATGATAGGTATAATGAAAAAAGACTAGGAGCTGTATCTAGGATATTTAAATTGATTAGATAACGTGAGCCACGTTACAGGCAAGACTATTATTTGATAGTTAATGAGGTTAATAAGGTGACTTATTAATGAAATAGGGTGGTACCACGATACTTTCGTCCCTTTGGGATGGAAGTTTTTTATATTTAGGAGGAAAAAATGGAAGAAAGAAAGTTTAGTGAACAGGAATTAGTTCGTCGTGAAAAGTTACAAGAATTAATTGATAAAGGAATTGATCCATTTGGACAAAAATTTGATGTAACAGCATATTCTAAAGAAATTAAAGAAAAATATGGTGATAAAACACATGAAGAATTAGAAGAAATGGTAGTTGAAGTTAAACTTGCAGGAAGAATTATGACTAAACGTCGTAAAGGTAAAGTTTGCTTTATGCATATTCAAGATCGTGAGGGTCAAATTCAATTATATGTTCGTAAAGATGCAATTGGTGAAGATGTATATGAACTTGTAAAAAAAGGTGATATTGGAGATATTATTGGTGTAAAAGGAACAGTGTTTATGACAAATACTGGTGAATGTTCTGTTAAAGTTGAAGAATATACACATTTAACAAAAGCATTACGTCCTTTACCTGAAAAATATCATGGTTTAACTGATGTTGAAGAACGTTATCGTCGTCGTTATGTTGATTTAATCATGAATGAAGATGCTCGTAAAATTGCTTTTACAAGACCAAAAATTATTCGTTCAATTCAACATTATTTGGATAATAAAGGTTATGTAGAAGTAGAAACTCCAGTACTAAATCCAATTTTAGGAGGAGCTAGTGCAAGACCATTTGTTACTCATCATAATACGTTAGATGTAAATTTCTATTTACGTATTGCAACTGAATTATCATTAAAAAGATTAATTGTTGGTGGAATGGATGCTGTTTATGAAATTGGACGTTTATTTAGAAATGAAGGAATGGATCGAACTCATAACCCAGAATTTACAACAATTGAAGTTTATAAAGCATTTAGTGATCTTGAAGGAATGATGGATTTAACGGAAGGAATTATTTCAAATGCTGCAAATGAAGTATGTGGAACTTATGAAATTGAATATAAAGGTCATAAAATTTCATTAGCTCCTGGGTTTAAACGTATTTCAATGACAGATGCTATTAAAGAAAAAACAGGAATTGATTTTGCCGGAGATATGACATTTGAAGATGCTAAAAAATTAGCTGAAGAACATCATATCGAAATTGAACCACATTATGAATATGGTCATATCATTAATGAATTCTTTGAAAAATATGTAGAAGAAACAATTGTAGATCCAACATTTGTTTATGGGCATCCAGTAGAAATTTCACCATTAGCAAGAAAAAATCCGGAAGATCCACGTTTTACACAACGTTTTGAATTATTTATCTGTGGTAATGAATATGCAAATGCTTTTAATGAATTAAATGATCCTGATGATCAATATGAAAGATTTGCTAATCAATTAAAAGAAAAAGAACTTGGAAATGATGAAGCAAACGAAATGGATTTAGATTATGTAGAAGCATTGGAATACGGATTACCACCAACAGGTGGAATGGGTATGGGTATTGATAGACTTGTGATGTTATTAACTGGTCAAGAATCTATCCAAGAAGTTATCTTGTTCCCACAAATGAAACCAAGAGGAAAATAATTTGAATTAGAAAGTATAAAATAGCCAAAAATAAGCATACTTGAAATTAAGTAGATTATATGCTATAGTCTATTCATAAATTAGATGACATTATGTCAATGAAAAAAGGTTAGAGTGGTAGCTCTAACCTTTTTTAACTTTTAGAGTGGTTTATCACTAGGCTGGTTATTGTTATAAGTGTCTATCTAGCTATTTGCATATGTAATAAACGATTACATTAGCCATAACAGCTATTACTAATTCAGATAACTTTACATTCAGGTGTAGTATGTCAAATACAAAATATTTATACAATTATAAAATAAAAAGTATATTTGATTTTTATTTAAGGATTTGAGATATAATCATCAAGAATGGAATGATGATTAAATAAAATTGAACTATTTTTAGCTACATATTGTCTTAAATAGATAAAACTTAAAATAATATTTTTACATTTTTTTGCGTAATAATGTAAGCAATAACTTTTAAAAATAGGTAATTTTTTAATAAAAAAATAATAAAATAATAAAAAAGTAGTATTATTTATTGTTGATTTGTTTTTTTTTTGATATAGTAGACTTATAATATTTCTATTTTACCTGCCCATGGCTCAGAAGCTTTTGGAAGAGAAAAATGCAGATTTGTCCGGGAAATTTGTCATAGTTTGTTTTTTAAATGCTTTAATATAAAAATGTCGGGGAAGCAGATAAAACGAAATATTAAAGTGGTACAATGGGTTAAGAAATCTGTGCAATATATTTTATATATAGAAAACTAGATTTTAGGTGTGCCATTTTATTTTAGAAAGCTAACTATATAGGAATTAATATATTTTATTAAAGTTGGCTGATACTTATTAGAATTTGAAAAGTGAATGATATATATTGAAAACAATAGTTCCTGTAGCTTATATAAATGTTCATCTATATTATTTATTTTGTGTATATCATAGACGTGTTAACATTTATTAAAATTATGATTGAGTGTGGCTGAATCTGTATACATGTATTCAATGATATATAAATTCATGAAGAGAGTGAGAGTCTTGTTTTGACGATGCTGTTTGGGGAAATGTTGTATTGTCACAATTGATATGAACTTGAATTTATACGTGATGCTAGAATAAAAGTATTGTATATTATTAGTTTTATTTAATGTGGATGTAATCCTAGAGATAAAGAGAATAAAAAATTAAGATTTTTAATAAGTTTAATGGGCATATATTTTAAGGGTTATCACATTATTTATATTTAGTAATAGCAGTATTTCTAGAATCATCAAGATTTATAGTTAATCTTTTATTATTAAAAGAAGTAATATTTTTAAGATAAGCAACATTATCAAATTTTTCAATATAGTCATGTGAGATGTAGTGTATTTAGATTTTAACAAAAATTATATTTAAGGCAAAGAATGTCTCTATGATGATTGAATGTTTCAAAACGAACTAGCATTGGTATTTTTAAAAGAATTGATTTAAAAAAATGTTAAAGAAGTATTTTACATAAGAATTAGTGATCAATACTTGAATTTACTAACATTAATAGAAATAAGTTTTGTATAAAGCATATACTTTTGTATTTATGTAGATACAACGTTATAAGTAGCGTATCAAAAAAGTTTGAAAAATGTAAATTATTATCACTAAAATATACAAAGTCAACAAGAGTCTTTCTAAGTTAATCTTGCTATTAGAAGAAAAAATCAAAATATATATTCATTTTTATAATTCTAAGCAAAATTTAAACAGAAAGGAAAAGGTATGACATTTATAGATTATTTAACAGACATGAATGTTATGCCAGGGGAAGATGAATTTATGAAAAAAAATTCAGTTAAAAAGTTTTTGGTAAGTATTCTCGCTGTAACAACAATGTTTGGTACGTCGGTTTCGACAAGCGTAGCATTAAATGGTGAAAATACGGCGACTAGCGGTGGTGCTAATCTTTTGGATGAGCTTACTGCAGGAGAAACAATTTCTACTAAACAGTATGCACCGGATGAGATTGTAACAGTAGTTGTTGAATTAGATGGTAAAACTACTTTAGACGTAGATGAATATGTTACTAAGTTTAAAAATGATAGTATTGCTTATTCTACTGATGAATCTGTAACTGCTTATCGAGCAGATATGGTAAGTCAACAAGATAAAATAAAAAAAGAAATTTCAGAATTTGCTCCTGATACAGTATATAAATATCACTATACTAATTTACTTAATGGTTTTGCAGCACAAGTTGAGTATCAATACATAGAAAAAATCAAAAAGTTAGATGGAGTAAAATCTGTTTACATGACACAAACTTATAATTATGATGCCAATTGGCAAGAAGAAGAAAATGCAGAATACATATCTTTGGAAGATTATTATGAACTTACTGGATGTGATGCTATTGATGTAAGCAAGTCTGTTAAATCTGATGCTGGTTCTGCTAGCCAAATGGGGCTTGAAGCAGCTTGGGAAGCTGGTTATACTGGTGCGGGCAAAGTTGTTGGAGTTTTTGATAGCAGTATCCGTTACACACATAAATTATTTTCTTATATGGATCCTGAAGTAGAAAAAGCTGGTGAAGCTGGTTTACTTTCTAACTATAAAACAAAAGAAAATTTACTTGATGTTGTTAAAGCAAATCAAAGTACATTAAACTTATTTGTAGAAGGTTGGGGAAGTTGGTTCCATGGTTTTGATGAAACTGGTTTTTCAGAAGATGTACAACAAGATATTTTAAATGGAGATTTCTATTATAACTCTAAAGTTCCATTCTCTGTTGATTATGCTTGCGGTGATTTAGATGCATGGGATGGGGATTCTAGTAGTCATGGTACACATGTTAGTGGAATTGTTGCCGGTAATGGCGGTGAAGGTTATGATGAAATTTCCGGCGTTAAAGGTGCTGCTTATGATGCTCAAATCATGTTCTTTAAAGTATTTGATGAAAATGATGATTTTGGTCAAGAATCTGATGAAGCCGTATTTGCTGCTTTGGATGATGCAGTTACTTTGGGTGTAAATGCATTTAACTTATCTCTTGGTATTCCTAATGGGTTTACAACTATGAATACTTACGCTCAAGCTGGATATCAACAAGCTTATAATCGTGCACATGCTAGCGGTATTACTATCAATATTTCTGCAGGTAATGATGCTCGTGATAGTCATCCAGGAGCGCTAGTTAATGGATATACTACATTATTACCTAATAGTTCAGCAGGTGGATTCTCTGGTTCATTATACGCACCTATGACTGTTGCTTCAGCTCAAGGTATAGGATATTCTTATATTAACAAATACACAGAAACTACTGCTACTGCTGTAAATTCAAATAGTGAAACTGTTAATACTATTATGATTAGTGATCTTTATAGTCCGGCACTAGGTGAAGTATTAAATGGTACTTATGAATTAGTTGATTGTGGTGATGGTTCTTCCATTACACAAGACTTAACTGGTAAAGTAGCTTTAGTAAAACGTGTTTATGGTTATGTTCCTTATGATGAAGCAGGTATCATAGCTGCTCAAGAAAATGCTTATAAAGCTGGTGCTGTGGCCGTATATATGACTTTTGATTATTATAGTGATTATTTTGGTACTAATGGTTTATGGACTGGTGCAAGTGGTGAAAGCATTCCTGTTTTTGCTGGTACAGCTACTAGCAGTGATGTTTATAATGCTTTAGTATCTGCTATTGCTAATGGTACTGTAAATGTAACTTTCTCTTCAGAAGATAAATCTGAAACTATAACTCGTAATTATAATGATAACGGACCAGCTGGTTCTACTTCTTGGGGTGTAAGTGAATCTATGAATTTAAAACCAGATGTAATGGCTCCAGGAGGAAATATTTGGTCTGCAGGAGCATCATCAGATACTGCACTATCTTCAAAGAGTGGTACTTCTATGGCTTCACCAAATGCAGAAGGATTATTTATTCTTGCTCAACAGTATGTAGATGATAATCTTGATACTTTTGGAGTAAAAACTGGAACTCATGAATATGTTGAATTGATAAATCAGTTAGTAGCTTCTACTGCAATAGCTTATCAACCATTTGTAAGTTCAGAAGATTTGACACGTCAGAACTTGTATTTCTCTCCAAGACGTCAAGGTGCTGGTATGGCTAATATTGAAAATGTAATTAATAGCTTGGTTTTATTACGTAATGATACTGTATTTGATCCAATTACTGGAGATTCTCCTCGTACTAAAGTACAATTAGGTGATAAATTAGGTACAACTTTTGATATTACATTTAATATGGATAACTACGATTCTGTAGCAAAGACATTTGATGTACTTGCATGTCTTCAAACTGATAATACTACAGAATCAGATGGACGCACTATTATTGCTCCTGTTAATACTTATGGTTCAGATATTGATGCAATTGAAGATGGTGTAATGAAAGTTACTGCTGTTTCTAATGGTACTATTGTCAGTGAATCTAATAATATTAACCGTTATGGTAATGATGCATCTGCAACAAAAATTTCTGTTCCTGCTAATAGTTCAACTAAAATTACAGTTAGTGTAACTTTGAATGAAGAAACAATGAAAGCTTATGATGAAAAATATCCTAATGGTATGTTCTTAGAAGGATTTGTTTTCTTTGATAATGTAGATTCTGATTATGAAACTCTTAGCATTCCTTATTTAGGATTTAGAGGTGATTGGAATGCAGCTCCAATCTTTGATTTAGCAACTGCTTATGATGACATCAGTGAATTAGATACTACTGATGAAAAATATCCATTGTTCCATACAACAACTTTAAATTCTTTAGTTGATGGATATGATGTGGTTTTAGGTGCAAATCAATTTACAGGAACATCTTTACCAGATTACTTTGGAGGATCTTCTACAAGTTATTACAATACAATTCGTAGCTATTTAGATGATCTTCGTACAAATGGTGAATTAAATGGTTCTTATGTTACTATATCTCCAAATGAAGATGGTAAGGATGATATTGCTTATGCAGCGCTTTATTTATTACGTAATGCCAAAGCACTATGTGTAGTAATTAAAGATGAAAATGGGAATGTTGTTAATGTAATTGGTCCTGAATATGAATATTTTGAAGCAAAAGTTAATGACGGTAATAGAACTCAACAAGCTGCTTTAACTTATGGTACTAAATATAATCGTGAAATGTATTGGGATGGTACAGATTCTGATGGTAATCTTGTAAAAGAAGGTACTTATACTTTTGAAGTTCGTGCTATACAAGAATATGAATATCTAAACTCTGTAGACTATGGTGATAAAGATTCATGTTTAGATGTTTTAATGAATTCTGATAATGTTCAAACACAATCATTTGATGTAAATGTGGATGTAACTGCACCAGAAGTTGATTTAGCTTTAACTAATGACAAAATTCTTACTATTAATGCAAGTGATAGATCTGGTATCCAAGCTTTAGCTGTTTATTATAAAGATGCTCGTGTTAGTGATATTATTCGTGTAAATAACACTGAAGCAGATTTAACTATTAATTTAAATGATTTGATTGAAAATATATCTGATGATTTTGATGTAAATGATTTAGAAGTTCAAGTTGTAGATTATGGTATGAATATTGCTGAAGCTTCTGCTACAACTGCTGATAAGACTGCTTTACAAATTGCAATAGATTTAGCTAATGCAATCACTGATGAAGATTTAGAAAATGTTGTACCAGCAGTAGTTGATGAATTTAAAGCTGCTAGAGATGAAGCTAATGCAGTTTATAATGATTTAACAGCTTCACAAGAAGAAGTAAATAATGCATTTGATCGACTTGCAAATTCTATGCATATGTTAGACTTTGAAAAAGGTGATAAAACAGCATTAAAAGCATTTATCGATAAAGTTAGTGGATTAGAAGCTGATAAATATACAGAAGCTACATGGACAGCATTTGAAACAGAGTTAACTGAAGCAGTAGCTGTATATAATGATGAAAATGCAATGCAAGAAGAAGTAAATAATGCATACAGTGAATTAGTAACATCATTCTTGAATTTAAGATTAATTCCAGATAAGAGTTTATTAGAAGAATTAATCAACAAAGCAGAAGGATTAAATTTAGCTAGCTATAGTAAAGCAACAGTTCAAATTGTAAATGATGCTTTAGAAAATGCTAAAAACGTATTAACAAATAAAAATGCAACTCAAAAAGAAGTAGACAATGCTAAAGCTACATTAGAAAAAGCGATCAATAGCTTAGAAGCTAATGTAAATACACCAGCAGATAACACAGTAAGTACACCAGTAAATAATGGTGATACAACTACAAGTGTAAAAACTGGAGATGAAAGCTTAGTAGGAATGTTTACAAGTTTAGGATTATTGGCTTCATTAGGTGCAATTGCTTGTCTTAAAAAAAGAAAAAATAATTAATATACAATAAATATTTAAAACTACCGAGTTAATCACTTGGTAGTTTTTATATTGCTTTTTTATAATATTGTTTAGACTTAAAAATATGGTATTCAATTAAAGCATGGGCTCCGTTTGCTGAAGGAAGAAATAATATGTTTTCTAATCCAGAATTAAAAGCGATTGGTGAAAAATATGAAAAAACAGTTGCTCAAGTTATTTTAAGATGGTTAGTTCAAAGAAATATTATCCTATTATCAAAATCTGTTAAAAAATCAAGAATGAAAGAAAATATTAATATTTTTGATTTTGAATTGAGTAAAGAAGATATGGATAAAATCAGTGAAATGGATAAAAAAGAAAGTTCATTCTTCTCACATTATGATCCTTCAATTGTAGAAATGATTGCAGGGTTACATCAATAGGAGAATTATTTTGTAAATGTAATTTTAATTAATGGAAGCCCCAATGCAAAAGGATGTACGTATACAGCACTTGAAGAAGTTGCTAAAACATTAGAAGCAGAAGGGATAGAAACTGAAATTATCCATGTAGGTAATAAGGATATTAGAGGATGCATTGGCTGTCGTAAGTGTAAAACAGATGGAAAATGTGTGTTTAATGATATTGTAAATGAAGTTAGTGATAAATTTGCTAAATGTGATGGAATTGTAATTGGCTCACCTGTTTATTATGCAAGTGCAAATGGAACATTAATTTCATTTCTAGATCGTTTATTTTATAGTTTAGATTCTGCAAATATCCTTTTAACAAAAGAAGAAATTGCAAAAATAGATGCAATATTAGATAAAATACCAATGTCTAGTTTATATGGTAGAAAATAACAAAATATAATTATCAAAGACTTATAAATAAGGAGTGGTATGATGAATAGACCATACATTATATGTCATATGTTACAATCAATCGACGGAAGAATTTCAGGACAATTTTTTCACGATGAAAATACACAAAACTTATCAAGCATTTATAAAGAAATGAGCAATCAATTTAATGCTGATGGAATTATTTATGGAAGTGTAACAGCTAAAGAAATCTTTACCTATGGTAATCCTAAACAAATATATACTGATTCAAAACAAAATATAGAAAAAGAAGATTTTATTGTTGAAAATGAAAATAAAGAATGGATAGTAGTATTTGATCCTCAAGGCACATTAAATTGGAAAGAACAATCATTAAATAATTTTAGATTAATAGGTAAAAGTGTTGTTGTAATACTTTTAAATAATGTTTCAATGGGTTATCTAGATCATCTAAAAGAACTTGGGATATCATATATTTTAGGTGGTGAAACAAAAATTGATTTGCATCATGTAATGGATATCCTTTATATAAAATGTAAGATTAAAAAACTTTTATTACAAGGAGGCGGAATTTTAAACGGTTCTTTTGTAAATAAAAATCTAGTTGATGAAATCAGTTTAATTATTGCTCCAGATATTAGTGTTTCAAATAAAGCAACATTATGTTTTGAAACTAGTTCATATTCAAAACAAGAAGTTTTGTCACAATATATAATTACAGATACTAAAATACTCTCTTGTTCTGGAGTATGGCTACACTACAAAAAAGAATTTAAGCTATTTAGGTATTGTTTATTTAAACAATATCTTTTTATCTCTAATTAAATAAAAAAATTATTTAAAATACACATATATAATATTTACATAAATTGTTTATTTAATATAATATTAGTAGATAACAATACAAAGCAAAGGAGATTAAGTATGGAAATATTAAAATTGGATCCAGCGATAAAAGATTATCTTTGGGGAGGTAGAAAATTAGTAGAAAAATTTAATAAGGTTAGCGATCTAGACAAAGTTGCTGAAACATGGGAAATGTCAAATCATAAAGATGGTAGCAGTATCGTTATAAATGGTGAATATAAAGGCTTATCTTTTAGTGATTATTTAGAAAAAAAAGGAAAAGCTGTTTGGGGTAGAAACTGTGAAAAATATGATAATTTTCCTATCATGATTAAATTTATTGATGCAAAACAAGCATTAAGTATTCAAGTGCATCCTGATGATGAATATGCATTAAAAAATGAAGGTGAATTTGGAAAAAATGAATTTTGGTATGTTTTAGAAGCTGAACCAGATGCATTTTTATATTATGGTGTAAATCAAGAAATGACAAAAGAAGAATTTAGACAACACATCGAAGATGATACTGTTTGTGATTATTTAAAAAAAGTTCCAATAAAAAAAGGAGATTGTTTTTATATAAAAGCAGGAACAATCCATGCAATTGGAGCAGGATCAGTTATTGCTGAAATACAACAATGTTCTAATTCAACATATCGTGTATATGATTTTGGACGTTTAGGTGCAGATGGAAAACCAAGAGAATTACATATTGATAAAGCAGTTGATGTTTCTTGTCTTGTGCCTAGTGAAAAAAATGGGGATCCAGAAGGAACTATTGAAAAACTAGATGGTTATACTAAATTGTTACTTACTGATAATGATTATTTTACTTGTGAAAGATATGATGTAACTAAATCATATAATGGACAAGCTAGCTTTGATAGTTTTCAAGCTCTTACTATTTTGAATGGTGAAGGAACAATTGTCTATGATGATAAAACTTTAGATATAAAAAAAGGTGACAGTGTATTTATTCCAGCACAAGAAGGAGCTTATCAGGTAAACGGAGAAGTAAGTTTTATTAAAACATTTGTACGATAAAAAGATTAATTATACCTAATGAAAATCAAGCTGTATCATAATTTTTAGTTATGTATTACAGCTTTTATTATTTATAGATAATCGATTATATTGAACATATATATAAAGTGTACTAGAATATTATTAGTAAATAAGATTTAGTCTATATGAGGTGCTATTTATGGAAATAAAACATAATAAATTAGATACTATTGCTGAAGTATTTTGTATGATTTTATTAATTGTGACAACTTTATACACGATTTATATGTATATTCAGTTACCTGAAAAAATACCAATTCATTATGATGTAGCAGGAGTTATTGATCGATATGGAAATAAAACTGAAATATTTATTTTATTGATAATTACATGGTTTATGTATATTGGCTTATCAGTAGTAACTAGAATACCACAATTTTGGAATACAGGGGTGAGTGTAACTGCTGAAAATAAAGATAGAGTTTATTGTATATTAAAAAATATGTTAAAGATTATAAAGATGGAAATAATTGTAATATTTTGTTATCTAATTTATAATACGACGACATTGTATAACTTACCAAAATGGTTTGTTTCAGTATTTTTAGTATTGTTATTTTCAACAATGTTAATATCATTTATTGTTTTAATAAAAAAAGCAAAATAATATTAATGGATTTGATTATTGATATTTTTAAGCATATTCATATTAAGAGATTACAGATGTAATCTCTTTTAATAATGATAAACTTGACATAGAATAAATATCTTATAAAATAATATTGAAAAATTAATATTATAGGAGCAACTTTGGTGAGATTCCAGGACTGTCCCGCAACTGTAATCTATTTTATATAGTAGTCAGGTGTCCTTTTTGATAAAACTTTTCGATGTAAAGAGTTTTATTTTAAAGGAGCAGTATGCTCTTTTTTATTTATTATTTATTAGGGGGGGAACAATGTTTAAAAATAAGAAATTAGTTGGTTTATTAATATGTATTTGTTTATTATTTTGTTCAATTTTTGCAATTACATTAACATCTTCAAGTAATCTTGATAGCTCTAAAAATATAAAAGAGACAAAAGTTCAACAAGAATCAAAAAAAACTTTTGTTTTAAAACAAAATGAAGAAGAAAACTTAGAGCTACAATCTAATCAAGAAACAAAATCAAAGCAATCAAATACAAATAAATCAACAAAAGTAGAAACTAACCAAGATAATAATACGCCTACATCAGATGATAATGTAGCTAATGGCAAGCGTTATATAACTTTATCTATAGACTGTAAAACTATTTTAAATAATTTAAATGAATTACCAGAACAATATCATTCTTTTGTACCTAGTAATGGTGTGATTTTAGCGGAGAAAAAAGTAAGTATTAATGAAGGTGATACTGTGTTTGATGTTATTGTTAAAGTTACTAAAATGCAAAAAATACAATTATCTTCGATAGGTGGATATATTCAATCAATAAATAACTTACCTGAAAAATTATTTAATGGAAGTGGTGGATGGATGTATGAAGTTAATGGGATTTATGGTGATAAAGGAAGTAAGGAACATGTATTAAATAATAACGATAAGGTGAAATGGCGCTATAGCTGTTATAGTGGGGATTTATATTAGTGAAAAGTTTTAAAGAATATCATCCGTTAATTATTTTTATATATTTTTTATCAATAGTTTTAACAACAATGATTCAGTTACATCCGGTTTTTTTAATCCTGTCTTGTGCTTTATCATTTACATATCTTTTTGATATACGATTAGTAAATAAACAATATATCGTAGGTATAAGTATATTTTATTTTATTATTGCTTTAAGTAATCCTATTTTTGTCCATACTGGTGCAACTATTTTGTTTTATTTTGGATATATACCAATTACTTTAGAATCAATTATATATGGTTTTGTTTTTTCTACTGTAATTATTTCAATGATTAATTGGTTTAAAATATTAAATGAGTGTTTAGATAGTGAAAAAATAATTTATTTATTTAAAAATAAATTTCCAACGATTGGATTAATGATTAGCATGATTCTAACAATGATTCCACGTTTTATTAAACAGTTAAAAAGTATTATTGAGACTCAAAAAACATTAGGAAAAGACATTACTAAAGGAAATATAATAACAAGAATAAAAGTAGGATTTGATATTTTATTAATTTTATTTACATGGAGTTTTGAATCATCATTAACTACTTTAAAAAGTATGCAAGCACGAGGATATGGAAAAAAGGTAAGAACTAACTTTCATACATATATATTTGAATCGAGAGATCAAATAGTATTGATAGTTATTATTTTATTAGATTTTATTTTTATTTTTGGATATATAACAAGATATGCATCATTTTATTATTATCCAATCATTAAAACGATAGAATTTGGGTTATTGGATATTTTGTATTATATCGGCTATTTGTTGCTTTTGGCTTTACCACTTTTATTAGGAAGGATGATAGATAATTATGAATATATATAAGATTGAAAATCTTTCTTTTCGATATCAAAAAAATCAGAATTATATATTAAAAAATATTTCATTTAAAATTGAAGAAGGCGGATTTTATTTGATTTGTGGAAAAAGTGGTAGTGGGAAAACAACTTTATTGCAATTATTAAAAAAAGAAATAATGCCACAAGGTGATATAACCGGAAATATTTTTATTAATAATTCAACTAATCAACCAGAAGACATTGGATATATATTTCAAAATCCAGATTTTCAAATAGTAAGTCATAAAGTAATTCATGAATTAAGTTTTGGCTTAGAAAATATGAACATGTCTTTAAAAGAAATGAAACGTCGAGTAGGTGAAGTGGTTCATTTTTTTAATTTGCAAGATATTTTATATAAAGATGTTTCAAAGCTATCTGGAGGACAAAAACAGTTAGTTAATTTAGCAAGCATAGTAGCGATGAAACCAAAAGTTATGCTACTTGATGAACCAACAGCGCAATTGGATCCAATAGCTTCTCAAGAATTTTTAACAATGTTAAAAAGGGTTAATGAAGAATTAAATATAACGGTTGTACTTGTTGAGCATGATTTAGAACAAACAATGAAAGTATGTGATTATCTTATTTATTTAGAAAATGGAGAAATTAAGTATTATGGAACACCAAGACGAATACCAAAATTAAAAAACTATGAAAAAGCATTACCGGTTGCTACGCAGTTATTTCATAAAAGTAATATTGAAGATATAGTATATGATTTTAAATCAGTTAGAAAATGGATAAAAGATCATCAAGATAATTTTACGGTTCTAGATAAAAATGAGTTTAAATTACATAATATATTATTGCAATTAAAAAATATTCATTTTAACTATGAAGATATCCCAGTTTTAAAAGGATTGAATTTAGATGTGTATGAAAATGAAGTTTTAGCTATAGTTGGAAGTAATGGTTGTGGAAAATCAACTTTATTGAAAGTTATATGTGGATTATTAAATTATAAACGCGGTAAAATTCATGTTGAACAAGTAGAAATAAAAAAAGATAAAAATTTATTTAATAATTTTATTGCTTATTTACCACAAGATCCTACGACTTTGTTTTTAAAAGAAACAGTTAGAGAAGAACTTGGTAATCAAGAAAGTATTGATTTGTTATATGATTTAAAATTAGATTTTTTACTAGAACAACATCCATATGATTTAAGTGGTGGACAAATGCAAATTGTTGCTTTTATTAAAATATTAGCACGAAATCCTAAATTAATCTTACTTGATGAACCAACTAAAGGCTTAGATGCCTACTATAAAGAAAAAATTGGCGATTTATTAGAAAAACTTGCTAATAAGGTAACTGTTATTATTGTTTCACATGATTTAGAATTTTGTGCTCGCTATGCGAAGCGAATAGGAATGATGTTTGATGGAAGAATAGAATCAATAGATAAAACTGCTGTATTTTTTTCCTCTAACTTATTTTATACAACGATTATGAATAAATTAACTAGAGGGATTTTAGATAATGTAAATATAATTGAGGATATCAAATATGAATAAAAAGTTTCAATATCTAATTATTTTTACAAGTATTTTATCAATAATTATTCTTACACTAAATTCTATTATTAATCGAAGATATAACTTTATATCAATTATATTAGTATTTCTATCTTGTTTACCATTTTATTTCCGCTATGAAAATAGAAAACCGCATACAAGAGAAGTTGTTGTAATAAGTATTATGGTTACATTGACAATTATTTCTAGAATTTTATTTGCCCTAATTCCTGGATTTAAACCAATGATGGCAATGATAATTATTTGTGGGATGGTTTTTGGTCAAGAAATAGGTTTTTTATGTGGTTCATTGAGTGCTTTTGCATCAAATATATTCTTTGGTCAGGGTCCATGGACTCCATTTCAAATGATGGCTTTAGGTTTAATCGGGCTTGTAGCAGGAATATTGAATAAAAATAATTGGTTGGAAAATAAAGTTTTATTAGTATGTTATGGGATTATTTGTGGGATAGGATATTCATTATTTATGGATATATGGACTGTTTTATCATTAGATCAGGTCTTTAATATATATCGATATATTGCTGTAATTGTTACAGCAATACCAACAATGTTTGTTTATATTATTTCAAATGTTGTATTTTTGTTGATCTTAGTTCCTGTTTTGTTAAAGAGATTTCAAAGAATTAAATTAAAATATGGATTTATAGATTAAAATTATTTGTATGAAGGAGAAGGAAAATGAAGAAAATATTATTAAGCTTTTTAGTTATTGTCGTATTGATTATACCAAATAACTATGTTATTGCTTTAAAAAATGGAATTGAAACTAAAGTTACAGAAGAAAAAACACCAGTAAGTGTTGAACAAGTAACTAATGTACAGTCATTAAAATCAGGTTATGGAGCAGATCCAGTTTTATATGATGATTATTTATATACAATAAAAACTGCTGATTGGGGTAGTGGAAGTAATGGTGAATTACTTAAAATAAATAAGTCAACAATGGAAATCGAAAATCGAGTAGAGTTGATTGGAAAAACAGGATATACACCATTTATTACTGCAGGTGATGAACAAATATTTGTTCCTTTATCAGATGGAAGAGTTCAAGCATTTGATGCTAAAACATTAGTATCTACTTGGGTATCAAAAACTCCCGAAAAAGTTGGTGAAGTAGCTTCACATTTAACGTATCATGATGGATATTTATATTATGGAATTGGTGGTTATTCATCTAATCAAGGGGATTTATTTATTTGTGTAAGTACTAAAGATGAAGATATATTACAACAGTTTGAAACAAAGGAATTAAATTGGGTATATGATCAAGGCCAAGGTTATTATTGGAGTGAAGCTGTTGTTATTAATGACTGCATTGCTTTTTCAGGATATGATGGAAAAGTTGTTTTGCATGATTTAAAAGATGATAAAGTTTATGATACTTTGGATTTAGGAATAGGAAAAATAACTAATTCTCTATTTTATGATCAAGAAACAAATAAATTAGTTGCTGCTAATACAAATGGATATATTGTAACTGTTGAAGTTGAGAATCATGATTTAAGGGAAAATACCTTAGAGAAATCTATACAATTTAATGGGCAATTTTCTTCTTCACCAGTTTGTTATAATGGAAGAATTTATATTGGCGGTGGAGCTGGAATATCATTTACAGTTTTAGATTTAAATACATTAGAAGAAATATATTCAATTGATAATATTGCAGGATCATGTAAGCCAATTTTATCAACTGCATATGCTAGCGATGATAATCAGCAAGAAGTACAATTATACATGATCAATTATGCATACGATTCAAATCATCAAACACATTTATATCATATTACTGATAATCAATTAAATAAAACAGCTAATTATCAATCATTATATACATTAGATACATCAATTAGTTCTAATTATTGGAATGGGAATCTTATCATGGATGAAAATGCATTTTATGCATATAATGGAAATGGCACAATTGTTAAATTTGGATTTGATACAAATATCCAAACTGAAAAAGATGAACAACTTATCGTTAATAAATTAAATAAGCAAATTGCTTCATTACCAACAAAAGATAATGTATCAATTAAATTAGATAATCAGCTACAAGAAATTTTATCTGCATACTCTAAATTAAGTGATGAATATAAACAACAAGTAGTAGAAATAGATAAAGTTAAAGAGTTAGAAAAAATTGTAGACGAACAAGAAAAACTTATAAAAAAATTAAATGAAGATATCATTAATGAATTAAATATTTATTATATCTCAAAAAATGATGAATCTATTGTTAATGAATTAATAAGTAATTATGAAAAAATTCATCAAATTAATAAGGATTATGTAGAAAATTATCAAGATGTACTTGATGCAAAAAATATTATTGATCAATTGAAAAATAATATTATTCCGGCGATTGTTTTTGAAAATATTTTTGGTGAAGATATTGATTATGTAGTTGATGGTATGTTGGATGGTGATTTATCGTATCATATTAGTTTTAATGGTACAAATTTAAAAAATATTCAAGATTTTAATTATAGAATTAATCATGATTCAAAATATAGTCAAATAATAAAAAATGCAAGCTCAAATGCTTTTATATTGGATTTTGAATTTAAAGGAAATTTCCCGGGAAAAATTAATTTTGAAACAGAAACAACTTTAACAGATGGTCAATATGGATTATATTACTATGATAATGAAAATCAAAAGATTGAATATGTTAAGGAAGTTGAAGTGATTGAAGGAAAGACAACAATGACATTAATGGAAGGACATACATATTTCATATCTGAAAAGTTAGATTTAAATACTGTAAATACTTTGATAAAAACAGGCGATCAAGTTACTGTATTATTACCTATTGTTGGTTTATTGATGGGGATTATGGGTATTTATTTTATAAAGAAAAAAACTAATAAAACGATGTAGCATTTACGTTACATCGTTTTTAGTGTGCCACGCATGACATAAGACTAGGTGGTGAAAGTCCACTGTGGGGGTTTCGTACTACCAACCACTAGCCGAAGACAAGGTATCCATCGTAAGGTGTGAACGGGAGGAAGTTGGAGGCAAAGTCCTGACCCAAGGAATACGAACTATTTTAGGCAGAAGCTTATCGGATGAGATTGCTAAACAAATCGAAGTCCAATAGTACGACGGAATAAGCAGTGTAAAGATAGTGGGTACATAGGATGAAAGTGTTATGTCTTACCGTGGGAGGTCCTAGGAACATGATGAAAATGTAATCATGGTGGAAACGTTTGTCCTAGGAAGTCAGCCGAGGTCATAGTAGTGATGATGATAACTGTAATGGTTATCTAGCGAAGGACCGAACATAAGGAGGTGAACTGGAAATGAAAGATACTCAAGATAAAATAGGATACTGTCAACTATCATTAGGCTTACTCTATGAAGATAGTACGGAATACGACAATAGTGGAGAAGTGTATCCTACATCAAAACAAGAGATATCACATACGAAGAACACCAATAGATTTGTAGTACATGAGAAGTTACTTGAAACAATTATGGAGGATGCCAATATAGAAAAGGCAATCCAAAGGGTTATGAGTAATAAGGGAAGTGGTGGTGTAGATAAAATGCAAGTCGCAGAAGTTCGTACGCATTTCGCACAACACTGGTCTTATCTAAAGAAACTTATCATGGAGGGACATTATAGTCCACAAGCCGTTAAAAGAGTAGAAATACCAAAAGATAACGGAAAGAAAAGAGAGTTAGGAATTCCAACAGTGACGGATAGGGTCATACAACAGGCGATAGTACAGGTACTGACACCAATATTTGAACCCCAATTCAGTGACAATAGTTATGGGTTCCGACCAAGAAGAAATGCCCATCAAGCAGTAAGAAAAGTAGTCGAATACGCCAATGAAGGATATCGATATACAGTAGACCTAGATTTAGAGAAGTACTTTGATACAGTCAACCATTCAAGACTTATACAGATATTGTCACAAACTATTAAAGACGGAAGAGTTATATCACTCATACATAAATATCTCAATGCAGGAGTCATAGTAAAACATAAGTTTGAAGAAACTACAAAAGGAGTACCCCAAGGTGGGCCACTCAGCCCATTATTATCAAATATATATCTTAATGAATTTGATAAAGAAATGGAAAGAAGAGGAAATCGATTTGTAAGGTACGCAGATGACTGTGTCATACTATTCAAAAGTAAAAGAAGTGCAATGAGAGTCAAAGAAACAGTGACAAGATATTTAGAAGAGAAATTATTTGTAAAAGTGAACCAAGAGAAGACAAAGGTAGCCTATATTACTGATATAAAATTCTTGGGCTTTGGATTTTATATAGAGAAGAGTGGTAATGTACGAATCACTGTTCACAAGAAATCTAAAGAAAAGATGAAAAAGAGAATAAAGGAAATCACCAAAAGGAACCGACCAATATCAAGTAAGGAATTAGCTAAAGAGTTAAAAGAATACATTACAGGTTGGGTGAATTACTATAGGATAGCGAATATGAGTAAACATCTAAGGGAAATAGACTCATGGATGAGAAGAAGAATACGAATGATATATTGGAAAAGATGGAAGTTAGTAAGAACAAGGTATAGAAATTTACAAAAACTAGGTATTAA
This sequence comes from Thomasclavelia spiroformis DSM 1552, assembly GCF_025149465.1. Lineage (NCBI taxonomy): Bacteria > Bacillati > Bacillota > Erysipelotrichia > Erysipelotrichales > Coprobacillaceae > Thomasclavelia > Thomasclavelia spiroformis. Next base: position 2,467,245 of record NZ_CP102275.1, on the reverse strand, counting down.
TAAAAGTAAGGCATGGGAATGGGCAAACACAAGAAAAAGCTACTGGCACATCGCCAATAGCTTCATACTAAAAAGGACACTTACAAATGAAGTATTAAAAATATACGGATTTATAAGTGCACTAGATTATTACAACTCTATAAACTTATGAAACGCCGTGTAGGGAACCCTACGCACGGTGTTGTGAAAGGGGCGAAAGATTTTAATTCTTAGCCCCTATTCAATTTAGTTTAATATTATTTAAAATTAAATTTCTTAGCAAGATTATCAACTTGTTGTCTAGATATTCCAAAACTATTACATAAATTATCGATATATTGATTTATTTCATCAGGAGATTTATCTTTTAAACTATTTTCATCTAAACCTAAATTTTTCATGACATTTTTCATCTGATTAATAGTATTTGGATCTCCATTAAGATATTTATTCATCAAATCATCATAGTATTTTTTGCTTTCATTAACTTGTTGAGAATTTCGATATTTTTTATTATCAAAATCTTTTTTGAGTTCTATTAAAATATCAATTTCTTCACTATCTAATTCAAGTTCATCAAAGAAATTTAATGCATGTAAACATAATTGTTCTAATTCATCATTATATTGAGAATCATCTAGTTTTTCTATTAATTCTAAATCATGTAAAAAACTGTTTATTTTATTTTTTAACTGAGTTGTTAATTCGATATCTTCGTATTCATCGTTTAAAAGATCATTTAAAACGATTGATACATAATAAGCAACTTTTTCATGATCATTTAAAATAACATCAATATTAAGATCAGTTATTTTTGAAAATAATTTTAAAAGTGTTTCGGAATTAAAATGTTTATTATCAAAACAATATTTATTATCTTTAGTAGTAATATAGGCAGATATTTTAGGATCATTGTGATGCTTTTCTAATTCTAATTTAGTAATTTGATCATAACTAAAACTACCTAAATTACTATATAACTTATTATCTGTAAAAATGTAGCCAATACTACCATCTAAGTTATCACTATTATCAATAAAAACAATAATATTTGATATATCATTACTTCCAAAACTATATATAGCATTACTAATTTGAATAGGAATGTTATTACTAAAATAAATCTTTCCAGTATTAATAAAATCATTATTTATTAATTCAAGTATTGTTTCCTTAATCATCATAAACTCCTTAAAAATTAATCTCCAAATGAAATTCCTAATAACCTAGCACTACTTACGTCTTCACCACAAGGATCAACATATTTCAATTTACCGGCAGATTCTTCTAGTGGAATAAAAGTAACAGAATTGTTTTTTAAAACAACAAGTTTTCCATAGTTTTTTTCCATAATTAACTTGGCACCTTCAACTCCAAAACGTGTTGCTATTGTTCGATCATATGGACATGGATTCCCACCCCGTTGAACATGACCTGGGCAAGCAATTCTTATTTCACTATCAATATAATTTTGTAATTTATTAGCAATTTCATGAACTACTGATAGTCCTTCACGAGCAGCAACTTTTAACTTATAATGCTTTTTATTAAGTAAAGCATCATTTTTAGAAATTGCTCCTTCAGCACAAGCAATAATAGTATATTGTTTACCATTAGCTTGGCGTTGTTTAATCGTATCTGCAATTTTTTCAATATCATATGGAATTTCTGGGATTAAAATCATATCAGCTCCTGAAGCAATACCTGCAGATAAACAAATATGCCCAACCTTATGTCCCATAATTTCAATAATAAAGACACGACTGTGACTAGCAGCAGTTGTATGAATTTGATCAATATAATTAGTAGCAATATCGATTGCTGATTGATAACCAAATGTATAATCGGTACCCCATGTATCATTATCAATTGTTTTTGGTAATCCAATCACATTTAATCCTTCTTGTGCTAACATATTAGCAGATTTTAATGAACCATTTCCTCCTAAAACAACTAAACAATCTAAGTTTAATTTTTTGTATGTTTTCTTCATAGCTTCAACTTTATTAAAGCCATTTTCAATTATTCTCATTTTTTTAAATGGACATCTAGATGTTTTAAGAATTGTTCCACCAATATTAATAATATCAGAAAAATCCTCAGGTTTCATTATTTTATAATCCTCATACATTAAACCTTTATATCCATAAAGAAAACCAATTATTTCTACGTCTTTAATATTATTATATAAGGTCATAGCCAATCCGCGCATAGTAGCATTTAGTGATTGGCAATCACCACCGCTTGTTAATATTCCAACCTTCATTTAATCACTCCTTAAACTTAACGATTTATTTAAAAAAATATTCTTGACTGTTCAATTCTGGTAATTTGTTTTTAATTCGTTTATAACTACCATCTGATAATAGCTCACAAGCTTTAACATTGTCTTTTAACATTGTATTAAACATTGAGACAAGTCTTTTTTTAATTTTTTCATCTAAAATAGGTGCAGCAACCTCTACGCGTCGTGCTAAATTTCTTGTCATTAAATCAGCAGATGAAATATATACTTTTTGATTATCACCTTTTCCAAAAATATAAATTCTAGAATGTTCTAAATATCGTCCTACTATAGAAATCACTCTAATATTTTCAGTATAACCTTGTACCCCTGGAATGATACAACAAATTCCACGAACAATCATATCAATTTTAACTCCTGCTTGACTTGCTTCAATTAATTTATCAATCATTCTTTTACTAGTTACAGAATTACATTTAAAACCGACATATGCTTCTTTACCACTTTTAGCAAGTTCTATTTGTTCATCGATATATTCAAATATTTTAGTAATCATGCAATTAGGAGCTACCATTAAATATTGTGTATTACTTTCAGTTTCTCCTAAGCTTAAATGATTAAAGATTGTATTAATTTCTTCACCGATTTCATACTTAGATGTCATCAAAGATATATCTGTATATAATTTAGAAGTTACTTCATTATAATTACCAGTTCCAATTTGACATACATAGTGAATTCCTTGATTATTTTTACAAGTAATTAAGCATATTTTTGAATGAACTTTTAAACCATCTAATCCATATATAACACGACACCCAGATTCTTCTAAACGTTTAGACCAATCAATGTTATTTTCTTCGTCAAAACGTGCTCGTAATTCTACTAAAACAACAACCTCTTTTCCATTTTCAGCTGCTCTAATCAACGATTTAACAATTTTTGAATTTTTTGCAACACGATATAATGTCATTTTGATACTTGCTACACTTGGATCTCGGCTTGCTTCTTCAAGTAATCTTAAAAAAGGAGACATGGATTCAAATGGATAAGTAAGTAAAATATCTCGTTTTAAAATTTGTTTAATCATTGGAACTCTGTTTTCAACTAATGGACTGTTTTTTGCTTCAAGTTTTTTATAAAACATTTCTGGATGCATAAATTTTAAATTATCACGTAATTGACTAATAAATTTTAAATCTAGTGGTGCTGTGCTAATAAATATTTGATTTTTCTTTAAGTTTAAGAAATTCATAAGCATCAATATTTCTAATTCTTCTAATCCTTCAGACATTTCTAAACGAATCGGACTTAATTTACGTCGTTGTTTAATTAAATTTTCCATCATTTCACGATAATCATCATGTCCCTCTAGTGAATGATCATCTTCTTCAATATCAGCACTTCTAGTAACTCTAATAAACGCTTTATTTTTAATAGTATATTTCGCAAAGATTTTTGAAACAAAATGTAATATAACATCTTCAACTAAAATAAACTTACCTTGCATACTAGGAATTGCTAGCATTCGATCATCCATCGCATTTCCACAAGAAACAATTCCCATTTTACGTTTTCCTTTTTTTGATTCTAATTGAACAACAATATATAATTCACGATTATTTAAAAAAGGAAAAGGTTGTCTTTTTGAAATTACTTGTGGAGAAATAAGAGGTAATATCTCTCTTTCAAAATAGTTTTCAAAATATTTACGATCATTTTTATCTTTTAATTGAGAATATTTTAAAATTCCCCAACCATAAGTTTTTAATTCATCTAAAATGTTATGATAAATGCGATCTTTTTTCTTATTAAGATAAGTAATCTTTTTTAAGCAACTTTTTAATTGCTCTTCTCCTGTCATTTCAGTTTTGTTATCTCTGGATGCGGGATAGAAAAGCATTTGATCGTATAAAGAACCAATTCTAACCATAAAAAATTCATCAAGATTTGACGAAAATATAGAGACAAAATTAAGCTTTTCTCCTAGTGGTACTTTAGAATCTTTTGCCTGCATTAATACACGATCATTAAATTTTAACCAAGAAAGTTCTCTATTTTCTTTACAACCATACATATTAATTCCCTCCTACTCTAATATATAATTGGATATCATATTTATAAAATAATTACCTCGAGAAAACTATCTACTTTATAAAAATTTTACATAAAATTATTATTAAATTTATGTATATGATTTATTTTTATTAATATAAAAATTTTACAACGTTGTAATTATAATATCAATAATGAAAAATATAAAAATCAAATAAATATTATTAAAAAGATTGTTTGATTAACGCTTACATGATAGGATTTATACATAGAACAATTTTATATTGTCTATGGGAAAGAAAAGGAGAATAGAACAATGAAAACAAAATGGGACAAAAAAATGTCAGTAGTATTAACTGCTACAATGATGTTATCAGTTGCTCCAGTAAATGTTTTAGCAAAACCAGATGCTAAAATTGTTCAATCTGAACCTGAAGAGGTTTATGTTGACATTATTGGAGAAGGACAGCGTTCTACCTTATTCAATGAAAATTGGAAATTTCATCGAGGAGATGTAGAAAACGCGCAAGATGTAAATTACAATGATACAACGTGGGAAAATATTAATTTGCCACATGATTATAGTATCGATCAAGAATTTACAACTAGTGGAGAAGCTGAAAGTGGCTTTTTACCTGGAGGTGTAGGATGGTATCGAAAATCATTTGTTGTACCAGAAAAGTATCAAGATAAGCAACTTATGGTTGAATTTGACGGTGCTTATATGAATGCTGAGGTATATTTAAATGGTAAAAAATTAGGAGACCATCCATATGGTTATACTGCATTTGCATTTGATCTTACTGATGGATTAATTTGTGATGGTAAAACAGAAAATGTTTTAGTTGTAAAAACTAATAATCAGATTCCAAGTAGTAGATGGTATTCTGGTAGCGGGATTTATCGTGATGTAACTTTAACTGTAACTGATGATGTTCATGTAGGTTATAATGGAACTCAAATTATTGTTCAAGATTTAGAAGCTAATAAAAATGGAACAGTAGAAGTTGATATTACAACAACTGTAGAAAATGATAGTGATACAACTAAGACAGTAACAGTAAAAAATACTTTGCTTGATGAAAATGGTGAAGTTGCAAGTAATACAACAACTAGCCAAATAGAAATGGCTGCTGATAGCACTCAAGATATTGAACAAAGTGTGAATGTTGAAAAACCAGAATTATGGTCAGTAGATGACGCTAATATGTACAAAATGAAAACGGAAATTTTAGAAAATAATGAAGTTTTAGATACATATGAAACTGATTATGGATTCCGTTATTATAACTTTGATAAAGATACTGGTTTTTCATTGAATGGCGAAAAAATGAAATTAAAAGGTGTAAGTATGCACCATGACCAAGGATCACTTGGAGCGGTTGCAAATCGTGACGCAATTGAACGACAAGTTAAAATATTAAAAGAAATGGGATGTAATGCTATTCGTGTTACTCATAATCCAGCAGCTTCAGCTTTACTAGATATTTGTAATGAATATGGTATGCTTGTAATTAATGAAGCATTTGATGGATGGACAGAGTATAAAAATGGAAATGTAAATGATTATACGTCACATTTTGAAGAAACTATTACTGCGGATAATCAAATTATTAATGGTGAACCAGGAATGCAGTGGGGAGAATTTGATACTAAAGCAATGGTTGATGGAGCTAAAAATGATCCTAGTGTAATTATGTGGTCTGTTGGTAATGAAATAACAGAAGGAGTATATACGGATACATCTCATTATATTGATGTAGCAAGTAATATTATTGATTGGATTCAAGAAATTGATACTACTAGACCTTTAACTATTGGAGATAATCAAAAAAATACCAATCCTAATGCGATGATTAGTAAAATAGATCAGAAAATTTATGAATCTGGTGGTGTTGTAGGATTGAATTATGCTAGTAACGATCAAACTGTTGCAATGCATAATACTTATTCTAATTGGCCAATATATGGTTCTGAAACTGCAAGTGCTGTTCATAGTCGAGGAATTTATAATGTAACTGGTAGAGATAATGCAAATTTACAAATGTCTGAATATGATAATGATGAGGCCAAAGTAGGATGGGGACATTCAGCTAGCGATGCATGGAGTTTTGTCATTAAAAATGATTTTAATGCTGGTGAATTTGTTTGGACAGGATTTGACTATCTTGGAGAACCTACGCCTTGGAATGGAACTGGTGCTGGATCAGTAAGTGGTCAAGGAGCAAAACCTAAATCTTCATTCTTTGGAATTGTAGATACAGCAGGTTTCCCTAAAGATACATATTATTTATACAAAAGTCTTTGGGATGAAGATAGTACAACTTTACATTTGATGTCTACATGGAATAATAATGAAATTGTTAAAGATGCAAATGGAAAAATCAAAGTAGATGTATTTACTAATGCTGCTAAGGTTGAATTGTATTTAAATGGTAAAAAAATTGGTGAAGATAGTGCTACTAAACATACAACACCTTTAGGCTATACTTATCAAACATTCTCTAATGGAGAATTTTATCCGAGCTTTAAAGTTGATTGGGCAGCAGGAAAATTAAGCGCTAAAGCATATGATGAAGCTGGAAATTTAATTAGTGATACTGAAGGAAGAGATAGTGTATCAACAAATAGTGATGCAACACAATTAGATGCATACGCTGATAAAACAGAAATAATGGCAGATGGAAATAGCTTGTCTTATATTACTGTTGATGTTAAAGATGTTAATAATAATATAGTTGCTGGAGCTAATAACAAAATAAATTTTTCAATTGAAGGAGAAGGAAAAATTGTTGGGGTTGATAATGGAAATCCTAGTGACACAGATAGTTATAAAGGAAATTCAAGAAAAGCTTTTAGTGGAAAAGCTTTAGTAATTGTTCAATCTACAAAAAATGAAGGATCATTTACAGTAACTGCAAGTTCAGATGGTCTACAATCATCAAGTATAACTGTAAATACAAAACGACCTGAAGTTGAAGGAGATACCTATTTACAAAGTTATAAGATTTCTAAAAATATGTATGTTGGACTTGGACAAGAACCAGAATTACCACAAACAGTTGTAGGAACTTATAACAATGGAGAAGTAAAAGAATTAAATGTAGAATGGGATAGCTATGATAAATCAAAATTAAATACTGTTGGAGAATTTACAGTAACTGGAAAATTACAAGATAGTGATGCGATTGTATCAATTACAATTCATGTAATTGGTAATGTAGTTGCAATGGAAAATTATTCAACAGTGACTAATGTTGGGGTTGTACCAGAATTACCACAAACATTGCGCGGTTTCTATGAAGATGGAAAATATAGTGAAGCTTTCCCAGTAACTTGGGATATTTCTGAAAATGCTTTTGCAAATGAAGGTATTGTAACTATTAACGGAATTGCAAGTGTATTAGATGGAACTAAAAATGTTACAGCAATAATAAGGGTAGCACCTAAATTAGAAGAATCTACTAATATAGCTTCTAAAAATTATCATGATGCGCCTGTCTTTACAAACGGTAGAATGCAAAATGGTATGGCTAGTGATCCATCAAGTGTTGCAATCAGTGACTCACTATTAAAATTAAATGATGGAATTAGTAATGATAGTGTAGATACTAGTGCTAGATGGACAAACTGGGCTTTAAGAAATGAAAATCCGCCAGTAGATACTTATGTACAATTAGAATGGCAAAATGAATATACAATGCAAAATGTAAAACTTTGGCATTTTACAGATAATGCATATAGTGTTTTACCAGGTGATGATAATGTTCGTTTTGAATACTTTGATGGTGAAACTAATGAATGGAAAGAAATAGAATCTTCACATATAACACAAGTACCATATACTTCTGGTGATACACCATATGGATTTATAACACCAATTACTACAAGTAAATTAAGAATTTGGTTAAAAGCACCACAAGCTGGTAAATGTATCGGTTTAACAGAAGTTGAAGTATATAATTATGTTAAACAAACAGAAGCTAATACAACTACTAATCTTGATGAATTAAAATTAAATGGTACTAACATTGAAGACTTTGAAGGTTTTGATGGTTATAATGAAGAAACTAAAACATATACTGTAAACTTAAAAACAATTGATTATCCGACTGTTGAAGCTAGTGCTAAAAACAATGAATCAATCACAGTTTTACCAGTATATAACGATGAAGTTAAAATCATTGTAAAATCAGAAGATGGTAAATCTGTTGTAACTTATACAATTAAGTATAATAAAGAAACAACAGAAGTAGATAAAACTAAACTTCAAGAATATGTAGATAGTCAAGAAATTACTAGTGCTATTAATTCAATTGATAAATATACTGTTGAGTCATATCAAGTATTTAAAGAAGCATATGATAAAGCAAATGAAGTATTGGTAAATGCTGATGCAACACAAGAAGAAGTAAATCAAGCTTATCAATCATTAAAAATAGCATACGAAAACTTAGAAGAAAGAGTAATTGAAGGAGATGCAAATAAATTTGAGTTATCAATTGCAATAGATTTAGCTAAAACAATAACTGATGAAGATTTAAAAAATGTTATACCAGTAGTAGTAACTGAATTTAAAGATGCACTTGCTCAAGCTCAAATAGTTTTAGCTAACCCAGATGCAATACAAGAAGAAGTTGATACAGCCTTTAATCGTCTTGCAAATGCAATGTGGAAATTAGAATTCTACAAAGGTAACAAGGTACAATTACAAGCATTTGTTGAACAGTTAACTGGTTTAAATGAAGATGACTATAGTGAAAAAACTTGGCTTGTATTTGAAGAAGCATTAAATAATGCTAATGTTGTATTAGCTAATGAAAATGCAATGCAAGAAGAAGTAGATGAAACATATACTAAATTAGTTAAAGCATTCTTGGAATTAAGATTAATTCCAAATAAAGATTTATTAGCTGATTTAATTAATCAAGCAGAAAGCTTAAATGCTAATGATTATACAGTAGCATCTTATGCTAAATTAAATACAGCACTTGTAAATGCTAAAAACGTATTTGCAAATGTTGATGCAACAATAGAAGATGTAACTGCAGCTGAAAAAGCAATTGAAACTGCATTAACAGAATTAGTAAAAAATCCATCTCTATCAAATAATGATAGTAATGTAGTAAATAATGGTGATACTACAAGTGTAAAAACAGGAGATGCAACTAGTTTTATAAGTATAACAGGTTTAGGAGCTTCATTAAGTGTTCTTACATATCTATTTGTTTCTAGAAAGAAAAAAAGTAATAAATAAAATTATTTGATTTTTAAATCTATTATAAATATAGGTAAAATCACTTTAATAAAAAAGTGGTTTTACCTTTTTGATTATGTAAACAAAAAAGCTATCGAATATTATTATATCCAATAGCTTTATATGTATTAAAATGCCGATTAATAATATATTAAAAAAATAAAATTTACGTATTAGTCAAATTCAATTTTTCCATCACATAAAAAATTAATGATAAAATCATGGCTACAATACAAGCTAATACCATTCCTGTTAATTGAATTCCGCCAAAGTTTAAAGTAATACTACTTAAACCTGTTACAAAAACAACAGATGTTAAAATTAAATTTTTATTAATTGAATAATCAACATGTTGATCAACTAATATTCTTAATCCACTAGTTCCAATCATACCATATAGTAAAAAGCTTATCCCACCAATAACTGAACCAGGAATTGTTTGGATTAATGCAGATAGTGGTCCAACAAAAGAACAAATAATTGATAAAACTGCAGCTCCTGCAATAACTTGTACACTATAAACTCCAGTGATAGCCATTACACCAATGTTTTCACCATATGTTGTAGTCGGTACTGATCCAATCAAACCAGAAATCATCGTAGAGAAATTATCTCCTAATAAAGAACGATGTAATCCAGGATCTTTGATTAAATCACGTCCAATGATTTTACCAGTTACTACTTGGTGACCAATGTGTTCTGAAGTAATAACTAAAAGAACAGGCAAGATCATTAAAATAGCATTGATATCAAATTTTGGAGCAGTAAAATTAGGTAATGCAAATAATGATGCATTAATAACTGTTGAAAAATCAACTAAACCAAAACAGATTGCCCCAATGTAACCACATATAATAGCAATTAAGATAGGGATAACACTTAAAAATCTTTTAAAACAAATATTTCCTACAATTGCTACACCTAAAGTAATTAAAAATACCCAAACATTAGCAGCTTCAATATTATTTCCTAATAATCCAGCATTATTAGCAGCAGTAGCACTTAATTCTAAACCAATTAAAGCTACAACTGGTCCCATGGCAGCAGGTGGTAAAACAATATCAATCCATTTAGTACCACATTTTTTGATTATAAAAGCAAGCAAACAGCCACAAAATCCAACGGCAACGAAGCCCCCTAAAGCATAAGGATATCCATATTTAGAAATTACAATATTTGCAGGTGCAATAAATGCAAAACTTGAGCCTAAATAAGCAGGAGATTTTCCTTTTGTAATTAGTATAAATAATAATGTTCCAATTCCATTCATGAAAAGAACAATTGCAGGATTAATTCCAAACAAAAATGGAACTAACACACTAGCTCCAAACATTGCAAACATATGTTGCAATGATAAAGGTAAAAGTAGTTTTTTTGGAACTTTTTCTTCTACTTGAATAATTTTTTTCTTAGACATTTTATCCTCCTTTTAATCTAATGTATTATGTCATTTTTTCTTATTGATGTCTAGCTAAATTTGTCTAGTAACTATTTATAAATATTATTTTATGATATACTAAAAAAAATTTTATTTGGAGGAAATTATAATGATACGTAAAGCAACAATTCAAGATCTTGATCAAATTACAAAACTTGAACTAAAATGTTTTCCTGAAAGTGAAGCAGCTTCTAAGGAAAATTTAGAGGCTAGAATCATGACGTTTTCAAACAGTTTTTGGGTTTTAGAAGTAGATAATCAAATAGTTTCTTTTATTAATGGAATGATTACTAATGAAAAAACAATCAATGATGAAATGTTTGAAAATGTAACTCTTCATAATCCTAATGGAGATTGGCAAGCTATTTTTGGTGTTGATACATTACCTGAATATCAAGGGAAAGGTTATGCAAGTATACTAATGGATGCAGTAATTAAAGAAACTTTTGAAAAGGGATGCAAAGGATGTATTCTTACTTGTAAAGAAAAATTAATTGGTTTTTATGAAAAGTTTGGTTATGTTAATTTAGGGATTTCTGATTCTAAGCATGGTGGAGTAGTTTGGTATGATATGATTTTAGAGTTTAAAAAATAAAAATCGTTTTGTTTGTAAAGAATAATTTTTTATAATACAATAATAAAAAATTAGAGAGAGTGATAATATGGAGATATTTATAGGTTTGATGCTTCCTTTTATAGGAACAGTATTGGGAGCTGGCTGTGTTTTCTTTATGAAAAATAAGATGAACTCTTTAGTTCAAAAAATATTATTAGGATTTGCTTCAGGGGTGATGGTGGCAGCATCGGTTTGGTCACTTTTAATACCAGCGATGGATATGTCTGAAAACCTTGGAAGGTTATCTTTCGTTCCTGCAGCAGTGGGATTGATGCTAGGAATTTTATTTTTATTAGTTTTAGACCATACTATCCCACATATGCATTTAGATAATAAAAAAGAAGGATTGAAAAGTAATTTAAAAAATTCAACAATGCTAGTATTAGCGGTAACGTTGCATAATATTCCTGAAGGAATGGCAGTAGGAACAGTTTTTGCAGGAATGTTAAGTGGCAGTGCAAAATTAACTTTTGCTGGTGCAATTGCTTTATCGCTTGGAATTGCAATTCAAAATTTTCCAGAGGGTGCGATTATTTCTATGCCATTAAAAAGTAATGGAATGAAAAAACATAAAGCTTTTTTATATGGGGTTGCTTCAGGAATTGTAGAACCCATAGCTGCTTTTATTACTATTTTATTGGCATCATATGTAACACCATTTTTACCATATTTTTTATCTTTTGCAGCTGGAGCAATGTTATATGTAGTAGTTGAGGAATTAATTCCTGAGGCAAGTCAAGGAGATCATAGTAATATTGCAACAATCGGCTTTGCAATTGGTTTTGTAATAATGATGATCCTTGATGTAGCAATGGGGTAGTAACAAAATCTTAACTTAATCTTTAATTGTTTATAGTGGTTATGTTTTATAGATTTAGTAAAATATAATCAAGGAGTGATGATAGTGAAAGGTAAACTGATAGCATTAATAGTATTGATGGTAATAGGAAGTAATATATCTAGTATTTTTGCTTATGGTGGAGCTAAAAATACTAATTTATCGGGAGGTATGTTATTGTTTTTTGTGCCTTTGATGTTAGGAATTGTGTATCTTGCAAATAAAGATGAGACTAACTAATGAATTATTTACATTATTTTAACTAAATGAAGATATAAGTTAAAGGATTATTGTGTGATAATAGTTATAAGGTATAAGTAGTTAAAAAAATTATAACCTTTATGCACACTATATTAACTAATCTTGTACCAATTGTATATTGATTATAAAAAGGCAGTTTGCCTTTTTATAATTTAATATAACTTTAACAAAGAAAACCGGAAATTATGTGATGTAATATTATTAGGATAATTAGATACATTGTTATAGGAGGCGGTTTTTATGAATAGATTTGGTTTAATTGCAGTCATAGTATTTACATTAATTGAACTTATGATTGGTGAAATTATAATATGTGGAATACCTTTATGGATCGTTGGATTAATTGCGTTTAGTTTTGTTTGGATGGGAATTATTTGTGTAAAAGATAAAGTTGAAATTAAAGATTCGTATTAATAGTAAAAAATAGGGTAATGAAGTACACCCTATTTTTTATTATCATAATTATACATTTCAAAAGAAGCAGCAATGAATAGAAATAACAAACCAGTATGAACCCAAAAAATTGTATAATCTAATATACCATGAACTAAGATAACAGCTATACATGAAATAACTAAAGCAACGTAACGATAATTTATTTTTCTTTTATATATAAAATATAGTCTTTTACAATTATCAACAATATATGGTATTAAAACAGAAATACCTACTATACCAAAAGAAAGAATTGGATCAAGATAGACACTATGAGCATGTTGTGTATTGTGACCGGCATATTGTTTAAAAATTATCATATAAGTCATTGGTCCTTGACCAAATAATGGATGAGCTTGGATTCCTTTTATGGCTGCTTGCCATATTTTTGTTCTTACTGAAAAGTTATCTACAAGTTTTTCAATACGAGGAAATTGTTCAGGATTAATTATAAAATAAATCCCTAATATTACGCATCCTAAAGCAATTAAAGCACATATTCGATAATTACGGTTAATTATTAAAAATACTATCATTGCAAAGGCTGTAGCAATGAGTGCAGTTCGACAGCCTGTCATATACAATAAAAAGAAGTTAATGCCAGCAACAACAAAATAATAAATTTGTTTTTTAATGTTTTTAGTTCCAAATATTTTATAACCGATCATCATGATGATAAATTCAATCATCATGGCATAGTAGTTAGCATTAAAAAACACAGAATTCAATCGATTTTCGCGACGACTAAATACTTTTAAAGTAAAATGATCATAACCTAAACGTTCTAAAATTTGAGTTTGTTCGTATAATCCATAAATTGCCCATAAAACAGATAACGCAATTAATAAATCAACAATAAATTCAAAAATATCTTGATTAATATATTGCCGATAATACAGCATTAATGATATAAACATAAATATCAAAGCAACACAACCTACACCAATCCAATTTTGATAGATTAGGGAAATAATTAAACTAATCAGTACGAAAATTATCAAGTATTTGGATTTAGGAGTATTTTTAAAAGCATTTGTGATTTTTTTAGTGTAGAATAGGTATATAGTTTCTACTAATAAAATTGGTACACAAATATAAAATGGAGTTGATAGACAAAGAACTGTTGCAATGATAAATAATTGTTCTTTAGAAAATTTTTCTTTTAGATATTGCATATTGTACCTCCAAGTAATGATACTATAACATAATTATAAATTAGATACAAATAAGGAGAAATTGATGGAAAAGTTTTTATATGTTTTTAATTACCCTCCTGAAGATAAAGATTTATGCGCTTTAGAATTTAGGGCAATGTTTAAACAGGAGTATACTAGTAAATATTATTTAAGCAATAAAGATTATGATGTTAATAAGAGTGTTTTTATGAAGGCTAAAATTGATATTTGGGGAATGAATCAGAGTTTTTGTGAATTAATTAGACAAGTTGCTAGTTTAAATAAAAGTTATCAAGATTTTAAAGTCATTTATTTAAAAAATGAAATTACGCATGTTGAATATGGTGAAACATTACAAAAGTGCAAAGAAATATCATGGGCAATTGAAGGTAGTGTTAATATGTCAAAACCAATGCATACAATTGCAATTACTAAATTAGATAATATTTGGATTTGTGGATATTATCATCATGGGATACCTTCATGGAAAAAACATGATAATAAACCTCACACGTTTTCTAATTCATTGGATATTCGTTTGGCTAGAACATTAGTAAATATAGCTGCAAGTGATGATAAAAAGGTAAAACTTGTTGATCCTTGTTGTGGAATGGCAACAGTAGTTCTTGAAGGGTTGGCACTAGGATTGGATATTGAGGGCTATGATATTTCCCGAGAAATATCATGGTCAGCTAGAAAAAATCTAAAATATTTTGGTTACGATGAATACTTAATTAATCGAACTAGTATTCATGATTTAAATAAATATTATGATGTTGCAATATTGGACATTCCTTATAATTTGTATACACCAATTACATACGATGAGCAATGTAAAATAATAGCATCAGCTCGGAAGATATGTGATAAAATGGTAATAGTAACTTTTGAAGATATGACAAAAGAAATTAGACAAGCTGGTTTTTCTATTATTGACAGTTGTTTAAGAAAGAAAACAGAGTATGTGAAGTTCGGACGTTATATTTATGTATGTGTTTAGAAATATTATAGTGAAAGTGATTTTTGACGCTTTTATTTTTTAATGGGTATAATGAGTTTATAAATGGAGGGGATTAGATGAAATTAAGTAAGTATCTAAAAGTATATTGGTTACCAGCAACAGTTGGTTTTATTTTTAAAATTGCCGAAGCATTTTTAGAATTAATGGTACCCTTAGTAATGGCAGATATAATTGATATAGGAATAAAAAATAATGATAAAAATTATATCTTAATAAAAGGTTTAGTATTAGTTGCTTTAGCAATTATTGGATATTTATTTGCTTTGGTTTGTCAATATTATGCTTCATTAACTTCGCAAAGTGTTGGAACTGAACTTAGAAAAGATATGTATCACCAGATAAATAAATATGATCATCATAATTTAGATAAATTAGGAACACCAACTTTGGTAACTAGATTAATAAATGATGTTGTACAGATTCAATTAGCAATTGCAATGACGATTAGATTAACATCTAGAGCTCCTTTTATCATGATAGGCTCATTGGTATTGGCATTTTTTATTAGTGGCTCATTAGCTTCAATTTTTATTATTGGAGCAATAATATTAGCAATAATAATGTTTGTAATTACTTTAACATCAATTCCTTATTTTAATAATATACAACATAAATTAGATCAAATTAGTTTAATCGTCCGTGAAAATTTAACCGGAATTAGAGTTATTAGAGCATTTGCTTCACAAAAAAAAGAAGTAAGTAAATTTACTAGAGAAACTGATAATCAAAAAGAAATTCAAATAAAAGTTGGTAAAATTCAAGCCCTACTTAATCCGTTTACATATTTGATTGTAAATTTAGCAATTGTATTAATCATATATTTTGGTGGTATTAAAGTAAATGTTGGAGATTTATCTCAAGGAGAAATAATAGCTT
This sequence comes from Thomasclavelia spiroformis DSM 1552, assembly GCF_025149465.1. NCBI lineage: Bacteria > Bacillati > Bacillota > Erysipelotrichia > Erysipelotrichales > Coprobacillaceae > Thomasclavelia > Thomasclavelia spiroformis. Next base: position 2,451,049 of record NZ_CP102275.1, on the reverse strand, counting down.
TAGTTAATTATATGAATTCAATTTTACTAGCATTGATTGTTTTTGCAAATGTAATATCGATTTATAATAAAGCAGGAGCTAGCTATTCTAGAATTGTTGAAGTATTAGAAACCCAGCCAGAGATTAAAAATGAAGCGACTTTTGATAAATGGTTAGATACTAAAGAAATTATATGTTTTAAAAATGTAAGTTTTGCATATGATAAAAGAAACGTTTTAGATGATATAAGTTTTACGATTGAACAAGGGCAAAGTATTGGTGTTATTGGGGGAACTGGGGCTGGCAAAAGTACTTTGGTAAATTTAATCGGGCGTTTTTATGATGTGAGTAGTGGAGAAATTTTAATAAATGGAAAATCAATTAAGGATTATGATTTGCATACATTAAGAAGTTTTGTTGGATATGTTCCACAATCGATAAGTTTAATTTCTGGAACAATTCGCGAGAATTTACAGTTTTCAAATAAAGATGCTGATGATAATCTTTTAATTCAGGCTTTAAAGATGGCTCAGGCAGAAGAATTAATTGAAGGTAAAAAGGGGCTAGATACTTTCATTGAACAAGGTGGAAAGAATTTATCAGGGGGACAGAGACAAAGGTTGACGATTGCCCGAGCTTTAGTTAAACAACCTAAAATATTAATTTTAGATGATAGTTCAAGTGCATTAGATTATGCTACTGATTATAGATTACGTCAAGAATTAAAGAAATTGGATATGACAAAAATCATAGTTTCTCAGCGAATTGCCTCACTTGAAAATATGGATAAGATTATAGTTTTATATCATGGTAAGTTAGTTGGATTTGATAGACATGAAATATTGATGAAGAATTGTAAAATTTATCAAGAAATCTATGCTTCTCAACGTGGAGGTGATAAGTGTGAACAGTAAAGTAATTAAAAGATTAATTAAATATTGTAAACCGTATCGATATATATTATTGTTTATATTTATTTTATCTACAATTAGTGTTTTGTTTACTTTATTGACACCTGTTTTATTTGGACAGGCAATTGATTTATTAATTGGGATGAATAAAGTAAATATGAATGCATTATTTATAAAATTATTTGTTATTACAATAGTAATTGTTTTAACAGCACTTGTACAATGGCTTTTAGGTCAGTTAACTAATAAGATTACATATAATATTACTAATATTTTACGTAATAATGTTTTTGAAAAAATTCATTTGTTGCCATTGAAGTATTTAGATGGACACCCCCGTGGGGATATTATTAATCGAGCAATTAATGATATTGATTTAATTGGAACAGGGTTATTACAAAGTTTTACGAGTTTGTTTACAGGAATTGCAACAATTATTGGGACTATTTTAATTATGTGTTTGATTAATTTATCGATTGCCATAGTAGTAATTGTTTTAACACCACTATCATTAGTAGTAGCATCAATAATTGTAAAAAGAACACATATTTATTTTAAGGAACAATTAGATATTCGAAGTGAAATGAATGCATATATCGAAGAGATGATTGGTAATCAAAAGCTTATTAAAGCTTATAATTATGAAAATATTAATGAAGATAATTTTTTAAAAATAAATCAAAAAATGCATGTTAGTGGAGTTAAATCACAATTTTATGGAGCATTGATTAATCCGACAACAAGAGTAGTAAACAATTTAGTTTATGGAGCCGTTGGAGTTTTTGGCGCAATAAGTGTTATAAATGGACATTTTTCAGTAGGAATGTTGTCGAGTTTTTTAACATATGCAAATCAATATACAAAACCATTTAATGAAATTTCTTCGGTAATGTCAGAAATGCAAACAGCTTTAGCAGCTAGTCAAAGAGTTTTTGATCTTTTAGATGAAAAAGAAGAAACTTCTCAAAATGAAACAATAGAAATTAATAATGTTTTAGGAGAAGTTGTTTTAGATAATGTATATTTTAGCTATGATAAAAATGAGCCATTAATTGAAGATTTTAATTTAAAGGTTAAACCTGGTCAAACAGTTGCAATTGTAGGAAAAACAGGCTGTGGAAAAACGACATTAATTAATTTATTAATGCGATTTTATGATCAAAATAAAGGAAGTATTGAAATAGATGATATAAATACTTTATCAATTGATCGTAATTCACTTAGAAAAATGTATGGAATGGTATTACAAGAAACATGGATTTTTAAAGGAAGTATTAAAGAAAATATTGCTTATGGAAAAAGTGATGCTACTGATGATGAAGTTATTGAAGCAGCTAAAAAAGCCAGAGCACATAAATTTATTATAAATCTTCCTGATGGTTATGATACAATGGTTGAAGAAAATGGTGGAAATATATCTGAGGGTCAAAAGCAATTAATTTGTATTGCAAGAATCATATTGACTAAACCACCGATGTTGATTTTAGATGAAGCTACAAGTTTTATTGATACGCGAACTGAATTGCAGATACAAAAAGCATTAGATGCCATGATGGAAGGACGAACAACATTTATTGTAGCTCATCGTTTATCAACTATTGAAAATGCAGATACGATTTTAGTAATGGATAAAGGGAAAATTTTAGAACAAGGGAATCATCAAGATTTATTAGCTAAAAAAGGTTATTATTATATGTTGTATAACAGTCAATTTAATATTAATAATTAGCATAAATAAAACAGTAGCGCTTTGCTACTGTTTTATTTACGATAAAGTTAGAACATTGATTTCATATCATTAACGATATAATCAATCATTGGTAATGGTGTAAGTTGTAAATGAATTTTACAACATTCACATAAATTTTTGATAGCACACCAAATGCTAGGATTACGAATAAAGATCGTTTGCGGGATACCATCTTCTAAAATATAACTACATAAGAAAAATAAGACAACTTCAATTTCATCTTCTTCTGGAGATAACATGTGATTATAAATAATCATTTGCGAAGTTTCATCAAGAACGATAAATAATAAAGGGTTAACAGGGCGGTCGTAATTTTTATCATCTATTGGGGTGTTTAAATAAACAAAATCAATAATTAAGTTATTGTTATTATAATGTTGATTAATAATTTTTTGTTTTTCATTTTCATCTGATAATTCAACGCTTATAAATTTATCTAATTGAGGGATAATTATAGGTTCATAATACCACTGATTACCTTTTTGATAGGCATTTATCATTTCATCTTTATCGAATTTAACATCAATTTCTTTTTTATCATATAAATCAGTAATTTCTAGTAATTGTTGCATTACTTGAACTAAAATTCGGGCTTGACTATCATTGATATGATTAGGAATAAAGCGTTTTTTATAAGATAGAAAATATGGCCAATTACCATTACCGCGATATCTTAAACCTAATTCTTTAATTATTTCTTTTTGCTGTTTTGGTACTTCAATACGATTACCTAAATAAAAAACTAAGCAAGTTTGATCATGCATTATATAATTTGTAACACTAGAATCTACCTGTTCGATTAAAAGAGATTCTAAATCCCTTAATCCATCATCACCTTGGTAAATGGATAATCCAATACAATCACCCATTTTACCCATAATAGAACAATAGTAATTATCATCAGATAAATCTATTTTAATCCAATCATTACTCCAAATCTTTTGCCATGGTTTACTTATTTTCCATTGATTAACTACATCATATAATTTTTTCCAAATATTTAAATCATGTTTCATTTTATTCTCCTTTTTTTATATTTTGATTAAAGCAATTATTAGTGCAATTACTATAGCACTAATAACATCACTTAAATAATGTACACCGCATAGAACTCTTGTACTAGCAATTATAATTGCTAAAATGACCATGAAACCGCCTAATGTTACATTTACATTTAAACAGGCAAAGGCAATTGCAAAAGCACTAACAGTATGTCTACTAGGAAATGATTCTCCTTGTTTATGTTTACTAAGGGGGATAATATCTATTGTTTCGTAAGGACGTTTACGATTAATTATTTTTCTAATTAGAGTAACTAAAATAAAGGCACTTAGTGGACGGAGTATAGTTTCTAAAAGCAAGGGACTTTTTGCAAAAAATAAATAAATAATTAGACTAGGGTAGACAATAAAAGTAATTATCGGAGTATACTGAGATAGTATAATTATTATTTTTTTTAGTTTTGAGTGATTATGAATATATGTTAATATTGTTTGATAAAAAGTTTCCATAAGTTCTCCTAGGTTTTATAAGATATAAGAAATATATTTTTATTATATAGGAATAAATTTTATTTTAAAATATTATTTATAATATTTATTAGTGAGTAATTATGTAAAAAAGAGGAAACTAAGTAAACAAACTTGCATTTTTATAGTAGATTAATGTAGAATATAAGAGCATATGAATGGAGTGATATAAATGGCATTAACAGCAGGAATTGTAGGATTACCGAATGTTGGTAAGTCGACGTTATTTAATGCAATAACAAATGCACAAGTAGAAGCAGCAAACTATCCGTTTGCAACAATCGATCCTAATGTCGGGGTAGTAGAAGTACCTGATTATCGATTAGAAAAATTAACAGAATTAATTAAACCGAAAAAAACAGTTCCTACAACTTTTGGTTTTACTGATATTGCTGGTCTTGTAAAAGGAGCAAGTAGAGGGGAAGGTTTAGGAAATAAATTTTTAGGTAATATTCGAGAAACAGATGCAATTTGTGAAGTAGTAAGATGTTTTAGAGATAAAGATGTTACCCATGTAGATGGTGATGTTGATCCAATTAGAGATATTGAAACTATTAATTTAGAATTGATTTTTGCAGATTTAGAAACAGTGGAAAGAAGAATTGGGCGTTTAGGTAAAAAAGCACAATCTGGTGATAAAGATGCTAAAGTTGAACTTGCAATTTTAGAAAAGTTAAAAGCAACACTTGAAGCAAATAAACCAGCAAGAATAATTGATTTTTCAAAAGAAGAAATGGCTATTGTAAAGCAATATACTTTACTTACAATGAAACCAATTATATATGTTGCTAATCTTGGAGAAGAAGATTTAGAAGATCCAAATAGTAATCCTCATTATGTTAAAGTTGTTGAATTTGCAACTAATGAGGGCGCTGATGTGGTACCAATTTGTGCAAAAATTGAAAGTGAATTAGTAGGAATGGATAAAGCTGAAAAAGATATGTTTTTACAAGAACTTGGAATTGAAGAAAGTGGACTTGATAAATTAATTAAGGAAGCATATAAATTACTAGGATTAAGAACTTATTTTACAGCAGGAATCCAAGAAGTGAGAGCTTGGACATTTAAAGAAGGAATGACAGCTCCAGAGATGGCAGGAATTATTCATAGTGATTTTCAAAGAGGATTTATTAAAGCAGAAACATATAGTTTTGATGATTTAGTTGAATACGGCAGCGAACATGCATTAAAAGAAGCTGGTAAAATTCGACAGGAAGGAAAGCAATATGTTGGTCAAGATGGAGACATCATGTTGTTTAAGTTTAATGTATAATGGCTAAGTATAGAAAAAGTTTTGTTGAAAGAATTAAACCAACTGGTTTTAAAGATTTGTTAAGAAGAATTGTATTATTAATATGTGTTTGTGTTTTTTGTTATAGTGCATATAATTTAGGATCTATTTTTTTAGAATATAAACAGATGGATGATAGTAATAAAAAAATTGAAGAAACTTATGTAACTGAAGCAACTGAGGAAGAAGGGGCTTATAAAAAAATTGATTTTGACGCTCTTTTAAAAAGAAATCCAGATGTTAAAGGATGGATAGATATCCCAGATACAAGAGTTAGTTATCCAATTTTACAAGGTGAAACTAATGATACTTATATTCATAGTGATATTGATAAAAAAGAATTTAGAGCGGGATCTATTTTTATTGCAAGTGAAAATGAAAATCCATTTGTTGATTTAAATACGGTTATTTATGGTCATAATATGAATAATGGCTCAATGTTTAACAATATCAAATCATATACTAAACAAGAGTTTGCTAACGAACATCCTTATGTATACATTTATTTACCTGATGGAACAGTTAGCCGTTATAAAGTAGTTGCAGCCCATATTATTCCAGAAAAAAGTGTATTATATAATACAGCAATTACTGATATTCAAGCTTTTTATGAAGAAATGCTAAAAACTAGTAGTATCGAAGTTGATTTTGATAAAACATTGAATAACCCAGTTATTACTTTATCTACTTGTACTTCTCGTGGAAGTGATAGTGGTGAACGTAATGTTGTTCATGCAGTTTTAGATAAAGCTGGTATAGATCCAAAAGTTGATAAAATGGAGGAATAGTTTATGAAGCATAGACGTTTGTCTATGCTTTTAATTATGATTATAATTTGACGAATAGTGATATTTTAGGTATTATAGGGTAGACTATAATTGAATTGAGGTGGAAGTGTGAAAGATAATAAATTTTTTAAAATTATTACTTCTAAATATGTAATTTTAGGAATTCAATTAATAATTTCTATAGTTGCAGTATATTTTTGTTTTAAATTAAAATTAATTCCAATGAAATATATAATTGGTATAATTATTGCTTTATTAATATTATTAGTTAGTTTTTTTGGCATTATTTATAGTGGTGAAAAAAGGTCAGAAAATGGAGCAACAAGTAAACGAAGTATAATTACAAAAATTATTAGTTTATTGCTTAGTATTGCATTGGTACTTGGGTGTACAATGTTAATTCGTAGTGATAATTTTATTGATAAAGTAAGTGATGCAGTTGGTCAAAAATATGTAATTTCTGTCATTGCTTTAAAAGATAGTGATATAAATAAAAAAAGTTTAGACGGAAAAAAATTTGGGGTTTGTTATGAAAAAGATTCTAAAACTTTAACAACTGCTCTTGCAGATATGGAAGATGAAATTGGCCAACAAGAATATACTAAATATGATGCATATATTCAATTAGCTGATGCTTTATATAATAAAGAAGTTGATTGTATTGTTGTTGGGGAACAATTTAGAAGTCAACTTCAAGTAAATCATGAAAACTTTGATAATGAAACTAAAATTATTACATCTTATTCTTATGACGCTAAATTGGAAGTTACAACTAAAAAAACAGATGTTACTGAAAAACCTTTTTCAGTGTATGTTACAGGAATAGATGTTTATGGAAGTCTAAATACGGTTTCTCGTAGTGATGTAAATTTAATTGTTACTGTAAATCCTAAGACAAAACAAATTTTAATGACAAGTATCCCTCGTGATTGTGAGATCAATTTGCATAGTAATGGTGAATTAGATAAACTGACACATACAGGTAATTATGGTACGGCTGAAACAATTAATACGATTCAAGATTTATTAGATATGGAAATCAATTATTTCGTAAGAACTAATTTTAGTGGGATGACTAATATTGTTGATGCTTTAGGAGGGATAACAGTTGAATCTGATGAGGAATTTGATACTTTGCATGGGAATTATCATATAGTAAAAGGATTAAATGAGATGGATGGCGACATGGCTTTATGTTTTGTAAGAGAACGTAAGCGTTTAAAAGCAGGTGATTTTGCCCGTGGAAGAAATCAACAAAAAGTATTAAGTGCCTTGATTGATAAAGCATTATCACCTAAAATTATTACTAATTTTGATAGAATATTAACTGCTCTTGAAGGAACTTTTGAAACAGATATGACAAGTGATGAGATTCGTTCTTTATTGAATATGCAATTGGATGATATGGCTGACTGGAATATTATCAATGTTCAAATTGAAGGTGAATATTATGATTGTTATGAAACTTATTCAATGTATGGAACAAAATCTGATGTTATGAAGCCATTTAATAGCCATATTAAAAGAGTTCGTAAATTGATTAATAAAGTTGAAGAAGGTAAAAAGATTACAGATAGTGAATTGGAAGGATTGGCACATTAGGAGTTTAATTACAAACTCCTTTTTTTATTTTATTTTGTAATAATCATGGTATAATAAGACTATTAATTGGAGATAGAGAAAAATGCTTTTTAATCGAAAATATTATAAGTTATGTTTTATTGTATATATGTTTATTAATACACTGGCATTAGGTTATTTTGGTGTTGGTGTAAATTATATGTTTGTGCCGTTATTAATTTGGGCGATATTAATTATTGGATATGATTTATATAAAGGTGAATTTAAATTAAGAAGTAATTATAATATTTTGATGGTCATGCAAGGTATTATTTTACTAATAGCAACTTTTTTAAATAATTATAGTGATTTTAATTCTTATGTTATCGCTTTAATGCAAATGGTTATATATGTGCTGATTTTTGGGAATCGAGCCTCAATGAATAAGAATGACATTATTGATGAAGTTAAGTTAATTATTCCTTTGGTTAATGTTCTAGTTGGAGTGGCATCGTTTGTTTCTATTTGTATGTATGTAATTGATTTTTCAGATGTCGCTAATGGATGGAATTTAGGAATGGTTGGTAGTCGATTGTGTGGTGTGTATTTTAATAGTAATCCAGCAGCATTTTTAGCTTGTATTACGATTGTCTTAGCGTTAATTGCAATTAGGCAAAAGTTTAAGTATAAGTTTTGGTATTTAATAAACATTGGAATACAGATAGTATATATTCTTTTAACGAAATGCCGAACAGCATTAATTATTTTAATTGTAATGATTTTAATGATTATTTATTATTTTTTAATTAGACGGAAAGTATATGCAACTTATAAGAAGGTTTTATTTATAGTATCACTATCTTGTATAATTGTTTTTTTAAGTATTTTTGGTCAACAAATTACTGAAATTGTGCCAATGTTTCAAGGATTTACAACTGAAGAAACTAGCCGTTTTCAAATTGGTAAGCTTGAAGAAGCGATGCATTTATTAGTATCAGGGAATCAAGAAGACTTTAACAAAGGATTAACAATAATTGATGATGTATCAAATGGAAGAATATCACTAACAAAAACTGCTTTTGAAGTTTGGAAAACAAACCCATTAATAGGAGTTGGAGCTAATAATTTTAAAAAGATTGGTAGTCAGGAAACAAATATTTTAGAATATTGGGCAGTACAAGTTGTTCATAGTCATAATGTTTTTTTGGAAACATTAGTAGCTACAGGAATCATTGGGTTTGTGTTATTTGTGATTTTCTTTATCAAATGTGTTTTGATGTGTTTTAATGTTTTAAAAAGAAGTCATGGAAAAGCAATATATTTTATTATACAAATGTTTGTTGTAATTGTTTTAAGTGAATTTATTGGAAGTTTATCTGATTATGGGGTATTTTATATTTACTCTTTGTCAGCTACACTTGCATGGTGTTTTTTAGGGTATCTATTTGTTTATCAAAATTTAATAAATACTGGTAAAGAAGATGAAACTTTATAAGTTCATCTTTTTTTATTAAATGTTTCTGAGCTAAAAAGTTGACATCTTTCGACGATGGTATATAATGTTAGCGACCTAACAATTTTGGGAGTGAAATTATGAAAAAAAAGAAAATAGGGGCGGAAATTAGGGTACTTGCTAATTTAATAGGGCGAAATTTTAATGAAATTAATTCTGGTGATGAATGTTATGATTTAACAGGGCCACAAAGTTTAATTTTAGCTTATTTGTATAAACATCAAAATGATGATGTTTTTCAAAAAGATATTGAATTAGAGTTTAATATTCGGCGCTCTAGCGCAACCGGTGTCTTAAAATGTTTAGAAGCACATGATTTTATAAGACGTGAAAGTATTAATCGAGATGCTCGATTAAAAAAAATTATTTTAACTAAAAAAGCTCATGAACATCGTGAAGTTTTAGAAAGACACATTGATGAACTAGAAAAAATATTAGTTAGAGGTTTAAGTCAGCAAGAAATCGATGACTTAATCAAAATACTTGGTAAAGTTAAAAGGAATTTGGAGTAGGAGATAGTATGAAGAATTATTTTATGGGAATTGACGTCGGGTCAACTACGATAAAGATTTATATTACAGATCAAGATGATAATTGTATTTATTCGAAATATGAAAGACATTATTCAGATATCCAGGCAACAATTAAAACATTATTTAATGAAGTAAAAGAAAAATTCGGTAATATTAAAGTTGTTGCTGTGATGACAGGATCAGGAGGTTTATCACTATCTGAATATTTAGGAATTAAGTTTGTTCAAGAGGTAATTGCTTGTACAAAGACAATTGAAACATATATTCCTGAATGTGATGTAGCCATTGAATTAGGTGGCGAAGATGCTAAAATTACTTATTTTCAAGGTACATTAGAACAAAGAATGAATGGTACTTGTGCTGGTGGTACAGGAGCGTTTATTGATCAAATGGCTTCGTTATTACAAACAGATGCAGCAGGATTGAATGAATTGGCAAAAAATTATCAGATGATTTATCCTATTGCTTCACGTTGTGGAGTATTTGCAAAAACTGATGTTCAGCCTTTAATTAATGAAGGTGCTAATAAAGAAGATATAGCTATTTCTATTTTCCAAGCAGTTATTAATCAAACAATTAGTGGATTAGCTTGTGGTAAGCCAATTCGTGGAAAAGTTGCATTTTTAGGTGGTCCGTTATATTTCTTGGATCAGTTAAGAAAACGTTTTATTGAAACTTTGAATCTTAAAGATGATGAAGTTATTTTTCCGGATAATTCTCAATTGTTTGTTGCGATGGGGGCAACATTGTTAGCTAAAGAAGAAGATAAGGTTAGTGATATTGATGGTCTATTAGAGAGATTGGATAATCTTGATGATAGTATGATAAGCCATGAAAATACGTTGGAACCTTTATTTGAAGATGATGTAGATAGAAATAAATTTATAAATCGTCATTATATAGATAAAGTTAGAAAAAATGATATTAATGGTTATATTGGTAATGTATATTTAGGACTTGATGTTGGATCAACAACAACTAAAGCAGTATTAATTGATGAAAATGATTCTTTATTATATTCATTTTATAATTCTAATGAAGGAAGTCCATTAGATGTTGTTGTTAAGATTATCAAAGAGGTATATGATCTTTTACCACCTCATGTTAACTTGGCATATAGTGGAGTTACTGGTTATGGTGAGGCCTTGATTAAAGCAGCTTTTAAAGTTGATATGAGTGAAGTTGAAACAATGGCTCATTATAAAGCAGCAACTTATTTTAAAGAAGATGTAAGTTTTATCTTGGATATTGGCGGTCAAGATATGAAAGCAATCAAGATAAAAGATGGTGTAATCCAAGACATCTTATTAAATGAAGCTTGTTCTAGTGGGTGTGGGTCTTTTATTGAAACATTTGCAAAGTCTTTAGGTTATGAGGTAAGTGAGTTTGCTAATATGGCTTTAAATTCTAAAGCGCCAATTGATTTGGGTAGCCGTTGTACAGTTTTTATGAACTCAAAAGTTAAACAAGCTCAAAAAGAAGGAGCTAAAATTGAAGATATTAGTGCAGGTTTATCTTATTCAGTTATTAAAAATGCATTGTATAAAGTTATTAAATTAAGAAGTAAAGATGAACTTGGTGAAAATATTTTAGTTCAGGGTGGTACTTTTTATAATGAAGCAGTTTTAAGAGCTTTTGAAAAAGAAGCAGGTGTTAATGCGATTAGACCAGATATCGCAGGATTAATGGGAGCATTTGGAATTGCACGATTAGCAAGAGAAAGTTATCAAGGACAACCAACGACATTATTAAGCAAAGAAGAATTAGATAAATTTAGTTGTCATAGTGAAATTAGATATTGTCAAAAATGTACTAATCATTGTATGTTGACGGTTTCAATTTTTAATGATGGTAGTGAATTTATCAGCGGTAATCGTTGTGAACGTGGGGCTAATATTCCTGTACCAAGTAAGAAATTACCAAATTTATTTGATTATAAATATCGCCGTGTATTTAATTATCGTTCTTTATCTCAAGAACAGGCAAGTAGAGGAACTGTAGGAATTCCTAGAGTATTGAATATGTATGAAAATTATCCATTCTGGCATACTTTCTTTACTAAATTAGGATTTAGAGTTGTTTTGTCGCCACGTTCTAGTAAAAGTATTTATGAAAAAGGGATAGAATCAATTCCATCTGAAAGTGTATGTTATCCAGCTAAATTGTCACATGGACATATTGAAGCATTAATTGAAAAAGGGATTAAATATATCTTTTATCCTAGCTTAGCTTATGAACGTAAGGAATTTGATAATGCTAATAACCATTATAATTGTCCAGTTGTTACATCATATCCTGAAGTTATTCGTAATAACGTCGATAATTTAGATGATAATTCAATTATATATCGTAATCCGTTTATAGATTTAAGTAATCCTAAGACACTATTTAGTAATTTAAAAGATGAATTAGAAGCATTTAATATTAGTGATAATGATTTAAAGCAAGCAATTGATGCTGGGTATGATGAATTATCAAAATGCCGTAAAGATATTCAAGAACAAGGAGAACTTGTTTTAAAATATATTAAAGAAAATAATATGACGGGCATTGTTCTAGCTGGTCGTCCATATCATGTTGATCCAGAAATTAATCATGGTCTAGCAGATTTAATTACAGCTGAAGGTATGGCGGTATTAACTGAAGATAGTATTTGTCATTTAGATAAAGATTTGGATCAATTAAGGGTAGTTGATCAATGGACATATCATTCTAGGTTATATCGTGCAGCATCATATGTAGCTTCAAAATCAAATCTTGAGTTGATTCAATTAACTTCTTTTGGTTGTGGGTTAGACGCTGTAACAAGTGATCAAGTAGCTGAAATTTTAAATGCACGTGGTAAAATTTATACTTTGATTAAAATTGATGAAGGTAGTAATTTAGGTGCAATTCGTATACGAATTCGTTCACTAAAAGCAACAATTGAAAAACAAGCCAAAAATAAAAAACTAATTTATCCAAAATATCAACCATTAAAAGTACCATTTACTAAAAAAATGAAAGAAGAAGGGTATACAATTCTTTGTCCACAAATGTCTCCAATTCATTTCCAATTTGTAGAAACAGCAATGCAAGAATCAGGTTATAATTTAGTTGTATTACCATCTGTTGATAAAGGAGCAGTAGATGCGGGATTAAAATATGTAAATAATGATGCATGTTATCCAAGTATTTTAGTTACGGGTCAGATAATGGAAGCTTTATTAAGTGGTAAATATGATTTAGAAAAAACGGCAGTTATTATTTCACAAACTGGTGGAGGGTGTCGTGCAACTAACTATATTGCATTTATTAGAAAAGCATTACAAGATGCTGGCTTGTCACAAATTCCGGTAATATCAGCAAATTTACAAGGGCTTGAAAATAATCCAGGATTTAAATTAACTTTACCATTAGTGAAAAAAGTAATTATTGGAGCAATGTATGGTGATTTGTTTATGAGAGTTTTATATCGAGTTAGACCATATGAGGCGGTAAAAGGAAGTGCTAATGAATTATATGAATCATGGGTTAAACGTTGTCACGAAAATGTTAAAACTGGAAGTATTTCTACTTTTAGAAAGAATGTTTACCAAATCGTAAAAGAATTTGATGAATTATCATTATTGGATATAAAGAAACCACGTGTTGGATTAGTTGGGGAGATATTGGTTAAATTCCATCCAACAGCAAATAATGAAATTGTTGATATAATTGAACGAGAAGGTGGAGAGGCAGTAATGCCTGATTTGATTGATTTCTTTCAATATTGTTTCTATAGCACTGATTTTGAAAATAAACATTTTCATGCTTCAAAAAATGCAGTTAGACTTTGTAATTTAGCAGTTAAATTTGTTGATTTATTACGTTATGATATGTCTAAAGCATTAAAGAAATCTAAACGTTTTGACCCACCTGCTAAAATTGAACATTTAGCTAATAAAGCTAGTACAATTGTATCAATTGGAAATCAAACTGGTGAAGGTTGGTTTTTAACTGGTGAAATGATTGAATTGATTGAATCTGGAGCACCAAATATTGTTTGTATGCAGCCGTTTGGTTGCTTGCCAAATCATGTTACTGGAAAAGGGGCAATTAAAGCTCTACGTAAGGCTTATCCTGAAAGTAATATTGTTGCAATTGATTATGATCCTGGAGCTAGTGAAGTTAATCAGTTAAATCGTATTAAGTTGATGTTGTCTACAGCATTTAAAAATATGAATAAAAAATAAAAATCTCATTTTGAGATTTTTATTTTTAAATAGTAATGTTTATTTACATAAATGATTGATTTAAAGTATACTTTAAGGTGTATTCTAAATTAAATAGATAATTATTTATATTTCATATAGACAAGGAGGAAATGCCATGTACTTATATATGGGGTTAATTGCTATTATTCCAGGAATTATTTATTTTACATTTTTTATTACGCGTTTTTTACGTAATATATTAGGAATTCATACTAATCTTTTATATAGTATTGTCATTGGAATTATTGTTGCGATAATTTCTTTTCCTGCAATGAATACATTAGAGTTATATGGGGTTGTTTATTACCATCTTTTAGTCATTACAATTTTGTTTGAATTGTTAAATATTAGATTGAAAAGATTTTCTTGGTATAAATTTATTTTTACAAGTGGAATATTACCAATAGTAGTAACAGTTCTATTTTTAGGATATGGTTATTATAATATTAATCATGTTGTAGCAACAAATTATGAATTATCAAGTGATAAAATTGATGATTTGAAAATTATTGAAATTGCGGATTTACATATGTCAACTTCAATAAATATTGATGAATTAAAAAAGTACTGTGATGAAATGAGTGAATTAAATGCTGATATAGTTGTTTTAGCGGGGGATATTTTTGATGAAAATACGCCATTGGAAGATATGATTGAAGCAAGTAAAGTTTTATCGACAATTGATAATGATTTAGGTATTTATTATGTTTATGGTAATCACGATAATGGACGTTATGAAGGAATGACATTTGGACCAGAAGAAATTAAAGAAAATCTGGAAAATAATGGTGTAACAGTTTTGGATGATGAAGTTGTTTGTTTGGATGATGTTAATATTATTGGACGTAAAGATGCTAGTTTCTGGGGAAATAATCCACGTTTATCTTCTGAAGAATTATATCAAAAAATACCAGAAGATAAGAAATATAATTATACAATTTTGTTAGATCATCAACCATTAGATTTGAATGAGAATGCAGATGTTGGTGTTGATTTACAATTATCAGGACATACTCATGGTGGGCAATTATTTCCAATGGGAATTATTCAATCACTTGCAAGTGACACATTAGTTAGTGGCAGTAGAGAGATTGGAGATTTTACAGCAATTACATCATCAGGAATAGCTGGGTGGCGTTATCCTATTAAAACTGGAGCTCGTAGTGAGTATGTAGTTATTAATGTTAAATAAAAATAGTATCCTTTATGGATACTATTTTGATATAATTTCAACGCCAGTTTCAGTAATTAATATAGTATGTTCCCATTGTGCTGAAAGACTTCCATCTTCAGTATATACCGTCCATTCATCATCGGCATCAACAAAAACATGTCTACTACCAAGATTTAACATTGGTTCAATTGTAAATACCATTCCAGGAACAATAACTTCAGTTGGTTTATGAGGATTAAAGTGAAGAACATAGGGATCTTCATGTAATGCTAAGCCTACTCCATGGCCACAAAATTCTTTTACAACACTGTAACCGTGAGCTTTAGCGAAGTTTTCAATAGCGCTACCAATATCACCAATACAGCTTTGATAAGGAATGATCGAAGATATTCCAATTTCTAAAGCTTTTTTTGTATCTTCGACTAATTGTTTAGCTTCTTTAGAAACTTTGCCAATCATAAACATTCTTGAAGCATCAGCAAAGTAACCATCAACCATGGTAGTTGCATCAACATTAACAATATCTCCCTCTTGTAATATTTGATCGTCGCTGGGGATTCCATGGCATACAACGTCATTAACTGATACACATATATGCTTTGGGTAACCACAGTATTGATAGTCTGCACAAATGGCATTATGTTTTTTTGTATAATCTTTTGCCATAATATCAATTTGTTCAGTAGACATTCCTGCTTTGATGTTTTTTTCAATATAATCTAGTAAACCAGAGTTTACAATTGCTGCTTTTTTAATTCCTTCTATTTGTTGAGTGGTTTTAATCATTTTTTTAGTGGGTACTTTTTTACCTTGTTGTTTTAATAGTTCTAATTTTTTATCTAATTCAAGAAATTCATTTTTGTTTGTATTCATATTTATCCTTCTTTCTATAATTTAGTATATCATTTTAAATAGCGTTTTAAAACCAAGTAATTTTGTGAAATATTTTTATGGTTTAGATATTTTGGGGATGATTTATTTTTTGTTTTGGTTTATGATAGTTGCCAAGAGGTGTTTATTGTGGTTAATTTTAATAATCTGATAGATTTGCAAATTGAAATATTTGTTTTAATGTTCATTGGTTATATATTAGCAAAATTAAATATTATTATTAAGGAAAGTAGAAAAAGTTTAACTGATTTAGTTATTTTTGTGATATTACCAGCAAATATTATTTATTCGTTTATGATAGAAATGAATGATAAAATTATTAAAAGTGGATTTGAAATTTTAATTGTTTCGATTGTAATTCAACTATTATGTTCGTTTTTGGGAAAGTATTTTTTTATTAAAGAATCTCCTAGAAAACAAAGTGTTTTGAAATATGGAACAATTTGTTCCAATGCTGGATTTATGGGTTCACCATTGATTCAAGGGTTATATGGATTAAATGGTTTATTGTTTGCATCAATTTATTTAATTCCCCAAAGAATTGTAATGTGGTCAGGTGGAGTTGCTTGTTTTACAGAAGCTAAAGGAAAAGATGTAATAAAGAAGGTTATTACACATCCATGCATTATTGCTGTTTTTATTGGGTTAGTGATTATGATTAGTCAGGTTTCATTACCTAATTGTGTGGTTGTTTCAATTGAGACTTTAAGTAATTGTACAATGGCTTTATCAATGATTGTAATTGGTGGAATTTTAAGTGAAATAAGATTAAAAGATGTAATTAGTGGATTAAATATTTATTATACAATTATACGTTTGTTAGTTATACCAATATTAGTTTTATTTGGATGTACTTTATTTAATGTAGCTCCATTAGTGATGGCAGTATCAACTGTACTAGCTGGAATGCCAGCAGGTAGTACAACGGCTATATTAGCTGAAAAATATGATGGTGATTCAAGATTGGCAGTTGAAATTATTTTTATGTCGACAGCATTTTCGTTAATTACAATTCCATTTTTATGTATACTTATAAATATGGTTGTTGTAAGATAAATTTTAATAGACTTTTTATTAAGTCTATTTTTTGTTATATCATTGTGTTAAAATAGAGACATTAAAAGTAGGTGATAAATATGGAAAATAATAAGATATGTAAAAATTGTGGAGCAAAGTTATTAGAAGAAGAAACTGTGTGTCCAGTTTGTGGGGCGCCAGTTATTAAAGAAAGTGATCACAAAGATAATGGTTATTGGAAAAATAAAAAAATATGGATTATCTTTTTTATATTAGTTGTGTTAACTGGATTAATGGGAAATTATTTATCTAATCATCCTATTGAGGTTGCCAATAAAGAAGCTACTAAAAATGTTGAAGATGTAAATATTAAAATTAACGAGCAAACAAATAAATTTGCTCAAGCAACTAATATTAATAATTTAGCATATAGTTATGTTAATAAAAATGGTGTTTATTTAGCTGCAAATGGTAAATTATATGTTTTTGATGAGAATTTGAGTTCTAAGGAAGAAGTTTTAGATATTAATTTGACTGATTTTAGTGAAGATAATGATAATTATTATTTTGTAGATGAAAATAATAATTATGTTAGAATTAATAAAGATACTAAGGAACAAAATGTTCTATTGAAGAATGTATTTTATGTTCATAAGATAGAAAATATGATTTATTATCAAGATGATAGTGATGGTGAAACTATCCATTGTTTTAACTTAGATGATAATAGTAATATCAAAATTAATAATGAAATTTCATATAATTTAATTGTTGATAGCGAAAAAGAAAGAATATATTATACTAACCAAGATGATGTATTAGTTTCTCTAGCGTTAGATGGTAGTGATCGAAAAGAAATGGCGACTAATACAAATATGTATACATATGATGGTGAGTGTTTATATTGTATTACTAATGATGGATTAGTAAAGGTTGATGATAGTGGAAAAGCTGAATTGATTTATGAAAGTAATGGATTACAATTAATTAATATTGTAGATAAGACACTTGTTGTTCAAGATAGTAATACAATTTATACAATGTCTTTAAATGGCAAAAAGGTTAAGAAGTTATATACAATGGATATGACAGGAGAAATAATTTTTGAAGTTGTTGGGGATAAGGTTTTGATATTAGCTCGTGGAATGGGTGATAGTAGTATTACTTATGAGATGATTAGTTTAGATGGTAAAAGGCAGTTATTAGATACTAATGATATATCTGATGGAATAGGTTTTGAAATTTAGGGGGTTAGTATGAGGGTAAGTGAAATAGTTGAAGCTACAGGTGGTAAATTGATTTGTGGTAATAGTAATCAGGAAATTACAGGTTTTAGTCAAGATAGTCGAAAAGTTAGTCCAGGAATGATGTATATTCCAATAATTGGAGAGCGTTTTGATGGACATGATTTTATTAAAAATGCTTTTGAAAATGGTGCTAGTGCGGTGATTAGTGGCCGTGATATTGATGATAGTGAACATATTATTATCAAGGTTAAAGATACATTAAAAGCACTTCAGGATATGGCACATTATTTACGAAAACATCGTAAGGTAAAAGTTGTAGGAATTACTGGTAGTGTTGGTAAGACAAGTACACGAGATATGGTTTATAGTGTAATTAAACAACAGTATAAAACTTTAAAAACAGAAGGTAATTATAATAATGCAATTGGTCTACCTTTGACTATTTTAAGACTAAAAGATGAACAAGTAATGGTTTTAGAAATGGGAATGAATCATTTAAAAGAAATGGAAGAATTGTCAATGATTGCTTGTCCTGATATTAGTGCTATTACTAATGTTGGTACTGCTCATATTGGTGAACTTGGAAGTCGTGAAAATATCTTAAAAGCTAAAATGGAAATTATTAATGGTATGAGTGATAATAGTATGCTTGTTATTAATAATGACAATGATATGTTATCAACTGTAGAAGTTGGTCGATTGAATTTGATTAGAGTAGGGATTGACAATGGAGTTGATTTTAAGGCAAATAATGTGGTTTTAAGTGATGAGGGAAGCACCTTTAATTTTGAATATAAAGGAAAGGTTTATTTTGTTGATGTTCCTGTTCCGGGTAAGCATTTTGTAATGAATGCGTTGATTGCAATTGCAATTGGTTTACAACTAGATATTTCACCTGAGCAATGTATTAAAGGGGTTAAAGAATTTGAACTTACTAGAAATAGAATGGATATTGTGGAGTTAAAAAATAACATTACTTTAATCGATGGAACATATAATGCAAGTGAGGATTCGATGAAATCAAGTATTGATGTTCTAGCTACATATACGCGAAGAAAAATTGCAGTTTTAGCAGATATGCTGGAATTAGGAAAGTATAGTGAACAATTACATCGTAATATTGGAATGTATGTAGCTAAAAATAAAATTGATATTTTAGTTGCAGTTGGCAAGGAATCTAAATATATTATTGATGCTGCTAGTAAAGCAGGTGTTAAACAGATTTGTTATTGTAATAGTAATGAAGAAGTGATAAATTATTTAGGGAAAATTATACAAAGTAATGATGTTATTTTGTTTAAAGGATCAAATGGAATGAAATTAGGTAATGTTGTTGCTTTGATGAAGGAGAAATTAATGTGAAACAAAAGTTATTAGTTTTATGTGGGGGACAATCAAGTGAACATATTGTTTCTAGAATGTCTTGTACGTCAGTATTAAATAATTTAAATCATGATAAGTATGATATTACTTTAGTTGGGATTGATTTAGATGGTAAGTGGTATCGTTTGAATCATGATCAAGATGATTTATCGTTAGATAGTTGGCTTGATAATAGTGTTGAAGTTGAAAATGTTTTTGAATTATTAAAAGAGCATGATGTTGCTTTTCCAGTTTTACATGGTTTATATGGTGAAGATGGAACGATTCAAGGATTATTTGAATTAACTAAAATACCATATGTAGGAGCACGTGTATTATGTTCGAGTGTTTCAATGGATAAGATATATACAAAAAAAATTCTAGATACAGTTAAAATTCCACAAGTTAAATCAGCGTATGTAAAAAAACGTTATGATAATAGATTGGTAATTATAACAAAAGATTTTGAAGAAATTTATGATGTTGAAGAATATATTGTAAATGAAATAGGAATGCCTTGTTTTATTAAAGCTAGTCGTTCAGGTTCAAGTTTAGGATGTTATCGTTGTGATAATCGAGAAGATTTAATTGGTAAACTAGAAGCAGCTGCTAAATATGATCGTCATATTGTTGTAGAAGAGAATATTGATTGTATTGAGTTAGAAACAGCTGTTTTAGGTAATGATGATGTAATTGTTTCTCGAGTTGGTCAAATTATGCCTCATGGTGAGTTTTATACGTTTGAATCTAAATATGAGGATGCTGAAAGTAAGACATGTATACCGGCATTAGTTGACGAAAAAATTCAAGAGAAAATTAGAGAATATGCAATTAAAGCCTTTAAGGCAGTTGATGGTCATGGATTAAGTAGAGTTGATTTTTTCTTGGATAAGAAAACGAATAATATTTATTTAAATGAAATAAATACGATGCCAGGTTTTACAAAAATTTCAATGTATCCACAATTGATGAATGATTTTGGAATTAGTTATTCTGATTTATTGGATAAATTAATTGAATTGGCAATGGAAAAATAATTTAAAAAAAAGACGTTATTTTTCGTGATTAATTTGATATATTGAGAGTTTTTAGAAATTGAAAGATGCTTTTTTGGATTTAGAAAAATGATTAATATTAATAAAATTGTTTAAAAAGGTTGACTTAAATTGAATTAAGGACTATTATATGTTCAATAACATAACTTAAATACTTTGATAGGAACTAGTAAATAAATGTATTGATTATAGAGAAATCCTGGGTGGTGGAAAGGATTATTGATAGTTTATTGAACTCATCCTTGAGTGGAGCGCTGAATTTAGTAGGTGGCTACGGAATGCAACCGTTATCTAGCAAGAGTATGAACTATGAATAATAGCGTACTTACTGAGGTTAATATCGTGAGGTATTAGCGAATTGAGGTGGAACCACGGGGTTAGTATACTCTCGTCCTCAAAATGATTTTGTATGTCATTTTGAGTGCGAGAGTTTTTTTATAAGTATTTATTATGAAAGAATAGGAGGAAAGAAAGTAATGAAATATCAAAAGTATAAGAGATTTGAACCAATCAGTTTTAAAGAACGTACTTGGCCTGATAAACAGATTGAAAAAGCTCCAATATGGGTTTCTGTTGATTTACGTGATGGTAATCAAGCATTGATTACCCCTATGAAAATTGAAGAAAAAGTAGAGATGTTTCAACTCTTAGTTGATATGGGATTTAAAGAAATAGAAGTTGGTTTTCCTTCTTCTAGTCAAATAGAATATGATTTTCTAAGAATTTTAATTGAAGAAAACTTAATTCCTGATGATGTTACCGTTCAAGTGTTAACACAAGCTAGGGAGCATTTGATTAGAAAGACATTTGAATCATTAAAGGGGTTAAAGCGAGCAATCGTACATGTATATAACTCTACTTCTACTTTACAAAGAGATGTAGTTTTTCATAAAAATAAAGAAGAGATTAAACAAATTGCAGTTGATGGGGTAAAATTAGTTAAAGAATTAAGTAAAGAATTTGATGGAGAAGTAATTCTTGAATATTCACCAGAAAGTTTTACCGGAACAGAATTAGATTATGCTTTAGAAGTATGTGAAGCAGTAATGGATGAATGGGGAGCAGATGAAAATAAAAAAGTAATTATTAACTTACCATCAACAGTTGAAATGTCAACTCCAAATGTTTATGCTGATCAAATAGAATGGATGTCAACGCATTTTAAAAATCGTGATCGTGTTATTTTATCACTTCATACACATAATGATCGTGGATGTGGTGTTGCAGCTACTGAATTAGGTATTTTAGCAGGTGCTGATCGTGTTGAAGGAACTTTATTTGGTAATGGGGAAAGAACTGGAAATCTTGATATTGTAAATGTAGCATTAAATATGTTTACTCAAGGAGTTGATCCTAAACTTAATATAAGTAATATTAATCATTTAAAACATGTTTATGAAAAATGTACTAAAATGGAAATTCCACCACGACAACCATATGTAGGAAGTTTGGTTTTTACAGCTTTTTCTGGTAGTCATCAAGATGCAATCAATAAAGGAATGCATGCAATGCATGAAAGAAAAAGCGAAATTTGGGAAGTGCCTTATTTACCAATTGATCCAAGTGATTTAGGACGTCAATATGAACCAATTGTTCGAATTAACTCACAATCAGGTAAAGGTGGTGTTGCTTATGTTATGGAAAATATGTATGGTTTCCATTTACCAAAAGGATTACAAGTTGATTTTGCAAAAATAATTCAAGATATTAGTGAAGAAGAAGGAGAAGTTTCTCCTGAAAGAGTATATGATACATTTATTGAGGAGTATGTTGATAATGAAGAACCATATCGTTTCATTAAACAAAAATTAATTGATATAAGTGAAGATGACAGTGAATATGAAAGGAGAGCAGAAATTACAATTGAAGATCATGGTGAAGTTGTGACTTTAGTTGGGTATGGAAATGGACCGATTGATGCTGTGAAAAATGCTTTGAATTCTCTTTCTGATATGCATACTCATTTATTGGATTATAGTGAACATGCTTTAACTTCAGGCTCTAGTTCAAAGGCAGCGGCGTATGTTTATTTAAGAGCTAAAGGAAGCGCTTGCCAGGAATATGGGGTAGGAATACATCCAAATATTACTACTGCAACAATTATGGCAATTATATCTGGAATGAATCGTTTATCTCGAGCAATGAAATAAACAGAAAGGAAACTAGTATGAATCGTTTAGTATTGTCGTTATTAGTAGAAAATAATCCGGGTGTTTTAAGCAGAGTAGCAGGGTTGTTTAGTCGCCGAGGTTATGGAATTGATAGTTTAAGTGTAGGAAAGACAAATATTCCTAATGTTTCTAGAATGACAGTGGTTGCTGTCGGTGATGAATTGATTTTAAATCAAATTGAAAAGCAATTAGGTAAATTAGTTGAAGTAATTGAGATATTTCCATTAAAACCAGAGGAATCGGTATATCGAGAATTGGTTTTAATTAAAGTTGAAGCTGATGAGCTGCATCGTTCATCAATTGTTTCGATTGCTGATATATTTAGAGCACGAATTATTGATGTTGCACCATCATCATTAGTTATCGAAGCAACTGGAGATCAATCAAAAATTGATGGGTTGCTTGCGATGTTAGAAGGGTTCAATATCGTTGAGATCGTTAGAACTGGATTATCTGGAATTAAACGTGGTCTTGGCGAAATTGATATAAAAAGTCATATTAATAAGTAAATAGGGGGTTAAGAAAAATGGCTAAAATTTTTTATGAATCAGATTGTGACTTATCTTTATTAGACGGTAAAACTGTCGCTATTATTGGATATGGTTCTCAAGGACATGCTCACGCATTGAACTTAAAAGAATCAGGTGTTCATGTAATTGTTGGATTATATGAAGGTTCAAAATCTTGGAAAAGAGCTGAAGAACAAGGATTTGAAGTTTATACTTCAGCCGAAGCTGCTAAAAAAGCTGATATTATCATGATTTTAATTAATGATGAATTACAAGCTAAATTATATAAAGAATCAATTGAACCAAATCTTGAAGAAGGAAATATGTTAATGTTCGCGCATGGATTTAATATCCATTTTGGACAAATCGTACCACCTAAAAATGTTGATGTAACTATGATTGCACCAAAAGCACCAGGACATACAGTACGTAGTGAATACTTAGCAGGTAAAGGTACACCATGTTTAGTTGCAGTTGAACAAGATGCAACTGGTAGAGCTAAAGATATTGCTTTAGCATATGGTCTAGCAATTGGTGGAGCTAGAGCTGGAGTTTTGGAAACTACATTTAGAACAGAAACAGAAACTGATTTATTTGGAGAACAAGCAGTATTATGTGGTGGGGTATGTGCTTTAATGCAAGCTGGTTTTGAAACTTTAGTAGAAGCTGGATATGATCCAAGAAATGCATATTTTGAATGTATCCATGAAATGAAATTGATCGTTGATTTAATTTATCAATCAGGATTCTCTGGAATGAGATATTCAATTTCAAATACAGCTGAATACGGTGATTATATTACAGGACCAAAAATTATCACTGAAGATACTAAAAAAGCAATGAAACAAGTTTTAAAAGATATTCAAGATGGAACATTTGCAAAAGATTTCTTATTAGATATGTCTGAAGCTGGTGGACAAGCTCATTTTAAAGCAATGAGAAAATTAGCTAAAGAACATCAAGCTGAACAAGTTGGGGAAGAAATTAGAAAATTATATTCTTGGTCAGATGAAGATAAATTAATCAATAACTAAAAGATTAATACAACACACTTTTGTGTGTTGTAAATAAAGAGTAAATTTTACTCTTTATTTACAACCTACAAAGGTTAAGATAAGGGGGATATAAATAATGGCAATGACAATGACACAAAAGATATTAGCTGATCATGCTGGAATGGAATCAGTTACAGCAGGGCAGTTAATTGAAGCAAAATTGGATGTGGTTATGGCCAATGATATTACAGGGCCAATGGCACTGCCAATTTTTAGACAAATGGCAGATAAGGTTTTTGATAAAGATAAAGTAGTATTAGTACCTGATCATTTTACGCCAAATAAAGATATTAAATCTGCAGAGAATTCTAAAGCAATTTTAGATTTTTCTAATGAACAAGGTTTAACTTATCATATGGAACAGGGGAAGTGTGGTGTAGAACATGCGATTTTACCTGAAATGGGAATTGTAGTAGCTGGTGAATGTATTATTGGAGCAGATTCTCATACTTGTTCATATGGGGCTTTGGGGGCTTTTTCAACTGGAGTTGGAACAACTGATATTGCTACAGGAATGGCAACGGGAGAATTATGGTTTAAAGTACCTGAAGCAATTAAATTTATTTTAACTGGTAAACCATCAAAATATGTTAGTGGTAAAGATATTATTTTGCATATAATTAATAAAATTGGTGTTGATGGGGCTTTATATAAATCAATGGAATTTGTAGGCGATGGAATTCAATATTTAACTATGGATGATCGTTTTACTATTTGTAATATGGCAATTGAAGCTGGAGCTAAAAATGGTATTTTCCCAGTTGATGATCAAACAATTGCTTATATGGAAGAACATTCTAAAAAGGATTATAAAGTATATACAGCAGACGAAGATGCTGAATATGAAAGAGTAATTGAAATTGATTTAAGTAAGGTTCGACCAACTGTAGCATTTCCACATTTACCTGGAAATGGGCATACAATTGATGAAATTGAAGCAATGGAACCAATTTATATTGATCAAGTTGTAATTGGTTCTTGTACTAATGGAAGAATTAGTGATTTACGAAAAGCGGCAGCTATTTTAAAGGGTAAAAAAGTTGCTCGTAATGTAAGAGTTATGGTTGTTCCAGCAACACAAAAAATCTTTTTACAATGTATTGTTGAAGGGTTGGCGGAAATTTTTGTTGAAGCTGGATGTGCGTTTAATACACCAAGTTGTGGCCCTTGTATGGGTGGCCATATGGGAGTCATGGCTAAAGGTGAAAAATGTGTTTCAACTACAAATCGTAATTTTGTAGGAAGAATGGGTGATACTGAGGCATTAATTTACTTAGCCTCTCCAGAAGTTGCTGCAGCAAGTGCAATTGCTGGATATATTGCAAATCCTGAAAAAGTAGGTGAAGAATAATGAAGATATATAAATATGGAGATAATGTTGATACAGATGTAATCATTCCTGCTCGTTATTTGAATTCTTTTGATGCAAAGGAATTAGCAAGTCATGCAATGGTGGATATTGATCCTGATTTTGCAAAAACTGTTGAAAACGGAGATATTATTGTAGCTGGGAAGAATTTTGGATGTGGTTCTTCAAGAGAACATGCACCATTATGTTTAAAAACTGCTGGAACAAAATGTGTAATTGCGCGTAGTTTTGCACGTATTTTCTATCGCAATGCGATTAATATTGGTTTTCCAATTATGGAATGTCCAGAAGCGGTTGATGGAATTGATCAAGGTGATGAAGTAACTGTTGATTTTTCAACTGGAATAATCACTAATGTTACTAAAGGAACATCTTTTCAAAGTCAACCATTTCCAGAATTTTTACAAAAAATGATTGAAGTAGATGGTTTAGTTAACTATGTAAATTCAAAGAAAGGGTAGGAATTATGGAAAAAAATATTACAGTAATTAAAGGTGATGGAATTGGACCGGAAATTGTTAATGAAGCGATAAAAGTATTAGATGCAATCGCTGATAAATATAATCATAAATTTAATTATACGCAAATATTGATGGGCGGGGCTTCAATTGATGAATATGGTGTTCCTTTAACAGATGAAGCATTAGAGATTGCTAAAAAAGGGGATAGTGTTTTACTGGGGTCAATTGGTGGCGATACGACAACATCACCATGGTATAAACTAGAACCGAATCTTCGTCCTGAAGCAGGATTGTTAAAAATTAGAAAAGAGCTTGGGTTATTTGCAAATCTAAGACCTGCTGTTTTGTATGATGAACTAAAAGGGGCTTGTCCATTAAAAGAAGAGTTAATAACTGGTGGTTTTGATATGATGATCATGCGTGAGCTTACTGGTGGGTTATATTTTGGAAAACGTACGACTAAGAAAGAAAATGATCAATTAGTTGCTTATGATTCAATGAGTTATAGTGAAACTGAAATTAGAAGAATTGCTAAAAGAGCTTTTGATATAGCGATGAAACGAAATAAAAAAGTTACTAGTGTTGATAAAGCAAATGTTATTGATACATCTAGATTATGGCGTAAAGTTGTAAGTGAAGTAGCTAAGGATTATCCAGAAGTTACATTAGAACATATGTTAGTTGATAACTGTGCAATGCAGTTAGTTAAAGATCCAAAGCAATTTGATGTAATTTTGACTGAAAATATGTTTGGAGATATTTTAAGTGATGAAGCAAGTATGGTAACTGGTTCAATTGGGATGTTATCGAGTGCTTCACTTCGTGAAGATAAATTTGGAATGTATGAACCAAGTCATGGTAGTGCACCGGATATTGCTGGTAAAAATATTGCTAATCCAATTGCAACTATTTTATCGGCTGCAATGATGTTACGTTATTCTTTTGATTTGGATAGAGAAGCAAATGTTATTGAAGAGGCGATTGAAAAGGTATTGAAACAAGGATATCGTACTAGTGATATTATGTCAGATGGTAAAACTTTAGTTGGTACTAAAGAAATGGGCGACTTGATTGTTGCTAATATGTAAGGGGGTAAATTATGCGTAGTGATAATGTAAAAAGTGGAACTGAAAGAGCGCCACATCGTTCGTTGTTTAATGCTTTAGGTTATACTGATGAAGAGTTACAACGTCCTTTGATTGGGGTTGTAAATTCATATAATGAAATTGTACCAGGGCATATGAATCTTGATAAGATTGCAGATGCGGTAAAGAAAGGAATTTATTTGGCAGGTGGGGTGCCAGTTGAAGTTCCTGCTATTGCTGTATGTGATGGAATCGCAATGAATCATACAGGAATGAAATATTCTTTAGTAACTCGTGAATTGATTGCTGATAGTACTGAAGCTTTAGCAACAGCTCATCAGTTTGATGGTTTAGTAATGATTCCTAACTGTGATAAAAACGTACCGGGGTTATTGATGGCAGCTGCTCGTTTAAATATTCCTACTGTATTTGTTTCTGGTGGGCCAATGTTAGCTGGTCGTAAAGTAGATGGAAACAAAACATGTTTATCATCATTATTTGAAGCTGTAGGACAGTTTAATGCCGGAATAATTAGTGAAGATAAACTTCATGAAATTGAACAAAAAGCTTGTCCAACATGTGGTTCTTGTTCAGGAATGTATACTGCTAATTCAATGAATTGTTTAACTGAAGTTTTAGGAATGGGGCTTAAGGGTAATGGAACTATTCCTGCAGTTTTCTCTGAAAGAATTCGTTTAGCAAAACATGCGGGAATGCAAATTATGGAATGTATTAAAAAAGATATTAAACCTAGAGATGTTATGACTAAAGAAGCATTCTATAATGCGCTTACTATTGATATGGCACTTGGATGTTCAACAAATTCAATGCTTCATTTACCTGCTATTGCTCATGAAGCTGGGGTTGAGTTGAATTTGGAAATTGCTAATGAAATTAGTAAAAAAACCCCTAATTTATGTCATTTAGCACCGGCTGGAGATACATTTATGGAAGATTTAAATGATGCAGGTGGTGTATATGCGGTAATGAATGAAATTAATAAATTAGGGTTATTATATACAGATATTATGACTATTACTGGTAAAACAGTTGGTGAAAATATTGAAGGATGTGTTAATTTGAATCCTGAAATTATTCGTCCGATTGAAAATCCTTATGCACCATATGGAGGAATTGCAGTTTTAAAAGGAAATATTGCACCAAATGGTGCGGTTGTAAAACAATCGGCTGTAGCTAAAGAAATGATGGTTCATAAAGGACCTGCTCGTGTATTTGACAGTGAGGATGAAGCAATTGCAGCTATTAGAGCCGGAAAGATTGTTAAAGGTGATGTTGTTGTGATTCGTTATGAAGGACCTAAAGGTGGACCAGGAATGCGAGAAATGTTATCACCAACTAGTGAAATTGCCGGAATGGGCTTGGATAAAGATGTTGCTTTGATTACAGATGGTCGTTTTTCTGGGGCAACACGTGGAGCTTCGATTGGTCATGTATCACCTGAAGCAGCTGCGGGGGGACCTATTGCTTTAATTGAAGAAGGTGATATTATTGATATTAATATTTTAGAACATTCTATGAACGTTGAAGTAAGTGATGAAGAATTGGCTAGACGTAAAGCTAATTGGCAGCCAAGAAAACCAAGAATTACTACTGGTTATCTAGTAAGATATGCATCAATGGTAACTTCTGCTGATCGTGGGGCAATTCTTGAAGCTAAAGAAGAAAAATAAAATTAAGGGGGTTTGTTATGAAGTTAACAGGTTCAGAAATTGTTGCTGAGTGTTTGATTGAACAAGGTGTAGATACCGTATTTGGATACCCAGGGGGAACAATTTTAAATATTTATGATGCATTGTATAAGTATCAAGATAAGATTCACCATATTTTAACTTCTCATGAACAAGGAGCAGCACATGCAGCTGATGGCTATGCAAGATCGACTGGTAAAGTTGGTGTGTGTATGGCAACATCAGGACCTGGAGCTACAAATTTAGTTACTGGAATAGCAACTGCATATATGGATTCAACACCATTAGTTGCGATTACAGCTAACGTTGCAGTATCTTTGCTTGGAAGAGACAGTTTTCAAGAAATTGACATTACAGGGGTAACAATGCCAATTACAAAACATAATTTTATTGTTAAAGATATTAAGGAGTTAGCGTCGACAATTCGTAAAGCTTTTCAAATTGCTAAAGAAGGTCGTCCTGGTCCGGTTTTAGTTGATATCACTAAGGATGTAACAGCTGATACGTTTGATTTTGAACCAATGGTACCAGAAGTTATTATGCCAAGAAAATATACTTATGGTACGCAGGATATTAATGAAGCAATTGAATTAATTGAAGCTAGTGAAAAACCATTTATTTTTGTTGGTGGTGGTGCAATAGCAAGTAATGCATCAAATGAATTAAAGGAATTTGCTGAAAAAATCGATGCACCTATTGCTGATTCTTTAATGGGAAAAGGAGCTTATGATAATACTCGTCCTCGTTATACTGGGATGTTAGGAATGCATGGAACTAAGGCATCAAATTTAGGGGTAAGTAAGTGTGATTTGTTAATTGTTATTGGAGCGCGTTTTTCTGATCGTGTTACAGGTGATACTAAACGTTTTGCAAAAAATGCTAAAATTATTCATATTGATGTTGATGCTGCTGAAATTAATAAAAATGTGATTGTTGATTTGGGAATTGTTGGAGATGCTAAATGTATTTTAGCGGATTTAAATGCTAAACTTTCAAGACAAAATCATCCACAATGGTTAAAAGAAATTCGTGATTTAAAAGAAAGATATCCATTAGAATATGAAGATGAAGGATTAACTGGTCCTTATATTATGGAACAAATTGATTATTTAACAAATGGTGAAGCTATTATTTGTACAGATGTAGGACAACATCAAATGTGGGCTGCTCAATATTTCCGTTATAAACGACCACGTCAATTTATTTCATCAGGTGGTGCTGGGACAATGGGATTTGGTCTTGGTGCGGCTATGGGTACGAAATTAGGTAATCCTACAAAGACAGTTTTTAATATTGCGGGTGATGGTTGCTTTAGAATGAATATGAATGAGTTAGCAACTTTAAGTCGATATAATATCCCAGTGATTCAAGTTATTATTAATAATCAGGTTTTAGGGATGGTTCGTCAATGGCAAACATTATTTTATGGTAAACGTTATTCTAATACTATTTTATCTGATAATGTTGACTTTTGTAAGGTGGCAGAAGGACTAGGATGTAAAGCAATAAAGGTTACTACTAAAGAAGAAGTTTCTGCTGCTATTAAGGAAGCAATGGAATATGAAGGACCAGTTGTAATTGAATGTGTAATTGATAAGGATGATAAGGTATTTCCTATGGTTGCACCTGGCACAGCAATAGCTGAGGTATTTGATGCTGAGGATTTGAAAAATAAATAATTAACAGGAGCTATTGATATGATAGCTCTTTTTTATTATATTATTATTTGTGTTTATAGCAAATTAGCGATAAAATAAAAAAAAGGGGTGATTTTGATGAATAGTGTACTTACAAGTGCTGTACTTACAGGTGATAGTACAAATATGACACCATATATAGTTTTAATGGTGGTAGCAATAGTAGTTATTGTAGGTTTTGTTGTTTATAAAAAGAAGAAAAATAAATAATTGAAAAAAAGATTTTATTTATTAAATAAAGTCTTTTTTAAGCTATGAATTTTTACAATAAAGTAGTTATGGATTTTGTTATTTAGGAAGTTAACTGATTGAAAGATTTATAGGGGATTAAAGTATATTTTAAAAATGAAAAGAAAGTTCAATATTATATGGACATGATTAAATATTTATAGTATTAGATATAAGGTATAGATCTATTTTAAAGGATAATAATGAATTTATATTTTACTATACTATATATGGGAAAAAGAGGACTCATTAAATGGATTTGTTTAAAAAAAGAAACATAATTAGTTTTTTGGCGGTTTTATTATCATCTTTGATAATGGCTTTTGCAACTAAAAATCTAGTTAGACCAGCAGGTATTTTATCTGGTGGGTTTATGGGAATTGCTATTATGGCAGAAATGATTGCGGAATTATTTGCCGCTAGTTTACCGACATCAATTGGATTGTTATGTTTAAATATTCCAGTGGCTCTATTTTGTGCTAAGAAGATTTCGTCACGATTTGTGTTTTTTTCATTGATGCAAGTTGTTTTAACGTCTTTCTTTTTAACGTTGATGCCACGAATTCCTTTATTTGATGATACAATTTTGAATGTGATTTTTGGTGGATTTTTATATGGTGGAAGTATTGCGATTGCTTTAAAAGGAAATGCTTCTAGTGGTGGAACGGATTTTATTGCTTTATATATTTCTAATAAAAGTGGTCGTGAGATTTGGAATCAAGTTTTTGTATTTAATTCAATTATGTTGATGATATTTGGCTGTATTTTTGGCTTTGAAGCAGCTGGATATTCGATTTTATTCCAATTCATTTCTACTAAGACAGTTTCTAATTTTCATACTCGTTATAAACGCGTAATGTTACAAATATTTACGAAACGTAAAGATGAAATTATGGCAGTTTATTGTAAGAATTTTCATCATGGTATGACGGTTTTAGATGGTATTGGTGGATATTCTAAAGAGCCTGTATCAATGTTAACTGCAATTGTTTCTAGTTATGAAGTAGATGATGTAATAATGGCACTAAAAAAAGCTGATCCAAAAGTTATTATTAATGTAACAAAATCTGAAAAGTATGTTGGAAGGTTTTATAATGCACCATTATAAAATTATATAAAAAATATCCATGATGAAGTGGATATTTTTTGTGTAGTGAATTTGTTAATAAAATTGATTATTTATAGGGTGTTCAATTGCATAGAAACCGCCGGAAAAACTGTATGCTTGATAGCCTAGTGAGGAAAGTTTTTTAGCAAGTGATAATGATTTTGTTCCTGTATAGCAAATTAGATAAATTGGTTTGCTTTTTGAAAGTTTTGGTGGATTGTTGATGAATTGATCGTATGGGATATTGATGAATTTAGTAATATGAAGTTTGTTGAATTGGGATGTGTCTCTTAAGTCGATAAATGTATAATCGTGATGGATTAACTTAGATAAGTTACTAATAGGGATTAAATGATTATTTTCCATGTATTTCACCTCATTATATTGTATGAAACTAATTGAAAACAATGTATAACAGTGATATAATTCAGCCATGGAGGAATAATTAATATGGATAAAAAAACAATTAAAGATATCGAAGTCACTGGAAAAGTAGTTTTATGCCGTGTTGACTTCAATGTACCAAGAAACAAAGAAACTGGAGAAATTACTAATGATAATCGTGTTGTAGCAGCTTTACCTACAATCAATTATTTATTAGAACAATCACCAAAATGTGTAGTTTTATTCTCACATTTAGGAAAAGTTAAAACTGAAGAAGATAAAGCTAAAAATGATTTAGCAGTTGTTGCTCCTTGTTTAGAAAAACATTTAGGAAAACCTGTTACTTTTGTAAATGCTACAAGAGGACCAGTTTTAGAAGATGCAATTAAAAATGCAGCTGAAGGGGCAGTAATTTTAGTTCAAAATACTCGTTATGAAGCTGGAGAATCAAAAAATGATCCTGAACTTGGAAAATATTGGGCTTCATTAGGAGATGTATTTGTTGAAGATGCATTTGGTTCAGTACATAGAGCACATGCTTCAACTGCTGGAATTCCTGCACATTTACCAAGTGCTGCTGGATTTTTAGTTGAAAAAGAAATCGCATATATTGGAAAAGCTGTAAACGATCCTGAAAGACCAATGGTTGCAATTTTAGGTGGAGCAAAAGTTTCTGATAAAATTTTAGTTATCGAAAACTTATTAAAAATTGCTGATAAAGTTATCGTTGGTGGTGGAATGAGTTATACATTTGCAGCTGCTCAAGGACATAAAATTGGAAATTCTTTAGTAGAAGAAGATCGTATTCAAGTAGCTAAAGATATTCTTGCAAAAGCAGGAGATAAATTATTATTACCAGTAGATGCTGTAGCTAATACTGCATTTGCACCAGAAGGTGATATTAAAGTATTTGAAGGAGATATTCCTGATGGATACATGGGATTAGACATTGGGCCTAAATCAGTTGAAAATATTAAAGCTGCATTACAAGGTGCTAAAACAGTTATTTGGAATGGACCAATGGGTGTATTCGAAATGGAACCATTTGCTAAAGGAACAATTGAAGTTTGTGAAGCTTTAGCTAATTTAGATGGTGCTAATACAATTATCGGTGGTGGAGATAGTGCTGCTGCTGTAATGCAACTTGGATATGCTGATAAAGTTTCTCATATTTCAACAGGTGGAGGAGCTTCATTAGAATATATGGAAGGTAAAGTACTTCCTGGTATTGCTGCAATTGATGATAAATAATAAGGGGAAATAATAATGAGAAAACCAATTATCGTAGGAAACTGGAAAATGAATAAGACAATAGCTGATACTAAAGCATTTGTTGAAGCGGTTGATGGAAAAGTTACTGATAGTGCTGATTGGGGAATTGCTACTCCATATTTAGCTTTACAAACAGCAAAAGCAGAAGCTAAAAATTTATTAGTTGCTGCTGAAAATTGCCATTTTAAAGATAGTGGTGCTTACACTGGTGAAGTTAGTGTAGAAATGTTAAAAGAAATCGGAGTTGAATGGGTTATCTTAGGTCACTCTGAAAGAAGACAATATTTTGGTGAAACTGATGAAACAGTTAATGCTAAAATGCTTCAAGTATTAAAAAATGATATGACTCCAATCGTATGTGTTGGTGAAACTTTAGAAGAATATGAAGCAGGAACTACAAAAGATGTAGTTAAAAAACAAACTGTA
Organism: Thomasclavelia spiroformis DSM 1552; assembly: GCF_025149465.1. NCBI lineage: Bacteria > Bacillati > Bacillota > Erysipelotrichia > Erysipelotrichales > Coprobacillaceae > Thomasclavelia > Thomasclavelia spiroformis. The sequence continues at coordinate 2,416,740 of NZ_CP102275.1, read as the reverse complement.
GCTGCTTTTAAAGATGTTTGTCCAAAATGCGCAGCTCGTAGTGTTATTGCTTATGAACCAGTTTGGGCTATTGGAACTGGTAAAACTGCTACTAATGAAATTGCTCAAGATGTTTGTGCATATATTCGTAGTGTAGTTGCTGATTTATATGATCAAGAAGTTGCTGATTCAATTAGAATTCAATATGGTGGATCTGTAAAACCTGAGGGATTAAAAACATTACTAGAACAACCAGATATTGATGGTGCTTTAGTTGGTGGTGCATCACTTCAACCTGATTCATATATTGCAATGATTGAAAATTTAGGATAATCATGAAGAGAAGGTTTTAACCTTCTTTTTTGTTTAATTTATTTAAAGATGTTTATAATATAGTATAAAAATATAAAGCATATTAGTAACTATTATTATTTAGTTATGGTATGATAAAGATGCAAGGGATAAGTAAAAAATAAGGAGGTTTTCAAGATGAAATTATTAAAATGTCCAATTTGTGGGAATGTTGTTGAAGTCGTTGAAGATCATGGAGTGCCAGTAATGTGTTGTGGAAAACCAATGGTAGAAATTAAAGCTGGAGAAGTTGATGCGGCAGTGGAAAAACACGTACCAGTTGTTAAACTTGAAAGTGATTATCTTGTTGTAACAGTGGGAGAAGTTTTACACCCAATGACTGCAGAACATCTAATTAGCAATATTTGGGTTGAATTTAGTGATGGAAGTGCAATGAAAGTAACATTGACTGCAGAAGATGAACCAATTGCAAAATTTGATGTTGCTAATAAAAAAGGTAAAGCTACAGTTTATGAATATTGTAATCTTCATGGATTGTGGAAAACAGAAATTGATTTATAGACCTCCATATAAGCTGGAGGTTTTAATTTTGTTGAGATTTAAAAATAATAGAATGTTATGGGATTTTTTATCTTTGAAGACAGATAATGAAATAAAAAAATAAAAAAAGTATTGCATTTATCAAATAATTATGTATAATTCATAGTTGACGCGATATGTGTTACTATGCGTGGAAGGACAATGTCCATTTGACCACAGCACGGACAAATTTTATATAGGAGGTTATGTCACGTGAGTAAAAAAGTTGTAAGAGTTATGAAGATTCAATTCCCAGCTGGAGGAGCTAAACCAGGTCCTGCATTAGCTGGAGCGGGTATTCAAATGCCTAAATTCTGTACAGCATTTAATGATCAAACAAAAGATCGTATGGGTGAAACTGTACCTGTTGTCTTGACTGTATATGATGACAAAGATTTTAGCTTTGTATTAAAAACTGCACCAGCAGCTGAAATGATTAAAAAAGCTTGCGGAATCAAAAAAGGTTCTAGCAATGCTGGTACTACTACTGTTGCTAAATTATCAGCAGATAAATTAAAAGAAATCGCTGAATACAAAATGCCAGACTTAAACGCTAACGATTTAGAATCGGCAATGAAAATCATTGCTGGTACTGCTCGCAATATGGGCGTTGAAGTTGAAGCATAGTTAAAAATTAAAATATTATCGTCATTTGTGGAAGGATAATCCGTTTGACCACTAAGGAGGAAAAGTAATGGCAAAGAAAAGTAAAAGATATCAAGAAGCTGCTAAATTAATTGAAAAAGGAAAAGCTTATTCTATTGAAGAAGCAGTTGCGTTAGTAAAAGAAACTAGTAAAGTAAAATTTGATGCAGCAGTTGATGTTGCATTTAGATTAGGGGTAGATCCTCGTCAAGCAGATCAACAATTACGTGGGGCTTTAGTATTACCAAATGGAACAGGTAAAACAAAAAAAGTTTTAGTTGTTACTGAAGGACCAAAAGCACAAGAAGCTAAAGATGCTGGTGCTGATGTAGTTGGTGGTAAAGAAATTTTAGAAGACATCAAAAAAGGATGGTTAGATTTCGAAGTAATGATTGCTACTCCAGATATGATGGCTGAATTAGGTAAATTAGGACGTATTCTTGGACCAAAAGGATTAATGCCTAACCCTAAAACAGGAACTGTAACAATGGATGTTGCAAAAGCTGTTAAAGAAACAAAAGCTGGTAAAGTAACTTACCGTACAGATAAAGAAGGAAACGTTCAATTAACTATTGGTCGTGTATCTTTTGAAAATGATAAGTTAGTAGAAAACTTTAATGCTATTTATGATTTATTAGTAAAAATTAAACCTTCTACTTCTAAAGGGGTTTATATGAGAAATATTGCTATCTCATCAACAATGGGACCTAGTATTAAAGTATCAGCTGCTAAATAGTAGTTATATTAATTAGTCGCAATCAATATACCCAAGACAGTAACTGGGAAACCTTAATTTGTTACCGAGGTGTTAAAGAAATATATTGTATATATTGACTTTGACTCTCGTTTTACGAGAGTTTTAGTTTGAGTATATTGTTGCATATATAAAAATTACAGGAGGTGTGACAATGTCAGCAGAAGCAATTAAAGCAAAAAGCGCATTAGTCGAAGAAATCGCAACTAAGTTGAAAGATGCTCAATCTGCAGTGATCGTTGAATATCGCGGATTGTCTGTAGCTGAAGTTACAGAATTACGTAGAAATTTACGCGCTGAAGATGTTGAATTCAAAATTTATAAAAACACTTTAGTTCGTAGAGCAACTGAATCAACTGGTTATGAAGAACTTAATGCACAATTAACTGGACCAAATGCGATTGCGTTTGGACATAGTGATGCTGTAGCACCAGCTAGAGTACTAGCAAAATTTGCTAAAGATCATGAAGCTTTAGTGATTAAAGCAGGAATGGTTGAAGGTAAAGTTTTAGATGTTGAAGAAATTAAAGAAATTTCTAAATTACCTAACCGTGAAGGTATGTACTCTATGTTACTTGGTATGTTACAAGCACCAGTTAGTAAATTTGCACGTGTAGTAAAAGCTGTTGCAGAAGCTAAAGAAAATGGTAGTGAAGCAGTAGCTAAAGAAGATGCAGCACCTGTAGAAGAAGCTGCAAGCGAAGAAACAAAAGTAGAAACAGCTGAATAATCAGCTTAGATAAAATTGGAGGAGAATGAACATGGCAAAATTAACACATGAAGATATCTTAGCTTATTTAGAAGAAGCTACAATCTTAGAATTAAATGATTTAGTAAAAGCAATTGAAGAAAAATTTGATGTAACTGCTGCTGCACCTGTAGCTGTAGCTGCTGCTGGAGCTGAAGAAGCTGCTGGTGAACCAGCTAACGTTACTGTAACTTTAACTGCTCCTGGTGGAACTAAAGTTGCTGTAATCAAAGTTGTAAGAGAAATTACAGGATTAGGATTAGTTGATGCTAAAGGATTAGTTGACAAAGTACCATCTGTGATTAAAGAAAACATTCCTGCTGCTGAAGGAGCTGAAATTAAAGAAAAATTAGAAGCTGCTGGAGCAACTGTTGAAGTTAAATAATTATTTTAACTAATCAAGAGCCCGTTTGGGCTCTTTTATGTTGGAGGAAATATGAAGCATTATTATACAGAAAATGATGATTTAATAAGTGAACCAGAACAATTTATTTTTAATTATCGAGGTAAAACATTGACATTTGTTAGTGATAATGGTGTTTTTTCAAAAAAAATGATTGATTATGGATCAAGGGTTTTGTTGGAAACGATTAGTATAGATTCAAGTAAAAAAACTTTATTAGATGTAGGATGCGGATATGGGACTTTTGGAATTGCATTAAAAAGTGTATATCCTTTTTTAGAAATTGATATGATTGATATAAATGATCGAGCTTTAAATCTTGCTAGAGAAAATTTGAAATTAAATAATGTTAATGCAAATGTTTATCTAAGCAATACGTATGAAAAAGTTGAAAATAAATATGATTTAATTGTAACTAATCCACCTATTAGAGCGGGTAAAGAAATAGTTACTAAGATTTTAGTTGATTCAAAAAAATATTTAAATCTAAATGGTGAGATTTGGATTGTTATTCAAAAAAAACAAGGAGCACCATCTGCTAAGAAAAATTTAGAATCTGTATTTAAGAAAGTTGATATTGTAAAAAGGGATAAAGGTTATTATATATTGAGAGCGGTTAATCTATAATTTGGTTATATAAATTTGAATTATTGTGAAATAATCAGTGTTTTTGATGTCAATAGGTTTTTTAATATTTTTTTTAAAACTTATTGACTTTAAAAATACCTTGTGATAAAGTATTAAAATGCCTATTAATGTTTAAAATCAAGCGCATTGTACGATCTAAAACATGTTGATAGAGAAAAATAAAGGGGTGGAGTTAATACGTGGAGAACAAAATAACCAAAGCAAAGAGTAAAATTAATCGTCGTAATTATTCAAGAATAAGTGGATCTTTAGAACTTCCAAATTTAGTAGAAATTCAGACAAACTCATATAAATGGTTTAAAGAAGTAGGAATTAAAGAAGTTTTTGAAGATATCTACCCAATTACTAACTTTAATGAAACTTTATCGTTAGAATTTGTAGATTGTGTATTTGATGAAGCAAAACACTCAGTTGAAGAAAGTAAAGATCGTGATGCAAACTATGCAGCACCTATTAGAGCATCTTTACGTTTAGTGAATTCAACAACTGGTGAAATAAAGGAACAAGAAGTATTTATGGGAGATTTCCCATTAATGACAGATTCTGGGACTTTTATAATTAACGGTGCTGAGCGTGTTATTGTATCACAATTAGTTCGCTCACCTGGAGCATATTTTGCAGATGCACTAGATAAAAGTGGAAAAACTGTATTCAATGGTAGTATTATACCATCAAGAGGAACTTGGTTGGAATTTGAAAATGATGCCAAGGATGTTTTAAACGTGCGTATCGATCGTAATAGAAAGATGCCAGGTACAGTATTATTAAGAGCTTTAGGTTTATCAAGTAATGATGAGATCATTAAAGTTTTTGGTGAACATGAGTTTATTTTAAACACTTTAGCTAAAGATAATACAACAAACATGGAAGAAGCTTTAATTGAAATTTATAATAAATTAAGACCAGGAGAACCAGCAACTTTAGAGGGAGCAAATAACTTATTATTTGCGAAATTCTTTGATTGCAAACGTTATGATTTAGCAAAAGCTGGTAGATTTAAATTTAAGAAAAAATTAAGTCTTTTAGATCGTATCTCTGGACGTGTTTTAGCTGAAGACTTAATTGATATTGACGGAAATGTAATTTATCCTGAAGGAACATATATTACTCAAGAAGTTATTGATGTAATTAAGCCAGTGCTTGAAGCTGGGGCTCATACGCGTGAAATTAAAACTAACCCTAGATTAGAATCAAATGGTGTTATTCAAATTTTAGATGTGTATGTTGATGATACAAAAAGTAAAAAAATGCGTGTAATTGGTACTGATTTATCATTAGATAGTAAGTTTGTAACTATTTCTGATATGATTGCAGCATATTCTTATATGTTCAATCTTGTAGATATTTATAATTCTTTAGATTTAACAGCAGAAGATCGTGTTAATTTTATGTCACGTATTGGTTTGTTGGATGATATTGATCATTTAGGAAATAGACGTGTACGTTCTGTTGGTGAATTGATTCAAAATCAATTTAGAATTGGTTTATCAAGAATGGAAAGAGTTGTTAAGGAAAGAATGTCTTTATCGGAAGTGGATTCAATTACTCCACAATCATTAACTAACATTCGTCCATTAACAGCTGCAATTAAAGAGTTCTTTTCATCATCTCAATTGTCACAGTTTATGGATCAAATCAATCCTCTTGCGGAGTTAACTAATAAGCGTCGTTTATCTGCATTAGGACCTGGTGGTCTAAGTCGTGACCGTGCAGGTTATGAGGTACGTGATGTCCATGCATCTCACTATGGTAGAATTTGTCCGATTGAAACACCTGAAGGACCAAACATTGGCTTGATTACAACATTAGCTTCATATGCTAAAATTAATGAATATGGATTTATTGAAACACCATATCGTAAAGTGAATAATTGTATAATTGATGAAAATGATGTTCGTTATTTAACAGCTGATGAAGAAAAGAATTATATTATTGCTCAATCAAATGTAAAAACTGATGAAAATGGAACTATATTGGATGAACAAGTTATTGCTCGTCATTTGGGTGAAAATATCATGGCAAAACGTGAAGAAATTGATTTTATCGATATTTCGCCAAAACAAATTGTTTCTGTGGCTACTTCATGTATTCCGTTCCTTGAAAATGATGATGCTACTCGTGCGTTAATGGGAGCAAACATGCAACGTCAAGCAGTACCTTTATTAAATCCACACACTCCATTTGTAGGAACAGGAATGGAACATCAGGCTGCACGTGATTCTGGGGCTGCAGTTGTTGCAAGAGAAGATGGAATTGTAAAATATGTTGATGCTAAAAAGATTATTATTGAAGATAATGAGGGTGTTGAACATCGATATCGTTTAGCAAAATTTAAAATTTCAAATGCAGGTACATGTATTAATCAAAAACCAATTGTAAAAGATGGAGAAGCAGTATTAAAAGGACAAGTTATCGCTGATGGTCCAGCAATGGAACAAGGTGAGTTGGCATTAGGACAAAATGTTTTAGTTGGTTTCATGGAATGGAATGGATATAACTATGAAGATGCTGTAATTATGTCTGAAAGATTGGTTAAAGAAGATGTGTATACTTCAATTCATATTGATGAATATGCAATTGAATGCCGAGATACAAAACTTGGACCTGAAGAAATTACTCGTGATATCCCTAACGTTGGTGATGATGCTCGTAAAAATTTAAATAGTGATGGTATTATCATGATTGGTGCTGAGGTAAAAGAAGGAGATATTTTGGTTGGTAAGGTTACCCCAAAAGGTCAAGCAGAACTTTCAGCGGAAGAAAAATTGTTGTTGGCAATTTTTGGTGAAAAATCACGTGAAGTTAAGGATAATTCATTAAGAGTACCACATGGTGGGGCTGGAATTGTTCATGATATTAAAGTGTTTGAAAGAAAAAATGGTGATGAATTACAACCAGGTGTAAATAAAGTTGTAAAAGTATATATTGTGCAAAAAAGAAAAATCTCTGAAGGGGATAAAATGGCAGGTCGTCATGGTAATAAAGGGGTTATTTCTAAAATTTTACCAATTGAAGATATGCCACATTTGGAAGATGGAACACCTTTGGATATCATGTTGAATCCATTAGGGGTACCTTCTCGTATGAACATTGGACAAGTACTTGAATTGCATTTAGGATATGCAGCTCGTCAATTAGGTTTATACATTGCAACGCCAGCATTTGATGGTTTACATCCAAGTGATTTAGAAGATATTATGGCAGAGGCAGGAATGTCTAAAGATGGAAAACAACCAGTAATTTCTGGACGTACTGGAGAATATTTTGATAATAACATCTCTGTAGGAATTATGTATATGATCAAATTAGCGCACATGGTTGACGATAAGTTACATGCCCGTTCAGTTGGACCATATTCATTAGTAACTCAACAACCATTGGGTGGTAAAGCTCAAAATGGTGGACAAAGATTTGGAGAAATGGAAGTTTGGGCTCTTGAAGCATATGGGGCAGCATATACATTACGTGAAATTTTAACTGTTAAATCAGATGATGTAGTTGGACGTGTTAAGACATATGAAGCGATTGTTAAAGGACAGCCATTACCTGAACCAGGATTACCTGAATCATTTAGAGTATTAAAGAAAGAGTTACAAGCACTTGCATTGGATGTACGTTTGTTAGATGAAAATGATAATGAAGTTGATATGCGTAATATTGAAGAAGAGGAACATCGTTTCCCGCGTAGCATTGATAAAGATGAAGTAATTGAAACTCCAAAAACTGATGATGAAGTTTCCGAAGAAATTACTGAAGATGATTTAAATGTAGAAGAATGTGACGTATGTGAAGAAGATAACTTTGAGGACAATGACTTCGAAGACAATGATATTGAAGAAAGTGAATCATTATAGGAGGAATTACGATGGCAAATACAAATAAATTCTCAGCGATTCAAATTGGTTTAGCTTCGCTTCAGAAGATTCGCGAATGGTCTTATGGTGAAGTAAAAAAGCCAGAAACAATTAATTATCGTTCTCAAAAACCAGAAAAAGATGGATTATTCTGCGAAAGAATTTTTGGACCATCTAAAGATTGGGAATGTAGTTGTGGTAAATATAAGAAAGTACGTTATAAAGGTGTAGTTTGTGATCGATGTGGTGTTGAGGTAACTAAATCTGCTGTTAGACGTGAAAGAATGGGACATATAGAATTAGCAACACCAATTGCTCATATTTGGTATTTAAAAGGAATTCCTTCAAGAATGGGGCTTATTCTTGATATGTCACCAAAACAACTAGAAGAAATAATTTATTTTGTTTCATATGTTGTTATTGATAAAGGAAGTACACCATTAGAGTACAAACAAGTTTTATCTGAAAGAGACTATCGTAAATGTTTTGAACAATTTGGTCATACTTTTGAAGCAAAAATTGGTGCAGAAGCTGTTCAAACATTATTAAAACAAGTAGACTTAGATAGTGAATTTGAAAAAGTAAGTAAAGAATTAAAAGAAGCACAAGGACAAAGAAGATCAAAATTATTGAAACGATTAGAAGCAATCGAAGCATTCAGATCTTCAGAAAATCAACCAGAATGGATGATTTTAGAAGCGTTACCTGTAATTCCACCTGATTTACGTCCAATGTTACAATTGGATGGAGGTCGTTTTGCAACTTCAGATTTAAATGATTTATATCGTCGTGTTATTACACGTAATAATCGTTTGAAAAAATTATTAGAATTAGGAACACCATCTATTATTGTACAAAATGAAAAAAGAATGTTACAAGAAGCTGTAGATGCCTTGATTGATAATGGACGTCGTTCTAAACCAATTACTGGTGCAGGAGGAAGAGCGTTGAAATCATTAAGTCATACGTTAAAAGGTAAGCAAGGGCGTTTTCGTCAAAACTTACTTGGTAAACGTGTTGATTACTCAGGACGTTCAGTTATTGCTGTTGGACCGGATTTAAAAATGTATCAATGTGGAATCCCACGTGAAATGGCATTAAATTTATTTAAACCATTTGTTATTAATGGATTGGTTAGAGATCAATTGGCTACTAATATTAAAGCAGCTGAAAGATTAATTGATAAAATGGATGATCGTATCTGGCCAATTGTTGAAGAAGTAATTAAACAACATCCAGTTTTATTAAACCGTGCTCCTACATTACACAGACTTGGAATTCAAGCATTTGAGCCTAAATTAGTTGAAGGTCGTGCAATTCGTTTGCATCCATTAGTAACGCCTGCATTTAATGCTGACTTCGATGGTGACCAAATGGCTGTTCACGTTCCACTAGGCGAAGAAGCAATTCAAGAAGCACGTCAATTAATGCTTGGATCTAATAATATTTTAGGTCCAAAGGATGGAAAACCAATCGTTACACCATCTCAAGATATGGTTTTAGGTAATTATTATTTAACATTAGAAGATAAAGATGGTAAAGGTGAAGGAACAGTTTTTGCTGATAGAAATGAAGTAGATCATGCATATTTTGCTAAAACAGTTGGTTTGCATACTAGAGTAGCAATTAGAGCATCAGCATTAAAAAATAATACTTTTACTGAAACTCAAAATAATAGCTATTTAATTACTACAGTTGGTAAAATATTCTTTAACGATATTTTTGATGGACAATTCCCGTTCATTAATGATCCAAGTACAGAAAATTTAACAGCAACACCTGATAAATATTTTGTACCAATGGGAACAAATATTAAAGAACATATTAAAAATCAACCTATTATTAAGCCGTTAAATAAAAAGTCATTAGGAAAGATAATTGATGAAGTATTTAAACATCAAGCTATGTCAGATACAAGTTTGATGCTTGATAAACTAAAAGATCAAGGTTTCTATTATTCAACAATTGCGGGAACTACTGTATCAGTTTATGATATTCAAGTACCACAAGCTAAATATGAAATCTTTGATGAGGCCGATGAAAAACTTGAACAAATTAAAAAGTTCTATAATAAAGGTAAATTAACAGAATCTGAAAGATATCAAAATGTAATTAAATTATGGACAGATGTAAAAGATCAGGTACAAGAAGTAGTTAGAGAAGAATTTGAGGCTGATGATCGTAATCCAATTTTCATCATGTCAGATTCAGGAGCTCGTGGATCGTTATCTAACTTTACACAGCTAGTAGGTATGCGTGGATTGATGTCAAATCCAAAAGGTGAAACAATGGAATTACCTATCAAATCTTCATTTAGAGAAGGTTTAACTGCATCAGAATTCTTTATTTCTACTCATGGTGCGCGTAAAGGATCAACTGATACGGCTTTAAAAACTGCCGATTCTGGATATTTAACAAGACGTTTGGTTGATGTTGCTCAAGAGGTTATTATTTCGGAAGATGATTGTGGAACTGATCGTGGTTTTGTTGTAACTGAGTTATATAATAATGATGATAAATCAGTTATTGTACCTTTATATGACCGTTTAGTTGGACGTTTTTCACAAAAAGATATTTTTCATCCAGAAACAAAGAAATTAATTGTCTCTGGTGGTGAATTGATTACAGAAGTTTTGGCAGATGAAATTGTTAATGCAGGAATTAAAGAAGTTGAAATTCGCTCTGTATTAGGATGTATTGCTAAAGGTGGAATTTGTCGTAAATGCTATGGTCGAAACTTAGCTACTGGTAATGTTGTTGAATTAGGAGAAGCGGTAGGGATCATGGCAGCTCAATCAATTGGTGAACCTGGTACCCAACTTACAATGCGTACATTCCATGATGGAGGAGTAGCAGGTGGAGCCGACATCACACAAGGGTTACCACGTATTCAAGAGTTATTTGAAGCGCGTAATCCTAAAGCAAAATCAATAATTAGTGAAATCGAAGGGGATGTAACTAGTTTAATTGATAATGCAGGAAGAGTTGAAGTTGTAATTACTAATGAATTAGAAACTCGTAGTTATTTAGCTCCATATGGTGCTAAAATAAGAGTTGATGTGGGAGATCATATTAATATAGGTGATAAAATAACTAAAGGATCTATTGATCCAAAAGAGTTATTATCTGTTGCGGATGTCGAAACAGTAGAAAATTATATAATTAAAGAAGTTCAAAAAGTATACCGTATACAAGGTATTGAAATTTCTGATAAACATATTGAAATTATTGTTAAACAAATGCTTAGAAAAATGAAAGTTATTGAAGGTGGAGACACTGGCTGCTTACCTGGTACAAATGTTAATATTAGTGCATTTACTGAGTTAAACCGTGAAGTTTTAAAAGAAGGTAAACATCCAGCTGTTGCACGACCTGTATTATTAGGGATTACTAAGGCATCTCTTGAAACAGAGTCATTCTTATCAGCGGCTTCATTCCAAGAAACTACTAAAATTTTGACTGATGCTGCAATAAAAGGTAAAAAAGATTTATTAAAAGGATTAAAAGAAAATGTTCTAATTGGTAAATTGTTGCCGGCAGGAACAGGACTACGAGGGCCTTTAAAATCACCTGAAACATTAGCAAAAGAAGCAGAGGAAGCAATCGCTAAAGCAAGTCTAGAAGAATCAGATGCTGATGTTAAAAATATAAATGATGAGTTTGAAGAAAGTAGTATAGCTGAATAGATATTTGACTTGTTTAAATTATAAATTTATTTACAAAAGGATTAGCTGGTTATTAGTTAATCCTTTTTATTTGATGATTTAATTGAAGTAGATGCGCTATATATTTAGCAATTTATCTAATTAGCTAAAATTAATTAATTTTAAAATATATAAACAATGTTATTTTTAAAGAAAAAATATAAAATTATATTGACATGATTAAATAAATAGATTAATATAATCTACGGTGCCTGTTATGGGGCGCATTACTTATTATGAAATGTGAAACACCCGGAATTGTGTGTTTGGATATTGAAGAAAGGAGAAAAAGAATGCCTACTATTAATCAATTAGTAAGACAAGGTCGTACAGACAAGACAACAAAATCAAAATCACCAGCGTTAAACAGAGGGTATAATTCATTGGCAAAAAAACCAACAATTACTAACTCACCTCAAAAACGTGGTGTTTGTACACGTGTTGCTACTATGACACCAAAGAAACCTAACTCGGCTTTACGTAAATATGCCCGTGTTAGATTATCAAATGGTATGGAAGTAACTGCATATATTCCAGGAATTGGACACAATCTACAAGAGCATAGTGTTGTTTTAATTCGTGGGGGTCGTGTTAAAGATTTACCAGGGGTTCGTTATCATATCGTACGTGGTACAATGGACTGTGCAGGAGTTAACAATCGTAAACAAGGCCGTTCTAGATATGGTGCTAAGAAACCAAAAGCTTAATAAATCAAGTATAGGAGGAAATTTAAATGGCAAGAAAAGGTCAAGTTGCTAAAAGAGACGTTCTACCTGATCCAGTATACAACTCAAAAACTGTATCTAAATTAATCAACAACATTATGCTTGATGGTAAAAAAGGTGTAGCTCAAAACATCTTATATGATGCATTTAAAAAAGTAGAAGAAAAAACTGGAAATTCAGCTATGGAAGTTTTTGATCAAGCTATTAATAACATTATGCCAGTTCTTGAGCTTAAAGTTAGACGTATTGGTGGAGCAAACTACCAAGTACCAGTAGAAGTTTCAGGTGAAAGAAGAATGACATTAGGTTTAAGATGGCTAGTAAATTATTCACGTTTAAGAAATGAAAATACAATGGTTGAGCGTTTAGCAAATGAAATCATTGATGCTTCTAATGGAGCTGGAGCTTCAGTTAAGAAGAAAGAAGATACTCATAAAATGGCAGAAGCTAATAAAGCATTTGCACATTTCCGTTGGTAATATATAAAAACTAAGGAAGGAGAAAGATTATGGCTCGTGAATTCTCATTAGAGAAAACTCGTAATATTGGAATCATGGCTCATATTGATGCCGGAAAAACAACAACTACTGAACGTGTCCTTTATTACACAGGTAAAATCCATAAAATTGGAGAGACTCATGAAGGAGCTTCTCAAATGGACTGGATGGAACAAGAACAAGAACGTGGTATCACAATTACTTCTGCAGCAACAACTGCACAATGGAATGGATATCGTGTAAATATTATTGATACACCAGGCCATGTAGACTTTACTGTTGAAGTTGAACGTTCATTACGTGTATTAGATGGTGCGGTAACTGTATTAGATTCAAAAGCAGGTGTAGAACCTCAAACAGAAACAGTTTGGCGTCAAGCAACAACTTATGGAGTACCACGTATTGTATTCTGTAATAAAATGGATGCTACAGGTGCTGACTTCATTATGTCTTTAGAATCATTGGAAAAAAGATTAGGGGTTCATGGAGTGGCAATTCAATTGCCAATTGGTGCTGAAGACACTTTCGAAGGTGTTATTGATTTAATTAAAATGAAAGCAGTATATTTTGAAGGCGATAAAGGTGAAAACGTTGTTTATAAAGATATACCTGAAGAATATGTTGCACAAGCACAAGAATATCGTGCAAAAATGCTAGATTCTGCAGCATCATACGATGATGATCTTATGATGAAAGTTTTAGAAGAAGAAGAACCAACTGAAGAAGAAATTAAAGCTGCAATCCGTAAAGGGGTTTTAGCTGTTGAATTATTCCCAGTATTATGTGGTTCTGCTTATAAAGATAAGGGTGTACAACCAATGCTAGATGCAGTTATTGATTATTTACCTGCACCTACTGATATCCCATCAATCAAAGGTATTGATGAAAATGAAAACGAAATCGAAAGACATGCGTCTGACGAAGAACCTTTTGCAGCGTTAGCATTCAAAATTATGGCTGATCCATTTGTAGGAAAATTAACATTCTTCCGTGTTTATTCTGGAACAGCTGAAGCTGGAAGCTATGTATTAAACTCTACAAAAGGTAAAAAAGAACGTTTAGGTCGTATCCTACAAATGCATGCTAATAAACGTAATGAAATTAGTACTGTATATGCAGGGGATATTGCTGCTGCTGTAGGATTTAAAAATACAACTACTGGTGATACTATTTGTGATGAAAAGAATTTCGTTATTCTTGAAAAAATGGAATTCCCTGAACCAGTAATTGAATTAGCTATTGAACCAAAAACAAAACAAGATCAAGATAAACTTGGAACAGGTTTAGCAAAATTAGCAGAAGAAGATCCAACATTTAAAACTTATACAAATCCTGAAACTGGTGATACTGTAATCGCTGGTATGGGAGAATTGCATTTAGATGTAATTGTTGATCGTTTAAAAAGAGAATTTAAAGTTGAAGCAAATGTTGGGGCACCACAAGTTGCTTATCGTGAAACTATTACACAAGCAGCTGATTGTGAAGGGAAATATGTAAAACAATCAGGTGGTCGTGGACAATATGGTCATGTTTGGATTAAATTTGAACCTAATGAAGGTAAAGGATTTGAATTCGTTGATGCAATTGTTGGTGGAGCTGTACCTAGAGAATATATCAATTCTGTTAAAGTTGGATTGGAAGATGCACTTGAAACAGGAATGATTGCTGGTTATCCAGTATTAGATGTTAAAGCGACATTGTTTGATGGTTCATACCATGATGTCGATTCATCAGAAATGGCTTATAAAGTGGCTGCAAGTTTAGCACTTAAAGCTGCTGGTAAGAAATGTGCACCAGTCATTTTAGAGCCAATTATGGCTGTTGAAGTAGTTGCACCTGCTGAATATTTAGGTAGTGTAATGGGAGATGTTTCTTCACGTCGTGGAATGATTGAAGGACAAGAAGAAAGAGGAAATGCAGTTTCTGTTCAAGCTTCAGTACCTTTATCAGAAATGTTTGGTTATGCAACTGATTTACGTTCATTTACTCAAGGTCGTGGTAACTATACTATGAGATTTGATAGATATGAACCAGTACCTAAATCTATTAGAGAAGAAATTATTAAGAAAAATGGTGGAAACGAATAGTCTCTAATCAAAATCTTATTGATTTTTTCAATCAAATAAATTAGAATGTATATGTACAAAAATATAAATTAGGAGGAACCTTAAATGGCTAAGGAAAAATTTGATCGCTCTAAAGCGCATGTAAATATTGGAACTATTGGTCACGTTGACCATGGTAAAACAACTTTAACTGCAGCTATTACTACTGTATTAGCTAAAGAAGGGCAAGCACAAGCAATGGATTATGCTTCAATTGATGCTGCACCAGAAGAAAAAGAACGTGGTATTACAATCAATACTGCACACGTTGAATATCAAACAGCTACTCGTCACTATGCACACGTAGACTGTCCAGGTCATGCTGACTACATTAAAAACATGATCACTGGGGCTGCTCAAATGGACGGAGCTATCTTAGTAGTTGCTGCTACTGATGGTCCAATGCCTCAAACAAGAGAACACATCTTATTATCTCGTCAAGTAGGTGTACCATACATCATCGTATTCTTAAATAAATGTGATATGGTTGATGACGAAGAATTATTAGACTTAGTAGAAATGGAAGTTCGTGAATTATTAAATGAATATGACTTCCCAGGTGATGATACACCAGTTATCCGTGGATCTGCATTAAAAGCATTAGAAGGAGATCCAAAATGGGTACCAGCTATTCATGAATTAATGGAAGCTGTTGACACTTATATCCCAACTCCAGAAAGAGATACAGATAAACCATTCTTAATGCCAGTTGAAGACGTATTCACTATCACTGGACGTGGAACTGTTGCTACTGGACGTGTTGAACGTGGACAATTAAATTTAAATGACCCACTTGAAATTGTAGGTATTCATGAAACTCAAAACACAGTTGCTACAGGTATCGAAATGTTCCGTAAATTATTAGATTACGCTGAATCAGGAGATAACGTAGGGGTATTATTAAGAGGGATCAACCGTGATCAAATTCAACGTGGACAAGTATTAGCTAAACCTGGATCAGTTAATCCACATAAAAAATTCAAATCACAAGTTTATATCTTAAGCAAAGATGAAGGTGGACGTCATACTCCTTTCTTTGCTAACTATAGACCACAATTCTATTTTAGAACTACTGATGTAACTGGTGTTATTGAATTACCAGAAGGTGTAGAAATGGTTATGCCTGGAGATAACGTTGAATTAACTGTTGAATTAATTGCTCCAATCGCAATTGAAAAAGGAACTAAATTCTCTATCCGTGAAGGTGGTAGAACTGTAGGTTCTGGAAATATCTCTGATATTATTGAATAAAATTAATATATATAAATATAAAAGCTTGCTGATTTTCAGTAGGCTTTTTATTCATATTATTGATTTGAATTTTGAATTATATAATGTATTGTAATGCGTCTATTACTGTATATGTGTATTTTTTATATTTAATGCATCCAAATAAGTAAAAAAAGAAAAATATAATTATAAATCAGATATATGTAAATATATTTGTATTTTAAAATGTTAAGTGATTATAAAAATATGTTATTTATTTTACATAAGTGTGCTAAAATGTAATGAATTTCTTTTTACTTTTTATAGTCTTGAAAATAAAAAGTGTGTTGGTTATAATATAAAAGCAGATATAAGTCTGAAAATTGTTATAAGGAGAAAATAAAAATGGATGAACAAGAACAAGTAGTAATTAACTTAATTGTTAATAGTGGAAGTGCTCGTAGTTCTGCAATTGAAGCTATTCAATATGCAAAAGCTGGTGATATAAAAAAAGCAGAAGAATCATTGCAAACTGCTAAAGAAACTGTAAACGATGCTCATCATTCACAAACTGAATTAATTCAAGCTGAAATTCGTGGTGAAAAAAGCCCATTAAATTTATTGATGGCACATGCTCAAGATCATTTAATGACTGCACTAGTTGTAATTGATTTAGCACAAGAATTTATTGATGTATATAAAAAAATTGGGTAATTAATAAAAAACTTTCTTTTAATGAATAGTTAATAATTTACTAATAATAACATTTAAAGAAAGTTTTTTTATTTTTGTATTACTATAGTTCTACATATTAAATGGTTTTAATTAAATAATATAAATACGAATATAGGAAGCAAATTTAATTAGATTAGTGCATAAAAATTGTATAGGTCTATTTTGTTTAGCTAAAAAAACAAAAAAAGATAAAAAAAGGCAAAAAAAGCTTTACAAAGGCAAAGGAATATGGTAAATTAAGTGAGCACTCGAGAGAAGAGGAAAGAGGCTTTAGAAAAAGATGGAAAAAGATATTGACTAAAGTCAAAAAAGAGTGTAAGATAAGAAAGTCGGCAAAAGAGAGGCCGATAAGAGAGATCATTGAAAACTAAACAGAATTAAAGAACACACGTCAAAGAGAAAAAAGAAGAGCTAAACAGACAGGAAATTGTCTGAGAGAGATAAAAGGACAATGGAGAGTTTGATCCTGGCTCAGGATGAACGCTGGCGGCGTGCCTAATACATGCAAGTCGAACGCGAGCAGCAATGCTCGAGTGGCGAACGGGTGAGTAATACATAAGTAACCTGCCCTAGACAGGGGGATAACTGCTGGAAACGGCAGCTAAGACCGCATAGGTATGGACACTGCATGGTGACCATATTAAAAGTGCCAAGGCACTGGTAGAGGATGGACTTATGGCGCATTAGCTGGTTGGTGAGGTAACAGCTCACCAAGGCGACGATGCGTAGCCGACCTGAGAGGGTGACCGGCCACACTGGGACTGAGACACGGCCCAGACTCCTACGGGAGGCAGCAGTAGGGAATTTTCGGCAATGGGGGAACCCTGACCGAGCAACGCCGCGTGAAGGAAGAAGGAATTCGTTCTGTAAACTTCTGTTATAAAGGAAGAACGGCGGATATAGGGAATGATATCCGAGTGACGGTACTTTATGAGAAAGCCACGGCTAACTACGTGCCAGCAGCCGCGGTAATACGTAGGTGGCGAGCGTTATCCGGAATTATTGGGCGTAAAGAGGGAGCAGGCGGCGGCAGAGGTCTGTGGTGAAAGACTGAAGCTTAACTTCAGTAAGCCATAGAAACCGGGCTGCTAGAGTGCAGGAGAGGATCGTGGAATTCCATGTGTAGCGGTGAAATGCGTAGATATATGGAGGAACACCAGTGGCGAAGGCGACGGTCTGGCCTGTAACTGACGCTCATTCCCGAAAGCGTGGGGAGCAAATAGGATTAGATACCCTAGTAGTCCACGCCGTAAACGATGAGTACTAAGTGTTGGGAGTCAAATTTCAGTGCTGCAGTTAACGCAATAAGTACTCCGCCTGAGTAGTACGTTCGCAAGAATGAAACTCAAAGGAATTGACGGGGGCCCGCACAAGCGGTGGAGCATGTGGTTTAATTCGAAGCAACGCGAAGAACCTTACCAGGTCTTGACATCCGGATAAAGACCTCAGAGATGAGGGGATAGATATATCCGAGACAGGTGGTGCATGGTTGTCGTCAGCTCGTGTCGTGAGATGTTGGGTTAAGTCCCGCAACGAGCGCAACCCTTGTCGCTAGTTACCATCATTAAGTTGGGGACTCTAGCGAGACTGCCAGTGACAAGCTGGAGGAAGGCGGGGATGACGTCAAATCATCATGCCCCTTATGACCTGGGCTACACACGTGCTACAATGGATGGAGCAGAGGGAAGCGAAGCCGCGAGGTGAAGCAAAACCCATAAAACCATTCTCAGTTCGGATTGTAGTCTGCAACTCGACTACATGAAGTTGGAATCGCTAGTAATCGCGAATCAGCATGTCGCGGTGAATACGTTCTCGGGCCTTGTACACACCGCCCGTCACACCATGAGAGTTGATAACACCCGAAGCCGGTGGCCTAACCGCAAGGAGGGAGCTGTCTAAGGTGGGATTGATGATTGGGGTGAAGTCGTAACAAGGTATCCCTACGGGAACGTGGGGATGGATCACCTCCTTTCTAAGGAGAAGAGGAAGTGTGGAGAAGATTCTGTTTAGTTTTGAGTGAAACTCGAAGAAGAGAAGCTCAGAGATCATTGAAAACTGGATAATAGACAAATTGCGAAAGAAAGAGATCGAGATAAGAAAATTATTGAGGTCTTTCTAGAGAAAGTCGAAAGAAAACTAAGAGAATTCAACACTGAAACAGTCAGTAAGAAGGAAATAGTGATCAAGACACCGAATAGGTAAAGTAGGGAAGAGCGTATGGCGGATGCCTAGGCACAGAGAGGCGAAGAAGGACGCAGCAAACAGCGAAATGCGACGGGGAGCAGTAAGCATGCAACGATCCGTCGATGTCCGAATGGGGAACCCATCCGGGATAGAGACCGGATATCCTGCAGTGAACAGATAGCTGCAGAGAGGCGAGACTCAGGGAACTGAAACATCTAAGTACCTGAAGGAAGAGAAAATAAAAATGATTTCCTAAGTAGCGGCGAGCGAAAGGGGAGGAGCCCAAACCGATTTTAGGATCGGGGTTGTAGGACTGTCAGGAAAGAGCAAGAAGGCATTATAGGCGAACGGACTGGGAAGTCCGGCGAGACAGGGTGAAAGCCCCGTAGCCGAAATAGTGAAGAAGCTTGAGACAGCACCTGAGTACGGCGGGACACGAGGAATCCTGTCGGAATCTACCAGGACCATCTGGTAAGGCTAAATACTCCTCTGTGACCGATAGTGAACCAGTACCGTGAGGGAAAGGTGAAAAGAACCCCGGGAGGGGAGTGAAAAAGAACCTGAAACCATATGCTTACAAGAAGTTAGAGCCCGTTAAAGGGTGATAGCGTGCCTTTTGTAGAATGAACCGGCGAGTTACGATATGCAGCGAGGTTAAGCAGGATATGCGGAGCCGAAGCGAAAGCGAGTCTTAACAGGGCGCTAGTTGCATGTCGTAGACCCGAAACCGAGTGATCTAGCCATGACCAGGTTGAAGTTGGGGTAAAACCCGATGGAGGACCGAACCGACCCCCGTTGAAACGTTGGCGGATGAGTTGTGGCTAGGGGTGAAATTCCAATCGAACTCGGAGATAGCTGGTTCTCCCCGAAATAGCTTTAGGGCTAGCGTCGAGAGAGAGTCATGTGAAGGTAGAGCACTGAATATGTGATGGCCCCATCCCGGGGTACTGAATATAATCAAACTCCGAATGTCACAGAGACATGCTCGGCAGTCAGACAGCGGGTGATAAGGTCCACTGTCAAGAGGGAAACAGCCCAGACCATCAGCTAAGGTCCCAAAATATATACTAAGTGGAAAAGGATGTGGAGATGTCCAGACAACTAGGAGGTTGGCTCAGAAGCAGCCATCCTTTAAAGAGTGCGTAACAGCTCACTAGTCGAATGACTCTGCGCCGATAATTTACCGGGGCTAAGTATATTACCGAAGCTATGGATTTGCGATGAGCAAGTGGTAGGGGAGCGTTCTATGAGCGAAGAAGCAGTACCGGAAGGAGCTGTGGAGCATATAGAAGAGAGAATGCCGGTGTGAGTAGCGGAACGTGGGTGAGAATCCCACGCACCGAAAACCCAAGGTTTCCAGAGGAAGGTTCGTCCGCTCTGGGTAAGTCGGGACCTAAGGCGAGGCCGAGAGGCGTAGTCGATGGACAACAGGTAGAGATTCCTGTACTTACGGTATGAATGAAGGAGTGACGGAGAAGGCTAGGTGATCCTGCGGCTGGAAGAGCAGGTGCAAGCGAGGTAGCAGATATCCAGGCAAATCCGGATGTCGAGAAAGCGAAGGCGTGAAGCGGATGGAAAGCCAAGGCAAGTACAGAAGTCATTGAAGCCAGCTTCCAAGAAAAGCTTCTAGTGAAAATCATACAGTAACCCGTACCGAAAATGGACACACATGGGTGAGGAGAGAATCCTAAGGTGAGCGAGAGAACTATAGCTAAGGAACTCTGCAAAATGACTCCGTAACTTAGGGAGAAGGAGTGCTCATAGAGATATGAGCCGCAGTGAAACGGCCCAAGCGACTGTTTACCAAAAACACAGCTCTATGCTAAGTCGAAAGACGACGTATATGGGGTGACGCCTGCCCGGTGCTGGAAGGTTAAGAGGATGTGTCAGCGCAAGCGAAGCACTGAATTGAAGCCCCAGTAAACGGCGGCCGTAACTATAACGGTCCTAAGGTAGCGAAATTCCTTGTCAGGTAAGTTCTGACCCGCACGAAAGGCGTAACGATTTGGGCGCTGTCTCAGCTGTAGACTCGGTGAAGTCTTAGTACCTGTGAAGATGCAGGTTACCCGCGACTAGACGGAAAGACCCCATGGAGCTTTACTGTAGCTTGATATTGGACTTTGATGCAGGATGTACAGGATAGGTAGGAGACTGAGAGACATGCACGCCAGTGTGTGAGGAGTCGCTGTTGGGATACTACTCTTCCTGTATTGGAGTTCTAACCGGATGCCATAAGCTGGCAACGGGACAGTGTCAGGTGGGCAGTTTGACTGGGGCGGTCGCCTCCCAAAGAGTAACGGAGGCGCCCAAAGATACCCTCAGCTTGGATGGAAATCAAGCGCAGAGTGCAAAGGCAAAAGGGTGTTTGACTGCGAGACCAACAAGTCGAGCAGGGACGAAAGTCGGGCTTAGTGATCCGGCGGTGCTGAATGGAAAGGCCGTCGCTCAACGGATAAAAGCTACCCTGGGGATAACAGGCTGATCTCCCCCAAGAGTTCACATCGACGGGGAGGTTTGGCACCTCGATGTCGGCTCATCGCATCCTGGAGCTGAAGTCGGTTCCAAGGGTTGGGCTGTTCGCCCATTAAAGCGGTACGCGAGCTGGGTTCAGAACGTCGTGAGACAGTTCGGTCCCTATCTGTCGTGGGCGTAGGAAGTTTGAGAAGATCTGTCCTCAGTACGAGAGGACCGGGATGGACATATCAATGGTGCACCAGTTGTCACGCCAGTGGCACAGCTGGGTAGCTAAATATGGAAGGGATAAACGCTGAAGGCATCTAAGTGTGAAACCCACTTCAAGATGAGACTTCCCATTACGCAAGTAGGTAAGACCCCTTAAAGACGATAAGGTTGATAGGTCAGGAGTGTAAGCATGGTGACATGTTCAGCGGACTGATACTAATAGGTCGAGGACTTAACCTAAAGAGAGAAGAAGAAGCAATAGGAGCTATTATCCGGTTTTGAGTGATTCTCGAAAGGAATTGCTTAAAAGAGAAGATCTGGTAGCGATAGCATGATGGACACACCTGTACCCATACCGAACACAGAAGTTAAGCATCATAACGGCGACGATAGTACTGCGGTGCGACAATAGCAAGCTGCCGGTTCTTTTTTTATTTTGGGATCATATATTCTTCATCATATACCGGTACCTTCTCCGGTATCTTTTTTTGTTTAGCTAAAAAAACAAAAAAAGATAAAAAAAGGCAAAAAAAGCTTTACAAAGGCAAAGGAATATGGTAAATTAAGTGAGCACTCGAGAGAAGAGGAAAGAGGCTTTAGAAAAAGATGGAAAAAGATATTGACTAAAGTCAAAAAAGAGTGTAAGATAAGAAAGTCGGCAAAAGAGAGGCCGATAAGAGAGATCATTGAAAACTAAACAGAATTAAAGAACACACGTCAAAGAGAAAAAAGAAGAGCTAAACAGACAGGAAATTGTCTGAGAGAGATAAAAGGACAATGGAGAGTTTGATCCTGGCTCAGGATGAACGCTGGCGGCGTGCCTAATACATGCAAGTCGAACGCGAGCAGCAATGCTCGAGTGGCGAACGGGTGAGTAATACATAAGTAACCTGCCCTAGACAGGGGGATAACTGCTGGAAACGGCAGCTAAGACCGCATAGGTATGGACACTGCATGGTGACCATATTAAAAGTGCCAAGGCACTGGTAGAGGATGGACTTATGGCGCATTAGCTGGTTGGTGAGGTAACAGCTCACCAAGGCGACGATGCGTAGCCGACCTGAGAGGGTGACCGGCCACACTGGGACTGAGACACGGCCCAGACTCCTACGGGAGGCAGCAGTAGGGAATTTTCGGCAATGGGGGGAACCCTGACCGAGCAACGCCGCGTGAAGGAAGAAGGAATTCGTTCTGTAAACTTCTGTTATAAAGGAAGAACGGCGGATATAGGGAATGATATCCGAGTGACGGTACTTTATGAGAAAGCCACGGCTAACTACGTGCCAGCAGCCGCGGTAATACGTAGGTGGCGAGCGTTATCCGGAATTATTGGGCGTAAAGAGGGAGCAGGCGGCGGCAGAGGTCTGTGGTGAAAGACTGAAGCTTAACTTCAGTAAGCCATAGAAACCGGGCTGCTAGAGTGCAGGAGAGGATCGTGGAATTCCATGTGTAGCGGTGAAATGCGTAGATATATGGAGGAACACCAGTGGCGAAGGCGACGGTCTGGCCTGTAACTGACGCTCATTCCCGAAAGCGTGGGGAGCAAATAGGATTAGATACCCTAGTAGTCCACGCCGTAAACGATGAGTACTAAGTGTTGGGAGTCAAATTTCAGTGCTGCAGTTAACGCAATAAGTACTCCGCCTGAGTAGTACGTTCGCAAGAATGAAACTCAAAGGAATTGACGGGGCCCGCACAAGCGGTGGAGCATGTGGTTTAATTCGAAGCAACGCGAAGAACCTTACCAGGTCTTGACATCCGGATAAAGACCTCAGAGATGAGGGGATAGATATATCCGAGACAGGTGGTGCATGGTTGTCGTCAGCTCGTGTCGTGAGATGTTGGGTTAAGTCCCGCAACGAGCGCAACCCTTGTCGCTAGTTACCATCATTAAGTTGGGGACTCTAGCGAGACTGCCAGTGACAAGCTGGAGGAAGGCGGGGATGACGTCAAATCATCATGCCCCTTATGACCTGGGCTACACACGTGCTACAATGGATGGAGCAGAGGGAAGCGAAGCCGCGAGGTGAAGCAAAACCCATAAAACCATTCTCAGTTCGGATTGTAGTCTGCAACTCGACTACATGAAGTTGGAATCGCTAGTAATCGCGAATCAGCATGTCGCGGTGAATACGTTCTCGGGCCTTGTACACACCGCCCGTCACACCATGAGAGTTGATAACACCCGAAGCCGGTGGCCTAACCGCAAGGAGGGAGCTGTCTAAGGTGGGATTGATGATTGGGGTGAAGTCGTAACAAGGTATCCC
Organism: Thomasclavelia spiroformis DSM 1552; assembly: GCF_025149465.1. Lineage (NCBI taxonomy): Bacteria > Bacillati > Bacillota > Erysipelotrichia > Erysipelotrichales > Coprobacillaceae > Thomasclavelia > Thomasclavelia spiroformis. The sequence continues at coordinate 2,392,710 of NZ_CP102275.1, read as the reverse complement.
TACGGGAACGTGGGGATGGATCACCTCCTTTCTAAGGAGAAGAGGAAGTGTGGAGAAGATTCTGTTTAGTTTTGAGTGAAACTCGAAGAAGAGAGAAGCTCAGAGATCATTGAAAACTGGATAATAGACAAATTGCGAAAGAAAGAGATCGAGATAAGAAAATTATTGAGGTCTTTCTAGAGAAAGTCGAAAGAAAACTAAGAGAATTCAACACTGAAACAGTCAGTAAGAAGGAAATAGTGATCAAGACACCGAATAGGTAAAGTAGGGAAGAGCGTATGGCGGATGCCTAGGCACAGAGAGGCGAAGAAGGACGCAGCAAACAGCGAAATGCGACGGGGAGCAGTAAGCATGCAACGATCCGTCGATGTCCGAATGGGGGAACCCATCCGGGATAGAGACCGGATATCCTGCAGTGAACAGATAGCTGCAGAGAGGCGAGACTCAGGGAACTGAAACATCTAAGTACCTGAAGGAAGAGAAAATAAAAATGATTTCCTAAGTAGCGGCGAGCGAAAGGGGAGGAGCCCAAACCGATTTTAGGATCGGGGTTGTAGGACTGTCAGGAAAGAGCAAGAAGGCATTATAGGCGAACGGACTGGGAAGTCCGGCGAGACAGGGTGAAAGCCCCGTAGCCGAAATAGTGAAGAAGCTTGAGACAGCACCTGAGTACGGCGGGACACGAGGAATCCTGTCGGAATCTACCAGGACCATCTGGTAAGGCTAAATACTCCTCTGTGACCGATAGTGAACCAGTACCGTGAGGGAAAGGTGAAAAGAACCCCGGGAGGGGAGTGAAAAAGAACCTGAAACCATATGCTTACAAGAAGTTAGAGCCCGTTAAAGGGTGATAGCGTGCCTTTTGTAGAATGAACCGGCGAGTTACGATATGCAGCGAGGTTAAGCAGGATATGCGGAGCCGAAGCGAAAGCGAGTCTTAACAGGGCGCTAGTTGCATGTCGTAGACCCGAAACCGAGTGATCTAGCCATGACCAGGTTGAAGTTGGGGTAAAACCCGATGGAGGACCGAACCGACCCCCGTTGAAACGTTGGCGGATGAGTTGTGGCTAGGGGTGAAATTCCAATCGAACTCGGAGATAGCTGGTTCTCCCCGAAATAGCTTTAGGGCTAGCGTCGAGAGAGAGTCATGTGAAGGTAGAGCACTGAATATGTGATGGCCCCATCCCGGGGTACTGAATATAATCAAACTCCGAATGTCACAGAGACATGCTCGGCAGTCAGACAGCGGGTGATAAGGTCCACTGTCAAGAGGGAAACAGCCCAGACCATCAGCTAAGGTCCCAAAATATATACTAAGTGGAAAAGGATGTGGAGATGTCCAGACAACTAGGAGGTTGGCTCAGAAGCAGCCATCCTTTAAAGAGTGCGTAACAGCTCACTAGTCGAATGACTCTGCGCCGATAATTTACCGGGGCTAAGTATATTACCGAAGCTATGGATTTGCGATGAGCAAGTGGTAGGGAGCGTTCTATGAGCGAAGAAGCAGTACCGGAAGGAGCTGTGGAGCATATAGAAGAGAGAATGCCGGTGTGAGTAGCGGAACGTGGGTGAGAATCCCACGCACCGAAAACCCAAGGTTTCCAGAGGAAGGTTCGTCCGCTCTGGGTAAGTCGGGACCTAAGGCGAGGCCGAGAGGCGTAGTCGATGGACAACAGGTAGAGATTCCTGTACTTACGGTATGAATGAAGGAGTGACGGAGAAGGCTAGGTGATCCTGCGGCTGGAAGAGCAGGTGCAAGCGAGGTAGCAGATATCCAGGCAAATCCGGATGTCGAGAAAGCGAAGGCGTGAAGCGGATGGAAAGCCAAGGCAAGTACAGAAGTCATTGAAGCCAGCTTCCAAGAAAAGCTTCTAGTGAAAATCATACAGTAACCCGTACCGAAAATGGACACACATGGGTGAGGAGAGAATCCTAAGGTGAGCGAGAGAACTATAGCTAAGGAACTCTGCAAAATGACTCCGTAACTTAGGGAGAAGGAGTGCTCATAGAGATATGAGCCGCAGTGAAACGGCCCAAGCGACTGTTTACCAAAAACACAGCTCTATGCTAAGTCGAAAGACGACGTATATGGGGTGACGCCTGCCCGGTGCTGGAAGGTTAAGAGGATGTGTCAGCGCAAGCGAAGCACTGAATTGAAGCCCCAGTAAACGGCGGCCGTAACTATAACGGTCCTAAGGTAGCGAAATTCCTTGTCAGGTAAGTTCTGACCCGCACGAAAGGCGTAACGATTTGGGCGCTGTCTCAGCTGTAGACTCGGTGAAGTCTTAGTACCTGTGAAGATGCAGGTTACCCGCGACTAGACGGAAAGACCCCATGGAGCTTTACTGTAGCTTGATATTGGACTTTGATGCAGGATGTACAGGATAGGTAGGAGACTGAGAGACATGCACGCCAGTGTGTGAGGAGTCGCTGTTGGGATACTACTCTTCCTGTATTGGAGTTCTAACCGGATGCCATAAGCTGGCAACGGGACAGTGTCAGGTGGGCAGTTTGACTGGGGCGGTCGCCTCCCAAAGAGTAACGGAGGCGCCCAAAGATACCCTCAGCTTGGATGGAAATCAAGCGCAGAGTGCAAAGGCAAAAGGGTGTTTGACTGCGAGACCAACAAGTCGAGCAGGGACGAAAGTCGGGCTTAGTGATCCGGCGGTGCTGAATGGAAAGGCCGTCGCTCAACGGATAAAAGCTACCCTGGGGATAACAGGCTGATCTCCCCCAGAGTTCACATCGACGGGGAGGTTTGGCACCTCGATGTCGGCTCATCGCATCCTGGAGCTGAAGTCGGTTCCAAGGGTTGGGCTGTTCGCCCATTAAAGCGGTACGCGAGCTGGGTTCAGAACGTCGTGAGACAGTTCGGTCCCTATCTGTCGTGGGCGTAGGAAGTTTGAGAAGATCTGTCCTCAGTACGAGAGGACCGGGATGGACATATCAATGGTGCACCAGTTGTCACGCCAGTGGCACAGCTGGGTAGCTAAATATGGAAGGGATAAACGCTGAAGGCATCTAAGTGTGAAACCCACTTCAAGATGAGACTTCCCATTACGCAAGTAGGTAAGACCCCTTAAAGACGATAAGGTTGATAGGTCAGGAGTGTAAGCATGGTGACATGTTCAGCGGACTGATACTAATAGGTCGAGGACTTAACCTAAAGAGAGAAGAAGAAGCAATAGGAGCTATTATCCGGTTTTGAGTGATTCTCGAAAGGAATTGCTTAAAAGAGAAGATCTGGTAGCGATAGCATGATGGACACACCTGTACCCATACCGAACACAGAAGTTAAGCATCATAACGGCGACGATAGTACTGCGGTGCGACAATAGCAAGCTGCCGGTTCTTTTTTTATTTTGGGATCATATATTCTTCATCATATACCGGTACCTTCTCCGGTATCTTTTTTTGTTTAGCTAAAAAAACAAAAAAAGATAAAAAAAGGCAAAAAAAAGCTTTACAAAGGCAAAGGAATATGGTAAATTAAGTGAGCACTCGAGAGAAGAGGAAAGAGGCTTTAGAAAAAGATGGAAAAAGATATTGACTAAAGTCAAAAAAGAGTGTAAGATAAGAAAGTCGGCAAAAGAGAGGCCGATAAGAGAGATCATTGAAAACTAAACAGAATTAAAGAACACACGTCAAAGAGAAAAAAGAAGAGCTAAACAGACAGGAAATTGTCTGAGAGAGATAAAAGGACAATGGAGAGTTTGATCCTGGCTCAGGATGAACGCTGGCGGCGTGCCTAATACATGCAAGTCGAACGCGAGCAGCAATGCTCGAGTGGCGAACGGGTGAGTAATACATAAGTAACCTGCCCTAGACAGGGGGATAACTGCTGGAAACGGCAGCTAAGACCGCATAGGTATGGACACTGCATGGTGACCATATTAAAAGTGCCAAGGCACTGGTAGAGGATGGACTTATGGCGCATTAGCTGGTTGGTGAGGTAACAGCTCACCAAGGCGACGATGCGTAGCCGACCTGAGAGGGTGACCGGCCACACTGGGACTGAGACACGGCCCAGACTCCTACGGGAGGCAGCAGTAGGGAATTTTCGGCAATGGGGGGAACCCTGACCGAGCAACGCCGCGTGAAGGAAGAAGGAATTCGTTCTGTAAACTTCTGTTATAAAGGAAGAACGGCGGATATAGGGAATGATATCCGAGTGACGGTACTTTATGAGAAAGCCACGGCTAACTACGTGCCAGCAGCCGCGGTAATACGTAGGTGGCGAGCGTTATCCGGAATTATTGGGCGTAAAGAGGGAGCAGGCGGCGGCAGAGGTCTGTGGTGAAAGACTGAAGCTTAACTTCAGTAAGCCATAGAAACCGGGCTGCTAGAGTGCAGGAGAGGATCGTGGAATTCCATGTGTAGCGGTGAAATGCGTAGATATATGGAGGAACACCAGTGGCGAAGGCGACGGTCTGGCCTGTAACTGACGCTCATTCCCGAAAGCGTGGGGAGCAAATAGGATTAGATACCCTAGTAGTCCACGCCGTAAACGATGAGTACTAAGTGTTGGGAGTCAAATTTCAGTGCTGCAGTTAACGCAATAAGTACTCCGCCTGAGTAGTACGTTCGCAAGAATGAAACTCAAAGGAATTGACGGGGGCCCGCACAAGCGGTGGAGCATGTGGTTTAATTCGAAGCAACGCGAAGAACCTTACCAGGTCTTGACATCCGGATAAAGACCTCAGAGATGAGGGGATAGATATATCCGAGACAGGTGGTGCATGGTTGTCGTCAGCTCGTGTCGTGAGATGTTGGGTTAAGTCCCGCAACGAGCGCAACCCTTGTCGCTAGTTACCATCATTAAGTTGGGGACTCTAGCGAGACTGCCAGTGACAAGCTGGAGGAAGGCGGGGATGACGTCAAATCATCATGCCCCTTATGACCTGGGCTACACACGTGCTACAATGGATGGAGCAGAGGGAAGCGAAGCCGCGAGGTGAAGCAAAACCCATAAAACCATTCTCAGTTCGGATTGTAGTCTGCAACTCGACTACATGAAGTTGGAATCGCTAGTAATCGCGAATCAGCATGTCGCGGTGAATACGTTCTCGGGCCTTGTACACACCGCCCGTCACACCATGAGAGTTGATAACACCCGAAGCCGGTGGCCTAACCGCAAGGAGGGAGCTGTCTAAGGTGGGATTGATGATTGGGGTGAAGTCGTAACAAGGTATCCCTACGGGAACGTGGGGATGGATCACCTCCTTTCTAAGGAGAAGAGGAAGTGTGGAGAAGATTCTGTTTAGTTTTGAGTGAAACTCGAAGAAGAGAGAAGCTCAGAGATCATTGAAAACTGGATAATAGACAAATTGCGAAAGAAAGAGATCGAGATAAGAAAATTATTGAGGTCTTTCTAGAGAAAGTCGAAAGAAAACTAAGAGAATTCAACACTGAAACAGTCAGTAAGAAGGAAATAGTGATCAAGACACCGAATAGGTAAAGTAGGGAAGAGCGTATGGCGGATGCCTAGGCACAGAGAGGCGAAGAAGGACGCAGCAAACAGCGAAATGCGACGGGGAGCAGTAAGCATGCAACGATCCGTCGATGTCCGAATGGGGGAACCCATCCGGGATAGAGACCGGATATCCTGCAGTGAACAGATAGCTGCAGAGAGGCGAGACTCAGGGAACTGAAACATCTAAGTACCTGAAGGAAGAGAAAATAAAAATGATTTCCTAAGTAGCGGCGAGCGAAAGGGGAGGAGCCCAAACCGATTTTAGGATCGGGGTTGTAGGACTGTCAGGAAAGAGCAAGAAGGCATTATAGGCGAACGGACTGGGAAGTCCGGCGAGACAGGGTGAAAGCCCCGTAGCCGAAATAGTGAAGAAGCTTGAGACAGCACCTGAGTACGGCGGGACACGAGGAATCCTGTCGGAATCTACCAGGACCATCTGGTAAGGCTAAATACTCCTCTGTGACCGATAGTGAACCAGTACCGTGAGGGAAAGGTGAAAAGAACCCCGGGAGGGGAGTGAAAAAGAACCTGAAACCATATGCTTACAAGAAGTTAGAGCCCGTTAAAGGGTGATAGCGTGCCTTTTGTAGAATGAACCGGCGAGTTACGATATGCAGCGAGGTTAAGCAGGATATGCGGAGCCGAAGCGAAAGCGAGTCTTAACAGGGCGCTAGTTGCATGTCGTAGACCCGAAACCGAGTGATCTAGCCATGACCAGGTTGAAGTTGGGGTAAAACCCGATGGAGGACCGAACCGACCCCCGTTGAAACGTTGGCGGATGAGTTGTGGCTAGGGGTGAAATTCCAATCGAACTCGGAGATAGCTGGTTCTCCCCGAAATAGCTTTAGGGCTAGCGTCGAGAGAGAGTCATGTGAAGGTAGAGCACTGAATATGTGATGGCCCCATCCCGGGGTACTGAATATAATCAAACTCCGAATGTCACAGAGACATGCTCGGCAGTCAGACAGCGGGTGATAAGGTCCACTGTCAAGAGGGAAACAGCCCAGACCATCAGCTAAGGTCCCAAAATATATACTAAGTGGAAAAGGATGTGGAGATGTCCAGACAACTAGGAGGTTGGCTCAGAAGCAGCCATCCTTTAAAGAGTGCGTAACAGCTCACTAGTCGAATGACTCTGCGCCGATAATTTACCGGGGCTAAGTATATTACCGAAGCTATGGATTTGCGATGAGCAAGTGGTAGGGGAGCGTTCTATGAGCGAAGAAGCAGTACCGGAAGGAGCTGTGGAGCATATAGAAGAGAGAATGCCGGTGTGAGTAGCGGAACGTGGGTGAGAATCCCACGCACCGAAAACCCAAGGTTTCCAGAGGAAGGTTCGTCCGCTCTGGGTAAGTCGGGACCTAAGGCGAGGCCGAGAGGCGTAGTCGATGGACAACAGGTAGAGATTCCTGTACTTACGGTATGAATGAAGGAGTGACGGAGAAGGCTAGGTGATCCTGCGGCTGGAAGAGCAGGTGCAAGCGAGGTAGCAGATATCCAGGCAAATCCGGATGTCGAGAAAGCGAAGGCGTGAAGCGGATGGAAAGCCAAGGCAAGTACAGAAGTCATTGAAGCCAGCTTCCAAGAAAAGCTTCTAGTGAAAATCATACAGTAACCCGTACCGAAAATGGACACACATGGGTGAGGAGAGAATCCTAAGGTGAGCGAGAGAACTATAGCTAAGGAACTCTGCAAAATGACTCCGTAACTTAGGGAGAAGGAGTGCTCATAGAGATATGAGCCGCAGTGAAACGGCCCAAGCGACTGTTTACCAAAAACACAGCTCTATGCTAAGTCGAAAGACGACGTATATGGGGTGACGCCTGCCCGGTGCTGGAAGGTTAAGAGGATGTGTCAGCGCAAGCGAAGCACTGAATTGAAGCCCCAGTAAACGGCGGCCGTAACTATAACGGTCCTAAGGTAGCGAAATTCCTTGTCAGGTAAGTTCTGACCCGCACGAAAGGCGTAACGATTTGGGCGCTGTCTCAGCTGTAGACTCGGTGAAGTCTTAGTACCTGTGAAGATGCAGGTTACCCGCGACTAGACGGAAAGACCCCATGGAGCTTTACTGTAGCTTGATATTGGACTTTGATGCAGGATGTACAGGATAGGTAGGAGACTGAGAGACATGCACGCCAGTGTGTGAGGAGTCGCTGTTGGGATACTACTCTTCCTGTATTGGAGTTCTAACCGGATGCCATAAGCTGGCAACGGGACAGTGTCAGGTGGGCAGTTTGACTGGGGCGGTCGCCTCCCAAAGAGTAACGGAGGCGCCCAAAGATACCCTCAGCTTGGATGGAAATCAAGCGCAGAGTGCAAAGGCAAAAGGGTGTTTGACTGCGAGACCAACAAGTCGAGCAGGGACGAAAGTCGGGCTTAGTGATCCGGCGGTGCTGAATGGAAAGGCCGTCGCTCAACGGATAAAAGCTACCCTGGGGATAACAGGCTGATCTCCCCCAAGAGTTCACATCGACGGGGAGGTTTGGCACCTCGATGTCGGCTCATCGCATCCTGGAGCTGAAGTCGGTTCCAAGGGTTGGGCTGTTCGCCCATTAAAGCGGTACGCGAGCTGGGTTCAGAACGTCGTGAGACAGTTCGGTCCCTATCTGTCGTGGGCGTAGGAAGTTTGAGAAGATCTGTCCTCAGTACGAGAGGACCGGGATGGACATATCAATGGTGCACCAGTTGTCACGCCAGTGGCACAGCTGGGTAGCTAAATATGGAAGGGATAAACGCTGAAGGCATCTAAGTGTGAAACCCACTTCAAGATGAGACTTCCCATTACGCAAGTAGGTAAGACCCCTTAAAGACGATAAGGTTGATAGGTCAGGAGTGTAAGCATGGTGACATGTTCAGCGGACTGATACTAATAGGTCGAGGACTTAACCTAAAGAGAGAAGAAGAAGCAATAGGAGCTATTATCCGGTTTTGAGTGATTCTCGAAAGGAATTGCTTAAAAGAGAAGATCTGGTAGCGATAGCATGATGGACACACCTGTACCCATACCGAACACAGAAGTTAAGCATCATAACGGCGACGATAGTACTGCGGTGCGACAATAGCAAGCTGCCGGTTCTTTTTTTATTTTGGGATCATATATTCTTCATCATATACCGGTACCTTCTCCGGTATCTTTTTTTGTTTCTTCTTCTTATACATGAATACATAATTTTGCATTTTTGTAGAGATTGTAACGTAATTAAATATTGTATTAAGGATAAAAATTAAAATAAAATGAGTAGATTTATTGTATGTAAGTATACATAGTTAAGATTAATGGATAAGTGTTTTTATATAATTTATGTCCAGTTATAAAAGTTAAAATAAGATTACCCAATTGTTGCAGATAAGTGGTTGCACTTTGCATCAATTAAGGCAATCTTTTTTGATAGAATTTTCTGTATTCAAATATGGGAGATTATTATGGAAAGAAATATTATAAGAGATTTATTAATTTTGAAACAAATGAACATTAAATTAAACTTTAGCGAACTTGCCAGAATCTACGATATGGACAACCATACAGTAGTTAAATACTGGCTTGGAGGAGGAATAAAAAAAGTGGAACGTAAACCTAAAAAAGTATTCTGGATAAATCTAGCGATGAAATCGCTAGATTGTTTAAAAAGCCTAGTGTCCATAAGCGTGCTACATATGAGTATCTTCTAGACAGATATGTTGAAGACAATATTGGAACCTACAATTGGAAATATGATATAAAGCCATAAAAAACTGTCAAGCCTAATGTCAGATATGAAACAAAACCTGGTCAACAATTGCAGGTAGACTGGAAAAAAATCTTAGAATGACGACCATTCATAGTGAAGTCATATGTGGATTTAATGAGTTCTGTAGTTATAATATATATTGGGTTATTAAGTATCAAAATGAAATGTAAATAAACATGAATTGCTATATTTTTGTCTAATTTTTTTAAATAAAAATCAGCATTAATATTTATAGATAAAAATTAAAAAAAAAGCTTGCATAGTAAGCTTTTTTTTGATAGTATTAGCATGTCGGCTACGAAGATGTGCAAGGTTGCTGAAACACCGAGAGGCGTTGTCATGAGACGGCATGTTTTAGGGAATTTGTATTGAGTAGTTCGCATCCTATGAATTTGAAAGGAGAAAAAAATCATGGCAAATAACAAAATTAGAATTAGATTAAAATCTTTTGATCACAAAATTCTAGATAATTCGGCAGAGAAAATTATTGGTGCTGCTAAGAAATCTGGTGCTCAAGTAGTAGGTCCTGTACCTCTACCAACTGAAAAAGAGATTTATACAATCTTAAGAGCAGTTCACAAATATAAAGATTCACGTGAACAATTTGAAATCAGAACACACAAACGTTTAATCGATATCGTAAATCCTACACAAGAAACTGTAGATGTTCTAACAAGATTAGAATTACCAAGTGGTGTAGATATCGAAATCAAATTATAAGAAAGGTAAATGGTGTAACTCATGAAAGGAATCTTAGGTCGTAAGATTGGAATGACTCAAGTCTTCACAACTGATGGTTTATTAATTCCAGTAACTGTAGTTGAAGCTACTGAAAATGTAGTATTACAAAAGAAAACTGTTGCTACTGATGGATATGATGCAATTCAAGTTGGATTTGAAGATAAGAGAGAAAAATTAGCAAATAAAGCTGAATTAGGTATTGTAAAAAAAGCTAATACAGCTCCTAAGCGCTTCATCAAGGAATTTCGTTTTGACGAAATGATGAGTTATGAAGTTGGAGATAAAATTACTGTTGATAGCTTCGTAGCTGGTGAAGTTGTGGATGTAACTGGAACTTCTAAAGGTAAAGGTTATCAAGGTGTTATTAAAAGACATGGACAACATATCGGTCCAAAAGGACATGGTTCAGGAGCTCATAGAATTGTAGGGTCAATGGGACCAATTGCTCCAAATAGAATTGCTCCAGGTAAAAAATTACCAGGACAAATGGGTCATGTTACAAGAACAGTTCAAAACTTAGAAATTGTAGCTGTTGATGTAGAAAATAATTTATTATTAATCAAAGGGTCAGTACCAGGTCCGAAAAAAGGATTAGTAATTGTAAAATCTGGAATTAAAGCAGCTGGGAGAGTAAATCCTGCTCATGAATTAGTAGATTTTACACCAACAGTAGAAGAAACTAAAGATGCAGATGTAGCAACTGATACACCAGTTGAAACAGCTGAATAATTTAGGGAAGGAGGATTCGATATGCTTAAAGTTAAAGTATATAACCAAGAAGGTGCTGAAGTAAAAGATTTAGAATTAAATGAAGCTGTATTTGGAATTGAACCAAACAAACAAGCATTATTTGATATGGTCTTATTACAAAGAGCATCATTAAGACAAGGTACACATAAAGTAAAAAACCGTACTGAAGTTAGTGGTGGTGGCAAAAAACCATGGCGTCAAAAAGGTACTGGTAGAGCTAGACAAGGATCAATCCGTGCACCACAATGGCGTGGAGGAGGAGTAGTATTTGGTCCAACACCTAGAAGTTATAAATTTAAATTAAATCGTAAAGTTAGAAGATTAGCTCTTAAATCAGCTTTATCTACTAAAATTATCGATAATGAATTCATGGCTTTAGAAGCTATTAAATTCGATGCTCCAAAAACAAAAGAAATGGTTAAAGTTTTAGCAAATTTAGACGCTCCAACAAAAACATTAATTGTTGTTGATGAAATTGATGAAAATGTGGCTAGAAGTGCTAACAACATTCCAGGAGTTAAATTATTAGATGCTAGACGTGTTAACGTTTATGATATTTTAAATAGCGATAAGTTAATTATGACTGAAGCTGCAATTAAGTCTGTTGAGGAGGTATTAGGATAATGGCACATATTACTGATGTATTAAAAAAACCTGTATTCACTGAAAAATCAATGACTCTTCAAGCAGAAGAAAATAAATATACATTTGATGTGGATGTTAATGCTAATAAAATTGAAATTAAACAAGCTGTTGAAGCAATGTTTGATGTAAAAGTTGAAAGCGTTAATGTTATGAACATTAAACCTAAAACTAAAAGAGTTGGTAGATACGAAGGTAAAACTAACCGTAGAAGAAAAGCTATTGTTAAATTAGCAGAAGGTAGTACAATCAATTATTTCGGTGAGGAATAATTAACAAAAATATTGGAAAATAATTCCAGATAATTAGGAGGAAACTAAAGATGGCAATTAAAACTTATAAGCCAGTGACAAACGGTCGTCGTAATATGACTTCATTAACTTATGAAGAAATTACAGCAACAAAACCTGAAAAATCTTTAGTTGCAAAAATAAATAAAAACGGTGGACGTAATAATCAAGGTGTTATTACAACACGTCATCACGGTGGAGGACATAAACGTAAATATCGTATTATTGATTTCAAACGTAATAAAGATGATATCATCGGAACTGTAGCAACTATCGAATATGATCCAAATAGATCTGCTAACATTGCATTAATTAATTATGCAGATGGTGAAAAAAGATATATTCTTGCTCCAAAAGGGTTAGAAGTAGGAAATAAAATTGTATCTGGTGAAAATGCAGATATTAAAGTAGGGAATGCTTTACCTATGGGAAATATGCCAGAAGGTACAGTAATTCATAATATTGAGATGCAACCTGGAAAAGGTGGACAAATCGCACGTTCTGCTGGTGTGTCTGCACAAATCTTAGGTAAAGAAGAAAAATATGTAATTGTAAGATTGGCATCTGGTGAAGTACGTAAGTTATTAGCTGTATGCAGAGCAACTGTTGGTGTGGTTGGAAATGAAGATCACGGATTAGTTAATTATGGTAAAGCTGGACGTATGAGATGGAAAGGTGTTAAACCAACTGTTCGTGGTTCTGTAATGAATCCTAACGATCACCCTCATGGTGGTGGTGAAGGTAGAACTTCAATTGGTCGTAAAGCACCAATGACACCTTGGGGTAAAAAAGCTATGGGTGTTAAAACTAGAAAAAATAAGAAAGCGTCTACTAAATTAATTGTACGTCGCAGAAATTCTAAATAATAAAAGGAGGAAGAAATAATGGCACGTAGTTTAAAAAAGGGACCATTTGTTGATGAACATTTAATGAAAAAAGTTGAAGCATTAAATACATCAGGAAAAAAAGAAGTAATTAAGACTTGGTCTAGACGTTCAACAATCTTCCCTCAATTTATTGAGCACACATTTGCAGTGTATAACGGAAGAGAACATATCCCAGTTTATGTGACTGAAGATATGGTCGGACATAAATTAGGAGAATTTGCTCCAACTAGAACTTATCATGGGCATTCAGCTGATGATAAAAAAGCTGGAAAATAAAGAGAGGAGAATTTAAAACATGGAAGCAAGAGCACAAGCTAAAATGATTCGTGTTTCACCTCAAAAAGCAAGATTAGTTGTTGATTTAGTGAGAGGTAAGAAAGTTAAAGAAGCACTTGGAATATTAGAATATGTAAATAAAAGTGCAACTCCTGCAATCATTAAAGTTGTAAAATCTGCTGCACAAAATGCTATTTATAACAGTGGTGCTGAAGCAGAAAAATTATATATTAAAGAAATCTATGTAGATGAAGGACCTACATTAAAGAGATTCGCTGCTAGAGCAAAAGGTAGTGGAACAAGAATTTTAAAAAGAACTAGCCACATTACTTGTGTGGTTGAAGAAAGATAGGAGGTCAGATTATGGGTCAAAAAGTAAGTCCAGTTGGATTACGAGTTGGTATTAACCGTAATTGGGATTCAAGATGGTATGCTAACGATCAGGATTTTGCAGGGTTATTACACGAAGATATTAAAATTCGTGAATACTTATTAAAAAAACTTAAAACTGCATCTGTTGCTCGTGTCGAAATAGAAAGATCAAAAAATCGCGTTACTATCTTTGTTCACACATCTAGACCAGGTGTTGTAATTGGTAAAGATGGTGAAGCTGTTGATGCATTAAGAAAAGAAGTTAGTAAAATGGTTAAAGATAAACAAGTGTTTATTAATATTGTTGAAATTAAAAATCCTGATGTTGTTGCACAATTAGTTGCAAATAACATCGCTGAACAATTAGAAAATCGTGCTTCTTTTAGAACAGTTCAAAAACGCGCTATTCAAAGAGCTATGAGAGCTGGAGCTAAAGGAATTAAAACAAGTGTTTCAGGACGTTTAGGTGGAGCTGATATGGCTCGTGCTGAAGGTTACTCTGAAGGGAATGTCCCTTTACATACTTTAAGAGCTGATATTGATTATGCTACTGCTGAAGCAGATACTACTTATGGTAAATTAGGAGTTAAAGTTTGGATTTGTAAGGGAGAAATCCTTCCTGAAAAGAAGAAAGGGGATAAATAATCATGTTGATGCCTAAAAGAACAAAATACAGAAGACCTCATCGTGTAAAATACGAAGGTAAAGCTAAAGGCGGAACTCAAGTATCGTTTGGGGAATTTGGATTACAAGCAACTGAAGGTGCTTGGATCACTTCTCGTCAAATTGAAGCTGCTCGTATCGCTATTAATCGTCGTATGAACCGTGGTGGTAAAGTATGGATTAGAATTTTCCCTCATTTAGCTAAAACTAAAAAACCATTAGAAGTACGTATGGGATCTGGGAAAGGTTCTCCAGAAGAATGGGTAGCAGTTGTTAAAACTGGTCGAGTTCTTTTTGAAGTAGCAGGTGTTGATGAAGAACTTGCTAGAGAAGCTCTTAGACTTGCATCTCATAAATTACCTATTAAATGTAAAATCATTGGAAAGGGTGAATAGTTGTGACAGTTCAAGAAATTAGAGAATTAGATAATGCTGCTTTACTTGCTAAAGTAGAAGAATACAAAAAAGAGCTATTTGGACTTCGTTTCCAACAAGCTACAGGAAGTTTAGAAAACACAGCACGTATCAGAACGGTTCGTAAATCTATCGCTAGAATTAAAACAATTATTAGAGAAAGAGAATTGAACCAATAGGAGGAGATCCAATGGAAAGAAACAATCGTAAAGTTTACACTGGAACAGTTGTATCTACTAAAATGGATAAGACTATTACAGTGCTAGTAGAAACACATGTAAAACATAAATTATATGGTAAGCGTATGAAATCTTCAACTAAGTTCCATGCTCATGATGAAGAAAATATCGCAAATGTTGGTGATACAGTAAAAATCATGTCAACAAGACCATTGTCTGCAACAAAACGTTTCAGATTAGTTGAAATTGTAAAAAAAGCAGAAACTGTTTAATATATATAAACTCTAAAAGGAGGTAACCAAAATGATCCAAAACGAAAGTAGACTTAAAGTCGCTGATAACACTGGAGCTAAAGAAGTTTTAGTAATCCGCAATTTGGGTGGATCTAATCGTAAATTTAGTAATATTGGTGATGTTGTTGTAGCAACAGTTAAACAAGCAGCTCCAGGTGGTTCTGTAAAAAAAGGTGAAGTAGTAAAAGCAGTTATCGTGAGAAGTAAATATGGTGTAGGTAGAGAAAATGGTTCTTATATCAAATTTGATGATAACGCTTGTGTAATTATAAAAGAAGACAAGTCTCCTAAAGGGACTCGTATCTTCGGACCAGTTGCAAGAGAGTTAAGAGATGCAGATTTCATGAAGATTGTATCATTAGCTCCAGAAGTATTATAGGAGGACTTAAACATGAAAATCCATGTAGGTGATACTGTAGTAGTTATCGCAGGTAAAGATAAAGGAAAACAAGGTGAAGTGTTACAAGTTCTTGCAAAACAAGACAAAGTAATAGTTGAGGGAGTTAATATGGCAACTAAGCATATTAAACCTTCACAAGCAGATCCTGAAGGAGGAATTGTAACAAGAGAAGCGCCTATTCATGTTTCTAATGTTGCATTCTATGATTCAAAATCTAAAGCTCCTGTTAAACTTGGATATAAATTTGTAGAAAAAGATGGTAAAAAAATCAAAGTTCGAGTTAACAGAAAAACTGGAGCAGAAGTTGATAAAAAGAAAAAGAAATAGGAGGATAAAGAATGAACCGTTTAATGGAACGTTATCAAAACGAAGTGGTTAAATCTTTAATGGAAAAATTCAATTATTCTTCAAAAATGCAAGCTCCTAAGATTGAAAAAATTGTTTTAAATATTGGTGTAGGTGATGCAGTGTCTAATTCTAAATTATTAGATGAAGCTGTAAATGAATTAACATTAATTAGTGGGCAAAAACCAGTTATCACTAGAGCTAAAAAATCAATCGCTGGATTCAAATTACGTGAAGGGGCTCCAATTGGATGTAAAGTAACTTTACGTGGTGAAAGAATGTATGAATTTTTAGATAAATTAGTTAATATCTCATTACCACGTGTAAGAGATTTTAGAGGTGTATCAAATAACTCATTTGATGGAAGAGGAAATTATACTTTAGGTATTAAAGAACAATTAATTTTCCCAGAAATCAATTTCGATAAAGTAAATAAATTAAGAGGAATGGATATTGTATTCGTAACTACTGCTAAAACTGATGAAGAAGGTCATGAGTTATTAGCACAATTAGGAATGCCATTCAAGAAATAAGGAGGACTCACGGAATATGGCAAAAACATCAATGAAGGTGAAACAACAACGTCCTCAAAAATACAAAGTGCGTGAATACACACGTTGTGAACGTTGTGGAAGACCACATTCAGTAATTAGAAAATTTAAACTTTGTAGAATTTGCTTCCGCGAATTAGCTTACAAAGGTGAAATTCCAGGTGTTAAAAAGGCAAGCTGGTAGTAATTTTATCCAGATGGAAGGAGGATTTAGCAAATGGTTATGACAGATCCAATTGCAGATATGTTAACAAGAATCCGTAATGCAAATAGACAACACCATGAAACAGTAATGGTGCCTGCATCAAAATTAAAAGTAGATATTGCTGAGATTTTGAAAAATGAAGGATTCATAAAAGGATATAAAGTTGAGGGCGAAGGTCCAATTAAAAACATTGTTATCACTCTAAAATATAGAGGAAATGAACGTGTAATTACAGATTTAAAAAGAATTTCTAAACCAGGATTACGTGTATATGCAAAAGTAAATGAAATCCCAAAAGTATTAAATGGATTAGGAATTGTAATTTTATCAACTTCTCAAGGATTAATGACTGATAAAGAAGCTCGTGCTAAACAAGTCGGTGGAGAAGTTCTAGCATATATTTGGTAATAAAAACAATAATTCAGGAGGTGCAAACTGATGTCACGTGTCGGTAATAAAATTATTAATGTACCTGAAGGAGTTACAGTAGACATCGCTGCTGATAATACAGTAACTGTTACAGGTCCAAAAGGGACTTTAGTAAGACAATTTTCACCGGTGATTACAATTAAACAAGAAGAAAATGTAATTACTGTTGCTAGAAGTACTGAACAAAAAACTCATAAACAATTACATGGTACAACAAGAGCATTACTTGCAAACATGATTGAAGGTGTACACGTTGGATTCAAGAAAGAATTAGAAATTGTTGGTATTGGATATCGTGGACAAATGAAAGGGAATACGTTAGTATTAAATATTGGATATTCTCATCCAGTTGAAATCGAAGGAGAAGAAGGAGTTACTATTGAAACTCCATCAAATACTAAAATTGTTGTTTCTGGAATCTCAAAAGAACGTGTTGGACAAGTTGCTGCTCAAATTAGAGAAGTAAGAAAACCTGAACCTTATAAAGGTAAAGGAATTAAATATGTTGATGAAAGAATCATCAGAAAAGAAGGAAAAACTGCTGGTAAGAAGTAGTTTTGAAAGGAGCAAAATAAGATGTCAAAATTACAATCTCGTAATGATGTTCGTTTAAAAAGACATGCTAGAGTTCGTGCTAAAATTAGTGGAACTCCTGAATGTCCAAGATTAAACGTGTTCCGTTCAAATGCTCATATTCATGCACAAGTCATAGATGATGTAAATGGCGTAACTTTAGCTAGTGCATCAAGTGTTAATATGAAATTAGAAAACGGTTCTAATATCGCAGCTGCAACTGCAGTAGGTAAAGCTGTTGCTGAAGCAGCACTTGCAAAAAATATTAAAAAAGTAGTATTTGATCGTGGTGGATATGTTTATCATGGTCGTGTAAAAGCCCTAGCTGAAGCTGCTAGAGAGGCTGGATTAGAATTCTAGAGGGAGGTCAATATGGAACAACGTAAACCAAGAAACAATGGACCAAGAAACAACGGACCTAAAAAAGGTCAAAGAAACAATGGAACTAGAAGAGAAGAAAAAGAATTTGAAGAACGTGTTGTTACTATTAACCGTGTAACTAAAGTAGTTAAAGGTGGACGTAAATTCCGTTTTGCTGCGTTAGTTGTAATCGGAGATAGAAAAGGTAGAGTTGGTTTTGGTACTGGTAAAGCAAATGAAGTACCTGATGCAATTAGAAAAGCTTCTGAAAATGCTAAAAGAAATATCATTAATGTTCCTTTAATTCATGGAACAATTCCTCATGATATAACTGGTATTTATGGATCAGGTAGAGTATTTATTAGACCTGCTTCTCAAGGTACTGGAATTATTGCTGGGGGACCAGTTCGTGCTGTTGTAGAATTAGCAGGATATACTGATATTTTATCTAAATCATTAGGTTCTAGAACACCAATTAATATGGTTAGAGCTACAATGGAAGGGTTAGCTTCATTAAAAACTGTAAACCAAGTTGCTGAATTAAGAGATAAAAAAGTTGAAGAAATTTTTGGATAGGAGGGCGTAAAGAATGGCAAAAACAGTTATGATTACGCTTGTTAAAAGTCCAATTGGTCGTTTACCAAAACAAAGGGCTACTCTTAAAGCGTTAGGTTTAACAAAATTAAATAAAACTGTAGAAAAAGAAAACAACGAATTTATTCAAGGTATGATTAAAGTTGTTGAACACCTAGTTAAAGTAGAAGAAAAATAGGGAGGTGTAACTGATGAAACTACACGAATTACAATACACTGAAGGTGCACGTAAAGCAAGAAAACGTGTTGGTAGAGGTACAAGTTCTGGTACTGGTAAAACTGCTGGTAGAGGTCAAAAAGGACAAGGTGCAAGATCTGGTGGTGGAAAGAAACCAGGATTTGAAGGTGGACAAACTCCATTATTTATGCGTTTACCAAAACGTGGATTTACAAACTTTAATAGAGTAGAATATGCAATTGTTAATTTAGAACAATTGAATTCATTTGAAGAAGGTACAGTGGTTTGTCCAAAGACATTAAAAGAAGCTGGAATTATTAAAAAAGAATTAAATGGTGTAAAAGTACTTGGTAATGGTAAATTAGAAAAAGCAATTACAGTTAAAGCACATAAATTTTCTAAATCGGCTGTTGCCTCAATTGAAGCTGCTGGTGGAAAAACTGAGGTGATTTAAGATGTTTACGTTTTTGAAAAATGTTTTCAAAAAGGGTGAACTTCGCCAAAAAGTAATTTTTACGCTAGGAATATTATTTGTATACCGTTTAGGTGCTGCAATTACTATTCCTAGTGTCAACACTGGTGCATTGAGCGCTAGTGATGCAACTAATGGAATTTTTGGGATTATGAATTTAATTGGTGGGGGAACTTTAGAAAGATTTTCTTTGTTCTCTCTTGGGGTATCACCTTATATCACTTCTTCGATTATTATTGAACTTTTATCTATGGATGTAATTCCTGTTTTGAGTCAATGGCGTAAAGAAGGAAATACAGGGAAAAAGAAAAAAGATCGTGTTACGCGATATGTAACTTTATTTTTAGCAGCATTACAAGGTGGCGTATTAACATACGCTTTTGATACTGGATATAATATTTTATCTGAACCAAGTATTTGGACATATATCTATGTTGTCATTATTATGATAGCCGGAAGTATGTTAGCTGTATGGTTAGGGGATCAAATAACAAATAAAGGTATAGGTAATGGAGTTTCATTATTAATCTTTACAGGTATTGTATCTAACTTACCTACAAGTTTTATTACAACATTTAATAATTTAGTTGATACTAGTGGTAAAGCTATTGATATGTGGTTAGGAATTGGTTGGTATGCATTATTTGTGATTGTATATCTATCAATTGTAATTTTCGTTGTATTTAATGAAGGTGCAGTAAGAAAGATACCAATAATTTATGCAACAAGTTCTAATACAACAATGAGAACAAAGGATCAAACACATATGCCTATTAAAATTAATAGTTCAGGTGTTATTCCTGTAATTTTTGCTTCTTCTGTATTAGCAGCACCTAGAACAATTGTTAGCTTTATGGAAACTAGTGATGTTACAAATTGGATTAATACAATTTTCAATTATCAAGAACCAGTGGGATTTGTATTATACATTTTAATGATTATTGGATTTACATTTTTCTATTCAAATTTACAAATTGATGCAGAAAAAATTAGTGATGATTTAAAGAAAAATGGTGGTTCTATACCAGGTGTTAGAACTGGTGAAGATACAAAAGCATATATTAAAAAAGTTTTAAATAGAATCACAGTTGTTGGTTCATTATCATTATGTATTATTGCAGCTATTCCAATTATTACACCTATTATCTGGTCACAAACTGCTAATGCATCATTATCACTTGGTGGTACCGGATTAATTATCGTAACAGGAGTAGCGTTAGAAACAGTAAGACAAATTAAAACACATATAACTAGAAAAGAATATCACGGTTATATTAGAAGATAGTATAAGAAAGAGGGCGCGTATACATGAATATTATCCTAATGGGTCCACCTGGAGCTGGTAAAGGTACTCAAGCTGCAAATTTAGTCAAAGAGTATGGACTTACTCATATTTCTACAGGTGATATTTTTAGAAAAGCACTTAAAGAACAAACAAAATATGGTGTTATTGCAAAATATTTTATGCAATTTGGACACCTTGTTCCTGATGATTATACTATTCAAATGGTAAGAGAGTACTTACAAGAAAATGAATTTCCAAATGGATTTGTTCTTGATGGGTTCCCTCGTACAATAATTCAAGCCAGAGAACTAGAAAGTATTGCAAAAGAATTTAAATTTAATATTGATGCAGTTATTAATCTAGATATCGAACTTGATCGTTTAGTTCCAAGACTTTCTGGCAGAAGAACTTGTAAAGAATGTGGAGCAAGCTTCCACATTGAATATAATCCACCAAAAGTTGAAGGAGTTTGTGATGCTTGTGGTGGTGAGTTGTATCAAAGACCTGATGAAAGTGAAGAAGCTGTAAAGGTTAGACTTGATACTTATGAAAAACAAACTAGACCATTAATTGATTATTATACAATGAAAGGTCAAATCACTAATATTAATGGTGATCAATCTATGGAAGACGTCTTTAAGGATATCAAAGCTAGCCTGGGGGTTAAATAATGATTGTTACTAAAGATCATAGAGAAATTGAATTGATGGCTGAAGCAGGAAGAATTGTTGCATTAGTACATGAAAAACTTAAAGAAGTTATTGTACCTGGAATCACAACTAAGCAAATAGATGAAATTTGTGAAAAAGTGATTCGTGACAATAATGCAACTCCTTCATTCCTTCATTTATATGGATTTCCAAATAGTGTTTGTACTTCGGTAAATGAAGTAGTTGTCCATGGAATACCGAGTAATCAAGTTTTAAAAGAAGGAGATATTATTTCAGTAGATGTAGGAGCTTGCTACAAAGGATATCATGGCGATAGCGCATGGACTTATGCAGTTGGAAAAATAAGTGATAAAGCAAAACATCTAATGGAAGTATGTGAAGGTTCTCTATATGCTGGATTAAAACAGGTAAAACCTGGAAATCGTTTATCAGATATTTCTCATGCAATATATGTTTATCTTGAAGAACATGGATGCACTACTCCTCTAGATTATACTGGACATGGAATTGGTAGTGAAGTTCATGAAGATCCACCTGTTCCAAATTATGGAAAGGCAGGACGTGGCCCACGATTAAAAGCAGGGATGACACTTGCAATTGAGCCAATGGCTCATTTAGGTGGATGTGAAACAGAAGTGTTACAAGATAATTGGACTGTTGTAACAAAAGACCGTTCTTTAGCGGCACATTATGAACATACAATCGTTATTACTGATAATGGGTATGAAATTTTGACAAAACTTTAATAAAAGGGAGTTGAGATCTATGGCAAAGAAAGATGACGTTCTTGAAGTAGAAGCAACGGTACTTGAAACATTACCAAATGCAATGTTTAAAGTAGCGTTAGAAAATGGAGTAGAAATCCTTGCTCACGTTTCTGGTAAAATCCGTATGCATTACATTCGCATTTTACCGGGGGACAGGGTTACGGTAGAAATTTCTCCATATGATTTAACACGTGGGCGAATTACATTTAGACATAAATAAAACTTAAATCTTCCAGGAGGAGGTAGACAAGATGAAAGTAAGACCATCTGTAAAACCAATCTGTGATAAATGCAGAGTAATCAAAAGAAAAGGGCGCGTAATGGTTATTTGCGAAAACCCTAAACACAAACAAAGACAAGGTTAATTAGTAGTTAATTAGGAGGAAATAAAATGGCTCGTATTGCTGGAGTTGATATCCCACGTGATAAACGTGTGGTTATCTCATTAACTTATATCTATGGTATTGGTAAACCAACAGCACAAGAAATTTTAGCTAAAGTTGGTATAAATGAAAATACTAGAGTTAAAGATTTAACTGAAGATGAAATTGGTAAAATTAGAAAAGAAGTAGAATCAATTAAAGTTGAAGGTGATCTTCGTCGTGAAGTAGCATTAAATATTAAACGTTTAATGGAAATCGGAAGTTATAGAGGAATTCGTCACCGTAAAGGCCTTCCTGTACGTGGTCAAAAAACTAAAACAAATGCTCGTACTCGTAAAGGAAAAGCAAAGCCAATAGCAGGAAAGAAAAAATAGGATAGGAGGTTGAACTAGAAATGGCAAAAGTAAAACAAGTACGCGGAAAAAAACGTGTAAAGAAAAATATTGCAAAAGGTGTAGCACATGTTCATTCAACTTTCAATAATACTATTGTAACTATTACTGATGAACATGGTAATGTATTAACATGGTCAAGTGCAGGAGCATTAGGATTCAAAGGTTCTAGAAAATCTACTCCATTTGCAGCTCAAATGGCTTCTGAAGCAGCTGCAAAAGCATCTATGGATCATGGAGTAAAATCTGTAGAAGTATGTGTAAAAGGTCCTGGGCCAGGACGTGAAGCAGCAGTGAGAGCTTTACAAGCTGCTGGATTAGAAGTAACTTCAATTAACGATGTTACACCAATTCCACATAATGGATGTCGTCCACCAAAACGTCCTCGTGGATAATTATTGTATGATCAAAAAAATAATAATTCCTAGTGAGGAGGGAAAAAATGCAAAAGTTTGAAAAGGCAAATTTTAATATAGCTAATTATGATGAAACAGATAATTATGGTAAATTTGTTATTGAGCCTCTAGAAAGAGGTTTTGGAACAACATTAGGGAATTCACTTCGTCGAGTTCTTTTATCTTCTTTACCTGGATCTGCTGTTTATGCAATTAAAGTTCAAGGAGCAATTCATGAATTTTCTGCAGTTGATGGTGTTGTCGAAGATGTTACATCAATTATCTTAAATCTTAAAAAGTTAGTTTTTGATGTAGATAGTGATGAATCGGCAACAATGATTATTGATGTTGAGGGACCTGCTACTGTAACAGGTGCTGATATTCAATGCCCTTCTGAAGTAACAATGATCTCAAATGATTTAGTAATAGCTCATGTTGCTCAAGGTGCTCACTTATACATGGAATTATATGCAAAAAAAGATCGCGGATATATAAGCGCTGATCAAAATAAGAAAGATATTAATACAATTGGTATTATTCCAACGGATTCAATTTTTTCACCAGTTGAACGTGTATCTTATGCTGTTGAACCAACAAGAGTTGGTGAAAGTGCAAAATACGATCAACTAACATTAGAAATAGAAACTAATGGTGCATTAAAACCTTATGAAGCTATTTCACTAGCTGCTAAGATTTTGGTGGAACATTTAAATATGTTTGTAGAGTTAACAGATATGGCAGTCAATATGGAGGTTATGTCTGAAGCTCAAAATGATACAAGTAATAAAGTATTAGATATGACAATTGAAGAATTAGATCTATCTGTACGTTCATACAATTGTTTAAAAAGAGCAGGTATTCAAACTGTTCAAGATCTTGCCGCTAAGTCTGAAGATGATATGATCAAAGTAAGAAATTTAGGTAAGAAATCATTAAAAGAAGTAAAAGAAAAATTAGTCGAATTAGGGTTAGGGTTTAAACCTATTGATTAATTCGCAAATACGAAGGAAGGAGCACTAATCTCATGGCTAAAAATAGAAAATTAGGACGTACTTCTGACATTAGAAAATCAATGTTACGTTCTCTAGCAACAGAAGTAATTATGTATGGTAAATTAGAAACAACAGAAACTAGAGCTAAAGAAGTTCGTTCTGTTGTTGAAGAATTAATTACTTTAGGTAAACGTGGCGACTTACATGCAAGACGTCAAGCTGCTGCTGTATTACATAATGTAATTGATGAATCAACAGGAAAAACTGCTGTACAAAAATTATTTGATGATGTAGCACCTAAATATAAAGATGTAAAAGGAGGATACACACGTATCTTAAAAACTTACAATCGTAAAGGTGACAATGCCCCAATGGCAATCATAACATTAATTTAATAACTTAAAGACCCTAGGGTCTTTTTCTTTTACTTGACTAAAATATTCATTGAATATAGAATTATAAAAAACAGGATAGGTGGTGAAGAGATGAAAAAGATCATTGAGATAAAAAATTTATCATTTGAATATAGAGAGGGTATAAGAACGATAAATAATATAAGTTTTGATATATTTGAAGGGGAATATGTTGCTATATTGGGTCATAACGGTAGTGGTAAAAGTACAATAGCAAAACTAATTATTGGATTATTGGAAAAATTAAAAGGAACAATTATTGTTAATGGAGTTGAATTAACTTTAGAAAACTTATATAAAGTTCGCGATAATATTGGAATTGTATTTCAAAACCCTGATAATCAATTTATAGGAGCCACTGTTCGAGACGATATAGCGTTTGGTTTAGAAAATAATTGTGTTCCGCAAAATCAAATGGACGAAATAATAAATAATTATGCCAGTAAAGTTGATATGCAAGATTTCTTAGATCATGAGCCAATAAAATTATCTGGAGGTCAAAAACAACGTGTTGCGATTGCTGGTATATTAGCAATGAATCCTAAAATAATTATTTTAGACGAAGCAACAAGTATGTTAGATCCTATAGGAAAGCGTGAGATAAATAATTTAGTAAGAAAATTAAATAAAGAAAAAACAATGACCATTATATCAATTACTCATGATATTGAAGAAGCTAAAAATGCAGATCGTATTATTGTTATGA
Organism: Thomasclavelia spiroformis DSM 1552; assembly: GCF_025149465.1. Classification (NCBI taxonomy): domain Bacteria; kingdom Bacillati; phylum Bacillota; class Erysipelotrichia; order Erysipelotrichales; family Coprobacillaceae; genus Thomasclavelia; species Thomasclavelia spiroformis. The sequence continues at coordinate 2,367,892 of NZ_CP102275.1, read as the reverse complement.
ATAACGGTAAAGTTATGGCAATTGGAAAACCTCAAGAAATATTAAGTGATGAAAAAATTTTGATCAAATATGAGTTAGATATTCCTTTTGCTTTAAAGGTAGCAAATAGTTTAAGAAAGTTAAATATTGAAACTAGTAGAACTTTAGATATGGAGGAATTAGTAAAAGAGTTATGTCAATTACATTCAAAGAAGTAGAGCATATATATAGTGAAAGTACACCATTTGCTTATCATGCTTTAAAAGGGGTAAATTTAGATATTAAAAACGGTAGCTTTACAGCAGTTATAGGACAAACTGGAAGTGGCAAAAGTACATTGATCCAACATATTAATGCACTACTTCTTCCAAGCAGTGGAAATATTGAAATTGATGATTATGTAATTACATCAGCAAATAAGCCTAGTGGACTTAAAATGTTAAGAAAAAAAGCGGGGTTAGTTTTTCAATTTCCTGAATATCAATTATTTGAAGAAACGATTGAAAAAGATATTATTTTTGGACCAATAAATTTTGGAATTAGCGAGGATGAAGCCAAGCAAATTTCAAAAAAAGTCATAAACATTGTAGGTTTAGATGAAACATATTTAGACAAATCACCATTTGATTTATCAGGTGGGCAAAAACGAAGAGTTGCAATTGCAGGAATTTTAGCAATGGATCCGGATATTTTAATTCTTGATGAGCCAACTGCAGGATTAGATCCACAGGGGGCGAATGAAATGATGAATTTGTTTAAGAAAATAAATAAATCTGGTAAAACAATTATTCTTGTAACTCATGATATGAATCATGTTTTGCAATATTGTGATGAAGTTGTTGTTATGAATCACGGAAAAGTAGAAAGACATGATTCTGTTGCAAATATCTTTAAAGATAGTGAGTATTTAAATGAATTAGGAATTGATTTACCAATTATTACAGATTTTATTTTAAAACTAAATAAAGGCGGTTTTAATATTAATTCATCAATTAAAGATATTGATGAACTTATAAATGTCATTGGAGGTGAGTTAAATGGATAATATTACATTTGGTAAATATATACCAATTAACTCAACAATACATCAATTAGACCCAAGATTAAAAATATTAGCATTATTAATATTTTTAATTGCAATATTTTTTGATGCAGGATCAATAGGCTATGCCATTATGGCTATATTTACAATAGGCACAACAATTATTTCAAATATTAACTTAAAGCACATATTAAAAGCAGTTAAACCTATGTTATTTATGATGTTATTTTTAATGATATTTAATATTTTCTTAATTAAAACAGGGGAACTGTTAGTTAGTCTTGGTTTTATAAAAATATATTCTGATGCATTATTACAATCAGCATATATTTTTATTAGATTAGTTTTAATTATTACTATGACTACAATTTTAACTTCTTCAACAAAGCCATTGGATCTTACACTTGCAATTGAAGCTCTCTTGAATCCATTAAAAAAAATTGGGTTTCCATCTCATGAACTTGCAATGATGATTTCGATTGCATTAAGATTTATTCCTGATTTATTAGATGAGGCTAAAAGAATAATGAAGGCACAAGCAAGTAGAGGTGTAGATTTTAGCGAGGGGAAATTAACGGATAAAATAAAAGCTATTATTTCACTGATTATACCATTGTTTATATCAGCATTTCAGCGTGCAGAAGATTTAGCAAATGCAATGGAAAGTCGTAACTATAACCCAGAAGCTAAAAGAACACGTTATAAAACATTAAAATGGAGGAGAACTGACACTTTAGCATTCATCATTACAGCTATAGTATCAGGATGTGTTATAACACTTAGTTTTATATTGTAATGGTTAGAGTAAAATGTATAGTTAGTTACGACGGTAGTAAATTTTATGGTTTTCAAATTCAAAATAAATTAAGAACTGTTCAGGGAGAAATTCAAAAAGCATTAAAAAAGATTTGTGAAGAAGAAGTAACAATTCATGCTTCAGGAAGAACTGATGCCAAAGTACATGGAAATAAACAAGTTTTTCATTTTGATACATTAAGACAGATGCCTGAAAAACAATGGAAAAGAGCAATAAATCATTTTTTACCAAATGATATATATATATTGGATTCGTTATTTGTAAGCGAGGATTTTCATAGTAGATATAGTGCAACAAAAAAAGAGTATCGTTATTTATTAAGTACAAAAGAGTATAGTCCTTTTGAAACAAATTATATATATCAATATGGTAGACCCTTAGATTTAGAATTGATGAAAGATGCTGCAAATATTTTTATAGGAGAGCATGACTTTGCATCTTTTTGTAGTTATGATCAATATGGTAATACAATTAGAGAATTATATAAAATACTAATCGAAGATAACAATGGAATTATAACATTTACCATAGTTGGAAACGGTTTTAGACGTTATATGGTAAGGCATATTGTCGGTGGTTTGATACAAGTCGGTGCTAAAAGAATAACAAAAAAAAGATTACAAGAATTTTTAGATAGTAAAGGTAAAGAAAAATGCTTATTTAAAGCAAAACCACAAGGATTATATTTATATGAGGTATTTTATGATTAGAATTTTTAAATACAAAAAATTTAATTATAATAAATGAAAAGGCATATTATCTAAAAATAATGTATATAATTTAATTATAACTCTCAATTAGTAACAAAAAACTAATATATAAAGTTGATATTTTTATTAGTTTTAATATTTTATTATAAGTGGTAAAATATTCCTATAAGGGGGGTGAAAATATGATGCATGTCTGTATTCACAAATATTTAGAAGAACATAAAAGTAATTATCAGGGAAAATATAGATGTCATAGTTGTGTTCAAACAAAACAATATGAACATAAATTTCATTACTATATTAGAGATATTCAATTTAGAGAGATTAATGTATTTTTAACATTAGATTATTCTGGTTCAGAAATAAAAAGTGTGTTTTCAGTGGATCTTCATGAACAGGAAGAAGAATATATTACTAAAGATGCTTTAAAACAAATATTATATATTAATGAATATCATACGATTTTAAAATGTGATGATTTCCAAGAATATATTGATAGTAAAAACACAGAAATAATGTTAGAACCTTTAGATTATCGAAATATCCTTGATTATTTAGAATATCATAGAGGTATTAATCAAGAAACAATAGATGAATTTTATGAAATATTTATGCCATATTTAGAAAAGCTAATGAAAATGAAAAATTATAGAAAATTTATTGATTCAGTTAATTTATTACTTGATAAAATTTTATATGAATATGAATGGGATGGAACGACGGCAAAATATTTAGATACTCAATATCAATTTCATTTATATTATTTTAGAAGAATTATTAGGATGGTTTTTGAAAAACTTGATGTTTTTTATGATCAAGTTAAAGAATATTTATTGGAAGCAATTTGGAAGTTATGTACATCTCAAAGATTTGCTTTTGCAATCATGACTGATTTTGGAAATTTAGTATTATCTCATTATAGAGTAACTAAGGCAATTTTTAAATATGTAGATAATTATCTTAAAGATAATAATAAAGATAAAAATATTGTAGTTGCATATTTAAAAGCTATTTTTGAAAGTGATCATGAAGCATTTAAAGAAGCATCAATGGATGTAATAAGATTTGTCATGAATGATATGTTAACATTTGCAAATCATGATTTACAATTAGCAATCGGTAATTCAATAGTAAGAAGCGAAGGATATGATTTATTAATTAATTTATTTTCGAAAGACTATAATACATTTGTTTTTGTTTGTTTTCCAATTTCAACATTTCCTAAAGAATATCATGAAAAAATACGAGAAGAATTGGAAAAAGCCATTAGATTTTATGCAGGTAGAATGGAGCATGATGAATATCGCTTAAGCTCATTTGAGCAAGTAAGCAATATAAATAGATTATTAATGGAAAATTATAAGGAGTATGGAAAAAATGAATAATAAAGGAAAAAAAGTAGTTACTTCTTTAGCAGTTTTAGCGGGATTAGCATCAGGAGCAGGAGCTTTAAATATGTTTGTTAATCGAACTGTTAAATCAATAATATATCGTCATCATAAAGATGATGATAAACCAAGTATTTTAGAAACAAAATATAGAAGTAAAAGTATATATATAAAGAATAAACAAGATATTCGATTAAGAGGAATTTTAGTTGAAGAAACAAGTGCTACAAAAACTTTAATAATTTTACATCCTTTTGCATTAGAAGCGAAAGATATGTCTTTATATGTTCCTTTTTTTAAAGAACGTTATCCTTCATGGAATATATTGCTAATAGACGCTTGTGCACATGGGCAAAGTGACGGTTATATACGGGGGTTAGGTATAAAAGATGTAAATGATTTGGTTTGTTGGAATGAATATCTATTAAAAGAATATGGTAAAGATCATCAAATTATTTTATATGGAAAAGAAGCAGGAGCAAATACAATATTAAAAGCAGCTAGTAAACATTTATTAAAAAATGTAAAAGCAATCATTAGTGATGGAGCATATACTAGTGTATATGATATATTAGCTTATCGAATTGTTAAAGATTATAAAGTAATAAAATTTCCAACTATCCAAATGATTCGACATAAAATTAAACAGGAAATAAAGATTAATATCAAAGAATCATACCCTTTAATGTTAAAACATAATGACATACCAACGTTATTCATTCATATGAAAAATGATGACTTTGTACCATTAGATATGGTATATCCTTTGTATAATGCTAATCGTGGAAACAAAGAACTATTTGTTCTAAAAGATGAACGCTATTTATACGAATTAAAAGAAACGGATGATTTTAAAAATACATTAAAAAATTTTATTTTTGAATATGTAAATGATTAAGTAACAAAATAATATTGTATGGAGGTGAGGTTTTGAACATTAAAAGAAATACTGAGGTAGATATTTTATATAATTTATTAACATATATAAATGCATCATACAGTCAAGGTATATATTATACAATATGTTATCAAGTATTAAATAATATTGAAAAAATACCAAATATAAGCATTAATGAACTAGCTGATTTATGTTATACATCACCAGCAACAATATCTCGTTTTTGTAAAGCCTTAAAATGTGATAATTTTGCGGAATTTAAAAAAGAAGTAGAATCAGGTTTAAGACAAGCAAATCACGAAATAAAATTAAGTTCACAAGATTTAGGTAAAATCCATAACGAACCTTCAAAATGTGTAGATATGGTATATGACTTATCTATTAATTCATTAAAAGAAAGTAAAAAATATGTCAATATTCACGAAATAGATCACTTGTGTGATATTATATATAATGCAAAAAAATTACATTTTTTTGGATTTCAATTCAATAAAATATTAGCTTCCGATATTCAATTTAAATTGGTGAAGTTAGGAAAGTTTTCGTATGCATTTGCTGATCGTGGAGATGATAGTCAAAGAATTGAGTTATTAGATAAAAATAGTGTTGCAATTGTATTATCTGTGCGAGCGCGAATGATGCCAGTAGGGGAATTAGTTAAATCAATTAAAAATAGAGGTGCCCAAGTAATTTTAATAACGATGAATGAGCAAAGTGAAGTAATTAAATTAGCTGATCGAACATTTCTTGTTCATGGACAAGAAAGTAATTTTACGGAATCATCTTTATCTGGAACAACAACAATGAAAACATATTTTGATTTATTATATGTTCGTTATGGAATTTTATATCCAAGAAGATAGGGGGATAATAATGTATAGTTTTACAAATGATTATAGTGAAGGAGCACATTATAGAATAATAGAGGCATTGTCAAAAATAAACAATGAACAAAATACTGGATATGGATTAGATCAATATTGTTATGAAACAACAAATATTTTAAAAAAGCAAATGGAAAATGATAATGTTGATATACATTATCTTGTAGGAGGAACACAAACTAATGCAACATTTATTGCTTCAGCATTAAAACCATATCAAGCTGTAATTGCTGTAGATAGTGGACATATAAATGTTCATGAAACAGGAGCAATTGAAGCTACAGGACATAAAGTGCTTACTAAAGTACATAAAGATGGAAAATTAACTACAGAAATAATAAAAAAAATAATTGAAGAACACCAAGATGAACATATGGTACAACCTAAGATGGTATACATTTCACAGACTACAGAATATGGAACTGTATATACACTAAATGAATTAAAAGAAATTTATTATTTCTGTAAAAAAAATCAGTTATATTTATATGTTGATGGAGCTAGACTTGGAAGTGCATTAGCAATAAAAGGAACACCTACATTAAAAGATTTATCTAATTATAGTGATGCTTTTTATATAGGTGGAACTAAAATGGGGGCATTATTTGGAGAATGTTTAGTAATTGTAAACGATGACTTAAAAAATGATTTTAGATATAATATTAAACAAAGAGGCGCTATGCTAGCAAAAGGCTGGTTATTAGGGGCACAATTCAAAGAATTATTTAGTAATAATCTTTATTTAGAAATTGGGATTCATGAAAATAAAATGGCTGATATTTTAAGAGAAGGACTTAAAGATTATGATATGTATGTTGAATCTCCAAGCAATCAAGTATTTCCGATTTTACCAAAAGATTTAATAACAAAATTACAACGTAATTACTCTTTTAATGTAATGAATAAAATTGATGAAAATCATTACTGTATACGTTTAGTCACATCATGGGCTACCCAAAAAAAAGATGTTGACAATTTTATAAAAACTGTCAAACAATATACAAAAGATTATAACTTGTAATCAATAATGATAAGTAATATAATGAATGTAGGACTATTTCCTATAATAAAAAGATTGGAGAAATTAAGATGAATAAAACTGAATTAGTAGAAGCAATTGCTTCAAACACAAATATGACAAAAACAGATGTAGATAAAGTTATCACTTCATTTATTGAAGTAGTAACAGATGCATTAGTAAAAGGTGAAAAAGTATCATTAAAAGGATTTGGAAATTTTGAAATTAGAGAAAGAGGAGAAAGAACAGGGCGTAATCCTAGAACTGGAGAAACAATGACTATCTCAGCAAGTAAAGCTCCAGCATTTAAAGCTAGTAGTGCTTTAAAAAATGCGGTAAATAAATAAAAAAATGGTCATTGACCATTTTTTGTTTCTAAAAATTTAACTTCAATAGTGTAATTTTCATTAATATTAGGAATAGCATTTAAATATTTTTTTATTGCATCTTGAGTTTTAGTAGCCGCTTCACTTAATAAACCATTTTCAATTGCTTCTTCAGCCACCATTTCTTTTTGCTTTTTAGCAAAAGTAGCATAATCATTTATCGAGATAGGATTAAAAACATTTTTAGATTCATCATAGACTTCAATACTATTTTCATCAATTTCATTACTTAATATTTCAATTTCAGGAATTGAGACAATGATTTTGTTTGAATTAATAGCTATTTCGATTTCATCCATTTTAATACCAGCTTTCAATTTACCATCATAAGTAATTAAAAAGCTCTTTTCAGTAAGTGGAATATCCCAACCATTAAACTTAAGATTGTCGGAAAATTCACCAACTTTAGTATAATTATATGACATAGTAGCAAGTTCTTCAATTTCTTGCAATTGTTGAGTTAAACTGGTTGAAGTAATTTCTGGATTACTATTTCTTTTAGCATATCTTGTACCAGCAAAAAAGATTAATATCGTAATCAATAGGATTAATATAATTCCTCCTATTGCTTTTTTTGTTTTACCGAGAGTATCAAGTAGTTTCATATCTATCACCTGAGAACATTATAACATAATTCGACAATATGTTAATAAAATAAAAAAGCCAAAAGGCTTTTTTATTTAACAATAGTTCCGTATACTTCTCTACCACACCCAGCAGCATTAGATTCATCTGTATCAATATGCATTGCAGTAGCATAATTTTCACTTACACGACAAACAACATCACCAAAGATTAATGAACGATTATCAGTATCAATTTTAACACTAACAATTTCTTTATCAACAACACCGAATTCTTTAGCATCAGCAGGTGTCATATGAATATGTCTTTTTGCAGCAATTACACCACAAGAAAGTTCTACTTCTCCTGCAGGACCTACTAATTTACATCCTTCAGTTCCTTCAATATCACCTGATTCTCTAATACTAGCTTTAAGTCCTAATGAACGAGCATCAGTTAAAGACAACTCAACTTGAGTAGCTTTACGAACGGGTCCCAAAACAGACATTTTTTGTTCTCCTTTAGTACCAACAACTGTAACTTTTTCTTCACATGCAAATTGCCCTGGTTGAGATAAGTTTTTTTTGTTTGTTAATTGATATCCTTCTCCAAATAATGTTTCTAAATCTTCTTTTGATAAGTGAATATGTCTTGCTGAGGTTTCAACGATAAATTTTTTATCCATAATATTCTCCTTTTTTCTATATATATATTACTCCTTTTAACATTATTTTCAAGAAAATTAAAAAAAAAATAAAAAAAAGCTATATAATGTCAAAAAAGAAATAATTTATCATATTAAAGAAAATTAAATATACACTAAATGATTTTTATTTTGAATATGATAATGTTATAATAAATCGTGAAAGTGGGTGGTATGATAATGACAACAATTACATTTAGTTTAAGTTCGATACTTAATGTCCTTAGGACAGTTATTGACTTAATATTAGTATGGTATGTAATCTATGTGTTAATTTCAATGATGAAGCAAAATATGCGAACTATGCAATTGTTTAAAGGGGTTCTATTAATACTGATTTTAAAAATGTTTACTAGTCTATTAGGATTAAGTGTAATGGATTATCTAGTAGATATTGTATTAACATGGGGCGTAGTTGCTATTATTGTTGTATTCCAGCCTGAAATTAGAGGGTTATTAGAAAAAATGGGACGAACTAAATTAGAGCCTAATCATGAAAATTTATCGGATGATGAAAAGGAAAGATTAATGGATGAATTAGTTAGCGCAATAACTAAATTATCTGAAGACCAAACAGGTGCATTAATTACATTTGAATGTGGACAATCTTTGATTGATTATATAAATACTGGAACTAGAATAAATGCTGATATAAAATCAGAGCTCTTTACAACAATATTTTGGGAAGGAACACCGTTACATGATGGCGCAACAATTATCAAAGATGATCGTGTAGTCTGTGCTGCAGCTTTTTATCCACCTACTAATCAAGAGCTTAGTCCATTATATGGAGCAAGGCATCGTGCAGCCCTTGGAATAAGTGAGATAACTGATTCTTTAACTGTTGTAGTATCAGAAGAAACGGGAACTATATCATTTGCTAAAGATGGTAAATTACGTAAAATACCCCGAAAAGAATTACGTGCATCTTTAGTTAATGAATTAAATTGGTTTAAAACAAAAGAAAAAGGTGGTGAAAATGATGTCAAAAAAAGATAATCAAAAACCATCAATAAAAAAAGATACGACTACAGATTTCTTTTTAAATTTTATAAATCGTCAAAAATCTGAAAATAAAAAATCTGAAAAACAGTCATCAATAAAACCTAATGAAGAATTATTAAATGTAAAAAATAAGTCATTTGAATTTATATATAAAGCAGTAAATTCTTTAAATCTTTTTTTAGATCGTATGTTACAATCCAATCTTTCAATGAAGATATTATCTTTTATAATAGCAATAGTACTATTATTCACTATTAATGGAAATATTAATAATATCTTCTCTACACCTAATGGGGGAGATTATATATATGATGTAAAAATTAGTGTAAGAGGATTACAAGATGATTATGATGTAGTAGGATTACCGGAAACAGTAAATGTGGCATTAGTTGGACCATCATTAGATATTTATACAGCAAAGATATCAAAGAATTATAAAATAATTGCTGATTTTTCAAGCCTTGGTGAGGGTGATCATACAATTGAATTAAAGAGTGAAGGATTTCCTACTAATTTACAAGTAATGATTGTGCCACAAACCGTAAATGTTAAAATTACACAGAAATATACTGAAACATTTGAATTAGGATATGATTTTATTAATGAAGATAAAATAGATAGTAAATATTCAGTATCAGTAGAATCAATGGAACATCAGCAAGTAGAAATCCGCGGGTCACAGGATATAATAGGAAAAATAAACACAGTTAAAGCTAATATTGATTTAAGTGGTATCAATAAATCATTTGAACAAGATGCTAAAATATATGCATATGATCGAAGTGGTAAAAAATTAGATGTAGAAATTATTCCTGATTCCGTGCACGTTCAATGTGATGTTTCTTCATACAGTAAAGAAGTTTCCATTGTACCTGAATATGTGGGACGGTTTGAAAATGGGTATGGTTTAAAAGAAATCACGTTGTCTAAAGATAAAGTTCGAATATATGGTAAAGAAGAATTACTTAATAGTATAAATAGCGTATATGTTATGATTGATATATCGGGATTAAGTGGTGATAAAACTTATGAAAAATTACCAATTGCAGGAATAGAAAAAATTAATAAGTTATCTTTTGATACAGTTGATGCTTCATTAAAAGTTTCACCTGCAATTAAAAAAACAATTACTGATATACCTATAAATGTGATTAATAACAATCATGATTATCAAGTTGTTTTTGCAAATGAATCTGATAAAGTTTCTATTGAAGTTGAGGGAGTAGAAGAATTATTGAATAATGTCTTGGCTAATGATTTTAATGCAACTATTGACGTAGAAAACTTGAAAAGTGGAATTAATACTGTTAAAGTAGATTTAAGTACAAGTAAAAGTTACTTAAACTATAGATTACTTTCACCAGAAAAAATAAGAATAACTTTAAAAAAATAGGAGGATAAAATAGTGGGTAAGTATTTTGGAACAGATGGATTTAGAGGAGAAGCAAATGTAGATTTGACAGTTGAACACGCATATAAGGTTGGAAGATATCTTGGATGGTATTATTCTCAAAATGGAAAAGCAAAAGTGGTAATTGGAAAAGATACACGTAGAAGTTCTTATATGTTTGAATATGCATTAGTATCAGGACTTACAGCAAGTGGCGCAGATGTTTATTTATTACATGTAACTACTACTCCTTCAGTATCATATGTAGTTACTAGTGAAGAGTTTGATTGTGGTATCATGATATCAGCTTCACATAATCCATATTATGATAATGGAATAAAAATTCTAGATGGTAATGGTCATAAGTTAGATGCTAGTATTGAAAATTTAATTGAACAATATATTGATGGTTTAATTGATGAATTGCCATATGCAACAAAAGATGAAATAGGATGTGTATTAGATTATTCAATTGGACGTAATCGTTATATTGGTTATTTAATGTCAATTCCAACAAGAGCATTTAGAAATTATCGAGTAGGGCTTGATTGTGCAAACGGAGCAAGTAGCGCTATTGCAAAAAGTGTTTTTGACGCATTAGGTGCTAAAACATTTGTAATTAATAGTGATCCTAATGGATTAAACATCAATACTAATTGTGGTTCTACACATATTGAAGTTTTACAACAATATGTTAAAGAAAATGCATTAGATATTGGTTTTGCTTATGATGGTGATGCTGATCGTTGTATTTGTGTCGATGAATTTGGTCGTGTAATTGATGGTGATTTAATTTTATATGTTTGTGGTAAATATTTAAAAGATCATGGTGAATTAGCAAATGATACTGTTGTTACCACAGTTATGTCAAATTTAGGATTATATAAAGCATTTGATAAAGAAGGTATAAAATATGAAAAAACTGCTGTTGGCGATAAATATGTAAATGAAAATATGGTAAAAAATGGTCATGTACTTGGTGGTGAACAATCTGGTCATATTATCTTTTCAAAACATGCAACAACTGGAGATGGAATTTTAACTTCATTAAAAGTTATGGAAGCTGTAATTGAGAGCAAAAAAACAATTGCACAATTAATTGAACCAGTTACAATTTATCCACAGTTAATGAAAAATGTTCCAGTAAGAGATAAAAAAGAAGCACAACAAGATGCAGACGTAAAAGCGGTAATTGCTGAAGTAGAAGCATCTTTAGGAGATAATGGTCGTGTGTTAGTGCGTGAAAGTGGAACAGAACCAGTAGTCAGAGTTATGGTTGAAGCAGATACAGATGAAAAATGTCTGAAATATGTTAATAAAATTGTCGATAAGATGATTGAAAAAGGATTTGTTATAAAAAGATAAAATAACATAATATCACACAATATTGCCATGTAATATGGCAATATTTTATATATATTAAGGATATAAAGTATAAAATATATCTTAAAGTGAGGCGAAATGTATGCAGTTTAAAATAAATATAATAGATGATGAGAAGAACTTAAATGATTTAGTAAGAACATATTTAGAAAAAGAGGGATATATCGTATATTCTTTTTATACATATGACGAAGCATTAATGCATAAAAATGATGATGTACATTTATGGTTAATTGATATTATGTTAGATCGTTCAAGTGGTTTTGAATTATTTAATGAGATAAAAAGTATTAGACCTAAAATGCCAATAATTTTTATGTCAGCCCGTGATCAAGAATTTGACCGTATTATTGGTTTAGAAAAAGGATCTGATGACTATATTACAAAACCATTTAATATTAAAGAAGTAATTTTAAGAATTAATAATTTAATAAAAAGATCGTATGATGATCCATCAAAAATTAAGTTAGATGGATATGATATAGATTTAGAAAAAAGAAGAGTATTTAATCATGAAAATGAAATTATTTTAACAACTAAAGAATATGATTTATTAGTTTATTTTATTACTAATAAAGGGTTAGCTATATCACGTGAACAAGTACTTAATAAGGTTTGGGATGAAAATTATTATGGTAGTGATCGCGTTGTTGATGATACACTAAGAAGACTGAGAAAGAAAATGCCAGAAATTAATGTTCGTACAATTTACGGATTTGGCTATCGTTTAGACTAATGTTAAAAAAATTCTCACTCCAACGGCAATTAATTTTAATATTTTCTATTATATCTTTAGCTGTTCTTATAATAGTTGTACCGCTTATAAATAAAAATCTTTCAAATGTTATTGATAAACAAATGTTTCAAACACTAGAAATAGCTCAACGTGGCTATATCGATTATGATTATAATCCCATAGAAAAATCTTCAGATAAACAAATATATCATCTTACATATGATGTAAAAAACAATTTAATAATTCCATCTGGTAATATTACATATACTGAGGCAAAAAATTTAAGTTATGTTTTCAGTAGTTATTTGACAGACATGATTGAAGATAATAAAGAAAAAATTCAAGGAAAGGAAGAGTATGCAGAAACAGCTATTTATTTTCAAATAACAAAAAAAGATACAAATACTTATGTAATTTCGTTAGCTTATAGTGACTATTCAGCTAATTTAATTTCAGCAATTAGACAACAAATAATAAATACGTTGTATATTACGTTTGTAATAGTAGGTGTAGTGATTTTTTTATGGGTAAGTAGTTTGATTAAACCATTAAAGCAAATTAGAAAATATATTGAAGATATTAGAAATGATGAAGAAAGTGAACTAAAAATTAACCGTAAAGATGAAATCGGAATAGTATCTGATGAACTTATTGCGATGAAAGAAGAAATAAATCGTCAAAGTAAAATAAAAGAAGAAATGATTCATAATATTTCCCATGATTTAAAGACACCAATAGCTCTAATAAAATCATATTCGCAAAGTGTTAAAGATGATATATATCCATATGGTGATAAAAATTCTTCAATGGATGTTATCATTGAAAATGCAGATCGATTGGATAATAAAGTTAGAAGTTTATTATATTTAAATAGATTGGACTTTTTAAGTAATGAAAGTACTAATAATAATGTAAACATGGAGGAATTAATTGAACACATTACAATTCAACTACGAGGAATGCATCCAGAAATAGAAATAGAAACAGATTTAAAAGACATCTCGTTTAAAGGAGATGAAGAATGTTGGCGCATTTGTGTTGAAAATATAATTGAAAATGCATATCGTTATGTAAATAAAAAAATAAAAATTGTTTTAAAAGAAGATTATTTAGAAATATACAATGATGGAGAACCAATTGATAGTGATAATATAGAAGCTTTGTTCCAACCATATGAAAAAGGTACTAAAGGGCAATTTGGATTAGGGTTATCAATTGTTCATAAAACATGTACAATGTATGGATATAATGTAAAAGCAGTTAACCAAGAAGTTGGTGTAAGTTTTATTATTGAAAAAAACATTGAATAATAATTTAATATAATAGAAAAAGAAAGTAATAGCTACTTTCTTTTATTTTAGTGTGCCACGCATGACATAAGACTAGGTGGTGAAAGTCCACTGTGGGGGTTTCGTACTACCAACCACTAGCCGAAGACAAGGTATCCATCGTAAGGTGTGAACGGGAGGAAGTTGGAGGCAAAGTCCTGACCCAAGGAATACGAACTATTTTAGGCAGAAGCTTATCGGATGAGATTGCTAAACAAATCGAAGTCCAATAGTACGACGGAATAAGCAGTGTAAAGATAGTGGGTACATAGGATGAAAGTGTTATGTCTTACCGTGGGAGGTCCTAGGAACATGATGAAAATGTAATCATGGTGGAAACGTTTGTCCTAGGAAGTCAGCCGAGGTCATAGTAGTGATGATGATAACTGTAATGGTTATCTAGCGAAGGACCGAACATAAGGAGGTGAACTGGAAATGAAAGATACTCAAGATAAAATAGGATACTGTCAACTATCATTAGGCTTACTCTATGAAGATAGTACGGGATACGACAATAGTGGAGAAGTGTATCCTACATCAAAACAAGAGATATCACATACGAAGAACACCAATAGATTTGTAGTACATGAGAAGTTACTTGAAACAATTATGGAGGATGCCAATATAGAAAAGGCAATCCAAAGGGTTATGAGTAATAAGGGAAGTGGTGGTGTAGATAAAATGCAAGTCGCAGAAGTTCGTACGCATTTCGCACAACACTGGTCTTATCTAAAGAAACTTATCATGGAGGGACATTATAGTCCACAAGCCGTTAAAAGAGTAGAAATACCAAAAGATAACGGAAAGAAAAGAGAGTTAGGAATTCCAACAGTGACGGATAGGGTCATACAACAGGCGATAGTACAGGTACTGACACCAATATTTGAACCCCAATTCAGTGACAATAGTTATGGGTTCCGACCAAGAAGAAATGCCCATCAAGCAGTAAGAAAAGTAGTCGAATACGCCAATGAAGGATATCGATATACAGTAGACCTAGATTTAGAGAAGTACTTTGATACAGTCAACCATTCAAGACTTATACAGATATTGTCACAAACTATTAAAGACGGAAGAGTTATATCACTCATACATAAATATCTCAATGCAGGAGTCATAGTAAAACATAAGTTTGAAGAAACTACAAAAGGAGTACCCCAAGGTGGGCCACTCAGCCCATTATTATCAAATATATGGTACTATGTCAAGATTTCGGACCACATAAATGTAAGAAATTTAATTAATTGATACTAATTAAATAATCAT
Source organism: Thomasclavelia spiroformis DSM 1552 (assembly GCF_025149465.1). Taxonomy (NCBI): domain Bacteria; kingdom Bacillati; phylum Bacillota; class Erysipelotrichia; order Erysipelotrichales; family Coprobacillaceae; genus Thomasclavelia; species Thomasclavelia spiroformis. Next base: position 2,352,395 of record NZ_CP102275.1, on the reverse strand, counting down.
GCTCATATTCATTAGGTGATTTATAATCACAATGTGAATGTACTCTTATTGTATTATAAAATCCTTCTATGTATTCAAATACCAGCTTATATGCATGATTATAATTTATAATCTTAAATCTGTTCAGCCATTCCCTTTTTATCAATGCATGATATGATTCTATACACGCATTATCCCACGGTGTTCCTTTTTGTGAATAGCTTCTTTTCATCTGCTTAGTTAATCTTTTGTATTTCTTCGATGTATAGTGCACTCCGCGATCTGCATGGATTACTATTGGTTTTGCGCTTTTTCTTCTTTTTTTAGCTGTTTCCAGACATTTTAATACTTCATCTACTTCTAATGTTTTGCTTAATGTCCATGCTATTATTTTTCTTGAATAGAGATCCATTATACTGGTTAAATATACAAATCCTTCATCTGCTGTCCAGATATATGTTATATCAGTACACCATGCCTGATTTGGTGCTTTTGGATTAAAATCTCGGTTTAGAATATTTTTTAGTTTATTTGAAAAATCACAGTCTTTTGTTGTTATTGTATATGGTTTGATATAATGAGCTTTAATATTGTTTTCCCTCATTATGTTTCCTACATATTTTTCACTTATTTTTTTCTCCCTCTTTTTTTAGTATTTCAGTTATTTTAGGAGCTCCATATATTTCTTTTGAATCCTTATAGATTTTCTTGATTCTTTCTGTGATTCTAGCTTTTCTGATTTTTTGTTTACATGGTTTTCTTTTCAAATATTCATAATATCCTGATTTACTCAGTTGTAATTTTTTTAGCATACCGGTAACTGAAGTCTGTTTATCTTTTTTAGATTTTTCTTTTATCCTTTTATAAAGATCCTGCTTAGTTAATTGCCCAGTATGCCAATAGCCTTTTTTAGGACTTCTAAAGCATCCTGTGTATCTTTCAGTTCTTTTTTTAATCTGGCAATTTCTTTAGCTTCGTCACTTGAATAATTACCGCTTCCTCTTGAATTAATTACGCCGTCATTACTACTGGCATCTTTAAGCCATTTATGAACAGTGCTATCAGCAATACCAAACTGTTTAGCTATAGCTACTTTAGATTCATCAGGATGTTCTAAAACATATTGAACAACTCCCTGTTTAAATTCATCTGTAAATGTTGGTTTAGTCATCATCATATACCCCTTTTCTATTTTTGATTTAAGCTTATGACATTGTATCATATACTAGCTAGTTCTTCCATTTAACTGGTACAGTTTTTATTCTAGCATCAATATATCTTAATGAATTTGATAAAGAAATGGAAAGAAGAGGAAATCGATTTGTAAGGTACGCAGATGACTGTGTCATACTATTCAAAAGTAAAAGAAGTGCAATGAGAGTCAAAGAAACAGTGACAAGATATTTAGAAGAGAAATTATTTGTAAAAGTGAACCAAGAGAAGACAAAGGTAGCCTATATTACTGATATAAAATTCTTGGGCTTTGGATTTTATATAGAGAAGAGTGGTAATGTACGAATCACTGTTCACAAGAAATCTAAAGAAAAGATGAAAAAGAGAATAAAGGAAATCACCAAAAGGAACCGACCAATATCAAGTAAGGAATTAGCTAAAGAGTTAAAAGAATACATTACAGGTTGGGTGAATTACTATAGGATAGCGAATATGAGTAAACATCTAAGGGAAATAGACTCATGGATGAGAAGAAGAATACGAATGATATATTGGAAAAGATGGAAGTTAGTAAGAACAAGGTATAGAAATTTACAAAAACTAGGTATTAATAAAAGTAAGGCATGGGAATGGGCAAACACAAGAAAAAGCTACTGGCACATCGCCAATAGCTTCATACTAAAAAGGACACTTACAAATGAAGTATTAAAAATATACGGATTTATAAGTGCACTAGATTATTACAACTCTATAAACTTATGAAACGCCGTGTAGGGAACCCTACGCACGGTGTTGTGAAAGGGGCGAAAGATTTTAATTCTTAGCCCCTATTCAATTACAATAAGTTACATATTTTTAGTATAGAGCTTTATTATTGATCCTATATTTAACTTAATAAATGTGCTAAGATTATATAAGATATAAATAAAGTACGTGGTGATTAATAATGAAAATAAATAAAAATAACTTTGCGCAAGGAAGTATAGCTAAGCATATAACAAACTTAGCAGGACCGATGATTGTAGCCCAGCTTATCAATGTTTTATATAATGTAATTGATCGAGTATATATAGGAAGAATTCCAGAAATTTCAACGTTAGCAATGGGTGGTTTAGGATTATGTTTACCGTTAATATCAATTATTATTGCTTTTGCTAATTTATTTGGAATGGGAGGTTCTCCATTATGTTCAATTGCTAGAGGACAAGGAAAAAATGATGAAGCAGAAGAGATTATGGGTAATTCTTTTTCTTTATTAGTTATTTTTGGAATATTATTAACGGTAATTGTTTTCGTTTTAAAAGAGGATTTATTATGGTTATTTGGTGCTAGTAAAGATACGATTGTTTATGCAAATGATTATATGACAATTTATTTATTTGGAACAATTTTTGTTTTAATTAGTTTAGGAATGAATAGTTTTATAAATAGTCAAGGATTTGCAAAAATTGGTATGTGTACAGTTTTAATAGGGGCAATATTAAATATTGTTCTTGATCCAATATTTATTTTTACTTTTGAATTGGGGGTAAAAGGAGCTGCAATAGCAACTGTTATTTCACAATTTATCTCAGCGCTTTGGACAATATATTTTTTAACGGGAAATAAAACAATCTTAAAATTAAAAAAGAAAAATATGAGATTAAAAATAATTCATGTTAAAAGAATAGTTTCCTTAGGAATGGCAGGTTTTATGATGGCAATAACAAATTCAACTGTAACTATTGTTTGTAATGCTACATTACAAAAATACGGAGGAGATTTGTATATTGCAATTATGACAATAATAAATTCAATTCGTGAAGTAGCGTCATTACCAGGACAAGGAATTTCTAATGCGTGCCAACCAGTATTAGGTTATAACTATGGTGCTGGTAAAAGTGATCGTGTAATTCAGGGAATTAAATTTGTAACTTTTAGTGCTTTATTAATGATGTTGATTTTGTGGTTTGCAATTACATTTTTTCCAGAATTATTTATTAAAATTTTTAGTCATAATCCAGAAATAGTAAAAGATGGTGTTAATGCATTAAGATTATATTTCTTTGGCTTTTTTATGATGGCATTTCAAATGGTAGGACAAGCTGTCGCTGTTGGTTTAGGTAAGTCTAGACAAGCAATCTTTTTTTCAGTTTTTAGAAAAGTTATTATAGTAGTTCCACTAACATTGATATTACCTATTTATATAGGAATTAATGGTGTTTTTATTGCTGAAGCAATAAGTAATTTTATTGGCGGTGGAGCTTGTTACATTACAATGTGGTTAACAATTGTTAAAAAATTAAGATAACCATTTAAAGAAGTATTTAACCATTTAAGGAGATTTTTTAATAATTCTCCTTTTTTGATATATATAATTTAATATAAAATAAGTATCTTGGCTGTGTAAAAAAGGAAATTTTAAAATTAAAACATTAATCTTAAGTATCACTAAAAATAACTTATGATAATAGATATGTTATTAAATTAAGAAGAATAAGTAGTTTTAATAGGGATATTTTAGATAAAAATGTATGAAGGAAGTGAATGAAGATGAAAAAAATAATGTATATATTAGTAGTTTTACTAAGTATATTGACATTTTCGATTAGTTATACTAATCAAAATAGAGAAGATGTTAGTATTTTAGGGAGTTTTTCAAATAATCAAATTAGTAAAGTTACTAATAAGAAAAATTATCGAATTTTAATAATGGATGAACCTAAGAAAAATAATCAAAAGTTTCTTGATGAATTAATATCTTTGTGCCAAGATAATGACTATATTTTAGCTACTAGTCAAATGATAAATATTGATACTTCAACTCATAAAGAAATCACATATATTTATGATCAAAATAATCTGCTTCTAGATTATTTAAATAAAAATTACGGATATAAAATAAAACTTAAATCATTTGATGATGGATATATTACTACTGATTTAAGTGATACTAAAACAAACGGATATTTAAAAATCACAAGTCAAAGTTATTTGGGTGACAATATATACGAATATACTGGTTTTGATAATTTTATTAATAAATTAGAAAGTGTTAATAATGATATCATTTATAATATATATGGCAATGATTTAGAAAAACTTAGCAAAGAAATTAATAATATTGCGCAAGGATTAATAGAATATGAAGTTCTTGATGATGAAATGTATGAAGAATCAATGCCTGTTAATCTTGATATTTATATAATTATAGTCTTTACAGTAATTGCATTATTGATATGTATTATTAATGAATTTCTTCGAATGAAAAAAGAAATTACAGTAATGAAATTAATGGGATATTCTAAAAGAAATTTATTTTCAAATCTTTTCTCACAGTTTGTTATCAAAATAATTTTTATTTATCTTTTTGTTAATGTTATTTTATGGCTTATTATGGTACGTAATCTAAGTATAAGAGGGTTGAGTTTTTTAGGAATCGTTATTCTTAATTGTTTAATCTTTATAATAATTACAGTAATTATAACTATATGTGCTTATTTATTATTAGTAAGAAATATAAATATTAAAAAAAGTTTAAATTATAATGGATTACTAAAGATAAGTTTTGCTTTTAAAAATGTGATTATTATATTATTGTGTCTAGTTTTGTTTTATTCTCTTGCAGGAGCAAAAGAAATATTTAACGAAACACGATTATATTTAGCTAAAAAGAATATTAGCGATGATTATTATTTGATTGAAAACATGGTAAATAATAAAAATGCATACAAAGCAATAGAAATATTATTAAAACAAAAAGATACCCTAGCATGTTTCTTTTACAGTGAAGCTAATCAAGAAACTGAATTACCCTATATTATTGTAAATAAAAACTATTTGAATTTATATTCAGATAAATACAAAGATATACAGGCTCCTGCTTTACTTGTACCTGAAGCATATAAAGATGAAGCTATTGAACAATACAAATATGGTACTGACTGTAAAGTTTATTATGTAAAAGGACATCATACTTATTTGAATGTTGTAAATAATATGAGAGGTGAAATAAGATACCCTGTTATTCTTTTATCAAATAAAGACTATTATAGTTGGAGTCATTTATTATTGAGAAATGATAAAGAACCTGCATATTATCATAACTTAGTAGCTGATTATGTTAATGAAAATGAAATGCGATTAACGGATGCAAGTGAATCTCTTACAATTATGTTTAGATATTATACCTTACCTTTATTAGTTAAATTAGTTACGTATATTGGAATATATTTAATTGTTTATTTAACAACAATATATATGTATATGATGTTATATTTTTATCAAAATGCTAAAGAAATATCTATCAAAAAAACATTAGGTTATAGTTTTTTTGATAGATATAAAGATGTTTATTTAATAAACTTCGGTGGCTATTTATTACCTTTTTCAATAAATGTATTTTTGTTAAAAATAAATATATTTACAACTTTAGCAGTAATATTATTTTTAATCATTTGTGAAGTTTGTATCGAAAGTATCATGATGAAAAAATTTGATCATAAAACAACAGTAAATTTATTAAAAGGAAGTGAGTAGTTATGGCAATTGTAAAACTTGAAAATATATCTAAAAGTTATTATCATCATAATGTATTTCATGATTTTAATTTAGAAATAGATGAAGGTGAATTTGTTATTATTTCTGGAAAAAGTGGATCAGGAAAATCAACTTTATGTAATATCATTGGTTTATTAGATAAACCAGATCAAGGAAAAGTATTTATCAAAGATCAAGAGATAGATTATAAAGATAGTAAGATAGCTAAATTATTGAGCAAAAATATATCTTATTTATTTCAAAACTTTGCATTGATAGATAATAAAACAGTTGGATATAACTTAGAACTTGTATATCCTTCTAAAAAAGAAAGAAAAAATAATCGAAAACTAATTGAAGAAAAATTATCAGAAGTTGGTATGGAAGAAACATATGATAAATATATTTACGAATGTTCTGGAGGACAACAGCAAAGAGTAGCAATAGCAAGATTATTATTAAAACAAGGAGATATAATAATCTGTGATGAACCGACTGGAAGTTTAGATGAAGAAAATAAAATGATGGTTATGAATTTAATTTGTGATATGCATAAAAGAGGAAAAACTATTATTATGGTAACCCATGATAAAACTTTATATAGTTATGCCAAACGTGTAATAATGATTTAATCATCGTAAAATGACTTATATGACCATATAGGTCATTTTATTTTGTATAATCATTATTTTATTTATGACAAATTGAAAGTTCATGAATAGTTAATAATAAAAAAATATACTATTTTCTATAAAATTAAGGGTGGCGAAGATAAAATGAAAGAAAGACTTTTCCAATTTATGCAAGGAAGATATGGTGTAGATCAATTAAATAATGTATTAATAATTATTAGTATTATTTGCTTTATTATTAATATGTTTGTAGGAAATATAGTAATTGGAATATTGGCATATTTATTATGGTTTATTGTTATTTTTAGAATGTTATCAAAAAATATTTATGTAAGAAATCAAGAAAATGAAAAGTTTTTAAATTATATTAAACCAATAACAATATATATAAAATTAAAAAATATGAACAAGCAAGATTCAATGCATAAACATTTTTCATGTCCATGCTGTAAACAAATAGTAAGAGTACCAAAAGGACGTGGTAAAATCGTTATTACATGTCCTAGTTGTCAAAATAAATTTGAAAAGAGAAGTTAAGTATGTTTGGATATGTAGTAGTAAATAAACCTGAGATGAAGTTTAAAGAGTTTGATGTATATCATGCATATTATTGTGGGTTATGTAAAACGTTAAAAAATAATTATGGATTGAGAGCTCAAGCTGCTTTAAATTTTGATATGAATTTTTTAGCAATTTTATTATCTGGGTTATATGAACCAAAGTTAGAAATGAAAAATGCTCGTTGTGTCATGCATCCTTTAAAAAAACATCAAGAGTGTTATAATGAGTTTGTTGATTATGCAGCAAAAATGACAATTGTTTTAACATATTTTAAATGTGAAGATGATTGGTTAGATGAACAAAAATTTAGTAAGCAAATGTATAAAAAATTGATAAATAAAGCATATACTAAAGTTAAGGAAGAATATTATGATAAAGTAAGTAATATCGAAAAATGTTTGCATAAAATAAATGAATATGAAAAACAAGACTTTAATAATTTAGATGAAGTGTCTAAATGTTTTGGAGAAGTTATGGGACTTATTTGTGCATATAAAGAAGATGAATGGTATAGTGAACTATATCAATTAGGTTTTTATCTAGGAAGATTTATTTATTTTATCGATGCATACGAAGATATTGAAGATGATTTAGAAAAAGAAACTTATAATCCATTTAAGGAATTATATCAAACAAAACAATTTGAAGAAAAATGTAAAGATATTCTAGAATTAATGATATCTGAAGCAACTTTAGCTTTTGAAAGATTACCAATTATAGAAAACGCTACTATTATTCGCAATATTTTATATAGTGGTGTATGGACAAAGTATGAAATGATCAAGAAAAAACGAATGGAAGGTAGGAAATAATGAATCCATATCAAATATTAGGGATAGATCCAAATGCAACTGATGATGAGGTAAAAAAAGCATACCGAACACTTAGTAAAAAATATCATCCGGATGCTAATATAAATAATCCTAATCAAGCAGCATATACTGAAAAATTTAAAGAAGTACAAAATGCATATAAAACAATTATGGACGATCGTAAACGAGGGTTTACTAATCGTAATTATGGAAATAGTCAAAATACTAATCATAGTGGTCAATATAGTTATCAATACAATGGTAATGATCAAGCGGCTTTTAATGAAGTTATTGGTTTTATTAATGCCCATAGATATCAAGAGGCTCTTAATATTTTAGAGCAAATAAGAACTCGCAATGCGATGTGGTTTTATTATAGTGCAATAGCAGAAAATGGTGTGGGTAATAATATAACAGCTGTTGAATATGCTCAAACGGCATTACAAATGGAACCTAATAACTTGCAATATTTGTTATTATTACAACAATTAAAAGGTGGACAAAGACAATATCAAAGTGGGCAGCAATCTTATAGTTCTCCATTTGGTGACATGTCACTATGTTACAATATATTATTGTGTAGTTGTTTATTAAATTGTTGTTGTTAAAAGAGGAGAAAATGATATGAGTAAAATAATCGGAATAGATTTAGGTACAACTAATAGTTGTATGGCATATATGGAAAATGGAAAAGCAGTTATTATTCCAAATGCTGAAGGAAACAAAACAACCCCAAGTATTGTTGCTTTTACTAATGATGGAAAACGATTAGTAGGTGAAAATGCTAAAAGACAAGCAGTAACTAATCCTAATAATACGATTGCTTCTATAAAACGTGAAATGGGAACAAATTATCGTAAAAAAATTAATAATAAAGAATACACGCCACAAGAAATATCAGCAATGATTTTACAAAAATTGAAAATTGATGCTGAAGCATACTTACAAGAAAAAATAACTGAAGCTGTTATAACTGTACCTGCTTATTTTAATGATGCTCAACGTCAAGCAACTAAAGATGCTGGAAGAATTGCAGGACTTAATGTTAAAAGAATTATTAATGAACCAACTGCAGCTGCTTTAGCCTATGGATTAGAAAATAGTTATGGGCAAAAAGTTATGGTATTTGATTTAGGTGGAGGAACTTTCGATGTTTCAATAATAGAAATTGGAAATGGTGTAATTGAAGTTCTTTCTACTTCAGGTGATAATCATCTTGGAGGAGATGATTTTAATGATTGTATTGCTAAATATATTGTTGATGAATTCAAAAGAATTGAAGGAATTGATTTAAGTTATGATCAAGTGGCTATGCAAAGAATTAAAGAAGCTGGTGAAAAAGCCAAAATAGAATTATCTACAATGGTTACAACAGTTGTTAATTTACCATTTATTACTAATACTAATAGTGGCCCAAAAAATTTAGAAATAGAAATAACACGTGCTAAATTTAATGATTTAACTAGATATTTAGTTGATCGTTTAGTTTTACCAATGCAAAATGCATTAAATGATGCTAGATTAACGCCTGCTGAATTAAATAAAATTATTTTAGTAGGAGGTTCTTCGAGAATTCCAGCTGTGCAGGATAAGATCAAAGAAATAACAGGAAAAGAAGCAAGTAAATCTTTAAACCCAGATGAATGTGTAGCATTAGGAGCTAGTATACAAGGTGGAAAGTTGTCAGGAGATGTTAGTACTACAGGTAATTTTGATGTATTGTTGTTAGATGTAACACCATTGACTTTATCAATTGAAACAGTAGGTGGGGTAGCAACACCTTTGATTGAACGTAATACAACAATACCAACTAGTCATTCTCAAATCTTTACAACTTCAGCAAATTTTCAAACACAAGTAGAGATCAATGTATTACAAGGAGAAAGACCCCTTGCTAAAGATAATAAAAGTTTAGGTAAATTTAAATTAAAGAAAATAAAAAGAGCGATGCGAGGTGTTCCTCAAATAGAAGTAACGTTTGATATTGATGCTAATGGAATAGTTAATGTTTCAGCTAAAGATTTAGCCAGTGGAAACATGCAAAGTATTACAATTGAAAATACTTCAAATATGTCAGATGCAGATATTGAAAGAGCAATTCGTGAAGCAAAACAATATGAATCACAAGATGCAATTACTAAAGAAAGATTAGTATTTAAAAATGAAGCAGAAAATTTAGTGATTTCAATTGAAGCAGCTTTAGCTAAAAATGGAAAACAACTTGATAAAGCAACTAAATCTAATATTAAAAACGAGCTTGCAAGCTTCAAAAAATTAACTAAAAAAGTTGATTATGAAACATGTGATCAAGCTAAATTTGATGAAATAAAATCAGCGAAGATTAATTTAGAATCGCTAGCAGCTACATTATTATCAATGCAATAAAGTTCCTGTATGGAACTTTTTTCATTATTAGTTGGATAAAAAGTGATTATAATATTATAATGGGATAAAGGTTTAAAAGGAGGGAATTTGGAGGATGACAAAAGTGGAAATAGAATTTTTAGAAGAATACAAGCGGTTAGACAGACTTTGCCAAGATATGCTTTCTACTTTGCAAGGAGTTAGTGAATATATTAATCGGATGGAATTATTATTTGAACAAGGAGAAGAATTTGTTGATGAATGGACTATAAATTATAAAATGCTTAAACATTTACGGTGGTTAAGAAATAGGATTGTTCATAGTGTTGAAGAAACCGAATGTTCTTTAAAAGAAATAGAGATGATTACTAATTTTTATCATCAAATATTAATTCAACAAGATCCACTAGCACTTCTTTATAAAATAAATCAAAAAATATATAAAAATAAAACAACAAATCAAGAAAAAAATAAAAATATAGATAATAGTTCAAAAATAACAATGTTAATAACCATAGTATTAATAATAATATTTGTATTATTTATAGCAGGTATACTAAATTGTATATAATTTACTAGTTTAATAAAAAAATATACTAATATTTAACATCATGTTAAATATTTCACTTGACAATATTTATAATTTGTGGGATATTTTAACGTATATAAATTAAATAAATGGGGATAAGTAAATGAATGATATTATTGAGGAAATAAAAAAATTAAAAAAAGAAAAAAATGCAGTTATTTTAGCACATTATTATGTAGATAGCACAATTCAAGATATTGCTGATTATTTAGGAGATTCTTATTATTTATCAAAAATTGCTATTGATTGTCCACAAGATGTTATTGTATTTGCTGGCGTGGAATTTATGGGAGAGAGTGCTAAACTTTTAAATCCTGATAAAATAGTATTAATGCCAGATATTGAAGCTGATTGTCCAATGGCACATATGGTTAGTGAAGAATTTATTAAACAAAAACGTGAAGAATATGATGATTTATGTGTTGTATGTTATATAAATTCAACCGCCAAAATTAAAACACTTGCCGATGTTTGTGTAACATCATCAAATGCTAAAAAAATAGTTGAAGCTTTGCCTAATAAAAATATTTTATTTATACCAGATCAAAATTTAGGTAGACATATTGCAAAACTTGTACCAGAGAAAAATTTTATTTTTTGTGATGGACATTGTCCAATTCATTATCAAATTACACCTGAAGATATAAAAGAAGCTAGGGAATTATATCCCAGTGCGGCAATATTAATTCATCCTGAATGTAGAAAAGAATGCGTTGAATTAGCAGATTATGCAGGAAGTACTTCTGAAATTATTGATTTTGCAAGTAATGATAATAAGCATGATGAATTTATTGTTATCACAGAAATAGGTGTAATCCATGAAATGGAAAAGAAAAATCCAAATAAGAAATTTTATCCTGTAAACAATAAATTAGTATGTTTAGATATGAAAAAAAATACACTGGAAAAAATTAGAGATTGTTTAAAAGATAATAAAAATCAAGTTAATTTAGATCATGAATTTATTGAAAAAGCAAAAAAACCACTAATAAAAATGCATGAATTAGCAAAATAAGAAGGTGTGAAAAATGGATAATAATTTTGATGTAATTATAGTTGGAACTGGAGCTGCTGGGTTATTTGCAGGTTTATGTTTACCGGTTAATTTAAATGTATTAATGATTACTAAAGATAAGATGGAAAATAGTGATTCTTATTTAGCTCAAGGAGGTATCTGTACTTTAAAAAGTGCTGATGATTTTGATGCATTTTATCAAGATACTCTAAAAGCGGGTAGAAATGAAAACAATCCCGAATCAGTAAGGATAATGATACAACAATCACCTCAAATAATGAAAGATTTAATGGATTATGGCGTTAAATTTGATCGTGATAGTGAAGGGAATTTAGCTTATACTCGTGAAGGAGCACATTCAGAATTTAGAATTTTACATCATCAAGATGTAACAGGTAAAGAAATCACATCTAAATTGATTCGACAAGTAAAGTTACGTAATAATATTACTGTTATTGAAGATGCTACAATGTTGGATATTATTAGTGAAAATAATAAAGTAAGTGGAATTATTATGGAAAATAACAGTGATATTGTTCAAATTAATGCTAAAGTTGTAATTTTGGCTACTGGAGGAATCGGTGGATTATTTAAACATTCTACAAATTTTAGACATATTACAGGAGATAGCTTTGCTATTGCATTAAGAAATAATATTCAGTTAGAAAATATCAACTATATTCAAATTCATCCAACGACATTATATACTACAAAACCAGGAAGAAGTTTTTTGATAAGTGAATCTGTTCGTGGTGAAGGTGCTTATTTATTGAATTGTAAAATGGAACGTTTTGTCAATGAATTATTACCACGAGACATTGTTAGTAATGCAATAAAAAATGAGATGGATAAGTATAATATGCCGTATGTTTATTTATCAGTAATGCATATGGATCATCAACAAATTCAAACAAGATTTCCACATATTTATGATCGATGTTTAAAAGAAAGTTATGATATGTATAAAGAACCAATTCCGGTTGTTCCTGCTCAACATTATTTAATGGGTGGAATTAAAAGTGATACTTTTGGTAAAACGTCGATGAAAAACTTATATGCTGTTGGTGAAACAGCGTGTAATGGAGTTCATGGAGCTAATCGTTTAGCAAGTAATTCATTATTAGAAAGTCTAGTTTTTGCTAAAAGAGCCGCAAGAGTGATTAAAGATGAAATTGAAAATATTGATTTTGATCCAAAGTATGTAGATGTTAGTAAATATGATAGAGATCGTTTGATGAAAGAAAATCGAAATCTTATTATGAATGAAATTAAAAGAAAAGATGGTGAATTCTATGATAAATGGTGTAAATCTTAAGGTTAATATTGATGATTATATTTTAAATGCTTTAAAAGAAGATATAACTAGTGAAGATGTTACAACTAATGCGATTATGCCAGAAAAAAAATTAGGACGTGTTGACTTAATTTGTAAACAAGATGGGATAATTTGTGGTTTAGAAGTTTTTGAAAGAACATTTAAATTATTGGATAATGATTGCCAATTTTTTACTAAATATCGCGATGGTGATATAATAAAAAAAGGTGATCATATAGGAGAAGTAAGAGGAGATATTAGAGTTTTATTATCTGGTGAAAGAGTAGCTTTAAATTATCTTCAAAGAATGAGTGGAATTGCAACATATACTCATGAATCAGTAGAAATTTTAAAAGGAACAAAAACTAAATTATTAGATACTCGTAAAACAACACCAAATAACCGTATTTTTGAAAAATATGCAGTTAAAGTAGGTGGTGGAACAAATCATCGTTATAATTTATCTGATGGTATTTTAATTAAAGATAATCATATTGGTGCAGCTGGTAGCATTACTAAAGCAGTTGAAATGGCTCGTGATTATGCTCCATTTGTACGAAAAATTGAAGTAGAAGTAGAGTCATTAGATCAAGTAAAAGAAGCATTGCAAGCAAAAGCTGATATTATTATGTTAGATAATATGAATAATGATATGATGAAACAAGCAGTTGCTTTAATTGGAAATCAGGCTCAAAGTGAATGTTCTGGTAATGTTACTAAAGAAAGACTTTTAGAAATTGCTGGAATTGGAGTGGATTTCGTTTCTTCTGGGGCAATTACTTATAGTGCACCAATTCTTGATTTTTCAATGAAAAATTTAAGACCAGATTAGATACCTGTTTTGGTATCTTTTTTTGTTTTTTGGTCATAATTTATGTGGTGATAGGATGAATAATGAATCATATTGGCAAAAAACAACTACCTTACCACACTATCCTAAAATTAAACAAGATTGTACTTATGATATTGTAATTGTTGGTGGAGGGATGAGTGGAATTACATTAGCATATCGATTAAACAATAGTAATTTTAATGTTGCTTTACTTGAAAGTGATACATTAGCAAGTAAAACAACAGGTCATACAACGGGTAAAGTAACGTGTTTGCATGATGTAATTTGTGTTGATATTTGTAAAGCATATGGAAATGATAAGGCAAAAGAATATTTTGATTCTAATAACGAGTCATTAAATGAAATTAAAGAAATAATTGAAATGAATAAAATAGATTGTGATTTTCAAGAAAATATTGCTTATATTAGTGCAAGTGATAAAGTTAATTGTGAGAAAATTTTAAAACAAATTAAATTATTTAAATCATGGAAATTAGATGTTATTGTAAATAATAATGAAAATATATCAATGGGGTTAGATAAGCAAGCAATTTTTCATCCATTAAAATATCTTAAAGGATTACTTGAAAAATGTAATAATATTGATATTTATGAACATTCATTAGTAACTAAAAAAACAATAATAAATAATGAAATTTATCTAGATGTAAATGGTTGTCAAGTAAAAACTAGTATTGTGATATGGATGACTAGGTATCCTTTAAATCTGCAAAAGGGTTATTTTTTAAGATTGCTTCAAGAAAAAGAACATATAATTTATCAAGAAAAATCAACTTCAAATGATAGCCATCTAGATCTAACAACTAATTATTCTAAGCGACCATTAAATAATAATGCAATGTTAGAAATAAATAGAGGTGTTTTTAATACTGATCTATATTGGTATGGTCAAGATAGTATCCCATTACGTAAAATACCATATATTGGAAAAATTAATCAACATGAATATATTGCCTATGGATATAACAAGTGGGGAATGACGTTAAGTCATGTAGCAAGTAAATTAATCTATGATATGTTAATGAATAATGATAATAGATATACATCATTATATGATCCAAGTTATGCAAGTTATTTATATTCTAAAAATGATTTTATTAAGTTAGTAAAGAATAATTTTCATGGAATGATTAAAAATCGAATATTAGTAAGTAAAGAAGTTGATTTAAAAGAAAATCAAGGTAAAGTGATTAATCATAAAGGGCATCTTATTGCAATATATAGAGATAAACAAAATAGATATTTCTATTTTTCACCATATTGTCCACACTTAAAATGTGTAATTGAATTTAATGAAAAAGATAATACATGGAATTGTCCATGTCATGGCTCGATTTTTGATTGTTATGGAAATTTAGTAAGCATTCCAGCAACAAGAAATCTAAAAAAATATTAAAAAACATGAGTTAATCCTCATGTTTTTTACGTTCAAGCATATCTTGATATGAATATACACAACCACAATAATTTTGTCGATATAAGTGATATTTATCTGCAAAACGAACAGACTTTAAATAACCATTATTTTTTTTAAAATCACTAAATAAAAATTTAGTAGATTGTTGATCAAATGATGCGCCTATTTCATTGATCCATTGACTATTTTTATGTGGTGAAACACTTAATACAGTTGTCCAGTAATCAAAATTATTTTTTAATGCATAATTATAAGCTTGTCTCATTCTTTCTTGATAACAAAGATAACATCTTTTTCCTCCCTCTGGTTCATCTTTGTATACTGAAATTTTTTCAAGATAATTTTTAGGTGAATATGGATCTTCAATCACATTAATGCTTTGATTATAATCTTTATTGAAACTACTTAAAAAAGTTTTTAATTCTTCAAAACGACGATTGTATTCTTCACGAGGATAAATATTGGAGTTAGAGTAATAAATAGTTATTTTAAATTTATCTGCTATTTCTCTAATTACGTTACCACTACAAGGACCACAACAGACATGTAGTAATAGACTTGGTTTACTATCACCAATTTTTTCTAATTCTTCTTTTAATTTTATATCATAATTTATTTTCATATAATGATTATATCATAAAAATAAAAAAATGTAGATTTTAAATCTACATTATAAACATACTATCACCAAAACTAAAGAAACGATATTTATTTTCAATAGCTTCATGATAAGCTTTGAAAATAAATTCTTTTGTAGCAAAAGCACTAATTAACATTAATAAAGTTGATTTTGGTAAATGAAAATTTGTAATTAAGCAATCAATTGCTTGATATTGATAACCAGGATAAATAAAGATATCAGTGTTTTCATGAGTTGCTGTAAATTTACCATATTTTTGCATATTAGCTTCTAAAGTTCTAGTAGAAGTAGTACCTACAGCAATGATTCTTTGACCATTTGCTTTAGCTTGGTTTAATTTATCAGCTACTTCTGGTTCAATCATATAATATTCACTATGCATATGATGCTCTAGTACATTATCAACTTTTACCGGTCTAAATGTCCCTAAACCAACATGTAGAGTAATATCTAGTATTTCAATTCCCTTAGCTTTTATTTTTCTAATAATATCATCTGTAAAATGTAATCCAGCAGTTGGTGCAGCAGCACTACCTTCTATTTTGGCATAGACGGTTTGATAACGACTTTGATCATTTAATTTTTCTTTGATATAAGGAGGTAAAGGCATTGTTCCTAATTGATCTAAGATTTCATAAAAAATTCCATCATAAATCATTTTAAAAACTCTAATACCTTCATCTTTTATTTCAAGACATTTAGCTTTTAATAAACCGTCGCCAAAAGTAATGATTGTATCAAGTTTTACGATTCTTGCATTTCCAACCAAACATTCCCAAACATCATTGCCTTGATCTTTTAATAATAAAACTTCAACATGACCATTTGTTTCTTCTTTAACTCCAAATAAACGTGCTGGAATAACTTTAGTATTATTTCTAACTAAAACATCACCAGGTTTTAAATAATTAATAATATCATAAAAATGCTTATGCTCAATTGTTTGATTTTCTCGATTTAATACCATTAATCTCGATGTATCACGCTTATCTAATGGTGTTTGAGCAATTAATTCTTCAGGTAATTCAAAATCAAATTCACTTAACTTCATCTTAAAACGCCCTCTTATATACATCGTGACCATACTTATCTAAAAACTCTTCTTTAAAATCAAGTAAACGATCCTCCTTGATTGCTTGACGAATATCACTTGCTAATTTCAATAAAAAATTAACATTATGAATTGATAATAATGTTTTACCAAATATTTCATCACATTTATGCAAGTGACGAATATATGACTTAGTATAATTTTTACAAGTATAACAATCACAATTAGGATCAAGAGGAGTATAGTCATATTTATATTTTTCATTGTTAATATTAATTCTTCCTATGCTAGTCATAACAGCACCATGTCTAGCTACTCTAGTAGGTAAAACACAATCATACATATCAATTCCACGAATTGCACATTCAATTAAATCAATTGGATTACCTACTCCCATTAAATAACGAGGTTTATCCTCAGGTAACCATTTTACTGCATCATCTACCATTTTATACATTACATCTTTAGGTTCTCCAACACTTGTACCACCAATTGAATAACCAGGGAAATCCATTTTAACCAATTCTTTAGCACAACGTTCTCTTAAATCAGCATATTCACCACCTTGAACAATACCAAATAGAGCCTGTTTGTCTGTATTTTTATGAGCTTCTTTACCTCGTTTGGCCCATCTTAAAGTTCTTTCCATGCTATCTTTCATATATTCATATGTACAAGGATATGGAGCACATTCATCAAATGACATAATTATATCTGCTCCTAATTTGTTTTGAATTTCAATAGCTTTTTCAGGAGAAAGAAAAAGTGCACTACCATCAATAATACTTTTAAATTTAACTCCTTCTTCTTCGATTTTACGTGTTTTACCTAATGAAAAAACTTGAAATCCACCACTATCTGTAAGCATAGGCCCATCATAATTCATAAATTTATGTAACCCACCGGCTTTTTCAATAACATCTTCACCAGGACGAAGCCAAAGATGATATGTATTTGCGAGAATAACTTGAGAATGCATTTCTTTTAACATTTCAGGTGATATTCCTTTTACTGTTGCTAGAGTACCTACTGGCATAAACATAGGAGTTTCTACATCCCCATGAGGAGTATGTAAAATACCATAACGAGCACCAGATTGTTTACAAACATGTTTTAATTCATAACTTATTGCTGCCATATTTACCTCCTTTAAAGCAAGCATTATTATATCGTAATAGTTGCATAATTACAATTTATGTTTAAATTAAATTAAAATGTTTCATTGCATAATAAATACCATTATCATCAATATCTTTAGTAACAAAACTAGCAAGTTTATATAATTCTGGATCACTATTTTTCATTACAATTGCATTTTTTACAAATGAAAGCATTGCCTCGTCATTAAAACTATCACCAAAAGCATAAGTATTATTAATATCTATATCAAAATAATTTAATAAAAATTGAATACCTGTAGCTTTAGAGTAACCTTTTGGGACGATTTCTCCAAAATCCTTTGCTCTACTAATATAATCAAAATCATTTTCTATTGCTTTTTTAAAATAAGTTATGTCACTTAATTCATCAAACCAGATACAAAACTTATCAAAAGATAACATTGGATCATCAAAGTTTGACATTGTAAAATTATTAGTAATATAACGTTGTTTAAGGCTATCTAAAAATGGATTTCGAATATTATTATCAAAATAAATAGTGTTTTTACTTTCTAATGCTCCATCAACATTTGTTTTTCTAATTAAATCTTTTATTTCTAAACATCTTTTTAATGGGATTGAATAAGAAAATAAAACTTCATCATGATATCTAATATATGTTCCACATCCACAAACATATCCATCAGGTTTTAATGCTTTGATACACTCATCAATCAATGAAAAAGGTCTACCAGTATTTATAAAAATAAGATGGCCTTTCTCTTTAGCTTTTTTTATTGCTATGATAGCACTTTCAGGAATAGAATGGGTAGTATGTGATAATAAAGTACCATCAATATCAAAAAATAGAATGTTTTTATCAGACATAATTTACCTCCTAAATTAGATTTCTTTTGATATATTTTTGATAAGCTAGTAAGACATTTTTATATCTATTTTTACTTATTTTAAGAATAGTTTTGTTTTTTAAAACAATATTTTTATCATCTATCTTATAAACATAATTCCAATTAATTAAACAAGAACGATTAATCATATAAAAATCACAAGAATTAATAAACTGTTCCAGCATAGATAATTTATATTTAGTTGTTTGATAAGTATCACTATCTGTATAAATAAAACAAGTATGTCCTTGACTTTTACAAAAAATAATTTCATTACAAGCAATATTAATTATACCACTTTTGTTATTAATAGTAATAAAATGTTGTTGTTCGTTAATTTTACTAACAATATGTTTTATTGAATTAGTCAGTCCTAAGTATAGACTATCTTTTTTTACAAAATCAAAAAAATGGAGATTACCATAATTAAATAATGAATCATAATTATCATCGATAATAACTACTAAAGTATTATTATGAATAGATAGATATTTTTTGATAAATTGAATATTATTTAAATTAGATATATCAACATTAATAAATAAAAAATCAAAAATCATTTTAATATTCATAAAATCATTGAAGCATGTTATATCAGTTTCAATACCGTAGTTTTTAAAAGTATCATTGATAATACAATAAATTTCATCATTATGATTGATAACTGCAACTTTATACAAAGTACCCCTCCTAACTTAAAAAATATTATACAAAAATACGATAAAGTTTGTCTATAAAATACAATATTGTATACAAAATGTTTAATTATCGTTGTAATTTTTTGTTAAGCAAGATAAAATAAATAAGTATTATAAAAGGGGGATAAGTTATGTACAAAATTTTAAGAAAAGAAGTACTAAATGATGCAGTAGAACTAATGGAAATCTATGCACCATATGTTGCAAAAAAATGTGAACCCGGTCAATTCATTATTTTACGTGTTGGTGAAGATGGCGAAAGAATCCCACTAACAATTGCTGATTATGACCGTGAAAAAGAAACAATTACAATTATTTATCAAATTGTAGGATATTCTACTCGTGAGTTATCTAAGTTGAATGAAGGTGATGAATTAACTGATTTTGTAGGACCATTAGGTGTTCCAACAAAATTCCATGATGTAAAACATGTTATAGGTGTAGCAGGTGGTGTAGGAAGTGCTCCATTATATCCACAACTTCGTGAATTAGCAAATCGTGGTGTTGAAGTTGATGTTATTATTGGTGGGCGAGAAGC
Organism: Thomasclavelia spiroformis DSM 1552; assembly: GCF_025149465.1. Taxonomy (NCBI): domain Bacteria; kingdom Bacillati; phylum Bacillota; class Erysipelotrichia; order Erysipelotrichales; family Coprobacillaceae; genus Thomasclavelia; species Thomasclavelia spiroformis. The sequence goes on along the minus strand of NZ_CP102275.1, from coordinate 2,332,232 downwards.
ACAATATGTTTTATTAGCAGATGAATTCAAAAAATTCTGTAAAAATGTATATATTGCTACGGATGATGGTTCTTTAGGGACAAAAGGGTTCGTTACTACAGTATTAAGCGATTTAATTGAAAAAGGTGAAAGTATTGATGAAGTAATTGCAATTGGTCCAGTACCAATGATGAAAGCAGTTGTTAATGTTACTAAACCAAAAAAAATTAAAACATCAGTATCTTTAAACCCAATTATGATTGATGGTACAGGTATGTGTGGGTGCTGTCGTGTTAGTGTAGATGGTAAAATTAAATTTGCTTGTGTAGATGGTCCTGATTTTGATGGATTACAAGTTGATTTTGATGAATTGATGATGCGTCAAAGAATGTTTAAAGAAGAAGAACATACAGTTAGTGAAAATGCTAATCGTATTTGTAATTTAATGGGAGGTACAAGATAATGCCTAATATGTCATTAAAAAAGGTTGTTATGCCTGAACAAGAACCTGATGTAAGAAATAAAAATTTTGAAGAAGTTGCTTTAGGATATACAAAAGAAATGGCAATGGAAGAAGCAACTCGTTGTTTAAATTGTAAACATCAACCATGTAAAAGCGGTTGTCCAGTAGGAGTACCAATTCCTGAATTTATTCAAGAAGTAGCGGCTGGTAATTTTGAAGAAGCTTATAAAATTATTACAAGTGAAAATGCTTTACCGGCAATTTGTGGACGTGTTTGTCCTCAAGAAAATCAATGTGAAGGTAAATGTGTTCGTGGTATTAAAGGTGAGTCAGTAGGAATTGGACGTTTAGAAAGATTTGTTGCTGATTATCATATGGCTCATGGTAAAACTCCTGAATTAAAAATTGAACCAAATGGAAAAAAAGTTGCAATCATTGGTTCAGGACCAGCGGGAATTACTTGTGCTGGTGAATTAGCAAAAAAAGGATATGATGTTACTGTTTTTGAAGCGCTTCATAAAACAGGAGGAGTTTTATCATATGGAATCCCAGAATTCCGTTTACCTAAATCACTAGTTCAAAAAGAAGTTGATAGTGTTGCTTCATTAGGCGTTAAATTCGAAACTAATGTAGTTGTTGGACGTTCAGTCACAATTGATGAATTACAAGAACAAGGATATCAAGGGATTTTTATTGGAAGTGGAGCAGGATTACCAAGATTCCAAAATATTCCAGGTGAAAACTTAAATGGTGTTTATGCAGCAAATGAATTTTTAACAAGAGTAAATTTAATGAAGGGATACGAATTTCCAAATCATCCAACTCCTGTTAAAATTACTGAAACAGTTTGTGTAATTGGTGCTGGGAATGTAGCAATGGATGCTGCTAGAACGGCTAAACGTTTAGGGGCGAAAAATGTTTATATCGTATATCGCCGTGGTGAAGAAGAGGTACCAGCTAGAGCTGAGGAAGTACATCACGCTAAAGAAGAAGGAATTATTTTTAAATTATTAACTAACCCTGTAAAAATCAATGGTGAAGATGGATGGGTTAAATCTATGGAATGTGTTGAAATGGAACTTTGTGAACCCGATGAAAGTGGTAGAAGAAGGCCAATCGCAAAAGAAGGTTCAAACTTTATTATTGAAACAGGTACAGTAATTGTTTCAATTGGACAAAGTCCAAACCCATTAATTAGACAAACTACTCCTGGTTTAGATACTCAAAAATGGGGTGGAATTATTGTAGATGAAGAAACAATGAAAACAAGTAAAGAAGGAGTATATGCTGGTGGTGACGTTGTTACTGGAGCAGCAACAGTAATTCTTGCAATGGGAGCTGGTAAATCAGCAGCTAAAGCAATGGATGAATATCTTTCTACTAAATAATTATAGTAAAAAATAGGCACTCGTTTGAGTGCTTTTTCGATATAATAATATTTTATCTACTTTATAATCTAAATATCAGTATAAAAATAATTAGATATGTTTAAAAAATCTTAAAGAAAAATAGCTATTCTTTAAGACATTTTTAATTTATGTAAAAAGAGCTATAACGCTCTAAATAGTATAAGAACTATTTTTTGTTATAACTCTAATCATGATCTTCTTCATATTTAATAATCTCACCAGAAACAGCATCAATATCAATATTGTATTCAATTCTACCATTTTTAATTTCTATTTCATATACTTGTCTACCATCATCATTGTCTAATTCACATTTTACTAAATAACCATTATTTCCAACACGATCCATAGCAATTTTTTGAGCTTCTTCATTGCTGATAATTGTAGTTTGATTATTTGTTGTTTGGTTATTTGTTGTTTGGTTATTTGTTGTTTGGTTATTTGTATCAGTTGTAGATGGAACATAATCTTCATCTATTTCATTTTTAGTAATTTTACCTGATGATGCGTCAACTTCAAGTTCGTGTTTTTGGTCATTTGTGATGATATCAAATTCATAATAACTACGTCCATCATCTGTTTCTTCAACTGCTCTAGTAACTTTACCATCTACTTCAGCTAAAGCAATTTCTTGTGCTTCATCTAATGTGATTGTTTTAGTTGAAGCATTGCTGCATCCTACTAAAATAAATGTAACAAATAATAATGTGATTAATTTTTTCATAAGTCTTTCTCCTCTTCTTTTTTTAAATTTATTGTAAATTCACTATACTCATTAAGTTTACTAATAACACTAATTTTAAAACCATAATGATCGCATAGTCTTTTAGCAATAGCTAAACCTAAGCCAAAACTGTTACTGTTTTTAACCCGTGATTCATCTGTTTTATAAAAACGATTGAAAATGTAATTTATTTTACTTTCTTCAATACCTATACCATAATCTTTAACTTTTAATTCATAATTTATGAATTTCAATTCAATTTTTTTATTATCAGCTTTAGAATACTTTACAGCATTGTCTAATAGTATAATTAACAGTTGTCGTAAATGTTCTTCAGTAATCCAAATTTTCTTCTTAGAATCAATAGTTATCGTAAAAGTGAAATCTGGATGTAATTCTTCAAATTCTTTTATAATTTGATTAATAATTGGAATGATATTAATGGCTTCTTTACATTTGACCTTCATCTCTCTTGTTAAATGAAGTAATTCATTACACAACATAATTAATCGATCAGCCTCTTTACTAGAAATTTCTAATGAAGAATTAAGTATTTCAGGATCATCTTTTCCCCAGCGAAGTAACATGTCTAAGTTTCCTTTGATAATAGCTAAAGGAGTTTTTAATTCATGTGAAGCATCACTTACAAATTGGTTTTGTTGATTTAAAGATGTTTCTAATTGATCTAAAACATCATTGAATTCTTTACCTAATTGACCTAACTCATCATTACCTTCTATTTGTAAACGATGTTTTAAACCATCTTTTTTTATTTGTTTAACGTTGTTATTAAATTTATTAACGGTTTTTAAATATTTATCGCTAATTGTAATTCCACAAATAATACTGCTTATCAAAGCTGTAATTGCAAGAATAAATAATAATAATATAATAATACTAGCGATAGGTGTCATAACATTTTCATCCATAGTATATATTTTACTAATTATAAGTAGATAATATGTCATATATACAAGTAAGATTAAACTAAATATACCAATAAAACTCATAATAATTAGCGAAGTTGAAAATGTTAGTTGAAAACGAAAAGATTTATTTTTTTTCATACTAGTCGATATCCTATTCCACGAATAGTTTCTATATTAATACCTGCTAATTTATTTCTAAGATAGCGAATATAAACTTCTACAACATTAGTAGAAACATTTTTCTCATAACCCCAAACTTTATTTAAAATATCATTTTTTGTTACAATATTTCCACCATTTTGAACTAATAAACTTAATAAATCAAATTCTGTTGTAGTAAGAGTAATTGTTTCATCTTTAAATTTCACATGATGGTTTATAACATCGATTTCAATTTCACCATATTTATATTTTAATGATTTATTTTGGTTTGAAACTCTTCTTAACAACGCATTTATTCTGGCGAGCAGTTCTTCCATTGCAAATGGTTTAGCTAAATAATCATCAGCTCCCACTTGTAAGCCATTTACTTTATCCATGACTTCGTCTCTAGCTGTCAGCATAATAATAGGTGTTTGTTTTTTTAAACGAAGTTGCCGGCATACTTCAATTCCATTGATTCTAGGTAACATCAAATCAAGAAGAATCAATTCATAATCTTGATTAAGAGCCTTGTTTAGACCACTTTCACCATCAAAAGCTTGATCACATTCATAATTTGCATGTGTTAATTCTAGCTTTAATAAATTAGAGATATTTTTTTCATCTTCAATAATCAATATCATTATATCCCTCCTCGTATTCATAACTAACAATTTTACCATCTTTAGCATTAATAACAACATCTACTACTTCTTGATTAGAGTTTTGAATTTCTAAATCATAATAAATTTGAAAATCATCATAATCTATATTAGAAGAAATAATAGTTCCTGAAAAAGTTCTTAATGCGATTAAATGCGCTTGACTTTTCGAATAATTGATGTTTGTAAGAGTTGTATGAAGGATGTATATCCCAATAATAATAATTATAACCATTATTATTGAAATACTTATAATTAATTGTTTTTTATACTTTGAAAGTATTTGCATTACTATCCCTCCTCTCGACTATATAATAACCTATTTTAATGATTTATACCTTAAAGTTTGATAATAATTAAATAAGAATTTTCTCAGTTTACTTGATATAATATAAAAAAGGAGGAATTATGAAGGTATTAGTTATATATTGTCATCCAAGTAATAATAGTTTTACATATGAAGTTAAAAATGAATTTATTAGAGGATTACATGATGGAAATCATGAATATACTTTATTAGATTTATATGCTTTAGATTTTAAAGAAACATTTAGTGAAAGTGAATATTTAAGAGAAGCATTTCATAATGAAAAGATAGATATTTTAGATGATGTAAAAAAATTTCAGCAATTAATTAATCAAAATGATGCTTTAGTATTTATTTATCCGATATTTTGGGGTGAAGCTCCTAGTAAATTAGTTGGATGGTTTCAGCGAGTTTGGACTTATGGATTTGCTTATGGTAATAATGCAAGTATGAAGCAATTAGATAAGGTATTGATGTTAGTTACTATGGGTGGTGATTTAAATGAGCCAATTAGACAAGCAGAAGTAGAGGCGATGAAAGTAATAATGTTTGAAAATCGAATAGGAAATAGGAGTAAAGAGAAGGAAATGGTTGTGTTTGATCGAATGTCTAGAGATTATGTAAATCGAAGTAATAATTTTAATAATAATTTAAAACGAGCATATTGTTTGGGTAAAAACTTTTGAAATAAAAGAATTTATTATCGTGATAAAAAACGCTACTATTTTTTTTAATATTCGTGTATAATTGCAATGAAGGAGTGATAAGTAAAGATGTATAAATACTTAGAGCCATATGCAGCAATGGTAGAATTCTTAGGAAAAGCTCTAGGGGATAATGTAGAGATTGCTTTACATGATTTAACTTCTAAAGAGCAAGAAATTGTTGCAATTGCAAATAATCATAATTCTGGAAGGGAAATAGGAGCTAAGTTATCTAATTTATCAATGCATTATTTAGATGATAAACAATATCTAGATCATGATTATGTTTTAAATTATAAGACAACTGGACCTGATGGTAAGTTAATGAGAGCAGCTACTTACTTTATTAAAGAAGAAGGTAAAGAGTTGCCAGTAGGGATGTTATGTGTTAATGTAAATATCTCTGATTTTGAATATTTGACTTCTACAATCAAGAAAATTTTAGGGATTAAAGATGAAAAAGATATTGAGTTTAAAATGGACAATCCAGTTGAAATTTTATCTTCTCCTTTAGATGAAATGATTGATATGTATGTTAAAGAATGCCTTGAAAAAATGGGATTTCCTAGTTATTTCTTGGCAGAACGTTTAAATGTGGATGAGAAAATAAAAGTTGTAAAATATTTACAGGAAAAAGGAACTTTTAAGGTTAAAGGAGCGATTGTGTTAGTTGCAGAAAAACTAGCAGTTTCTGAACCGACAGTTTATCGTTATTTAAAAAAGATGGAAAAATAGGAGGTTAAAATGAAAGAATTAGTTTATGTAAGTGGACATAGAAATCCCGATACAGATTCTATTTGTTCAGCAATCGGTTATGCTTATTTATTGAAAGCACTTGATCGTTATAATGCGATTCCTGTTAGATTAGGAGAAATTAATCGTGAAACTGAATATATTTTAAAGAGATTTCATATTGAAATCCCAATGTTATTAAAAACAGTTAAACAAAAAGTTGAAGATTTAAATTATGATAAAGTAACTGTTTTTTCTAAAGAGTTGACATTAAAAACAGCTTGGTCTTTAATGAAGCAACAAAATTTAAAGTCTGCTCCAATTTTAGATGATCATGGACAATTGTTAGGATTATTATCAACTTCTAATATTGTTGAAGGATATATGGAAAAATGGGATAGCAGTTTACTAAAAGAAGCTCATACACCAATTGAAAATGTCATTGATACATTAGAAGCTTCAATTCTTTATTTAAATCAAGATCTAAAATTTATTGAAGGTGATTTACATATTGCGGCAATGCGTGGTGAAGAAGCTAAAAAGCGTATTAAATCTGGTGATATTGTTATTGTTGGAGGAGATCGTGAAGATGCAGTTAATTCAATGATTGAAGCAGATGTATCTTTAATTATTTTGACAGGTTCTTTAGATGTTGATGCTACTATGTTAGATAAATTAAAAGAAAAAGGAATTAGTGTTATTTCTACACCATATAATACATATTTAACATCACAACAAATTATTCAAGCAATTCCAGTTGAATATATTATGCAAAAAGGTGATTTAAAACTATTTACTACTGATGATACATTAGATCATGTAAAAGAAGTAATGAGTGAAACTAGATATCGTAGTTATCCTGTACTTGATTTAAATAATCGTTGTGTAGGTAGTATTTCTCGTTTTGCTTTATTGAAAGGTTTAAGAAAAAAGGTTGTTTTAGTTGATCATAATGAAAGAGGGCAATCAATTCCAGGTATTGATGAAGCTGATATTCTTGAAATTGTTGATCATCATCGAGTTGCTGATATTCAAACTGTGGGACCTTTATTATTTAGAGGTGAACCATTAGGTTCAACTGCAACTATTGTTACAAAGATCTTTGATGAAAATGATATTGAAATACCACAATCTATTGCAGGAGCGTTATTAGGGGCAGTTATTTCTGATACATTATTATTTAAATCACCAACATGTACACCTGTTGATACTAAAACAGCACGTAAGTTAGCTAAAATTGCGGGCGTTGATATTGAAGAATTTGCTATGGAAATGTTTAAAGCAGGAACTTCATTAGTTGGTAAGACAGTTGAGGAAATTTTTAATCAAGATTTTAAAAAGTTTTCATTTGAAACAGGAACTGTAGGAGTTGGACAAGTTAATTCAATGGATATTGAAGGCTTTTTACCATACAAAGAAGAAATGTTAGAATATATGAATAAATTCGCTGAAGATAATAATTTAGAATTTACATTACTATTATTAACAGATATTATCAATGCAAATAGTGAAATTTTTGTAGCTGGACCAAAACCACAATTGGTTGAACAGGCATTTGATATTAGCTTAAATGATTATCAAGCAACATTAAATGGTGTTATTTCTCGTAAAAAACAAGTTGTTCCAGCTATTACTACGGTGATGAGTAAATAAAATGAGATTAGATAAATTTTTAAAAGTTTCAAGAATTATCAAAAGAAGAACTTTGTCTAAAGAAATAAGCGAAAGTTCACGAGTTAAAGTTAATGGAAAAATAGCTAAACCTAGCACTAAACTTAAAGTTGGTGATGAAATTGAGATTGAATTTGGACGTAGCTTATTAACAGTTAAAGTTAAAGAACTAAAAGAGCATGTATTAAAAGAAGACAGTACAATGCTTTATGAGATAATTAATGAACAAAGAATTGAACGTAATATATAAAAGCAAAGGCATAACAACCTTTGCTTTTATAATGACATACTTTTTCTTTTAAAAACGACTGCACCAATAATACTACAAATAATAGCGATGATCGCTAATCCTCCTAGCATCAAATAGGCTTCATTATTTCCACTTATTAATTTATTAGAATCAAATAAAGTAAGAATCGTCATATATTTCAACCACTCCATACTACCTTCCATATTTGATAACATTTGAATTAAGATAAAAATAATTGGAAAACCAGCCCCAAATAATGTAGCTAAACGATATTCATTAAAAATACTTGAACACATAAAACAAATTCCTAAAAGAGCTAAGTGTAAAATATATACCCCAATATTGATTGAAATATATACAAAAATATCTAATTTATCGGGAAACATTATTTGTGAACATATAATTCCTAGTCCAGTGCAAAACAAAATCAATACAAACATATTAGATACAATTACTAACATTTCTGTAGTCCATACAGTTGTACGTTTTACACCGCTACTAAGTAAATAGCTCATTACCCCATTATCAACCTTTTTTACAAGTAATCTCAATGAAAGTATAATTCCAAATATTAAAGGAAAAACAATCATAATAAATCCATATAAATATTCAGTAATAAAATCAACTAAAGTATCAGGTGTACCGCTCATTCCTACCATTGCCATGATTTCGGGCATACTTTTTGAAAAAACTTCTAATGCAGAGCCTAATTCAGGATCATACATACTTATTATAATTGTTGTATACATAATTAGGATTAAACAAAAAATAATTAAAATTTTATAATTTGTTTTCCATTCTAATTTAAATAAAGCTTTATTAAACATTATCAATTTCACCTCCATAAAAGTGCATAAAGATCTCTTCTAAACTTTGATTAACAACATCTAGATTTATAATTTGATAATTATTCAAACAGGCAATAAGTTCATTGATTTCATTTTGAATAACGATTTCAACGACATTATTATTTATGTTTTTAATAGAAAAATTTTCTTTTTTAAAACTATCAATATCTTTAATGTTTTTAAAGGTGATAGCATATATTTTATGTTTAGATTTTCTTAAAGTATCGATATCTTCAATACTAACTATTTTTCCTTGCTTAATAATTCCTACGCGATTACAAGTTTTTTCAACTTCTTCGAATATATGTGAAGACATTAAAATAGTTTTACCACGTTTTTTTTCTTCAAGAATTAGGTTTACAAACTCATTTTGCATTAATGGATCTAATCCGCTTGTCGGTTCATCTAAAATTAAAATATCTGGATCATGCATAAAAGCAACAACTATGCCTACTTTTTGCTTCATTCCTTTAGACATTTTTTTAATCTTGCACTTAGGATCTAGTTCAAAACGCTTAATAAGTTCATTTGCTCTTCCTAAATTCTTCATACCTCGATAATCAGCCATGAATTTAATGAATTGAATACCGCTAATTTCTTCCATTAAATTAATTTCACCAGGTATATATCCAATCTTTTTTTGAATAAGATCAATATCTTTATTACAATCAAGACTATTAATTATGCATTTTTTTTCTTTTGGAATTATAAAACCTAATAAGTGTCTAATAGTTGTTGTTTTACCTGCGCCATTAGGTCCTAAAAAACCAAATATTTCCCCTTTTTTTATTGTGAAAGTAACATCAAAAATACCTTTTCCATTACCATAATCTTTAGTTAAATTATTGATCTTAATTATCTCCATAAAATATCCCCTCCTTTTATGTTATTTTATAATTAATGATATGAATTAACAAGTTATCTATTATATATTTATTTATATTGATTGAGAAATATTGGAAATTGGTATACTATAGTATAAAGAAATGAAAGGAGAATTATATGTACGCAAAAAATGCATGGGAAAAATATGATGATAAACAAATCCAAAAAATAATGGATTTTAATGAAGGATATAAAAAATTTATTACTAACGGAAAAACAGAAAGGTTATGTGTCAAAGAAGTAGTTACTAAAGCAATTGATGCAGGATATAAAAATCTAGATGATGTTGATATTTTAAAACCAGGGGATAAGGTTTATGTAACTAATATGAATAAAAATATTGCTTTATTTGTAATTGGTAAACAACCAATTGAAAAAGGGCTTAGAATATTAGGGGCGCATATCGATTCACCTAGACTAGATTTAAAACAAAATCCGCTATATGAAAGTGAGGGATTTGCTTTATTGGATACACACTATTATGGAGGTGTGAAAAAATATCAATGGGTTACAATTCCTTTATCTATGATTGGGGTAGTAGTAAAAAAAGATGGAACCGTAATTGATGTAAATATTGGTGAAGATGAAAATGATCCAGTAGTTGGAATTAGTGATTTATTAGTTCATTTATCAGCTGATCAATTGAAAAAAGAGGCTGCTAAGGTAATTGAAGGTGAAGATTTAGATGTTACTGTAGCAAGTATGCCATTAAAAGATAGTGAAAAAGATACAGTTAAAGCTAATGTGTTAAGAATTTTAAAAGAAAAATATGATTTTGAAGAAGAAGATTTTTTAAGTGCAGAAATTGAAATTGTACCAAGTGGTAAAGCACGTGATTATGGAATTGATCGTAGTATGGTAGCAGGATATGGACATGACGATCGAGTGTGTGCGTATACATCATTGATGGCTATTTTGGATATTGACTTACCAGAATATACTAGTTGCTGTATATTAGTAGATAAAGAAGAAATCGGAAGTGTTGGAGCAACCGGAGCACATTCTTTATTTTTTGAAAATATAGTTAGTGAATTGTTATCTAAACAAGATGTTGACAGTTTTATTAAAACACGAAAAGCGATGGCTAATTCAAAAATGTTATCGAGTGATGTTAGTGCAGGAGTAGATCCTTTATATTTAAGTGTTAATGATAAGAAAAATGCTGCTTATTTAGGCAAAGGAATTGTTTTTAACAAATATACTGGGTCTCGTGGTAAAAGTGGATCAAATGATGCGAACCCTGAATATGTTGCTCAAATTAGAAAGATCTTAGATGATGAAAATGTTTATTATCAAACTGCAGAGCTTGGTAAAGTTGACCAAGGAGGTGGCGGAACTATCGCTTATATTCTTGGAAATTATAATATGAATGTTATTGATGCTGGAGTTGCGGTTTTAAATATGCATGCACCAATGGAAATTGTAAGTAAAGTTGATGTTTATGAAGCGTATTTAGCATATCGAACATTTTTACAAAAAATTTAATTGATGAAGGTACCTGTATGCAGGTACCTTTTATTGTGAAACAAAAACCACGTGCTATGCGCGTGGTAACAATAAAGCTTTAGCGTCTGGGTAAAAAACCTCCTCGTGATATAATAATTGTAGCCTGGCAGCTGCAAATAAAATAACGAGGAGGTTAGTCTATGAAAGACACAAAAAGTTTATCACATGCATCATATAGATGTAAATATCATATTGTAATAGTACCAAAATTTAGAAGGATGGTAATATACAATAAATTAAGACATGATATAAGATTAATTATAAAGACCTTAATTGAAAGAAAACCGGGAGTAGAGCTGATAGAAGGAGAGTTATGTCCTGATCATATTCATCTTCTATTAGAAATACCACCAAAGTATTCTGTGGCGGAGTTTATGGGATACCTGAAAAGCAAGTCAACGCTTATGATATTTGATCGTCATGCAAGTATGAAATATAAATATGGAAATAGAAAATTTTGGGCAAGAGGCTATTTTGTAGATACAGTAGGAAAGAACGAGAAGACAGTGAGAGAATATATTCAAAATCAGTTAGCGGAAGATAAGTTGAGTGATCAAATGAGTATGGAAGAATTTATTGACCCGTTCACAGGAGAACCAGTGGATGGGTACAAGAAAAAGAAAAAAAGTAAAAGACCCTTTGAGGGTCAGTGAGTAAATGACGTTGCGGCTGTCAAGGCGTTCAGTGGTCGAATGACTAGCGCAACAGCATGCCCTTACAGGGCGGGTGCATACCACGTCTTTTAGGCGTGGTTATGATTATGAGATAAAAAAATTGTATTTTATATTACATTTTTTTTAAATATTTAAAATATTTTTTCAGTGTTATACTTATGTTAGTACATGCTATAGAGAGGGATGTTACTTTAGGTAGGCATGACCTTGAATAACATAGAAAAAGGAGGTGGAAATTTTATTTATAGTACAGTTATGGTAATTACGGGGATATTTAAAAATTAATTTTTAAAGAAAGGAAAAGGCAAATGAGTTTAATAAAAAAATTTAAAATGAAAAAAATGTTGGCACTAACATTAGCTGCATTTATGTCTTTTACTACTGTAACTGCTATGCCTATACAGCCGGTTAATGCTGTAGAGGAACCTGCTAGTCTGGAACGACAATTAATACCTCTTCCAGTAGATTATGAGGTAACTCAAGACAAATTTACAATCAGTGAAGACACAAATATCTATGTCAAAGGTTTGGATGATAAACAAACTGATGAATTATATGAAAATGTTGGGGAATATCTTGCCAGCAAGCTTAGACCTTCTACAGGATATGAACTTCCTGTTATCAAAGGGGACAATGAAGGAACTGGAAATATCGCTATCGTAATTTCAGATTCAGAAAGCGATTTAGGTGAAGAAGGCTATAAGATTAAAACTACAGAAGCTGGTGTGGAAATTACAGCAAATCAGCCAGCTGGAGCATTTATGGCTGTTCAAACTGTAAGACAGCTTTTACCAGCTGATATCGAAAAAACAGAATTAGTAGAAGGGGTATCTTGGGTTATTCCATGTTCATCTATTAATGATAAACCTGAATATGAATATCGTGGATCACATCTTGATGTGACAAGACACTTCTTTTCAGTAGAAGATGTAAAACGCTATATCGATAATATGGCTCAGTATAAAATGAACAAATTACATCTTCATTTAAGTGACGACCAGGGATGGCGTCTAGAGATCAAAGGTGAAATGTACGGTGAATCATTGTCAAAACTAAATACAATTGGAGCTCAAACTTCAACAAGTATCAATGGAATCAAAGCCGGACAATATACACAGGAAGACTATAAAGAAATCGTAGCATATGCTGCAGATCGATATGTAGAAATCATTCCAGAATTTGATATGCCAGGACATTCATGGGCAGCATTAGTATCATTGAATTTCTTGAACAGCAGTGAAGATGGAAAACCACATTCAGGAAACTATGACAATACTAAGCCATATGAAGGAATTGATGTAGGATTTTCAACATTTGAATGCCGTAATGAAAAAACATATGAATTCATCGATGAAGTATTTAGACAAGTAGCAGCTATCTCACCATCAAAATATATCCATATCGGAGGAGATGAAGCACATTCAACATCATCAGAAGATTATGCATATTTCATGAACAGAGTAACAGAAATAGCTAAGAAGTACGGAAAGACACCAATTGGATGGCAAAACTATGACGGTGTAGCAGAAGATAAAGAAGGAACAGTAACACAGTTCTGGTCAACAGGAAATGCGAAATTAAAAGATGGTATCAAATATGTAGTTTCACCAGCAGATTATGCATATATGGATATGAAATATGATGCAAGCTGTGAATTAGGATTACAATGGGCAGGATACAATTCAATCGAAGATACATACAGCTGGGATCCAACAAACTATGGAGATAAAGAAAATATCGTAGGAATCGAAGCATGCTTATGGTCAGAAACATTAGCAAACAATGATCATTTAGACTATATGGCATATCCAAAGATCTTAAGCCATGCAGAAATAGGATGGACACCAAAGGAATTAAGAAGCTGGGATACATATAAGCCAAGATTAATAGCTCATGGAGAAAGATTAGAAAACCAGGGAATCAAATTCAATAAGGATGAAGATATCTGGGAAGTACCATATGAACCAGTAAATGGAATGTGGAACTTAGATGAAGGTAAAGGTAATACAATTACTGATACAGAAGGTAAGTATATTGGAACTTTCCAAGGAGAAGTAGGCTGGACAGATGGTGTTAACGGAAAAGCTTTAGATTTCAATAGAAAAGGTTATGTAGATTTAGAATTAGGTAAGGTAAAAGGTGACTGGACAGTTGCTTGTTGGGTAAAAAATGGAACTAATCCACATACAAATGCCGTATTATTTGGTGGAAGTGAAGGAGATATTAAACTAGAACAATACAAAAATACTAAAAAGTTAGGAGTTAGTATTTATGGTGTTGTTGATTCAAGTTTTGATTATTCTCTTTCAGAGGGTGAATGGAAACATGTAGCGTTTGTAGGTGATTCTACTGGAACATCATTATATGTTGATGGTCAATATATTGATAAAGTATCTACAACTATTAATTGTCCGGTACAAAGAATTGGAGCAGCAGTAAATAATGATATTAATAGTCCTGGAAACATGAGTGGTTCTATGGATGAACTTAATATATATAATCGTGCTTTAGAAGCAGAAGAAATCAAAGCAATTTATGATGGCTCTGTAGTAATAATTGAAAAAGAAACATTAAAAGCTGAAATTGATGCTGCTGAAAGTTTAGAAAAAGACGAATATACAGAAAAATCATGGAAAGAATTGGAAGATGCATTAGCTGTTGCTAAAGAAGTATATGCTAATGATGAAGCAACTCAATCTCAAATTAATAGTGCTTATTATGCATTAGTAAAAGCAAGAGAAGGATTGAAGAAAGAATTAAAATCAAATGAAATTAATATTGCTTCATTTAACATTGCAGCCAATAGACATCCAAATATAGCTGCAATAAGTGATTTGATGGAAGAAAAACAAATTACTGTTGCAGGTGTGCAAGAAGTAGATGTATTTACAAGTCGTAATAATTACGATATGATGCAAGAATTTGTAAATCAAGGCTACTTTGGTTATTCACATTTCCAAAAAGCAATTGATTATGGTGGTGGAGAATATGGTGTTGGTATTGTTTCACAAAATGAATTAAGTGGACAATCTGGAGCATCATTACCTAGCCTACCAGGTATTGAAGGAAGAGCTTATGCTCGTGCAGAATTTGAAAAAGATGGAAAAACAATTGCTATTTATAGTACACATCTTTCTTATGAAGATTCAGATATAAGAAGACAACAAATCGAAACTATTATTAATGCAATGGATGCAGATCCAACACCATACAAGATTTTAACAGGTGATTTCAATACAGGTGATTCTAATTCAGAATTCTATCCATTCTTAAGAAATTACAATATTGCAAATGGTAAAGATGATGTATGGTTAGAAACTATTGGAGATACTGCAGAAGGTGCACGTCGTGAAATAGATAACATTATCACAACTAGAAATATCAAAATTAATACAGTAGAAACAGTAAATGAAGGTTTATCTGATCATTATATGTTATATGCTCAATGCGAACTTCTTGATGAAGAAGTGCCTAATAGACAATTATTAGGATATACATTAGAAAAAGCAGAAAGTTTACCAAGTGATTCTTATACAGAAGCTAGCTATGCAGTATTAGCTAAAGCAATTGAAGAAGCAAAAGGATTAGCTGCAGATGCAACACAAGATCAAATTAATGCAATGATTGATAAATTAGAAGTAGTTATGGATCAACTTGTTGAATCAAATAAAATTATTAATGATTCAGAAGTTGGAACAGGTGTAGATCAATTTAACTTTGTTGGTGAATGGGGCGTAAGTCAAGGATATCTAGATCGTTTCTATAATGGAGATGAACATTGGTTCAATTGGGCTCGTTATCAAGAAGGAGATATTGTACCATATTTCACAATTACATTTGAAGGAACAGGAATTGAACTTTATGGAAATAAAGATACAATGATGGGAATCTATGATATTACTGTAGATGATGGAGAAGTAATTCAAGTTGATGCTTATAATCCAAGTACTTTATATCAACAATTATTATTCTCTGTTACTGGATTAGAATATGGTCAACATACAATTAAAGTATCAGCAACTAGAAACAAAAATGAAAATTCAACTTCAAGCGATATTGAAATTGATTATGCAAAAATATTATATGATCAAGATATTCAAGAAGTTGATAAAACAGCATTAAAGATTGCAGTAGACTTAGCTAATGCAATTACTGATAAAGATTTAGAAAAAGTAATCCCAGTAGTTGCAAATGAATTCATTGCAGCAAGAGATGAAGCTAATGCTATTTACAATGATGCAAGTGCTACTCAAGATGAAGTAAATGCAGCATTTGATATACTTGCTAGTGCAATGCATATGTTAGACTTTGTAAAAGGTGATAAAACAGCATTAAAAGCATTTATCGATGATGTTACAGGATTAGATTCAAGTAAATATTCAACAGATACATGGGCAGCATTTGAAAAAGAATTAAATGAAGCTAATGTTGTATATAACGATGATAATGCAATGCAAGAAGAAGTAAACAATGCATACAAAGAATTAGTAACAGCATTCTTGAACTTAAGATTAATTCCAGATAAGAGTTTATTAGAAGACTTAATTAATCAAGCAGAAGGATTAAATAGTGTAAACTATACAAAAGCAACATTTAATGGATTAACAAAAGCATTAGATGAAGCAAAAGTAGTATTTGATGATCCAAATGTAACTCAAGAACAAGTAAATAATGCAAAAGACTTATTAGAAAAAGCAATTGCTGGATTACAAGCTAATCCAAGTACACCATCAAATGTAGATAACACAGTAAGTACACCACTAGATAATGGTGATACAACTGCAAGTGTTAAAACAGGAGATGGAAGCTTAGTAGGAATGTTTGCAACAATTGCATTATTAAGTGTAGCTGGATATACAGTGTTGAGAAGAAAAGAAAATTAGTGAAAAAGAGGTAGCTTAGGCTACTTCTTTTTTATTAAGTGCTTTTAGTTGCTTTGTACTAGGATATAATTTACAATATTGTTGTAAGCGTATACTTTTTCTGCGCTTTAAGAAAGGAGAAAAGGGAAAATGAAGAAGAGAAAACTATTGGCTTCGTCATTGGCGTTAGCAATGACAATTGGGGCAACAATGAATCTTAGTTTGGTCAACGCTCAAAGTCGTATTGATCAAATTATGGAAGGAATGACACTTGATCAAAAAATTACCCAAATGATTATGCCAGATTTTAGACAATGGCAACAAGAAGGGGAAACTGCTGTAAGTGATTTAACAGTATTGAATGATGAAGTAGCTAAAATCATTGATGATTATGATTTTGGTGGAGTTATTTTATTTGCAAATAATGTTAAAGAAACTGAGCAAACTTTGAAATTGACAAATGATTTACAAGAAGCAGCAATTTCAAATAAAGCAGGTAATGGGAATTTACCATTATTAATTACAATTGACCAAGAAGGGGGAATTGTTTATAGGTTAGGTAGCGGGACTGCTTTACCAGGAAACATGGCTTTAGGAGCTACTCGTAGTGTTGAAGCAGCTAATGATGTTGGAGAAGTTATTGGGCGTGAGTTAAATGAGCTTGGAATAAATGTTAACTTTGCGCCATCATTTGATACTAATAATAATCCAAATAACCCAGTAATTGGGTTGCGTTCAATTTCTAGTGATCCTAATTTAGTGGCTGAATTAGGGGTTCCGATGATGAAAGGGATGCAAAAACATAATGTAGCTACTGCTGCAAAACATTTTCCTGGACATGGGGATACAGCAACAGATTCTCATACAGGATTACCATTAGTTGATAAATCATATGAAGAATTATCAAAATTAGAATTAATACCATTTCAAGCAGCTGTTGATAATGGTGTAGATATGTTAATGACTGCTCATATTCAATATCCACAAATTGAAAAAGATACAGTTAAATCAATTGCAGATGGTAGTGAGGTTTATGTTCCGGCTACATTGTCAGATGATATTATTAAAGGTGTAGTAAGAGAAAAGATGAATTTTGATGGTGTAGTTGTTACAGATGCAATGAATATGGATGCAATTGCTAAAAACTTCGGAGAAGCACAAGCTGTTATTATGGCAATTCAAGCAGATGTTGATATTTGTTTAATGCCAACTATTTTACGTTCTAAAGCTGATGTAGCTAAATTAGATACTATTATTTCTGAAGTGAAGAATGCTATAAATGAAGGAACAATAACTGAAGATGATTTAAATGATTCGGTTAGAAGAATTTTAACTCTTAAAGAAAATCGCGGAATTTTAGATTATGCTGATGATACAAGAACATGGGAAGAAAAATTAGCAAATGCTAATGAACAAGTTGGCTCAAAAGAAAACCGTGATATTGAAAGAGAAGTTTCAGCACAAGCAGTAACTATTACTAAAAATGAAGATAATATTTTACCATTAAGACCAAAAGATGGGGAAAAAGTTTTATTATTAGGAGCATATGATAATGAATTACCAGGTATGGAATTAAGTATGCGTCGTTTGATTGGTGAAAATGTAATTAGTTCTAATGTATCGTATGAAAGTTTTAGATACAATAGTAATACAACAATTGCTGATTTAAAAGATAAGATAGACTCAGCTGATTATGTTATCGTTATTTCTGAAATAGGTAGTGCAGCACAAATGGAACAAACACATTGGTTAACAAGAGTTCCAACTGAAGTTGTTAATTATGCAAATGAAGTAAATAAAGATGCTGTAGTATTGAGTATTTCAAAACCATATGATGTTGCTAATTATCCAAATGCTAAAGCTGTTGCAGCAGTATATGGTAATAAAGGAATGGATCCAACAGAAGGATTAACTCCTGATAGTGCATTTGGACCAAATATTCCAGCAGGAATCGAAGTTATTTTTGGAGGACATGCAGCTACTGGTAAATTACCAGTAGATGTTAATAAATTTGAAAATGGATCATTTAGTGATGAAGTTGTTTATTCAATTGGTTACGGTTTAACTTATGATGCTGTTGATATTGCTGATAAAACAGCATTAAAGATTGCAATCGAGCTAGCAAATGCAATAACTGATAAAGATTTAGAAAAAGTAATTCCAGTAGTAGCTAATGAATTCAAAGCAGCTAGAGATGAAGCAAATGTAATTTATAATAATGCTAGTGCAACTCAAGATGAAGTAAATGCAGCATTTGATAGACTTGCAAGTGTAATGCAAAAATTAGAATTCTATGTAGGAGATAAAACAGCATTAAAAGCATTTATTGATAAAGTTAGTGATTTAGATTCAACTAAATATACTGAAACTACATGGACACAATTTGATGGTGCATTAACAGCAGCAAATGGTGTATATAATGATGTAAATGCAATGCAACCAGAAGTAAATGAAGCATATACTAATTTAGTAACAGCATTCTTGAACTTAAGATTAATTCCTGATAAGAGCTTATTAGAAGATTTAATTAATCAAGCAGAAGGATTAAATAGTGCAAATTATACAAAAGCATCATTTGATGGATTAACAAAAGCATTAAATGAAGCAAAAGCAGTATATGAAAATCCAAATGCAACACAAGAAGAAGTAGATAATGCAAAAGCTACATTAGAAAAAGCAATAGCCGGATTACAAGCAAATCCAAGTACACCATCAAATGTAGATAACACAGTAAACACACCAGTAAATAATGGCGATACAACTGTAAGTGTAAAAACAGGTGATGATGCATTAGTAGGAACATTAGCAGGATTAGCATTATTAAGTATTGCAGGAGCTAAAGTTCTTAGAAAAAAAGAAGATTAATGTATTTAAAGAAGTAGTTTAGGCTACTTCTTTTATTTTGTTATATCATTTGTTTTTATGTTTTAAAATAATTTTATATTATTAATCAAAGTGATGTGAGATTTTTCATTAATTTGAATGATACAAATATTTTAGCTATTAAGCTGAATAATAGTGAATCTGAAATATTAATTAAATATCAAAATAGAAAAAAGAAATTAAAATAAATTGGTACTTTTTTGAATATTTAATGCTGATGATTCATATTATTTATTGGAGGTAATTATATGGATAATAATAACAATATACGATTTGAACATACGCCTTATCATAATGTTTATTTAAAAGATCGAAAAAGTATTGAATTAACTGGGGTTAAGAATATTGAAAGTTTTGATTCTTTAGAATTTTTAATTGAAACTTCATTAGGTTTTTTGAATATAACTGGAACTGATCTTTCTTTGATTCGTTTAGATCAGGAAAAATGCGAAGTTAGTATAAAGGGGAATATTGATTCGATTTCATATGTTTCCAATAAAAAGAATCCTAAAGCAAAAGAAAGTGTTTTTAATAAATTGCTTAAATAATGAATTTGGTTGAACAGATACAAGTGATTGGATATTCACTTGTTTTTGGCTTTGTTTTTACTTTTGCATATAGTCTTATTAACCGAATGTTTTATAAATATCATCAACGTTTGATAAGAATTGTTATTCAAATAACTATAGGAATATTATTTGGATATATATATTATTTAGGTTTGTTTAAAATTAATAATGGTGTAATTAGAATGTATTTTTTTGTATGTATATTAATTGGGTATATCTTATATTTGAATTATTATAGTTATTATATGTATTATTTAATTGAATTGATAATTCGAATGATAAAATATATTTTAAGACCGATGTTATTTCTTTTTAGGAAAGTTGATGGTATAATAAAACACATAAAGAGGGTGATAAGATGAACGCTAGATTATTTTTTAAAACAATTAAAGGGTTCTTGTGCATGATTGGTGGTTGTGCTTTAATCTTTATACTAGTTAATAGTTTTATGAATGTTTATCAGCGAAAAAATGAGCTGGCAGATGTAAAAAAACAAAAAGAAACTATTGAAGAAGAACGAGAAATGTTGAAAAATGAAATTGAATTATTGAATGATGATGATTATGTAGCACGTTATGCCCGTGAAAATTATGTTTTTACTCGTGAAGGAGAACAAGTTTCAATTATACCTGAGGTCAAATGATAAGCACGTTGTGCTTATTTTTATTAAGTGATAGATCATAAAATTATGTTTGATGATTTATAAAATATTTATCAATTTTAAATTCTAAATCTGATTTTAATTGGAGGAAAAATATGTTCGTTGAAAAGAATTTTTATATGCGTTCTTTAAGAAGAACAAGAAAAATAACGATATATATACCAGATAATTATAAAACAAGCAATAAACGATATCCGGTTTTGTATATTAACGATGGCCAAAATGCTTTTTTTGATGAAGATTCATTTATGAAGATTAGTTGGGGATTTTATGATTTTGTAAAAAGTGTTAATTTAGATATAATTATGGTTGCTATCCCATGCAATTTTACTTTACATAAACGAGAAGATGAATATGGGCCATGGCCTATTAGTAAAGATATTTTATTAATGGAATATGGGAATGAGAATTTGAAAATTGGTGGTGAAGGAGACAAATATATTCGTTTTATTGTTAAGCAGTTAAAACCATATATTGATAATCATTTTCCAACCGATAAAGATGATTGTGCTATGGTGGGAAGTTCGATGGGAGGAATTATTACTACATATGCTGCAATCAAGTATGGATATATTTTTAAAAAGACGGCATCTCTTTCAAGTGCTTATTGGTTTTATATAAAAGAGTTTTGTGAATTGATTGAAAAAAGTGATTTAAGTTCAATTGAGTGTTTTTATATGGATTTAGGTGGAAATGAGGGAAATGGAGATGATTATATAAGTAAAATTTATTATGAAAGTAATGAAATTATTTATAATAAATTAATTGAAAAAAGTGATAGAATTAACGTGAGATTTTTTGAAGATGCTTGTCATAATGAAGAGCAATGGCGTCAAAGAGTCCCGATTTTTATGGATTTATTTTATCGCTAGTTAGGAGTGATTATGTATAAATTAATGTTATCAGATTTGGATGAAACTCTATTAGTAGATCATCATGTTCCTTATTTTAATTGTGAAGCGATTAAAAAGGCCCGAGATAAAGGAGTTAAATTTGTTGTAGCAACAGGAAGATCATATAATATGATTTTTGATATTTTAAAAGAAATTGGCACTTATGAAAAAGAAAATGAGTATTCTATTTGTTTTAATGGTGCATTAATAGTTGAAAATAAAAATCATCGTATTTTAAATTTTGAAAGCATTTTGTTTGAAGATGTAAAAGAATTGTTTAACAGGGCTAAAAATTATGATGTTTGTGTTTTAATTTTTACATTAGATATGTGTTATATATATAATGCTAATGAAGAAGAAGTAGCTCGTAAAATTAGACAAAAAGCTAAATTTAAGATAATTGATGAAAAAGAGTTTGAATTATTAAAAGATCAACCGATTGCTAAAATGATTTATCAAAATAAAAATATTAAATATTTAAAGATGATAGAAGATGAATTTAAAGAAGATATATGTAAAAGGGTGGCGATAAGTTATTCTTCTAATCGATATATGGAATTTAATGCTTTAAATGTAAATAAGGGTAATGCATTATCCTGGTTGGCTAAATATTTAGAAATAGAAATTGAAGATACGATTGCAATAGGAGATAATTATAATGATTTAGAAATGATTAAAAGAGCTAATTTAGGTGCATGTGTTAGTAGTGCTAATGATGATATTAAAGTGATAGCTAATTATGTTACGAAACTAGATTATTATCAAGGCGCAGTAAAGGAAGTAATTGAAAAATTTATTTTGGAGGAAAATTAATGGTATATAAGTTAATTGCTTGTGATTTAGATGAGACTTTATTGGATGATAATCACAGAATTGCTAAAAAGAATTGTGATGCAATAAAAAAAGCAAGAGAAAAATATGGGATTAAATTTGTTTTAGCGACAGGAAGAGGTTTTAAACAAGTACGATATGAATTAGAAGAATTAGGTTTAAATGAACTTGAAGATGAATATGTTATTTCTTTTAATGGGGCAGTACTTAGTGAAAATAAAGATAATAAAATTTTTCAATTTAATGGTTTGACATTTGAAAAAGTAAAAGAAATTTTTCAAGCAGGGCTTAGGTATAATGTTTGTCAGTTTATTAACACAATTGATACGGTATATATTTATAATGCTGATGATGATCAAAAACAAAAGTTAAAACGACAAAGAATAGATGCTGTTTATTTTGAAAAACCAGATATTGAATTTTTAAAAGACAAACCAATATGTAAAATGCTTTATCAAAGTAATGATTTAAACTTTTTGATGCGTTTAGAAAAAGAATTAAGTTTAATAGTAGAAGGGTGTGTAACTGTTAGTTATTCTTCTAATCAATATATGGAATTTAATGCCTTAGGTATTGATAAAGGAAAAGGGTTAATTGATTTAGCAAATAAATTAGGGATTGATATTAAAGATACAATTGCAATAGGTGATAATTACAACGATATTTCAATGTTAAAGGCATCAGGATTAGCTGTAGGAGCAAATAATGCAGCTGAAGATGTTAAAAATATTTGTGATTATGTTACTATGGCTGATAATAATGAGGGCGTTGTTGCCGAAGTGATAGAGAGGTATATATTCAATGAGATTTAAAGATATTGTAGCTGTTGAATTTGAACAAGATTATTATAAAAAATTACATAGTTATGTTGAAAACGAGTATTTGCATAAAACAATATTTCCACCACGTCAAAATATTTTTAGAGCTTTGAATCTTTGTGATTATGAAGATGTAAAAGTTGTTATTTTAGGTCAAGATCCATATCATGAACTTCATCAAGCTAATGGTTTAGCATTTAGTGTCTATCCAGGAGTTAAAATACCACCAAGTCTTGTTAATATTTACAAAGAATTAAAAGATGATGTTAATACATTTATTCCTAATCATGGAGATTTAACTAAATGGGCTAAACAAGGAGTCTTGTTGTTGAATAATGTTTTAACAGTGGAAGAAGGAAAAGCTAATAGTCATGCGGGTATTGGTTGGGAAATTTTTACATTAAATATTGTAAAAGCGTTAAATAGACGTGAAAAGCCAATGGTATTTATTTTATGGGGAAATAACGCTCGTAGTAAAAAACAATACATTGATACTAGTAGACACTTAGTTTTAGAGAGTGCCCATCCATCTCCTCTTTCAGCACATCGTGGTTTTTTTGGGTCTAAACCTTTTAGTAAAGCAAATGATTTTTTGATTAAGAATAATATGACACCAATTGATTGGCAGATTGAAAATGTTTAATGATATTAAAGAAGCCCTAGATTATATTGAATCGAAAAGAGTTAAAAGAACTTTTGAACAATTTCAAGAAATAGTTACTAAATATAGTTTTAATGTAAAACAAAAAAATATGATTCATATTGCTGGTACTAATGGAAAAGGCTCAACCGTTAATTTTATAAAAGAAATATTAATGAAACATGGTTATACAGTTGGTACCTTTACATCACCATATATGATTGTTCACAATGATAGAATTTGTGTTAATGGTAATATGATTAGTGATGATAAATTGCTTAAAATAATTAATGAATTAGAAGATATAATAAAAAAAGAAAATTTATCAATGTTTGAAATTGATGTATTGATTATGTTGCGTTATTTTGATGAATTGGATTTAGATTATCGAATTATTGAAACGGGAATTGGTGGTTTATGTGATAAAACAAATGTAATTGATAGTATTTGTAGTGTTATAACTAATATTGGATATGATCATCAATTTATGTTAGGAAATAGTTTGGATGAGATTGCAAGACATAAGGCTGGTATTATTAAATCAAGAAAACCATGTTTTACTACCGAAAGTAACAAAGAAATAGTCGATATTTTTAAAGAGGTATGTAAAACTAATGATAGTCAATTGTATGTTTGTGATGTTAAAGAGGTTAATTATCCATATGTTTTTAATTGCTTATCTAATGAATATGTGTTAAAAACAGGTGGAAGTTATCAAGTAAAAAATGTAGTTTTAGCAATAAATGTATGTAATTATCTAATTGATTTGGATAAAGAGCTTGTCCAACAAGCAATCGATTGTTTTAATTGGCCTGGAAGGTTTGAAAAATTTGGAAGTATTTATTTAGATGGAGCACATAATGTTGATGGTATTTTAGCACTGAAAAAAACAATAAAAGATCAAAAATTAGAGGACATTGTAATTGTTTTTAGTGCTTTAAGTGATAAAGATGTTTGTGAAATGAAGGCATTGTTGATAGAATATCCACTGATCCAAGTTAGTTTTGATGACGAACGCTTAAATTCAGATGATATTAATTATAAAGATATATTAAATAAATTAATTGGTAATTATAAAAATATTGTTGTAACAGGTTCTTTACATTTTATTAGTGAAGTACGTAAATATCTAAAAGAAAATCCAAAAATAAGATAGGAGAAATTAAATGATCATACGAAAGTATAAATCTACAGATTGTAAATATTTAGCTCAATTATTTTATGATACTGTTCATAGTATTAATAGCAAAGATTATTCAAAAAAACAATTGGATGCTTGGGCAACTGGGAATATTGATTTAAAGCAATGGGATGAATCATTTAAAAAAAATTATACTATTGTTGCTTTAGAAAATAATATAATAGTTGGATTTGGAGATATTGATAAAACCGGTTATTTAGATAGACTATATGTTCATAAAGATTATCAAGGAAAGAAAATAGCAACTTTGATTTTAGTTGAATTAGAAAAGAAAGTTAAACCTTGTAAGATTATTACGTATGCTTCTATTACGGCAAAGCCTTTTTTTGAAAGTAGAGGATATGAGGTGGTAAAGGAAAATGTTGTGATACGAAATAATGTTTATTTAAGTAATTATATAATGGAAAAGAATTGTAAATAGACTAATGGAAGTGAAGGAATTTAAAAATGTTTTTTATAATTTTAATTTTTGGAATAATTGCTATTGTTTTAGCTTTAATGTCATTAATTTTAAAAACAAAAAAGTTAAATTGTTACAGTGTTTAAATTTACCGTCAGGATTACTTGCTATGTATTGTACAATTTATGATTATAATTATTTAGTTAGTATTCAAGATTGGAGTGCGCTGTTGGATACATCAGCATTTATTTCTAAAATAGCATTTGTGATAATGTGTATAGTTATAGTGTTTAATTTTATTGTATATATGAAAAGTAAATAGGAATTTCATTATTATGTGAAATTCTTTTTAGTATATAAAAATGTCAAATATCCATATATAAATATTTGACATTTATAAATGAAAAATTAGCGATAAGAAAATTGAAAATCTAATTCTTCATCAAATTCTACCCATAGCAAATAAATAAAACTTAATAAAAAGCGTTTTTCACTATTAGGATCTTTAATTAAAATATAGTCTCTACCAACATCTTCTACAATTCCAATATAACTTTTATCACGCCATTTTTCACTGTCGCTATAAGTGAAATAAAATTTACCTAGTTTACCAACATTTAGCTTAAGTATATTGCCTAAATATGATTGTCCAACAGCACCAGGATTAATTGGTGGTAGTTCAGGTTCTGTTTGATTTTCTTGTTGTCGAACAAGATAAGGGTTTAAATCATCGAAATAATCCATTTTATCGCTCCTTTTAATAATATGCTAATAAATTTTAAAAATCACATCTTAACTCTTCGCCTGGATCATAAAAACAATGGCTTTTAAAACGTCCTGCAAGATAGCCGTAAAATTTTTCTGGGCAAACAACGTTTGTTCCAGGATTTTTAAACCATAATGCATATGTTGCTGGAGAACGTCGATAATATTCAATAGTTTTTTGAGCTAATTCTTTTTCCTTAGTATTAGCAGGACCTTGAAATAATGGACTTTCTACTCCTGCAAAAGCATTTTTTTGATAAATTGCTTCGGTAATTGAAGTGACGTCTCTAAAAACATCGCATTGGGCAGCTACTCTGTTTACTACAACATTTCCTACCAGTAGCATTCCCTCATCTCCCTCACCTACTGCTTCTGCTCTAATAAGGCGTGCTAGTAAATCTACTTCTCTTTGATTGTAGGCTATACGACTCATTTTTTCACCTCGATACATATATATGTATCAACATGATTTTTATACAATAAATATTTTATAATAATATTTTAAAAAAAAGCTTTTTGAATTATAATATGTGACAAGATATATAATTATTTTTTGCAATAATTAGCTCGAAATTATTTTTTAATTATGATAGAATTATATTATATAGAAGCGCTTACATCGAACAAGGAGGTATTTAAAATGGGAAGAGAGATTGTAGCCATGATTTTAGCTGGAGGGAGAGGGACTCGTCTGGAAGCTCTAACAGCTAAAGTAGCTAAACCGGCAGTTCATTTTGGAGGAAAATATCGAATCATTGATTTTCCTTTAAGTAATTGTGCTAATTCTGGAATTGATATTGTTGGGGTATTAACACAATATGAATCTGTATTATTAGGAACATATGTTGGTGCCGGTACTAAATGGGGACTTGATGGAAAACAATCGTTAGCTGCAATTTTACCAGCACGTGAAAGAGGTAAAGTTGGTGCTACTTGGTATGCAGGAACAGCAGATGCCATTTATCAAAATATTAGTTTTCTAGATCAATATGATCCAGAATATGTTTTGATTTTATCTGGTGACCATATTTACAAAATGGATTATGATAAAATGTTAACAGCACATAAACAGCGTAAGGCTGATGCAACTATTGCGGTGTTGAATGTATCAATGAAAGAAGCAAGTCGATTTGGGATTATGAATACTAATGAAGATGGAAGTATTTATGAATTTGAAGAAAAACCTGAACATCCTAAATCTACATTAGCTTCAATGGGAATTTATATTTTTACTTATAAAGAATTACGAAAATATTTGATTGCTGATGCAAAGAAAGAAGATAGTAAACATGATTTTGGTATGAATATTATTCCTGATATGTTGAAAGACAATAAAAAATTGTTTGCATATGAGTTTAATGGGTATTGGAAAGATGTTGGAACTGTTGAAAGTTTATGGCAAGCTAATATGGACTTGTTAGATGACAAAGAACTTGATCTTTACAATATTAAAAAGGATTGGAAAATTTATACTGAAGACACTTTAGGTAAACCTCAAATTATTGGAGATAAAGCAACAGTAAAAAATTCTTTGATTACACAAGGTTGTTTAGTAAATGGAACAGTTGAAGGTTCGGTACTATTTAATAATGTTAATGTTGGGGAAGGTGCCAAAGTAATTGATTCAGTGCTAATGCCAGGAGTATTAGTTGAAGAAGGTGCTGAGGTATATAAAGCCATTGTTGATGAAGGTGTTGTAATTAGAGCTAAGAGTAAGATTAATGAAGAAGCTAAAAATGTTGCATTAGTAAGTGATAATTAATAGGGGAGGAAATAGAGATGGTAAAAGCAATAGGATTAGTAAATTTACATTCAGATGTAGATTTTGTGGGGCTTACAGAAAAAAGACCAGTAGCGTCAGTAAGTTTTTTAGGACGTTATGCATTAATAGATTTTGTTTTATCTAATATGTCTAATTCAACTATTGATGCTGTAGGGGTTTTGATTCAAAAAAAACCGCGTTCATTATTTAAACATTTAGCTGGAGGAAATTCTTGGAATTTTAACTCTAAAGCTGGGGGTGTTTCTTTCTTATATAATGAAAAATATGCCAATAACCCTAATTATAATCACGATATTAACAATTTAATTGAAAATATTGCCTTTTTAGAAGCAAATAGAGCAGATTATGTAGTTATTGCTCCAGCTCATATTATTACAACTATGGATTATAGTGAAGTAATTGATGCTCATGAAAAAGCTGGGGCCGAAATTACAATGGTTTATAAAAAAGTGCATGATGCTAATGAAGCGTATATTGGATGTGACTGTCTAACAGTTAAAAATAAAATTGTTACTAAGATTGAACGTAATAAAGGAAGTCGTAAGGATCGTAGTATTTCACTTGAAACGTATGTTATTAATACTAAAACTTTATTGAAAATTATGAAGCAAGCTAAAAAAATTAGTTCGTTCTTTAATTTAAGAGATTTCTTAGCTTATTTATGCGATGAAAAACAAATTAATACTTATGAATATAAAGGATATGCTCGTTGCATAGATTCATTAGAACATTACTATCAATATTCATTAGAATTTTTAGATTTAGATATTTCGTCAGCTGTATTTAAGAGTAATTGGCCTATTTATACAATTACTAACGATACACCACCAGCAAAATATTTAACACAATCTGATGTAAAAAGATCATTTGTTGCAAATGGTGCAATTATAAATGGAACAGTAGAAAATAGTATCATTGGACGTGATGTTGTTATTGGTAGTGGTGCGATAGTGAGAAATTGTATTTTGTTTTCTGGAGCGGTTGTAGATCCAGGAGCTCATTTGGAAAACGTTATTATGGATAAAAGTTCTAAAGTACATCGTCAACTAGAATTACATGGAGAATATGATAGACCATTGTATATTAAAGAAGGAGATGTAGTTTAATGCGAGTATTATTTGCGACATCTGAAGCTACTCCGTTTATTAAATCGGGAGGGCTAGCTGATGTACTAGGTTCTTTGCCAAAAGAAATGGCAAAAAAAGGTGTTGAAAGTATTGTTGTTTTGCCTAAGTATCAAGATATGAAATTAGCTGATAAAATTGAATATGTGACTAATTTTGATATTTGGGTAGGGTGGCGTAAAGTATATTGTGGTGTCTTTACGTATGAATTGGATGGTGTTAGGTTTTATTTTATCGATAATGAACAATATTTTCGTAGACCGGGATTATATGGTTATGATGATGATTATGAGAGATTTGCATATTTTGATTTTGCAGTACTTGAATTAATTTCACATTTAAATATTCAACCAGATATTTTACATTTGCATGATTGGCAAACAGCAATGATTGCAATGTTATACAAAGAAAGATATTGTTATTATGAGCATTATGAAAATATTAAAATTGTTTTTACGATTCATAATATTGCTTTTCAGGGAAAAGCAGATCCTAGGTTGTTAAGTGAATTATTTGGGTTGGATAATTATTTATATTACAATGGTAATTGTCGTAATGATGGTTGTTTAAATATGATGAAAGCTGCTATTTTCTATAGTGATATTATTACTACTGTATCTCCAACTTATGCAAAAGAAATTTTAACTCCAGAATATGGAGAAGGATTACAAAATATTTTAGAAATGCGAAAATATGATTTATATGGTATTTTAAATGGGGTTGATTATGATGTGATTAATCCAAAAACAGATAAAGATATTGTAAAGAATTATGATGTTGATACAGTATTTGATAATAAGGTGGTAAACAAGCTGGCACTTCAAAAAGAGGTTGGGTTACCTGAAAATAAAGATGTTGCTTTAATTGGCATTGTTACTAGATTAACTAAACAAAAAGGCTTGGATTTGATTATTAACCAATTTAATGAAATGTGTAATAGAAATGTGCAAATTGTTATTTTAGGTGCAGGTGATCAAGTTTATGAAGATACTTTAAAGTCAATAGCGTCTCAGTATCCAGATAAGGTTTCTTTACAACTAAAATATGATTTTGGATTATCTTGTCGTATTTATGCAGGATGTGATATGTTTTTGATGCCTTCATTATTTGAACCTTGTGGTTTATCTCAAATGATGGCTTTAAGATATGGAACAATTCCAATTGTTCGCCAAACAGGTGGTTTAAAAGATAGTGTAGAACCATATAATGAATATGCAAATAAAGGAACAGGATTTGGATTCATGAATTATAATGCTCATGAAATGATGAGAATTATTGATTATGCATTAGATGTATATGATAATCATCATGATTCATGGCGACAAATGGTAATTAGAGCAATGAATGCTAAACTTGATTGGGATGAAAGTGCTAATCATTATTTAAAGGTTTTTAATTCATTGGTTGGATAAGACAGAGTAATCTGTCTTTTCTATTATAAGGAGGAAATGGAGGAATTTATGATAAAGGCGGTTTTTTTTGATGTTGATGGGACACTTATTTCTAGTGAGCAACCGTATGTTAGTAATAAGGTTATAGAAGCTTTAAAAAAGTTAAGGGCTCGAGGAATTAAGTTGTTTATTGCATCGGGAAGGCATTTTTTGGAGCTTGATCAGTTAGGAATTAATGATCAGTTAGTTTTTGATGGATATTTAACGTTAAATGGAGGATATTGTTTTAATAGTAAAGAAACGATATATAGTAATCCTATTGATAAACAGGATATAGCTAGTGTTGTTGAATATATAATACAAAATAATTTAGCATGTTGTTTTGTAGAAAAAGATGGATTATATGTAAATTTAGTAGATAATTTTGTAATAAAGTCACAAATATTTTTGAATACTCCTACGCCTCCTGTTAAAAATATTAGTAGAGCTTTAAAACATGATGTTTATCAGATTGATCCATTTGTTTCATCTGATGAGATGGGAAATATTATGTCTTTAACTAAAAATTGTAAGTATACACAGTGGTATGATTATGGCTATGATGTTATTCCTAAAAATAGTGGCAAACAAGAGGGAATTAAAGCGATATTGAAATATTATGGATTAAAGTCAGAAGAAGTAATGGCTTTTGGTGATGGGCATAATGATATAGAAATGTTATCTTTAGTAGGAATTGGAGTATGTATGGAAAACGGCCATGAAGATGTTAAATTGATTAGCGACTTTGTTACTAAAAGTGTATATGATGATGGGGTTGTTTATGCGCTAGAATATTTTAATATGATTTAATAAAAAATGTCTAATAATTATGGTTGTAATAATTGCTAGGGTTGTGTACAATTAGATAAGTAGAGGAGTTGTTATAATGAAAAAAATAATTGGAATAGTTATTACAACTTTATGTTTAAGTCTTGTTGTTGCTTGTGGAGCACGTAGTGAAAAGGTCAATCTTGAAAAAACCGGGAAGGAATATCGTACAGATCAAGGTGTTAGTTTTCATTATCCTAATGATTTTGTAATTAATGTTAAGGATGCAAGCACTGTGGAATTTTCTAAGGATAATGACACACTGTATTTTAAGGTTATTAAAGATGATAGTGATAATGTTGTAGAGGACAAAAATGAGTTATATACTGGTGAACTAGAGGAAAGTGGAGCAACATCAATAGAAGTATTGAAACCAGTTCTTGATAGTGGGTTAAGTGTTTACGAGTATGTGTTTACTTATAAAGATACAGGAATTAAAACAATGGAAATTGTCTACTTTAGTAATAATAATACTTATATTTATGGTTATCGTGCAGCAAAAGAAGATTTTGATGCTAATAAAAAAGATATGAAAGTATATTTAGAAAGTTTTTCAAAGTCGACAGGTAAATAAGTTGTATTTTAAATTATATTTTGTTAAGATATGTAATATATATAAATTATAGATAAGTTGAGTAAATTATTATAAGTTTATAGAGATAGCTTGATGGTGGAAATGGCTAAATGGAGATAGTTGAAATGCCCTTGTCTGAGTCTTTTGAAAAGAAAGAACGTAAACTAGCGTTAATAGTAATTTTAAAGCATCTATTATCGGGTGGAATAGCACATTGTGTCCTGATGATAATATGCTTTTTTATTTGTTGAGACGTATTTTGATAAAGGAGGAAATTATGAGATTATTTAATACTCTTACAAACAAAAAAGAAGAATTTAAACCGCTTCGTGATGGAGAAGTAAGTATTTATGTTTGTGGTCCAACTGTATATAATTATGTACACATAGGTAATACTCGACCAATGATAGTTTTTGATGTTTTAAGAAGAACATTTGAATATTTAGGATATAAAGTAATATTTGTTTCTAATTTTACAGATGTTGATGATAAGATTATTAAAGCGGCAAAACAAGAAGGAATTAGTGAAAAAGAACTTACTGACAAATATATTAAAGCTTATGAAGATGTTCGACGTGATTTAAATTTACTATTTCCAACTTATGCACCTAGAGTAACTAATACGATGGAGGCTATTATTAGCTTTATTGATGATTTGGTAAAAACTGGATATGCATATGAAGTAGATGGGGATGTTTATTTTAGGGTTTCGAAAATAGAAGAATACGGACAGCTTTCAGGAATTAAGATTGAAGATCTAGTTGCTGGAGCAAGTGAACGTGTTGATGAAAATAATAAAAAAGAGGAATCAACAGATTTTGCATTATGGAAAAAAACAGATGAAGGAATTCGTTTTGATAGCCCTTGGTCAAAAGGAAGACCGGGTTGGCACACAGAGTGTGTTGTAATGATTAATGATATATTTCAAGATGGTAAAATTGATATTCATGGAGGGGGACAAGATTTAAAATTTCCACATCATGAAAATGAAATTGCGCAATCTATGGCTTGTCATCATCATCCAATTGCACATACTTGGATGCATAATCAAATGATCAATATTGATAACCAAAAAATGTCTAAGTCATTAGGTAATGTTATTTGGGCTAAAGATATGATAAATGATTTAGGATGCAATGTTTATAAATGGTTTATGTTGTCTAGTCATTATCGTAATCCTTTGAATTTAACAGATGCGGTTTTAAATAATGTGAAAAAAGAAGTAGCTAAGGTTGATAATGTTGTTAAAACTGTGTCTTTGTATTTACAAGTTAATGGATTGGATGGAAATGAATATTGCAAAGAAACTGTCGATGTTATGGTTGATGCATTAGAAGATGATTTAAATACTTCACTAGCATTAACTCAAATTTTAAATCAGGTTAAAGTTTTGAATCAATTGATGCGTGTTAAAGAAAAGGATGATGAGTCAATTTTAATGAATTATAATACATTGATGAAAATGGTTACGGTAATTGGATTTGTTTATCAACCACATCAACTTAGTTTAGATGAATTAGAGTTATATAAAAAATGGCTTGAAGCAAAAGAGGTTAAAAACTTTGATGTTGCTGATAAATTACGTAGTGAATTAATTAGTAAGGGGATAATTTAATGCGACCAGAACTAATTAATGCTGGGGTACTAGCGTATTTAGGTGATAGTGTTCTTGAAGTGATGGTTAGAGATTATTTGGTTAAAGAAAGTGAATTAGTTAAGCCCAATGATTTTCAAAAAGAAGCAATTAAATACGTTTCAGCAAGTTTTCATGCAAGGTTTATGCACGATATGATATCAGAAGGTTTTTTTACAGAAACAGAAGTAGGGATTTATAAACGCGGTCGTAATACTAAGGGAGGAAAAAATGAAAGTCTTGAGCATATGCATTCTACTGGATTTGAAGCTATTATTGGAACTTTGTATTTGCAAAAGGATTATGAACGTTTAAAAATTATTTTTGATAGATATAAGAAATATGTAAGTGACAAATAAACATGAGATAAATTTGAGACGAAAATAGGTGGAAAATATGAAACAATATATATATGGTAAAAACACAATATTAGAAGCTTTAAAAGGAGAAAAGAGCATATATACTGTATATATCCAAGACAGTATAAAAGACAATAGGATAATAGAACTATGTAAAAAAAAGAAAATTCGTATTAAAATAATCGATAAGTCTGAATTTATCAAGAAGTTAGGGAATGTTAGGCATCAGGGAGTTATGGCAGAGGTTGAGGAGTATCGATATTATAGTGTTGATGAAATACTTGCTAGTATTCCAAGTGGAAAAATGCCATTATTATTAATGCTTGATGGTTTAGAAGATCCTCATAATTTAGGCGCTATACTAAGAACGTGTGATGCAATTGGAGTTGATGGTGTAATTATTGGTAAAAATCGTAGTGTGGGATTAAATGGAACTGTAGCAAAAGTTTCAACCGGAGCCATTGATCATGTTAAAGTTGCTCAAGTTACAAATCTTACAAGAACACTGGAGGATTTAAAGAAGCATTCTTTTTGGGTAGTTGGCTGCGATCTTGATAATGCGCAAGATTATCGTCAAATTGATTATAATATGCCCCTTGTAATTGTGATTGGTTCTGAAGGTTTTGGAATTTCAAGGCTTGTTAAAAAAACATGTGATTTTAATGTTGTTTTACCTATGATGGGTCATGTTACTTCATTAAATGCATCTGTTGCTACAGCCGTTATTTTATATCAAGTGTACAATTCTCGTAATCCTTTATAAAGCAGAAAGGAGGTAACCGTGGACGGTTACAATGTGGAGGAATTGTATTATTTGTATCGACAGAACAATCCAATTGCCAAAGCCTTATTAATTAAGTATTGTTATTGGAAAGCTGAATTGATGTTGCCGATGTATTATTTTTATAGCGGGATTTTTTATAATGAACGTGAAGATTGTATTCAAGAAATAGTGATTTTGGTTTTTAGAAATTTAGATGGATATCGTCCTGATAAGGGTGGCTTAGTGAAAAGCTATATGTCATTAATCATGCATCGAGCAATTAGTACGATTATTGTAAATGAAAAGAAAAAAGGTTTAAGGAAAATAAAAAATACATATTTTTCATTAGATGGTTATTGTGGAGATAATAATAATATTGCTAATATTGAAGTTGTGCGGGACAGTAAATGTCAGTATCAACCTGATGTATGTATTGAAAGTAAGGAACAAAAAGAATTATTAGAAGAATTTATGATAGAAAATTTTTCGGTTCTAGAACAATTTATAGCTAAAGAGCGAACCCTAGGTTATAAAAATATCGAAATTGCAAAAATGTTGAAAATTGATATTAAAAAAATATATAATGCTAATTATCGTATTCGAAAGAAGATGTCAAAACTAAAATTGTTTGACTAGTTGATGTATTTATGATAAATTATAATAGCATAGAAATGAGCTGATTATATGAAACAAAAAGTAATTTTAGTATGTAGTGAATGTTTATCTAGGAATTATACAATTACCAAAAATAAACGAGTGAATGTTGAAAGGCTTGAATTAAAAAAATATTGTAAAAAATGCGGAAAACATACTTTGCACAAAGAAACGAAGTAGGAGGTATTGATGTGAAATTTAGAGATTGGTTTAGTTTAAAAGGAATTAGAAGTGAAATTAAAAGAATTAGTTGGTTGAGTAAAAAACAATTAGCACAAAACTCTGCGATTGTATTATTGTTTTGTTTTGTTTTGGGATTATACTTTTTTGCAGGTGATGCAGTAATTGCTCTTATTTTTAAAGCGTTGGGGATAAATTAATATGACTGGAATGAATGATGAAGGAAGACAATGGTATGTAGTTAATACATATTCAGGTCATGAAAATAAAGTCAAAGAAAACTTGGAAAAGCGTATTGAATCAATGGGATTACAGGATGTTTTATTTCAAATTGTTATTCCTGAACATGTAGAGACTGAAATTAAAGATGGTAAAAAAATCACTAAAACTAAAAATATGTTTCCGGGTTATGTTTTAGTAGAGATGATTATGACTGATGAAGCGTGGTATGTAGTTCGTAATACATCTGGAGTTACTGGATTCATTGGATCTTCTGGTGGTGGAGCAAAACCGTTCCCTCTTCAAAAAAGTGAGTTAGATCCAATCTTAGAAAAGATGGGGTTAAGTAGTACTAAAGTTGAAGTGGACTTTCAAGAAGGCGATGAGGTCGATGTTATTGATGGACCTTTTGTTGGTAAAAGAGGTAAAGTAGAGAGTATTGATACTGAAAAAGAAATTGCAAAAGTATTAGTTGATTTTTTAGGGAATTTAACACAAGTTGATATTGAATTAACACAATTGAAAAAAGTTGATATCTAAAATAACAATGTCTCATATTTATGTGACATTGTTTTAATTTTAAAATATAGTTGATGTTATATAATTAAAGTGATAGAATATTGAATAGGAAGATAATAGGATTGTTACTTTAAATAGGCAAGACCGCAAGAATTATACTATGTTTAAGTATATTTTACTGTGGTCTTTTTTGTTTTAACAATCTAAAATATTTAAAGAAAGGAGAAGTGATGAGTATATTGAAAGTAAATATATGTTTTGATATATAAAGTTTTTCATATACAGTTATAGAAATAGGGAAATAGATAATAAAATACAACTATAAAAGATGTGAGGAATGGAGATAAAAATGAAAGTAAAAAGAAAAACAAGTAAAGTATTGAAAAGTGGTTTGGCTGCAACATTTGTTTTTTCATTAATTGCAACCAATCCAAGTCAAATTTTAGCACTTTCTAATGTAAGTAATGCTACTGAAAATGTGACAGCAGATATTTATCCAAAACCACAAAGCGTTTCTTACTTGTCAGATGTGGGGATGAGTTTAGAAGGTGAAGTTAATGTTGTAGTACATGGGGAACAAGAAACTGCAACCTTACCAGCATTAGAAAAAATCTTGAAAGATAATGGGATTTCTTATGTTATTGGACAAGAAATTGATGAAAACAAAGCTAATATTTTAGTTTCTTCATCTAAAGATCATTGTGATGAGTGTGCTAGTGAAGATAGTGCCTTAAGTCAAAAAGAAGGTTATATTTTAACTGCTAGTGATGATGAAAATAGTAAAGGTGAAATTACTATTGTTGGTGCAGATGTTGATGGGGCATATTATGGAGTTATCACTCTTGGACAAATTTTAGATCAAAGTATTGATAATAAATTTGCAGAAATTGTAGTAAGTGATTATCCTGAAATTGAATTCCGTGGATTTATTGAAGGTTTTTATGGTATTCCATGGACTCATGAAGAAAGAATGAGCTTAATGAGTGATACTGGTAAATATAAGATGAATACATATATTTATGCGCCAAAAGATGATCCTTATCATAGAGCTCAATGGAGAGAATTGTATCCAGAAAAAGAAGCTGCTCAAATTGCTGAATTAGCGGAAGCTGGAAAGAATAGTAACTTTAATTTCTGTTGGACAATTCACCCAGGAGATCATATTAATTTATATAGTGAAGAAGATTTCCAAGCGGCATTAAATAAATTAGAGCAACTATATGAACTGGGTGTTCGTCAATTTGGAGTATTATTTGATGATATTTCTAATAATCAAAATGGAACAGCTCAAGCTAATTTCATTAATCGTATCGATGATGAATTTGTAAAAGTAAAAGGTGATGTAAAACCGTTGATTACAGTAGGAACTAGATATTGTGCTGCTTGGGGTCCAAGTATGACAGGATATCTAAAACCATTTGTTGAAACGTTACATGATGATGTTGAAGTAATGTGGACTGGTTCTGGAACAATGTCAAATATTTCTAGAGATATTTATGAATGGCCAAAACAACAAATAGGTTCTGATAAAGACTTTGCGGTTTGGTGGAACTATCCAGTAAATGATTATTGTGATGGTAAATTATTAATGGGACCTATGAATAGTTTAAGTACTGATCTAAATAATGTTAATTCATTTTTCTCAAATCCAATGAATCAAGCTGAAGCTTCAAAAGTTTCTTTATTTAGTATTGCAGATTATACATGGAATACTGATGCATATGATTATATGGAAAGTTGGCATCGTTCAATAAAAGAATTAGTTCCTGAAATTGCGGAAGAATTTGAACGTTTTGCTTCAAATATTAGTTATTTAAATGATGGTATTCAAATGGATGAATCAGCATATCTTGATGAAAAAGTTAATGCTTTAAAAGTTGCGTTAAGTAGTGGAACTAATATTAAAGAAGCAGCACAAGTATTGCTTGAGGAATTTGAAGTTATTTTGGCTGATTGTGATAAATTAAAAGATGTAGGAAATGAAGCGTTACAGACAGAAATTAATCCATTTGTTGGGGCTTATAGAGAATTAGCAATAGCAGGAATTAATTCAATGCAAGCACTTATTGCAATTGAAGATGGAGATAGTGCTTTAGCTTTAGCTCGCGTTAGTGTTGCTCAAGAATCTTATGATGCAATGAGTAATTATACTGTAAATCGTTTAGAAGATGCAGGTGAACGTAATGTTGTTGTTGAAGTAGGTACACATAGTTTAAAACCGATTGTTAGAACTGTAATTGATACGGCTAATGAAAAAATAGGAGAATTATTATTCCCTCAAACTGTAGCTGAAATGATTACTAATGTTGATGGATTAGAAAGTAAAGAAGTAACAGTTACTGATGGTAATTTCATTCTTGAAGGTGTTAACGCAACATTAAATAATGGGGAATATTTAGGGGTAATTTTACCTCAAGCACGCAATGTATCACAAATTAGTGTTACAGGTGCAAATTTAGCTGATTTAGATTTAGAATATTCAATTAATGGATTAGATTGGCAAAAAGCGGAAGTTAGTAAAGATAATGGTATTTCTATGAGTACAAAAGTTTCTACAACTTATGTAAGATTAGTAAATAATACTAATGCGCCAATTGATGTTACTATTGATGCACTTCAAATTAATCCTATTTATGCTACTGAAGCTTCAGCAAGTACAAATATGGGAACTTATCAAACATATAATATTTCTAATATTATTGATAGTAATAGAGAAACTAAATTTTGGAATAATGCTAATCCAAGTGTAGGACAATACATTCAAATTGATTTTGGTGCAGCAATGCCTTTATATGATATAACTGCCTATTTTGCTAGTGGTGATTATATTAAAAATGGTAAAGTACAAATTTCTGTTGATGGTAATGAATGGAGAGATGTAGGAGCACTAGAATATGAAAATGTTGGTGCTAATAAAGTATCAAGTTTAAATGCTAATGGTAAAGAAGCAAGATATGTAAGATATGTTGTAACTGGATCACAAGATGTATGGGTGCAATTATTTGAAGTAGAATATAATCAAACTGTAGGTGATATGGGGAATCATGTAGTTAAACTTACTGATTCTAATACAGATGGTCTTCATGCTAAAGTTTGTGACCAAGATATAACAACTGCTTTTGCTCCAACAGGTATCGAAGATGGAGATTATTTAACTTATCAAATGTCACGTATTAACAACGTAGCTGATTTAATCGTTGTTCAAGATCCAAATAATATAAGTGAAGCTAAAGTTAGCGTGAAAGATATTAATGGTACATGGAGAGAAGTTGGTATATTAGATAATCAAGTTGTTACATTACCAGTAGATGGAAGAATTACTGAAGTTAAATTGGAGTTTGATAGTACTAAACCATTACCAATAATTTATGAAATTGTTGCAACTCAAAGAACTGCGGTAGAAACTGACAAAACAGCATTAAAGATTGCAGTAGACTTAGCAAATGCAATTACTGATGAAGATTTAGCTAAATTAATTCCAGCAGTAGCTGATGAGTTCAAAGTAGCAAGAGATGAAGCTAATGCAGTATACAATGATGCTAGTGCTTCACAAGTTGAAGTAAATAATGCATTTGACAGACTTGCAAGTGCAATGCATATGTTAGACTTTGTAAAAGGAGATAAAACAGCATTAAAAGCATTTATCGATAAAGTTACAGGATTAGAAGCTGCTAAATATACAGAAGCTACATGGACAGCATTTGAAACAGAATTAAATGAAGCTATAGCAGTATATGATGATGAAAATGCAATGCAAGAAGAAGTAAATACAGCATACAGTGAATTAGTAACAGCATTCTTGAACTTAAGATTAATTCCAGATAAGAGCTTATTAGAAGACTTAATCAATCAAGCAAATGGATTAAACGGAGTAAATTATACAAAAGCAACATTTGATGGATTAACAAAAGCATTAAATGAAGCAAAAGCAGTATATGAAAATCCAAATGCAACACAAGAAGAAGTAGACAATGCAAAAGTTACATTAGAAAAAGCAATTGCCGGATTACAAATAGTAACAACTGATAACACAGTAAGTACACCAGTAAATAATGGTGATACAACTGCAAGTGTAAAAACAGGTGATGATGTTAATATGTTAGGAACATCAGCAGGATTAGCACTATTAAGTATTGCAGGAGCTAAAGTTCTTAGAAAAAAAGAAGATTAATGTATTTAAGGAAGTAGTTTAGGCTACTTCTTTTTCTGAGTATTTTTATATTATAGGGTTATTTAAATATAAATTGGTAAAAATGTGTTTATAGGGTAAAAAACGTAGAAAATAGATTTTTAATGTTTTATATATTAAATTATTTTTTTGATAATTTAAATTTTATTGCTTAAATCAAGCGAATTTGCATTTATCTAAAAAAAGTGTTATAATCTAATAGTACGTTTTAGATAGGAAGTGAGTTAATGAAGATAAAAACGGATAATTTTATTAATGAAAATATTATCAAACGTAAAGCAATGTTTATCCCTATTGTTGGGGTTGCAGTATTTATGTTAGTAGGATATGCCGCAGTAGATAAAGAAGCACCGGAAATTGTTTCTAATCGAGTTGAGGTTTCATATGGAGAAAAATTTGATTTAAATGCTATTAATATTACAGATAATCAGGATGAAAGAGATGATTTGATAGTTGATATTAAAGCAGAGAATGTAAATACTAAACAGTTAGGAACTTATGAGGTACTTGTTAGTGCAAGTGATAGTTCATCAAATATTGCTACTAAGGAAATTTTAGTTGAAGTAGTTGATGATAAAGCACCTGAATTTAAAGTTGTAGGTGTAGATAAAGGATATGTAGTACAAGTTCCTATTAATGGAAGTAATGACGTTTCTAACTATGTTAGTGCCATTGATAATGTAGATGGAGATGTTTCACCTTTTATTGAAACTGATAAAGCACTAGATGCATCAAAACCTGGTATCCAAGATATAACTTTATCGGTAACTGATTCTTCTGGTAATGTTACTGAAAAGACGTTTGAATTTGCTGTATCGGATTTAACACCGCCAAGTGTTACGTTATTAGAAGGAGAAAATATCATTATTGATTATGCTAGTGAATTTAAATTAGAAAATTATTTAGTTGCTAGTGATGATATGGGATCTGTTACTAATACTATAATTGGTAGTGTTGACACAAGAAAAGAAGGAGAAACACAAACTATTAAAGTCAGTACAAAAGACGATGCTAAAAATGAAGTTGTTTCTACATTGAATTTCAATGTAAAGGATATAAGTGGTCCTAAAATAAATCTAAGTAGTAATGAAGTTGAAGTAGCAAAAGGAGATGCTTTCGATCCTCGAATGTATCTGGTTTCTGCAATTGATAATAAGGACGGAGATGTTACGGCTGACGTTTCGGTAGGAAACATTGATACTAATACTACTGGTAATAAATCCGTAGAGTTTAGTGTTTTGGATGCGGCTGGTAATAAATCTGTAGCATCATTGAGTGTAAAAGTATATACGCCAGGAACAAAAATTTTGGAAACTGCATATACTAAACTAGGTTCACCATATAAATGGGGAGCAACTGGTCCAAATTCATTTGATTGCTCTGGATTTACATCTTGGGTATATCGTCAACATGGGATTTCTCTATCAAGAACTGCTCAGGCTCAATCTCAAGGCGGAGTAGCGGTTGATAGAAGTAATTTACAACCTGGAGATTTAGTGTTTTTTGGCTCAGGAACAGGTAGAATTACTCATGTAGGTATTTATGTTGGTGATGGTAAGATGATTCATTCACCTCAAACAGGAGATGTAGTTAAAATATCTGCGCTTCATAAAAACTATGTTTGCGCAAGAAGATATCTATAAGGATTTAAAATATTGATTTATAAAATACTCCATTATTTAATAATGGAGTATTTTTATATGTATAGTTAACTGAGGTCCTTCATATATATTAAGTGGAGGAAGATATGGAAACGTATAAAATAATTGATATGTTATGTAAAGGGAATCCTGATGCTTATGCAGTTATTAAAGGATCAGGAATAAATGGTTTGTTATTGGTTTATGGATATGAAACTGGATGTGTGTTGGTTATAGAAGCTAACGGATTATCGAACACAGATTGTAATCAAGGAATACATGGTTTACACATTCATGAAGGTAAGAAATGTATGGGAACTAAAGATAATCCTTTTAGTGATGCAGGGGGACATTTTAATATGAATGAATGTTTACATCCGTATCATAATGGAGATTTACCACCGTTATTTTCAAAAGATGGAATGGCGTGGATGGCGGTATATATAAACAAATTTACTGTTAATGATATTATAGGAAGAACAATAATTATTCATGAAAAAAAAGATGATTTGACTAGTCAACCTTCTGGAAATGCTGGTAAGATGATAGCGTGTGGTGAAATAATTGATATATATCAGTAAATTATAGCAAGATATGTTACAATTATGGATGTATGCATTAGGAGGTATGTTATGAGTAAACTATTGTTTTTTGATATTGATGGAACATTAATTGATTGTAATCTAGGTATTTATTCGATTAGTGATAATGTAAAGGAAGCACTAGAT
The DNA here is from genome assembly GCF_025149465.1 of Thomasclavelia spiroformis DSM 1552. Classification (NCBI taxonomy): domain Bacteria; kingdom Bacillati; phylum Bacillota; class Erysipelotrichia; order Erysipelotrichales; family Coprobacillaceae; genus Thomasclavelia; species Thomasclavelia spiroformis. Next base: position 2,289,202 of record NZ_CP102275.1, on the reverse strand, counting down.
AAATTAAAAGAAAATGGGCATGATGTTTTTTTGGCAACTGGACGTTGTAAATGTTTTATTGTTGATGAAGTAATGAACTATCCTTTTAGTGGGTATGTAACTTGTAATGGTGGTTACGTTGAATATTTGAATCAACCTATATATAAAGCAATTGTACCAAGTGAGGCGATTATAGCGACAATGAAACTCTGTGATAAGTATGGCTTTAATTATTACTTTGAAGGTAATGATAATATTTATGTTCGTGATAGTAATGATAAAAAACATCTTGAATTTTGTAAAAAATGGGGAATGAAGTTAGAAACAATTATTGACCAATTTAATCCTGATGAAATAGAAACCTATATAGGAATGATAGTTGTTAATGATGCTGTTGATATTCCTGTTATGGTAGATGCATTGGACCCTTATTTTGATATTCAAAGACATCAAAATGATTGTTCTTTCGATTTAACTTTGCGAGGTGTTTCGAAAGCGGTAGGAATTTGTGAGCTTGTAAAAAGATTGAATAAAGATATTAGTAATACTATTGCTTTTGGAGATGGTAGAAATGATATTGAAATGTTAGAAATGGTAGGTTTAGGAGTAGCTATGGGAAATGCTGTTATTGAAGCAAAAGCAGCTGCTGATTATGAAACTGATCGAATTGAAAATGATGGTATTGTAAAAGCGTTAAAAAAATTTGATTTATTATAGCAGCTTTTTGCTGCTTTTATACATTGTAAATTTTTTTGATAATTGGTGGTGTAATAAAAAATTCTTATTTTAATTATATGCTTTGATAAAATTCAAAGAAAGACAACTATATTAAAGTCAAGTAGTAGATTATGAAATAGTATGAAAATAAATTACTTGAAAATATAGTATTTGATCTTTGAAATTGTGAATGAAAAAATGTTAAAAAGAACTATCGTAAAAATAGCTTATTTTAATAGAATTTAGTTCGATAAATATTTTGATTATTTAAGAGAATTTATATCAAAAGTAATATGATTTATTTCAAGATGATAAATGATTCTTAAAAGTTTTCTTACACAATGACCTAAAGCGCAAAGATGTCCTTTACCTTGACTTCGTTTTAAATGATAGTAGTTATTAAATGCAGGGTTGTGGCGTATTACAGGTATGATGACTCGATAAAGTGTTGCCCTTAGATATTTAGAACCTTTCTTGGTTATGGCTGTTTTATCAGCTGAAAATTCGCCAGATTCACTGATATATGGATTCACACCTGCAAATTTAATTAATTTTCCTGCATTTGAGTATTTACTTATATCACCAAGTTCAGCTAAAATAGAAGTACCAGTAATAATTGATATTCCTGGTATTGATGTGATAGAAGAATCTTGTGTGATGGCGAGTTCTTCTATTTTTTTATCTAATTCTTCAATTTGAGAGTTTATTAAATCAATACTGGAAATAACCGATTGAATGATAAAAGAAATAGAAACATCATGAATACCCACAGAATTAGAAGCTAATTCTTTTAAGTCTTCTGCTGAGAAGATATTACAGTATTTAAAACATTTTCTTAAAGAACGAATATCTGTATGTGCAATGGTATAGGCATCACCATATTTTCTTAAAATATTTAAATATGTAATGGTGTATTCATTATTAAATAATGTATTAAATTCAGGAAAAACAATATCAATATGTCTTTGAAGAATATTCTTCTTACGATTCATTTCAATTGTCAATTGTGTACGATAGCGCGTTAATTCTTTGGCCTCCTTTAATTTCTCATCTTGAATAGAGATGATGCGATAGTAATCTTTATCTAGGAGAGCTTTGGTAATTAAAATAGCATCTTCTTTATCGCTTTTAACAGTTTTTAAAGAAGCTTTTCTAAGGTTCTTAGTGGTAATAGGATTGATTAAAGCAACTTTATAACCTTTAGCCAATAAGCAGCTTTCAATGGCAAAGTTATAGTGTCCGGTATCTTCCATACCGATTAAAAGTTCATCTTGTGTGTATTTATTAAGTTCGTCATAAAATTTTTGAAATCCATCTTTATTGTTTTTGAATAAAAAAGGATCACATAAAGATTCGCCAGTAGAAGCATCCATGATAAAAGCGGCATGTTTATATTTGGCAATGTCAATTCCAACAAGTTTCATAATTATCAATTCCTTTCTTAAGATGATTTGTGATTGTGAAATCAGATCCACTTCAAAGGTATCAAAAACCTGGTGTGTTCAGAATTCAAAAGACTCATACAACTAATAATAAATGCGATACAAAGAAGTGGTAAGATCCTTTCTGAAAAGTCAAAGCAATAAGGAAAAAAATACAAATCCACATTCACAATTACACATTTTAACACAACCTGAAGTGATACCAAATAATTCAGGTAGAAAGGAGAATTGGTATATTAGATTTATTACTCTTTGTATGAGTAACTTCAATATACCAGGAAAAAATATAATAAAGATATGTTGATACAAGTTATTTGTTTGATTGTAGGGTTTGTTTTATTAATTAAAGGGGCTGATGTATTTGTTGAGGGGCATCTAAATTATCATCAAAAATGAATATACCACCAATTGTAATTGGGCTTACTGTTGTGGCTTTTGGTACTAGTGCACCTGAAGCAGCAATATCAATTATTTCAGGAATGAATGGAGATGCCGATTTAGCGATTGGAAATATAATTGGTAGTAATGTTATAAATGTATTAGTAATACTTGGGATTTCTGGATGTGTAAAATGTTTAAAAGTGAATTGTAATACATATCGGTATGAAATTCCGTTTGTTATGTTGATTACTTTGCTTTTAATAATTTTAGGTAAATTAGGTGAGAAGCTTGATTTTTTAGATGGTATTATCTTATGGGTTTTATTTTTTGTGTTTTTGTGTTATTTGTATCAGTTGGCTAAAAGAGGAGAAAATGTAGCTGTCAGTGAAATTGAAAAAGTTAGAGTGCAAGATACTTTGTTTCGCTTGATTTTAGTAATTATTTTAGGGATAACAGCCATTATTTTTGGTAGTAATTTAACGATTGATGCTGCTGTATATATTGCTACAGAGATGAATGTTAGTCAAAGGTTAATTGGACTTACTGTTATTGCATTCGGGACATCATTACCTGAATTAGTTACTTCAGTAACAGCTTCTTTGAAAGGTAAATGTGATTTGGCTGTTGGCAACATTGTTGGAAGTAATATATTTAATATTTTATTTGTTTTGGGAACTACGGCATTAGTTTGTCCAGAAGCACTTGTTTTTAAAAATAGTTTTATTATTGATGGTATGGTTGCAATAGGTGCGTTATTTTTGTTGTATATATTTATAGGTAAAGATTTTTATTTAAAAAGAGTTGGTGCAGTTATTATGTTGATTAGTTATGTGATTTATTTTGTGAGTTTATTATATTATAGGAGAAGTTTATGATTAAATTGGCGCATAGAGGGTATAGTGAAAAGTATCCTGAAAACACAATGATAGCATTTGTCGAAGCTATTGAAGGTAATTTTGATGGAATAGAGACAGATGTACATCTAACTAAAGATAATCGTTTGGTATTGATACATGATGAGAAAATAAATAGAACATCTAATGGTAAGGGGTATGTTAAGGATTTAACATATGATGAGTTGTGTAAATACAATTTTAATTATCACTTTAAAGAGTATAAAGAGAAAATACCATTATTAGAAGAGTTGTTAGACTATTGTAAAAATAGAGAAACAATTTTGAATCTTGAAATTAAAACAAATAAAATCCGTTATTCTAATATTGAAAAGATGACATATAATTTAGTTAAATCAAAAGGGATGTTGAATCGTGTAATATTTTCTTCTTTTTGTTTAGAAAGTTTATTAACATTAAGAGAAATTGATAAAAATATATATTTAGGATATTTATTTGAAGATGATTATATAAAAAATAAAGAACTGGTTTTTAAATATAAATTTAATGCTGCTCATCCAAAATATGTTTTTTTAAATGAAAAAGAAATAAACGATTATCTTAAAAGAGGAATAGACGTTAATACTTGGACTGTTAATGATTTTGAAATTAAGGATTTTTTAGCTGATGAAGGGGTTAAGGTGATAATAACAAACCGAGATATCTAAAGCTATTTTGGCTTTGGATTTTTTAATTAACACCAAAAAACACTGATAGCGTTTTCATTAAAAATATAGTGTTTTCATTGTGAAAAAATGCACAATATTACTTGTCTTTTTTGTAAAATTGGGGTACACTATCAATGGAAACAAATTAAATATTTCATAATGAATCGGAGGAAAAAATAATGGCAGAAAAAAAAGCTGTTAACAAAGTGGTTGAACCAACTAACGAAGAAATTGATGCTTATGTTGATCAACTAGTTTCAAAAGCTCAAGTAGCTTTATCAAAATTTGAAGAATTTACTCAAGAACAAGTAGATTACATCGTAGCTAAATGTTCTGTAGCTGGATTAGATGCTCATGGTACTTTAGCAGAAGCGGCTATTAATGAAACAGGTCGTGGTGTATTTGAAGATAAAGCAGTTAAAAACTTATTTGCTTGTGAATATGTAACAAGTAATTTACGTCATTTAAAAACTGTAGGTATTATTAATGAAGATCCTCTTTTAGGGATTACTGAAATTGCTGAACCAGTAGGTGTTGTTTGTGGTATTGTTCCAACAACTAATCCAACTTCAACAGTAATTTTTAAATCATTAATTTGTTTAAAAACAAGAAATCCAATTATTTTCTCATTCCACCCAAGTGCACATGCATGTTCTGTAATGGCTGCTGTAGTTATTAGAGATGCTGCAGTTGCAGCAGGTGCACCAGAAGATTGTATCCAATGGTTAGATATGAAATCTATGTATGCAACTACTGCATTAATGAAACATCCAGGTGTTGCAACAATTTTAGCAACAGGTGGTAACGCAATGGTAAGTGCAGCATATTCTTGTGGAAAACCTGCATTAGGTGTTGGTGCTGGTAACGTTCCTGCGTATGTAGAAAAAACATGTGTATTACCAAGAGCGGTAAATGATATTGTATTATCTAAATCATTCGATAACGGTATGATTTGTGCTTCTGAACAAGCTGCAATTGTTGATCATGAAATTTATGATGATTTCATGAAAGAAATTAAGAGATTTAAAGTTTACTTTGTAAATAAAGATGAAAAAGCTAAATTAGAACAATTTATGTTTGGTGCTGCTGCATATTCTGATAATGTAAATGCTGCTAAATTAAATCCAAATGTAGTTGGTAAACCTGCAACATGGATTGCTGAACAAGCAGGAATTAAAGTACCTGAAGATACACAAATTATTTGTGCTGAATGTGCTGAAGTAGGACCAAATGAACCATTAACAAGAGAAAAATTATCTCCAGTATTAGCGATTTTAAAAGCTAGCAGTACAGAAGATGGTATCTTAAAATCTACTCAAATGGTTGAATTCAACGGTTTAGGGCACTCAGCTGCTATCCATACTGAAGATCATGAATTATCTAAGAGATTCGGACATGCATGTAAAGCTATTCGTATCATCGAAAATGCTCCATCTACATTCGGTGGTATCGGTTCAGTTTACAACGCATTTATTCCATCATTAACATTAGGTTGTGGTTCTTACGGACATAACTCTGTATCTAATAACGTAAGTGCTATAAACTTAATCAATATTAAGAGAATAGGGAGACGTAATAACAATATGCAATGGGTTAAACTTCCTCCAAAAATTTATTTTGAAAGAAATTCAATTAAATATCTAAGAGATATGAAAGAAATGGACAAAGCCATGATTGTTACAGATAGAGGAATGTATAATCTTGGTTATGTTGAAAAAATTGAAGATGTAATTAGAAGAAGAAGAAATAAAGTTGATTTAGAATTATTCTTCGATGTTGAACCAGATCCAAGTATTGACACTGTAGAAAAAGGTGTTGAATTAATGAGAAACTTTGAACCAGATGTAATTATTGCATTAGGTGGAGGTTCTTCAATGGATGCAGCTAAAGTAATGTGGTTAATGTATGAACATCCAGAAGTTAATTTTGATGATATTAAACAAAAATTCATGGATATTAGAAAACGTGCTTTCAAATTCCCGGAATTAGGTAAAAAAGCTAGATTAATCTGTATCCCAACAACTTCAGGAACAGGTTCAGAAGTTACTCCATTTGCGGTTATCACTGATAAAAGAGCAAATAAAAAATATCCATTAACTGACTATGCATTAACACCAACTGTAGCTATCGTAGATCCAGAACTTGCTATGACAATGCCTGCTTCTATTGCGGCAGATACAGGTATCGATGTGTTAACACATGCAGTTGAAGCTTATGTATCTATTTTAGCATCTGATTTTACTGATGGATGGGCTAAACAGGCAGTTAAATTAGTATTTGATTATTTAGAAGAATCAGTTACAAAAGGAACTCCAATTGCAAGAGAAAAAATGCATAATGCAGCAAGTATTGCAGGTATGGCATTTGCTAATGCGTTCTTAGGTATGAACCATTCATTAGCACATAAGATCGGAGGAGAATTCCACGTACCACATGGACGTACAAATGGTATCTTATTACCACACGTTATTAAATATAACGGAACTATTCCTACTAAATTAAACATCTGGCCAAAAATTGAAAACTATAAAGCAGATGTTAAATATATGGAATTAGCACAATTAATCGGATTAAAACCAAAAACTCCAGCAGAAGGTGTTCAAATGTTTGCTGATGCCTGTGAAGAGTTATGCCACAAAGTTGGTTTAGCATCTAACTTCGAATCTCAAGGAATCGATAAAAAAGAATGGGATGCAGCAATTCACAGAATGGCAATGAATGCATATGAAGATCAATGTACACCAGCTAACCCAAGAATGCCAATGGTACATGATATGGAAGCTATCTTAAGAACTACTTGGGATTACAAAAATAAATTTGATAAATAATTATAATTAAATATATAGAGAGACAATTCATAGCGAATTGTCTCTTATATTTTAGAGAAGGAGAGCAGAGGAAAGTGGAGAAAAACAAAAAAAGATAAAAAAAGGCAAAAAAAGCTTTACAAAGGCAAAGGAATATGGTAAATTAAGTGAGCACTCGAGAGAAGAGGAAAGAGGCTTTAGAAAAAGATGGAAAAAGATATTGACTAAAGTCAAAAAAGAGTGTAAGATAAGAAAGTCGGCAAAAGAGAGGCCGATAAGAGAGATCATTGAAAACTAAACAGAATTAAAGAACACACGTCAAAGAGAAAAAAAGAAGAGCTAAACAGACAGGAAATTGTCTGAGAGAGATAAAAGGACAATGGAGAGTTTGATCCTGGCTCAGGATGAACGCTGGCGGCGTGCCTAATACATGCAAGTCGAACGCGAGCAGCAATGCTCGAGTGGCGAACGGGTGAGTAATACATAAGTAACCTGCCCTAGACAGGGGGATAACTGCTGGAAACGGCAGCTAAGACCGCATAGGTATGGACACTGCATGGTGACCATATTAAAAGTGCCAAGGCACTGGTAGAGGATGGACTTATGGCGCATTAGCTGGTTGGTGAGGTAACAGCTCACCAAGGCGACGATGCGTAGCCGACCTGAGAGGGTGACCGGCCACACTGGGACTGAGACACGGCCCAGACTCCTACGGGAGGCAGCAGTAGGGAATTTTCGGCAATGGGGGGAACCCTGACCGAGCAACGCCGCGTGAAGGAAGAAGGAATTCGTTCTGTAAACTTCTGTTATAAAGGAAGAACGGCGGATATAGGGAATGATATCCGAGTGACGGTACTTTATGAGAAAGCCACGGCTAACTACGTGCCAGCAGCCGCGGTAATACGTAGGTGGCGAGCGTTATCCGGAATTATTGGGCGTAAAGAGGGAGCAGGCGGCGGCAGAGGTCTGTGGTGAAAGACTGAAGCTTAACTTCAGTAAGCCATAGAAACCGGGCTGCTAGAGTGCAGGAGAGGATCGTGGAATTCCATGTGTAGCGGTGAAATGCGTAGATATATGGAGGAACACCAGTGGCGAAGGCGACGGTCTGGCCTGTAACTGACGCTCATTCCCGAAAGCGTGGGGAGCAAATAGGATTAGATACCCTAGTAGTCCACGCCGTAAACGATGAGTACTAAGTGTTGGGAGTCAAATTTCAGTGCTGCAGTTAACGCAATAAGTACTCCGCCTGAGTAGTACGTTCGCAAGAATGAAACTCAAAGGAATTGACGGGGGCCCGCACAAGCGGTGGAGCATGTGGTTTAATTCGAAGCAACGCGAAGAACCTTACCAGGTCTTGACATCCGGATAAAGACCTCAGAGATGAGGGGATAGATATATCCGAGACAGGTGGTGCATGGTTGTCGTCAGCTCGTGTCGTGAGATGTTGGGTTAAGTCCCGCAACGAGCGCAACCCTTGTCGCTAGTTACCATCATTAAGTTGGGGACTCTAGCGAGACTGCCAGTGACAAGCTGGAGGAAGGCGGGGATGACGTCAAATCATCATGCCCCTTATGACCTGGGCTACACACGTGCTACAATGGATGGAGCAGAGGGAAGCGAAGCCGCGAGGTGAAGCAAAACCCATAAAACCATTCTCAGTTCGGATTGTAGTCTGCAACTCGACTACATGAAGTTGGAATCGCTAGTAATCGCGAATCAGCATGTCGCGGTGAATACGTTCTCGGGCCTTGTACACACCGCCCGTCACACCATGAGAGTTGATAACACCCGAAGCCGGTGGCCTAACCGCAAGGAGGGAGCTGTCTAAGGTGGGATTGATGATTGGGGTGAAGTCGTAACAAGGTATCCCTACGGGAACGTGGGGATGGATCACCTCCTTTCTAAGGAGAAGAGGAAGTGTGGAGAAGATTCTGTTTAGTTTTGAGTGAAACTCGAAGAAGAGAGAAGCTCAGAGATCATTGAAAACTGGATAATAGACAAATTGCGAAAGAAAGAGATCGAGATAAGAAAATTATTGAGGTCTTTCTAGAGAAAGTCGAAAGAAAACTAAGAGAATTCAACACTGAAACAGTCAGTAAGAAGGAAATAGTGATCAAGACACCGAATAGGTAAAGTAGGGAAGAGCGTATGGCGGATGCCTAGGCACAGAGAGGCGAAGAAGGACGCAGCAAACAGCGAAATGCGACGGGGAGCAGTAAGCATGCAACGATCCGTCGATGTCCGAATGGGGGAACCCATCCGGGATAGAGACCGGATATCCTGCAGTGAACAGATAGCTGCAGAGAGGCGAGACTCAGGGAACTGAAACATCTAAGTACCTGAAGGAAGAGAAAATAAAAATGATTTCCTAAGTAGCGGCGAGCGAAAGGGGAGGAGCCCAAACCGATTTTAGGATCGGGGTTGTAGGACTGTCAGGAAAGAGCAAGAAGGCATTATAGGCGAACGGACTGGGAAGTCCGGCGAGACAGGGTGAAAGCCCCGTAGCCGAAATAGTGAAGAAGCTTGAGACAGCACCTGAGTACGGCGGGACACGAGGAATCCTGTCGGAATCTACCAGGACCATCTGGTAAGGCTAAATACTCCTCTGTGACCGATAGTGAACCAGTACCGTGAGGGAAAGGTGAAAAGAACCCCGGGAGGGGAGTGAAAAAGAACCTGAAACCATATGCTTACAAGAAGTTAGAGCCCGTTAAAGGGTGATAGCGTGCCTTTTGTAGAATGAACCGGCGAGTTACGATATGCAGCGAGGTTAAGCAGGATATGCGGAGCCGAAGCGAAAGCGAGTCTTAACAGGGCGCTAGTTGCATGTCGTAGACCCGAAACCGAGTGATCTAGCCATGACCAGGTTGAAGTTGGGGTAAAACCCGATGGAGGACCGAACCGACCCCCGTTGAAACGTTGGCGGATGAGTTGTGGCTAGGGGTGAAATTCCAATCGAACTCGGAGATAGCTGGTTCTCCCCGAAATAGCTTTAGGGCTAGCGTCGAGAGAGAGTCATGTGAAGGTAGAGCACTGAATATGTGATGGCCCCATCCCGGGGTACTGAATATAATCAAACTCCGAATGTCACAGAGACATGCTCGGCAGTCAGACAGCGGGTGATAAGGTCCACTGTCAAGAGGGAAACAGCCCAGACCATCAGCTAAGGTCCCAAAATATATACTAAGTGGAAAAGGATGTGGAGATGTCCAGACAACTAGGAGGTTGGCTCAGAAGCAGCCATCCTTTAAAGAGTGCGTAACAGCTCACTAGTCGAATGACTCTGCGCCGATAATTTACCGGGGCTAAGTATATTACCGAAGCTATGGATTTGCGATGAGCAAGTGGTAGGGGAGCGTTCTATGAGCGAAGAAGCAGTACCGGAAGGAGCTGTGGAGCATATAGAAGAGAGAATGCCGGTGTGAGTAGCGGAACGTGGGTGAGAATCCCACGCACCGAAAACCCAAGGTTTCCAGAGGAAGGTTCGTCCGCTCTGGGTAAGTCGGGACCTAAGGCGAGGCCGAGAGGCGTAGTCGATGGACAACAGGTAGAGATTCCTGTACTTACGGTATGAATGAAGGAGTGACGGAGAAGGCTAGGTGATCCTGCGGCTGGAAGAGCAGGTGCAAGCGAGGTAGCAGATATCCAGGCAAATCCGGATGTCGAGAAAGCGAAGGCGTGAAGCGGATGGAAAGCCAAGGCAAGTACAGAAGTCATTGAAGCCAGCTTCCAAGAAAAGCTTCTAGTGAAAATCATACAGTAACCCGTACCGAAAATGGACACACATGGGTGAGGAGAGAATCCTAAGGTGAGCGAGAGAACTATAGCTAAGGAACTCTGCAAAATGACTCCGTAACTTAGGGAGAAGGAGTGCTCATAGAGATATGAGCCGCAGTGAAACGGCCCAAGCGACTGTTTACCAAAAACACAGCTCTATGCTAAGTCGAAAGACGACGTATATGGGGTGACGCCTGCCCGGTGCTGGAAGGTTAAGAGGATGTGTCAGCGCAAGCGAAGCACTGAATTGAAGCCCCAGTAAACGGCGGCCGTAACTATAACGGTCCTAAGGTAGCGAAATTCCTTGTCAGGTAAGTTCTGACCCGCACGAAAGGCGTAACGATTTGGGCGCTGTCTCAGCTGTAGACTCGGTGAAGTCTTAGTACCTGTGAAGATGCAGGTTACCCGCGACTAGACGGAAAGACCCCATGGAGCTTTACTGTAGCTTGATATTGGACTTTGATGCAGGATGTACAGGATAGGTAGGAGACTGAGAGACATGCACGCCAGTGTGTGAGGAGTCGCTGTTGGGATACTACTCTTCCTGTATTGGAGTTCTAACCGGATGCCATAAGCTGGCAACGGGACAGTGTCAGGTGGGCAGTTTGACTGGGGCGGTCGCCTCCCAAAGAGTAACGGAGGCGCCCAAAGATACCCTCAGCTTGGATGGAAATCAAGCGCAGAGTGCAAAGGCAAAAGGGTGTTTGACTGCGAGACCAACAAGTCGAGCAGGGACGAAAGTCGGGCTTAGTGATCCGGCGGTGCTGAATGGAAAGGCCGTCGCTCAACGGATAAAAGCTACCCTGGGGATAACAGGCTGATCTCCCCCAAGAGTTCACATCGACGGGGAGGTTTGGCACCTCGATGTCGGCTCATCGCATCCTGGAGCTGAAGTCGGTTCCAAGGGTTGGGCTGTTCGCCCATTAAAGCGGTACGCGAGCTGGGTTCAGAACGTCGTGAGACAGTTCGGTCCCTATCTGTCGTGGGCGTAGGAAGTTTGAGAAGATCTGTCCTCAGTACGAGAGGACCGGGATGGACATATCAATGGTGCACCAGTTGTCACGCCAGTGGCACAGCTGGGTAGCTAAATATGGAAGGGATAAACGCTGAAGGCATCTAAGTGTGAAACCCACTTCAAGATGAGACTTCCCATTACGCAAGTAGGTAAGACCCCTTAAAGACGATAAGGTTGATAGGTCAGGAGTGTAAGCATGGTGACATGTTCAGCGGACTGATACTAATAGGTCGAGGACTTAACCTAAAGAGAGAAGAAGAAGCAATAGGAGCTATTGTCCGGTTTTGAGTGATTCTCGAAAGGAATTGCTTAAAAGAGAAGATCTGGTAGCGATAGCATGATGGACACACCTGTACCCATACCGAACACAGAAGTTAAGCATCATAACGGCGACGATAGTACTGCGGTGCGACAATAGCAAGCTGCCGGTTCTTTTTTTATTTTGGGATCATATATTCTTCATCATATACCGGTACCTTCTCCGGTATCTTTTTTTGTTTCTTCTTCTTATACATGAATACATACTTTTGTATTTTCTTGTATATAGTATTTATTTTTATAGTAAATTTTTTTATTTAATAATATTTTTATCTTAGTTATATAAAGAATCTTGTTTTAATAATAAGTTTAAATAAAAATATTTATGCTATCAAAGTCATTAATTTTTTATGATAAATCTTACGGTATAAATATAGCATAATGTTATATTTATATTGATGAAAAGTTCATTTAAAAAGTTAAGAAATATTTAAATGAATAGTCATAATATTATTATCTTTACAGGTAGTAATTTATTTTAATTTTGATAGATATGTCATTTAACTAATTGATTAATGTTGTAATTAATGACAATGCATATGCTTTTGGTAATTGTATAGAAATACAAAATTAGTATCTTAATACGTTTTAATATAAGCAAAACTTTAATTAAGAGTATAAGTGATAGTAGAAAGTATTTAGTATAATTATTATGAATATAATCTATTATATTTTAGAATTTATTGATCTTTTTTATTATAATTTTTAGTTAATAATAAGATAATAATGCGGTGTAATATTGTTAATAGAACCATGAATATTCAGTAAATTATTATATTTAATCAGAAAATTATATAAAATATTTTGTAATTAATTGACAAATAAATTGAAATCAAGTACAATAATAACCGTATTATAGTTGTATAGTGGAAAAGACATAATACTAATGTGTATAGATGACCCCTCTCCCATATAATCATCTATACACACAAAAAAAGAAACAAGCAATTGTTTCTTTTTTTGTACATTTTTTTCTAAAAGTTCATAAAGTGTTCACATTTCTTGTATATTATAACACATGTCGTCAAGACAAGATAATATAATAGAGTATAGGTCACCCCCTTCTTCCCCAAGAATGACCTATACATTTAAGAAGGTGTTCCCCACGCCTTCTTTTATTTTTTTACAATAGTTGTTTGTTGTCTAAAGAGTAATTATATTATATAATGAAAATTTTTATATTTAATTACTGTGTATATAAATGATATATTTTATTAAAAATAGTATTGATATATCGTAGAATTAGTTTAAATATTTTTTGTGTTGTATTATAAATTAGATAAAAATGAGATATTTGATTGATAAAAAACACAATATTTATAATAATATAATATGTTAAATTTATTAATGAAAAATCAGATAAAGAGTTTAATAATTTATCTTACATATAATTGTGATAGTTACTTCTAAAATTATCTAGAATATAGATTATGATTGTGCTAAAATATGGCGTGAAGGGGTGATAGGATGTATCGAATTGGACAATCGATTGATATTCACCAGTTAGTCTCTGGAAGAAAGTTAATTTTAGGTGGTGTAGAAATAAATCATGAGTTAGGATTACTTGGCCATAGTGATGCTGATGTTTTATGTCATTCAATTATTGAAAGTATTATTGGAGCTTTAGGTTTGGGTGATATAGGCAAGCATTTTAGTGATACGGATGAACGATATCGAGGAATTAGTTCATTAGTATTGTTAGAAAAGACATATGAAATTATGGATGAACGAGGATATGAAATAAGTAATCTTGATGCAATTATTTTGATTGAAAAACCTAAAATGGCACCATATATCCAGAAAATGAAAGAAAATATTAGTGAAGTTTTAAAATGTGATATTGCTAATATTAATATTAAAGCAACACGTGGAGAAAAACTTGGTTTTATCGGTAATGAAGAGGGAGCCGTATCTCAATGTGTAGTTATGTTGAAAAAGAAAGGAATTTAAAATGAAAAAAGTAAGAGTAAGATATGCTCCTAGTCCTACTGGTCATTTACATATAGGTGGAGCTAGAACAGCATTATTTAATTATTTATTTGCAAAACATTATGATGGTGATTTTATTTTTAGATTAGAAGATACTGATATAGAAAGAAATATTGAAGGTGGTGAAGCTAACCAATTAGATAATTTAGCATGGCTTGGAATTGTTCCTGATGAGTCACCATTAAATCCTAAAGATGAATACGCACCATATCGACAAATGGAGCGATTAGATATTTATCGTAAATATACGCAAGAATTACTAGATCGTGGATTAGCATATAAATGTTTTTGTACACCTGAAGAATTAGAAGCTGAACATGATCGCCAAGTAAATGCTGGAATTGCACCGATGTATAACCGCAAATGTCGAGATTTATCACCAGAAGAAGTAGCTAAAAAAGAAGCTGCTGGTATTCCATATACTATTAGGATTAAAGTTCCTACTGGAAAGACTTATGAATTCGATGATATGATTCGTGGACATGTTTCATTTGAATCTGATGATATAGGTGATTGGGTTTTAGTTAAAGCAAATGGTATACCAACTTATAATTATGCAGTTGTTATAGATGATCATACAATGGATATTACACATGTATTTAGAGGTGAAGAACATTTAAGTAATACACCGAAACAATTAATGATTTATGATATGTTTGGATGGACTGCACCAACATATGGACATATGACATTGATCGTTAATGAACAAAGAAAAAAATTATCAAAACGTGATGAAAGTATTATGCAATTTGTTTCTCAATATAAAGAAGAGGGATATTTACCAGATGCAATGTTTAACTTTATGGCATTATTAGGGTGGTCTCCTGAAGGGGAACAAGAAATTTTTACTAAAGAAGAACTAATTAAGGAATTTAGTGAAAAGAGATTATCAAAGTCACCATCTATGTTTGATAAAGATAAATTAACATGGGTAAATAATCGATATATTAAAGAAAGATCATTAGAAGATATTGTAGCTTTATGTTTACCGTATTTAAAAGAAGCTTATGATTTATCTGATAAAAATGATGAATGGATTAATATGTTGGTTGCAACTTATCATGATCAATTATCTTATGGTAAAGAAATTGTTAAATTAGTTGATTTGTTTTTTAATGATGAGTTGAACTTAGATGATGAAGCTAAGGAATTTATGAAAGATGAAAGTATTCCTAATACATTAAAGGTGTTTAAGGAGCAGTTATTAGGGTTAAGTGATTTTAGTAAAGAAAATATACAAGCTTGTATAAAAGCAACACAAAAAGAGGCTAAAGTTAAAGGTAAAATGTTATATATGCCTTTACGAATTGCAACTACAGGTATTATGCATGGGCCTGATTTAGCAAGTTCAATCTGCTTATTAGGTAAAGAAAAAGTATTGTCAAGACTAGAACAGTTTTAAGCTGTTCTTTTTTGTAATAGTAAAATAAATAATAAAAATTAATGTTTTTATTTAAATGTGATTGATTTTTATAGTCAATAGGCATAATATAGTTCGTAAGCATTGATTAGCATAATAGAAGCATTTTGGTTATATAAATGTTATAATTGATCATAGGGAGGTGATGATATGAAAAATCGAATAATTGCAATTGTACTAGTGTTTTTTACTTTAATTAATACAGTTTTGATTGTTTGTTCATTTAATATCACACCTTTGACAATCAAACGGGATACTTTTATATACGAATATGGAAGTGAAATATCTACTGCACCACAAGATTATATAAATGCTAATGAAACAATTTTGTCGCAAGTTGTATTAAATTTTTCACAATTAAAAAATGAAGTAGGTAAATATAAGGTTTCTGCAGTATACTTAGGTGTAGAATATCCATTCTATATAAAAATTGTTGATACTACTAAACCTGTTGCTACATTAAAGGCGGTTACATTTAATGTGAAATTAAATACAAAAATTTATGCGATTGATCTAATTGAAGAAGTTGAAGATAACTCAGAATATAAAGCTTACTTTAAAGGTGAGGATGATGATAAAGAAGCATATAAAATATTTGATACAAAAGGATCATATGTAGAAAATATTATTGTTGAAGATAAATTTGGTAATCAGTCTGCGACACTAAGGGTAAAAATTGTTGCTGGCCAAAATGGAAATAATCCTACTTTGACCGGAATTGATAATATTGAAATTTTAAAAGGTAGTGATTTTGATGCTTTAGAAGGAGTTGAAGCAACTGATGGTAGTGGTAATAACATTACAAAGGATATTAAAATTTTAAAGAATAATGTTAATACTGATGAGGTTGGTGAATATGAAGTCATATATTCTATAACTAATGACAAAGGTCATACGTTACAAAGGACTAGAAGAGTAAAAGTTATTAAATCTAGAGGGTAAGGTGTTATATGGTAACAAATTTGATTATAATCATTTCAATAATTATATTTATAATTATAAATTTTGTAGATAAAAGTGATGATAAAATTTCTTTAGCTATTAAATATGGGGCTTTTTATATGCCAAGAATAGAGGTAAAAAAAGAATATTGGCGTTTTTTAACGGCTAATTTTGTACATGTTGATTTAATTCATATTTTTATGAATATTTATTGTATTTATTATTTAGGTGGAAAATTTTTTGAACCACTTTTAGGAACATGGCAATATATATATTTAGTTCTAATTAGCTGTCTTGCTTCTAGTGGAGCATGCTATTATCAAAGTAAAAAATTTATAAGTGCGTATAATACGATAACTTTAGGGGCAAGTGGTATTTTCTATGGATATTTAGGAGCAATGATAGCTTTAGGTTTTTTTGTTGGCGGTGGCTTTTATACAATATTACAGTCATATATGTATATTATAGTTATTAACCTGGCTTTTACTTTATTAAATAATCGTATTTCTAAATTTGGCCATTTGGGTGGTTTAATTGGTGGATTTTTAGCAATGACAATGCTGATTATATGTAAAAATTTATTCAATTAATTTATAAAAATGGTATATAATTTATTTTTATTTGAATGTTTTTTTAATTAATAGTTGGGTAGAATAAATATGTTAAATATATTTGACAAAATAACTATCTTTTAATAAACTTGTTGTTGATTGAGAGGTAGAAATATGACTTATAAATTAATTGCATTAGATTTAGATGGAACTTTAAAAAGTAGTAAAAAGCAAATTTTGCTTAAAACTAAAACTATACTTCAAGAATTGGCTAAGAAAGGAATTGTAATTGTTTTAGCATCTGGAAGGCCAACTGCAGGTATGTATAATGAGGCAAATGAATTAAAGTTAGATAAACTTGGAGGATATTTATTATCATTTAATGGCGCTAAAGTAATCAATTATCAAAATAAGAAAATTATTTATCAAAATGTATATGATGCAAGTATTGCTCATAATGTTTATGATCGTGCTAAAGAATTTAATTTAGCAGCAATGACTTATACTGATGAATTAATTCTTACAGAAGATGATTATGATGAATATGTACTTATTGAAAGTGATATAAACCATATGCCAATTAAGCACATAGATGATTTTAAAAAGACAGTTAATTTTTCTGTAAATAAAGTATTATTAACAGGAAAACCTGATTATGTTGAAAGTATATTGGATGATTTTAAAGTTCCGTTTGAAGATACTTTAAGTATTTATCGATCAACACCATTCTTTATTGAAGTAATGGGAAAAAATATTGATAAAGCTGCTTCTTTGCAAAGATTAATTGAACATCTTGGAATTAAACAAGATGAAGTAATTTGTTTTGGTGATGGTTATAATGATTTAACAATGATTAAATTTGCTGGTTTAGGAGTAGCAATGGCAAATTCGGTTGATGATGTAAAAAAATATGCTGATTATGTTACTTTATCTAATGATGAAGAAGGTATATATGAATGTTTAAAAATATTAAGTGAAAAGGGTGAGATATAGTGTTACCAAATGATATTAATATGTTAGTTAGTTTTTTAAACACTAAATTGCGCGATGATGATATGTCTTTAGAGCATTTGTTAGAGATAAATGATATAAATTTAAATGAGTTTATGACACGTTTAGATAGAAATGGATATTTTTTTGATGAAAATAATAATCAAATAAAAGCAAAATAGGACAGATCAATTAATTTGTCTTATTTTATTTTTTTATTATAAATGCTATAATGTTTTTTATTAAGGGGGTATTATAAAATGTTAAAATTAGAAGATTTTAAAGCTGCAAAAAAAAGAGTTGATGAGGTAATTGATGAAACAAGATTAATTCACAGTGAGGCATTTTCAAATGAATGTGGGAATGATGTTTATATAAAACCAGAAAACTTACAAAAAACAGGAGCTTTTAAAATTCGTGGGGCATATAATAAAATTATTAAATTAGATGATGATGCTAAAATGAAAGGTTTGATTGCTTCTTCAGCAGGAAATCATGCTCAGGGGGTAGCTTATGCGGCTAAAAAATTAGGAGTTAAAGCAACTATTTGTATGCCTGCACATACACCGCTAATAAAGGTAGAAGCAACAAAAGCTCATGGAGCTAAAGTTGTTTTACATGGAGAAGTTTATGATGAAGCATACGCAAAAGCTGTAGAACTTCAAAAAAAAGAGGGATATACATTTATTCATCCCTTTGATGATGAAGATATTATTGAAGGACAAGGAACTATTGCATTAGAAATTTTAGAAGAGTTACCTGATACTGATGTAATATTAGTACCAATTGGTGGCGGTGGTTTAATTGCAGGAATTGCTTGTGCAGCAAAACAAATTAATCCAAATGTAAAAATCTATGGTGTTGAACCAGAGGGAGCAGCTAGTGCACTTGCAGCAATTCATGAAGATCAGGTGGTTACTTTAGCAGAAGCTAATACGATTGCTGATGGAACGGCTGTTAAAACTATTGGTAGTAAAACTTTTGAATATATTAAAAAATATGTTGATGGAATTATTACAGTTAATGACTATGAATTAATGGATGCTTTTCTTTTATTAGTTGAAAAACATAAATTAGTAGCTGAAGGCTCAGGTATTTTATCTTTAGCTGGATTAAAGAAATTATATGAAAAAAATAAAAAGGTTGTTTCTCTAGTTAGTGGCGGAAATATTGATGTGTTAACGATTTCTTCTATGATTAATAAGGGGTTAATTTCTAGAGGAAGAATATTTACTTTTTCAGTACAATTACCAGATAAGCCTGGACAATTGGAATTAGTATCAAAAGTATTAAATCAGTGTAATGCTAATGTTATTGCTGTTGATCATAATCAATTTAAAAACTTTGCTCGTTTTTCAGAAGTAGAATTAAGAGTTACTGTGGAAACAAATGGAAATTCACATATTCAAACAATTATTGATGAATTTGCTAAATTAGGATATAATATTATAAAAATTAACTAATATAAAACCACTGCATCAAAACGATACAGTGGTTTTATACTAAATATACTACCAATATTTATTAGCAACAATATTTAAATCGACATTGCCAATAATTCCTTTAATACTACCGGTTTGACTATATTGTAAAATAGCATATTCTTCTTCTAATGTTGGTTTATCATTATAACGAGCTTTCCATTTTATGTATTTATCTAATTGTGGATCTGTAAGTTTAGTAGACCACCAATGATGATTTGCATAAATACCTTTTTTATTTTGATTAGGAATATTTTCTAAAAAAGTTGTAGCTACTGTAGTTAATTCATTATTTGTTAAATCACCCTGAAATTTCTCATCTTCTAAATCAAGAAATACACCTAGAGGGGGAATTTTATTATTTAATAGATTAGTTACAAAATTAGCTTCCTTTTTTGCTTGGTTTTCATCCCTAGCAAGTGAATAGTAATAAATTCCATAAGGAATAGATAATTCTTCACATTGTTTTAAATTTTGTTTAAAATATGGATCTTCTTTAGTTTTTTTACCGTCACTTAAAGAAGTATAACCACAGCGAATAATTACATAGTCTATTTCTTGGCTAGCTAATTGTAAATTTACTTCTTTGTTCCATTTGGATATATCAATTCCAATATATTTACCATCTGTAGATAATTTATCATTGTGACTGAAAATTGCAAAAGAAAAGAAAAATAAGCAAATTGATAATACTAACGAAATTATTTTGGTCAATTTTCGTTTATGTTTATTTAAAAAAATAAATAAATAAAAAAACATGATAACTAATAACATTACAATACTGTGATTCAAATAGTTAGGTAAATATTGTTTATAATAAAGCGAACAAGAAAATATTATGATGCTTAATGATAAAAAATAGAAAAATTTGTATTTCATATAAAATCTTCCTTTCTTTTTTATCATTTTAGCATAATTTTACAATTAATTATTTATTTTTTCTAATTCTTCTAATATTATATCTAATTTATTATGAAGGTCTTGAATAATAATTTCTGTTTTTAGATTTACTTTATAGTCATTTTCATTTCTTTGTCGATCAATTTGTTCTTGGCGATTTTGTGACATCATAATAATAGGCGCTTGAAGAGCAGATAAACAAGAAAGGATCAAATTTAATAGTATAAAAGGATAGGGGTCTAAACTATTTTTAGAAAATTGATTATAAATCATCCAACTAATTAATAAAATGACAAAGGTTATAATGAAATACCAACTGCCACCAAATTTAGCAATATTATCAGCAATTTTTTGTCCTCGAGTAATATTTTGGTGGTCATAATGTGAAATTTGTTTTTCAAGAACAAGATGAATGATTTCTTCATTTTGCATATCATCTTTAACGTTTTCAATAATTTCTTTGACTATGTTACTATTTGTTAAATTTTTCATTGGATCACCTTAATTTTAGTTTATCCAATGAGAATTTTTTTAATCTTTACATTTATTTTTTAATTACAAATAAAACTATTGAATTAAATAGTCTAATTATGTATAATACTATAGATAAATGAACGAAAGGAGAGATAATGATGTTAAAAAGTATTATTATTGAAAAAAATATCAATAATTTTTTTAATCGTTTTTATTTCTTTTATAGTTCTATTTTTTGTAACATATCATAATTGATATGTTTTTTTTAAGAAATATAAATGGAGGGATATTATGCCAAAAAGAGAAGATATTAATAAGGTATTAGTAATTGGTTCTGGACCAATTGTTATTGGTCAAGCTTGTGAGTTTGATTATTCAGGAACTCAAGCATGTAAAGCTTTAAAGAATTTAGGGTATGAAATTGTATTGGTTAATTCTAATCCAGCAACTATCATGACTGACCCTGAAACTGCTGATGTTACTTATATTGAACCATTAAATCTAAAAAGATTAACACAAATTATTGAAAAAGAAAGACCAGATGCACTTTTACCAAATTTAGGAGGTCAATCTGCATTAAATTTATGTTCTGAATTAAATCAAGCAGGAATTTTAGATAAATATAATGTAGAAGTATTAGGTGTGCATGTTGATGCGATTGAACGTGGTGAAGATCGTTTAGAGTTCAAGAAAGCAATGAATGAATTAGGGATTGAAATGGCTAGAAGTGAAGTTGCTGAAACTGTTGAAGAAGCTTTAGCAATTGCAGATAAATTAGGATATCCAGTAGTTGTACGCCCTGCTTATACTATGGGAGGTGCCGGAGGAGGACTTGTTTATAATGTTGAAGAATTAAAAACAATTGTTTCTCGTGGATTACAAGCTAGTTTAGTTAATCAATGTTTGATTGAAGAATCAATTTTAGGTTGGGAAGAGTTAGAAGTTGAAGTTGTTCGTGATGCTAATAACAATATGATTACAGTTTGCTTTATTGAAAATATCGATCCATTAGGTGTTCACACAGGTGATTCATTTTGTAGTGCGCCGATGTTGACAATTAGCCAAGAAGTACAAGATCGTTTAAAAGATCAAGCATTTAGAATTGTTGAGTCTATTGGTGTTATTGGTGGAACTAATGTTCAGTTTGCTCATGATCCAGTAAGTGATCGTATCGTTGTTATTGAAATTAATCCTAGAACTTCTCGTTCATCAGCATTAGCCTCAAAAGCAACAGGTTTTCCAATTGCGTTAGTATCGGCAATGTTGGCAGCAGGTTTAACAATGGAAGATATTCCTTGCGGTAAATATGGAACTCTAGATAAATATGTACCAGATGGTGATTATGTAGTAATTAAGTTTGCTCGTTGGGCTTTTGAAAAGTTTAAAGGAGCAGAAGATAAACTTGGTACTCAAATGAAAGCTGTTGGAGAAGTTATGAGTATCGGTAAAACATATAAAGAGGCTTTTCAAAAAGCTATTCGCTCATTAGAAATTGGGCGTTACGGATTAGGATATGCTAAAAACTTTAATGAATTATCAAAAGAAGAATTATTACATATGTTAGCAACTCCTACTAGCGAAAGACAATTTATTATGTACGAAGCATTGAGAAAAGGTGCTACTGTTGACGAAATTTATGAGTTAACACAAATTAAACATTATTTCATCGAACAAATGAAAGAATTAGTTGAAGAAGAAGAAAATATTAAATCATATAAAGGTAAAGAATTACCAGTAGATATATTAAAACAAGCTAAACAAAATGGATTTTCTGATAAATATTTAAGTCAAATTTTAGGTGTTGAAGAAAAGACAATTAGGGAAGAAAGATTGAATAATGGAATTAATCAAGCTTGGGAACCAGTTCATGTAAGTGGTACAGAAAATAATTCATATTATTATTCTACTTATAATGCACAAGATAATAGTGATATCCATCATGATAAAAAGAAAATTATGATTTTAGGCGGTGGACCAAATAGAATTGGTCAAGGGATTGAATTTGATTATTGCTGTGTACATGCAGCATTAGCATTAAAGAAATTAGGATTTGAAACAATTATTGTAAATTGTAATCCAGAAACTGTTTCTACTGATTATGATACTTCTGATAAATTATATTTTGAACCATTAACTTTAGAAGATGTTTTAAGTATTCATGAAAAAGAAAAACCAGTAGGTGTAATTGCTCAATTTGGTGGACAAACACCATTAAATTTAGCGGCTCAATTAAAAGAAAATGGAGTTAATATCTTAGGTACAACACCTGAGACAATTGATATGGCAGAAGATCGTGATTTATTCAATGAAATGATGGAAAAATTAGAAATTCCTATGCCTGAATCAGGAATGGCAGTTGATGTAGAAGAAGCATTAAATATTGCTAAAAGAATAGGGTATCCATTAATGGTAAGACCTTCATATGTATTAGGTGGACGTGGAATGGAAGTTGTTTATGATGATGAAAGTCTTAAACAATATATGAAAGCAGCAGTAGGGGTAACACCTGATCGTCCGATTTTAATTGACCGTTTCTTAAATAATGCTATGGAATGTGAAGCTGATGCTATTAGTGATGGTGAGAATGTATTTGTTCCTGCAGTTATGGAACATATCGAATTAGCGGGCATTCATTCTGGAGATTCAGCATGTATCTTACCATCTAAACATATTTCTATTCGTCATTTGGAAACAATTAAAGAATATACTAAAAAAATTGCAAAAGAAATGAATGTTCGTGGTTTAATGAACATGCAATATGCAATTGCAGATAATAAAGTATATGTATTAGAAGCTAATCCAAGAGCATCTAGAACAGTTCCTTTAGTATCTAAAGTATGTAATATTAATATGGTTAAGATTGCTACTGATATTATTACTAAAGAATTAACTGGACGTCCTTCACCAGTGCCAAATTTAAAAGAAAAGAAAATACCACATATTGGAGTTAAACAAGCTGTATTCCCATTTAATATGTTCCCAGAAGTAGATCCAATTTTAGGACCTGAAATGCGTTCAACAGGAGAAGTTTTAGGACTTGCTAGTTCATATGGTGCAGCTTTATATAAAGCTGAAGAAGGTGCGAAAACTATTTTGCCAACAGAAGGTAAAGTATTAATTAGCGTTAGCGATTTAGATAAACCTGAAGTTGTTGAATTAGCACAAGGATATTATGATGCTGGATTTACAATTGTTGCAACTGGTAAAACATATGAATTAATTAAAGAAAATGGTGTACCAGTTGAAAAAATTAAAAAAATTCATGAAGGAAGACCAAATATAACAGATGCTCTTACAAATGGAGAATTAGCATTAATTATTAATACTCCAAATGGTAAACAAAGTGTTCATGATGATAGTTATATTCGTAAATCAGCAATTAAAATGAAAATACCATATATGACTAATATTGCAGCTGCAAAAGCTTCATTAGAAGGTATTATGGAAATGAAAATTCATGGTAGTCATGAAGTTAAATCTTTACAAGAATATCATGCTGGAATTAAATAATATATAAGTAAGTAAAATAATGGAAGAATTAAAATTTTGAAATTATCAACAATTTTAATTCTTCCTTTTTATTTTTATCTATGATATAGAGTAGAGGTTAAGATATTTTTGAAATAAAAGCAGATAGAATTTCTATCTGCTTTTATTATTTCATAAATAAATTGATAAACCGTTCATTATGTTCTAATATATTAAATATTAAAGAACCAATTATTAATACAAATAACTCACCGGTAGCAACATACAATGCATTAATTAGATAAGGTATTTGGTAAGTATACCATAATTCTCCACCTATTATTATGCCTGTAATTATTGCGCCAATAAATGCTGCTAAATATTTATTATTTACTTTATACATAGCCAAACATACAAGTATTGTACTAATTGTTCCAAATATAATGTCTAACATTCCAAATGGTGAAAACATATTAGCAATAACACATCCGATAGTTAATCCAGGTATGTAATTTTTATTGTAGAAGGCTAAGAAAACAATAATTTCAGATAACCTAAATTGAATTTGTGAATATGCAATAGGTGAGATTGCTAATGTAAGTATGGCATATATTCCCGCGACCATAGCATTAATAACAATCATTCTTGCTGAAATATTTTTTTTCATCAATTATAGTTCCTTTCTTCATATTATTTTCACTTATATGTCACCTCATTGAAAACATGATTATTATATATGATTTCATTTTAGATGACTAGCCTAAAATTAATATAATCAGATTTTATTTAACGGAATATTATATTATCTAATTATAAATTTAATATGAACAGTAAAATATTTGTAAATAATTATTTTGTATAAATTAACAAAATTTGTACTTTTTAGCAAAAAATAGATATATTATTATATTTGGTCGATTAATACTATATAAAGTAATATTAATATTTAGAAAATATGGAATAAAAGAAATATAACATAATATAAATGTTATGTAATTACGATTTAGCCGGTGAACTAATTAGCATATCAGTAAATTAAAATTACTAATATGCTAAAAATAGTAGTTTTTTAAAAAAAATGCAAATTTTATTATACATTATTCAAAAAAAGATTATAATTAAATTGTTGGTGAGGTATGCTCAATAATTATTATTACTATGATTAGCAATATATAAACTAGTTTTTTACAAATAGAATTTATTAAAAATACGATTATTACATGATTTTAAGATTTTAAACAAATTTAATTGCTTAAAATGATAAAAACATGAATAAAAAGTATAAAGACTATAAGGTTATATATTGCTAAAATAAATGGTGTAAGATTAAAGGGCTTACAATTAGGTCAAGTGAAGGGAGGAATTTATATGCCTAATATAGTTCTAACAAGAATCGATGAACGTTTGATTCATGGTCAAGTAGCCACTCAATGGTCTGGGGTTGTTGGTGCAAATTTATTATTAGTTGCCAACGATAAAGTTGCAACTGACACTTTTAGACAAGGGTTAATGGACATGGCAGCACCAAGTTATGCTCAAACACGCTATTGGACAATTGAAAAAACAATCAATACGATTCATAAGGCAGCTGATCGCCAAATGATTTTTATCATTTGTGATAACCCTCATGACGTTTTAAAATTAGTTGAAGGTGGAGTACCAATCAAAAAAGTAAATATTGGTAATATGCACATGGCTGAAGGTAAACGTCAAGTAGCTACATCTGTTGCGGTAAATGATGAAGATGTAGCAGCCTTTAAAAAGTTGATGGATTTAGGAGTGGAATTGGAAATTAAACGTGTTCCAGACACACCTGCAGAAAGCATCGACAAATTATTTAAATAGGAAAGGGATCTGTTTAAACAGATAAGTGAAAGGAGAAAAAACATGGATGTAAACATTATCCAAGCGTTATTGGTTTTTATCGTTGCATTTATTATGGGTATTGACCAATTCAGTTTCTTGGAATCATTGTATCAACCAATTGTGACTTGTCCTATCATTGGAGCAATCCTAGGTGATTTCCAATTAGGTGTTGTAGTTGGTGGGGCATACCAATTAATTCAAATTGGTAGTATGCCAATCGGTGGTGCTCAACCACCAAATGCTATCTTAGGTGGAATTATGGCAACAGTTTTCGCAGTTTCTTTAAATATGGAAGCAACTGCTGACGGTGTAGGTGCAGCAATGGGGTTAGCTATTCCATTTGCAGTATTTGGACAATATGCTGTAACTTTAACATTTACAATTGCATCAGGATTTATGGCTAAAGCTGATGAATGTGCAGCTAATGCTGATGTAAAAGGTATTCGTAACATTAACTTACTTGAAATGGCTATTTTAGGTACATTATTCGGTATTTTAGCAGTTGCTGGTTTATATGGTGGAACTGCTTTAGGAGATGTTTTAAAAGAATTCTCTTATGATTATTCATGGGTAATGGCTGGATTAGATGCAGCTGGTGGAGCTATGAAATTCGTAGGATTCGCTATCTTGATGAAAGTTATGATGTCAGGAGAAATGTGGGGATTCTTACTTGCAGGTTTCGCTATGTCAGTAATTTGTAGTGCAAATCCATCAACTTCTGGTGCAACATTGTTATTATGTGCTTTTGTTGGTGCAGCAATCGCTATTTACGATTTCTTAATTCATACAAAAATTAAATCAAATGTAGGTACAAATACAGGAGGTGAGTCTGATGGCATATAATATCCCTGAAAAATATCAAGATTTAACACCAGCTCCTACGTTGGATAAAAAGACTCTAAACAAAATGGTTTGGATGTCATGTTTCTTACAAGCATCATTCAACTATGAAAGAATGCAAGCATGTGGTTGGTTATGGGGAATGTTACCTGGTCTTCAAAAAATTCATACAAATAAAGAAGATTTAAAGGCGTCAATGGCTCATAACTTAGACTTCTTAAATACTCACCCATTCTTAGTAACATTTGTTATGGGGATTGTACTATCACTTGAACAAAATAAAGCTGATACAAGCACAATTCGTTCAGTACGTATTTCTGCAGCTGGTCCATTAGGTGGTATCGGTGATGCATTATTCTGGTTAACTTTAGTACCAATCACTGCAGGGTTAACTGCTAATATTGCAATGGATGGTTCATTCATTGGAGCAATTTTATTCTTATTAATTTTCAACGTATTCCAATTTGTAATTCGTTGGTGGTTAATGCACTGGTCTTATGGATTAGGAACAAAAGCAGTTACTATGCTTACTTCTAATGCAAAAGAATTTACTCGTGCAGCAAGTATATTAGGTATTTTCGTTGTTGGTGGTTTAATTGCTAACTATGGTAATACAACTTTACGTTTATATGTAGGAGATCCTGCAATCAATATTCAAGGATTATTAGATGGTATTTTACCAAAATTATTACCATTATTAATTACATTAGGTCTTTATGCTTTAATTAAAAAAGGATGGACTCCAGTTAAATGTATCTTATTAATTCTTGTTGTTGGTATTGTTGGATGTGCATTCGGTATCTTTACTGGTGATTCTAAAGCTATGGATGCTGAAGGTAATACTATTCCTGGAGGATATACTCCACTTGTTGAATGGTATGAATATCCTACTGAAACAGCAGAATAAAAATCTGATGTTTTAAATAACAAATTAAGGGGTTATGGTTCTTATTGGATCGTAGCCCTTTGTTTTTATAAGGAGTGATTTAATAAGATGAATTCAATTACTATGGCAATTATTTTTATGTTATTTATTGGCTTTTTTATCTTTCAAATAATAAAGAAATTTTTGCTTAATAATTTAGATAAGTCAATTAATAAAAAAGATTATGCGCTTACTGTAACATTAAGTGATATGTCGCTTGCAAGAAGATTTTTAGGAGATTATACTTGTGATCTATATAAAGCAAAAGCATATTATTTAGATAAAAATGTTGATAAATTTGACGAAATGCTTGAACATATTATCAGTACTGAATATAAAAATCCTGAGGATAAGAAATCATTTTTATTATTATATTATCATACCTTTATTTTGAAAGAGAATAAAAAATACACAGATTTAATTTTAAATGAGTTAAAAAAATATTCTGATGAAAATTTCATAAAATATAATCAACAAGCTTATGAAGTTATGATTAATAAACGTAATGATTTAATAGAAGAAATGGATAACCAAATTGATTCTAAAAAGTTTTATGGTTTTTCTTTAGGTGTTATTTTATACATGATTGCAATTCAATATGAACGCATTGGTGATTTAAAACATGCGTTTACATATTTTAGAGATTGCATTGTATGTTTTAGTCCAAATGAAAAATATGTTGCCTTAGCAAAAAAGAAAATTGCTGAATTAGAAAGAAATATAATAATGGTGGAGGAATAAAATGAAATTTAAAGGAGTAATTTTTGATTTTAATGGAACCTTGTTTTATGATACGCCATTTCATAATACTGCATGGCAAAGAATGGTTAAAGAGTTAACAGGTAGTGATTTAGACGATGATTTGCGAGTTAAGATGCATGGAAAAAATAATCGAGATATTTTACACTGTATTAATAAAAACATTAGTGACGAAGATATTATTAGCTATTCTAAGCGTAAAGAAGCAATATATAGAGATATTTGTTTAGAAAATCCAGATAAACTACATTTAGTAAATGGTGCAATCGAGCTATTTAATTATTTAAAAGAGCATAATATTCCTTTTACAATTGCAAGTGCTTCAATAAAAGAAAATATTGATTTTTTTGTAAAGACCTTTAATTTAAATAGGTGGTTTGATCTTAATAAAATTGTTTATGATGATGGAAGTCATAATAATAAAATAAGTATGTTTAATAAAGCTGCAAAATTAATTGATGTTGATATCAATGAGTGTATTATTTTTGAAGATAGTAAATCTGGAATAGGTTTTGCTAAAGAAGTTAGTGCAGGAATGGTAGTTGGGATAGGAAATAATTTTAATGATTTAATTAGCTATGGAGCTGATTGTTGTATTAATGATTTTACTGAATTTGAATGTGAAAAGTATTTGTAAAGAGAAAGGGTATAACGCCTAAGAAATTTGGACGTTATACCCTCTTTTTAATAGTTTTTTGAGATTATTTAAGAATTCATGATAATATTAAAAATAAAGATAATAATTATAGTGAAATAAAATTTAAACTTAAATAAATTTTAGATATTTAATTTATGAGATTTTACGAGACTTTTTAATTATTTCTTTTCAATGTTTTGTATACTATATCTAGATGCTTTTACTATAACACCTTTACTAATTTCTACATCAATTGTCTCATCGTTATTTATTTTCATAACACGACCATATAAACCACCTGCAAAAAGTAT
Organism: Thomasclavelia spiroformis DSM 1552; assembly: GCF_025149465.1. NCBI lineage: Bacteria > Bacillati > Bacillota > Erysipelotrichia > Erysipelotrichales > Coprobacillaceae > Thomasclavelia > Thomasclavelia spiroformis. Next base: position 2,259,652 of record NZ_CP102275.1, on the reverse strand, counting down.
TTTACTTCCAACTTTTAATGCAGTATGAACATCACTTACTTCTTGACGACGTTTTTTCATGTTGCGAGCTGAAATTATCATAATTATAATTCCAGTTGCAGCAAGTAAAACACCTACAGTGATACAAGTCCATAAAATGACTTCCCAATTCATTTTTTAAATTCCATCCTCATCTTCTGCTTCTTCTTTATGAGCAGTAAAAGTGAATTTAACAATGCTGTCTTTACCAGTAGAAAGTCCCATATTTGTTAATGTTTCCAATGAGTCAATAAAATCTTTTGCCATTGATAATTCAATAATCATTGGTAAATTTGCACCACCAATAACTTCCATTGGTTTATCATCTTTTACAGACAATTCTACAGAAGTCTTAAATGGTGAACCGCCAGTTAAGTCACATAAGAATAAAATTCCATCTGCATTTGATAAAGAATCGATAGCTGTAGATAATTTAGCTGTTAAATCTTCAACGCTATCTTTTTCTTCAAAATCAACAAAGCACATATTTTCTTTGTCCCCAGCAATCAATCTTAATGAAGATTGTAAGCCACTTGCAAAGTTTCCATGTCCAGTTACAATTAATCCTAACATATTTTCTATTCTCCTTTACTATATGGGTATAATGTTACACCTTTTACAACACGATTTACTTCTCCAGTTGGACAAGGGTTATCAGGTGTTTTACCCATTGCTAATGATTTTAATACAGCAACAGTTTGAGCTAAGATGATGTAATCAAAACCAAGTAATATATTATCAAATTTTCCGTCAATGTCAAATTCTACAACATAATCAACTAATTCTTTAATTTCATCACATTTTCCATTCATTACAGCAACGATTTTATTACCTTTTCTTTGACCGCTCATTTCTTTGATTAGATCAACTTCATATTGACGAGAATATGCATTATCGCTGATATAAATTACTGTTAATGTATCGTCATCAACAATTGATTTAGGTCCATGTCTAAATCCTAAAGGAGTATCATACATTGTTACAACTTCACCAGCTGTTAATTCTAACATTTTTAATGCTGATTCTTGAGAAATTCCTTTCAACGCATTGCTTCCTAAATATACAATACGTTTGAAATCATAGCTATCAACAATTTCTTTAGCAATACTATATTGATTGTCTAAGAAATTTTGTCCAGCAGCAATAATTTTTTCTACATCACTAATAGCTTCATCAAGGTTATCTAAGTTAAAGCATAAATATGTTGCCAAATACATATTAGAAAAACTTGAAGTCATTGCAAATGATTGGTCATGAGTTTCATCTGTTAAATTGATTGCAAAACAATGATCATTGTTGTTTGCTCTTTTTGATAAAGCACCATCTTTATTGCATGTTACAAATAAATGATATAAATTGTCACAAACTTCTTCAGCAACATCAATAGCACCGATAGATTCTGGAGAATTACCTGATCTACCAAAACTAATTAATAATGTTGGTTTAGTTCTTGATAAATAATTTTCAGGTGTTGCAACTAAATCAGTTGTTCCGTATGATTTTACTTTATAATTTAATTTTTTGTTTAAATAAGAAAATAATGTATTTCCTACAAATTCACTTGTTCCAGCTCCAGTTAAAATGATATCGTAATCATCTTGGGCAGTTACTTGATTAATAAATGCTTTTAATTCATCTTTTAATTCAGCAATTTGTTGACAAGTTTTTTTCCATGTAACAGGTTGTTGATAAATTTCAGTTAGAGTATATGTACTCTTTGTTTCACTCATTTGAGCTTCATTAATATCAAAAATAGTTTTTGTCATCTTTCTTCTCCTTTTTCTTCTTTTTATATTATTACAGTCACATTATAACAAGCAAATTTAAATAAACAATACCTTAACTAAAAGTGATAATTAGTTTGTTGAAAATTATAAATATTAAAATGTCTACCATTTATATTAAAAATTATACATAATGTTTGCAATAACATGATATAATGTGTATGGTAAGAAAAAGAAATTGAAGATATAACTTCAAAAATTAAACAGGAGGCAAATAGAATGATTATTCAAAGTAAAAAAATTTGGTTAGCAGATCAATTTGTTGCAGGACAAATTGAAATTGTTGATGGTAAAATTGTTGGAATTTATGATTATGATGAAAAAGAAGTAGATAAAGATTATGGTGATAATAGAGTATTACCAGGATTTATTGATATTCATTGTCACGGAGCTTATGGTTTTGATACAAATGATGCTAAAGAAGATGGTTTAAGATATTGGCTTAGAAATATTGTTAATGAAGGGGTTACTGCATTACTTCCTACAACAATTACTCAAAGTGAGGAAGTATTAACTAATGCAGTAGCAAATGTTGCTAAAGTTGTAGAAAAAGGATATGAAGGTGCAGAAGTACTAGGTATTCACTTTGAAGGTCCATATCTTGATATGGTATATAAAGGAGCGCAACCAGAACAACATATTGTTAAACCTACAATTGAACAATTCAAAAAATATCAAAAAGCAGCTAATGGTTTAATTAAATATATTACTATGGCTACTGAAACAGATGAAGATTTTGCACTTACTAGATATTGTGCGGAAAATGGAGTAGTTGTAAGTATTGGACATTCAGCTGCTACTTATGAACAAGCAGTTAGGGCATATGCTTATGGAGCACGTTCAATGACACATGTTTATAATGGAATGACTGCATTTAATCATCGTGCTAACGGATTAGTAGGTGGTGCATATAGAATCAGAAATATGTATGGTGAAATTATTTGTGATGGAAATCACTCTACATTAGCAGCGCTAAACAATTATTTCACTTCTAAAGGACCAAACTATAGTATTATGGTATCTGATGCATTAATGGCAAAGGGATCACCAGTTGGCTCTAAATTTATTTTTGGTGGAAATGAAATTGAAATTTATCCTGATGGAAGTGCACATTTAACTAGTACAGGTGGTTTAGCTGGTTCTACATTAAAATTAAATCAAGGTTTGAAAATTTTAATTGAAGAGGCTTTGGTTCCAGTAAATACAGCAATTAATTCATGTACAATTAATCCAGCAAGATGTTTAAAAGTTGATGATCATAAAGGTGCAATCGGTGTTGGATATGATGGAGATTTAGTTGTTTTAGATAGAGATTACGAAGTAATTCAAACATATTGTAAAGGAAAAGAAATGATTGATGGCACAAAATAAACAAAAGAAAGTAGATAAAAAGAGTAATAATATTTCAGGAAGAAATATTTATTTAGATCGCCAAGGACAAACTGTTTATTATGATCCAATTAGTAAGTGTGGATATATTATTGATAAAAAAGTTGAAGGAAAATTCTTTGTATATAAAAATCGTTTTGTATTAATTTTAATGATAATGATCTTATTTTCTGAGTATTTTCCAAGTTGGAAAGAAGTAGTAATTACTGGTATTGCTATTTATTTATTGGCAGAAATATTATTCAGATTTAAATTTTTACGTAGTTTAAGACAGACAACTAAGTTTAATCGTGAAAAACGACAAACGATGTTGAAATCAATTATCGAATCTAAAGATATTAAAAAAGCAATCCTAAGAATAATTTTATACTTAGCATTTGCTATTTTGGTTATTTTAAACGCTATAACTATGAAAGCAGATATTGCTATTTTATTAGTTAGTATACTTTTAAGTATTATGGCAATGTATTGTGTAATTGTAAATGTTATTGCATGTATAAAAATGAAATAATATTTAGTTAAAACAAATATAGAACTGATATATTTACATGTTGATATATCAGTTTTTTTATAATAAAAAGTTATAACAATTAGTTTGTTATAACTTTTTATTTCACTATTATAAATTAATACAATTCACTTTGATTTGTTGCATACAAATATTCATCAATAGTATTAATGATACGATCAATAATTAATGCTTCTGGATTATTATCAAGTTTACCTTCACGTACCTTTGTATATTGAATAGGCATAAATTGACTTAAAAGATTTAAAGGTATACCATATGTATTTAAATTATCAATTAATGTATTAATTGCATCATTTACTTCTGGTAATGGCATGTAATAACGGCATCTATCTGAGAAAGAATATTTACGTTTTAAACGAATTTCTAAATCAGTTCCTTGATAATGTTTTTTCCAATATTTATCATCATTTAACATTGCTTTATCTAATGTTTCAATTAGATTACTAGTTTTAACATCTCTACCATATAATAATTCTTCTTCGATATGAGCTAATGCAAATAAAGCTTCACGCATTGCGAAAGTTAAGCCTGGACCTACTTTTAAAATACCAACACCATCTTCTACTAATTCTTTTAATTTAATTTTTGTTTGATAATCAGTAGAGTGACCTTCAAAGATTAAATTAGGATATTCTTTAATAGAAGCCATTAATTCTTTAGCTTTTTCACGATCATATTCAGTACATCCAGAATCTTTTTCTTCTACACCAGGTTGTACTACAACAGCAATAACATTACCCCAAGCATCTTTTAAATCATTATCTAAAAATGCTTTTTCAAATGTTGCAACAGTTGCCTTAAAATCTTCAACTTTAGTTACTTCAACACCATTATCCTCACTACCAACAGCTCCTCCAGGAATTGGTACTTCACTACCAACAATATAAATTGGAGCAATTGCTTCTGGATCTTTTTTTAATAATTCAGCATAAGTATCTTGCGCAACTTTTGCTAAATAAGCACCACGTTTAGCGATAGTTTCATCGCTTAAACGAGTATCTGGATCATCATCGTTTACTTTCATACTTGTATCAATATGAATTTTTGTAAAACCAGCTCCTACATAATGTTTAATTAATTCTGTTGCATTTTCCATTGCTTCTTTTTCATTAAGATGAGTCCAAGTAAGAGGTCCTAAGTGATCTCCCCCTAAAAATAACTTATTTTTGTCAAAACCAACTTTATCAGCAATTTCTAATACAAAGTTTTTAAAATCTAATGGTGTCATACCTGTATAACCACCATTTTGATCACATTGATTTGCAGTACTTTCAATTAAAACACAAGAATTATCTTGTTTACCACGTTTTAATGTTGCCTCAATTACATATTTATTAGCACTACATGCTGAATAAATACCTACTGCTTTACCTTCTTTTTGAAGAGTTACGAGTTTTTTTAATGGATTATTATTCATGTTTCTAATCTCCTTTCGAGGATATCATAGCAATTATATATAAAATAGTATTTAGAATTGTTAAGAATTAATTTGCACTTTTTACATATATTTTAAATAATATAAATATTGAACAAAATAATATACAAATTAAAAAAATATGTTATAATCGTATCAAGAATTGATAAGAAAAGAGGAATTAATATGCCATTAGTTACAACAAAAGAGATTTTATTAGATGCACAAAAAAACAAATATGCAATTGGAGCATTCAATGTCGAAAACATGGAAATGGTTATGGCTGTAGTAGCTGCAGCTGAAGAATTGAAATCTCCAGTAATTATGCAAACTACACCTTCAACTGTAAAATATGCAAGTTTAGAGTATTTTTATGCAAATGCAAAAGTAGCTGCGCAGAATGCAAGTGTTCCTGTTGCAATTCATTTAGATCATGGAAATAGTTTTGAACTTGCAATGCAAGCATTAAGAGTAGGTTATACATCTATTATGATTGATGGATCACATGAATCATTTGAAGATAACATTAAATTAACAAAAGCGGTAGTTGATGCTTGTAATCCTTCAAAAGTTAGCGTTGAAGCCGAATTAGGAAAAGTTGGCGGAAAAGAAGATGATTTAGATGGTGGAGATGGAGGATATACAGATCCATTAGAAGCAAAAGAATTTGTAGAAAGAACAGGAGTTGGTTCTTTAGCTGTTGCTATTGGAACAGCTCATGGGGTTTACAAAGGAGAACCTAAGTTAGATTTAGATCGTCTTAGTGAAATCAAAGAAGTTGTTTCAGTTCCATTAGTATTACATGGTACTTCTGGTGTTCCGGATGAAACGGTAAGTGAGTGTGTAAAACGTGGTATTTGTAAAGTTAATTATGCAACTGATTTGAGAATTGCTTTTTCAAAAGGAGTAAAAGAATATTTAGATAAAAATCCTGATGCTATTGATCCAAAAAAATATTGCAGTGTTGGACGTGAAGAGGTTAAAAAATATGTAATGTCTAAAATGCATGTTGTTGGAAGTGTAAATAAAGCATAGTATATTTGATCAACTTAAGTTTAATTAAGTTGATCTTTTTTTATGCTTCTATTTAATTATTAATTAAAAAATGATAATATGTTAGATGAATATAACTTTGTTAAGCGATAGGAGGAAATATGGAAATAACAAAAGAAAAATTAGCATATCTATTATTTTTATATAAACAAAAAGAAACTAATTGTACAGTTACAAGATTGGCTGAAGAATTTGGAGTTTCTAAGTCAACATTTAGTCGAGTTTTAAATATTTTTTATCATGAAAATTTAATAATTCAAAAAGGGAAAGGAATATTATCTACCAAAGGGGAAAAACTGGCAAAAAATTATTTTAAAGATATTGCAGAAATTAAATTATGGTTAAAAAATATTTCAAATTTGAGTGATGAAGAAGCATACCAGGAAGCTTTAACGTTAGTTTTAGTACTATCAAATAAAACTCGTTATAATTTAATTAGTGATTTATATAAGAAAAAATTATTTGAAAAAATTGATAAAATAAAAAGTATTAGTGGAGATATGTTAACTGTTAATTTAGAAGATGGAAAATATCAATTTGCTTTTACTATCTATAAGCTAAATAAGCTTGAAATATCAATGGCTAATGATGGTTTTGTGCATCCGGGCATATTAGAAATTAATAATGGAAAAGGAAATTTAATCTTATTTCCAAAAGAAATTGAACATGAATCTTTGTTAGGGAATATAATTTTAAAAGGTCAAGTTGAATCATTAAAATATATGCTTGATCAAGAATTTATTAGTAGCCAAAATATAAAAAATAGCTATATTATTCCTATTGATAGATTAAAATTTCACTATTGTAAAGAAGAAAGAATCTTACAAACAAGTATTAAAATAAAAGTTAGGGCTAATGTTGGGATTATTCATATGCCTGAAAGTTGTGCTGTTTTGAATATTATTCTAAAATAATGTTTCACCAATGAAACATAAAAAAATATTCTTTTATTTATATAATCAACGTAATTTAATAGGTTATTTTCAGTCATGAAACAAAAATATTACTTGTTTTTTAATTTTAAATATGTAAAATAATTCATGTGGTTAGGGTTAGCTAACTATTATTTTTAGCTGTTTAGTTAGGCTAAACTAACATTAAAGGAGGAAGAAAATGAAAAAAATATTAAAAATAGTACTTGTACTAATGATGGCCTTTGGTATACAAATTAATCAATTAAAAAATATTAATGCCAAAGAAGTTTTACCAGATGGATCGTATTCAGTTCCTGTAAAATTAAAAAATGCAAGTAATATAGCTAATGATTCAATGGCTTCGGGCGCGTTAGTAGAAAATGGAATTTTATCTGTAGAAGAAGGTAAATGGTATTTGATTGCTGAATTTAAAACATTAAGTTTAATGGGTTTAAAGGGAAATGCTTCAAATATCAAATATTATGAATCAGATACAAGTTCTTCAAAATATGATGCAATTATTTTAACTTATCGTAATGATAGTAATGGAAACCAACAAGTAGAGAAAGTAAAAATACCTGTTGCTATTGATAGCAGTGGGGTATATATTGAAATGTATGTTGATGCAATGATGATGACAGTAGATGCATATATTGCATTTAGTACTACTGATATTGTTGTACCTACTCCAGATCCAGTACCAGAATATACTTTAGAAGATGGAATTTATCAAGTAGATAGTGATGTTTTAAAAGCTGATAAAGATGAACAATCTATGGCTGCCCAAGCGGTTAAAGGGGCAACTGTAGAGGCAACTAATAATAAATTATTAGTTACTTTACAAATGGGATTTGTAAGTATGATGGGACAAACAGCATATATTGATAACATGGAATATCAGTTGTCAGATGGCACTTATAAAGCTGTAGATATTACAGCTAGAGATAGTGATGGAAATGTAACTGAATTACAATTTACATTAGACAAAAATACTAAATTGACAAATGTTAAGTTTTATTACATGGGTAGTCAAAGAGGATCATCAGCAAGATTATCTTTAGGATTAGATAACCCAACGTTAATTGAACCAGAAACACCAAGTAAATTCACTCAAGATGGAACATATAGTGTAGAAGTAGATTTATGGAATGCTAGTAAAGATCAACCATCAATGGCAGCAGATGCAATAGATAAAACAGCAACAGTGGTAGTAAAAGATGGAATAGCAACAATGTATATAACAACAAAAGAAATGACATTAGGAACAATTAAAGCAAGTTTACAAGAATTATATATTGGTTCAATAAGCGGTGATTATAAATCAAATCCAGCTACAATAGTAAACAAAGAAAGTAATGGTAATCCAAATATGTGGTCATTTACATTACCAAATGAAGATGAACTAATAGATGTAGTAGTAAATCCACATGTAGCAATCATGGGAAATAGTGATATAGCAGCACGACTTAAAGTAGATTATTCAACGTTAAAATTTATATCAGAATCTACGGATAATCCAGAAGTACCACAAACAGATGATAGTTCAAAAACAGATATTAATACATCACCAGTTACATCTAATGATAATGTAACTGCCACAACAGATAAAAATGCTATTTCATCTGTAAAAACTGGTGATAATGTAAATGTGGGGTTAATGGGAGGATTATTAATTTCATCATTTATTGCAATTAGATATATTGTAAGAAAAAAATTATGCAAATAAAAAAAGTGATTTTAACTCTAGTTGCTATTTTATTAGTAGTAACTAGTTATAAACCTACTTTTGCCTTAGATGATGGAGCGTATCTAATAGGTCGCTCCACATCTTATGTTAATCCTCTAACTGGTCAAACTGAAGATGGTGGAACCAATATAACCCTAGGTGAAAGTATGGTTAATAATATTGTTGAAAGTAATCTTTTATTGGAACAAATAAATAGTAAATATTATATAACAATAGGGATTGGATTAGCTTCAAATATTTCAAATGTGAAATTTAAAATAATGAATAACAGTGGTGCTTTTAGTAATGTTAGTGCTACAAAAACGGGAAGTAGTTATGCAAATGGTGATACTGTTGACCATTATCGAATTCAAGTAAATTCATTGGATGTATATATTAGTCCAATGATGTATGTAAACCCAATGGGTAGAGATGTTCAATTTTTCATAAAATTGGATACAGGTTCTATAATCTCGGGGACAGGTGTTTATAATAGTCAAATGATACCAACGGTTACTAATTCGCAAACTAATTCTACAACTAGTTCAACTAATAATTATAATTCAAATACAACTAATATAAATGAAAACAAAACTAATGAAAATACAAACGAACAACAATCAAAAGAAAATACTAGTGAACAAGTTCCAGTAACAACTGTAGGAACAATAACAAAAGAAAGTTTGTTACAAGACATTAAAGGATTATCAAATTACATTATTGATAGTAATGGAAAAGTAAATACTGATAAAAAATTAACAGTTGAAAATTTAAAAAATATAGCTAGTAGTACTAAAAATAGTACTAATAATTTTGGATTAATTATTGGAGGAATCATGATATTAATTATCATAGCAGGAGGGATATTTTATGTTAAAAAGGTTAAAAAATAGTATTTTTATAATCGTAATAGCTGCTATGATGATAGGTTGTGTTGATCAAAGTGGAAAAACTAGTAGTAACCAAGAGTTAAAAATTGTTGCAACTTCAGTGGCAGTAACAGAAATTCTGAAGGAATTAGATGTACCGGCTAGTCAAGTTGTAGGAATTCCTACAACTGAAGCATACTCAGTTCCTAAACGTTATAAAAAAGCAACTGAATTAGGTACAGCAATGGCACCAGATGTTGAAATGTTATCAACATTGAAACCTGATGTGATTTTAAGTCCTAATTCGTTAGAGAGTGATTTATCTAGTAAATACGAAAAAATTGGAATCAGTTCATCATTTTTAAATTTAAAAAGTGTTTCTGGAATGTTTAAGGGTATTGAAGAATTAGGGGTACTTTTAAATAAAGAAAAACAGGCAGAAAAAATGGTGAATGATTTTGTTAATTATATGATTTCTTTTCGTGATAAATATCAAAATAATGCTAGTCCAAGAATATTGATTTTGATGGGGCTTCCAGGCGGTAGTTATGTTGTTGCTAGTGAATCTAGTTATGTTGGTGATTTAGTTAAATTAGCGGGTGGAACAAATATTTATGGTGATGGAAATGGGCAGGATTTTATTAATGTTAATGTAGAGGATATGTTACAGCAAAATCCAGATATTATTTTAAGAACTAGTCATGCAATGCCTGAGCAAGTAATAGAAAGTTTTAAAAAAGAATTTCAAGAAAATGAAATTTGGAGTAAGTTTAGTGCGGTTCAAAATAATAAAGTTTATGATTTGGATAATAATTATTTTGGTATGAGTGCTAATTTTAATTATCAAAAGGGATTAGAAGTATTAGAAGGAATTTTATATGGAACAAATTAAAAAACATCCTAAAATATTTATGATTATGTTAATGGTGATTTTATTTTTTGGTTTTTTTATTGCAATAAATTTAGGAAGTATTAAAGTATCAATGGTTCAATTATTTAAAGGATTATTTGTGGAATATGATGTAGATGTGGCAAGTGTTTATAATATTCGTTTTCCTCGAATTATAATTGCAATGTTAGTTGGTGGAGCTTTGGCTTTATCAGGTTTATTATTTCAAGTTGTTTTAAAAAATCCTTTAGCTGATCCTGGGATAATTGGTATTTCTAATGGTGCAAGTTTAGTAAGTGTAATAGTAGGAATATTTTTGCCACAATTTTATGCTATAACACCAATTTTATCATTTTTAGGTGGTATTATAACATTTACCTTGATTTATAGTTTATCATGGAAAGCTGGTTTTAAAACAACACGAATTATTTTAATAGGTGTAGCAATTAATTATACTATTAGCGCATTAATTACTTTGATTCAAAGTTCTAGTTCTTCTATTGCTAGTAGTGCAACTGGTACGATTTCTTTATATACATGGAATGATGTTAAGATTTTGGTACTTTATTTATTACCAATTATGCTTATTACATTATTGATGGCTAAAGCTTGTAATTTGTTTAGTTTAGAGGAACGAACATTAATTTCACTTGGAATCAATGTTAATTTGTATCGTTTTGGTTTATCTTTACTTGCAGTATTATTGTGCAGTATAAGTGTAGTTGTTGTAGGAGTCATTGGCTTTATTGGACTTTTAGTACCGCATATTTCGAGATTATTAATAGGAAACGACCATAAGTATTTAATTCCTATTTGTATATTACTAGGAGCAATTACATTATTAAGTGCCGATACTCTTGGTAGAGTTATCATGGCACCATATGAAATTTCATCAGCAATAATTATGGCGATAGTAGGAGGTCCATTATTTATTGTTTTATTGAAACGGAGCGTTGATGTAAATGGAAGTTAAAAATATAAAATTTGGATATCAAAATAAACCGCTAATAAATAATTTATCAATTAGTTTTAAGAAACATAAAATCACATCTATTATTGGACCCAATGGTAGTGGCAAATCTACTTTATTAATGTTATTAAGTCGTATTTATAAGGCTAGTGAAGGTAAAATTATATTAGATAACAAGAATATTTGGGATTATAGAAATAAAGATTTTGCTAAAAAAGTAGCTATGGTTCATCAAAAAAATAATATTCAAGGAGATTTGGATGTAAAAACAATTGTTGGATATGGACGTCTACCATATTTAAATTATCATCAAAGCCTTAGCAGTGATGATTATAAAATCATTGAACACGCATTAGAAATTACTAAGTTAAAAGAATATGCACACATTCCGTTAATTAATTTATCTGGTGGACAACAACAACGGGTTTGGTTTGCAATGGCATTAGCTCAAAAAACACCTATTTTATTGTTAGATGAACCAACGACTTATTTAGATGTAAAATACCAAATAGAAATACTTAATTTGATTAAAAAGATAAATATTGATTATCAAATGACAATTATCATGGTTCATCATGATATTAACCAAGCAATTAATTATAGTGATGAAATAATAGCGATGAAAGATGGCAGAATGTTATTTCAAGGAAAACCAAATGAAGTAATAACAAGTAAATCTCTAAAACAACTATATGATTATGATTTTAATATAATTGAGTATCAAAATAATAAAATTGTATTAAATTATCAATAACATAATTTAACGAAATAAATAGATAAAGTCCTAAAATTATCAATAATTATAGCGTTATTTATTTCCTATACTAATAATCGTAGTCAAGATATATTTTATTCCTTTCTCCTAAATGACTACATAAAAGATATTTTCCCAAATATTTATAATATTTAAAGACATCTCCCCATGTCCTTAGTAAAAAGACTGTATTAATACAGTCAAAAGCTGTTGAAATTAGTCAACAGCTTTTTTGTGTGCCACGCAAGGTATAAAACTAGGTGGTAAAAGTCCACTGTGGGGATTCGTACTACCAACCACTAGCTGAAGATATAAAATAAGATTACCCAAATTGTTGCATATAAGAGTTACACTTTAAATCAATCAAGGTAATCTTTTTTGATATAATTCTTTCCTGTAAGGGAGTGAATTATATTGAATACAGCAGTTATTAAAATAAATAATTTAGATCAGGCTTTTATGTTAAGCAGAGCCTATAAGGAAGGAGAAATTAAATTGAATGTTTCTAAACTTGCAAGAGAATTAAGCTGTTGCCGAAAAACACTAAGCAGAAGGTTAAATGGTATCACACCTAAAAAACAAGAAACAGAAAAAGATATTTAGATGATTATAAAGATCTTATATACAGATATTTGTGTGATGAACAGAGAAATTTTGATTGTATTGATCATATTTATTATTTTATGAAACGTGAACATACTATCACCTGTACACGTTCGACATTTTTCAGATACATTAAGAATAATGAAGAACTCAATAGTAAATTTAAAAATAACAGAACCAGTTCTTTTATCGAATGTTTTGAAACTGATTCTGGTTGAGATACAATTACAGACAGTTAATATTAAAGCCTACAACTGATAATTTATTAATATTTTTAGCTCAGGCATTCGAAGAAATCGGCGGTGTTCCTAAAGAACGGTGACGAATAAGGTAATTCAACAGACAATAGTAAATGCTAACATTAATATTTGAACTCTAATTCAGTGATAATGGTTATGGGTTTTAACCAAAAAGAAATGTTCAATATCAAGTAAGGAATTAGCCAAAGAATTAAAAGAATATATTACAGGATGGGTAAATTATTATAGGATAACCAACATGAGAAAATATTTAAAAGAAGTAAACTCGTGAATGAGAAGAAGGATACGAATGATATATTGGAAAAGATGGAAATTGGTTAGAACGTAATATAGAAATTTACAAAAGTTAGGTATCAACAAAAGAAAGGCATGGGAATTGGCAAACACAAGAAAAAGCTATTGGCACATAGCCAATAGCTTCATACTCTCTAGAACACTTACAAATGAAAGATTGAAAAGATATGGATTTATAAGTGCGCTAGATTATTACAATTTTATAAACTTATGAAATGCCGTGTAGGGAACTCTATGCACGGTGTTGTGAAAGGGGAGAAAGATTTTAATTCTTAGTGCTTATTTAATTTTAACTAATATTTTTATTACAAAAAATAATTAATGGAATTTATAAAGTAAGATGAATGTAATTATAAAAGAAAAAAGATAACTCCCTCTTTAAAAAGTGATTTTATTTATATAATTTTTTTGCATATTCACTAGGAGTAAGATTGAAATGTTGTTTAAATGTTCTAGAAAAATAATGAATTGAACTAAATCCTAGCATAAAAGCAATTTCACTAATTGTATATTTGTTTTCGCGAATAAGCTCTTTACTCTTTTTTAATTTTATTTGAACCATATAATTTTTTGGAGAAATTTCTAAGTTATTTCTAAATAATGTTTGTAAAGAAGAACGTGAAATTGAAAATTTATGACATATTTCTTCAATCGTTAAAGGTTCTGTAATCATTGAATTCATATAATCTAGAATTTCTTGCAATAGGCCATCTTGAAAATGTTGCATAGGACCTGTTGATATATGCTTTGTTTCGCCCGATGAATCATATTGTGTGAGTAAAATAATAATTTCTTGTAAATAACAAAGCATTAATGTTTTTGAATAAGGCAATGAATTTGAACTTGCTTTGACAAATTTATTAAAAATGTTATGCAGCTCATTATCACAATGAAATATGCGATTTAAAATAGCATCATCATCAATAATATCCATATTAAATATTACTGTTAAATATGAACAAGATTTATTTTTAGTAATTTGTTGAGTATGAAATTGATTTGGCCCATATAACATTAAATCATAACTATTTAAAGTATACGTTGTTCCTTCTACAGTTGTGTCCAGACTACCGTGATCAACATATGTTAATTCATAATGTTTATGAGCTTCTCCTTTAAAACGATAATTAGGACTTTTAATTACATAATAATAACCTAGAATTTCTTCGATTTGTAGTTTGGAAACAATTGGTTTATAAACATATGGTGGATTTAAAAATTCAGTTCTTAGATTATAATTTGCGGGAGTTATTAAATAACTTTCAATTTCTTGAGATAGTGGAATAATATTAAAATATTTATTTGCATCAATTTTTAAATAGTGATGAATTGCAAAAGTTTCTAATTTATCCGGTTCTAGACTATTACCAATTAAAATTGAAGCAATTCCTTCTGTTAATTCAATATATACCGGGCAAGAAAAACAATACATGTGACTAATAATTCTCCCAGATGTATTTAATTTTCTACATATTAAATTATTATCTTTAACTGACATATGTTCTTCATAGGTTGATCCATATTTTTTAAATTCAATACTTGATGTCTTATTAATCATAGAAAGCCTCCATGTATAATTATATATAACTAAAATACATATATATAGTATACTTTTTGAAATAATTTTTGCAAATATTTTATTAAAAAATACTAATAAATTAGTATCACCACTGGAAGTTTTCATTTCCATAACTGGTTCAATTCAATTTATTGCGGCACTATCACAAATAATAGATTTACCTTTATTTACATGATAAATAATAATAGGGAGAGTATCTCCCTTTATTTTATACCTCATTTTTCTTTTTTCTCTTTAACAGCAATGCATACTGGTGAAGGAATAACTAAAGTAATTGCAGTTCGTATTAATTCTTCTTTTTCCTCATTAAATTTAAATAATTCAATTTCATCATCATCTTGTGCTCCAACAATCAAATATTTAGAACTAATGAAATTAAAATCTCTAGGTGTTTTACCAGTATGAACCATGTATAACAAAGTGATTTTTCCAGTTTCTTGGTTTACACGATATAAAGCAATACTATCATGACCGCGATTAGAAACGAATAAATGTTTACCGGATTTGCTTAGACGAATTGCACTAGCGCTAGAAAAGCCATGAAAATGACGAGGTGTAATATGTAATACTTGAATTAAATTAAGATATTTATCAGTATATTTAAACACCATAATATTATTAGAAATTTCATTTAATAAATAAGCAAAGCGACCATCGTTAGAGAAAATCATTTGTCGTGGACCTGAACCTGGAACGACATTTAAATTATGATTACTATCTTCTTCTAATTTACCATCGTGATATTTGTACATAATTACTTTATCTGCTCCTAAATCAACAGCATAAACAAACTCTTTATCAGGACTAATTCCAACATAATGACAATGAGGCCCGGTCTGTCTTTTAAGTAAATCAGGTCCTAATCCAATATGATGAATTGCACCAATCTTTTCTTTAATATGCCCGTTTTCTAATAAATATGAAGCCGTAGAACCAACCTGATAGTTTGCGGCAAAAAGATAACGCGAGTTATCACTAATGCATAAATGTGTGTATGAGCGCCCGTTAGATGCAAAATTATTATTAATGATTAATTCATCTTTATATATCGCAAAACTTCCCAAACCACCGCCATCACTAGAACGATTAGCATTTTTGTAAGTAATATATAAGTTATTATCTTTGATAACCATATATGATGGATAATCTTTAGTAACTATATGTTGTATAATTGAAAGTTCATCACTAGTTTCGTCAAAGTGTACAATATATATTCCTTTATTGGTATTTTTACCAAAGCTAGATACATAAAAAGTATGCATTCATATTCCCCCTTTTAACTATTTTAACATAAATATAAATATGATGATAAATATTTATATAAAAAGAGTTTTTTATTTATTGAACTAATTATATCAGATGCATTTAAAATGATTGTCTATTTTTTAGATATCTTTATTAATATTTAAGAGTATTGTTTTACTATTTAATATAAAAATTTTGTGAATCTTTAACGTTGTTCAATATATAAATAAAGTTTCCTTTTTGATAATCATATTATATTTAAAAATGATTATATAAAAATGAAGTGCACATAGTATATTTTTAAGTAAAACTAATAATAAAGAGATTTAAACAGTTATTGCAAACTTTACCTTAATCATAAAATGTTATATAATGAATAAAATAAATTGGAGGATATAAGTATGGATGAAAATTTATTATTATCGTTGCTGCATAATAATGCACGAATGGAAGTAACTGATTTGGCGATGGCATTAAATGAAAGTGAAGATAATGTTGTTGAAACAATTAGTCAGTTAGAAAAAGATAAAATAATTTGTGGTTATCATACGATTATTAATTGGGATCGTACTAATAAACATAGCGTTATGGCGTTGATACAAATCAATGTTGCTCCAGAAAGAGAATATGGTTATGATCGTATTGCTAAAAAAATTTATGCTTTTCCAGAGGTAGATACGATGTATTTACTTAGTGGTAGTTTTGAGTTTGTAGCAATTGTTAAAGGACATACAATGCAAGAAACGGCACGTTTTGTAGCATCTAAATTAGCACCTTTAGATGGAGTAACTGGAACTGCGACAATGTTTGTATTGAAACAATATAAAAATAATGGTGTTATTTTTGACGATGACGATAAAGAACCTGCAGAAAGGTTATTGGTGACACCATAATGGATTTAAATAAAGTTATTAATGATACTGTTAAAGAAATTCCCCCTAGTGGAATTCGTAAATTTTTTGATTTAGCTACTGAAATGGAAGGTGTTATTTCCCTTGGAGTAGGTGAACCTGACTTTGATACACCATGGCAAATTAGAGAAGCAGCTATTTATTCAATTGAACAAGGAAAAACTTTTTATACTGCTAATCGAGGTTTATCTGAGTTAAGAAAAGAAATATGTCGTTATCAAAAAAGAAAATTTAATTTAGATTATGAATATGATAAAAATTGTATTGTTACAGTTGGTGGATCTGAAGCTATTGATTTAGCTTTTAGAGCAATTATTAATCCTGGCGATGAGGTTATTTTGTTACAACCTAGTTATGTGGCTTATACACCTGGAGTTGTATTGTCTGGTGGTAAAACAGTTGATATTATTTTAAAAGAAGAAAATGAATTTAAATTAACACCTGAGCTTTTAGAAAGTGCTATTACACCTAAAACAAAAGCAATTTTATTAAACTATCCAAGTAATCCTACTGGTGGATTTATGACAAAAGAGGATTATGAGAAAATTGTCCCAATTATTAAAAAACATGAATTGATTGTAATAACAGATGAAATATATGCTGAATTATCTTATGAGCAAAAATTTTGTTCAATTGCATCTTTTGATGAAATAAAAGATCAAGTTATTTTAGTAAGTGGATTTTCTAAGGCTTATGCAATGACTGGTTGGCGTCTTGGATATGTTTTAGCTAACGAAGTTATTATTAATGCTATGAATAAAATACATCAATATGTAATTATGTCAGCACCAACTGCAGCTCAATATGGAGCAATAGAAGCAATGCGATATTGTGATGATGAGATAGAAAAAATGCGAAAAGCATATATGTTAAGACGTAATTATATTGTTAAAGCATTTAATGATATGGGGTTGAATACATTTACTCCACAAGGAGCTTTTTATGTTTTTCCATGTATTAAATCAACTAAAATGACTTCACAACAATTTTGTGAAGAGCTTTTAAAAGATCAATTGGTAGCTTGTGTACCAGGAACTGCTTTTGGTCAAGCAGGAGAAGGTTTTATTAGAGTTTCTTATGCATATTCTATTGAACAAATTAAAGAAGCAACTACAAGAATAAAAAAATTCTTAGATAAATTAGATATATAATGATTTATTTGAGGTTATGATAAATAACCTCATTTTTGTTAATTTATGATGAAAAAATTAGGTGGTTATAATATATAAATAAAGATACTTTTATAAAAATTTTTAAAGTAAGATAAATATAAAATGTAAATAAAAAACATATATTAAAAAAAGATAATATTAAAACCATTTTTTAGGCTTTAGTGTTAATAAATTCAAATCATCAACTTTTTATATTTACTATAATATAGGTGAATATAAGGAGTGATTAATATGAAAGTACGAAGTTATCAAAGTGTAGTTGAAAAAAATATTGTAGATGTTAAACGTTATTTACTACAAATTAGTGAAGGATATTGGTTACAAGATATTCATGATATTGTTAATAGCAGTTTTGAAATAAAAAGTATTAAAAAAAAGATAAATAAAAAAAAGGATTTACAATTAATTGTTTTCAGTAAAATAAAAAAATTAGTTGATGATAGTACATGCTTTGATGAAATAGAGCATCATTTAGTATTTATGAATATTTTATTAGATAAATATTATCAACCATTATTAGTATATAAATATAAATTACTAAACTATATTATTGAAAATGCTGGTTTTTGTATTACAACATATTGTTTGATTAGACATCTAATTAAGTATGATGAAAAAATCTTGGAATCATTTATCGAAACATTATCAAGTCGATTGAATTTAAGTGTTGAGCGTTATCATTATTTAGCTACTTATATTTTGCTGTTAGAAGTATGTTATAAAAAAGCGTATTTACATTTAGAGTATGTAACAATGGATGAATATTTAAAAAGTTTTATTCCTGAATTACGTAATTATAGCTGGCGATTATATCGAAAATATTACAATAGAATAAATATGCCTTTGGATTTTCTAATGGTATAGGAGGGATATTAATGGGGAATAAAATGTATTTTGTATATAAAATTTTAAGCGAAAGTAAGCAACCGATTAGTGGGGAAGTAATTTTAAGATATTTAGAATGTTGTGGTTATAGTATGAATATTAAAACTGTTTATCGCTTGATTGATCGTTTAAATGAATTTTATTTTTTATATACGGGTAAGAATTTAATTAAAATGATTAGAGGGGTTGGTTACATTATTGAAAATGAATTTTTTAATGATGGTCAATTGCAATTATTAATGGACAGTGTTAACTCTAATACTAATTTAGATAAAAACTCTGCTAAAGAATTAACTGATAAATTATCATTATTAAGTAATGTAAGGCAACTTGAACGTTTAAATGTTGAAGAAAGTAATAATGAATCAAATTATAATTCATTATTAAGTCTTACAACAATTATTAAAGCAATCAATAATCATAAAAATATTGCCTTTAAGTATATAAGCTACGATGTTATTGATAATAAGTTATTGGAAGTTTATCATAAAAATGGAAATCAAAATAATGAAACGTACATAGTTTCACCATATAAATTAATTTTAAATGGAAATAATTATTATTTAATTGGTTATTTTAATAAACGTAAAGATAGTTTAAGTGTTTATCGTGTTGATCGCATGCGCTTTGTAATAAATCATAATAGTGAATATGAAGATATTAGAGATCAATTTGATATGGAAAAAGAATTTGATAAAAATGTAAATATGTATCTTAGTAATGAAAAAATTGATTTAAAAATTATTTTTGATAAAAAAGTTTTAAAAGAAGTCATTAATCAATTTGGAAAAGATATTTTTGTATGTAAAAGATTTGATGGTAGACTTGAAGGATTGATTAAAAATGTTGCCTTATCTGATGGATTAGTAGGTTGGCTGATGATGTTACAAACTAATATCGAGGTAGTATTACCGTTAAGTTTAAAAGAAATTGTTAAGAAAAGGTTAAGACTTATGTTAAGAATGTATGGACAGAAATTTGAGTAAATTTCTGTCTTTTCTTTACATAAATTTAACATAATTAATACAAAATATTGATATATAGATTAAATATTTTTGATTATTATATACATGTCTTAAGATTAACAAAAAGAAAGGGAATTAGAAAAATGAAAAAAGCATTAGGAGTTTTATTAACATTAGTATTATGTTTAGGTCTTACTGGTTGTGGTGGATCAGATGATTCTTCTACAGATACATCAAATGGAGATGTAAGTGGAAATGTAAGTCTTAATGGATCTACATCAATGGAACCGTTTGTAAATGGTTTATCAGAAGCAATTAGAGAAGTATATCCAAATTTAGTTTTAGAACCACAATTCACTGGTTCAGGTGCTGGAATTGAAGCAGTTACAAACGGTACAGCAGATATCGGTAACTCATCAAGAAGTTTAACAGATGAAGAAAAAGCTGGTGGTTTGGAAGAAAACATTGTTGCAATCGATGGTATTGCAGTTATCGTTCATCCAGATAATGATGTTGAAGACTTAACTACTGATCAATTAAAGAAAATTTATACAGGTGAAATTACAAATTGGTCTGAAGTTGGTGGCGCAGATGAAGCTATCGTTGTTGTAGGACGTGAAGCTGGTTCAGGAACTCGCGGGGCATTTGAAGAAATTTTAGGAGTTGAAGATGCATGTAAATATGCTCAAGAATTAAATGAAACAGGTGCCGTTGTTGCTAAAGTTGGAGAAACTGAAGGCGCTATTGGTTATGTATCATTAGATAACGTTAAAGATAGTGTAAAAGCTTTAAAACTTGATGGTGTAGAAGCAAGTGAAGAAACAATTAAAGATGGAAGTTATTCATTACAAAGACCATTTGTAATGGCTACTAAAGGAAAAATTAGTGAACAAAGTGAAGCTGTTCAAGCAATCTTCGAATTTATCGATAGTGAAGCTGGACAAAAAGTTATTGAACAAGTTGGTTTAGTAAGTGCTAAAAAATAGGAGTTAATTATGGAAAAAGATATGTTATCTATTATAAGTAATAGAAAAACAAAATCTTTGGTAGAAAAGACAGCCGCGATAATCTTTCGTGGCTGTGCTATTGTATCTATCATTGCAGTAGTTTCTATTACTGGTTATATGATTATTTCAGGAACACCTGCAATTTTCAAAGAAGGATTATTAGAGATTCTTTTTGGAACAGTTTGGGCACCAACTGCAGCTGATCCACAATATGGGATACTTTTAATTATTTTAACATCTATTGTTGGAGTTTTTCTAGCAATTTGTATCGGGGTACCAATTGGAGTATTTACGGCTATTAATTTAGCTGAGTTAGCTAATCCTAAAGTTAGAAAAATAGTTAAATCTGCAATTGAATTATTGGCAGGAATTCCTTCAGTTGTATATGGATTATTAGGTATTTTATTGGTTTGTCCACTAATGTATGATTTAGAAAGAATGATTTTTGCAGGATCAAAAACTCATCAATTTACTGGTGGAGCAAACTTAATTTCAGCTATCATAGTTTTAGCTATCATGATTTTACCAACTTTAATAAATATAACAGAAACAGCTTTAAATGCTGTACCTGATGATTATCGTAAAAGTTCATTAGCACTTGGGGCAAGTAAAATGCAAACTATTTTTAAAGTCGTTTTACCTAGTGCTAAATCTGGGATTGTTTCAGCAATTGTTCTTGGTGTGGGTAGAGCAATTGGTGAAGCTATGGCAATTTTGTTAGTGGCTGGAAATTCTGTAAATGTACCTTTGCCATTTAATTCTGTACGTTTTTTAACTACAGGAATTGTCTCAGAAATGGGATATGCTTCAGGTACTCATCGCGAAGTGCTCTTTACAATTGGTTTAGTATTATTCATTTTTATCATAATTATTAACTTAGTTTTAACATTTATTATCAAGAAAGGAGATCAGCATGAATAATCTTAGTATTTTCGATAAAAAAAATCGAGTTAGTGATAAAGTACTAAATTTCTTTATTCAAGCTTCTAGTGCTTTATCGGTGCTGATTTTAGTTGTATGTATTGGATATATATTATATCGTGGAATACCGCATTTTGATTTTTCTTATCTAGTCAATACAACAAGTATTTTAAAAGGTACAGTGGGCATTTTACCTAATATTATTAATACTTTATATATTATTGTTGTTACATTATTAGTTGCTTGTCCAATTGGAATTGGTGGAGCAATCTACTTAAACGAGTATGCTAAAAACAAAAAATTTGTTAGTGTTATTTCTTTTACTACTGAAGTTTTGGCTGGAATCCCTTCAATTATATATGGTTTATTTGGAATGTTATTTTTTGGAAATTTATTAAAATTAAAATTCTCAATTTTAACTGGTTCTTTTACTTTAGCGATTATGATTTTACCAATTATTTGTAGAAATACTCAAGTGGCTTTGGAGGGTGTACCAAAGAGTTATCGTGAAGCTGCTTTAGGAATTGGAGCTACTAAGTGGTATATGATTAGAACTGTTTTATTGCCAAGTGCAATGCCAGGAATTTTAACAGGTATAATTTTAGGGATGGGACGTATTGTTGCTGAATCAGCTGCTTTATTATTCACAGCTGGCTCAGTAAGTGTTTTACCAACAAATGTTTTCTCTCATTTATTCAGTTCAGGAGCAACTCTTACAATTCAACTATATTTAGAAATGGCTAAAGCTAATTATGAAACAGCCTTTGTAATTGCTCTTGTATTGATTGTTATAGTATTAGCATTAAATTTCTTAGCAAAATTAATCTCAAATAAATTCGATGTAAATAAGGTGAAGTAGAATGGAAAATAAAATTGAAGCAAAAAATCTAGATTTATATTATGGTGAAAAACATGCATTAAAAAATGTAAGTCTAAATATTAAAACAAATAAAATCACAGCATTTATCGGTCCTTCTGGATGTGGGAAATCGACTTTTTTAAAAACATTAAATCGTATGAATGACTATGTTAAAGGGATAAAAATCACAGGTGATGTAAAACTTGATGGTGAAGATATTTACGATAGTCGTGTTGATACTACAGTGTTAAGAAAAAAAGTAGGAATGGTATTTCAACAACCGAATCCTTTTCCAATGAGTATTTATGATAATGTTGCTTATGGACCTAGAATTCATGGAATTAAAAATAAAAAAGAATTAGATAAAATTGTTAAAGAATCACTAGAAGCAGCAGCTTTATACGAAGAAGTAAAAGATCGTTTGAATACAAGCGCTTTAGGTTTATCTGGAGGACAACAACAACGTTTATGTATTGCAAGAGCATTAGCTGTTCAACCTGAAGTTATTTTATTAGATGAACCGACTAGTGCATTAGATCCAATTTCAACTTTAAAAATTGAAGAATTATTATTACAATTAAAAAAGAAATATACTATTGCAATTGTTACACATAATATGCAACAAGCTAGTCGTATTGCAGATTATACAGCGTTTTTCTTAGTTGGTGAAATGGTTGAATACGGAGAAACTAAAGACGTATTCTCAATGCCTAAAGATAAACGTACAGAAGATTATATTACAGGTAGATTTGGATAGGAGAGTAAAATGTTAAGAAGTAATTTTGAAAAAGATTTAAATAAGTTACATGTTGATCTTGATAAAATGTGTCATTTAGTAATTTTATCAATTGAAAATTGTATAGCAGCTTTTAAAAGCGGAGATCGTGATTTATGTCGTGATATTTTAGCTGGGGATAAAGTTATTAATGATATGGAAAGGACGATTGAAGCTCGTTGTTTATCGTTGATTTTAAAACAACAACCAATTGCTAGTGATTTAAGAAATGTTTCAACTGCTTTAAAAGTAGTTACTGATTTGGAAAGAATTGGGGATCAAGGTGCAGATATTGCAGAGATTTTACTAGAAACAGATGTTAAAAGCCCATATAAAATGGTTGAACATATTCCAAATATGGCAGTTTTAGCTAGGGATATGGTTAAAGGAGCTATTGAAGCATTCCATGAACATGATTTGAAAAAAACTAAAGAAATCAAAAAAATGGAAGATAAAATGGATGGATTATTTGAAGAAGTTAAGGTAGAATTAGTTCAGATAGTAAAAGAGGCAGCTGATAATATTGATATTGTTATCAACTTCCTAATGATTGCTAAATATTTTGAAAGAATTGGGGATCATGCTGTTAATATTTGTGAATGGGTAGAGTTTAACCAAACAGGAACAGTTGATAATTATCGTTTGATTTAGGAGGAACTGGGAATGAATGAGCGTATATTTGTAATTGAAGATGATGAAAATATTCGTGAAATTATAAATTTAGCATTAGTTAGTAATGGTTATGAAGTAGTTCAGTTTGATAATGCTATTGATGCTTTAGAGTTAATGAAAAAAGAGACACCGTCCCTTGCAATCTTTGATCTAATGTTACCAAAGATGAGTGGAATAGATGCAATCAAAAAGATTAGAGAAACAAACAATGAATTACCAATTTTAATATTAAGTGCTAAAGATCGTGAAATAGATAAGGTAAATGGATTAGATAGTGGTTCAGATGATTATATGACAAAGCCGTTTGGAATTCTTGAATTACAAGCTCGTGTTCGTTCTTTACTTAGACGTCATGTTACAAGTGATGTCATTAAAACAAAACATCTTGTAGTTGACAAACAAACAAGAATGATAAAAATGGATGGTAAAAAATTAGAGCTAACAAACAAAGAATATCAATTGTTAGTCTATTTAATGGATAATAAACATCGAGTTGTAGAACGAGAAGAATTATTGAATGAAATATGGGGGTATGATTTCATAGGTGAATCTCGTGCGCTTGATGTCCATATTCGTGCTTTACGTAGCAAATTAAATGATGATGGACATAAGTATATTAAAACAATTCGTAGTGTAGGTTATCGTTTCTATGAGGAGGGTGATGACAGTGAATAAAACAATACTTCGTTATTTTTTAACGGTATTGGTGGTTACACTGGCATTATCTTCAAGTATATCGATGGTAATTTTATCTGATATAATGTTAGAAAACACTAAACATGATATGCTTTATTCTGTTAAATTAGTTGAGTATCAATTAGATCCTCAAAATAATTTAAAACAGCAAGTTGATGCATTAAATCCACTTGCATATAATTCACATACTAGATTAACAATTATTGATGATGATGGAACAGTATTAGCTGATAGTAGTAATGAAGGATTAGAAGAAAATCATAAAGGTCGTAAAGAAGTAAAGCAGGCTTTAGAAGAAGGAACTGGTTATGCAAGACGTTATTCTAATTCGGTAAAAAGAAATATGTTATATGTAGCACTTTATAATGGTGATTTTATTGTACGTTTAGCTTTGCCGTATAATGGCATTTTTGATAATTTAGCAACTTTGATTAAACCGATGGGAATTGGGATTTTGATTTCATTGGCAGTTGCAATCATTCTTTCAAAACGTTTTGCAAATACACTAACAGCGCCAATTAATGATATAACAAATCAAATTACAAAAATGAAAGAATATCGAGAATTAGAATTTGATTATTATAAATATGATGAATTTAATATCATTGCTTCTAAGCTTGAAGAACAGGCGTTAACTATTAAAGATACAATGAATAAATTGAATGATCAGCAAATCAAGATTAAGGGAATTCTTGATCAAATGAAAGAAGGATTTATTCTATTAGATGAAGATCTAAAAGTGTTGATGATTAATCGCAAAGCATCAAAATTATATAATAATACAATTGAATTAAATCGATCAATTAAAGATTTTGTTTTTGATTTTAAAATTATTAAAGCATTAGATAATTTAACTGATGAACAACAAGTTGTTTTATTTGAAAAAGATAAACAATATTATAATTGTTATGTTGCGAAAGTTGATTATGGAGTAACTTTATTGTTTGTAAATATTACTGATCATCATAATGCAATGAAGATGCGCCAAGAATTTTTCTCTAATGTATCACATGAGTTAAAAACACCAATGACTTCAATTAGAGGATATAGTGAGTTATTAGAAACAGGTGTTATTAATGATGAACAAGCAGCTAAAAAGGCCTTAGATAAAATCCATACTGAAGTAGATAATATGTCTAATTTAATTAATGATATTTTAATGATATCAAGATTAGAAAATAAAGATGTTGATGTAATTAAACACCCTGTGCATATTGAACCATTAGTAAATGAAATAATTGATACAATGCAAGTTGAAATTGATAAAAGGAATTTAACAGTTTATAAAGATATAAATGATATCATTTATTTATCAAATCATCAACATATGCATCAATTGTTAAGTAATTTAATTACTAATGCAATTAAATATAACAAAAAAGATGGAAGTATCACAATTAAAGCATATGAAGTAGAACATAATATTGTTATTGAAGTAAGTGATACAGGAAGAGGTATTTCTAAAATTGATCAAGGACGTGTTTTTGAGCGTTTCTTTAGATGTGATGAGGGTCGTGATAAAGAAACGGGAGGAACAGGTCTTGGATTGGCTATAGTAAAACATATTGTTCATTACTATCAAGGTAACATTGTGTTAACAAGTAAACTAGATGAGGGAACAACTTTTAAAATAATTTTACCAAAAGAAGAATAGAGATATAAAAGAGGCTGTAACGCATTAAAATAATGTGTTTGACCAAAAATAAAAAAATAGCACTTAAACTCAGATGAGTATAAGTGCTATTTTTGGTATAATTAGATTATGCAAAATATAAAAATAATAGAATCTAATTACCCGATTGACAATTCTTATTATAATACATTTCAATGTAAACTTCCACTAGATTTTTTTACAGTTGTTCCTGTAGATGATCCGGTGACATCTTTCGTAGAAATTATGAAAGGAATTAACACTTCAAAGTATTTTAACTGCCCCCATAGAGGCAACAGGGGCTACGACCCTAATATGATGTTACAGGTTACATTGTTTGCATTTATAAACGGTCAATATGAATTAAGAAAAATGGAAGAATTATGCAGATATGATATCCGATATATGTGGCTGGCTAATGATGAAACTCCTTCTTTCATGGCTTTTCAAAGATTTATATCAGAAAAATTATCGATGTCTATCGAAGATATTTTTTATGATGTTGTTAAAAGAATCATTGAATTAGATGATGTTGATATTTCTAAACTTTATATTGATGGAACTAAGATAGAAGCCAATGCAAGGAAAAACAGTTTTGTTTGGAAAAAAGCTATTCTAGGCTATCAGGAAAAAGCATTTCTTAAAGTGACAGATCTGATCATAAGATTAAATGATGATCTTAACTTTAAATATGATATAAAATCAAGATATTCTGCTGATGATACAGGACTGATTGCAGAACAGTTAATGGAACTGATGATAAGACAAAATATAGAAATAGTATACGGAAAAGGCAAAAGACGTTCCTTATTACAGAAATATTATGATGAATTTCTTGAAATCTATATAAAATTAATGAGATATGAAGAATCATTGAACATATGTGGCGACAGGAACAGTTATTCAAAGACTGATCATGATGCTACCATGATGAACATGAAGTATGACTATTATAATCATACAGGTATATTTAAACCGGGATATAACCTGCAAATAGGTGTAAGTGATGAATATATTATGCATATGGATATATTTTCAAATCCTGCTGATACAAAAACATATATACCGTTTATGAAAAAATATAAAGAAAGATACGGCTGTTATCCAAAATGGCCAATAGGCGATGCCGGATATGGAAGCTATGATAATTTGCTTTTTAATGTCATAAACGGGATGGAACTGGGATTAAAGTATAATTATTATGCAAAAAAGAATACAAAGGAATTTAAAAAGAAAATATATAATCAGATGAACTGGGAATATGATGAAAAGGGATTTAAAGTCTGCCCACAGGGACATTCATTTAATATTGAAAAAGAAGAAAGATGGAACACAGCAGGTGAATATCTACAAATCAGCAGAGTATTCGAATGTGGTAAATGTCATGACTGTAAAGTAAAAGAAAAATGCACAAAGGCAAAGGAGCAAAGAAAAATACAGATAAATTATGCCTTAAATGAAATGCAGGAAAAAGTAGATGAAAATCTTGGAACCGAAGAAGGAAAAGAGATGAAAAAGCAAAGAAGTATACAGTCAGAAGGGACATTTGGAATAATAAAGCAGAATATGGATTATGTCCGATTAAAAAGAAGAGGAAACATAAATGTAAAAACAGAACTGCTGTTAATAGGGATTGCCTATAATATACGCAAATACCACAATAAAAAGATGAAAAAGAAGGAAATATCAATTTCCTAAAAAGCTAAATAAAAACATGTAAAAAGCACATGATGTTTTTATAGTACCAAAAAAGTTATCTAAATATGGATAACTTTGTTTTTTATCTAAATATACTGTATCAAGCAAAAAAAGGCGTAACGCCTAAAGATTAAAAATCCTTATTCGTTACAGCCCCTTTTATTTATGTTAATTTAGAGTTAATATAATAATGTTATATTTAAAATAATACAGAGATGAGGGAAATAATATGTATAAAATTGTTACTGATGGATCATGTGATTTAAGTGTTAAACGTGTAAAAGAATTAGAAATTAAGGTTGTACCATTTTATGTATCTATTGATGGCGTTAATCATCAAAAAGAAATTGTAGATTTAAATATTAGAGATTTTTATCAATTTATGATTGATAATCCTAAAGTATTTCCTAAAACATCTATGCCTTCAATTCAAGACTATCTAGATGTATTTACGCCACTTTTGAAAGCTGGAAACGATATCATTTGTATTTGTATTACAACTAAATTTTCAGGTTCTTTTAATTCCGCAATTAATGCTAAAAATATATTATTAGATGATTATCCAAATGCTAAAATTGAAATAATTGATGCAACTGTTAATACAGTTTTACAAGGAATGTTAGTTGAAGAAGCTGTGGTAAAGAAAAATACGGGTGCTAGTTTTGAAGAAACAGTTAGTTATGTAAATGAAATAAAAAAAACTGGTAGAATTTTCTTTACTATTGGTAGTATGGATTATTTGGTTCATGGTGGGCGTGTTGGTAAGTTATCTGGAATTGCTGCTGGTGCTTTAGGAATTAAGCCATTGATTTTACTACAAGAGGGTGAAATATTTAATAATGGGATAACTAGAGGTAGAAAGAAATCAAAACAAAAAATAATTGAGCAGATTATTAATTATTTTAAAGATAATCAATTTGATGTAAATGATTATCGTTTCTGTGTAGGATTTGGTTATGATTATGATGAGGCAAAAGAATTCAAAGATAATTTTGTGACAGCTTTAAAAGAATTTAAGCCTGAATTTAATGATGAGGTTTATATTCGTCAAATAGGGGCGACAATTGGTGTCCATACAGGACCACATCCTATAGGTGTAGGATTAATTAAGAAATATAAATAATAAAATACAAGGGTCTTTAAATTTAGTGAAAATTTAGAGACCCTTAAATGTTTTTGGTAAAATAATATTAATATTATAATAGTTTATTAAAAATAACAATAGCCTTGAATAAATCACCATCAACTTTTATTTTAAATGTACCATTTTGTAATTCTGTAAAACTTTTAGCGATTGCTAATCCTAAACCGCTTCCTTTATTATTTCTAGATATATCACCTTGAACAAAACGTTCTACCAATCGCTCCTCATTGATCTTAATCTCGTTAGCTGAAATATTTTTAAAAGTTATTTCAACACGATCACTATAATCAATAATATCAATATATACACGAGTCTTATCTAATGTATATCTACTAATATTAATAAGTAGGTTTTCAAAAATACGGTATGTTTTTAAACTATCTAATGGAATAATTATTTTTTTATTTGGATAATTAGTTTTAAAAATTAAATATTTTTTTTCAAAATAATCATTTAATTCAAATTTAGCTTGTTGCACTAATGCAATAATATCAACATCAACAATATTTAACTTAACATTACCGCTATTAATTTTACTTATTTCAAATAAATCATCAATTAAATTCTTTAATCGTAACGAATTATGATCTAAAGTAGCTATATATTCTTTTCTTTTATTAGCATCAAGATTTTCATCTTTCAATAAATCAATATATGTTATTATCGAAGTTAGTGGAGTCTTCAAATCATGAGATACGTTAGTAATTAATTCTGTTTTCATTTTTTGGGATTTAACTTCTTTATTAACTGCTTTTTCAAAACTATCTTTAATATTTGAAAATTCATGTCCTAAGGAATTAAAGATACCAATATCATCATAAATGGCTACATTGAAATCACCATTAGATAATTTATGTAAGGCATTTAATAAAATTTGATAATCTTTTTTGAACTCATCTAATTTCTTTTTAAAGATAATAAACAATATTATTGAATAAATTAAAGTAAGAACGATTCCGTAAACAAAAAAGCAGCAAATAATAGAAATTATTAAACATTTATTAAAATAATTTTTATAAGTAATTTATTACTATCACTATTAAAATCAAATGAATTAATTTTATTAATATATTTTTTAATTGTTTTAAATAACCAAACACAAACAGTATCATTTTTTAGTACATTAGTTAATCCTTTGTTAAAAACAGTTTTTAAATAATAAACACTGAACATACATAAAAACAAAAAAGTCGCCCAAGAAGCAATATTCATAATTGCTAAAATTATTTCACTATAATCTTTTGAAACAAAACGTACCAATTTTTCTAAATAATAACCATTTAAAGTATCAATCATTAAACCATACAAAATAATAATAATACTGGAAAATCCAATAATGATCATTGATATTAAAATTTCAAATTTGATTTTAGTTAAATTATGAAAAATAGCAATTTCTTTTTCAATAGCATATGGACAAACTAATATATAAAGACAAACAATTCCAACAGCAATACTTGCAATTGGCAGTATATTTTTTAAATTTGTAGTTGTTGAATTTAGTCCACTATAATAAGTAATGGTATCCATAGAGTTTGTTGCTAACTTAGCGGGAATAGCAAAATAAACAGTAAAATTGGTTGGATTATGTAGTATATAATCATCATCATAGGTTTCAAGATATTGAAAATAAGTTTGTTTAAAGTTATTCCATACTAGAGAAAAATTTAAGTTTTGTGATTTTTTACATCCTAATGAATCATAACTAATATTACCATTTTCATCAAATGACAATTTTAAATACCATTGGTATTTATTTTGTAAAGTATGATTACTTTGAAGTGTTTTTAAATCATCGTTAGTATTACCTAAACTATTATTATTTCCTTCAGCATAATATTTTGTATTTTTCTTTTCTGGGGATATTTCACGACTATATAAAATAGCATCTTGATAAAATGCATCTGTTGCATCTTTATTTGCGGTAATATATTTTGATATTCCTTCTTTTTTGGACACATTATCTAATTGAAAGCTCAATGAATAAATGTTTTCTAAAATATCATATAAAATATTATTGTTACTAAAGTTTGGTTTCTTTTTTTCGCTTTGCATGATGTCGTAACTGCAATAGATTCCAATACTACTAATTAATAATAAAGAAACAGTTATAATATAAAAGGTAATTTTCTTTTTATTCATGGTTTGCTTGTTTTTCTATTTTATAACCAACGCCCCAAACTACTTTTAGGTATTGTGGATTACTTGGATTAATTTCAATTTTTTCACGTAAATTCCGAATATGAACCATAACTGTTTCTGTATTGATTGCAGCTTCATGCCAAACGTTTTCGTAAATTTGTTCACTTGAAAAAACACGCCCAGGCTTTTCCATAAGTAATTCGAGAATTTTTAATTCAATAGGAGTGACTTTTACAATTTTACCATCAATAATAACTTCTTTAGTATCGATATCTAATTCAAGACCACCAACTATGTATTTATGAGTATTTTCTTGTTTTTGATCAATTATATTTAAAAACTTATGATATCGACGTAATTGTGAAGAAACTCTAGCTAATAATTCCATTGGAACAAATGGTTTCGTTACATAGTCATCTCCACCGATATTTAAACCGGTGATTTTATCAATGTCTTCTGATTTTGCAGATAAAAAAATGATTGGAAAATCATATTGTTCACGAATTTTCATAGTCATCTCAATTCCATCCATAACCGGCATCATAATGTCGACAATGGCTAAATGAATTGGATGTTGTTCAATGATTTTAAGGCCTTCTAGACCATTATTTGCAATATAAACATTATAATTTTGGCTTTTTAAATATATTTCAATTGCTTTAGCAATTTCTATTTCATCTTCTACAACTAAAATATTATCTTGATTCATTTTTACATTCCTTCCTTTAATATCAACATTATAATGTTTATATATTAAGAATGAAAGAAATGATTCAAAAGATTTTCTAAAGATTTTTTTTATGTACATAAAACTTATATATCAATAAGCCCAAAATTGAGATAATACCAGTAATAATAAAAACCCAAATAGTTAATTGATAATTTTGGTTTGATAAAGCACTACCACTAATTGTACTTGTAATAATAGAAGGGATTCGTGCAATTGATGAAATTGTTAAAAAGGTTGTAAGTTTTAATCTAGTAAATGGTGCTAAATAAGTTATAAGATCTTTTGGGGTTCCGGGAATGAAAAAGATAAAGAAAATAATTATTTCTAAGTGTTTTTCTTTTTTTAGAAATTTTATTTGATTTATTTTGCTAGTATCATAAAATTTATTAATAAATTTTATACCATATTTGTTAAGAAGACTATAAATAATAACCGTTCCTATAATTGTTCCTAATAAACAAATGATTAAACCCTCAAGAGTTCCATAACTAAAACCAGCAGCTATTTCAATTACTTCCCCAGGTAAAAATACAAATACTACTTGAAAGGCCATAATAAATATTAGTATTATTTTCCCCCAATTTCCAAATTTGGCTAATTCTTTTTTTAGCATAACTGGATCTCCAGCAAAAGTTTTATAAGCTTTATAAATAATTAAACAAAATGCAGTAATTAGTATAATATTTATTAATATAATAAAAGTTTTTTTATGTTTATGCATATTGTTCACCTCGTTATTAGTATAGACAATTAATTAAAAACATAACGGGTGAAAAACTAAATAAATTTATAAAAAAGTATTAAAAAAAGCTGTTTTTACAGCTTTATAGTAATCCCATTTCAATCATTTTCAATCCAATATCAATTGAATTATATGCAGCGCCTTTCATTAATTGATCAGCAACAATCCATAAACTCAAAGCATTAGGATTATCCAAGTCTTTACGAACACGTCCTACATGGACTAATTCATCACCAACAAATAAGTTTGCCATTGGATATATTTGGTTTTCAATATCATCATATAATTCAACACCAGTTGAATTTTTCAACAATTCAAATACTTTATCGATATCAATAGGTTTTTTAGTTTCGATATAAACTGATTCTGAATGTCCACGTAAAACAGGAACTCGAACGCAAGTAGCATTAACTTTAATGTCTTTATTAAAGATTTTTTTAGTTTCATTAACCATTTTCATTTCTTCTTTAGTAAAATGATTGTCCAAATTAAATACATCTACTTGTGGTATACAGTTAAAGGCAATTGGGAAATGTTTTTTGTCACTGGCACAAGGTAATGTTTTAGCAACAGGTTCTTTACCATCTAAAACTTCTTGTGATTGACGATATAACTCTTCCATTCCGGCAACCCCAGCTCCAGAAACTGCTTGGTATGTTGAAACAATGATTCTTTCAATATCGAAATATTCATTTAAACGATTTAAAGCACTTACCATTTGAATAGTAGTACAATTAGGGTTAGCAATGATTCCTTTATGAGTTTTTAAAGCCTCAGCATTTACTTCTGGTACAACTAAAGGAACATCAGGATCCATTCTAAAGTGACTAGTATTATCAATATTGATACAACCAGCTTTAATAGCATAAGGCATATATTTTGCAGAAATACTTCCACCAGCTGACCAAAACGCTACATCGATACCTTCAAAACTATCTTCTGTTAATTCTTCTACAGTAAATTTATAATTTTCAAATTCAACAATTTTTCCTGCACTTCTACTAGAAGCTAATAGTTTAATACTTTCAAAAGGAAAGTTAAATTGGAAAATACATCTTAGCATTTCTCTTCCTACAGCTCCAGTTGCTCCAACAATTGCGACTTTATATTTTTTCATTTTTTTAATTTCCCCTTCCTAAAAAAGCTTTGTGTAATAAAATTTGTGCTTGTCGTACATCATCACGATCAATATAACAAGAAATATTTATTTCTGAACAAGATGTCATTTCCACATTGATTCCATTATTACTTAGTGTATTGTATGCTTTTTGAAACATACCACGATTATTTTTAATTCCAACCCCAATGACAGAGACTTTTCCGATATTACCACGAACAATTACGCGATGAGCATTTAATTGAGGTTTTAAATCATTGATGATATTAACTACAGTAGGTACATCAACATCACTAATAATCAGTGAGATATCCATTTTTCCACCGCCAACTAAGGCTTGGTTAAAGACATTTACATTTACACCAGCATCAGCAATTTTTTCAAATAAATTACCAGCACTGTTATTTGTTGCATCCACTTTAACTAAAGTGATTCTAGCCTCGTTTTGAGAACCAGTAATACCAGAAATAATTAATTGATTTAAATTTTCTTTCATAATCCGATCATCTCCTATAACGTATGTTCCTGGAATATCTTCAAAAGAAGAACGTGCATGAATAGCAATATTATGACTAGCTGCTAACTGAACACAGCGATGATTTAAAACTTTAGCCCCATTTTTTGATAATTCCAACATCTCAGCATAACTAATAAAATCAAGTTTAATTGCATTTGGAACTATTCTAGGATCAGCGGTATATATACCGTTAACATCGCTATAAATTTCAACTTCACTAGCATCTATCGCTACTCCAATAGCCACAGCTGATAGATCACTCCCACCTCGTCCTAGAGTAGTAATTTTACCATGGACAGAATGTCCCTGAAATCCAGGACAAAAAACAATATCAGCATATTTTAATTTTTCAAGAATATCTTTTCCTTCTACTTTATTAATCGTAGCATTATTAAAAGTTGAATCAGTAACAATTCCTAGTTCTGCATTTGTAATCGTTTCACAACGATAACCTAATGTTGCTAATTCGCTTTTACATACTAGGGTAGAAATAGTTTCACCAATACTAGTTAAACGATCAATTTCTTCATCAGTTAATTGTTTTGTATTAACAATTGATAATAATGTATCTGTTGCATAAGGGTCATCATAGCGTCCCATAGCTGATACAACAGCGACTACTTTATTGCCATTGTTAACTTCACGGATAATATTGTTATACATGTTTGAACGTGATTCTCTTGAACGAGTAGATGTGCCACCAAATTTTTGGACAATTATGTTCATTTTATCCCCTCACTTTAAAAATTATGTATTCTTCATTACCTATATCGGTAGTTAGATTTGCTAGTTCAATTTCGTGAGTTATATAGATATGATCATGTTTTTCAGTGAAATACATTTCATAATCAACATCTAATGGTTTATTTGCTCTAATATAATATTTAGATTTAGTAATTGGATAGATGTTAGGGCAGTCTTCATAGTTATGTTGCCATTTTTCTGTTTGTGCAGTTTTAATAATATCACTAACAACAGCAGAAGCAGTAACATAACGACCTGCGCCTTTTCCATAATAAATTACGTTTTCAACATAATCATTATCTATCTCTACTACATTATATGCATCCATGACATTAGCAACTAGTTCTTTTTTATTAACTAAAGTAGCAGCAACATCAATTCCAATACCATCATTCACTTCTTTTGCTTGAGCAATCATTTTAAAACGATAACCTAGTTTTTTAGCATAATCCATATCAAGTTTTGTAACATTACGAATACCTGTAGCATAAATTTTATCAAAATCGATAAATTTTTTAAATACATTTTGTGCTAAAATACAAATTTTATGAGCAGCATCAATACCGTCTAAATCTAAAGAAGGATCTGCTTCAACATATCCTAAACCATCTGCAATAGTTAATGCTTCATCAAAATCTAAATTTTCATTTTCCATTAATGTCAAAATAAAATTAGTAGTTCCATTTAAAATACCAATAATTTCTTTAGTGTTATTGGCAACTAAACTTTCCATTTGACTAACTAATACTGGAATCCCCCCTCCAACACTAGCTTCATAAAAAATGTGTACATCATTTTCTTTTGCAGCAGTAAATATTTCTTTACTATAATGGGCAAGTAATGCTTTATTTGCTGTTACAACATGTTTTTTATTTTTAATTGCTTCTAAAATAATTGTTTTAGCGATAGTTATGCCACCGATTAATTCAACAACAACATCAATTTCTTCATCGTTTATAACAGTGTGGAAATCGTCAGTATAAATAATCCCTTCAGGTAAATCGATTTTTTCTAGACCACATCCATATTTAACGCTTACTTTATCGTTGATAACTTTTGATAAACGTTCTTTTTCATTTGTAAGAATTTCTATAACTCCATAACCAACTGTCCCTAAACCAATAACACCGATTTTCATTCTATACCCCCTTATTTATGAAAAAATGGACCTTTATATCTAAAGGTCCCAATATTATTTAAATAGTAGAACCTTGTCGTTAACAAATGGGCATAATAATGGAATTGATAATAACCATTTTTGTTAAGATTACGCCCATTGATAACATATCTTGGTCCTCCATTTCCTTATTTTATGACATATTAACACGATTGTATACAATAGTCAATGATATTCAATAATATTTGGACTAATCAAATTAAATTTAACAAAATATGATATAATAACATTGTATTGACTTCTATAAATAAATTGTATACAATAATTTAAATCAAAGAAGGGGGCTCTGTAATGGAAAAGAGATATATAAGTACTCGTAATTTACAAAAAGAAATTAATTTTTATCAGGCCATCGTACAAGGAATTGGGGAAGATGGAGGATTATTAGTACCAAATTTTGATTTTAAAAAATTAGATTTAAATAAATTATCTAAGTTAGATTATGTTGATTTAGCTACAGAAATATTATGTACGTTTGTACCTGATGATGGAAAAGAACTAATTCATAAAGCATGTTTAAATGCTTATGGAAAAGGTTTATTTCCTAAAAATGTCGTACCAGTAAAAAAAGCCGGAGATGTTTATGTTGCAGAGTTATTTCATGGACAAACTGCTGCATTTAAAGATATGGCTTTATCATTGTTGCCATATTTAATGACATTGTCTTTAAAACAATTAAATGAACAACGTGAAGTAATGATTTTAGCAGCTACTAGCGGTGATACTGGTAAAGCTGCATTAGAAGGGTTTAAAGATGTAGAAGGAACATGTATAAAAGTTTTTTATCCATTAGATGGTGTTTCTGCAATTCAACAACAACAAATGGTTAGTCAAGCTGGGAAGAATGTTAAGGTTATTGGAATTCATGGTAATTTTGATGACGCCCAAACAGCAGTGAAAAAAGCTTTTGCTTCTAAAGAATTAAAGGAAGCAAGTGATAAGCATAATGTCTTTTTATCATCAGCTAATTCAATTAATATTGGACGTTTAATTCCGCAAATAGTTTATTATTTTTATAGTTATTTTGAATTGGTTAAAAATAATGAGATTAGTTTAGGAGATAAAATTAATTTCTGTGTGCCTAGTGGTAACTTTGGTAACTGTTTAGCAGGATATTTTGCTAAAATGATGGGATTACCAATTGATAAATTTATTTGTGCATCAAATAAAAATAATATTTTAACTGATTTCTTTATGACTGGTAAATATGATGCTAATCGTGAGTTTTATAAAACAAATGCACCAGCAATGGATATTTTAGTATCAAGTAATCTTGAAAGACTAGTATGGTTTATGTCTGGAAAAGATGGTAATAAAGTTCGTGAATATATGGATAAATTAAATGCTGAAGGTATTTATGAAGTTGATCAAGAAACTTATGAAAAAATTAAAGACCAATTTAAAGCGGGTTATTTAAATGAAGATGAAGTACTTGAGACAATTAAAGAATGTTTTAATGAAACAGGATATTTATTAGATACACACACTGCAATTGGATATGGTGTTTTAAAAAGATATCAAAAAAATAGTGGTGATAATACTAAAACAATACTTTTATCAACTGCATCTCCTTATAAGTTTCCAGAATCTGTATATAAAGCTATTTATGGAAAAGAACTCGATGTTTATAGTGCCATTGAGCAATTAAATAAAAAGACAGGTGTTGATATTCCTAAAGGTTTAGTAGGAATTAAAGATCGTGAAGTATTACATAAAATACAAATTGATAAATCTGAAATTATTGATTTTATTAAAGCAGAAATTGAAGCAATGTAGGTGAGTGTATGAAAGTAAAAGTAAAAGTACCGGCGACTAGTGCAAATTTAGGATCAGGTTTTGATGTAGCTGGATTGGCATTGACTTTATATAATACCTTTACATTTGAATTAAGTGAAGATGGATTGAATATTAAAGGATGCCCTGAGCAATTTTGTAATGAAAATAATTTAACTTATCAAGCATTTAAAAGAGCAGCTGAAGTTTGTGGTTTAGAGTATCAAGGTGTAAATATTGAATGTAGTGGTGAGGTTCCATATACTCGTGGTCTTGGGAGTAGTTCAACATGTATTGTTGCAGGAATTGTAGGAGCTTTTGCTTTTAAAGATAAAGTAGAAGACCGTCAAGAAATTTTAGAATTAGCTACTTCAATTGAAGGGCATCCAGATAATGTTGCACCTGCTATTTTTGGAGGGGTAACAGTATCGGTGATGGAAGAAGATAATGTTTTAACATTGAATATTCCAGTTAAACACGATTATCGTTTTGTAGCATTAATTCCACCATTTACCTTATCAACTGAACAATCACGTGCTGTATTACCGCAAATTTTACCACGAAAAGATGCGATAAAAAATGTTTCTCATTTAGCGTTAATGGTTGCTTCTTTGATTAATGGTTATGATGAAGGGCTTAAATTAGGTTTTAAAGATCGTTTACATCAACCTTATCGTGGTGATTTAATAGCTGGATTTGATGAAATTATGGCAGTGCTAGAAAAAGATGAGCAAGTTTTAGGAGCTTATTTATCAGGAGCTGGACCTACGATCATGGCAGTAATTCATGCTGATGATCGAATGGGAGTAGTAAGAATCAAAGAGGAACTTGGAGATTTGATTAAGGATTGGCGAGTTAATAAATTAGAATTAGATAATCGAGGTTATATTGCTGATTATGAATAAAAGCGTTTGAAAATTCAAACGCTTTTTATAAGTTTATTTATCTTTCTTTTTAGCATAATTTGTTTTATCATCAGTACGATTTAATAAGTAATCTACTGTTGTATCATGAAATGTGGCAATTTTTGATAAAATTTCTGGTGCAATTGTTCGTTCACCGCGTTCATATCGCGAATATGATTTCTGTGATACGTTTAGATAGTTAGCTAAATCTTTTTGTGTTAAATCTTTATCTTCGCGTAAATCACGTATTCTTTTATAAATAACCATATTATCACCACCTATATGGTTATTATAGACAGGACCTCATTGGTCTATTGAAAAATAGTCTAATTTGGACTAAAAAATTTATCTTTATAAAAAAATTAGATTAGTTTATAATAGCTATGAGGTGGAATATGGAACAGTTTTCGAGAATTGTAAGAATGTTGGATCAAGAATGGCTTGATAAACTCCAAACTAAAAAAGTTGCTGTTTTTGGATTGGGTGGAGTTGGTAGTTATGTAATAGAGTCATTGGTTAGAAATGGGATTGGTGAAATTGTTTTAGTTGATCATGATGTAATTGATATAACTAATCTTAATCGTCAATTATATGCTCTTCATTCAACTATTGGAATGAATAAAGTTGATGTAGCTAAGGCAAGATGTTTAGATATTAATCCTAATTTAAAGATTACCACGTATAAAAATTTTTATTTACCTGATCAAGGAATGGAACGTATTTTTTTAGATTGTGATTTTGTTGTTGATGCTATTGATACAGTAAAAGCGAAAATAGCATTGATTGAAAATTGTTATAAAGAAAATATTAGAATAATTTCTTCAATGGGAACTGGAAATAAGTTAAGCCCAGAAAAATTTGAAATAGCTGATATTTATAAAACAAGTGTTTGTCCTCTTGCAAGAGTAATGCGTCGAGAGTTAAAAACTCGTGGTATAAAAAAATGTACAGTTTTGTATTCAAAAGAAATACCACAAAAAGTAGATGGTGCTACTCCAGGAAGTGTTAGTTTTGTACCAAGTGTAGCGGGATTGATGATTGCAGGATATGTAATAAAAGAGTTAGTAAAGGAGGATAACTAATGGAAGGTATTACTGAAATTAATAAAGAAGATTATATTGATGATTGTGTAAAAATTGTAAAGGAATTAGTTGTTGATGAAGAATTTAGCGATGAAATTTGGTATGCTTTAACAGCTGAGATTATGGATACATGTCTTTTTATTGGTGGTGATTTTGGTGAGGAAAATATTCGAAATATAACAAACCAATATATTAAAAGTAATGGAATTGCGCGTTTTAAAAAAGCGCATGGGGTAAGATAATGCAACATTATTGTGAAATACCAACACCAAAAGGAATAATGAGAGGTTTTTTCCATAAACCAAATGTTGATAAGCATCCAGTTTGTTTAATTTTTCATGGTTTTACAGGCCAAAAAACAGGTACTAAATTTTGTTATGTTCAACTTGCAAGAATGTTGGAGGCAAGAGGCATAGCTACATTTAGATTTGATTTTTTAGGTAGTGGAGAAAGTGATCTTAATTTCAAAGATATGACTTTTAAAGATGAGTTAGCGTGTGCCAGAATTATTTTAGAAGAAACGTTAAAGATGGATAATTGTACAAAGGTATATGTATTAGGGCATTCTATGGGTGGTGCTGTTGCTAGTGAATTAGCAAAACTGTATCCAGAAGTTATTAGTAAATTAGTTTTATGGGCACCAGCTTTTAATTTACCAGCAGCTTTGGATTATTTGACTGGTAAAGTTGAAGCTAATAAAGATGGATTGTATGATCATGGGGGATTTGAAATTTCTCAGGCGTTTGTAGATGATATATTGTCACGTGATTTTTATCAAAATTTAGATATTTATAAAAATGAATTGTTAGTAATTCATGGTACTGAGGATAAGACGGTACCATTCGATATTTCTAATATATATTTACCTAAGTTTAATGATAATGTTCAATTTGTTGCTATTGAAGGAGCAAATCATAATTATGATACTGTTGAGCATATTAAAAAAGTGTTAAAGTTATCGCTTGATTTTTTAGTAAATAGGGCTTTTGATTAAGTATTTTTGATTTTTTAAAATTGTGTGATATAAAGGTGATTTATTTGTAGAAAAAGATTGACATTAGGATATGAAGTACTTATAATGAAAATGTTCTTATGAACTCTAAAGTCCCCGGTAAGGATAAAGGAGAATAAAACAGATGAGACAAACAACTATGGCTAATGCAGCCACAATTGAAAGAAAATGGTATGTAGTTGATGCAACAGATTTAACATTAGGTCGTTTAGCATC
The DNA here is from genome assembly GCF_025149465.1 of Thomasclavelia spiroformis DSM 1552. Lineage (NCBI taxonomy): Bacteria > Bacillati > Bacillota > Erysipelotrichia > Erysipelotrichales > Coprobacillaceae > Thomasclavelia > Thomasclavelia spiroformis. Next base: position 2,217,846 of record NZ_CP102275.1, on the reverse strand, counting down.
AGAAGTAGCATCAGTATTAAGAGGGAAAAATAAACCTACTTATACACCACATGTGGATACTGGTGATTATGTAATTATTATCAATGCTGATAAAGTAGTAATGACTGGTAAGAAATTAGATAATGTTAATTATTATCGTCATTCAGGTTGGTTAGGTGGTTTAAAAGTTAAAACTGCTCGCCAATTTAAAGAACAAAATCCAACTGGTTGGGTTGAAGCAGCTGTAAAAGGTATGTTACCACACAACACTTTAGGTAGAAAACAAGGGATGAAATTATTTGTTTATGCAGGTAATGAACATCCTCATGCAGCACAAAAACCAGTAGAATTGAAAATTAAAGGGTAAGGGGGAAGAACAGAGATATGGCAAATGTACAATATAGAGGAACTGGTCGTAGAAAAGCTTCTGTAGCTCGTGTTATTTTAACACCAGGTACAGGTAATTTCGTAATCAACGATAAACCAGCTAAAGAATATTTACCATCAGATGTATTATTAATGATTGTTAATCAACCATTAGAATTAACTAATACTACATCACAATTTGATGTTTCAGTAAATGTATATGGTGGTGGATATTCAGGACAAGCAGGAGCTATCCGTCATGGTATCTCAAGAGCATTATTGCAAGCTGGTGAAGATTATAGACCAACTTTAAAAGCTGCTGGATTCCTTACTCGTGATGCACGTGTTAAAGAACGTAAAAAATACGGTCTTAAAAAAGCTCGTCGTGCTCCACAGTTCTCAAAACGTTAGTAATAATTGTTGTGAGAAGGTTAAAGAAGTATTTAGGCTTAGTTATAAGTTTAGATACTTCTTTTTTTATTAATACATAATATTTACAACTTGTTTAAGTAGTATGTTATTACAAGTTTTTATATATCTATGATTTGTTTTAATGAAGTAAAAGAGAGTTTATTATGATTATTTTATTGTATATATAGCAGATGTTTTGTTTTCAAGTGTATTAAATTGAGTTTATAATAGAATTATACTTTATTTCATGATTATAAGATGAAAACCTTGAATTTACATTTTAGGGTATTGAAATATTCTTATTATAATTAAAAAATTAATTACTAGGAGGGTTAAGTGTGAAAATAAAATTTGTTATTAATCAAAAAAAATAAAGACATAATAGATATTGCTTACGAAAAAAAGCAAATTGAATAGTAATATCCTAAATTTATTTGGATTAATGATAAATTAAAATTTTTATCGCATGTTTGTGTTGGACGGAAATGGAGGAAAATATGGAGATTTTTAAAAATAAATTAATAGTTCATGGATTAATAATAATTGATGAAAAATATATTGTTATAAAAAGAAGTGCTATAAAAAGAGGTAAACCTAATGTATTTCCTAAATATTGGGATATTCCAGGAGGATCAGTAGAGGATTATGAAACACCTGTTGAAGCCTTGGTGAGAGAAATAAAAGAAGAGGTAGGTTTAGATGTAAATATCAAACAGATTATTCATGAAGATAGTAATTATGATAAAAGTAAGAATATAATGTTTACTAGACTAGTTTATAAATGTTCATTAAAAGAAACAGGTTGTTTACCGATTATTAAGCTTGATCCTGAAGAACATACAGAATATAGGTTAATATCTTCTTTAGAAGATTTGAATACTGAAAAAATAGTGCCTTTTTTGGCTGATATTCTATTAGATAAACAATAATGGATTTGGATATGTTTATAATTACTGTGAAGGTAGTTATAAAAAAATGGGAATTTATAGTAGAGATTTTCCTTTTGGCATTCAATGTGTCAGTTATTGCTTGCCTTTAGCTCAATCAATAGTAATTTTTAGAATTATTGTATTTATAAATGATATGAGTAAAATATTTTTTTATTGTTAATGGAATGGTTGTTTTAATATTTTATTTATTGTGATAAAAAATTATAAACACATAGAGAATAGAATAGCTGAATATATCTAAACATTATTTGATGATAAAAGTCACTATAGAGATTGATATGATCCTATCGCTATAGATATATGAAATAAACAAAACGTGTATTTATGGTGGTAGGTTTTTTTGAGGGAAGGAAACCAAAAAATATCAGTTGAACAAAAAGTATACGCCTACTGATATTTTATAGCGACCTTGTAAGTTGTGGATATTTTATTATAGAAAAGATATAATGTATGTATAGATTGTAAAGTAGAATTTAAAGGGGTGAAAATAATGCGACAACATGTCATTGTAACAAAATATAATCCAGCTTGGCCTCAAATGTTTGAAAATGAGGCAAAGATAATTAAAGAAATTCTTGGTGAAAATTGTATTGCGATTCATCATATAGGCAGTACATCTATTGTAGGTCTTGATGCAAAACCGATTATTGATATTATGCCTGTTGTTGAAAGTTTAGATGCGGTTGATGCAGTTGCATCTGAATTTGAAAAGATTGGATATGTATATATGGGAGAATACGGGATTACTGGTAGAAGATATTTATATAAGGGTGCAAATGAGCATACACATCATATTCATATTTTTTCAAAGAATGATACTGAAAATATAACACGTCATTTGGCTTTTCGCGATTATTTAAATAAACATGATGATGTAAAAGAAGCTTATGCTAATTTAAAAAAAGAACTTGCTAAAAAATATCCAAATGATATTGAAGGCTATTGTGATGGCAAAGATGCATTTGTAAAGAAATACCAAGCTGAAGCATTGAAGTATCAAAATCAATAAAATTTATTGATTAAAAATATTTTAGTTAAATGACTAAAAATTTATAATTATAAGTTAAATAGCTAATAACTACGTTATAAAATATCTTAATTATATTTAAGTGACTATTAGGAGGAACTATGAATTTTAGCGATGATTTATTGGAAAATATAAATAAATTACATACAACGGAATTAGGAATAATTAGAATAAGAAAAAACCTTAATTTAGATACTGATGATGTTGTTCAATGGTGTAAAAATAAAATTACTGATAGTAATGCTTTGATTATAAAAAAAGGGAAAAATTATTACGTATTTATTGATAATTATAAAATAACTGTAAATGGTAGTAGCTATACTATTATTACTGCACATAAAGAAAATAATTGCTAGTATTAAATTTATAGGGGAATACTTATGGAAAGATATAAAGGTAAAAATGATATTTGGTTGATATTAGTTTTTGTGTTTTATAATTTATTGCCTATAGGAATATATTTTTTTACAGATGATAAAGAGAATCTTTATAATAATTGGTGGCTATTAATATGGGTGTTTTATTATAGTTTTAATATTATTTGGATTCCTGTATTAATAAGAAATAGAGTTGAATTATATGATGATTACTTTATATTTTATTATGGCTTTGGTAAAGAAAAGATATTTATTAAAGATATTTTAAAAATCGAAAAAAGCAATAATTCAATAGCTTCATCAGCAAATTCACTTGATCGAATTCATCTTATTACTACTCAAAAAGATTTTTATATTTCATTAAAAAATAATGATAACTTTATTGATAAAATAAAACAAAGAAGGTAAGTATGAACGAAAGTAAACAAATAGTACATAAAACTGTAAAATCAGGTTTTACTTAGTTGGGTGTATGTAATTTATTTTGTTTTAAAATATTAGTTTATTTAGAATTTAATTTTAAATATGTGATGAATATATTAAATACTATAATTTTAATCTTCTTGATATTGTTATAAATTAGCATAAAAATATAATTTTAAATTACAAGTTAAATAGCTAATATTTAGAGATTGTTAGTTATTTGGCTTGTAATTATTGATTTTATCTATTTAAATACTATAATATTATTAAGGAGGTAATTAATATGATGTTTTTTAATTTCCTTAATGAGCCTTATATTGCAATCATTGGAGATATTAAGAATTCTAAAAAAATAGTAGATAGAGGAGCAATTCAAGAACATTTAAAAAAAATATTAGATAATATTAATCTAAAATATAGCGATTGTATTGCTTCTAAATTTACAATTACATTAGGAGATGAATTTCAAGGTCTATTAACTACAGGTAATAATATTATGGAAATAATCCAATATATCAAAAAAGAAATTTATCCCGTAAAAATAAGATTTGGGATAGGAATAGGTTCAATTTCCACAAAAATAAATTCTGAAATTTCTATTGGTGCTGATGGTCCAGGCTATTATAAAGCTAGAGAAAGTATAGAAACTTTAAAAAAATCTGAGAGAAAAAAAGAAAAGTCACAAGTTGATATTCAAGTAAAGATAGATGGGGATAATAAGTTACAAGAGCTATCTTTAAATACAATTTTTAAATTACTTTATAGTATTGAAACAAAGTGGACAGATAAACAAAGAGAAATAATAAATTATTTGATATTTGAAAAAGTAAATCAAACAAAGGCTTCTATCCAATTTAATGTAACACCTTCTAATATTCAACAAATTTTAGCAAAATCACATTACTATGCTTTTAAAGAAGCGTTTGATGCAGTGAATGTGATTTTTAGTGAGGTGAATCATAATGTTAGATTTTAGATCGATATTTTTTCTTTTGTTATTTGTACATATATTAGGTGATTTTTATTTTCAAAGTCAAACTACAGCAAGAAAGAAAGTAAAGAAGTTAAAGTGGGTTAGTTATCATTGTATTATATATGGAGTAATTAGTTTTGTTTTAGTTAAGCTATTAGTTCCTAATTTTTCATATTCGCTTTTATGGTTATTTATAATCGGACATGCAGTTATTGATATTACTAAATACTATATTGTAAAAAAATATTTAAAAAATAATTTTTATGATAAATATGTATTTATAATTGATCAAATAATTCATCTATTAATTTTGGTGTTTATTTCCTATTATGCACTAAAATCAGGTGAAGTTTATAAATATAATGCTTTTATTAACGATGTGTTAGTGACCATGGAAATTCCAATAGAATCACTTTTATCACTTGTATTAAAACTATTACTTATTCATAAACCTATAAATATTTTTATTGCTTTGATTATGAATGATTATAAACCCGAAGATAAAAAGAAAGATGATACAATTAAAGCAGGTAGAATGATTGGTACAGTAGAAAGAATTATTATGTTGTTCTTTTTATCAATTAAACAATATTCATCGGTAGGACTTGTTTTAACTGCTAAATCTATTGCTCGATATAATAAAATTGCTGAGGATCAAAAATTTGCAGAATACTACTTATTAGGTACATTGTTAAGTACGATTTGTGTATTAGTGGTTTCTTTAATATAAAAAGCTCAAAAGTTTGAGCTTTTTATATTAAAGTAATTCAAAATAATTTTTCTTATAACGAATTATTCCTTCTTTTTGCATTTTACTTAATTCAAATGAAAGTGCACTACGATCAACTGCTAAGTAATTTGCTAATTGTTGGCGATTAAACGGTATGTTAAAAGCATTGGAGTTATGAATTTTTGATAAATCTGATAGATAAGCCAAAATTTTTTCACGAGTAGTTCTTTTGGTTATGTGATTAATTTTTTGTGTGAGCATTATGTTTTTTTGTGAAGTGGCAATAAGTAAATTTTGAATAAACAGATGATGATAATGACAATTTTTGTTACATGAGAAAATAATTTTTGAGATGTTTAGATATAGAACTTCACATTTTTCTTTGGCAATAATTGAAATCATCGTATTTTGTTTTGGTAAAAAAGCATATGCTTCACCAAATAATTCACCAATATCAATTTCTTTAATAATTGTTTGATTACCCCAATAATCATTATTAATAACATGCGCTTTGCCACTTAATAAAATACCTATTTCATTAATGTTTTGCCCTTGATGAATAATAGTTTGATCTTTTTGATATGTTATTTTGTTAGCTTGTAAGCATTTTAAAAGAAGTGGAAGATCATTTTTATTAATGTTTTTAAATAATAAATTATTTTCTAAATTTTCCAAAATAATTCTCCTTTTGTTGTAAAAACAACCGAAAATATATCATAAATGTAATATATTTTTAATGTAGAAGTCAAGGAGGATGTATAATGGTAGAAAAAATGTTTTGTTTTCAATGCCAAGAGACAGCAATGAATAAAGGCTGTACAAAAGTTGGGATTTGTGGAAAACAACCAAAAACAGCAAATCTTCAAGATAAATTAATATATGTAACAAAATTATTTGCAAAAGTATTAAAAGATGTTCGAAATAATGGAATAGTTATTGAAGAAGAATATGAAAATCAAATTAATACTAATTTATTTATTACAATTACAAATGCAAATTTTGATAATCGTAAAATTAATGATGCAATTACTAAAACAGTCAATATGATAAATCATTTTGATCCATCGATAAATATTTCTTTAGAAAATAAGATAAGTATTTTAGATCAAAAAGACGAAGATATTAGAAGTCTTAAAGAACTTATTACTTATGGATTAAAAGGTATGGCTGCTTATAACAAACATGCAAATGCTTTAGGATATCGAAGTAAAGAAATTAATCAATTTATACAAGATACACTAGCTTTATTATTAGAAGATATTTCAGCTGAAAAGTTAATTGAATTATTAACTCTAGAAGGACAAATGGGTGTAGAAGTAATGGCACTATTAGATAAGGCGAATACAACTACTTATGGAAATCCTGAAATTACTAAAGTGAATTTAGGAGTAAGAGATAGACCAGGAATACTTGTATCTGGTCATGATTTAAAAGATTTAGAAATGTTATTGGAACAAAGTAAAGATGCAGGTGTTGATATTTATACACATTCAGAAATGTTACCAGCTCATTATTATCCGTTTTTTAAAAAATATGATCATTTTATAGGTAATTATGGAAATGCATGGTGGAAGCAAAAAGAAGAATTTGAAGCATTTAATGGACCAATTCTTTTAACAACAAATTGTTTAGTTCCACCAAAAGAGAGTTATAAAGACCGTGTATATACAACTGGTGCAGTTGGCTTTGAAGGATGCTACCATATTGATGAAAAAGATGATAAAACTAAGGATTTTTCAAAAATAATTGAACACGCTAAATTATGTAAAGCACCTCGACAATTAGAAACAGGGACATTGACAGGTGGATTTGGACACCATCAAGTATTAGCTTTAACAGATCAAATTATTGAAGCTGTTAAAACTGGTAAAATTAAAAAGTTTGTAGTGATGGCAGGATGTGATGGACGTCAACAATCACGAAGTTATTATCAAGAGTTTGCAAAAAAATTGCCACAAGATACAGTTATTTTAACTGCTGGGTGTGCAAAATATAAATACAACAAATTAGATTTAGGAACAATTGATGGAATTTATCGTGTATTAGATGCTGGACAATGTAATGATTCTTATTCACTTGCACTAATTGCTTTGAAATTAAAAGAAGCATTTGGTTTAGAAGATATAAATGATCTACCGATTATTTATAATATTGCCTGGTACGAACAAAAAGCAGTTATAGTTTTATTAGCGTTACTCTCTTTAGGTGTTAAAAATATTCATTTAGGACCAACTTTACCAGCATTTCTTTCAAAAAATGTTTTAAATTTTTTGGTTGAACATTTTAATATTTTACCAATTGGTAGTGTTGATGAAGATATGAAATTATTTTTTCAATAAAAAAACTCTTTAAAGAGTTTTTTATATTAGTGTGCCACGCATGACATAAGACTAGGTGGTGAAAGTCCACTGTGGGGGTTTCGTACTACCAACCACTAGCCGAAGACAAGGTATCCATCGTAAGGTGTGAACGGGAGGAAGTTGGAGGCAAAGTCCTGACCCAAGGAATACGAACTATTTTAGGCAGAAGCTTATCGGATGAGATTGCTAAACAAATCGAAGTCCAATAGTACGACGGAATAAGCAGTGTAAAGATAGTGGGTACATAGGATGAAAGTGTTATGTCTTACCGTGGGAGGTCCTAGGAACATGATGAAAATGTAATCATGGTGGAAACGTTTGTCCTAGGAAGTCAGCCGAGGTCATAGTAGTGATGATGATAACTGTAATGGTTATCTAGCGAAGGACCGAACATAAGGAGGTGAACTGGAAATGAAAGATACTCAAGATAAAATAGGATACTGTCAACTATCATTAGGCTTACTCTATGAAGATAGTACGGAATACGACAATAGTGGAGAAGTGTATCCTACATCAAAACAAGAGATATCACATACGAAGAACACCAATAGATTTGTAGTACATGAGAAGTTACTTGAAACAATTATGGAGGATGCCAATATAGAAAAGGCAATCCAAAGGGTTATGAGTAATAAGGGAAGTGGTGGTGTAGATAAAATGCAAGTCGCAGAAGTTCGTACGCATTTCGCACAACACTGGTCTTATCTAAAGAAACTTATCATGGAGGGACATTATAGTCCACAAGCCGTTAAAAGAGTAGAAATACCAAAAGATAACGGAAAGAAAAGAGAGTTAGGAATTCCAACAGTGACGGATAGGGTCATACAACAGGCGATAGTACAGGTACTGACACCAATATTTGAACCCCAATTCAGTGACAATAGTTATGGGTTCCGACCAAGAAGAAATGCCCATCAAGCAGTAAGAAAAGTAGTCGAATACGCCAATGAAGGATATCGATATACAGTAGACCTAGATTTAGAGAAGTACTTTGATACAGTCAACCATTCAAGACTTGGTACTATGTCAAGATTTTGGACTACATAAATGTAAGAAATTTAATTAATTGATACTAATTAAATAATCATGCTCATATTCATTAGGTGATTTATAATCACAATGTGAATGTACTCTTATTGTATTATAAAATCCTTCTATGTATTCAAATACCAGCTTATATGCATGATTATAATTTATAATCTTAAATCTGTTCAGCCATTCCCTTTTTATCAATGCATGATATGATTCTATACACGCATTATCCCACGGTGTTCCTTTTTGTGAATAGCTTCTTTTCATCTGCTTAGTTAATCTTTTGTATTTCTTCGATGTATAGTGCACTCCGCGATCTGCATGGATTACTATTGGTTTTGCGCTTTTTCTTCTTTTTTTAGCTGTTTCCAGACATTTTAATACTTCATCTACTTCTAATGTTTTGCTTAATGTCCATGCTATTATTTTTCTTGAATAGAGATCCATTATACTGGTTAAATATACAAATCCTTCATCTGCTGTCCAGATATATGTTATATCAGTACACCATGCCTGATTTGGTGCTTTTGGATTAAAATCTCGGTTTAGAATATTTTTTAGTTTATTTGAAAAATCACAGTCTTTTGTTGTTATTGTATATGGTTTGATATAATGAGCTTTAATATTGTTTTCCCTCATTATGTTTCCTACATATTTTTCACTTATTTTTTCTCCCTCTTTTTTAGTATTTCAGTTATTTTAGGAGCTCCATATATTTCTTTTGAATCCTTATAGATCTTCTTGATTCTTTCTGTGATTCTAGCTTTTCTGATTTTTTGTTTACATGGTTTTCTTTTCAAATATTCATAATATCCTGATTTACTCAGTTGTAATTTTTTTAGCATACCGGTAACTGAAGTCTGTTTATCTTTTTTAGATTTTTCTTTTATCCTTTTATAAAGATCCTGCTTAGTTAATTGCCCAGTATGCCAATAGCCTTTTTTAGGACTTCTAAAGCATCCTGTGTATCTTTCAGTTCTTTTTTTAATCTGGCTATTTCTTTAGCTTCGTCACTTGAATAATTACCGCTTCCTCTTGAATTAATTACGCCGTCATTACTACTGGCATCTTTAAGCCATTTATGAACAGTGCTATCAGCAATACCAAACTGTTTAGCTATAGCTACTTTAGATTCATCAGGATGTTCTAAAACATATTGAACAACTCCCTGTTTAAATTCATCTGTAAATGTTGGTTTAGTCATCATCATATACCCCTTTTCTATTTTTGATTTAAGCTTATGACATTGTATCATATACTAGCTAGTTCTTCCATTTAACTGGTACAGTTTTTATTCTAGCATCAACTTATACAGATATTGTCACAAACTATTAAAGACGGAAGAGTTATATCACTCATACATAAATATCTCAATGCAGGAGTCATAGTAAAACATAAGTTTGAAGAAACTACAAAAGGAGTACCCCAAGGTGGGCCACTCAGCCCATTATTATCAAATATATATCTTAATGAATTTGATAAAGAAATGGAAAGAAGAGGAAATCGATTTGTAAGGTACGCAGATGACTGTGTCATACTATTCAAAAGTAAAAGAAGTGCAATGAGAGTCAAAGAAACAGTGACAAGATATTTAGAAGAGAAATTATTTGTAAAAGTGAACCAAGAGAAGACAAAGGTAGCCTATATTACTGATATAAAATTCTTGGGCTTTGGATTTTATATAGAGAAGAGTGGTAATGTACGAATCACTGTTCACAAGAAATCTAAAGAAAAGATGAAAAAGAGAATAAAGGAAATCACCAAAAGGAACCGACCAATATCAAGTAAGGAATTAGCTAAAGAGTTAAAAGAATACATTACAGGTTGGGTGAATTACTATAGGATAGCGAATATGAGTAAACATCTAAGGGAAATAGACTCATGGATGAGAAGAAGAATACGAATGATATATTGGAAAAGATGGAAGTTAGTAAGAACAAGGTATAGAAATTTACAAAAACTAGGTATTAATAAAAGTAAGGCATGGGAATGGGCAAACACAAGAAAAAGCTACTGGCACATCGCCAATAGCTTCATACTAAAAAGGACACTTACAAATGAAGTATTAAAAATATACGGATTTATAAGTGCACTAGATTATTACAACTCTATAAACTTATGAAACGCCGTGTAGGGAACCCTACGCACGGTGTTGTGAAAGGGGCGAAAGATTTTAATTCTTAGCCCCTATTCAATTAAAAATATTAGCGAACTTAAAGAGATTCTTGTAGTAGGACCAAAATAATTAATTTCTCTATGTTTTGGCTAGATTAATATAATATATAGAATAATAGTAATTTAATATATTATTACTATTGTCTTGAAAGACATTTCGTTAAAAAATTAAAATTGATTTAGTTTGTACATTCTTTTATATCCTGAATCAAATAATCTTTTTCAATAATTGGTTTGAAATCATTTAAGACTGTTGCATTAGTTCTATTATATATTTCAATATAAATAATTGGATGATAATCAGGAATAATAACAGTACATGAATTATTTTTTATTAAATATAAAATGATTTGTAAATTTTGATCAGAAATGTTTACATTATGATTAGTACAAACTAGTTTTAAATAATCTAAAGACATTTCTTGGATTTTTTGATTAATAATACTTGTGGCATGAGTCATGGTCATATCTCCTTTCGCTATCGGAATAACGAAATGTCTTTATAATTTAATTATAGTCTTTTTATTTATAAATACAATTTATTTGATAATATGAATATTATTAAATAAATCTCTACATTGACTTATTTATATACCAGTGCTATTATAAAAAAGGAAAATCTGTTTCAGGGCGAGGTGTAATTCCTCACTGGCGGTGAAAAGTTTTAGCTGTAAGTCCGCGAGCTTGATATTTTCAAAGCAGAATGGGTTAGAATCCCATACCAACGGTATAGTCCGGATGAAAGAAACAAAATACTTTTTATGTATTTTTAGTCTTGGAATATTTGTATCCCAAGGCTTTTTATTTGCCTGTCAGATTCTTCATAATATTTTATTAGGAGGAGTTTGTATGTTACAAGAAAATATGGTTTCAAACAAAAAAAAGACACTAAAGTTAGTGAAAATGGGGATGTTAGTTGCAATATCAATTATTTTAGTTTATGTAATTCATCTTCCTATTTTTCCGGCAGTTCCATTTTTGGAATACGATCCAGCGGATATTCCGATTTTAATTGGAACATTTGCGTTTGGTCCATTTACAGGATTATTATTAACAATAGCTACTTCAATTATTCAAGGAATAACAGTAAGTGTAAATAGTGGACTTTATGGTATTTTGATGCATATTATTGCAACAAGTACATTAGTAATTATTGCAGGGCTTATTTATTGTAGAAATAAAACTAGAAAAGCGGCGATAATTGGTCTTTTATGTGGAATGTTAGCAATGGCAATGGTAATGGTTGTGGCAAATTTAATTATAACGCCATTATTTATGGGAGTAACTCAAGAGGTTGTATGGGGACTGATGCCTTTTATTGTTGGTTTTAATTTAATTAAAGCAGGAATTAATGGTTTGGTTACATTCTTTTTATATAAAAGAATTTCGGAATTTTTACATGAATAAATTATATTTGAGCGATTGATATATTTTATCAATCGTTTTTTTGATATAATATGAATAATAAAAAAATATTGAGGTAAATGATATGGAATATTTTATTGAAAAAGCAAGTGAAAAAGATCTTGATGAAATAGAAAATTTATACATAAGTGTGTGTCGACAATTACAAAGAGGAATTAATTATGCATGTTGGAGTGAAGGAGAATATCCAACTAGAAATATTGCGAATGATGGAATAGAAAAAGATTCATTATTTGTTTTACGAGTTGATCATAAGATAGTAGGGACAATGATTTTAAATAATGAATATGAATCTAGGTATATGCAAGGTAAGTGGTCCGTTAATGTTTTAGATAATGAGATATTAGTAATTCATACACTAGCAGTACACCCAGATTTTAAAAAACATGGGATTGCATCTAAAATGTTGGATTATGCAATCGTATATGGAAAAGAATTAGGCTATAAAACTATTCGAATTGATGTATGTGTTAAAAATACACCGGCTATTTCATTATATCAAAAGTATGGCTTTAAAAATGTTGGTAAAGTAGATTTTGATAGAGGAAAAGATGAGATACTTTGGTTTTATTTATATGAATATTTGATTTAAAGGAGATGTAAGTTATGTCATTTGATTTTAAAAAAGAATATAAAGAATTTTATTTACCAAAAAACAACCCAACAATTGTAAAGATTCCCAAGATGAATTATTTAGCTGTTAGAGGAAAAGGGAATCCTAATGATCCAGAAGGTGAATATATAAAGTCAATCCAGTTACTTTATGGAATTGCGTATACATTAAAAATGAGTTATAAATCAGATTATAAAATTGAAGGATTTTTTGAATATGTGGTACCACCGTTGGAAGGCTTTTGGTGGCAAGAAGAGATAAAGGGCATGGATTATTCAAGAAAGGATTTACTGAAATTTATTTCTTTAATTCGATTACCTGATTTTGTAACAAAAAAAGATTTTAAATGGGCAATTGAAACAGCGACAAAAAAGAAAAAACTTGATTTTTCAAGTGTTGAATTTTTTAGTTATGATGAAGGATTATGTGTTCAATGTTTGCATCTTGGGCCGTATGATAACGAGCCAGAAACGGTAAAGTGTATGCATGAATATATTGAAGAAAATGGTTATAAGTTAGATATAAATGATAAAAGATATCATCATGAAATATATTTATCAGATCCGCGGAGGTGCAAGGCTGAAAAGCTTAAAACAGTTATTAGACATCCAATCAAGGAAATTAAATGATTCTAATTTTAGTCATTATTTCCCAGGAAATGACAAAATATTTATAAAGAGGTTAATATGGAAAATATCGAACAAATTATTAAGCAACAGCGTGATTATTTTAAAACGTTAAAAACACACGAATACGCATTTAGAATGAAACAATTAACGTTACTTTATCAAAAAATAAAATATTATCAAAAAGAAGTTGAAGAAGCATTATACCTTGATTTAAGAAAAACAGCATTTGAAGCATATTCAACTGAAATAGGATATGTTTTAAGTAGCATAGAAAATACAAAGAAACATTTAAAAAAATGGATGAAATCAAAAACTAAATTAGCACCATATTATTTATTTGGTGCATATGATCAAATATTTTATCGACCACTAGGAGTTAGTTTGATTATTGGACCATTCAACTACCCCTTTCAATTAATATTTGAACCATTAGTAGGAGCAATAGCGGCTGGAAATTGTGCTATTATCAAACCATCAGAAAATTCAATTGCTACAAGTAAAATAATTGATAAAATTATTAAAGAAACTTTTGAAGCAGAATATATTTGTTGTATTTTAGGTGATGCATCAACAACTATTCAATTGACTCATAGCCAAGTTGATCATATATTTTTTACCGGTAGCATTGAAACTGGTAAAAAAATAATGGCTGCAGCAAGTGAACAATTAATTCCTGTTACATTAGAGTTAGGAGGAAAAAGTCCGGTTATTGTTGATCAAAGTGCAAAATTAAAAGATGCAGTTCAAAAAATTGCATGGGGAAAAATATTAAATGCTGGTCAAACTTGTGTTGCACCGGATTATTTAATTATTAAAGAGGGTTTAAAAGATAAATTTATTGAATTGTGGAAAGAAACGGTAAATATTTTTTTAAGTAATGATGATTATGGGAGAATTATCAATGAAAAACATTTTAAAAGATTAATTAAAATGTTTGAAGGTGAAGAAATTTATGCGGGTGGTAATTATAATGCTGATGATTTATGGATTGAGCCAACATTAGTTAATGGTAATAAAAGTAATTTTATGAATGAGGAGATATTTGGACCAATATTACCGATTATCACATATAAAGATCGAAACGAAATTGAAATATTAGTTGAAAAACACCCATTTCCTCTAGCTTTGTATATTTTTTCTAATGATAAACAGTTTATTAACTATTTAACAAAGCGTTTATCGTTTGGTGGCGCATGTATTAATGATTGTATAACACATTTAATTTCACCAAAAGTTCCTTTTGGAGGAATACGTTATTCAGGAATAGGACAATACCATGGTAAAGATAGTTTTATAACTTTTAGTCATAAACAGACTATTCATCATCGTTTTATCAAAAAAGATTTAGTTTCATTATATCCACCTTATTCTAAACGACTTTATAAATTAGTTACTAAAATATTAAAATAATAAATAAATTATTTAATCAAAGCATATAGTTAGATAGGTGATTTGGTGAAAAGAACGTATCTAATAATTATAGTAACCGTAATTTCATATATATGTACTAGATTATTTTTCTTTGATAATACTACACCGGTTAGTAAAGAATTAACGTTGAAAAATGTTTCTGTAGTTATCGATCCTGGTCATGGTGGTCTTGATAATGGTGCAAGTGTAGGAAATATTTATGAATCTGATTTAAATTTAAAAATATCTTTTGCTTTAAAAGAAGAATTAGAAAATCGTGGTGCTAAAGTATATATGACAAGAACTGATGATCAGGATATGACTAGACGAGATCATCATTATTCTAAACAAGACGATATGTATTTACGTGTTAAAAAAATTGATGAGTATGAATGTGATTATTTAATTAGCATTCATTTAAATTCCACGCCATCAACTAGCGCTTGGGGTTCACAAGTGTTTTATTATCAAAATAGTGAAAAAGGGAAGCGTTTAGCTAGTGAGATTCAATCCTCAATGAAAGAAGTAACAGGCAGTCCAAAAAGGATATCAGGTGCTAGTTTTCGAGTGTTGAGAGCTACAAAAACATTAGGGGTATTAATAGAGTGTGGTTTTATATCTAATCCAAATGAACGAGGACAGTTACAAAGTTCAAAATATCATCAAAAATTGGCAATAAAGATTTGTGATGGGTTAGAGAATTATCGAAAAAAATACCCAGAAGATACGATTGATTTAAATGAATTGAAAAAGGTATTAGAATAATTGAAATAATAATGAGTATGGATATAATCTATACTCATTATTATTTATAAAAATAAAAACAGTTATAGGGTAACTGCTTTTAAATATATATTTAGTGTATTTTATAATTATGGTTATAAAATTGGTAGAGAATATATAAGAAATATATTAATGCAAAAATATTTAAAAGATTATAATTTAAATGAATCAAAATTTTGTTTATAAATGGATCGATATAATTAACTAGAACTATTCCTAAAAAGCCCCACATAATGCTATAAAACATACAAATTCTTGCAGAATAGTTATGTGGTATTTTAGAATAATTCCATATTTCAATATTTGAGTCTTTTAATAAAAAATAGTGAGTCAAATATTCTAAACAAGTACAACTAATTAATGAATAAAAAAAGACATCTATATTATTATAACAATACCCTGAAATATTTAAAATTAATAATGCTCCAAAACCGTATATAGGGATGCAAGGTCCTTTTAATAAACCAGAAAAAAGTATTTTTTTATTTAATATAGAAATATAAACAGATTCCATAATAAAGCCTAAAAAAGTATATATTGCAAATTTTATCATAAGTTCCTCCTATATAATTAGTATGGGATAAAATAAAAAATATGCAAAATTCAATTTATAATAGAAAAAAGTTTTAACAAAATAATTTAAATTTATGTTATTATATCGATAAAAATTAAATTGTGTTAAAAGAAGTCAAAAAAAGTTTAATTTAAGTGTTGACGGCTGAAAATATATATGTTATTATATCTGAGCAGTCGGTTAATGGGCCTGTAGCTCAGCTGGTTAGAGCGCACCCCTGATAAGGGTGAGGTCGATGGTTCGAGTCCATTCAGGCCCACCATTAATCAATTGTATATTATATATGGGCCTGTAGCTCAGCTGGTTAGAGCGCACCCCTGATAAGGGTGAGGTCGATGGTTCGAGTCCATTCAGGCCCACCATATATAATTAAATAATTGGGGCCTTAGCTCAGCTGGGAGAGCACCTGCCTTGCACGCAGGGGGTCAGCGGTTCGATCCCGCTAGGCTCCACCATAGTAAAAATACAACCTGCATAGCAGGTTTTTTATTTTATATTTAAAAATAATGAGATAATGGAGAATAGGGATGAAAAAAGAGAATTATTTTATTAAAGCCTTAAATGGTATGGCATACGGGTTTTTTTGTAGTTTGATTATTGGAACTATTTTAAAGCAATTGGGAAATTTTATTAATATACCGCAATTAGTAACATGGGGTGAAACAGCCACATATTTAATGGGACCAGCAATTGGGGTAGCGATATCATATGCGATTGATGCTAAAGGCTTAAATTTAATTGCGGCAATAATTGCTGGTAGTATTGGGGCAGGAACATTTAATGGAAATGTGGCAAGTTCCGGAAATCCAATTGCGGCTTTTGTTGCGGTTATTGGCGCTGTAGAAGTTACACGTTTAATTCAAGGGAAAACTCCTGTTGATATATTACTGGTTCCTTTTGTTTCGA
The DNA here is from genome assembly GCF_025149465.1 of Thomasclavelia spiroformis DSM 1552. Taxonomy (NCBI): domain Bacteria; kingdom Bacillati; phylum Bacillota; class Erysipelotrichia; order Erysipelotrichales; family Coprobacillaceae; genus Thomasclavelia; species Thomasclavelia spiroformis. Next base: position 2,200,703 of record NZ_CP102275.1, on the reverse strand, counting down.
TTCTAATAGGGGGGATAATTACTCTCGTGGTTGGTCCATATTTAACTGAATTTATCTTGTGGCTAGGTCAACTGATCAATACTGGTGTGAATATGCAACCGATACTAATGTCGATTGTAGTGGCAGTTTTAATGGGAATGGCATTAACTGCTCCTATATCAAGTGCTGCTATTGGAGTAATGTTAGGATTAAATGGTTTGGCAGCGGGTGCAGCGTTAGCTGGTTGTTGTGGGCAAATGATTGGATTTGCGGTTATGTCAATAGATGATAATGATATTGGTGATGTAATAGCGATTGCAATTGGAACAAGTATGTTGCAATTTAAAAATATTGTAAAAAAACCGGTGATTTGGTTACCTCCGATTATTGTAAGTGCTATTATCGCGCCGATTTCTACTTGTTTGTTGAATATTTCATGTTCTTCAGTAGGTTCTGGTATGGGAACAGCTGGTTTTGTAGGAATATTAGAAGCAGTTAATGTAATGGGAAGTAGTTATTGGCTTCCTGTTATTGTCATTGATTTGATTGCACCGGCTTTTTTAACTTATGTTATTTTTAAAATGTTTAAGAAGTTAACTTTTATAAAAAGTGGAGATTTAAAATTAGATTGTCTTTAAACAAAAAACTACCAAATTTGGTAGTTTTTTAATCGTTTGAAAATAAACTAATAATTTCACTTGTAGACATCTTAGTAATATTATTAGTATTATTTTCAATAAAAATATTTGATAAGTCTTGTTTTTGTTCTTGTAATTTTTGAATTTTTTCTTCAATACTATTTTTCATAATTAATTTATATACTTGAACATTATTTACTTGGCCAATTCGATACGCTCGATCGGTTGCTTGGTTTTGTGCTGACATATTCCACCATGGATCATAATGAATTACAATTGAAGCGGCAGTTAGATTTAAACCAGTACCACCAGCTTTTAAGGAAATTAAAAATACATTTGTATTATCGTTTTGGAAAGCATTGACTAATTGATGGCGCTTTATTTTGTTGGTTGCTCCAGTTAAAACATAGTATGAAATATCATCTTTACGTAATTCTTTTTCAATAAATTCTAAGGAAGAAGTAAAAGATGAAAATAATAAAACTTTTTGTTTGTTTTCTTTGGCTTTTTTTATAATATCTAAGCATGCTTTCATTTTAGAACTTGGTTCTTGGATATCATTGTATAAAATTCTAGGTTCACAACATAGCTGTCTAAGTCTTGTCATCATTGATAAAATTTGGAATTTGTCAATTTGCTCGATATCTAATGCGCTTTTTAATTTATCATTGATTTGACTTAAGTTTGCGATATATAGATTCTCTTCTTCTTTTGAAAAAGAGATCTTAATGTTGTTTTCTATTTTATCAGGTAATTCATCTAATACATCTTGTTTAGTTCTTCTAAGGATAAATGGTTCAACCATTTTTTTTAGTTGTAATTGGACTTCTTTATCGTTATCACGAACAATTGGGCGTTCAAAATGTTCTCTAAAATAGTTATATGTAAATAAGTAATTAGGCATAAGAAAATCAAATATCGACCATAATTCTGCTAATGAATTTTCAATAGGTGTTCCAGTTAAAGCAAAACGATGAGTACCGCTTAATTCTTTAACTGCTTTAGCGTTTTTAGTTGCTTGATTTTTGATATATTGAGCTTCGTCTAAAATGATATAATTAAATAAATAATCTTTATATAAATCATAATCTCTTCTTAAGTAATCATAAGAAGTAATGATTACGTCATAATTATCTATCTCATTAACCGATTTTTTACGTATAGATGTATTTCCAATAATACATAAAACTTTTAAATCAGAAGAAAACTTATTTATTTCATCCTTCCAATTCAAAATCAATGTTGCTGGTGTAATTACAATACTAGCTTTATTATTAGTTTTGCTGTTTTCTAAAACCGTTATCATCTGTAATGTTTTTCCAAGTCCCATATCATCAGCAAGAATTCCGCCAAATCCATAATCACTCATTGTTTTGATCCATCTGTAACCTTCGCATTGATAATCGCGTAAGATATTTTGATAGGCTTCTGGAATAGGATAGTTGTTATTGTGGTGAGTTAAATTATCGATAAGTTCTTGGAATTGTTGGTTCCGATTAAAAATAATAGAATCATTGTCCAATGATAATTGGTTTAGATATAAGGCTTTTGATTTGTCTAAAACGATTGTAGAGTCTTTAATGTTGTCATTACTTATATTTAAATCGTGAATTATGTTATATGCAGCATTTAAGTTTTTATCTTCTAAATTTATAAATTCACCATTTTTAAGACGATGATAAGATTTTTTACGTTCAATTGCATATAAAATATCTTTGATTTCATCTTTTGAAACATTCACACTATCTAAATCAATTTCTAATAAATCATTTTTTAAACGAATACCAATATTTAAACTAATGTTTTTAGGTTTATTTATATTCTTTATTTCTTCACTGACAAATACTTCACAATAATTATTTAATTCAGGTAAGATATTTTTAATAAAATAATAAATATCCTCAGCATTATTAGTGATTAAATACATGTTTGTTAGTTCATCATATTTAGCGTATTTTTCAATTAAGGCAAGGGCATTATCAACTTTTAAGGGTAATTTTGTTTCGTAGCTGTCAATATATTTTCCATCAAATAAAATATTACCTTCATCATCATGATATTCTAAATTAATAGCAAGATCACCAAATTTATTTAAATCAACGTATATAACTAGCGTTATAACGCAAGGCATATAATCATCAATGTTTGCACCGGTAATAGCAATGTATGGTAATATTTGATCGATGATATATTTTCCAAAATATCCAAAATCTTCTTTAGAAACAATTAAATTTTCTTTGTCTAATATTGCTAATAATTTCTTAGTTATTTGAGACATTTCTAAGCTATAGCGATTTAAGATATTATCCTTTAAATAATAGATATATTGGTTACCGATGATTAATTCACCATCGTTTGGAATAAGTGATACTTCAAAATAATCTTCTTTATCTTCAAAGTTTATTGTAAGATTTTTTAAATCGATAGTAGTAAAAAACATATTTATATTTAAGTTCGTTAGATATGTTTCAAAAAAGTTATCAATATTGTATTGATTAATATTAATAGAGCGATTGCGTTCTATTTCATCAATAAATTCACTATTGTCTTTAATGAAATCAATTTGTTTTAAAGCATCTTGGCTAAAAGATTTATAGTTGTGATCAGTAATCAATTTACTACCGTAATTATGGGTTCTTTGATAACGAAGATCAGTAATGAATTCTTTTAGATTTTTAATTAAATATGTTTTTATGTTACCAATACGATAGTTTATTAAGATGCGATTAAAAGAGTATGTAATATTAGGGATTAATTCAATAGGTAAATTGTTAGTTATATTGTTTTCTTTTTTTTCTAAATAATTTTGAATGAGCTGTTTTGATTCATTAAATTTTGCTTGAATCATTTTTTCTTCTTTTATACGCTCAAATTCTTCGAATTTAGCTTTATAATCAATTTTTTGATTAAATTGAAAGGGAATATCGGACATATCTAAACTGTAAAATTTTAATAATAAAACCCCAATATGACCACATGCTAATTCATTATCATGGCAATTAGGGCAACTACACTCAAAAGAAATTATTTTTCCGCTTGTATCAACAATAATATGGCTAGTAGTAGTACGACCATATATTTCAACGTTACCATCGATATGATATTCATTATTATATTTTATGACGGACATGTTTATAATGGTGTTATCTTTATAATAATTATGAGCGGTTTTCCAGTTTTTTTCATTAAATATTCTATTTATTTCATCATCTTTTATATACATGTTCTTTTTCCTCCAATGATTTATTATATCATTATTTCTATGATTACCAAAGAAAAAAAGTTTAATTATTTCAGAATTAAAAAAAACACCATTGGGTGTTAATTTAAATCATATTTTTCCTTTATGTGTTCCAATAAACTAAGACAACCTTCAAAAATATCATCATATGTTTCATCAAAATTATGTGTATACCATGGATCAGCGATATCATGAGGGTTATCTGTAAAATCAAGTAAACGAGAGATTTTATTTAATGGATCATTTTTCACGATTTTAAGAATATTTGTTATATTTTTAGTTTCCATTGCAATAATATAATCATATTTATCATAATCACTTTGTGTAAGAGGAATAGAAGTTTTATTTTCTGTTGAAATATTATATTGAGCAAGTTTGTTTTTTGTTCCAGGGTGAACAGGATTGCCATATTCTTCTTTGCTTGTTGCAGCAGATTGAATATAAAAATTGTTTTCTAGGCGATGTTTTTTTACTAAGTCTTTAAATATAAACTCTGCCATCGGTGAACGACAAATATTTCCTAAACATACAAATAATATTTTTATCATTGTTAACCTCCGTCTATTAAAAAAGATGAACTTTCGTTCATCTTGATTATCTAAATGGTGACCCGCAGGCGATTCGAACGCCTGACCCTCTGATTAAAAGTCAGATGCTCTACCGGCTGAGCTAGCGGGTCATATACATCATTGATGCCATATAAAAATAGCATATTTTTATTTAGATGTAAAGTATTATTTAAAAAAATAATAATAATTTTTGCTTATTATGTGAGATATTGTTATAATTTTGGTATAGGAAATGGTGTTGTGATGATTATTTAAGAGAAAGCTATAATATAAAAATATGATAATTAAGGAGGTAAATAAAATAATTAGGAAATAATCATTTTAAAATACACCATATATTGGAGGGAAGAATATGAAAAAAATTATGAAATTATTGACAGTGTTTGCAATTTCTTTAGCACTGACAGGGTGTATGAAAATTCATTATCAAATTAATATAATTGATAAAGATAATGTAGATGCCAGTATGAAAATCTTGTATTCTAAAGAAATGATGGATACATATGGAATGACTCAAGAAGATATTAAGTCACAAATGGAAACTGAAGATGGTTTAAAAGGTTGGGAATTAAAAGATGTTAGTGAAAAAATTGATGGGGAAGAATATGTTGGATTTAATGCTGTTGCTCCAGAAAGTATAACTAAAGATATTTTAGATTGTTTAACTGTCGAAAATAATACATACACTTTAAAAATAGAAGGTGATGACCTTGGTGAAAGTGTAGATACTGAAGATTTTGAAGATCAACTTGGTTATTCAATCGATAAGTTAGAAGAAATGGGACTAGAAATAGGTATTAAGATTACAATGCCTGGAAAAATTAAAAGTAGTACAGTAGGAACGATTGAAGGTAACATGGTTGATATTGGCTTAATGGACTTACAAAATGCTACTAATGAAATAACTGTTGTTTCCAAAGAATCCACAGCTACTGCTAGTAATACCGGTATAGTTATTGGCGGAATTGTTGTAGTAATATTAATTGCTGGTGGTTTATATTTTTATAAAAATAAAAAAAAGAAAAATGATAATATAGAAGATAATGAAATCAGTGAAGAGATATAAATATAAGAAGTAAGATATCAATGAAAACAAGTTTGAAAGGTGTATTTGGTAATACATTTTAACAAACTTGTTTTTATTTTAAGTAAGTATTTAATCAAATAATGGAGATAAAAATAATATAATGAAAAAAAATAAAAAAAATTTAAAAAAAGTATTGCATATATGTAACGATAATGATATTATATTAGGGCACCAAGTTGCTTGAATAGCTCAGTTGGTAGAGCAATCGGCTGTTAACCGATCGGTCGTAGGTTCGAGTCCTACTTCAAGCGCCATGGCCTGTTGGAGAAACGGTTAACTCACATGCCTTTCACGCATGCATTCACGGGTTCGAATCCCGTACAGGTCACCATTTGGAGGTTTAGCTCAGTTGGGAGAGCATCTGCCTTACAAGCAGAGGGTCAGCGGTTCGAGTCCGTTAACCTCCACCATTAAATAAATAAGCCGGCTTAGCTCAATTGGTAGAGCAACTGACTTGTAATCAGTAGGTTGAGGGTTCAAGTCCTTTAGCCGGCACCATTTTATATGCGGGTGTGGCGGAACTGGCAGACGCACTAGACTTAGGATCTAGCGCCTTCGGCGTGCAGGTTCGATTCCTGTCACCCGCACCATTTTTTTATTTGTATTTAAACGATGAGTATTTTATCTTATCGTTTTTTTTATTTTTTATAAAGTAATTTCATTGTTCAATTATTTTTTTAATTAATATTAACAAAAGAACTATTGCATAGTTATAAATAAAATATCCCATACTAAAGATTGAAATATAATTAATATTATCATGTATATAATAAAAAATTCTAATTTAGTTTTTACTTAATTATTAATTTTTATGAAAATTAAATTATGTAGATAGGAGGGTGAATCAATGGTTAATAAAAAGGCACAAAAAATTATTAAAGGAAGTATTAGTAGTTTAGCGACAGTATCAATATTAAACATTGGTTCAATTTATCCAAATAATATTTTAGAAAATGAAGAAAGTAATGATAAAAATACTGCAGTTATTGAAGATAAACTTACTACATCAAAAAAGGATGATAAAGATAAAATAAATATTAAAAGTGAAAATCAATTTAATTTAACGAATGGACAGGTTATTAATAAAAGTTATCAAGTTATTGCTGCTGGAAATAATTTAATAATTGATGGAAAAGACGTTAGTAATAATAGTGTTAAATCAATTAATGGAAATGCAAAGCTTGTTTTTGAAACAACTCAAACTGATGTTTTCTTTAAAAATACAGTTGCAATTGATAATGAAATAATTGGTATTTTTAATGAAGGAACATATAGTAAATGGCATACTTATACATATGATATTAATGCCAAATATTTTGATAGTGAAAAAAAGACATTAACAATAGCTTTTCATGCGGGAAATAAAGCTAATGCTTTAGAACATAATATTGAAAATAATGATGATTTTTTATTAAAGAATATTCATATGATTTTACCTGATGGAACAACTTTAAAAGTTGCAAAGTATCAAGGAATATATAGTAGTGAAATAGATAAGCAAAGCGAAGATAAGTGGTCAGTGAATACATTAAACGATATTACGTCAAAAAGTAAAATTGAAATGGGAGATGAAAAAAATAGAATTGAAATACTTTATGTAACATTTAAATTAGAAAATCATAATTTTAATGCTTTACGTTATGACTTAGATACAACATTATTAACTGATGGTAAACATCTTATTATTAGTGGTAATAATAGTGTTGAAATAATAAGTGATAATACTGCTCCAGTAATTGAAACTAATATGATCGATGGGCAAATATATCATAATGGTATAATTGAAGCTAGAGCTTATGATACAATTAGTAATGAATGTCAGTTAGTTGCTACACTGGATGGAAAAGCGATTGAATTACCATATAGTTTTCGTTCGTTACAAATGGAACCAGGTGAACATGTTTTATCATTATCAGCTGATGATGCTGTGGGTAATGTTCAAACCAAGATAATTAAATTTGTTACTTTTACAGAACAAGCATCAATTAATGAGGATATAAAACCAATAAATGGAACAACGATTAAAGGAGATCCTACTTTTTATTTAACGGCTACAGACCCAACTAATGATTTAATGAATGTTTTTTTTAAGCGTGGAGAACGTTATATAAAAGGTGATAGTAATATTGTTGAGGATAGTGGTATTAGTCAAATAGCGGGTTCAAATGATAAGTCTTTAAAAAATGATTCTAAAAATGGTTTTCCTTTTTGCCAATTTGATTTAAAAATAAATGATAACATCAATGATGATGCAATGGTTAAAATTGAATGGAAAGGTAATTCAAATAATCAAAAAACATATATGTATGTATATAACTATAAAAGTAATAACTGGGACAAATTAAATACATCAATGACATTTAAAGATGGGATGATGGAAATTGTTGGTGAGATAAGTTTAAAAGAGCATTTATTGGATAATGTGCTTAAAATAATGATTCAAAATGGAGAAGGGTATACACCTAATCAATATGATTATAATAATCAAACAAATACTTTAAATATTGATGATACGACACGCTCTAATTATGATTTTACTTTTGCTATTGAAAGTGATACGCAATATTATAATAAAAATATTAATGATAATTATAAGCACCAATTAAATATTCATAAGTGGTTGGTTGCTAATCGTGAACGTATGAATATTCAATATTTATTTCATGATGGAGATATTATTGATGATAAAGATCAAGAAATTCAATGGATAAATGCAAATAATGCTTATAAGATATTGGATGATGCTAATTTTCCATATGGCATTTTAGCTGGTAATCATGATGTAGGGCATTTAAGTAATGACTATACTAATTTTTATAAATATTTTGGAAAATCACGTTATGTTCAAAATCCATGGTATGGAGAAAGTTATAAGAATAATAAAGGACACTATGATTTAATAACTGTAGGTGGGATAGATTTCATTATGCTTTATATGGGGTGGGGTATTGATAATGATGAAATTGAATGGTTAAATGATGTATTAGCTAAATATCCAGAAAGAAAGGCTATTTTAAATCTTCATGAATATTTGTTAGCAAGTGGTGGATTAGGTGATAAGTCACAGCAAATTTATGATGAAGTAATTGTAAAAAACTCTAATGTTTGTATGGTTCTATCAGGACATTATCATAGCGCTAAAACTATTGTAAGTGAATTTGATGATAATAATGATGGAATCAATGATCGTAAAGTGTATCAAATGTTGTTTGATTATCAAAAATTGGCACAAGGAGGAATGGGATATATTCGATTAATGCATTTTGATAATAAAAATGGAAAGATTTTTGTTAGGACATACTCACCATCATTAGATGATTATAATGCTAAAGATGAAAAAGATATTGAAGATGAAGACAGTATTATTGGCGAAGAAGAATTTATAATAAATTATGCAGATTTGGGAATTAAACCGATTCAAAAACAAATCGAAACAATTGATTTAGATGTTAATGTATATAGTAATGATATTATTGGAAGTATAAGTGATGTAAAAAGCAATGATAAAATACAATATACATGGCAATATGCGCCACATGGAATTGTAGGATGGTATGCGGAAATTACTGATGAAAATGGAGGATTAACAAGATCTAAAGTTAATTATGTTAATATTGATAAGCAGAATATTAAACCAATGATTGTTATAGATGATAAAGAAAGTAATTTAGTATCATTGGGGAATAGTTTTGATCCGTTAAAAAATGTTAAGGCTTATGATAGTCAAGGTAAAGATTTAACTGAGCAAATATTGGTTTTAGGTTCAGTTGATGTAAATAATGTGGGTAGATATGAATTGATTTATAAAGTGTCTGATTCTTTTGGCAATGTTACTATTGTACCAAGGATTATAGAGGTAGTTGATAAGAATAATAAGGTAAATGTTGATTTAAATTATTTTTTTAATAAGTTGATTTATAAAGATGAGTGATTGAAGTGTGATTGTAATATCACACTTAGTTTTTATTGTGAAACAAAAACCACGTGCTATGCGCGTGGTAACAATAAAGCTTTAGCGTCTGGGTAAAAAACCTCCTCGTGATATAATAATTGTAGCCTGGCAGCTGCAAATAAAATAACGAGGAGGTTAGTCTATGAAAGACACAAAAAGTTTATCACATGCATCATATAGATGTAAATATCATATTGTAATAGTACCAAAATTTAGAAGGATGGTAATATACAATAAATTAAGACATGATATAAGATTAATTATAAAGACCTTAATTGAAAGAAAACCGGGAGTAGAGCTGATAGAAGGAGAGTTATGTCCTGATCATATTCATCTTCTATTAGAAATACCACCAAAGTATTCTGTGGCGGAGTTTATGGGATACCTGAAAAGCAAGTCAACGCTTATGATATTTGATCGTCATGCAAGTATGAAATATAAATATGGAAATCGAAAATTTTGGGCAAGAGGCTATTTTGTAGATACAGTAGGAAAGAACGAGAAGACAGAGAGAGAATATATTCAAAATCAGTTAGCGGAAAATAAGTTGAGTGATCAAATGAGTATGGAAGAATTTATTGACCCGTTCACAGGAGAACCAGTGGAAGGGTACAAGAAAAAGAAAAAAAGTAAAAGACCCTTTGAGGGTCAGTGAGTAAATGACGTTGCGGCTGTCAAGGCGTTCAGTGGTCGAATGACTAGCGCAACAGCATGCCCTTACAGGGCGGGTGCATACCACGTCTTTTAGGCGTGGTTATGATTTAAGTATTGTTTTTATCTCAATTATGTATCTTTATAGTTATTAAATATTCGATTATTGGTAAATAAATTTTTATTTGTTTATGAAAAAAATAAAATATGTTTATTTTGATAAATTTTAATAAAAATGGTTGATTTGACAAATGATTTTATTAATGATAATCTAGAGCTAGATAGGAGTAGTAATGTATAAAATGTACCGATTAAATGGTACTTTTTTTGTTTAGGGGTAGGTGGATAAAAATGAAGATTGATTTTAATAAAAAGAAAATATGGGGTTTAATAATATTTGTAGTTATATGTTTAACTGTTATAGTGATTTCAATTATAAATAAAAAAGATTTGCTGAAATTAAAAACAGAATCTATAAATGTGGAGTATGGACAAAGTGTTTCTACTGATTTAAATGATTATTTAGATTTTAGTGATTTGAGTAATAAAGAGAAAAAAGATGTTTTAAAAAATACAAAATATAAATCTAATGTAAAAAATGAACTTGAAACAATTACGAATCAAGATGGTACTATTTCTCAAAAAGATAGAGGATTTGCGAAAATAGGGGATTATAAAATTACTTTGACATATCAAAATGAAGTAGAAACAATAAAAGTTAAAGTTAGAGATACAGTTACTCCTCAATTAAGTGGACCTGATAATATTGAAATTATTCAAGGAACAGATTTAACAACATTTGATTTTAAGTCATTGATTACTGCGACTGATCTAGCACAATTAAATGATATAATAATTGACTATAGTGCAATTGATACAAATACACTTGGTGAATATAAAGTCAAGGTATCAGTAGAAGATGTAAATAAAAACAAAGCTAAAAAAGAATTTAACGTTACAGTTGTTGTAGCACCATTAGTTATAGAACAAGAATCTACAACAAACTTGCAAACAAATACGATTACTAATAAAAAAGGAAGTGCTAATAATTCAAATAGAAGTTCGAATAATACAAATTCATCAAGTAGTAGTTCAAGTAATAAAGGAAATTTTAATTCAGGAAGTACTGAAAATAATGGAAATACTGATGGAAGTAATTTAGGAAATAACGGAGAATCATCGGGTGGAGAAACTAAGCCCGAAGAACCTAATCCACCAAAAATTAAGATTTATTGGGCAAAATGTGGTTGTGGATACTATATAGAATCAACGATTTCTATAGATGATGTCAAAAATAAATTATATTTAGCGGGGCATGGAAATGGTAATAATGGCATTTCTGATAATGGAGATTGTTATCACTATAGTTTTGGTGTAATGGAAAGATAAAAATGATGAATGAGGTTAAAAGTTATGTATATATGTAAATGGATATTTAAACCATAGACAATCGAAAGATTGTCTATTTTCATTTTACGGTTAACTGTTTTGATTGGTTATAAAACTAATTTAGAGAAGTATAATTGATATTTTAAACTTGTATCAATATAATAACGATATTTTAAAGTCCTAAGCAATGACAATAAACTGCAAATAATTTGAAAGGATACTATATATGAAAAATAAATTTTCTAAATTAAGAAAAATTGTTATTACATTAATAATGGTTTTTTCTATGTCTCTTTCAGCGAATATTGATGTAAATGCGTGGGATAACAGTATTCCTCATGAGTTTACTCGCGTTAAAGAAATTAAATATCCTGAGTGGTGGGCACGTAAAGTGCCAGGAATAAGTGCATGGAGTACTTTTTCAACTAAATACAATGGTAAATGGGCTTATTGTTTAGAGTCTAGTAAAAACGTACCTCAAGATGGAAATTATGTAGCTGATGTTATTGAAAATAATGAGGCAGTAAGAAAACTGATGTATTATGGTTTTGGTGGTCCTGCACCTTATGGAGAATTTGCAGATGGTTTTGATTTAAAAAGTGCAATTTGTCCTGATGACAGTTATTTGTCAAATGATGATGTAAAGTATCTTTTAACACATATATTTTTAAGTGGTGCATACAGTGGTGATTGGAATGGATTTGATGAACAAAAATTCAACCAGATATTCGGTGGTACTTATGGTAGCGATATAATGAATATATATCGAAGAGTATTAGAATTACCTGAACCTGGTTATGTAAAATTTAATCCAGGGAATGCAGGTGGATTTAGAGCGGAATTTAATGCATTTTTTGATATAAATTCAAAGCAACAAATCACAAACACCATAACATTAGAAGGAAGTAATAATGCAACCATTAATATTCCTTTAGATGCAAATGTAACTATTCATATTTCAGGTGGAGGTGTACAAACAGGTGGTATGGCTACTGTTCATGGTGGCCAAAGTTTTTATTTTACTGCGCCTTGCGATGGGTCGCCAGCTGATATGCCTATTACAGAAGTTACAGGTGATAATTGTGGGATATTTACAGCTCTAGCTATTAGAACTGGTTCAGATTCGACTCAAATTGAAGGAAGTTGGGTTTGGGATCCTGATAGAAGTCATCTATATTTGCAAATAGATTGGATGGATTTTGGTAAAATAGAAATTACTAAGACAAACACAAATCATGATTTGATTGATGGTGCTATTTTTAATTTGAAGTCAACTTCTTTTGAAGGTTACAGTAAAGATATTACTGTTGCTGGTGGTAAGATTGTTGTCGATTATTTACCGATTGGTACTTATGAATTGAAAGAAATCCAAGCACCTGAGGGTTACTTATTAAATGAAACAGTTTATACTATTACAGTTAATAAAGATCAAACAACTACCCAAACTGTTGTAAATGAAGAACCTACTGGTTCAATAGATTTAACAAAAGAAATCAATAGTGATTTAACTGATGGCAATATTGGTGATGCTTATTTAAAAGGTAATAAGTATACATTAAAAGCTAAAGAAAAGATTACTAATAAGGCTGGTACAGTAACTTATTTTGAAAAAGATGCAGTTGTTGATACCCAGGTAACTGATGAACAAGGTAAGTTAAAGTTTGATGATTTACATATTGGTAAATATTATATTGAAGAATCTAAATCTAATGGAACATTAGTATTAAATCCTGATGATATTGATGTAAGTATTGATTATGAAGGGCAAACTGTTTCTAAAATTCTACGCTCTACAAGTACTGACAACCGAGTTAATATGCAAAAGGTACAGGTACATAAATTTGGTGAAAAAGAAAGTGAATCAGGAATTTTAAATGGTTTAGCTGGAGCTGAGTTTACGTTCAAACTAAAAAGTGAAGTTGATAAAGTTGGATGGGATAATGCTAAGACATATGATGTAATTACTACTGGTAAAGATGGACGTGCAACTACTAAATATTTACCTTATGGTACTTATTTGGTAAGAGAAACCAAAACACCTCAAGACTATATGACTGCACCTGATTTTACTATATCAGTTACAAAAGATTACAGTGAATATGAAGATATTGATCAAATCAAGATTATCGATATCAATAATCGTCCATATACAACGCAATTAAAACTTGTAAAAAAAGACTTAGATAGCGATAAGACAGTAACTTTAAATAGTGCAACATTTAAAGTTAAAGCAAGAGAAGATATTGTATCTAATGGAAAAGTGATATATAAAGCAGGAGATACAATTAAACAGAAAATCAGTGGAAAAACTTATGATAGTTTTACTACTAGTGCTAACAATGTAGTTGTACCTGATGGTTCTTTTGAAATTGATGGTGAAATGGGAACAGTAGTATTACCATTACAATTGGATGCAGGTAAATATTACATTGATGAAATTAAAACGCCAACGGGATATTTAACATTAGAAAGTAGAGTTGAATTTGATATTGAAAATATTAGAGATTATGATAAGGATGAAGATGGTGATCCAATTTTAGAAGTGATCATTAAAAATGACAAGCCTATGGGTGAATTGATCGTTAATAAATCAGTTGAAACAAATGATGATGTTGATTTATCATTAGTTAATATGGATGATTTAAGTAGTATTAAATTTAAACTTACAGCTAAAGAAGATATAGTTGATCCAGCTGATGGCAGTATTATTTATGCAAAAGATGCTACTGTAGGAGAATATAATTTATCAAAGGATGGTAAATTAACGGTAAGTGATTTACCGATGGGAATTTATGAATTACAGGAAATTACTACACTTGATGGATTAGTATTAGATGGAACTAAACATGAGGTTAAATTTGAACAAAGTGATTTAACTACTAAAGTATATACAGTAACACAAAATTTGATAAATAAACCTACGAAAGTAGAAATTAGTAAGCAAGATATTACAACAAATAAAGAGTTACCAGGGGCACATTTACGATTAGAAGATATTACTACTGGTAATACAATACTTATAGAAGAGTGGGTATCTGATTTAAAACCGCATATAATTAAAGGGTTGATTGTTGGTCACATATATCGTTTAACAGAAACAATGGCACCAGCAGGGTATAAAATAGCACAATCTATTGAATTTACAGTAGAAAATAAAGAAAGCATTCAAAAGGTAATAATGTATAATGAATTATTACCACAGCCTAAAACAGGGGATTCAATAAATATGGAATTATATATTGGGATAGTTATGTTTTTAGGAATTGGCTTGAGTGCTTATGCGTTTTTGAAAAGAAAAAGAGTAATTAAAATTTAATATTATTACTAAGGTTTGAAACTGTTTACAATGGCTTCAAACCTTTTTGTTTTCAATAAATTATTATAATAAAAGGGGTATGAAATCGAATGTATGATCTCATACCCCTTTTGTTTATTTGATAATTATATTATAAGGATTAATGCTACCTGGAAAGACTTTGATATAGTCATTTTTTAAATAATTATTAATTACATCACATAATTCATTGATGTCACAATTATTACCATGACATTGTAAAAATAAACTTTGACTGCCACAGGCATCGTGTAGTTTTAAAGTGTAATCATAATTTTTTTGTTTTAATAAATTATTAATATCTTGTACTTGAAAAATTGAAATAGTTTTCATATTTTTGACTCCTTTTATTAAAAATAATGGTATAATTTTTACTATAAAAAGTCAAGGAGGATAAATGATGGCAGTTTTGGAAATTGAAGAAGCAACCAACTTAGCACATAAAATGGTTGTATATATAGAAAGCGAGCAAAGGGATCTTAAGGTTGATGAAGATAAATTTGATGCTTTATGGCAAAGTATTTACGATGTTTGTTCACTAGTTCATTTTGGTATTCTGGATGAATTTTTAAGCGAGTCTGAGTATTTAGAAGGAGTGCGGTGGTTAAAAAAATATCAACATCTTACTAAAGATTATAAAACAAAAGAAATTGAATTTTAGAATATAGAAAGATTATTTGGCATTAAATAATACAAATTAGGATAATGAAAAGCTGAAATAGTTTTTCTTCTTAGATTTTAAATGGAGAATGATAATTGAATTTATCATAAAGAAACTAAGTGTATAGGTTTGAAGTGTATGCATAAAATGAAGTAGGTGATAAAATGAAAGTTGTTGATATGCATTGTGATACTGTCTTAAGAATATATGATGAAGGTGGTAGTTTATTAGAAAATAATTTCAATATTGATTTAAAAAAGATGTTAAAAGGGGATTATTTATTACAAAATTTTGCGATGTTTGTAAATCTTAATGATTCTGTTGATCCTCTTATAAAAGCCCAACAATTAATTGATTTGTATTATAATGAAATTAATAAACATCCCGATATAATTAGACCGATATTTAGTTATCAAGATATTATTGATAATCAAAATGCTGATTTGATGTCTGCTATGTTAACTCTTGAAGAGGGGGCAGTAGTTAATCATGATTTAGCTATTTTGCGTAATTATTATCGTTTAGGAGTTCGTATGATTACTTTGACTTGGAATTATCCAAATGGTATTGGTTATCCTAATATATCAAATGCAAAAAATTATCATGATTTATATGATATAAATACTAAGGATGGTTTGACAGATTTTGGAATTGAATATGTTAAAGAAATGGAGCGTTTAGGAATAATTATTGATGTTTCACATTTAAGTGATGCAGGTTTTTATGATGTTTTAAAATATACTACAAAACCATTTGTAGCTTCTCATAGTAACGCTCGAGGTATATGTGGTGTTGGAAGAAATTTATCAGATAATATGATTAAAGAATTAGCTAAAAGAAATGGTGTAATGGGAATTAATTTTTGTGGAGATTTTTTAAAGACGATACCTAATGGTAATGCTCGTTCTTGTATTGAAGATATGGTAAAGCACATTTTATATATTAAAAATTTAGTAGGAATTGATTATGTTGGATTGGGTAGTGATTTTGATGGGATTTCACAAGATCTTGAGATAAAAGATGCTTCAATGATGCCAATGTTAAAAGATGCATTATTTGATGCTGGGTTAACTAAAGAGGAAATCGAGAAAGTTTTTTATAAAAATGTTTTACGTGTATATCAAGAAATTTTAACGAAAAAATGACAAGTAATTAGATACTTGTCATTTTTCATTAGTTATCAGGGAAAGAATATTAATGTTTATGTGATATCAGGGAAAGATATCATATGTTTTTAGTAGTCGTTTATTTGAAAGGAAAATCAATTACTTTTTGACTACATTGTTAGTATATTATAAAATCGTAGTAATAATGTATCATAATTATATTAAAATATGTGAATGTTGATTAAAAAAATTAACACGTAAAAAGACGACAAGAAGGGATACTTGCCATCTTTTTAAATTATTAGTTATTAGGGAAAGAATACTAATATTTATGTGATATCAGGGAAGGATATCATATGTTTTTGTAGTCATGTATTTGAAGGGAAAATCAATTACTTTTTGACTACATTGTTAGTATATAACAAGACAATGGTAATAATGTATCATAATTGTATTAAAATATGTGATAGATATATTTTATTGGTAATATTGAGGCTATTTTAAATTGCTGAATTATAGTGTATAATACTGCTAAGATGGAGGAATCAAAATGGAGAGTTTGTTTGATCAGTTGGTTATTTATTTAGATACTGCAAATGAAATAGATACAAATTATAATATTGTATGGTATGTAGTTCGTAATTTTTCTAAAATAACCAAAATGACAATTAATGAACTTGCAGATAATTGTTATGTTTCTCTAGCTACAATTTCTCGGTTTTGTAAATCGTTAGTTTATGAAAATTATCTTCATTTTAAACAAGCATGTACTTTAGATAAAGTATTTGATAATTATAATATGGATTTAACGAATATGAGATACAAACCTAAAGAATGTACAAAAAATTATTTAAAAAATATATGTGATGAAATTTCTAAATTGTCAAGTGTATTAGAATGGGATATAATTGATGAGGTTTTGCAAGTTATTCATAATAGTAAAAAGATTGTTTTTTTCAAAACCATTTCTTACATTTTGTATCTTTATATTTTCAAATTGATTTACTAAGCTTAGGTAAGCTAGTATATGCACCATTGGAATATAAAAGACAGCTGGAATGTGCTAAGTCATTAAATGAAAATAGTGTGGCGATAGTAATTAATGATGGTGAATATATTTGTAATAATTTTAGAATAATTCAGTATCTAAAAAAATCAAAATGTAAAACAGTTTTATTGACTAATAAACAAGATACTAAAATAAGTATGGACTACATAATCAAATTAAAAAGTAGTATGTCTAGATATACTTTACTTGCAATAATAGAATTGATGATATATAGATATCGCTCATTATATTATCTTTATTAAGAAAGAGGAAAAGTTATGCGAGAAATAAAATGTGAAGATATAATTAAAACAGTAAAAAAATTATGTATAGAAGCAGCATGCATTTTACCTAGTGATGTTTTTAAGGCTCTTAATGATAAAAAAAATGAAGAAACTTATTCACTTGCAAAAAAGACAATTGATGTATTGATTGATAATGCTAATTTGGCTCATGATAAAATGATGCCAATATGTCAGGATACTGGAATGGTATTTGTTTATGTTACTCTTGGTCAAGAGGTACATATTGATGGTGATTTAAAATCAGCAATCAATGAAGGTGTTCGACAAGGATATCAAGAAGGGTATTTAAGAAAGTCAATAGTTCAAGATCCTTTATTTGATAGAATTAATACGAAAGATAATACCCCAGCAATTATCTATTTTGATGTTGTCACGGGTGATGAATTTAAAATTGTAGTTGCTCCAAAAGGATTTGGTTCTGAAAACATGTCACAAATAAAAATGTTGAAACCAAGTGATGGTGTACAAGGAGTTAAAGATTTTGTCTTAAAAGTTATAAATGATGCGGGACCTAATGCTTGTCCTCCAATGGTTATTGGTGTTGGAATAGGAGGATCATTTGATAAAGTTACGCAACTTTCAAAAAAGGCAATGATGCGAGAAATAGGTAGTCATCATCAAGATGAACGTTATGCAAATTTAGAAAAAGAATTATTAGCAATGATCAACGCTACTGGAATTGGACCAGCTGGATATGGTGGGAAAACAACTGCTTTATCATTAAATATTGAGACTCATCCAACGCATATTGCCGGAATGCCAGTTGCTGTTAGTATTTGTTGTCATGTATCACGTCATAAGGAGGTAAATTTATGATTTATTTAAAAACACCACTTACTGTTGAAAAGATAAAAAAATTACATGCGGGTGATGAAGTAATGCTAAGTGGTGTAATTTATACTGGTAGAGATGCTGCTCATAAACGTTTAATGACTTTAATTGAAGAGGAAAAAGAGTTACCATTCCCTTTAAAAGATCAAGTGATTTTTTATGTTGGGCCAACTCCAAGTAAACCAGGAGAGGTTTTTGGTAGTGGAGGACCGACAACTTCTGGAAGAATGGACGCTTTTGCTCCAACGTTAATTAAAATGGGGTTGCGTTCAATGATTGGAAAAGGTTATCGCCAGCCAAATGTTAAAGAAGCTATTATTGAAAATAATGGCGTATATTTTGGCGCTATAGGCGGTGCAGGAGCAATGATGTCAAATTGTATTAAAAAATGCGAGATAATTGCTTTTGATGACTTGGGTCCTGAGGCAATTAGAAGATTAGAAGTAGAAAATATGCCATTAGTAGTTATTATTGATAGTGATGGAAATGATCAATATATTTTAGGTAGAGAAGATTATTTAAGTACATGTAAGTAGTTAGGAGTAAGATTATAATGTTTAAAAAAAGAAGAGATTATTCATATTATAGTTCATATAGTTATGGACATAAAAGTCGACTAAGAGTCGGAAGAGTTGCAATTGTTGCTGTAATAGCAGTTGTTTTGGTTGTTGGTTTAGTAGTATCTTTAAATCTAAATCGCATTAAATTATTAGCTAAAGGTTATTCTTTTTCACAAACTAGTGAAATACTATCTTTACCAACAGAAGATGAAGATGAAATTTTATCTCATGATAAAATGGATCATATTACTAATTGGATCAAGCAGTCACCTGAAGTATCTTTATATGATGAATATGAAAGATATTTAACAATCAATAAAGATATGAAATATGCTAAAGTTGTTACAAATGTTGATAGTATATTTAAAAATGATGTACCAAAACTAAAAAGCTTAGATTATAGTGAAAAACTTATTTGGGGCTTACTTGAAGAAGGAGCAACTCAAGATGATTTTCAATATTTAATAGATCATAAATATACAGCTAGTGATATTGAACCATATCGTAAAGTAGAGGGTTATAAGTTACAAAATTTAGAAGGTTATATGAATGCATATAATACTTATAAAAATTACAATTATGCAGTTTGTATTACAAATTATCCATTTATTATTTCAAGTAATGGTGAACCTGAGACAAAGTATACAATTACTAATCCAAGTAATTTATTAACATTGGTAAAAAAAGGATTCTATTTACCAGAAGATTATGAACCAGAATTGGTAGATCCAGAAATCCCTGTTGCACCTGATTGCCAAAATCCAAAAATGACAAAAGAAACATCAGATGCTCTAACAAAAATGTATAGAGCTGCTAAACAAGAAGGATTAGAATTAGTAGTAAATAGTGCATATCGTTCATATCAAACACAAGTAGAAACAATGGCAGATTTTGTGGCACGCTATAATACACAATATGCCAATGAATATGTTGCTCAACCAGGAGCAAGTGAACATCAAACTGGTCTAGGTGTTGATTTAACTAGTCAAAGTGTTGTTGAAGGAAAAAGAATTACTTTTGGTGATACAGAAGAATATCGTTGGGTAATTAAAAACTGTGCAAAATTTGGATTTATTATTCGTTTTGAAGATGGAACTGATGGTATTACTGGTATCGCTCATGAACCATGGCATTTACGCTATGTAGGAGAAGATGTTGCAAAAGAAATTCAAAAAAATGGATGGACTTTTGAGGAATATTGTTTATACAATAATGTTATGCCAGAAGTTAAAGAACAATAATCTAGGGTTTTCTCTAGATTATTTGTTTTTATGTTAGTGAGGTGAGGAAATGAAAACTTTAATTACAACGTTAAATTCTAAATTTATTCATAAATCTTTATCTTTGCGTCTTTTATATGTTGCAACTAAAAATTATCATAATGTTGATTTTTGTGAATATACGATTAAAGAGGACCTTGATAAAATTACAAATGAGATTATTGCTATGAATAATCAGGTTGTGGCTTTTAGTGTGTATATTTGGAATGTTGAGTTAATTAAAATTTTATGTAGTAAATTAAAAAAAGAAAATAAAGAGTTAATTATTATTTTAGGGGGCCCTGAGGTTAGTTATGAAATAGATTATTTTTTAGATAATTTTGATATCGATTATGTAATTAGTGGTGAGGGAGAAATTGTCTTTAAACAACTTTTAGATTGTCTTGAAAATAAACAGCCTATTGATATTCAAGGGGTTAGTAGTAAAGATAATCGCGATTATCGTCAAAGTAAACCGGTTGATTTAAGCTATATTGAATCATTAGAATCACCATATTTATTACAAAGAGATTTAGCTGATATGTCTAAACGAGTTCTTTATTTTGAAACGAGCAGAGGATGTCCGTATCAATGTCAGTATTGTTTGTCTTCTTTAGAAAAAGGGTTACGTTTTTTTAGTTTAGATTATTTAAAAAAACAAATAGATCTATTAATGAAAACTGATGTTAAGATTATTAAATTATTAGATCGAAGTTTTAATGCTAAAACGGAACATGCATTAGCTATTTTAAAGTATATATTTGAAAATTATCGTGAGGGTGTACAATTCCAATTTGAAATTAATGGAGATGTTTTAGATCAAAGAATAATTGATTATATAAATGATTATGCACCAGAGGGTTTACTTAGATTTGAAATTGGGATTCAATCGACATATGAACCAACTAATGAAATAGTTAAAAGATATCAAGATTTTAAACGATTAAGTGAAGTAATTAGACAATTACAAACTAATCATAAGATTGATTTTCATTTAGATCTAATTGCTGGTTTACCGTTAGAAAATCTTGAAAGATTTGCAAAATCTTTTGATGATGTATTTAGTTTTTATCCTAAGGAATTACAATTAGGTTTTCTAAAATTACTTAGAGGGACTAGTTTGAGAAAAGAAGCTAGTAAATATGGATATGTATACGATAGTAAACCACCTTATGAATTAATACATAGTAATTATTTAACAAAGAATGATATTCATAAAATTCATTTAGTTGAAGATATGTTAGAGAAATATTGGAATAGTGGTAAAATGCCAATTACAATGAATAAAGTTATGAAACAGGTTATTTCACCATTTTATTTCTTTTTAAATTTAGGACAATATTATCAAGAACATAATTTTAAAAGAATTAACTTTCAAAATGATGAGTTGTTTAGATATTTAAATGAATATTTGGATAATAAATATTTAGATGAATTAATTGAAGATTATTTATTACTTGCGAAAATAAAACCTAAAAGATGGTGGAAAACAACTCTTGATAAAGAAAATAGTCGAAAAATTTTACACATATTAATAAAAAAATATGATTTAAACCAAGAAGACTTATTTAGATATAGTATAATAGAGGAACTGAAAGATTATTATATAATTGCAACTTATAAAAATTATCAAGTTACTGTAAATAAATATCCTAAAACATCTTAGCGAATACTAAGATGTTTTAATTTAAAAATATAATATTAAAATTTTTAGTGATGAGTTATATTAAATGATTTTTTATGATAAGTAAGATATACTAATTGTATGGAGGAAGGCGTATGATAGAAAACATAAGAAAACGAGATGGACGTTTAGTTCCTTTTGAATTAGATAAAATAGCTGGTGCTATATATAAAGCTTTTCAAGCGTGCAGCAGTAAATATGAATTAAAAACAGCATTAGATATTGCTAAAAAAGTTGAAAAAAATTTAGAAAAAAAACAAAGTGCTTTACCGACTGTAGAATTAGTTCAAGATACAGTAGAAGAAGTATTAATTGAACAAGGATTTGTCCGAGTTGCAAAGGCGTATATTTTATATCGAGCAAATCGAACTCGAGAAAGAGATATGCGCTCACGTTTAATGAAAACATTTGAAGAAATAACATTTTCTGAAAGTAAGAATAGTGATTTAAAAAGAGAAAATGCTAATGTCAATGCTGATGCTCCAATGGGAACAATGTTAAAATATGGAACAGAGGCAGCAAAACAATTTAATGAAATGTTTGTATTAAAACCTAAGCATGCTAGAGCGCATGCTAATGGAGATATTCATATTCATGATATGGATTTTTTAACCCTTACGACTACATGTTGTCAAATTGATATAAAAAGATTATTTGAAAATGGTTTTTCAACTGGACATGGTGTATTGAGAAGCCCTAATAGCATTAGTGTTTATGCAGCACTGGCTTGTATTGCAATTCAATCTAATCAAAATGATCAACATGGTGGTCAAGCAATCCCTAATTTTGATTATGGAATGGCACCAGGGGTAGCAAAGTCTTATATAAAACATTTTTATCATAATTTAGCTAAAGCCATCAGTTTACTTGAAAATATCGATGGTGAAAAGATAGCAGCTACAATTAAAAATAAGTTGGTATTAAAACCAACTTTAGATAATAATGAAGAATTTAATAATGCAATAAAAACAGAATTGTTGAATAAAAATATTAAAAATATTGATAAAATTATTGAATTTTCAAACAAAACTGCTTATCAAGAAACAGATGAAGAAACATATCAGGCAATGGAAGCATTTATTCATAATTTAAATACAATGCACTCAAGAGCAGGAGCTCAAGTACCATTTAGTTCAATTAATTATGGAATGGATACATCCAGTGAAGGTAGAATGGTAATGAAAAATGTTCTATTAGCTACAGAAGCAGGATTAGGACATGGTGAAACACCGATTTTCCCAATTCAAATTTTTAGAGTAAAAGAAGGAATAAATTATAATGAAGGAGAGCCAAATTATGATTTATTTAAACTAGCATGTAAAACTTCAGCTAAACGTTTGTTTCCAAATTTTTCATTTGTCGATGCACCATTTAATTTAAAATATTATAAGGGAACACCAGAAACAGAAATTGCATATATGGGTTGTCGTACTAGGGTTATGGCTAATGTTTATGATAAAAATAATGAAATAAGTTTTAGTCGAGGTAATTTAAGTTTTACAACTATCAATTTGCCAAGGTTAGCAATTCTTTCTAATGGAGATGTAAAAGAATTCTTTAATAAATTGGATGACATGTTAGAGTTGTGTATTGATCAATTGTTAGAACGTTTTGAAATCCAATGTCGTCGTAAAGTTAAAAATTATCCATTTTTAATGGGACAAGGAATTTGGTTAGGTAGTGATAAATTAAAACCAGATGATGAAGTACGTGAGGTTTTGAAACATGGAACACTTACTGTTGGATTTATTGGTTTGGCTGAAACATTGAAAGCATTAATCGGTTATCATCACGGAGAAAGTGAACAAGCGCAGGCGTTAGGCCTAAAGATTGTTGGACATATGGCAGAAGCAATGGATGAAGCAAGTAAGAAATATAATTTGAATTTTAGTTTGATTGCTACTCCAGCTGAAGGACTTTCTGGTAGATTTATTAAAATGGATAAAAAGTTATTTGGAAATTTAGAGGGGATTACTGATCGCGAATATTATACTAATAGTTTCCATATTCCAGTATATTATCCAATTAGTGCTTATAACAAAATTAAATTAGAAGGACCATATCATGCCTTAACTAATGGAGGTCATATCAGTTATATTGAAATGGATGGGGATCCTACTAAAAACTTAGCTGCATTTGAAAAAATAATTCGTGCAATGCATGATAATGGAATTGGTTATGGAGCAATAAATCATCCAGTCGATCGAGATCCAGTTTGTGGTTATAATGGTATCATTGATGATGTTTGCCCATGCTGTGGTAGAAAAGAAAATGAACATCATGGTCTTGAAAGAATTCCTCGTATAAATTTGGAAAGTGAATAAAAATGAAATTACGATTATTTGGCTGTGTTAATGACTCGATTGTAGATGGACCTGGTCTTAGATATGCTATTTTTGTTCAGGGGTGTTATCATAATTGCTTAGGATGTCATAATCCTAAAAGTCATGATGTTAATGGTGGATATTTAAAAGATATTGAAGAAATCTTGAAAGAAATCGATGAAAATCCTTTATTAGACGGAGTTACTTTATCTGGTGGAGAACCGATGTTACAAGTAGAGGCTTTAATTGAATTAAGTAAGGAAATAAAAAAAAGAAATTTAAATATTGTTTTATATAGTGGTTATACTTATGAACAAATTATTAGTGATGTAAATAAAAAAAGATTATTAGAATTGTGTGATATGTTAGTTGATGGAAAATTTGAATTAGAAAAAAGAAGTTTATCTTTGTTGTATCGTGGTTCATCGAATCAGCGATTAATTAATATTCAAAAATCTTTAAAACAAGACTGTATTATTGAATATGATGAAAGTGAAATATAAAAAGGAAGCACAGCTTCCTTTTTTGTTAGTGTGCCACGCATGACATAAGACTAGGTGGTGAAAGTCCACTGTGGGGGTTTCGTACTACCAACCACTAGCCGAAGACAAGGTATCCATCGTAAGGTGTGAACGGGAGGAAGTTGGAGGCAAAGTCCTGACCCAAGGAATACGAACTATTTTAGGCAGAAGCTTATCGGATGAGATTGCTAAACAAATCGAAGTCCAATAGTACGACGGAATAAGCAGTGTAAAGATAGTGGGTACATAGGATGAAAGTGTTATGTCTTACCGTGGGAGGTCCTAGGAACATGATGAAAATGTAATCATGGTGGAAACGTTTGTCCTAGGAAGTCAGCCGAGGTCATAGTAGTGATGATGATAACTGTAATGGTTATCTAGCGAAGGACCGAACATAAGGAGGTGAACTGGAAATGAAAGATACTCAAGATAAAATAGGATACTGTCAACTATCATTAGGCTTACTCTATGAAGATAGTACGGAATACGACAATAGTGGAGAAGTGTATCCTACATCAAAACAAGAGATATCACATACGAAGAACACCAATAGATTTGTAGTACATGAGAAGTTACTTGAAACAATTATGGAGGATGCCAATATAGAAAAGGCAATCCAAAGGGTTATGAGTAATAAGGGAAGTGGTGGTGTAGATAAAATGCAAGTCGCAGAAGTTCGTACGCATTTCGCACAACACTGGTCTTATCTAAAGAAACTTATCATGGAGGGACATTATAGTCCACAAGCCGTTAAAAGAGTAGAAATACCAAAAGATAACGGAAAGAAAAGAGAGTTAGGAATTCCAACAGTGACGGATAGGGTCATACAACAGGCGATAGTACAGGTACTGACACCAATATTTGAACCCCAATTCAGTGACAATAGTTATGGGTTCCGACCAAGAAGAAATGCCCATCAAGCAGTAAGAAAAGTAGTCGAATACGCCAATGAAGGATATCGATATACAGTAGACCTAGATTTAGAGAAGTACTTTGATACAGTCAACCATTCAAGACTTATACAGATATTGTCACAAACTATTAAAGACGGAAGAGTTATATCACTCATACATAAATATCTCAATGCAGGAGTCATAGTAAAACATAAGTTTGAAGAAACTACAAAAGGAGTACCCCAAGGTGGGCCACTCAGCCCATTATTATCAAATATATATCTTAATGAATTTGATAAAGAAATGGAAAGAAGAGGAAATCGATTTGTAAGGTACGCAGATGACTGTGTCATACTATTCAAAAGTAAAAGAAGTGCAATGAGAGTCAAAGAAACAGTGACAAGATATTTAGAAGAGAAATTATTTGTAAAAGTGAACCAAGAGAAGACAAAGGTAGCCTATATTACTGATATAAAATTCTTGGGCTTTGGATTTTATATAGAGAAGAGTGGTAATGTACGAATCACTGTTCACAAGAAATCTAAAGAAAAGATGAAAAAGAGAATAAAGGAAATCACCAAAAGGAACCGACCAATATCAAGTAAGGAATTAGCTAAAGAGTTAAAAGAATACATTACAGGTTGGGTGAATTACTATAGGATAGCGAATATGAGTAAACATCTAAGGGAAATAGACTCATGGATGAGAAGAAGAATACGAATGATATATTGGAAAAGATGGAAGTTAGTAAGAACAAGGTATAGAAATTTACAAAAACTAGGTATTAATAAAAGTAAGGCATGGGAATGGGCAAACACAAGAAAAAGCTACTGGCACATCGCCAATAGCTTCATACTAAAAAGGACACTTACAAATGAAGTATTAAAAATATACGGATTTATAAGTGCACTAGATTATTACAACTCTATAAACTTATGAAACGCCGTGTAGGGAACCCTACGCACGGTGTTGTGAAAGGGGCGAAAGATTTTAATTCTTAGCCCCTATTCAATTTTAATTAATAAGTTATCTTGTAGCCAAGTTTTTTCTTCATTAGTTAAATATGAAGAAATTTTATCATATACAAATTGTTGATATTCATTAATTTGTTTTATTTCATGATTAGATAATAATTTAAGATCTAAACCATCTAAATCAAAAGGTACATATGTAATTGGTTCAAATTTTAAGAATTGACCATATTCATTATTTGTTATTTCAACGCATAACATTTCATTTTCATGACGCACGCCATGACTACCTTCAATATAAATACCAGGTTCATTAGTAGTGATCATTCCTGGTTCAAAAGCACACATTGGTGCACTTCCAGGACGGTCTTTAGGTCTAAAGCCATTTGGACCTTCATGAACATTTAAGAAATGTCCTACACCATGGCCAGTACCACAACGATAATCTAAATTATATTCATAAACAATTCCGCGAGCTAAAATATCTAAGTTTGGACCAGTTGTTCCTGCAACAAAGTGTGCGGCCTGTAAACGTAATAGAGCTTTTAAAGCAATAGTAAAGTCACGTCTTTCAATATCGCTAATTTTACCTAGAACAAAAGTTCTTGTTGTATCAATAGTTCCATCGATATATTGTCCCCCAGAATCAATTAGTAACATTCCTTTATTAGTAACTTTAGCGCATTTTTCTGGTAGAGCTTTATAATGCATTAAAGCAGCATTTTCTTTATATCCGCAAATTGTGTCAAAACTTAAATCATAAAAATCAGCTTGTTCTTTTCTGAATTCTTCTAGTTTATCACTAATGATGACTTCGTCTAAATCAATTTTTCCAACATTAGTTTTTAACCAATACATAAATTTAGTCATTGCCACACCATCTTTTAAATGAGCGTTTTTAGTAGCGTTAATTTCAGTTTCATTTTTAATTGCTTTAAAGTATTGCGTTGGGTTAGTCATTTTTACAATTTTACAATTTAGATTACTGCAGATTTGATAATTGACAAGTAAATCATCTAGTAAAACTTTACCTTGTAGTGATTTTACATCTTCATAAATATCATTATATGCTTTAACAATAATTCCATCTTCTTTTAAGATATCTTGCATTTTTTTGTCAATTACACCATCAAGAACATATAAAGTAGCATCATTTTTACTGATTAATGAATAAGCTAATACTACTGGATTACATGCAACATCATTACCACGAATATTAAATAACCAGGCAATATCATCTAAGCTAGTAATGATATGATAATCACAATCATTCATTGCTTCACGAATTCTTTTTAATTTAGAAGCTCGTGATTCTCCACAATACTTTTCATCATATAAATAAGCAGGTTGATGAGATATACTTGGGCGATCGCTCCAAATTTCATCAACTAAATCTATATTAGTAATTAATTTATTTTTATACTGACAAACATCTTTATATGACATCACACGTCCATCAAAACCAACAGTTTTATCAGTGTTTTGATCAAGAAACTCTTTGATTGTAGGAACATTAGGCATTGCCATTTTCATTAAAATAATATCGCTGCCTTCTAATTGTTGTTGAGCTTGAATAAAATAGCGCCCATCAGTCCATAAATAAGCTTTATCAAGAGTTACTACTAAAGTTCCCGCTGAACCTGTAAATCCTGATAAAAATTTACGTCCTTTAAAATATTCACCAACGTATTCACTTTGGTGAAAATCACTTGTAGGAATGATATAAATATCGATTTCATTTTCTTTCATTAAACTTTGTAATTTTTTTATATTTTCTTTTATCATTTTTGTCACCTCATTGGTATTACTTTAGCATAATTGATTATTTGTCTCAATCATATTAAAGAAAAAATAATATATAGATTAAATTTTATAATACAATATCCATTTGATTTAAAATTTAAGTAAATAAATATTTTTTATCTTAATATTGATAATAAAAATATTATTATAATTCAACATAGAGTTATTAAAGGTAATTAATTGATAATTTAAAGAACTAACGAAAAAATTAGGTTATCGTAATAAAAAGTGAAAATATATTATTTTGAATTTATTAGAAATATTTTTAAGACGTAGTTTATAATTGATTAAATTAATAAAAAAATTCTTACATAACAAAAATATTTATGATAAATTATGACTCGTTAATAAATTGTGTAAAAAATGGTGGTGAAAATTGGAAACGGTACATGTATGTGAGCTCATGGTTATGAACAACACACATATTTTACATGAAAGTAGGAGGAAGTTTTATGGAAAAATCAAAATTACATCACTTTTTATTTACAGTTGCAATGGCATTTATTATGGTTTATGCCATGATTTGCTATAACATTTCTTTAAATATTGGAGGAATGACTAATGCAGTTTTTGTGATGGCATTTCATGAATTATGGATCATGTGGCCTATAGCAATTATTTTAGAGTTATGTTTTGTAGAAAGAATAGCAGTTAATTTAGCTTTTAAAAGATTAGATAAAAATACTGATTCACATCGTATTCAAATTACTATTTCTACAATGATTGTTTGTTTAATGTGTCCTATTATGAGTTTTATAGCGACGTTACTATTTAAAGATGCTGGTATGGAGTTTATAGCGGTGTGGTTAGAAACAACGGTATTAAATTTTCCAATGGCTTTAGCTTGGCAAATTTTTTATGGGGGTGCTGCTATTCGTCAGTTAGAAAAAATGTATATAAAACATTTTACAACTAATAAAAACTAAATAAATTACATTTATTTAAAATAGGATAGATACAATACATCTAAATAAAATTGTGTTTTATTAAAAGTTTAAAAATTGTTAATAAGAGTATTATGGCTGTATCTAATGACTGATTAGATTTTATGTTTTATAAATGTTAAAATACGAATTTTTATTGATATTTCAAACTAATTTAAACAAAGTATTTAAATATGGTAATAATATCTATATAAATAACTTTAAAATCTTGTAAACTTTATATGTTTCTAGGAATTACAAGAAAATCAAGATTTTAAAAAATGATGAAGTATTACCATTGCATTTTTAAAATATAGGAGTATACTTATCTCAGACGAAGGGGGCATAGTATGGATGATGTTATTCAAAGATTAGTAGAGATTGACCGTAAATGTGTCGAACGAGTTGAAAAGGCAAAAGCTAAAAAACTTGATGCTCAAACTAATATGAATGAAAAGAGAAAAGAAATATATGATGGTTTTGTTTTGGAACAAAATCAAAAAATTGAAGATTATAAAAGTGAATTGATAAATAAAAATCAAGAAAATGCAAAACAACAACACCAAGAATTTAAAAATGTTTTAAATAACTTGGAAAATCTTTATAATTCAAATAAAGATAAATGGATAAATGAAATTGTTGAAAGATGTTTAAAGTAAGAAGGTGAATGTATGGCTTTGTCGTCAAATGCACTATGTGCAAAGGCAAAAGCGATGTATGGATATCGTCTTAATGAAGAAAGCTATAGTGATTTGTGTAGAAAACAAACGCTTGGCGAGATGGTGACTTATCTAAAATCGCAAACAAAGTATAGTGATGTATTAAAAGACGTCAATGTTAGAAATGTTCGTCGTCGACAGTTAGAAGCTGCTTTAAATAAAGAATATTTTGAGCGCTGTGCTAGATTGATGAAATATGCACCAAAAAAGAATCAGGATTTTTATAACCAGGAGGTTATTGGAATTGAGGTTCAATTGATTGTTGATAAAGTTGTTAGTATTAAAGAAAAAGATCAGGCGAGCTTTTCTTTAGAAATTCCTGATTATTTAGCGAGTAAAATTAGTTTTAATATTTATGGATTGGTAAATGTTGGTAATTATAAGGATTTAGTTATGTATCTAAAAAATACTAGATATTATAAGATATTATCTAATTTTGATTTTACGGCACCAATAGATATTAATTTATTGGAACGTCAATTAAAGTCTTTATATTATGATATGTATGTTGATTCAATTAAAAGTAATTTTAAGGGTAGTAAACAAAAGGAGTTGATGGAGATTTTATCTACATCAATTGAACTAGCTAATATTACTAAAATTTATCGTTTTAAAAAGTATTTTAAAGAATCAAATGAAACAATTAGAAAATCTTTATATTTAGAACATTGTCGAATATCTAAAGCAATGTTAGATTCATTAATTGAAGCACGTAGTGGTGAGGAAGTATTAGAGTTATTATCTAATTCTAAATATAAGTTATATATTGGAGATAAAGACTATACTTATATTGAATATTATGTTGAAGAGATTAAATATAATATTGCTAAACGATATATGCGCTTTTCAAGTAATGCGCCATTAGTATATTTAACCTATTCAATTCTACAAAAAGTAGAAATCGATAATTTGAAACATATTATCGAAGGAATACGATATAAAAGAGATGCATCAAGTATTGAAGAGATGCTAATCTTTGCATAGGAGGGATTGTTGAGTGGCTATTATTAAAACACATTTCTTTAATATTTCCTTTGAACAAAAAGATTTAATAAAAATGTTGATCAAGATGACTGAATATCAAGAAGAAATGTTTCCACAAGATTCAAAAAAGATAGCTCATAATGTTAAAGGAGTATCAGTAATGGATGATGTAAATCCGTATAATGAACCGCTTGATAATATCTATCATATTTTTAATCGGTTAAGTTTAGATACTCGAGTTAAAGATAATGAGTTTGAGGAAATTAATTTATTTGAGGTAAATAAGTTAATAGATGAAATTAATGAAAAAATTGATAATATTATCAATGTTCGTGAAGATATTATTAAAGAAAAACATGAGAATGATGAAGCAATTGTTTTATTAAAGAATCTTAAAGATTCTAAAATTAGTGTCGATGATGTTCAAAATACTAAGTATATTACATGTCGTTTTGGTAAAATACCACTAGCAGAATTTAATAAGATTCAATATTATCGCGATTATGAATTTATTTTTGTAGAGTTAAATCGTTCTAAACAGTATGTATGGATTGTTTATGCAGGTCTTACAAATAATATTTCTGAAATTGATAATGCTTTTTCTTCAATGTCTTTCGAACAAATTAATATTCCAGAATTTGCTCATGGGAAAGTTTGTGAAGCAATTGATGAATTAAATGAAGAATCAGTAGCAATGGAACAGTATATTAAGAAGATGGACACAAAAATTGAAGATGTAAGAAATGAATATAGTGAAAAACTATTAGAAGTATTTACAAGATTATATAATTTAAAAAGATTATATGACAAATGTCGTTATGTTGTTGATTTTTCACAAAAAGCAGCGATATATGCATTTAGTAGTTTTGATATTAAAGAAATAGAATCTAAATTTAGTGACATAGATAGTGTTAGAGTAATTGAATTACCGGTTAATATTTATGAAAATAAAAATATTGTTGCACCGGTATTAATAAAAAATAATTCGTTATTTCAACCATTTGAAAATATATTGAGTACTACTATTGGTGATACTTTTGATCCAACGGTATTAGTTGCAATAATTTCAATGTTAATTGGAGCAGTATGTATAGGAGACATTGGGGTTGGAATATTAATAATTTTATTAGGGTTATTATTTACAATTAAAAAGCCTAATAATTTTGGGAATATTTTAAAACGTGTAGGAACAGCAATATTTATTGGTGGTTTATTTTACGGAACTGTATTTTACCGAATTGAATTATACGAGCCATTACTTACATTACC
This sequence comes from Thomasclavelia spiroformis DSM 1552, assembly GCF_025149465.1. NCBI lineage: Bacteria > Bacillati > Bacillota > Erysipelotrichia > Erysipelotrichales > Coprobacillaceae > Thomasclavelia > Thomasclavelia spiroformis. The sequence continues at coordinate 2,168,002 of NZ_CP102275.1, read as the reverse complement.
ATTACATATTGTGCATACTTTTATGTTTGGTGTTTGTTTGTGGGTTATTTTAATTGTAGTGTTAATCATTGTAAAGAAGATATTACGTAAATCTGTTGATATATAAGGGGGGATAAAATGGCTATTTCAAGATTAAACTTAGTTAGTATTAATTTTGATAAATATCGTTATAATGAAGTTTTGTTAAAACTTTTTAGTCATGATGATTTTCATCCCGAATTGGCATCTAAGTTTATTGACAGTGTAACGGGACTTAGTGTCTATAATCAAGATAATCTTTATGAAGAAATTCTTGTTCGTTTAAATGATGCTTCAAATAAATATAACTTTAAGTTAGAAGAAGTTGAAGTAGAAAATAATCAAATTAATATATTAAAAGTAAAAGAATATTTAGATGATTTGTTATTAGATGTTGAACGAATACATGCTGTAATAAAGCAGTTAGATACTATGATTATTGAAAATCAAGAAGCGGTTATTCAATTGCGTCATGTTGCAGATATTGATGTTGATTTTGATGATTTATTTAGTTGTAAATATCTTCAAATAAGATTTGGTAAATTACCAGTAAATAATATTTCAAAGTTAGATTACTATGAATCACTACCATTTGTATTTAAAGCGTTTGAACATGATAATCATTATACATGGTGTATGTATATTACAACTCCTAGTGATGCACCAGAAGTTGACAATATTTTTTCATCACTTTATTTTGAAAGAATTCATATTCCGTATTTTGTTCATGGTTCACCAGAACTAGCAATTAATGAAATTGAAGAAGAAGCAAATGTGGCTAGGGAACATAGTAATAAATTAAATGCACGGATTGCTAAAATTTTTGAAAATGAACGTGATGAATTAAATAAAATTTATACTGTTGCTAAACATTTAAATGATGTGTATGTGATGCAAAAGTATGTAGTTGTAATTGGTGATAAACTTTCGGTTAATGGGTTTGTTCCAACTAAAAATGTAAAGAAATTTAAAGATGATTTTGAAGCACTTGATGGAGTGATGGTTGACATTAAGCCAGCTAATAGTGATGTACGTTTATCACCACCGACATTGCTTAAAAATAATTGGTTTTCAAAACCATTTAGAATGTTTGTGGAGATGTATGGAGTACCTAAATATAATGATGCTGATCCAACTTTATTAGTTTCATTATCGTATACTTTATTATTTGGGATTATGTTTGGTGATGTAGGCCAAGGGGTAATTTTATCCTTAGTTGGTTTAATTGCTTATAAAAAGTTTGGCTTACAATTAGGCGCGGTAGGTGTTCGTTTAGGAATATCTAGTACATTGTTTGGGATTGTTTTTGGTTCGGTATTTGGAAATGAAGAAATTTTGATTCCTATGTTTAATGCTATGTCCCCAGATAATACAATGACATTATTGATTGCAGCAATTTGTTTGGGAATTGTTTTAATCGTAATTTCTATGACGTTTAATGTTTTTTTGAATTTTAAGAAAAAACAGATAGGTGAAGCTATTTTGAGCCAAAATGGAATTTGTGGATTGCTTTTCTATATTTCTATTTTAGGTTTAGTGATTAATATGTTTTTAGGATTGGATTTTGTAAATATGGTATATGTTATTTGTTTGATTTTTTTACCATTATTTTTCATTTTCCTAAAAGAGCCATTGATTAGAAAATTTGAAGAAGATGAAAAAATGTTTCCAAATGGATTCGGTGCATTTTTTGTTGAAGGATTCTTTGAGTTATTTGAAGTAGTGTTATCATTCATTACGAATACTATGTCATTTTTAAGAGTAGGTGGATTTGTTTTATCACATGCTGGAATGATGCTTGTGGTTTATACTCTTGCAGAAATGGTTGGTGGAGTAGGTGAGATAATTGTTATTATCTTTGGTAACGTATTTGTAATGTGCTTGGAAGGATTGATTGTTGGAATCCAAGTATTACGTTTAGAATTCTACGAAATGTTTAGTAGATATTATGAAGGAAACGGAATACCGTTTAAAAGTATAAAAGAAGAATAAAAGTTTAGGAGGAAGTCGTTATGACAGTTTTAGAATTTATTTTACCAGCATTATTAGTTATTTTATTATCATTACCATTAGTTAAAGTATTTAAAGGAAATGTAAGTGTTAAGAGTGCAAAAATTAGATTAGCAACACATGTTGCTGGATTTGTTGGGGCAGTTGGTTTAGCACTATATTTAGCTGCAGCTACTAACGGTGTGCATGCCCAAGAAACAGCTGTAATTACAGGGACTATTGCTCAAGGGTTAGGATTTTTAGCTGCTGCATTAGCTACTGGTTTATCAGCTTTAGGAGCAGGGATTGCTGTTGCTGCTGCTGCACCAGCTGCAATTGGAGCATTTTCTGAAAATGAAAAGAACTTTGGTAAATCTTTGATTTTTGTTGCCTTAGGTGAAGGGGTAGCAATTTATGGGTTATTAATTTCAATCTTAATTATTAATAAAATTTAATTGAAAGTATGTGATCGTTATGCGATTTTATTGTATAAGTGATAATGTTGATACTCAAATCGGTCTTAGGTTAGTAGGAATTGAAGGAGAAGTAGTTCATAAAAGAAGAGAGTTTTTAGAGTTATTAGAAACTAAATTGAAAGATGATTCGATTGGAATTATTTTAATTACTACTAAACTAATTGAACTTGCGCCTGATATTATTTCAGAAATTAAGTTAAAACAACAAAAACCATTGCTTGTAGAGATACCAGATCGTCATGGTGAATCTAAAATTGGTGAAACTATTGATAAATATGTTTCTGAAGCAATAGGTGTTAAGTTGTAGAAAGGGAATGCTATGGAAAAGAAAGAACAAGTATTTCTTTATATGAAAGAAGAGATTGAAAGATTAGCTAGTTTAGAAGAAGAAAAAATTTTGGCTGAAGCAAAAGAACTTGAAGCAGAAGCTTATCAACAAATTAAAGCGGAAGCAAAAAAAGATGCTGATGCTTTGTTAGCTAAAGAGTTAGTAGAGATATCTTCTAATGCTAGTGTAGAAGCTTCTTTATCTCAAGAAGAGAAGACTAAGAAGTTAGTTGAGACAAGAGAAGCTTATGTTGCAAAGATATTTAAAGAAGCTAAAAACAGATTAAATGAATTTGTAAATAGCAATGACTATAAAACATATCTTATTAAACATATGGAAAAGATTAGTAGTCTATATCAAATGAGTGATTCAATTCTTAAACTTAGACAAAATGATATAAAATATGCTGATGATTTAGTTAAAGCTTATGGAATTGATTTAACAGTTGAAGTAAGTGATGAAATTAAAATAGGTGGTTTCATTATTGAAAATAAAGCAACTAATGTAGTAGTAGATGAATCATTAGATACTGCTTTAGAAAACCAAAAAGAATGGTTTTATAAAACATCAGGATTAATGATCAAATAAACAGGGGGTTAATATATGAGCAATAATGTGATTTATTCAATTAATGGACCTGTTGTAAAAGTAAAAGATACAGTATCTTTTTCTATGTTGGAAATGGTATATGTAGGTAATGCTTCATTAATGGGGGAAGTAATTTCTATTTCTAAAGAATTTACTACTATCCAAGTTTATGAAACTACTACAGGTCTTAAACCAGGTGAACCTGTTGTTTCAACCGGATCACCAATTTGTGCAACGTTAGGCCCAGGAATCTTAAGAAATATTTTTGATGGGATTGAACGTCCTTTAAAAGCACTTGAAAAAGAATCAGGAGCATTTATTCATGCTGGAAGTAATGTTGATTCTTTAGATATAAACAAAAAATGGAATGTAACTATGTGTGTTAAAGTAGGCGATGAAGTCAAGGGTGGTGACATTTATGCCACTACACCAGAAACTGACTTGATTGTTCATAAATGCATGGTTAGTCCTTTAATTAGTGGTAAAGTTGTAGATGTTGTTAGCGATGGTGAGTATACAATCAATGATGTTATTATGAAAATTGAAGATGAAAATGGAAAAATCATGGATTGTACTTTATGTCAAAAATGGCCAATTAAGCAAGCGCGACCAGTATTTAATCGTTTACCAATTTCAATTCCTTTAGTAACAGGGCAAAGGGTTATAGATACATTATTCCCAATTGCTAAAGGGGGAACTGCAGCTATTCCTGGTGGATTTGGTACTGGAAAAACAATGACTCAACATCAAATTGCAAAATGGTGTGACGCTGATATTATTGTTTATGTTGGTTGTGGTGAACGTGGAAATGAGATGACACAAGTTCTAGAAGAATTTAGTGAATTGATTGACCCTAAAAGTGGTAAACCATTAACTGATAGAACAGTATTGATTGCAAATACTTCAAATATGCCTGTTGCTGCTCGTGAAGCTAGTATTTATACAGGGATTACTTTAGCTGAATATTACCGCGATATGGGTTATCATGTTGCAATTATGGCAGATTCAACTTCAAGATGGGCTGAAGCATTACGTGAAATTTCAGGACGTTTAGAAGAAATGCCAGCTGAAGAAGGGTTCCCAGCATATTTACCATCACGTTTATCACAATTCTATGAACGTGCAGGATATATGAAAACATTAAATGGTAAGGAAGGTTCTGTATCAATTATTGGTGCGGTATCGCCTCAAGGAGCCGATTTTTCTGAACCAGTTACTCAAAATACTAAACGTTTTGTTCGTTGTTTCTGGGCATTAGACAAAGCGTTAGCTTATGCACGTCATTATTTTGCAATAAACTGGACACAAAGTTATAGTGATTATGTTTATGATCTTGAAAAATGGTATACCAAAAATGTAGGTCCTAAATTTGTAAGTGATCGTCAAGAAATAGCTTATATTTTAGCTGAGGAAGCTAAATTAAATGAAATTGTTCAATTGATGGGACCTGATGTATTACCAGAAGATCAAAAGTTGATTATTGAAATTGCAAAAGTTGTTCGAGTTGGTTATTTACAACAAAATGCTTTCCATAAAGATGATACATATGTCCCAATGGAAAAACAATTGAAGATGATGGAAGTTATTTTATATTTAAATAAGCGTTGTAAAGAAGCGGTTAATCAAGGTAAAGTTGTAAGAAGAATTGTGGATACGGGTATTTTTGATCAAGTTATTAAAATGAAATATGATATCCCTAATGATAATATTGATAAGTTGGATACATATTATCATGATATCGATGAAGCAATTAAATCTGTAGCGTAGGAGGTTATTGGTTATGTCTCTACAATATGTAGGATTAAATGAAATTAATGGACCATTAGTCGTTTTAGACCACGTTAAGGGTGCTTCATACGATGAAATGGTTGAAATACAAATAAATGATGGAACAACTCGTGCAGGACGAATTGTTCAAATTGAAGGTGAAAAAGTCGTAGTTCAAGTTTTTGAAGGGACCAACGGACTATCACTTGAAAATACAAAAACGAAATTGTTAGGTAAACCAATGGAATTACCTGTTTCTAGAGAAATATTAGGAAGAATATTCTCTGGCGCTGGTAGACCAATTGATGGATTAGGTGAAGTTTATGCTGAAGAAGAAATGGATATTAATGGATTACCTTTGAATCCAGTTTCTCGTGTATATCCACGTAACTATATTAATACAGGAATTTCTTCAATTGATTGTTTGACTACATTAATTCGTGGTCAAAAGTTGCCAATTTTTTCGGTATCAGGATTACCTCATGATCGTTTAGCAGTTCAAATTGTAAAACAAGCAAAAATCGCAGATGAATCAGGAAAAGGTTTTGCTGTTGTCTTTGCAGCTATGGGTGTTACAAACGATGTTGCAGAATATTTTAAACGTAGCTTTAAAGAAGCGGGAGTTATGGAACGTGTTGTTATGTTCTTGAATCTATCAAATGATCCAATTATTGAACGTATTTTAACACCACGTTGTGCATTAACTGCAGCAGAATATTTAGCATTTAAACAAAATATGCATGTATTGGTTATTTATAGTGATGTTACTTCTTATTGTGAAGCATTACGTGAGTTCTCATCAAGTAAAGGAGAAATTCCTGGTCGTAAAGGATATCCAGGGTATTTATATTCAGATTTAGCTTCATTATATGAAAGAGCAGGGATTATTAAAGATGCAGAAGGTTCTGTAACACAAATTCCAATTTTAACAATGCCTAATAATGATATTACACATCCGGTTCCTGATTTAACTGGTTATATTACAGAAGGACAAATTACATTAGATGTTGATTTAAATTCAGCAGGGATTTATCCACCAGTTGGGGTTTTACCTTCATTAAGTCGTTTAATGAAAGATGGAATTGGAGAAGGATATACGAGAAAAGATCATCAAGATATTGCTAATCAATTGTTTGCATGTTATGCCCATGTTCAAGATGTACGTTCATTAACTTCGGTTATTGGTGAAGATGAATTGTCTGATATGGATAAAAAATATGTAACATTTGGTAAATTGTTTGAAGAATATTTTATTAACCAGGGTTTTGATGCTAATCGTAGTATTGAGGAAACTTTAGATTTAGGATGGGATTTAGTTTCTGTCTTACCTCGTGAAGCATTGGATCGATTGGATAATGCATTATTGGATCAATATTATAATCATGAAAAAGCAATTGAACGTTTTAATATAAAAGAAAAAAAGATTATTAAAGAATTACAAGAAGGTGAATAATTATGGCTTTGAAGGTAGTTCCGACAAAGGGTAATTTAATTGCAATGAAAAAATCATTGCAATTAGCTAATCTTGGATATAATCTAATGGATCAAAAACGAAATGTTTTAATAAAAGAAATGATGACTTTATTAGATGATGTTAAGATTATTCGTGATCAAATTACATCTTCTTATCAAGAAGCATATGATGCTTTGCAAGAAGCAAATATTTCAATGGGATTAATTTCGTCGATTGTAAATAGTACACCTGAAGATTATGGAATATCGATTGCGTATCGTAGTGTTATGGGTGTTGAAATTCCAAAGATTTCTTATAATCAACAACCATTGAAAATGACTTATGATATTGAACGTTCTAATTCTAAAGTTGATTATGCTTATAATTGTTTTTATCGAGTAAAACAATTAACTGTGTTATTAGCTGAAGTTGAAAATAGTGTTTATCGTTTAGCTAATACAATTAGAAAAACACAAAAACGTGCAAATGCTCTAAAAAATATTTCGATTCCACGTTTTGAATCAACAATTAAAGTTATAAGTGAAGCTTTAGAAGAAAAAGAAAGAGAAGAATTTACTCGCCAAAAAGTTATTAAAGAAATGAAGAGATAATAAAGGGGCTGTAACGAATAAGGATTTTTAATCTTTAGGCGTTACGCCTTTTTTTGCTTGATACAGTATATTTAGATAAAAAACAAAGTTATCCATATTTAGATAACTTTTTTGGTACTATAAAAACATCATGTGCTTTTTACATGTTTTTATTTAGCTTTTTAGGAAATTGATATTTCCTTCTTTTTCATCTTTTTATTGTGGTATTTGCGTATATTATAGGCAATCCCTATTAACAGCAGTTCTGTTTTTACATTTATGTTTCCTCTTCTTTTTAATCGGACATAATCCATATTCTGCTTTATTATTCCAAATGTCCCTTCTGACTGTATACTTCTTTGCTTTTTCATCTCTTTTCCTTCTTCGGTTCCAAGATTTTCATCTACTTTTTCCTGCATTTCATTTAAGGCATAATTTATCTGTATTTTTCTTTGCTCCTTTGCCTTTGTGCATTTTTCTTTTACTTTACAGTCATGACATTTACCACATTCGAATACTCTGCTGATTTGTAGATATTCACCTGCTGTGTTCCATCTTTCTTCTTTTTCAATATTAAATGAATGTCCCTGTGGGCAGACTTTAAATCCCTTTTCATCATATTCCCAGTTCATCTGATTATATATTTTCTTTTTAAATTCCTTTGTATTCTTTTTTGCATAATAATTATACTTTAATCCCAGTTCCATCCCGTTTATGACATTAAAAAGCAAATTATCATAGCTTCCATATCCGGCATCGCCTATTGGCCATTTTGGATAACAGCCGTATCTTTCTTTATATTTTTTCATAAACGGTATATATGTTTTTGTATCAGCAGGATTTGAAAATATATCCATATGCATAATATATTCATCACTTACACCTATTTGCAGGTTATATCCCGGTTTAAATATACCTGTATGATTATAATAGTCATACTTCATGTTCATCATGGTAGCATCATGATCAGTCTTTGAATAACTGTTCCTGTCGCCACATATGTTCAATGATTCTTCATATCTCATTAATTTTATATAGATTTCAAGAAATTCATCATAATATTTCTGTAATAAGGAACGTCTTTTGCCTTTTCCGTATACTATTTCTATATTTTGTCTTATCATCAGTTCCATTAACTGTTCTGCAATCAGTCCTGTATCATCAGCAGAATATCTTGATTTTATATCATATTTAAAGTTAAGATCATCATTTAATCTTATGATCAGATCTGTCACTTTAAGAAATGCTTTTTCCTGATAGCCTAGAATAGCTTTTTTCCAAACAAAACTGTTTTTCCTTGCATTGGCTTCTATCTTAGTTCCATCAATATAAAGTTTAGAAATATCAACATCATCTAATTCAATGATTCTTTTAACAACATCATAAAAAATATCTTCGATAGACATCGATAATTTTTCTGATATAAATCTTTGAAAAGCCATGAAAGAAGGAGTTTCATCATTAGCCAGCCACATATATCGGATATCATATCTGCATAATTCTTCCATTTTTCTTAATTCATATTGACCGTTTATAAATGCAAACAATGTAACCTGTAACATCATATTAGGGTCGTAGCCCCTGTTGCCTCTATGGGGGCAGTTAAAATACTTTGAAGTGTTAATTCCTTTCATAATTTCTACGAAAGATGTCACCGGATCATCTACAGGAACAACTGTAAAAAAATCTAGTGGAAGTTTACATTGAAATGTATTATAATAAGAATTGTCAATCGGGTAATTAGATTCTATTATTTTTATATTTTGCATAATCTAATTATACCAAAAATAGCACTTATACTCATCTGAGTTTAAGTGCTATTTTTTTAGTGTGCCACGCATGACATAAGACTAGGTGGTGAAAGTCCACTGTGGGGGTTTCGTACTACCAACCACTAGCCGAAGACAAGGTATCCATCGTAAGGTGTGAACGGGAGGAAGTTGGAGGCAAAGTCCTGACCCAAGGAATACGAACTATTTTAGGCAGAAGCTTATCGGATGAGATTGCTAAACAAATCGAAGTCCAATAGTACGACGGAATAAGCAGTGTAAAGATAGTGGGTACATAGGATGAAAGTGTTATGTCTTACCGTGGGAGGTCCTAGGAACATGATGAAAATGTAATCATGGTGGAAACGTTTGTCCTAGGAAGTCAGCCGAGGTCATAGTAGTGATGATGATAACTGTAATGGTTATCTAGCGAAGGACCGAACATAAGGAGGTGAACTGGAAATGAAAGATACTCAAGATAAAATAGGATACTGTCAACTATCATTAGGCTTACTCTATGAAGATAGTACGGAATACGACAATAGTGGAGAAGTGTATCCTACATCAAAACAAGAGATATCACATACGAAGAACACCAATAGATTTGTAGTACATGAGAAGTTACTTGAAACAATTATGGAGGATGCCAATATAGAAAAGGCAATCCAAAGGGTTATGAGTAATAAGGGAAGTGGTGGTGTAGATAAAATGCAAGTCGCAGAAGTTCGTACGCATTTCGCACAACACTGGTCTTATCTAAAGAAACTTATCATGGAGGGACATTATAGTCCACAAGCCGTTAAAAGAGTAGAAATACCAAAAGATAACGGAAAGAAAAGAGAGTTAGGAATTCCAACAGTGACGGATAGGGTCATACAACAGGCGATAGTACAGGTACTGACACCAATATTTGAACCCCAATTCAGTGACAATAGTTATGGGTTCCGACCAAGAAGAAATGCCCATCAAGCAGTAAGAAAAGATGAAAAAGAGAATAAAGGAAATCACCAAAAGGAACCGACCAATATCAAGTAAGGAATTAGCTAAAGAGTTAAAAGAATACATTACAGGTTGGGTGAATTACTATAGGATAGCGAATATGAGTAAACATCTAAGGGAAATAGACTCATGGATGAGAAGAAGAATACGAATGATATATTGGAAAAGATGGAAGTTAGTAAGAACAAGGTATAGAAATTTACAAAAACTAGGTATTAATAAAAGTAAGGCATGGGAATGGGCAAACACAAGAAAAAGCTACTGGCACATCGCCAATAGCTTCATACTAAAAAGGACACTTACAAATGAAGTATTAAAAATATACGGATTTATAAGTGCACTAGATTATTACAACTCTATAAACTTATGAAACGCCGTGTAGGGAACCCTACGCACGGTGTTGTGAAAGGGGCGAAAGATTTTAATTCTTAGCCCCTATTCAATTTTTTGGTCAAACACATTATTTTAATGCGTTACAGCCTCTTTAATTTTGTTAATTTTTTTGAATAATAGTAAGTTGTTCATTATCTAGTGAATATGTTAAATCAGTAGGTAATTTAGAACGAATGTGAATAAGTTTATTATTATCAACTTTTCCATTCCATGTAGCGACAACAACTAATTTTTCTGCAAGATTTTTTAAAAATGATAACATATCAATATTTGAATCCTTAGTATAAAGGATCTTTTTATTATCTAGTAATAAAACATCTTTATTATAAGTTACTAAGAAATTATCCATTACTTCTGCAATATTATTATTAGTATCTTTAAAAATATTATCTAAATCTAAAATTGGAATACCACTATCTTTACTGTATTCATGGATTAATTTTGATTTACCGCTACCTGGTAATCCTACAATTAATATTAATTTGTTTTCATTTTCTTTTGCTTTTTCGATTGCATCTTTTAACTGATTCATTATTTTGACCTCCTTATCAAATAATTTAAAAATGAATATACTACTTATTAATATTTTATCATTACTAATTAATAATAGATAGTAATATAATAATTTATTTAAATAATTAACAAGAAACTGTACTATGTATTGTAATACAGTTATCTTGATGTTATAATATAACTGTATTAGTTATAGTGATACAGTCAGGAGTGATAGATATGAAAAAAATAATGATGATTGTGCTAATATTAGCAATGGTTATTCCAGTTTCGTTACAAGCGATGGATAATGATTCGAGTATAGAATCTTATAGTACTGGTACTAATATTAAAGGTGATTGTGTAGCGAAATATGTTGAACTTAGCGATGGTTTGAAGGGAAATTTAGTTGTTAAAGATAATGGATTGGGTTTTATTGATAATGACGATTTTTTAATTAGTGTTAATTATCCAATTAAATATTTTGAAATAATTGATGATTTAGATAATGATAAGATTAAAGATATAGTTTTGTATGTTGAAACAAATAGTGGTTATAGTAATTTTTTAATTGTAAGTTCTAAAGATTCTAAGGTTTTATATGAATTAGCCTTAACTCATCAAAATTATAATGAACAAAAGGGTTTATTTATTGAAAATTCAATTATTCGTCAAATAGTTTGTGATAAAGAATATGTTTATCTTATTTATGATCATCATTTATTAAAAATAAATGCTAAGAAAAAAAGTATTGTTTATGATCATGAAGAAGATGATAATATCTGGAAATTAATATTAATTGATAATCAAGTAATTTTTACGACGCAACTTGGACAATTAGTTAGTTTAGATGATGATGGAAATATAAATTATCGTAAAAGTATTAGTAAACCAATAAAAGTTAATTCAATGGAAAAGAATCATTTAGTGGGTATTAATTTATGGGATTTACTAGTTTTTAATGATAAGTTATATGTTAGTTGTGAAAATGATAAACTTTATGAAGTTGATTATCATAATGGTGAGGTTATTAATGACTTAAAATTAGATATTGTTGATCAAGATGATTTGATTAAAAGATTGAAAGAGCAGTATAGTTATGATTATGTTAATTCTAAAGAGATAATTGCCATTACTGGTGTATTTTCTAAGGCCTTTAATGGTTATAAATTAAAACAGATTAAAGATGATTTGATGTTAGTAGAAGCATATTTGGGTGATAAAAATTATCAACAGATAGAAATGTATGGTGCTAGTAATACAGGAATTGAGCCATCGTTATTATTAATTTCTGATGATTTTGAGGTGATTAGTAAAATTAAATTAGAAAAATATAATTTAGATTGCTCAAATGCAGTATTATCTATGTATCAAGGACAAGAAGCTATTATAATACCGAGCAGTTTTAATAAAGATGTATTAAGAATTTCGGTGTATTCATTAGATGGTAAATTATTATCACAAAATGATATAAGAAATTTGGGAATTAGTTTAGATAATATTAAAGTAAGTTTTAGTAAATATAATGATGATTATTTATTGCAGATAAATAATGGTAATAGTTATATTGTTCATAATGATTTAAAAACAGTAAGTTTTTTAGGAAGTTCTAAGATCGTTAATAAAATTGCTGATGTTGATGATGGAGTAATTGTATCAAGTAATCAAAATGGTAAGATTAATGAGATATGTAAATTAGGATTGAATGGTAAAGATGATATATTAACTAAAGTAGATGCTTCTAATAAGTATATGAATAATGGTTTTGAAGCTATTACTTATGATGATAATAGTGGACAATTGTTATCTTTAGTAAATGAGATAAATAATAAAGATGAAGTAATTGCTAGTCATATAGTGATTATTGATATAGATAGCGGAAAAATTACTCAAGATCGAAAAGTTTTATTAGAAAGTAATAAGTATTTAGTTGGTAGTGAAATTAAATATTTTAGTGATTTAAATAATGATGAAAAAAAAGAAATATTAGTAGATAACTGTATTATTGATGGCAATAGTTTTGATTTAAAATCGTATTTTGATCCAATGATTGAAGAAAATGGAATGATAATAGAAGTTGGCGATTTAAACAATGATAAAATTGTTGATTATGTTAATGTTGGAGAAAATGAAATGAGAGTTTATCATTCAACGCATAACAATTTTGACATTAGTTATTCAAAGACTAATATTACAAAAAAATATGATAAAAATTTATTAAATAATCAATATGTTAAAGTTATTGGTGACTTAGAACATGAAGGAGTTAATTTATTTATAATAAATGCACGAAATAGTGAGGGGTGTCAATATTATCAGGTAATCAATCCTAAAGATTTATCTGTACGTTTTAATTTATTAGAAGATGGAGTCTATAATTATGGAGAAACATTTGTTTTACCAAAGATTGATTTTAATCAAGATGGTTGTGATGATTTAATTTTTAATAACCCAAGTGGCTCAACTGTAGATTTGTTAAGTGGCAAGGATGGAAAAGTACTACAGACAGTCAAATTAAATCCTGATAGTGATGATGATAGCATGACAGCAGTTGTTTATGATGAAATTATTCCAATTCAATTTTCCGAAGATAAAATGATTTATCAATTAGAAGATATAAATGACGATAGCATTAAAGAATTAGGGTATTTTTATTATGATTACTATAAAGATATTAATAATTTTAAAATTTTAGATGGAAAAAATTATGAACAATTAAAAAACTGTAGTTTAGAAAATATCGAATATCCAAATAATTATGCGATACCAGTTTTACACCAAACTAAAATATTAATAAACGATGGTGAATATAATCAAATTTATGATTATAAAAAAGGACAATTAGTTGCTGGAATTAAATTAGAAGTGACAAAAGCAAGAGCAATGAATGATGAACGTATTTTAATGGAAAATAATGGACAGTTATATGCTTTTGATGATAGTTGCGATTTTAAATTAGTTGATTTTAATAAGAATAGTAATGGTAAAATGAAAATTAAATATCAAAGTGACAAAAATGGTCAAATGAGTGTATATGATCAAGGAAAATTAGTAACTGTAAGTAATGATGAAGATATCTCATTAAAATTATTGGAAGGGAAACATAAATTAACGTTTTCATACAATGATAATGAAGGTAAGATTACGCATATAAATAAAGTTGTTGAAGTTGAAAAATCATCTGTTTCTAGATATTTAATTATTTTATGTACGTTAATTATTTTTGGTGGTTGTTTATCATTAGTGGTTTATCCAAAATATCGTTTGAAAAAAGGTAGTGTTAAATATGGAAAAGTTAATTAGAGTTGAACATATAAATAAATATTTTGGTTCATTTAAAGCAATAGATGATATATCTTTTGAATTAGATGGTGGAAAAATATATGGTATTATTGGCCCTAATGGTGCAGGTAAATCTACGACAATGTCAATATTGATGGGGTTGGTTTTTCCAAGTAGTGGTAGTGGAATAATAAAAGGTTATCCGTTAGGTTCAAATGATGCTAAAAAATTAATGGGTTATTCTCCAGAGTTTCCAAATTTTTATAGTGATATGAGTTGTTTAGAATATTTAGTTTACATGGCTCAATTATCTGGTTTTAATTATGATGATGCAATAAAAAAATCATTAATTTTATTAGAAGAATTTGGATTAAGTAATCATAAATTTAAAAAAGTAGCTGATTTTTCTACTGGTATGAAGAAAAAAGTAGGTTTAATACAAGCTTTGATTCATGATCCAGAAGTACTTTTATTAGATGAACCGACTGCAAATCTAGATCCAAGTAGTCGTAGTGAAATTATTCATAGTTTAAAAAAATTAGTAAGTCAACGTAAAATGACTGTATTAATTAGCTCGCATGTATTAACTGAATTAGAGACAATTATTGATCATGTTATTTTGATTAATCAAGGTCATGTGGTTTTAAATCAACCTATTGATGTTTTACAACAAGAATTTAGTCAAGAAAAATTACTAGTTTCATGTAAAGAAAATAAACCTTTAAGTAGATTTTTAGATGACAAACAATATCAATATACTTTTGAAAATAATGTCTTTAGAGTAAAGACAAATGATAAAGTTAATTGTAAGCGAAATATTATTGAATTCATATATCAAAATAATCTTGAGTTAAATTTATTTAAAGAAGAAACAATTACTTTAGAGAAACTATATCAACAAGTTGTGGAGGATGGAAGAAATGAAAGTTTTAATGTCTAAAACATTTACAAAGATGTTTAAATTTTTACCATTTGTTATTATTAGTATATTAAGTGGTTTACTCGGTTTCTTGTTTTCAAATATTTATGAAAGTTTAACTCGAAATGTATTAACTTTTGATAGTTTTTCTAATAATATTTTGAATACGTATAGTTTGTTTGCTTTTATGATTATTGCTGGTATCATGATTTGGGTTATATGCTCTAACTGTGCAACAGGATTATTTGCAAGTGAGATTCATGAAGGCACAATGAGGTTGTTATTATCTAAGGAAATTAGTAGATTTGATTTAGTTTTATCAAAAATTTTAGGAATGTTATTGGGAAGTTTTGTTTATTTGATTAATAGTTTTTCTGCTTTTCTGCTTGTATTTTGTTTGTTTACAGCTGTTGAGAAAGATATTTTGTTATTGATTATTAAAGCGACGATATTATTTATTATCTATGGAATTGTAGTGATTTTTATAGTAGGAGGAATTGGAACATTTTTATCTTCAGTATTTAAAAAGAAAGTTCCTGCTATTTTAATTATGATATGCTTAGGTGGATTGATTTTTGGAATAGTACCAATATTACGAATCATTTTAATATCACAAGGATATTATAATCAGTTCCATTTATATTTTTTAGATATTAATTATCATTTTGGTTTGATATTTAATAATTTTTTAACAATGTTAGGTGATTTATCATTATCACAAAATATAAATCAATTATTTACTATTTTTACTAACTTATATACACAAGGAACAGGTGATATTGATATTATACTTAACGATAGTAGTTATTTTGTAATTAATAATTCATTAAATAGTTTAGTAATTATTATTAGTTATATTATTGGTGCAATTGCTTTATATGGACTATCATTTAGGGTAATGATGAAAAAAGATATTTAAATAAATTTTTAAAAAGATGCAATTTTGCATCTTTTTATCTTGTTTTTTGTTATTTGTGTTTTATAATAATTGAGGTGATATTTATGTATTTGGTATTTGATATTGGCGGAACTGCAATAAAGTATTGTTATTTTGATACTAATGGAAAAATGTTTGATAAAAATGAATTTTTATCAATGACATTAACAAGCTTGAATTTGTTTATCTCAAAATTAAGTGAAATATATTTTAAAAGCAATTATCAAATTGATGGTATAGCTTTATCTTGTCCAGGTATCATTAATAGTAAAAAAGGAGTTATTGAAGAGATTACAGCATATCCTTTTTTAAAGGGGGTAAATTTAAAAGATCTTTTATCAAAAGCATGTAATGGAATTAAAGTAACAATTGAAAATGATGCTAAATGTGCTGGAATAGCCGAAATATATGCTGGCAATATAAAAGGACATAAAGATGCTATAGTTGTTGTCTTAGGTACTGGAATAGGTGGTTGTGTTATAAAAAATCGTAAAATTCATCACGGAAATAATTTATTTGCTGGTGAATTTAGTACGATTATTGTTGGGTATGATAAAAAATCACATCGAATATTGACATGGTCTGATATTGCATCTACTTCAGCACTATGTAAAAGAGTTTCAAATATGCTTAAAATTAAAGAAATTGATGGGCGAGAAGTTTTTGAACTAGTAAAAAATAATAATCAACAAGTTATTGAAATCTTAGATTCTTTTTGTTTAGATATTGCGATTCAATTATATAATTTGCAATCTATGTATGATCCAGAGGTGATTTGTATTGGTGGAGGTATTTCTAAACAAAAGATCTTGATTGAAAAAATTAAAAAAGCTTTGAAAAAAGTTCAAGTACAAAGTCATCAATTATTGATGCCAAACGTAATAAACTGTAAATATTATAATGATGCAAATTTAATCGGAGCGCTATATCATCATAAAATATGAAAATAATTTTATTTTTTAACTTAAAAAAGTATCATATTGTTTGTAATAATGTTATAGTATAAAATGTATATTTTATAAATATTATTTGTATATAGCTAACCGTAGTTTTAGGGGGGATGATACATGAGTAAGATATGTAAAATAAAAGATATATTAATTGGTGATGGAATTCCAAAAGTTTGTGTATCAGTTGTAAGTGATAATCATCAAGCAATTATTACTGATATAATTAGATTGATGGATTATGATATTGATATAATTGAACTTAGAATTGATTATTTTAAAGAATTGTTAAATCAACAGAAATTAAAAGAATTATTTAAAATGATTGCAACTTTGGAAATGAAACAAGCACTTATTCTAACATATCGAAGTGTTAAAGAAGGTGGCTTGGGTGAATTAAGTCATGAAGAATATATTAATTTATATAAAATAGCATTAGACAGTGGAGCTTTTGATATTTATGATGTTGAATTATCAAGTGGGACTAATGCAATTATTACATTAAATAATATGATTCATGAAGCTAATCATAAAGTTATTATGTCTAGTCATGATTTTACTAGAACACCAAGTTTAGATACGATGTTAGAAAAAATTAAACAAATGGATTCATTAGAAGCAGATATTATTAAATTAGCAGTCATGCCAGAAGATTATAAAGATGTATTGTTGGTATTAGAAATGACATTGCGAGCTAATGAAATTTATGATAAACCAATTGTTACAATGTCTATGTCTAACTTAGGAATAGCAACAAGAATCTTAGGTGAACAATTTGGTTCAGCAATTACTTTTGGTAAAGATAATGTTGCTTCAGCATCAGGACAAATTGATATACGTTCTTTAAAAGAAGCTTTAAAAATTGTTCATGAAAATAGCTAAGGACTAACAAGTCCTTTTTTTCACCTTTTTTTTAATTAAACATATTATAAATTAGGTGATAGTATGATAATTGATCAAGAAGAACTCACAAAATTATGTAAGTATTTGTATTTAAAATTTTTTGATTATAAAGATATTGTTTTAAATGATATTGATATTAAGATATCTGATAGTATTTATATTAATGCTAATTTAAATTATTATGGCATTGATACAAAGGTACAAGCAAAAGTTGATTTAAGAGTTGAAAATGATTTAATCGTAGATATTGATGGTATAGCTAAATATGGGTTTATTAATCTTAGTGTAAATAAAATTTTAAAAGAAATGATTAAAGATTATCAAGATATTGAAATAACTGATCGGGGTGTTATTGTTTTAAATGATTTTTTAAAAAGCGTTGAATTAAAAAATGGTCATGTATGTATAGAACTAAAATAATCTAATGATTATTCTAGTTCTATGTGATATATTCTGCCCCATAAATATATTTGATAGAAATATGCAAGTAACTGAGGGCCCATCATTAATTGACCAAACCAAGGATATTTAAAGGACGTTCCTTTTGAATTGATTAAATCTAATAATTTATTATGATTAAATAATTTTAATAAAATATTATCTTTATCTTTTAAAGACTCTTTTAGTAACTCTACAATTAAGTCACAATAAAGTGGAGAATGAGTTTTTGGATAAGGATTTTTTTTACGATTATAAATATCATTTGGTAAAAAATCTTTAAAAGCATCCCTTAATAATCCTTTTTCCATATTATCATGATATAGATATTTCCAAGGAACATTATATATATATGAAATAATATCTTTATTAGCAAATGGAACACGTAATTCAATTGAACTTTGCATTGTTTGACTATCGGAGCGTGTTAATAATGTTTGCATAAACCATTCAATATTTAAATAAATCATTTTTCTTTTATGTTCATCTTCAAAATTTTGATCATAATAGTCTATTTCATCTAATGTTTGATAATATTTATCAAGAACATAATTTTCAATATTTAATGTTTTTACGTTATCATTAAATAATTCCATTCGTTTATCAAATTCTCGCATCCAGGGAAACCCTTTGACATTGATTAAATCTTGACGATAAAACCAAGGGTATCCACCAAATATTTCATCAGCACATTCTCCAGATAAAACAACTTTATGATGTTGTGATATTTCTTTTGAAAATAGTAAGAAGCTAGAATCAATATCTGCCATCCCTGGGGCATCACGAGCAATTAAGGAATCTTTTAGGGCCATTACTAGTTGTTTTTGTGATACTGTAACGGTTTTATGGTTTGTAGAATAACGATCTAACATTTCGTTGATGTAATGTTCATCTCTAGTTGTTTGATATTCATAAGGTTGGAAATATTTATCTTGATCTTGATAGTCAATGCTATATGTTGACAGTTTAGAAACATATTGGCTAGCTACAGCAGTAATAATACTAGAATCTAAACCGCCAGAAAGCATACAAGAAACAGGAACATCACTTAATAACTGTTGTTTTATACTATGATTAACTAATGAACGTATATCATATACTGTTTCTTCATAGTTACGAGTATGTTTTAATCGTTTTAAATGCCAATATCGTTTTATTTCTTTAAAATTACTATATACATTCATATAATGCCCAGGTCTTAAACTATAAATATCTTTATAGAGAGTTCTTCCTGGAGATATACTAGGTCCTAAACCTAATAGTTCTTTAACTCCTGTTTTATCAACAATACAACGTTGTAGATACATTAAGATACATTTGATTTCACTAGAAAAAATAAAGAGATCATTTTTATGATAATAATATAGAGGTTTAACTCCTAGATGATCTCTAGCTACAAATAATTTATTTTGATATGAAATAACAAAAGAAAAAATACCATCAAATAAATTCAAACATCTTGACCCATAAGCAATAAAACTGACAACGATTACTTCTGTATCGCTTTGAGTAGAAAAATGGAATCCTTCATTGATTAATTGCTCCTTGATTGTATTCATATTATATATTTCGCCGTTATATACAATCGAATATTTAATATTATTATAAACATATTCAAGTGGTTGTTTACCACCGTTTATATCAATAATTGATAATCGACAATGCCCTAATAATACATGATGATCATGAATTATTTTATAATCATCAGGTCCACGATGTTTTATTAACGATAGCATTTTATTAAATATTGTAATTTGATTAGATAAATCTTCATTTTGATTATACATACATAAAAGACCACACATATTAATCACCCCTTATAACATATGATGATCTTTTTTTTATATGCTAATATTATAAAAAAATAAACATGGATGAATCCATGTTTTAAGTTATTCTTTTTTGGGTTTATCATTGACAAATTCTTTAATTGAAGTAGCAAGTCCTGCCATTCCTTGAAGCTCACTTGGAATAATAATTTTTGTAGCTTCACCTTTAGATAATTCCTCTAATGCTTTAAATCCTTGTAGAGTAACATATGCATTATCAGGATTTGCTTTATTAATATATTCAATTCCTTTTGCTTGAGCTTCGTATACTAATCTTATTGCTTCAGCTTCACCTTCGGCTTTAGTGATTGCTGCTTCTTTTTGAGCAGTTGCTCTTAAAATCATTGATTCTTTATCACCTTCGGCATTTAAAATAGCAGCAGTTTTTTTACCTTCAGCTTGTAAAATTGCTTCACGTCTTTCACGTTCAGCACGCATTTGTTTTTCCATCGCTTCTTGGATATCGCGAGGAGGAATGATGTTTTTAACTTCAACACGGTGAACTTTGATTCCCCAAGGATCAGTAGCTTCATCAAGAATACTGCGCATTCTTGAGTTAATAATATCTCTAGAAGTTAATGTTTCATCTAATTCTAGATCCCCAATAATGTTTCTTAAAGTTGTAGCTGTTAGATTTTCGATAGCGCTAATTGGATAATCGACCCCATAAGTAAATAGGCGAGGATCAGTTATTTGATAATATATAACGGTATCAATTTGCATAGTAACATTATCTTTAGTAATAACTGGTTGTGGCGCAAAGTCAACAACTTGTTCTTTTAGTGTAACTTTGTTTGCAACTCGATCAAATATTGGTATCAAAATATGCAAACCTACATTACATGTACGATTATACGCACCGATTCTTTCAACTACATATGCTTTTGATTGTGGAACAATCTTTATCATTGAAGCAAGTATAAAAATTACAATCAAAGAAAGTAATATTAATAAAATAATAGTAACAATAGTATCCATTTTAATATCCCCTTTATTCTTCTATTTTTTTAACAATTAAATGAGCACCTTCAACAGCAAGTATCTCACAATATTCCCCTTGATGAATTGTTGTATTATCATTGCTTGTTGCCATCCATAAAGTCGACATTACTTTTACTTCACCTTTATTATCAGCGGTAATTGTTTTAGTTACTAAACCGTGTTTTCCAATTACACGATCAAAATTGGTTCTTTCAATATTACCACGTAAATATTTTTTAGAAATTGGTCTAATAATAATAGCACATATTGAAGTAACAATAACAAATAAAGCAATTTGAATTGTAGTACTTGCATTTAATAAATATGCAATTAATGCAACAATACTACCAGCTGCAAACCAAATACTGACTAAATCGATAGTAAGTATTTCAATAATAATGGCAATAACAGTAATTGCTAACCAAATAGTTAACATTTAAATTCCTCCCTTTATAAATCGACTAATAGAATTTGATGGATTACATCAAATCTAGCATCATATTTATAATATTTATTATCACTTAAATCTAGTCGATAAATTTGCGATAATTCTCTAATAAAAGTTTTGTTTGAAATTCTACCATAGCTTTTACCAATTGAAATACGATGTAGTTGATCTTCTGGATAGATTTGAGTATCAATTTCTTGTTTTTGTATCGGTTTAATTCCTAAAAGATTATTTTTTCGATCAAGCCCTAACAAAACATAATTTACATCTTCAAAATGCCTGCATGCTGCTTTATTTAATGTCAGGTTGGTACTATAAATAGTAACTGTTTTTTTAGCAATATCGTTTGTTGACCACTCAAAATTCATAGTTATCATCCTTTCATATTTAATTATATTATAAAAATTATTTTTATTCAACAATATTATATAATTTTCTGAAAATAAAAATTAAAGCGTTTCCATTAAAAAGTGCAAAGAATATAAAAATACAGAATGTTATAATTTTTCTTGTCTGTGGAGGGAATACGTATAAAAAGCTAGTTAAAATGAATGATTATTTAATCGAGTTACTAAAAACAAAATATAATAATGCGGATCGGGGATGATGTAAAAAAATGAAAATAAAAAAGCTGTTTAGCACGGTATTATCTTGTTCCCTAATCGTTGGTGGTTTAACTGTTGGTAGTAATACTAAAGTAAAGGCCTTTAGCGATGTTGTTACAAATGTGGATGATAATGTTGTATCAATTGGGAATGACTATATTTCAAGAGAGTTTTCAATTAAAAATAAAGCAATTTTAACTAGTTCAATTTTAAATAAACGTATTGATTTAAATTTACAGCCACAAAGTGGTTCAGAAGATTTTGTTATTAATACAATTGCTTCTAATGATAGTGGAAAAGACGATGAAGAAATAATAACAAATGACCCAGAATGGATTTATACAGACTCTTTACCTACAGATGGATGGAGTGCTACATTGAAAAATGATAGCCAAACTTTTCCACAGGCACAAACAGATACTTTATTTGATGATAACTTAGATACATATGTTGATTATTATCAAATAAGTGGATATCCTTTTACATTAGACATTAATTTTGGAACTGTTCAAACAATTGCTGGTATGTCAGTTAATAAACGTCCAGGATATCAAGATTCTAAATATGGAATTAATGGAACAATGGGAAGTTATGAAATTTGGATAAGTGAAGATGGTAATGACTATACAAAATTAACTGAAGGAGAATTTACAGAAGAAGATTATAACCTTCATCAAGATGGGGATTTATATAATGTTGGGGATATGGTTTTTGTAAATTTTGATGCTCCAGTTGAAACACAATATGTAAGGGTTGTTCAAACAGGAGTCGCACTAGGAAGTGTTCAAGAATTTTCAAGTGCTGAAATTGATTTTTATGATCAAGAAATCACAAAAACTCAAAAGGTTGTTGAACCTAAACAGGTATTAGATCGTGGTGATTGGTCTGTCACTATTAAAAATGCTAATGGAAATATCATGAGTGATAGCGAAACAGAAAAATTAATTGATGGTAGTTTGGATACTCATCCAAATGAATATACTGTAAATGGTAATCCGTTTACTGTTGATATTGATTTAGGCAGTGAACAAACAGTACGTTCATTATCTATTGATAAACGTCCAGGATATCCAGATGCTAACTATGGTATAAATGGAACATTAGGAGAATTTGAATTATACGTTAGTGATGATGGAGCTAAATGGAATTTAGCTGGTGCGGGAAACTTTACAAAAGAAGCTTATAATCTTCATGATGAAGGAGATTTACATAATGTAGGTGATCGTGTTTATGCTAATTTCTATAAACCATATGCTACAAGATATGTAAGATTAGTACAAAAAACATGTGCTATAGGTTCAGCTCAAGAGTTTACAAGTGCTGAATTAAATCTTTATACTGATCAATATTACGGGCCTAACTATAATACTGAAGTTAAACCAATTTCAAAAGATGCAATATTATCAAGCGCATTAGTATATGAAGGAACTGAAGTTGAAAATGTGGAAAATGGTAAGAAATTAACTATTTCTTATGAACCATATGAAATTAATGGGGTAACTTATGATATTGATCAAGTAGTTGTATTAAAATCAGGTGATCATTATATGCGTTCTTTCTTAGAAATAAGTGTAAGTGACAAAGATAAAGCACAAATTGATTATATTGATACAGATAGATTTGTATTACCAGAAGATACACAAGGTGTGTGGTGTCATCCTGATGATAGCCAAATTTCATCAATGTGGATTGGTCAACATGAATTAATGTTAGGACAACCAATTTACGTGAATGGTTTATTCATTGGATCAGAGTTCCCTGCAACTGACACAATTATTAAAGATAATGAAACACAAATTCGTTATTATTCAGGTAAAACATTTACTCGTATGCAAAAAGATAATCAGCTTACAACTGATGGTAAGTTTGTTACTTGGCAAAATGTAGTAGGTGCAGCTCAAGGTACTGATACTTCAGTAGTACAAACAGATTTCTTTGATTATATCGAAGATATTGCAACACCAACTGACTTTAGAAAACAATACAATTCATGGTATGATAATATGATGTCAATTACTGATGAAAGTATTGCAAGTTCTTTCAATGGTATAGAAAAAGAACTAGCTAAAAATGGTGTAGAGCCACTAGATTCATATGTAGTAGATGATGGATGGAATAATTATTATTCTGTAATTGGTGATACCACTTATGTAGGACCTGGACAAGATTCAGGAAGTGGAACACCAAATCAAACAGGATTCTGGGAATTTAACAATAAATTTCCTAATGAACTATATACATCTAGTTCATTAGCAAATAAATTTGGCTCAACATTTGGGGTTTGGGTTGGGCCACAAGGTGGATATAATTACTTTGGTGGTTTTGGTAGATATATTGAAGCTTCAGGTACAGGATATGCACAACCTAATTCAGCTCTTGGAACGGTAGTTTGTACAGGATCAAGAAAATATCTTAAAAATTTTGAAACAATGGCAATTGATTATCAAAATAGATTTAACGTAGAATACTGGAAATGGGATGGATTTGCATCTAGGCCATGTAACGATCCTGATCATGACCATATGGTTGGTGGTGACAACAACATGTATTTTACTTCAGATATGTGGGAGGCATGGACAGATTTATTTGATCATGTAAGAGAAAATAATCCAAATATTTTCATTAATGCAACATGTTATGTAAACTTAAGTCCATGGTTATTACAATGGGTAAATACTATTTGGGTACAAGATTCAGGTGATACAGGACAATTAGGTACCGGTGAAAGACATCAACAAAAAATCTATTATCGTGATCAAGTTTATTATCAATTATATAAACATAATCAAATTCAATTCCCATTAAAGAATATTTATAACCATGATCCAATTTATGGTGTATCTGACGGAAGTTATGCAACTACAGAAGTATTTAGAGAATTTTTATTCGCTAATGCAGTTCGTGGTACTGCTTTCTGGGAATTATATTATTCTCCATCTATTATGGATGAAGCAAAATGGCAAGTAACTGCTGATGCACTTGCATGGGCAGAAGAAAATCATAATGTATTGAAAAATGCAAAATTATTTGGTAACCAACCAAAAGACGGTGTTTATGGATATTCAAGCTGGAATGGAAATGAAGGAATTGTTTCATTTACAAACCCAACTGATCAAGAACAAACATATTCACTTGAAATTACGGATGTAGTTGGTGCTCAACCAACATTAAAAGATGTAATTGGAGTGCAGGTATATCCATATGCAGAAGGTAATATTGAAGGTATAATTTCTTATGGTGATACAATTACTGTTACTTTAGCTCCACATCAAACAATTATTCAACAATATGGACATCAAGATAATGTTGCTCCAAAAATTGTTTCAGCTAAATCAACTGGCAATAATGAAATCACATTGAAATTTAGCGAAAGAATTCAAGGTGGAACTTATACTGTTGATGGTAAAGAAGTAAGTGCACAATTAAAAGATGATTACAGAACAGTAGTATTAAGTGCTGATAGTATTACTGCTCATGCTAATGTTGCTGTAACAGGAGTAAAAGATTTCAATAATAATGAATTAACACAAGATATTAAAGTTGCATATTATAAAGATGGTGTTGTAGCAAGTGTATCTGGACAAGATGATTTAAAAGATGCTAAAGGTATTGAAGATACTTATAATGCTAATCAAGATACAATCTGGTTAGGTGGTATTAATAAAGCATACACAGTAGATACTGATAAACAGCTTAAAGGAATCGAAGATTTCAGTGTTAATTTAGGAGTAGAAACTGAAGCTACAAATGTAAATTTAGTAAAATTAGGAAATGACGTATCTGTTTCAATCGACGAAGATGGATATGTAGTATTTAAAGTAAAAGATCTTTCTGTAAGCTCTAAAGAAACTGTAACAACAGTAGAAGAAAAAGCTCACGGAACATTTGGAACTGATGAATACGTTCCTACATCTACAACTTCTAAAGTAGTTGGAAATGTTAATGATGGAAATCCTCATTCAATTAACGTAGTTCGTGAAGCAAATGGAATGCTTAAAGTATATGTTGATGGAAAATTATCAAATTCTGTATATGATAAAAATCATATAAATGAAAATATTCAAGGTGGTAATATTGTTGTAGGAGATGCTGATTTTACAGGTAAACTTGCTCAAATCACAGTAAAAAATAGCTCGGTTGGATATGATGAAGTAAAGGCGTTAAGTAATGAAATTGCTGACATTGTTACTCCATCACATGAAAATTGGACTGCAACTGCTTGTTCAGAAATGACAGGAACTACTGGTGATGCCAATGCTATGGCAGCTATTGATGGAAATAAAAATTCATGGTGGCATACTAATTATGTAGGTCAAGATACATGTAGTGAACCACATTGGATTGCAGTTGATTTTGGTGGAGAAGAAACTTTTGATAAGTTTTTATACACTGGACGTGGTTCTAGTTCAAACGGTTTAATTAAAGATTATCGTTTAGAAATTAAAGATGCTCAAGGTAATTATACTGTAATTAAAGAAGGAACTTTCTCAAGTGAAAGTAACGAAAATATTGTTGAGTTAGATAAAGACTATACCGGTTATGGTATTCGTTTAACAGCTTTATCAACTCATAATGGACAAAACTTCGCAGCAGCAGTAGAAATTGATGTCGCTAAAAACGATGTAATGGCAACTGAAAATGAAATTACACAAGTTAAAAATACTATTATTGAAGATGCAAAAACTATTAATTTAGATAATTATTCGACTGTAACTGCTAAACCAGTAGCAGATTTAGTAGCTAAAATTGAAATAATGAATACTGCATCTAAAAATGCTTTAGATTTATTAACTAAAGAATATAATGAATTGAAAGCAGCGTTAATAAATGTAGCAGAATTGAAAGCCGCAATTATTGAAGGGGAAAAACTTGATAGTGATAATTACACAGCTGAATCTTACCAAGTATTTGCTGATGCTCTTGTAGTAGCAAAAGCAACTGTAATTAATGCGATAACTGACGAAGAAGTTATACAAGCTAGTGAAGCATTAGCAACAGCTAAAGAAGCATTGGCAAAGGTAGAAATTGATACAGATAAAACAGCCTTAAAAATTGCTATCGACATGGCTAATGTAATTACTGATGAAGATTTGGCTAATGTTGTATCAGCAGTAGTTGATGAATTCATTGCAGCAAGAGATGAAGCTAATGCAGTATACAATGATGCTAGTGCTTCGCAAGTTGAAGTAAATAACGCATTTGACAGACTTGCAAGTGCAATGCAAAAATTAGAATTCTTCAAAGGAGATAAAACAGCATTAAAAGCATTCATCGATAAGGTAAGCGGATTAGAATCAATTAAGTATACAGAAACTACATGGACAGCATTTGAAACAGAGTTAACTGAAGCAGTAGCTGTATATAATGATGAAAATGCAATGCAAGAAGAAGTAAACAATGCATACAGTGAATTAGTAACAGCATTCTTGAACTTAAGATTAATTCCAGATAAGAGTTTATTAGAAGAATTAATCAATAAGGCAGAAGGATTAAACGGAGTAAATTATACAAAAGCAACATTTGATGGATTAACAAAAGCATTAAATGAAGCAAAAGCAGTATTTGATAATCCAAATGCTTCACAAGTTGAAGTAGATAATGCAAAATTTACATTAGAAAAAGCAATCGATAGCTTAGAAGCTAATGTAAATACACCAGTAAATAATGGTGATACAACTACAAGTGTAAAAACAGGTGATACAACTAATCTATGGTATCCACTTGTAACTTTAGCGTTTGCGTCAATTGTATTATATGGAACTAAAAAAAGAAAACATTAATTAAAATTAAAGGTTAGATAATTGATATATTCAATTTATCTAACCTTTTTTTGGTATTATAAAAGTATACTTTTGATTATTTTTAGTTTATAATGTCTTTGAGGTGTAATATGAAAAAGATAGTTAG
The DNA here is from genome assembly GCF_025149465.1 of Thomasclavelia spiroformis DSM 1552. NCBI lineage: Bacteria > Bacillati > Bacillota > Erysipelotrichia > Erysipelotrichales > Coprobacillaceae > Thomasclavelia > Thomasclavelia spiroformis. The sequence goes on along the minus strand of NZ_CP102275.1, from coordinate 2,139,944 downwards.
AATATTGTTAGTAATGATTTTATGTATTGGTTTGATTGGGTGCCAAACTAAAGAAAAAAATAGTTATACAGGGACTTATACGTTAAAATATTTTTATGTAGAAGGATGTTCAAATTGTGAGTATTTTTCAAAGAATGGATTGCCATTAATTGAAGAAGAATTCGGAGATCATATGAAAATTGTCAAATATAATATGGATGATCGTGAGAGTGTTGATGAAGTTAGAAATGCGTATGATGAGGTTGTTAATAATATAATAGATTTTAATCAGGATGATTATGGATTTGGTCCGTTTTTAGTGCTTGATGGATATTTTGCTCAACTTGGAGTTGAAGATGTTGATTATTTTTTAGAAAATCTAATTTCTGCTATTAATGATGGTAAACTAGGTGAACCGATGGATAATGATACATATTATTATTTCAAAGATGGTAAAATAAAGGGGGAATAATATGTCTACACCACATAATGAGGCTTCTGTTGGTGAAATTGCAAAAACTGTTTTAATGCCAGGTGATCCGCTTAGAGCAAAGTTTTTAGCTGATACGTATTTAACAGAAGTTAAGCAGTTTAATAGTGTTAGAAATATGTTGGGTTATACAGGAAACTATAAAGGGAAAAAAGTTTCTATTATGGGTTCGGGTATGGGAATGCCATCAATGGGAATTTATAGTTATGAATTGTTTAGTCAGTATGGAGTAGAAACAATTATTAGAATTGGATCATGTGGTTCTTTTAGAAAAGATGTTTGTTTAAGGGATATTATTATTGTACAAGGATGTTGTACAGATTCTAATTTTGCTTATCAATATGAATTGCCTGGAATTTATAGTGCGATCAGTGATTTTGATTTGTTGGAAAAAGCAGTTATGAAAGCTCGTCAACTAAATGTGAGCTATCATGTGGGAAATGTTTTATCTTCAGATATCTTTTATCATGCTAATAGTAATACAACTGAAAAATGGGCGTCAATTGGTTGTTTAGGAGTTGAAATGGAATCATATGCCTTATTTGCAACAGCGGCTTATTTAAATAAAAAGGCATTAACGTTATTGACTGTTTCGGATTCTTTAATATCTGATGAACAAACAACAGCTAAAGAACGTGAAAAAACGTTTGTTACGATGATGGAAATTGCTTTGGAGATTGCTTAGTGAAGCAAAAGTTTGCTTTTTTTGATTTTGATGATACGCTGATTCATGGTGATTCGGGAAAAGCGTTATTAATTTATTATTTTAAAAGACATCCGTTATCGATTTTTAAATTATTGAAAGTTGTTGTTTTGTATCCGTTATATTTATTGAAAATTGTTGAATTTCAAAAGTTGAAATCATCATGGTTATTTCCGATGGATAATTTAAGTGATGATGAGTTGAGAGATTTTTATCAATCTTCTTTAGTGCCTAAATATTATTCAAATGTTGTTGATGAGTTGAAAAATAAAAAAGAACAAGGATATATGATTTATATTTGTTCTGCATCGATTGAAGGTTATTTACGTTTTTGTGATTTGCCGGTTGATGGAATTTTAGGAACGAAAACAAAGATTGTTGATGGTAAGTACACTAGTAGGATGATTGGAAAAAATTGTAAAAATGCTGAAAAAGTAGTTCGTTTAAATAGTATTCTTAAACAGTTGGGTTTAGAAATTGATTATGATAATTCATATGCATATTCTGATTCATTACATGATATTCCAATGTTGAAAATGGTAAAAAATAGAATAAGAATAAATAAAAAAAATGGAGAAATGACCCCATTTATAATTAAAGAGTAGGTAACTACTCTTTATTTTGTATCTAAATCTATAAATAGTAACATAATGTTAATAAGTCCTGCAATTCCTACTAATATATAGATAAGCATTGATAAAAAGCTATCGACTCCAAATAGTGAATCAACAAGATTAAAATTGAATAAACCTATTAATCCCCAATTTATAGCACCTATAATTGTTAGGATTAAAGAAATCTTTTGTAATATGTTCATTATTTCATCCTCCTTATTAAAGTGTATCCAATAAAATATAACTTTATACATAATATTGATAAATTAACATATTTTATTAATGGGGGTGCGATTTTGAAAAAGATATATATTGGTATTGCTGTGGCTGTAGCATTGGTGGTGGGATCATTAATATTTTTTAAATTCAAGGATACTTCATTGGATAAAACAATTGAAAAAGTTAAAGCTTATGATAAATATGTCCTTACATGTAATATGGAAATGGTTGAAAACGATGAATTAAAGAGTTATTTGGTAAATGTAAGTTATTTTAAGGAAAAAAAGGATGAGTATTATAAAGTTGAACTTTATGATAAATCATTAAACCAATCACAAATTATTGTAAAAAATACAGAAGGTGTTTTTGTACTAACCCCAACTTTAAATCAAGTATTTAAATTTCAAAGTGATTGGCCTAATAATTCCCCTAAACCATATATTTATCAATCTTTAATAAGTTTATTAGAAGAAGGTGAGGTAGAAAAAATAAAGACTGGATATCAAGTTAGAAGTAAAGTTACTTATCCAAATGATTCAAGGATTGTTAGCCAAGAAATGATTTTTGACAAGTCTTTATCACCTAAACAGGTTATAGTGTTAGATAAAGATGATTCTGAGATTATTACAGCTAATTTTACTGAATTTAAAACAGATACTAAATTAGATAAAAATGATTTTGATGAAAAAAGTATTTTAGAAAAGAGTACTAATGAATATGCAGATGTAGCAAGTGAACTACCTTTATATCCAGTTGCATTAATGGGAAGTACATTAGATAGTGAAAAAGTATCGACTATAGATGGAACTACTAATCATATTTTAAAGTTTACTGGTGATAAAAGTTTTACTGTTATTGAATCTCCAATGGTCCCAAGTAATGAAGTGAATGTTGAAGAAATAGATGGTGAAGTAATTGATCTTGTAGATGGAGTTGCTTTTTATGATAATGGTGAATTAATGATGATGAAATCTGGTATTTTATGTAAGATCTATTCTGAAGATTTGAGTAAAGATGAAATGGTTAGTGTAATTAGTAGTATGCAAACAGCTAGTATTAAATAGAGGCAATGCCTCTATTTACATAATTATTTGATTAGTTAATTGAAATATTACAATGTTTGGATTATACTATGGTTTATGGAGGTTTTTTATGAGTTTACATAGGGATACATATGCAATGATTAATTTAAAGTATTTAAAAGAGAATATAGAAACAATTTATAAGCGATTTAAACGTCCATTAATGGCGGTTATTAAGGCTGATGCTTATGGACATGGATATAAAGAAGTTGCTAGCTATATAAAGGATTTAGAATATATTGAAATGTTTGCTGTGGCAACATTACAGGAAGCAATTGAATTAAGGGAATTAGGAATAACGAAAGGAATTTTAATTTTAGGAGCTGTTCCAACAACTAAAGAGGAAATAGAATTAGCTATTAGTTATGATATATCTTTAACTATGATTTCTTTAGAATATATGTATCATTTGCAAACCTTAATATCTAATAAACCACTAAAAATTCATATAAAACTAGATACAGGAATGCAACGAATCGGATTAACAAATAAAAAAGAATTAGAAGAAATGTTACAAACAATTGATCGAAGAAAATTTATTTTAGAAGGTATATTTACACATTATGCAACTGCTGATGGTGAAGAAGCTGCCTTTGTAAAACAACAACAATTATTTTATAAATTAGTTGGTCAACATGAGTTTAAATATATTCATTGTTGTAACAGTGCTGCAATGGCATATCATCAAGATAATAAATCTAATTTAGGGAGAATTGGAATTGTTATGTATGGTATTGATCCGGCAGGAAATGAATCTGATTATTATAAACAAGTAATGTCATTATTTACTAGAGTATCTATGGTAAAGAAAATAAAAGCGGGTAGTCGTGTTGGTTATGGTTTAACTTATACAGCCAAACAAGATGAATATCTTGCTACCTTACCAATTGGTTATGCAGATGGAATAATTAGAAAAAATCAAGGACGTAGGGTTTATATTAATGGCAAATATTTTGAAATCGTGGGTAGGGTATGTATGGATCAAATGATGGTAAGAGTTGATGAAAGTGTAAAAGTAGGCGATAAGGTAGAAATTTTTGGAGATCATATTAGTTTAGCTAGCATGGCAAAAGATTTAGACACTATTCCTTATGAAATAATATGTTTGATTTCAAAAAGAGTGGAACGTATATATATAAAATAATAAAAAGCTATAACTTCTAAGATTTTTAGTAGTTATAGCTTTTATATTGTAAAAAAGAGGCTGTGTCCCCTCAATCAATTAGATTGCTCTTACAGTCTCTTTATTTAAATAATTGAGCAAGTCTATAATATGATAATGCTCCGGTTGTGTTCGTAGTTATTTTTCCATCTTCATAAACTATAGTTTGTGGTACTGTTGCATCAGTAATATCTAATTTTTCTTCTAACCAAGTATTATATGTACTGTCGTTAGAAATATCCACATAGTATAAAGGTTTTCTACGATTTCTTGTTAAGAATTCAGTCATAGTATCTTGATAAGCAAGCGTTGCACTATCATTGTTATTTCCAATTACTACTACAAAACTATCCTTATCTTTTACTTTTTCAACAAGTGCACTTTGAGTTATTGTTGTAAATTCAACATGAGTAATTCTACGATAAACAAATAATCCTAAAAATACTACAATTATAATCCCAAAAATGCTAAGTTCTTTCCAAAATTTTTTTATCTTTTCCATGATTAGCCTCCATAACAGTACCTATATATAATATCAAAAAATTAAGTTAAAAACAATATTAACTGTCTTTTCTAAAAAAAATATTAACAAAATAATCTAAAAAAAGACAAATATCATTAAAAATAAATAGATTTATTTAGGAAATTTATAATTTAGATATCATAAATAAAAATAACATCGCAATAATTGGCGATGTTATTTATGTTTTAGGGCATAATTCCATGTATCACGACACATATCTTCGATTCCTTTAGTTGCGACCCAACCCAATTCCTTATTTGCACGTTCTGGATTTGCATAGCAAGTTGCAATATCTCCAGGACGACGATCTTTAATTACATAATTGATTTTAACATTATTAACTCGTTCAAATGTTTTTACCAAATCAAGAACACTATATCCAGTTCCAGTGCCTAGGTTACAAATATGAACTCCAGGTTTTGCGTAATGTTCAATTGCTTTAACATGTCCTTTGGCTAAATCCACAACGTGGATATAATCACGAACCCCAGTACCATCATGGGTATTGTAATCATCTCCAAATACTCCAAGACATTCTAATTCACCGGTTGCTACTTTCATGATATATGGCATTAAGTTGTTAGGAATTCCTTTAGGATCTTCACCAATTAATCCAGATTCATGAGCACCGATTGGATTAAAATATCTTAGCAGTGTAACTGACATTTGTGGATAGGCATGTTGTACATCAGTTAAAATTCTTTCCATCATGGCTTTGCTTGTTCCATAAGGATTTGTTGTTTCACCTAGTTTACAGTCTTCTGTAATTGGGACTTTTTCAGGATCTCCGTATACAGTAGCACTAGATGAAAAAACAATTTGATTGACATTGTATTTTTTCATCATTTTACTAACTATTAATGTTGTAGTTAAATTGTTAGTATAATATTCAATTGGTTTTTCTACTGATTCACCAACAGCCTTAAAAGCAGCACAGTGAATAACGGCATCAATTTTATTTTCTTTAAATACAGCTTCTGTTTTTTCTTCGTTTAAAATATTAAACTCATAAAACTTAACTTCTTTTCCGGTGATTTCCTTGATATGTTCTAATACTTCTGGTTTAGAGTTAGAAAAATCATCGATTACTGTTACTTCGTATCCAGCATCTAATAATTCTACACAGATATGGCTACCAATATAGCCAGCTCCTCCGCAAACAAGTACATTCATTATTTTTTCCTCCTGATTTCATGCTTTTATGATAACATTTTTATACATCAAATAAAAGAAATAACTGGATATTTAATAAATATCCAGCTACTAATTTAATTATTGATTATTTTTTTAGCAATATTATCAGGAGCAAATTCATAATCTAAAAATTCCATTTCAAAAACACCTTGCCCTTGGGTAATAGATCTTAAATCAACAGCATAATTCATAACTTCACTCATTGGTGCTTCGGCAATTATCTTTACTAAGCCGTCATTTAAAATATCGCTACCAATAACCCGAGCACGTTTAGTATTAAAATTGCTCATAATATCTCCTGTATATTCTTCATCAACGATTACCTTCATTTTCATATATGGTTCAAGCAATGCGGGATTTGCCTTTGGGATAGCTTCTTTAAAACACATTGAAGTAGCAGTTTTAAATGCCATCTCTGATGAATCAACATTATGATATGAACCATCAATTAATGTAGCTTTAATTCCTAAAACAGGATATTTAGCTAAAACACCAGTTTTAACGCTTTCTGCTAATCCTTTTTCAACGGCAGGAAAGTATGTTTTTGGAATAGCACCACCAAATATTTTTTCTTCAAAAATATAAGGTTTAGTGTAATCGTGTGATGGTTCGAAAGTAATTTCTACTTCACCAAATTGACCATGACCACCTGATTGCTTTTTATAACGAGTTCTTTGGGTGACACTTTTTCTAATTGTTTCACGATATGGTATTTTGATATCTTCATATGTGGCATCAACTTTAAATTTATTTTTTAATTTTGATAATAAAACATCTAAATGAATATCACCAATACCATATATACATTGTTGCTTTGTTTCGTAGTTAGGTTTAAATTGTAATGTTGGATCTTCTTCTAATAATTTATTAATAGCATTAGTGATCTTTTCTTCGTTGCTTTTACCAACTGGAACAATTGATTTGCCATAATATGGTGTAGAAAAATTAATTTCAGGAACAATTATCTGGTATCCAGCCATGCATAAAGTATCATTGGTTTTAGAAAAATTAAATTTTGTAACAGCACCAATATCTCCAGCATGTAAGCAATCTACTTCAATTAATTTTTTTCCTATTGGTTGATATAGTTTGGTAATCTTTTCAACTTCTTTACGCTTTACATTATATATCGATGTACCGCTGTATATAGTTCCTGTGATAACTTTAAATAAAGAAGTACGTCCAATAAATGGATCGGCAATTGTTTTAAAGATAAAAATACTACCAGGTAATTTTTCATCATAACCAATAATTTCTTCTTCGTTTTTATCGACATTTTCAACGATTAGTGAATTGCTCATATCGCCTGCGGCACTAAAAAAGGCAACCATAGAATTTAAAATTATTTGAATACCGATTTGATCTGTACCACATAAAACAGGAATTAAAGTTTTTTCAATAACACCTTTACGCAAAGCTAAAGAAATTTCTTCTTTAGTAAAGGGTTCTTCATTAATATATTTTTCTAATAATTCATCACTTGTATTGGCAACGGCTTCATCAATCATTTCTTTAATTGGAGTAACTTGATCCATCAATTCTTCAGGAATATCCATAGGCTTAGTTTGGGTACCTTCAAAAATACGTCCTTCCATTTTCGCAACATTAATATATCCAATCATTTTATTATTATCCATAATTGGTACTTGAATAGGGGCAATAGCCTTACCATAAGTATCTTTTAATTGTTGTAATTTAGTTGCATAATCACTATTAGGATTGTCTAAACCATTAATATAAATTATTTTAGCTTTATCTTTAGCTTTATACATAGCTTGTTTAGTTCCAGCGTTAATGCCAGATGATGAAGGAACAATTATTAAAGCAGATTCACATACACTTAAAGCAGATTCACATTCACCAGTAAAATCAAAAGTACCAGGAACGTCAATTAAATTAATTTTACAGTTATTCCATTCAACTGGAATAACAGAAAGATTAACAGAAGATTTACGAGAAATTTCTTCACTGCTATAATCACTAAGTGTATTTCCGCTATTAACATTGCCGATATGATCAATTAGGCCGCTACGATACGCCATCGCTTCGACAATGCTTGTTTTACCGCAACCGGAATGTCCTAACACGGCAACATTTCCAATTTCATTTGCATGATAAGTTCTCATTAAAATAACCACCTTTCTGTAATTGAACTTTATAATATAATTTTATCATATCTTTAAACAAAAGAGCATTAATATAGTAATAAAAAGATAACGCTTACATGAAAAAATTATTTGTAAGTAAATAATATTAATTAGTGTTTTTTAGATGATAATCAGTTTTATTGATAAAATTATATTTTATAAAATTAAATGTATTATTGGGGTAAAAGTTGAAGTTTTTTAGAAAAAATAAAAAATTTAAACTTTTTGTTGAAAAAATTTAATAGTTATGATAATATAGTTCTTGCTTGAGCCAATGAATATTTTGTGATTGAAAAATCCAAAAATAAATTTGGTGAAAAAAGTAGTTGACTTGTTGATATAGATATGATATATTAATTAAGCAAGATTTATGGAGGTTTAGCTCAGTTGGGAGAGCATCTGCCTTACAAGCAGAGGGTCAGCGGTTCGAGTCCGTTAACCTCCACCATTAAAATAAAAAATACGCCGGCTTAGCTCAATTGGTAGAGCAACTGACTTGTAATCAGTAGGTTGAGGGTTCAAGTCCTTTAGCCGGCACCATGATGGAGGAGTAGCGAAGTGGCTAAACGCGGCTGACTGTAACTCAGTTCCTTTCGGTTCGGTGGTTCGAATCCGCCCTCCTCCACCATCTTCTTGGGGTATAGCCAAGCGGTAAGGCAACAGACTTTGACTCTGTCATCTCCCTGGTTCGAATCCAGGTACCCCAGCCAATATGACCCGCTAGCTCAGCCGGTAGAGCATCTGACTTTTAATCAGAGGGTCAGGCGTTCGAATCGCCTGCGGGTCACCATTTCTTATAAATTGCCCAGGTGGCGAAACTGGTAGACGCACAGGACTTAAAATCCTGCGGACCTTAAAATCCGTGCCGGTTCGATTCCGGCCCTGGGCACCATTCTTGCGGGTGTAGTTCAATGGTAGAACTTCAGCCTTCCAAGCTGACTACGTGGGTTCGATTCCCATCACCCGCTCCATATTTTAAGTGCAATATGATGACATATGTTTATGTCATCTTTTTTTATAATAATAGATTTAAGTGCTTTCTATAAAGTTAAAATATATATATTATGATTTGGGTTAGAAAAATATGATTCCCTGATTTTCTTACCATAACCATTTATATCAAGAGGACGGTTTTAAATTTGTAACATTCATAAAATTTTTCTTTACTACTAACAGATATTAAATTAGTGCATTAACTTTCTCTTTTTAAAGTATCTTTTCAAATTAATGTTGTTTTTTTAGAACATTAAATAAAAGAGGTTCTATATTATAGGAGTATAAGTGATAAAAGTGTAAAATCAGTTAATTTATTATTGTTGTTTATATAAAATTCATATCTTTGTATAATATTAATATAAAAGAGGTGTAAATAATGGCAAAAAGATTTGAATTTGATGATACTACAGAAGTGGAAGATATTATTTATGAAGATGATTTAAATGAAGATGGAAGTGAAGATAAATCTAAAAAAGACAATAAACAAAAGCGAGCAAAGAAAAAGAAAGTAACAAAAACTAAAAGAAAGAATAAAACTAAAGTTAAAACAAAAGTAAAAAAAGAAAAGAAAGGTCGTTCAGTATTTTCGACATTAATCATATTTTTGTTGATTTTAATTGTTATAGCAGGAATTTGTGTTGGTGGCTATTTTGCTTATGAATATTATCAAGATCAACAAGCACAAATTAATGAATTACAAGAGCAGATAGATGAAAGCAATAAAAATGAAGATAATGATAAAGAATCTCAAAAATCTTCTGAGGCAGATGATAAAAATAAAGCTACTGATAAAAAAACTGATGAGAGTGATCAAACTAATGAATCTAATGATAAACCAATTGAAGATAATGGAATAGAAGATTCTAATGATATTCCTTTAGATGAAGGGGATGTTAATACTGGAAACGAGTCGAATCAATAAGTGCTGATTATATCAGTGCTTTTTTGTTTTGGGATTAAAAGGATGATATTTGTGTATATAGATGAGTAAAATTATTGAAAAAAATTTTTAAAATTTTTAAAAAAATGCTTGCATTAATTTAATATAAATGTTATTATACATGAGCAGTAGTCGTTAAGGGCTCTGCTAAAAAGGAGATGCGGGTGTAGTTCAATGGTAGAACTTCAGCCTTCCAAGCTGACTACGTGGGTTCGATTCCCATCACCCGCTCCATTTGCTTGAATAGCTCAGTTGGTAGAGCAATCGGCTGTTAACCGATCGGTCGTAGGTTCGAGTCCTACTTCAAGCGCCATGGCCTGTTGGAGAAACGGTTAACTCACATGCCTTTCACGCATGCATTCACGGGTTCGAATCCCGTACAGGTCACCATTAGAAAATTAATCCAAGAGTTATCTTGGATTTTTTATTTATATATTATTTTGTTAGTATTATATGACAAAGCCCCATGTATTGGTTGATTAAATTACCGGAAATATATTTTAATATTTTAATTTGATTATCTGGAAATTTATTGTTATAAGAATTTAGATGAAAAATGCGATATGCATTTTCAGTGTATTTTAAAAGCCACATAGTTGATTGTTTAAAATTACCATGAAATTCTGGTTTTTCAAGTAATGGAAAGAAACTGGTAGTGTTCAGTTCTTGATAAAGTTTATCAAGAAAAGTTGCGTTATTTTTACAATCAGATGAATAGTTATGCAATTGATTTTTAACTGTTTCATTGGGGGCAATAGTAAGAATTAAATCGTAGTTAGCAGCAAGATATAATAGATTGTAAATTAAATTTTTTATCATTGTAATGTCCATTTTATCACCTAGTATAGTCTATGCTTAAATTATAAAAAGATGATATATTAAATATGAAAGGTGGTATGTAAGATGTCATATCAAATTATTAAAACTTTGGTATATGTTATTTCAGTAATGCTTTCGATGTGGGGCCTTAGTTGTTTTAATTTTGATAATGTGATTAGAAAAACTAAACTTCGAGAGTTTTATTTATTTTTTTTGATTGCATCATTGGTATTAGGTTATTTATTAGGTTCTTTTATTTTAGAGTTTACGTCAATTCATTTTTAACATATAAATAAGTTTTTTTCATATATTTTAGATGAGGTAAATATATGAAAGAGATAAGTGTGAAGTTTGGAATTGTTTTTTTAATAGTAATTATTTTTTTATCAATGGGTCAGTCTCAAGGTAATAAAGAAGATGACGAAGTTATTAAAGAAGTAAAAAAAGAAGAAAATGTTAAAGTTGCAGTTACTGTTAATGATGATGTTAATTATGTAGATTTAGATGAATATCTTTTGGGAGTAGTTGCAGGTGAAATGCCTGCTAATTTTGAAAAAGAGGCATTAAAGGCTCAAGTTGTAGCTAGTCGAACATACGTTTATAATCGTAATTTAAGTGTGGATAATACTACAAATACCCAAGTTTATTTAGATGATAGTGAAATGAAGAAAAAATGGGGCGATAATTATAATGAATATTATGAAAAAATCAAAAGTGCTGTTGCAGAAACTAAAAACGAAGTAATGATGTATCAAGGTGATTATATTTCTGCACTGTTTTTTTCTTCGAGTAATGGTTATACTGAAAATGTAGAAGATTATTTTGATTCTAGTGCTTTACCTTATTTAAGAAGTGTTGATAGTCATTGGGATTTGACTATTGATCCTAAAAACACAAGACAAATGACATTTACTAAAAGTGAATTAGAAAGTAAGTTTAGTTGTGAAAATTTGGATTTTAATATTATTGCATACAAAAAAAGTGGTCGTGTTGAGACTTTGAGTGTTGGTGGCAAAAATTATAGTGGACGTGAAGTTAGAGAAAAGTTAGGTTTACCTTCAAGTTGCTTTACAATTGATTATGCAAACGGTAAATATACTTTTACTACTAAGGGAAGTGGCCATGGTGTAGGAATGAGTCAATACGGAGCTCAAGCTATGGCATTAGATGGAGCTAGTTATAAAGATATTTTGAATCATTATTATACAGGAATTGAAATCGTAAATAATTAGTATAAACCTTGTTTTAGTGGAAACACTACAAATGAGGTGAAATGATGAAAATATTTGTAAAACGTAATCGACGAGTTTTAATTTTTGGTACAGTTGTAATATTATTTTTAGTTGGTGTTGGTTTGATTCAGTTAGTTTTGAATCAATATCAGCCTTTTGAAGATACAGCGGTTGTGAAGGTTGAAGATAATAAAAAAGATACTGCTAAAGAAAAAGAAACAACTGTTAAAACAGAAAAACTATTAAAGCCAGTAGGCGATGATGTTAAGATTGTAAAAAAATTTTATGATGCGAAATTAAGTGATGAAGAACTTGAAAAAGCATTAGTTTATTTTGAGGGGGTTTATCGTCCTAATTTAGGTGTAGATTTTTCTAAAGATGGAAAATCATTTGATGTCATTGCTGCTTGTTCAGGAACGGTAACTAAAAAAGAAAATGATGCCTTGCTTGGTTGGATTGTAACAGTAACTAATGAAAATGGCTTTAGTACTACTTATCAATCTTTAAGTGAAGTTAGTGTTGAAAAAGACGCTGTTATTAAACAAGGTGATAAAATTGGCGTTAGTGGAGAAAATGTTTTTGAATCAGAATTAAAGAGTCATTTACATTTTGTTTTAGAAAAAGATAATCAAGCTTTAAATCCAGAAACATATTTTAATCAGGATGTTACAAAAATAGCGGTATAATCAACCAAATGGCAATAATAAAAAAATTATTGCTATTTGGTTTTATTTTGTTTTTTACCTTGTAAATATCAAAAATCATGGTACAATAGATAAGAAAAATAAGGAGGACTTGTGATGGCATTATCAAAAGAAATAGGTATCGATTTAGGTACAGCAAATATTTTAATTTATGTCAAGGGTGAAGGTATTGTTGTAAATGAACCTTCTGTAGTAGCAATAGATGATGAAACAAAAAAACCTTTAGCAGTAGGTCAAGAAGCTAAAGATATGTTAGGTAAAACACCAGGAAGAGTTAAAGCGATTCGTCCATTAAAGGATGGCGTTATTGCAGATTTTAGAATTACAGAAATTTTAATTACTCATTTTATTAATAAATTAAATTTAAAAGGAATTTTCTCAAGACCAACAATTTTGATTTGTTGTCCATCAAATATTACATCAATTGAAAAAAGTGCAATTAAAGACGTAGCTGAAAGATGTGGTGCAAAACGTGTATTTATCGAAGAAGAACCAAAAGTTGCAGCAGTTGGAGCTGGACTTGAAATTTCTAAACCAACAGGAAATATGGTAATTGATATCGGTGGGGGAACTACAGATATAGCAGTATTATCTTTAGGGGATATTGTAACAAGCAGTTCATTAAAGATTGCTGGTGACGTTATGGATGAAGATATTATCAAATTTGTTAAAGATAAATATAAATTATTAATTGGAGATCGCACAGCAGAACAAATCAAAATGCAAATTGGTACGGCAATCAAGGGAATTAGTGAAGAAATTTTTGAAGTTAGAGGAAGAGATTTAGTAACTGGATTACCACATACAATTACAATTACTGCTGATGAAACAGAATTAGCTTTAAGAGAAACTTGTCAAACAATTGTAAGAGAAACAAAACATGTATTGGAACAAACACCTCCAGAATTAGCAGCTGATATAGTATCAAGAGGAATTTTCTTAACAGGTGGAGGAGCACTTTTAAGTGGACTAGATCGTTTATTAGAAAATGAATTAGGTGTGCCTGTATTTGTAGCAGATGATGCTTTAAATTGTGTAGCTAATGGATGTGGTGTTATGTTAGAAAATACACATTATGTTAAATAATTTTGATGTTGCTTCAGATTTTATATTTCAAAATATTATCATTGTTTTCGTGAAATCTCAGGTACATACACCTGAAATTTCACGATTTTTTATTTTGTATGAAAAAATAAAGATGATAAATATAATAAATAAAGGGTATAGTAAGATGTAGAATATTAGCTATTTTTCTAATGTTAAGTGAGATTTTATCTTGTATTTTACTTAAAAATAATTGATAATATATACAAGATGAGGTGTGAAAAGATGAATCCTAGTTTAATCATGTCGTTTGTTGTTACAATGGTAATTACGGCTTTGTTGATACCGATAGTTATGAAAATAGGAGCAAAGTTAGGAATTGTAGCACATAAAAACAAGAGAACTGTTCATAAAGTTGAAGTCCCTCGAATTGGTGGGTATGCGATTTATATTAGTTCATTAATTGGGATGGTGATATTTTTAAAAACTGATCCACAAATAAATGCGATATTAATTGCTAGTTTTTTAGTTTTTTTTATCGGTTTATTTGATGATGTCCATGATTTATCGCCAAAAACAAAATTGATTGTTGAATTGATTGCAGCATTAATTGTGATATTGTATGGTGATATTTATTTAAAGGGATTTGATTTTTTACCTGCTAACTGGCCACCGATATTACCCGGAGCAATAACTGTTTTATGGATTGTAGGTATAACTAATGCAATTAATTTGATTGATGGACTTGATGGATTGTCATCAGGAATATCGATAATTGTTTTATTTACTATTTCAATTACTTCTTTAACAAGTGGAAGAACCGATATTGCGTCGTTATCATTAGTTTTGGCTGGTGCGATAATGGGATTTTTATTTTATAATTTTCATCCAGCGAAGATTTTTCTTGGAGATTGTGGGGCGTTGTATATTGGCTTTATGATTTCGGTTATTTCTTTGCTTGGTTTTGGATATAATGTTTCTACATTTTTTACTTTAGGAGCACCTATTGTTGTATTAATGGTTCCGATCATGGATACTTTAATTGCAATTATTCGTAGAAAAGTGCATCATAAAAAATTTAGCGAGGCGGATAAAGCTCATTTACATCATAATTTGATGTTTAAGTTAAAATTGGGTCACCGTAAAAGTGTTATTGTTCTTTACGGAATAACATTTTTGTTTTCGTTAACATCATACATATATTTATATGATTCATTACTTGGAACAATAATGTTTATTATTTTAATGTTAATTTTTGAATTGTTTGTAGAAATGACGAATATGGTTAGTAGAAAATATAAACCACTATTGACGATTATTAATATCTTTATACAAAGTGATCGATTACCTAAAATTAAATTTTTAGAACGTTATCGTTTAAAAAGAAGTAAAAAAAGAGTTATTATCGATCGTTTAATTATTATTAGCTGTTTAGTACTTATAATAGGTGGAGCTGGTTTTTATTTATTTGATGATGATAACAAACCGATAGCTGAAGAAACTCGTGTTACGCCTTATGTTAAAACAGGGTCAACACAATTATTAGATGATATCTATATTAGACTAGATAAATCGTATCAAAATAAGCTTGTAAGTGAAGAATGTCAATTAGTAGCAGCATATTTTGCAGCTGATTATTTTACTTTAAAAGGAAAAAAGGATAATCAAGTTGGTGGTTTAGATTATGTTTATCCAAGTTTACAAAGTGAGTTAAGTTCATTTGCGTTAAAATCATTTTACACATATAAAGAAAAATATCCTAAATTAGAGGTTGTTGATTATGAGATAATTTCTTTTTCACCTTCTAAAGTGGTAGTTGATGGTTTAGAGGATAATGAGTATTATAATGTGTTAATATCATTGGAATTCAATCGCGAAGTTGAAGAAATTTCAAAAAGTGCTAATATTGTATTAGTATTAGAAAATGAACGTTTTTATGTGGTAGGGATTGATAATGCTTAAATATCGAAGAGTTTTGGAATTGGATAATGAATTGTATCAATTTCATTTAAGGCAAAAAGGATATTATATGTTACAAGAAATTATTCCAACTAAAGAATATTTGATTAATGATATGGTTATTCCTGATGGATTTGATGAAGTCGATCATTTTATCTATAAAGTATATTTTAAAAATGAAATGGTAGGTTTAATCGATTATCAACTTGGTTATCGTTTTTCAATGATTCATGACGATAAATGTCTTTGGATAGGATTGTTTTTGGTTGATGAAAGTTATCAAAGAAAAGGTTTTGGTAAAGAGATTTTGAATAAAGTAGTTAAAAAATATGGTGATTTTTATAATCGGATTCAACTAGCTTGTATTAGGGATAATTTTAAAGGATTAGTTTTTTGGAAAAAGATGGGTTTTAAAGAAATTGCAACATCTAGTTATTGTAATTTAGAAGTTATTATATTCGAAAAGAAAATTTAGGTGTAGTAATGGCTAAAGTATGATTAAATCGTTGAAATTTTAGAAATATTATGTTATTATGTTCTAGCAATGTATCAAAATATCAAATAGGAGGTATATTATGTTTGGCACTATTTTAAATGTCTTATTAGTGATAATATCAATAGTACTTATTATATTATGTCTATTACAAAGTGGTAAGTCAGATGGAATTGTTAATGCTTTAACAGGTCAAAGTTCAAACTTGTTTGCTCAACAAAAAGAACGTGGCGCAGATTTAATAATTACAAGAATTACTGCTGGTTTAACGATTGCATTCTTCGTTATTGCCATTATTATTAGAATGTCATAATTAATAGGACTATTGGTCCTATTTTTATTTTAATTAAGGAGGTGAATCGATGGAAGACGAAATATTATCGTTGTTAAGTGATGATAATTTTTTAGAACGTTCAATCGATTTATTAGCAAAAAAATTGGAATGTACTTCTAGTGAAAAATTTATTCAATTAGTTAAGTTAATGAATAATTTAGAAGAAAGTGGAAAAATAGTTAGAAATAAATACAATCATTACTATCTACCAAATCAATTTGGAATGGTTTTAGGTACTTTAACAATCAATAAAAAGGGCTTTGGTTTTGTAGCGGTAGATGGCCAGGAAAAAGATATTTTTATTTCGCCCGATAATTTAAAAGATGCTTTTAATAAAGATGTTGTTTTAGTTGAAATCAATCCAATTGGTGATCCTGAAAAACCAGAGGGGAAAATACTTCGAGTTATTAAACGAGGTCAAACAAAATTAGTGGGTGAAATAAAAAAGGGTAGACGAGAATATTATGTTGAAGCTGATGATTCTAAGTTTAATAAACCTATTTATGTAGATCATGCTCATTTACATGGAGCAATTGTTGGTCATAAAGTTTTAGTTGAAATTAAAGTTTATAAGCCTGTTTTAAAAGGTAATGTAGAAAAGATTTTGGGGCATAAAAATGATCCGGGTGTTGATATTTTATCGATTGTGTATGATCATGATGCACCGGTAGAGTTTCCTAAAAACGTTTATGATCAAATTGAAAGTATACCAGATGCATTAGATGGAATTGATGTAAGTGATCGTGTTGATTTAAGAAATGAAGTCGTTGTTACTATTGATGGCGATGATGCTAAGGATTTGGATGATGGTATTTCATTAAAAAAACTAGTAAATGGTAATTATTATTTAGGGGTACATATAGCTGATGTGTCTTATTATGTAAAGGAAGGATCGCCATTAGATAAAGAGGCTTTTTTACGTGGAACATCAATATACTTGGCTGACCGTGTTATTCCGATGTTGCCACATAAATTATCGAATGGAATATGTTCTTTAAACCCTAAGGTTGATCGTTTTACAATTTCATGTTTTATGGAAGTTAATCAAAAAGGTGAAGTTGTTGATCATGAAATTGTACCTGCTATAATTAATTCAACAGAAAGAATGACATATACTAATGTAAATAAGATATTAGATGGTGATCAAGCATTACAATTAGAGTATAGTCATGTAAAGGATATGTTCTTTTTAATGCAGGAATTAGCTTCAATTTTACAAGAAAGGAAAGCAAAGCGTGGAGCTATTGATTTTGATGTTAAAGAAGCAAAGGTAATTGTTAATAGCAAAGGTGAAACAGTAGATGTTGTTTTAAGAAATCGTGGGGCTAGTGATCGAATTATCGAAGAATTCATGTTATTGGCTAATGAAACAGTTGCAAAACACTTTAAATGGTTAGAATTACCATTTATATATCGTGTTCATGAGCAACCTAAAACAAAAAAATTAATGCAATTTAGTTCGATTGCTAAAGTTATGGGATATACGATCAAAGGTTCATTAGAACATATTTATCCTAATGAATTAAGTAGTATCATTGAAGCAAGTAAGGATACTCCTGAACATACGATTATTTCTACATTATTACTACGTTGTATGCAAAAAGCACGATATGATGAACAATGTCTAGGACATTTTGGTTTGGCTGATGAGTTCTATACACATTTTACTTCACCAATTAGACGTTACCCTGATTTGATTGTTCATCGATTAATTAGAAAATACTTATTTGAAAAATGTATAGATGACCAAACTATAAGACATTATCAGGAAATAATGCCAGAAATTGCCCTTCAAAGCTCAAATCGTGAACGTGAGGCAATTGATATTGAACGTGAAGTAGATGATATGAAAATTGCTGAATATATGGAAAAACATATTGGAGAGGAATTTGAAGGAATTATTAGTTCGATTACTAATTTTGGTTTTTTTGTAGAGTTGGATAATACTATTGATGGACTAGTTCATGTTAGTGATTTGGTCGATGATTTTTATTTTTTTGATGAAAAGAATCTTCGATATGTTGGTCAAAGAACAGGTAAAGTATTTAAAATGTCAGATCGAGTGAAAGTAAAAGTATCAAGTGCCTCTAAAGTTGATAAGGCAGTAGATTTTGAAATTGTTGGCATGAAATCCAACAAAAAGACAAGAAAAACTGTTATAATAAACACATATCATGATGATAAAAGAAAACATAAGAAATCAAGACATCAAAGAAGTCGCAGAGAATCACGATTTAATCATCATAATCAAAATGAAAGACGTAAATCAAAACGCGTAAAAAGTAAATATCGATAAATCAAGGAAGGAGAAATGGACATGAAAATAATTTCAAATAATAAAAAAGCGTATCATGATTATTTTATTTTAGATACATATGAAGCAGGGATTGAATTAAAAGGAACAGAAATTAAATCTGTTCGCTTAGGTAATGTTAATTTAAAAGATGCTTTTGTAAGAATAAAAGATAATGAAGCTTTTGTTGAAAATATGCACATTTCTCCTTATAGTCATGGTAATCGTTTTAATCATGAACCAAGACGTAATCGAAAACTTCTTTTACATAAAAAAGAAATTTTAAAAATTTCAAATAAATTAAAAGAAGGGGGCTTGACAGTTGTCCCAACTAAGTTATACTTTAATACTGGTAGTAAAGTTAAACTAGAAATAGGGCTTGCCCGTGGTAAAAAACTTTATGATAAACGCCAAGATATAAAAGAAAGAGACTCTAAAAGAGAAATCCAAAGAGCTCTAAAGAATTATTAATCTTGGGGGTGTCCTGGGTTCGACAGGTATATGTCTGACCTTAGCTGCAGTCGAAGGCATTCGTAAAATGCACCAAAAAATAACTGGAAACAGACAAACTAATTACGCTTTCGCTTAGTCGACATAGACATGAAAGCTGCCACTGTTTAGTGTGCCTATAACTAAATAACTGGTATCATAACGCATAGGATAAGAGTAGTTATTGCTTAGTTAACTATTACGAAAATTTAATAAGCTCGTTAGGTGGAAAATTGCTCATTGATTGTAGCCTAATTAAATTTATTCAATGAGCTAAACTGTAGACGCTTTGGAGGGATTATGCTTGGACAGGGGTTCGATTCCCCTCACCTCCACCAGAGTTATTAAATAATTAATGATTGTGGTGAAGGTGAAAGGAGAATATATACAATAAAGTAGTTCTTTATTATTTTGAAATATAAATATCAAAATATATCAATTTAACTGATTTTATAGTTTTTAGGTACAATTAATTCAGTATGAAGAATTATAACATATATTATTTGGATTATTAAAAAGAGAATATATTTTATATGCTTTTTAAGTGATGTAATTATGATTGATCATTTTTAATCAATATATAATTTTGATAAAAAGAAGTTGAATCTATAAAATTAATGATGTATATAAGAGCAAATAGCTTATTTGATTAGAATTATTGTTTTTTAAGTGATTTGTAAGTTATAAGAAATATATAATAAATTAGCTGATATGATGGAAATTTATAAAAAAATTATTTATTTGTTAATTAAGTGAATAAAAAGGATAGTATCAGGAATTCTTCATAAGTTCTGATACTATCCTTTTGTGTTATCAAAATTAAATAAATATTTTAGAATCTTTTTATAGATATAAAATTATTAATTTATAAAAGTATTAGATTATTTTATTATGTTTACATTTAAGTCAGGCGATTTTTTACAAGCAATTTATCTTTGATCTTGGAAAATAAATTATTAAATATTCCAACGATAAATCCAACTAATATAGCAGCAACAATTGTTCCTTCACGAATACCTTGAAGTTGATAAAAAAAGACAAATGATAATATTCCAGCAATGACTGTCATTGAGACATCAAAAATTACTTTTATAGTACCAAATTTTTTATGCCATGTGTCGCTTATTGCTCTTACAAATGATTCCCCTGGAAGCATGGCAACGTTTGCTATAACTTCTAAATATACGCCAATAGCTAATACTAAACAACCGATAATTAGAAATATGATTGAAAATAAATAATTTTTATTAAATGACATTTTTGATAATAAAATCATCGTATAGTCAATGAAGTATCCAAATAAAAAAGAGATAGGAATTTGTAATAAATGTTCTAATTTAAAATTTTTTCTTAAAATTAATAATTGTAAAGCTACTAATAAAATACTAAAAAGAATTGTAAATTGTCCAAGAGTTAGAGAAAATTTCAAACTTAGTACATAAGGAATTGAGGAGATTGGGGATGTTCCTAAATTAGCTTTTGTAATAATACTTACCCCTAATGAACTGATAAACAGTCCGATCAAAAAAACTATATATCTTTTAATTTTTATCACTTTTTTTATACCCTTCTTTCATATTTAAATATATTTTTTCAAACATATTAATGAAAATTATTTTTTCTTCATTGCTAAAGTTTGAAAATGCAATTTTTTCTAATTGCTTAAATGATTGAACAACTTGAATTTGTAGCTGTTTTCCTTTTTCTGTTAGATAAATATGATAAGATCTGCGATTGTTATTTAACATTTTTCTTTCAATTAGTTCTTTATTTTCCATTCTGTTTAAAATAGAAGTTAAAGAGCCTGGCTCAATATTACAAGCATTCGCAATTTCTTTTTGGTTTGCACCGTCATGTTCGCTAAGATAATCTAGTATCTTAGGTTGTCCCATTGTTAACCCTGATGATTTAACTTTTTCAAAAATACTTTTTTGAAAATATGTATAGTTCAACATCAGTAAATAGTGAAATGATTTTTCCATAATACCTCCTTATAAATAGTTATAATTGATATAATTAGAATTATAACTATTTGTTATTATATGTCAATAAAGTTATTAAAAAATAGCTAATATATTAATTTACTAATTATCGTAATGATTTTGTTATTTTACAAGTGCAAAATATGTGATAGAATTTATTATATTTAAAGGGGGATAGATATGAAACAGGGGACTTCAATGTGTGAAGGTTCAATTGCTAAAACGATAATTGCTTTTGCAATACCGTTATTTTTAGGTAATTTATTTCAACAGTTATATAATACTGCTGACTCACTGATTGTGGGAAATTATTTAGGAAGTAGTGCTTTAGCAGCGGTAAGTTCTTCAGGAAATTTGATTTTTTTATTAGTCGGTTTTTTTAATGGGATTGCTGTAGGGGCAGGTGTAGTTATTGCCCGTTATTTTGGGGCAAAGGATTATAAAAGAGTTCATTTAGCGATTCATACTACTATTGCTTTGGGAATTGTTTCAGGAATTTTTTTAACTTTGTGTGGTGTTATTTTAGCACCTAAAATACTTGAATTAATGGCAACACCTAAAGATGTATTACCGAATTCAATTATTTATTTTAGAGTTTATTTTATGGGATCGATTGCATTTGTCTTATATAATTTTTTAACTGGTATTTTACAGGCTGTAGGGGATAGTAAACATCCATTATATTATTTAATTATTTCATCAATTATTAACGTTGTTTTGGATCTTGTTTTTATTTCTGGATTTAATATGGGGGTTGGTTCTGCTGCTTTAGCAACAATTATCTCACAAATTATTAGTGCAATTTTATGTATTGTACATTTAACAAAAGCACCTAAAGAATATCGTTTGGTTATTAAAGATATTCGTTTTAATCGTTATTTATTAAAACAAGTTATTTCTAATGGTTTACCAACTGGAGTTCAAAATTCTATTATTGCACTTGCAAATGTTGTAGTTCAAAGTCATATTAATAGTTTTGGAAAAATGGCAGTAGCAGGATGTGGATCGTATTCAAAAATTGAAGGATTTGGTTTTTTACCGATAACATGTTTTGCGATGGCGCTAACAACATTTATTAGTCAAAATTTAGGAGCAAAGAAATATGATCGAGTAAAAAAAGGATCTAGATTTGGAATAATTTGTTCTTTGATTTTAGCAGAGTTAGTAGGAATTGTAATTTACATATATATTCCACAATTGATTGCAATGTTTGATGGAACAAAAGCGGTTATTGAATTTGGTAGTGCACAGGCAAGAACAGTAACATTATTTTATTTTTTGTTAGCATTTTCTCATTGTATTGCTGGGATATTAAGAGGGGCAGGTAAATCAATTGTTCCAATGTTAGTTATGCTTGTTTGTTGGTGTATAATTCGAGTTACGTATATTTCTATTGTTGTATCTTTTGTCCCTAAAATTGAAGTAGTATTTTGGGCATATCCATTAACATGGACCTTAAGTTCAATTGTTTTTTTAATGTATTATTTAAAATCTAATTGGATGATGAAAGCTTAGTTTTGTTTAGTTTGTGTTAAGATTTTGAGTCTTTCTAGATAAAGAGTTAGAAAGACTTTTTAATTTTGTTACTTATATAGAAGAAAAACGTACAAATATGGTAAGCGGTTATAAATTTTGTAAAAAAAATTACAAATATTATAACTTAAAATAAATAAAACGAATGATATAATTAAGATATAAAATTATAAGGAGGAGAAAGAAAAAGAAAATGAAAGCAAGAAAGAAAAAACTATTTTCGTATTTTGCTACTGGATTGATTAGTGCAACTACTATTATTAGTTCTTGCCCAATCAATGTTCTTGCAACTGATACTAGAAATCAGCTCACAGAAGATATTATTTTGTGGGAAACTTCTTTCAATGGTGAAGAAGGATTTTTAGAAAATACAGTTGACAAAACTAAAGGTAGTGAAAACATTGAGGGGTTTGTTCCTGCTGATTTGATCAAAGGTGATGTTACTAGAGAAGTTGATCTAAGTACCGTTACTGGAAGCAGCGACTTCAATGATGCTGAAAGAAAAGTTAAACTATTCGATGGGGATTCTGGATCAAAATTCTTAACTAATGATAATGTTCCATCAGAAGATAACCCAGTTCATGTAGAGTTTGCTTTTGAAGAAGCAAAAACTTTAGATCGCTATGCGATGGTATCAGCAAACGATTCTCCAGAACGTGATCCAAAAAATTGGACATTCTACGGATCTACAGATGGAAATGAATGGGTTGTAATCGATCAACAAAGTGATCAAGCATTTTCAACAAGATTTGAAAAGAAAGAATATGCAATTGCAACACCAACTGCATATCAATATTACAAAATTGAAGTTACTGCAAACCAAGGAAATAATCAGTTAACACAATTTGCTGATTTGCTTTTAGGAACAGGTGAAGAAAAAGAAGAAGTTGTAGAACCAACTATGGTCACTAAAATTTCAACTGGTCCAACTGAAGCATGGAACCAAAGTACAAATGTAGGATGGGATGATGGCTTTGCTCTAGAAGTATCAGGTAAACATCTAGGAACAGGAGCTGCTCATTCATGGAATACTTTGTACAAAGACTTAAATATTACAATTACTGAAAATACTGCTTTAAGTTATTTGATTTTCCCAGGTTTAATTAATGGAGAATATGATTATAACTGGACACAAATGAATATGGCAGTTGATTTAAAATTTAGTGATGGAACATATTTGAGTGATATGGGAATCGAAGATACTAATGGTAATTTATTAACACCACAAGGTCAAGGGGATTCTCGTACATTAACAACTAATCAATGGAATAAAATTACTGCTCGTTTAGGAGAATATCCAAGCTTGAGAGGTAAAGTAATTACTGAAGTATTAGTTGCTTATGACAACAAAGACAATAAAGCTGAAGAAGATGTAGATTTTAGAAATTATTTAGATAATGTAAAAATCTATGAAGAAGCTTTAGAAGAATATGATGACAACAACTTAGCTGAATATGTAAATATCTTACGTGGAACTAATGACTCACCAAACTTCTCACGTGGATTAACTGCACCTTTAGTTACAGTACCACATGGATTTAACTTCTGGGCACCAGTAACTAATAGTGGTGATAACAAGTTATATACATATCAACAAAATGGTAACACAGGAACTCTTAAACATATTAGTGTAAGCCATGAACCAAGTTACTGGGTTGGTGACCGTGGAAACTGGGAATACATGGTAAATACAAGTATTGATCCAAATGGTGATTCTTCAATTGGAGCAAATGAAAGAGCTGCAAAATTCTCACATGAAAATGAAACTGCAAAAGCTCATTACTATTCAGTTGAATTTACAGAAGGAAATGCAGCTGGATCAAAATTAGAATTATCACCAACATTGCATGGATCTGCAACTAAATTTACATTTGATGATACTGCGACTTATCATAACGTAATTTTAGATTCAGTTCGTGGAAGCAATAAAAAAGTTACTTTAAATGATGATCATAAATCATTTACAGCTTATACAAACAATAATAGTAATGGTATGAAAACTATGTACATATATGGGGAATTTGATACAGAATGGACAGATTCTCGTTATGGAAATAGTTCAGAAAATTCTGCTATTATTAACTTTGGTGATGCTCAAACAGTTGAAATGAAAGTTGCTACATCTTTCATTAGTCCTGAACAAGCTAAAAAGAACTTTGATTTAGAACTTCAAGAAAAAGACTTTGATGAAGTTTATAATGATAGTAGAGAAGAATGGAATGACAAGTTAGATGTTATTACAGTTAAAGGAGCTACTCATGAACAAAAAGTAACTCTATATTCTAACTTATATAGATTATTCTGTTATCCAAACTTATTATCAGAAAATACTGGAACTAATGAAGAACCAGTTTGGGAATATAAGAGTACAGTAAGTGATGAAGTAAAAGAAGGCGAATTATATTATAATAACGGTTTCTGGGATACTTATCATACTACTTGGGCTGCTTATTCATTATTGACTCCAGAAAAATATGAAGAAATGTTAAACGGTTTAGTTGAACATTACAATGATGGTGAATGGGTTCCTAGATGGGTTGCTCCAGGTGGAACAAACTCAATGGTAGGAACAAGTTCAGATGTAATTTTTGGTGATGCAGCAGCAAAAGGTGCAGACTTTGAAATTGAAAATGCTTATAAATCAGCTTTAAAGAACGCATCAGTTGCAAATGTTGAAAACTTGACTTTAGGTGGTAGAGCTGAATTAACTACATCTATTTTCAGAGGATACACAACTAATTCAACAGGTGAAGGTTTCTCATGGTCAATGGAAGGCTATATCAATGACTATGGTATTTCACAAATGGCTCAAAGATTAGCTGATGAAGCTTTAGCTGCAGGTGACGAAGAAGCTGCACAAACATATTTAGACGAAGTAGAATATTATCGTAACAGAGCTTTAAACTATGTAAATTTATTTGATGGTTCATCTGATGATCCAACTGAAAAATGGTTTAAAGGTAAAAATGCTAATGGTGAATTTACTAGTGGAGATAGTTTTGATCCAACATTCTGGGGAGGAGATTACACTGAAACAGATGCATATAACATGACTGTAACAGTACCACAAGATGGAATTGGTCTTGCTAACTTATATGGTGGAACTGAAGCATTAGCAGCAAGAATGGATACAATCTTTACAACAAAAGGTACTTATAATGGATATAATGCAACTGATGGTGTAGGTGGTATTCATGAACAAAGAGAAGCACGTGAAGTTAAGTTAGGACAATATGGTCATAGTAACCAACCTTCACATGGTATTATTTACATGTACAATTACGCTAAACAACCTTGGAAAACACAAGCATTAGTTCGTGATGTATTACATAGATGTTATGTAGGTGCTGATTTTGGACAAGGGTACTTAGGTGATGAAGATAATGGTGAAATGAGTGGATGGCAAGTTTTATCATCACTTGGATTCTTCCCAGTAAATATGGGTAGTGGTGAATATGCTATTGGCTCTCCGTTATATGATGAAGCAACTATTCATTTAGAAAATGGTAAAACATTAACAATCAAAGCTAATAACAATAGTGATGAAAATGTTTATGTTCAATCAATGACTGTTAATGGAGAAGCTCATAATTCAAGCTTCATTTCTGCAAAAACATTAACTGATGGTGGAGAAATTGTTTTCAATATGGGATCTACTCCAAATAAACAATGGGGTGTTGAAGGAGATGGTACTTCAATTACAACTGGAAGCGAAGTTCCAAATCCAGATGAAGATTTAACTGTTTCAAGCTTAGATGTTACAGATGAATTTGCTATGTATGTTAATAAAGATACTGTTTCTGGAAAAGATGTTAGCGATATTACTAATTTATTTGATAACAATTCAAATAATGCTGCAACATTTACAGAAGATACAGAATTATATTATAGCTTTAATAGACCTGTAACTGTAAATATGATGACTTTAACATCAACAAAAGATCAACAAGCTGCCGCTCCTAGCTCATTTGTATTATATGGATCAAATGATGGAAGTGAATGGACAGAAATTGCAAATAGAGATAATGTCGAATTCGAATGGGGAAGATATACTAGACCATTCGGTGTAGATGCTCCATCAGCATATCAATATTATAAATTAGCATTAAAAGGTGGAACAACTTTATCAGAAGTTGAATTACTTGGAGATGCAGATGATTATTCAGGTATTACAAAAGATTTATTGAGCAAAGTAATTGCAAGTGCTAAAGAAATTGATCAATCTCAAATGAGTGATACAGTAAAACAAATCTTAAATGATGGTATTGCAGCTGCTCAAGCAGTGGTTGATAATCCAGATGCGACTCAAGATGAAATCGTAGCACAATACAATGCATTACGTGATATCATTAAACGTGTTGAAAACGTTAGAGATGGTTTAGAAAAAATTGAAGCAGAAAGCTTTGATACAAGTCATAGTAGCATCGTAAATGATGGTACAAATATTGGTGGTGTTAAAAAAGATACATGGGTAGGATACCGTGATGTAGAATTTAATACAGCTCCAGATAAACTTGAAGTTAGATATTCAGTACAAAATAGTGATGGATGTGAAAAAGGTGAAATCGAAGTACGTGTAGATTCACGTGATGGTGATCCATTATTTACAGTAGGTACTACTAAAACTGGCGGATGGGGTAACTATGTTACAACAACAGTAGAAATTCCTGAAGCTGTTCGTAATCAATTTATTGGATTACATGATTTATATTTTACATTTGTAGGAAATGATCCAGTTGATGTAGATCAAGCATATGTAGCAAATGTTGATTA
Source organism: Thomasclavelia spiroformis DSM 1552 (assembly GCF_025149465.1). NCBI lineage: Bacteria > Bacillati > Bacillota > Erysipelotrichia > Erysipelotrichales > Coprobacillaceae > Thomasclavelia > Thomasclavelia spiroformis. The sequence continues at coordinate 2,112,240 of NZ_CP102275.1, read as the reverse complement.
CTTTAATTTCATGGCAACTGCTGATAAAACATTATTAAAAATGGCAGTAGATAAAGCAAATGCTGTAACTGATGAACAATTAGAAAATGTAATTCCTGTAGTTGTAGAAGAATTCAAAGCAGCTAGGGATGAAGCAAATGCAGTATATAATGAAGCAAATGCAACACAAAAAGAAGTAGATAATGCATTTGATCGTTTATCATCAGTAATGCAAAAATTAGAATTCTACAAAGGAGATAAAACAGCATTAAAGATTGCAATTGACTTAGCTGATCAAGCTAATTTAGATAATGTAATCCCAGTTGTAGTAGAAGAATTCAATGCAGCATTACAAGAAGCTAAAGAAGTATATGCAGATGAAAATGCAATGCAACCAGAAGTAAATGCAGCATTTGATCGTTTAGCTGAAGCAATGCATAAATTAGAATTCTACAAAGGAGATAAAACAGCATTAAAAGCATTCATTGATAAAGTTAGTGGATTAGATTCAACTAAATACTCAACAGATACATGGACAGCATTTGAAGCAGAATTAAATGAAGCAATTGCTGTATATAACGATGAAAATGCAATGCAAGAAGAAGTAAACACAGCATACAGTGAATTAGTAACAGCATTCTTGAATTTAAGATTAATTCCAGATAAGAGCTTATTAGAAGAATTAATCAATAAAGCAGAAGGATTAGATAGTGCAAACTATACAAAAGCATCATATGCTGTAGTAGAAAGTGCCTTAGCAGCAGCTAAAGCAACATTTGAAAATCCAAATGCAACTCAAGAAGAAGTAAATAGTGCAAAAGATGTATTAGAAAAAGCAATCAATAGCTTAGAAGCAAATACGACAGCACCAGTAGACAATACTGCAAAAACACCAGTAAGTAATGGTGATAGTACAGTAAGTGTAAAAACAGGTGATGATGCACTAGTAGGAACATTAGCAGGATTAGCATTATTAAGTATTGCAGGAGCTAAAGTTCTTAGAAAAAAAGAAAATGATTAATAGTCATATATAATTTACGGGATGATTAAATCATCCCGTTTTTGTATGCGATATATAGAAATTTTAATTTAAATATCAAATAAATTTAGAAATATAGAGATAATATGTCATTTGCTACATTTTTAAGCATTAAAGTGTCTCATAATTAAGTTTAATATTTTAATAATCTTTAATATAGAACTTATGAAAGATAAAAAGTTTTTTAATGCAGAATAGTACATTGTCATGACTTAATTTTAAAATATAAGTGATATCATCGTACATGATATTATTCTTTCTTGATAGATTGATATAAGTAATTTAATCATGTCATGAAAGGTTTTTTTTTGTATGAAAAAAATTTAATTAGATATCTTTAAAAAGATAGTATTCATCATAGTTTAAATTGGAATACTGTATATTAAATAACTAAAAATAAAGAAATAGGAAATAATAGGCTAGAAAGAGTTTGATTTAAATTCGTTATAGATATCAAACAAGGATTAATAATCTTATATAATTATTAAAATTGGATTTAGTTAAATTACTGAATATAAAAACATTATAGAAAACAATAAAAAAAGAGTTTGCTCGATTTAACAAACTCTTTATGAGATAGATTATCATAATTAATGAATATTTGCATTTTAATTTAACAGTAATAGATGGAAAAGAAATTCACTAATTTATGTTTGATACACATATTTATTATATTTCTAAAAATGATTAACCATTTAAAATGTTTTTTTGATTTTTGAAATAATTGCATCTGATTTTTCAATTAAATCAGAAACTCCCATACGGAGAACCTTTTTTCCTTTAAAACGATCTTCTCCTTCGATATTAATATCATTTGATAAAATAACACAAACTGCTTCTTCGATATCTTTAGGATCTAATTTATTTTCAATCCCACACCCCCCTTGAGTTTCCATGTGTACTTCGACACCATATTTTTTTCCTGATAACATTAATGCTTCAGCAGCCATATATGTATGTGCTACTCCTGAAGGACATGCAGTACATCCAACAACTTTCATTCTCTCCACTCCTTTATAATGTATTATAGTTCTTCAAAATTTAATTCAATATCATCTAAATTATCTTTATAATCAGTTTTATCTGTATTTACTTTTTTTAATAAATTTACCATTATAGCAGTAATAATTGAACCGATAACGATACCTAGAATATATCCTAATCGTCCCTCTATTACGGGCAATACAATAAATCCACCCCATGGGGCGTGATTTAGTACACCTGATAGAAATGCAATTACATTTCCAATTGCTGCTCCAACACAAATAGAAGGAATAACTCTTATTGGATCATTCGCAGCAAAAGGAATTGCTCCTTCTGTAATTCCAACACAGCCCATTATAATTGCAGCTTTACCTGCTTGTTTTTCTTCGTTACTGTATTTTTTTGGTGCTAATAATGTTGCTAGTCCCATGCCAAGTGGCGGCGTACAAATTGCAACACCAACTCCTCCCATTAAATAGGGTAAAGTATTTACTTGGGTTTGAGCAAATAAAGTAGATACTTTATTTATTGGTCCTCCCATATCAAATGCTGTCATTGTTCCTAAAATAGAACCTAAAGGAATTAATCCAGCATCACTCATGCCTGCTAACCATTCTGTTAGTTCATTCATCAACATACTTAGTGGTGTTCCAATTAACCAAAATACAATGCCACCTGTTAAAAAGGTGCCAACCAATGGATATAAAAAAATTGTACCTAATGATTTTAAAGATGTAGATAGTTTGATTTTTTTTAATTGGTTGACAATATAACCAGCAATAAAGCCAGCAGCTATTCCGCCTAAAAAGCCGGCACCAATATCTCTAGCAATCCATGCTCCACACATTCCAGGGGCTAATCCTGGTCTATCAGCAATAGAATATGCAATATATCCACCAAGAATTGGAATATATAAAGTTAATCCTGCATTTCCAATCTGTGATAAGCCATAAAGAAAAGTATTGCTATCTCCTGATGGGGCCGTTGCCCCATCGGGATTTAACATAACTGAAATTGAAAATAAAATTCCTCCTGCTACAATAAATGGAATCATATGAGATGTACCAGTAAGTAAATGACGTTTTAAATTTGTTAGTATTTTTTTCATTTTCATCCTCCATTAAGATGGTATACATATCTGTATTATACTACAACAAATCATTATATATAATTTATATTTCTACTGTTGCATTTAAAAAGTCAAATACTTCTTCTTGGGTTCCGTTTAGTAATATATTTCGATACTCTGTATGCATTAATTTACGGGCTAAAGAAGAAATAATTTTCATATGTACATCAGATGAATTTTTTTCTGGAACAGCTATCAATATAACATATTTAACCTTTTCGCCTGTTTTTTCATTCCATATTACTGGATTAAGTAATCGACCAAAACAAATAGATGGTCTTAATACATTTGAAGTTTTGCCGTGAGGTAAACCCATTTCGTTTCCTATTGCTGTAGCACAAATTTCTTCTCTGTCTAAAACATTTTTATAAAATTCTTCGACATTAGAGATACATCCTACTTTATCAAGTTTACTAATTAAAGTTTTTATTACGTTATCTTTTGTAGTATCTGGGATATCAAATACTACGCATTCTTTATCTGCCAGATACATTATTATATAATTCTCCTTTCATATTGTACTAATGTTTCATACGCTTCTTTACTTGAATCGGCTTTTAAAACATACTTTATGAAATCTGTAGTTTTTTCTAATTTCATAAGATTAATAATCGCTGGTATATGTTCTTTTTGATCTTTACTAGATAAACAGAAAATTATATTAACTTCTTTTTCTCCAAATTTTATCTTTTTCTTATTAATGATCATGCTCATAGATGTTTTATACACGCCAATATCACAATTTCCATGTAATAATGCAAATGAACCATCAATAATTGAATAAAAACCATTTTGTTCAATTATATCAAAAATAGATTCCATATAGTTTCTATTAATAGCATTGATATTTTCCATGATACTACAACTTTGTATAATGGCTTCTTCCCATGTCATTTCTTCATCAACGATTTTAATAACATTTTCACTTAATAAATCACTTAATTTAGCAATTTTCTTCGGTTTACATAAATCACGATATCCAAGTTCTTCCCTAATAACATCTAATACCCTTAATCTATCTTCATCAGTTAAAAAGTCCAAAGATTTATTTATTGAATAATAATTTGATAACGGTGTTCTTCTGGCTATTCCAGCATTAATCAAACATCTATCATCTAGTTCTGTTAAAATTGGATTTACTTTTAAATAATCAATACCAACATCTAATTTTGTAGTTGTAATAACTAAATCGATATTATCAAAGTTTTGATAACTTGATATTTTATATTTTGGAATTGTGTCAACTATTTCAACTTGATATTCAGTTAATAATGTTTCTTTTAACATAGTTGTTGTGCCATAACCATGTCCACATACGAGTAATACTTTTTTACGATTAGTGGTATTGATTCTTTTTAGACTAGCAATAAAATGAATTGTTAGATAGGCAATCTCATTTTCATTTGTAATTTTGTTTAAAATATCTATTTTTGTTATAACTCGAGATACAATTTCATATACTTCTAAATTCTTTGTAGATAATAATGAAATAACATTTTCATCAACTACTACACCTAATTTAATCCGTTGAATAAGTGGAACAATGTGATTGAACAACCCTTCGATTAAAATTGGATCATTTTGAAATGGAATTCCCATTTCTAAAGACATTCCGGAAATAAAATTAGTAACTATTGCTTCAACATTTACCATATCTAAACTATTTTCTGATTTTGCATATAAATTTAAATAACTTAAGAAATTTATCATTTTATTACGATTTTTTTTATCGATTTCTTTATTTAAAAGTGTTTCTAACCGGAATATAAATTTATCAATATTTTGATCATCTCTTTCTAAAAAGCCAAGATCAAAAGCAGGTATTCCATCTTTTTCAAAAAGCCATATCATGCATAAAATATTTGCAACATACCAGTTATATGTTTCATCTGTAAATGTACGATTTGTTTCTTCAAGCATATCATCAATTGATGTAATAATTTTACTTAATGAAACACCCTTAAATGATTGTTCTAAAATTTCTAAAACATATTCTTGAAAACTATTTAAATATTTTGAATGTTTAATTAATGAAATATATTTTTTTATTTCACCTACCATAAAGCGAATACGATGTCTTGTATCACCATTGATAATAAAATTATCATCATATTTAATTTCAAATCCCTTTTTTAATAACATTTGCTCAATCTCATCAAAGTCGTTTTTAATTGTACTTCGAGAAACTTGAATTTTCTTTGCAATTTTATTAAGTTTTAATTCTTTGTTATTAAAGAAAAGATACAACAATAATATTGAAGAACGTTCTGCTTGTGAATAAACAAATTCGTTATTAGTTTCAAAGATATATGTTTTAAAATTAGCAGGGACTTCTAAAACACCCTTACCTTTTCTTTCTATTTGCTCTAGCCCATTTTCTGCTAATATTTCATTAATACGGTCAACATCATATCTAACATTTCTTTCTTTAATACCAAGAGATTGTTCTATTTCTTTATATGTAGTTGTTTTGTACTGATACAAATGTTTTACTATTTCAAGCATTCGTGCACTTATTAACATTTTTATACCTCCCATTTACCTAGTATATATTATAATGAACATTATTAATTTGAAAAGTTAGAAATTTCGTAATTTAATTTACAAATATTCTTATGTTCTAAAATTTCACAAGATTTGTAAATAAAATTACAAAACTTATAAGGGGTCAGTATATATAAAATTCTTGAAAATATTGATAAATATTTATATACTTAAAGTATAGTTATGAGTAAAGTTAACGGAAATAAAGTATATAAATAATACTGTAGAAATAAATATTTCCTATAAAAAATGCTTATAACTTTCAAAGACTAAAGAATGGGAGGAGAAAAAGATGGTAGGAATTATTCTTGCTAGTCATGGAGAATTCGCAAACGGAATCCTACAATCCGGATCAATGATCTTTGGAGAACAGCAGGATGTAAAAGCTGTAACATTACAGCCTAGCGAAGGACCAGATGATTTAAAGGCAAAGATAGAAGAAGCAATTGCTACATTCGAAAATCAGGAACAGGTCTTGTTTTTAGTTGATTTATGGGGTGGTACACCTTTTAATCAATCTAATGGACTAATCGACGGACATGAAGACACATGGGCAATCGTTACTGGTTTGAACTTGCCAATGCTGATTGAAGCTTATGCTTCTCGTCTATCAATGCAAACTGCACATGAAATTGCAAAACATATCGTAGAAGTTGCAAGAGAAGGTGTAAAAGTAAAACCTGAAAAACTGGAACCGGTAAAAGCAGCTCCAGCAGCTACAAAAGCAGCAGTTCAAGGAGCAATTCCGGAAGGAACAGTGATCGGAGACGGAAAGATCAAATATGTACTTGCACGTATCGATACACGTTTGCTTCATGGACAGGTAGCTACAACATGGACAAAGACAACAAATCCAAATCGAATCATCGTAGTATCAGATTCAGTAGCACGAGATGATCTTCGTAAGAAAATGATCGAACAGGCAGCGCCACCAGGAGTAAAAGCTAATGTAGTACCAGTTGATAAAATGATCAAGGTAGCTAAGGATCCACGATTTGGAAATACAAAAGCGATGCTGCTGTTTGAAACACCACAGGATGCATTGAAAGCAATCGAAGGTGGAGTAGAGATCAAAGAACTAAACATCGGATCAATGGCGCATTCAATTGGAAAAGTGGTTGTAAATAAAGCAATCGCAATGGATAAAGATGATGTAAAAACAATCGAGAAAATAAAATCGAAAGGAATCAAATTTGATATCCGCAAGGTACCAAGTGATTCAAAAGAAAATATCGATAATCTTCTTAAAAAGGCAAAAGCCGAATTAGGAAATGCTTAGGAGGAAATTATAATGTCAATCATAACAGTAATATTAATTATTATAGTTGCCCTGCTAGCAGGTATGGAAGGGGTATTAGATGAATTCCAGTTCCATCAACCACTAGTGGCATGTACCTTAATAGGTATCGTAAGCGGACATGCAACAGAAGGAATCATTCTAGGAGGTTCGCTACAGATGATTGCACTTGGATGGGCAAACGTAGGTGCTGCAATTGCACCTGATGCTGCACTTGCATCAGTAGCATCAGCAATCATCATGGTGTTAGGATTAGAAGGAGGAAGCACTGATGTGCAAACTGCTATTTCAACATCAATTGCAGTAGCAATTCCACTTTCAGTAGCTGGATTATTCTTAACAATGATCTGCCGTACAATTGCAATTCCAATGGTACACTTCATGGATGCAGCAGCAGAAAAAGGAAACATGAGATCAATGGAAATGTGGCAAATCTTAGCGATCTTATTACAAGGTGTCAGAATCGCAATCCCAGCAGCTGCACTTTGCTTCGTACCAGCATCAGCAGTAACAGGGGCATTGAATCAAATGCCATCATGGTTAGCAGACGGTATGACAATCGGTGGGGGAATGGTAGCAGCAGTAGGTTACGCAATGGTAATCAACATGATGTCAACAAAAGAAACATGGCCATTCTTTGCACTAGGGTTCGTACTAGCAGCAATTGGAGAATTAACATTAATTGCACTAGGGGCAATTGGAATCGCATTAGCATTAATCTATTTAGGATTAAAAGAAAATGGCGGATCTAATGGAGGAAACGGAGCCGGAGGTTCTGGAGACCCATTAGGAGATATCTTAAACGATTATTAATCTTGAAGGGAGAAAAATAAACATGGCAGAAAAATATAAGTTAACAAAAAAAGATCGTATGTCTGTTGCATGGCGTCATCAGTTCCTTCAAGGTTCATGGAACTATGAACGTATGCAAAACGGAGGATGGTGTTATTCAATAATACCAGCCATCAAAAGACTATATCCAAATAAAGAGGATCAAATAGAAGCATTAAAGAGACATATGGAATTCTATAATACACATCCATATGTATCAGCACCAGTAATGGGTGTAACATTAGCGTTGGAAGAAGAAAGAGCAAATGGAGCAGAAATCAACGACCAGGCAATCCAAGGGGTTAAGGTCGGAATGATGGGGCCATTAGCCGGAGTAGGGGATCCAGTATTCTGGTTTACATTAAGACCGATATTAGGTGCCTTAGGAGCATCACTTGCATTAAGCGGAAATATCGTGGGGCCATTACTATTCTTCTTTGCATGGAACATAATCAGAATGGCATTCATCTGGTATACACAAGAATTCGGATACAAAGTAGGAACATCAATAGCGAAAGACTTATCAGGAGGGCTATTAGGAAAGATCACACAAGGGGCATCACTATTAGGGATGTTCATAATCGGATCACTGGTACAACGCTGGGTAAGTATTTCATTTACACCAACAGTATCAGAAGTAACACAATCAGCAGGAGCATTCATTGACTGGTCAAATCTGCCATCAGGAGCAGAAGGGATCAAGTCAGCATTGACAACATACAGTCAATTGGGAGCTTCAGCATTGGATGAAGTAAAAGTAACAACATTACAACAAAACTTGGATCAGTTAATTCCAGGGCTTGCAGCATTATTATTAACATTACTATGCTGCTGGCTATTAAAGAAAAAAGTGTCACCAATCATAATAATCATCGCATTATTCATAGTAGGTATTGGAGCACATTTAATAGGAATCATGTAAAAGAAAAGCTCGGGGAAACCGAGCTTTTTATACAGAGAAATAGGAGAATACAGATGGTACAGTCAATGAATACAAAAGTAGACTATACAGTAGCGGCGACATCATATCTGGGGATGGCGAACTATGGGAAGGTGATGATAGGGGATAAGGCATTTGAATTCTATAATGAAAAGAATCTCAAGGACTATATCCAGATACCATGGGAAGAGATAGACTATGTGATGGCATCAGTAAACTTTAAAGGGAAATGGATACCGCGCTTTGCGATAGTGACGAAGCAAAACGGAAGGTTTACATTTTCAACAAGAGACAACAAGGCGACATTGAGAGCAGTAAACAAATATATAGAATCGAACCGGCTGGTAAAGTCACTGAGTTTCTTTCAGGTAGTAGGCCGAGGACTGAAGAGACTGTTTAGAATCAAGACGAAGAAAAAATAATATTAATACTTATATTGAAAATGCCCAATTGGGCTTTTTTTATTTAGAACAGTTTTAATAGTATAAAATTTTCGTAAATTTATTTTACGTAAATTTTATTTAGACTTTTCGAAAAAATAATTACAAAAGTTGAAAATTGTTAAAATAAGTATGAAATATTATACTTTAATTGTGAAAGATTGGAGGTGATGACTTTAATAATTGTAAATCATATCATAAATAGTGGGAGGTAAATATGAAAGGAAAAAGAAGCATATCTTTCTTGATTACAGGTATGGTGGCACTTACTAATATCTTAGGTAGTGCATCGACTGTATTTGCAAAAGAAAGTACGAATTATGAAATTACAACAAGTGATTATGAAACTAAGGATTTAGTACAACATGTTAATCCTTTAATCGGTACAAATAACTTTAAAGGGGATAGTGAATGGTCAGGAACTGCACCTTTTGTAAGTGCACCATTTGGAATGACTAATTTCACACCACAAACAAGAGAAAATCGTATTGGTGACATTTCTTACGAATACAAAGATACAAAATTTAAAGGTTTCTTTGCAACACACCAACCAGCAATTTGGATGGGTGATTATGGGTATGTTAATGTTATGCCTCAAATTGGAGATGTTAGTCCTGATCAAAATGGAAGAGCGTTGACTTTTTCACATGATGATGAAACTGCAACACCTTATTACTATAAAGTAACGGCTGGTAAAGAAGAAGGAAAACCAATCACTGCTGAAATGACTGCTACTAAACGCTGTGCGATTTATCGTTTTACTTATCCTAGCAGTGATGAAGCAAAAATATTTGTTGAATCTGCAAGAGGTCGTGGAAACGGACATATTGAAATTGATGAAGAAAATGGAGAAATTACTGGATGGAATAATGATAACATGAGTTCTCATTTAAATAATAATCCACCTGAAAATCTTAAAGGATATTTCGTTATTCAATTTAGTAAAGATACAGATGGTAAAGGAACTTATGAAAATTATAAAATCCAAAATGATGCTACATCAGCTGATGGACAAAAATCAGGTGCTTATTTAAGTTTTAATACTGAACAAGATGAAACAGTTGAAATAAGAATTGGAACATCATTTGTTAGTGTTGATCAAGCTAGAGCAAATATTGAACAAGAAATTGGAGATAAAGAATTTAATGAAGTTAAAGAAGAAACAAAGAATATATGGAATGATCGTTTAAATGCAATTCAAATTGAAGGTGCAACAGAATCAGAAAATCATATTTTCTATACAGCAATGTATCATGCTTTATTATATCCAAGAACTTTCTACGAAGTAGTAGATGGAAAAAATATTTACTTTAGTCCTTATGATGATCAATATCATGAAGGTAAATCATATACTGATTTTTCATTATGGGATACATTTAGAGCACAAAATAGTTTATTGACAATTGTTGCTCCAGATAAGATTGATGAAATGGTACAATCATTATTACAAAATTATCAAGAAGGTGGCTATATGCCAAAATGGCCAAATCCTGGATATACAAATATTATGATTGGTACACATGCAGATTCAATTGTAGCTGAAGCAATCAATAAAGGATTTGATGGTTTTGATTATGATTTAGCTTATGAAGCAGTATTGAAAGATGCAATGGTTCCTCAAGAAGGTGATGGAACAATTTATAAATGGGGCGATAGAGCTACAAACGTACCATATGAAGCACGCGCTGGACTATCTGCTTATAAAGCATTAGGATATATACCTAATGGTTACGTTAATGAAAACGTTTCTAGAACAATTGAATTTTCTTATGATGACTGGTGTGTAGCTCAAGTAGCAATGGCAGTTGGAAAAGATGCTGAGGCAAAATTCTTCTTAAATAGAAGTATGAATTATAAAAATGCAATTAATCCTGAAACTGGATATGCAATGGGTCGTGACGTAGATGGGAATTGGTCAACAAGTGGAGAACAATTTACTGAAGGTGATAGAAGAAAATATACTTGGTTTGCACCACATGATCCACAAGGTTTATTAGAATACATGGCTGAACATCAAGGTGCAGATTTCTATAACACTGAACTTGAAAAAGCATTTGGTGGATTAGGTGGCGACAAATGGATTGAACAACAAAATGAACCATGCCATCATTATGCTTATATGTTTGACTTTAGTGGTCGTCCTGATTTAACACAAAAATATGCAAGACAAACTTTATTAGAAAGTTATTTTGATGATACTAGTGGACAATTAGGAAATGATGACTGTGGACAAATGTCTGCTTGGTATGTATTTTCAGCAATGGGATTTTATCCAGTTAATCCAGCATCTGGAGAATACATGATAGGAAGTCCAATATTTGATAAAGTTACAATCAATAATCCAAAAACAGATACTCAATTTGTTATCACTGCAAATAATAATGATGATAATGAAACAAATGCTAACTGTTATATTCAAGATGCAACATTAAATGGCGAAGCATTAAATATTCCAGTTATTACATATAATCAAATTACATCTGGTGGAAATGTAGAATTCAACATGAATGATACACCTTCTAGTTGGGCAAGTGATTATCATAAAGAAGCAATCCAATATGACGAAGATGCTCAAAGTCCTGAAGATGATTCTGAACCACCATTCTTTGGAAATAGTGAAGTGACTAGAGTAACAGGTAAAAACTATGCATCTAAAGCAAAAGTAAGTACAACTGATTATGGACAACCTGGTGGTGATATTGATGTTCCATCAGTTTCATTGATTGATGGAAACTATGACACTGGTTATGTTAGTGCGAACGTTCATTCAAATGAAGATTTGTCTAATACACCATATTATTTGACAATGGAATGGGATAACCCATTAAGTAGAGTAACATCATTTAAAATTTGGTCAAATTATAGAGGTAACCAAAATCCTACAAAAATGGATATTGAAATAAAAGATTCATCATCAGATCAATGGAAAGTTATTGTAGAAGATTGGACACCTGAATGGAAAGACGAAAGCGGTGGCGATAATCGTTGTAGTGCAAATATTAAATTTAATAAAGCACTTAAAGATATAATAGGATTAAGAATTAGAATTAAAGAAGCAAACTTTACATGGGGTAAAATTGCAGTAAGAGAATTAGAATTATTTGAGGATTATTCTCAAATAATTGAAATTTCTAATCCATCTGATTATGTTGCTAATATTAAATATAATAGAAATACATTAGAAAAAGTATTATTTAATGGCAAAGAATTAGTAGAAAACGAAGATTATGCATTCTCAAGAGAAAATAATAATCAAATTACTGTCTTTGGAACATCGCTTGTAAAAGATGGTGTGGATTCAAGTGCTAAACTTGAATTTGTATTTAGTCAAGGTGATTCATATGTTGAAACATTAATTATCTGGGATGGATGGAAAGCACATCTTGAATCACTTGTAGAAAAAGCTGAAGCAATTGATACATCAATTTATACATCAGCAAGTGTAGATAATTTAAATGAAGCAATTAACGAGGCTAAATCAATTATAGATAAAGAAGATGCTAGTGATGAAGAGCTAGAAGCTGCTTCTAATAAACTTAATGAAGCAATTGAAGGTTTAGTTGTAGATACATTTAGAGGAAGTATTATGAATGATCCATCACTTAAAGTATCTGCTAATGGACAAGCTAATGAAAATGAAGGACCAGAAAAAGCAATTGATGCTGATTTGAACACAAAATGGAGCTGTCGTTATCAATATGCAGATGATGGAAAATTCTGGATGGAAATGGATTTTGATAAGAAGTATGCAGTTAATGGTTTAATCTTTATTGGTGCAGCAACAGAAAACTCATCATATCTTACAAAAGAATTCTCTTTACAAGTTAAAGAAAATGGTGAATGGAAAGATGTATATACTTTAAAAGATATTGAAGAAAATGAAGTAAAAGTTACACTTGATGAACCAATTATGGGTAGTCAATTCCGTTTGGTAATTCCTAAATTAAGTGATACAGATTCTGCAAATGCAAGAGTATATGAATTCCACTTATTAGGAAATGTGTTAGCTGATAAAACAGCATTAGGTATCGCTATCGATTTAGCTAATGCAATCACTGATGAAGATTTAGCTAATGTCGTACCAGCAGTAGCTGATGAATTTATTGCTGCAAGAGATGAAGCTAATGCAGTATATAATAATACTAGTGCTTCACAAGTTGAAGTAAATAATGTATTTGATAGGCTTGCTAACGTTATGCATATGTTAGACTTTAAACAAGGTGATAAAACAGCATTAAAAGCATTTATCGATAAAGTTAGTGGATTAGAAGCTGATAAATATATTCAAGCTACATGGACAGCATTTGAAACAGAATTAAATGAAGCTAATGCTGTATACGAAGATTTAAATGCAATGCAAGAAGAAGTAAACAATGCATACAGTGAATTAGTAACAGCATTCTTGAACTTAAGATTAATTCCAGATAAGAGCTTATTAGAAGAATTAATTAATCAAGCAAATGGATTAAACGGGGCGAACTATACAAAAGCAACATTTGATGGATTAACAAAAGCATTAGATGAAGCAAAAGCAGTATTTGATAATCCAAATGCTTCGCAAGTTGAAGTAGATAATGCAAAAGATGTTCTAGCCAAAGCTCTTGCAGGATTACAAACAATAACAACTGATAACACAGTAAGTACACCAGTAAATAATGGTGATACTACAAGTGTAAAAACAGGAGATGAAAGCTTAGCAGGAATGTTTGCAACAATAGCATTATTAAGTGTAGCTGGATATGCAGCATTAAAAAGAAAAGATTAATATTAGATAATAATTAAAATTGCTTTCTTTCCTCTTATAATTAATAAAATATTTAGGTTACTGATATATTTTGATAGCAGTAACCTTTTAGTTTATTGATATAAAATTATTGTATGATAAATTTACAAAAATTTTATCTATAGTTTTCGAAAAAATAATTACAAAAGTTCTAAATAGTAAAAGTTTTTTATTGGATTTATAATTGAAATGTAAATAAGTTTTTTAATGATTTAAGGAGGTGAAATTAATAGAATTTTAAATTATGGATAATATTTTAATTAATGATTTTAATTTTGAGAAAGCTAACTATATAAAAATCAAGAGTTTTTGATGAAAAAGTCTGAAAATAATAAACTTCCTGATTTTATGAATCAACTAGTAAAGTTCTTTAAAAAGTGAATATGTATTTGTAGTTTTTGGGCATGATGAAAACTACCTTGAAAAAGGTATTTTTAAAATTTGCATATGGCTATTTACTATCTCAGGAGTTCAGGGTCAAACTGCTGACCTGTAGTTAATAGATGATAAATGATTCTAAGCAACTTTCTTACACAATGTCCCTGAGCACAACGATGTCCCTTGCCTTGAGAAAGCTTCAATTGATAATACTGTTTGAATACTGGATTATTGTTGATCACAGGCAGTATGATTTGATATAAGGTCTTTCTCAAGTATTTAGATCCTTTCTTTGTAATAGCGGTATGCTGTGCAGTAAACTGACTGGATTCATAATGCAAAGGAGCGACTCCTGCAAATTTAATGATTTTTCTTGCGCTGGAGTAGTTGCTTATCTCTCCTAATTCGGCTAAAATAGAGGTACCAGAGAAATGAGAAATTCCTGGGATACTTAGGATAGGAGAGTTGTTTTGAACAGAGAACTCTTCTATTTTTTTATCTATTTCAGCGATTTGATCATGAATAAGTTCAATTTGACTAATGAGATGCTTGATTTGAATCACTTCTGCAGATGAAGAAATGCCTATAGAAGATTTGGCACACTCTTTAAGTTTTTCAGCGGTCAGAGAGATACGACCACCTCTGCCTTTGATGTCAAAACATTTACGAATGGTTCTGATATCAGCACTGGCGATATTTTCAGCACTGCCAAATGTTTTAAGTACATTCATGTAGACAGTACCATACTTGCACTTGAATAGACTATTAAACTCGGGAAACACAACATCAATGCATTTTTGTAAACGATTTGTATAGACGTTTATTTCCTTTTTTAAATTATGATGATGTCTAGTCAGCTGTTTTTGTTCATAAAGGTCGAAACTGTCAACCTTTGTAATACGATACTGTTTCTTACGTTTGGGGGTATCTAAGACGTCGCAAATAGTCAGCGTATCAAGTTTGTCATTTTTCGTGATACCACCTTGGAGCTTGCGCGTGAAATCGGTCGTTTTGGGATTGATCAAGGCAACAGTAAAACTTTGATCTAAGAGATACTTTAACAAAGCAAAATGATAATGTCCGGTATCTTCCATACCAATCAAGACAGAAGATTTAGAATAAGGTTTAAGTTTTTGAACAAGAAAATCAAATCCTTCTTTATTGTTGGCAAAAGAAGTAGGCGAAATAATAAGTTCACCTGTATCTTTATCCATGATGCAAAAGAAGTGTCTGTTTTTTCCAATATCGATTCCAACTAACTTCATGATAAAACATCCTTTCCTAATAGATTATGTGAAATGGTATCCACAACACTTAGACCACAAAACCTGGTGCAAAATAGGAATTCAAGACTCATCTAACTCATCATTGTTTAGGAATAAGGTGTGGTAAGATCCTTTCTAAAGTAGTCAAGCCACAAGGAAAAAAATACAAATCTACATTCACATATTCAATATTTTACAGAATAACTTAAACGTCATCAACCACGGATAAACAAGGTTGATAGAAAGGAGAAGGTATACTGTAGATGACTATTAAATGAGTCAATTACAATATACCAGGAAAAATGAGATTATGAATATTCGTGGAAAAAAAGTTGTTACAGTTTTATTATCAGCGTTTATGACTATGTCAGTATTTTCAATAAATAGTGTAAATGTTGATGCAAAATATAAAACTGACGAAAATTATGTTGAATATACGAATACTTTATTTGGAACTGATGTTGATGAAGGATCAACATCAGCAGGTCCATCATTACCTAATGGATCTATTCATCCAAGTCCTGAAACAACACCACCTGATAATGGAGGGTATCATCGCGGAAATCCTGTAGTTGGTTTTGGTCAATTATATACTCAAGGTTCTGGAGGAACAAAATCATATGGTAATTTCTTATTATCACCTCAAACTGGTGAAATAAAAACAAGTGATCGAGATCATGCATCAAGTATAAGTGAAGAAAAGGGACAAGCAAATTATTATACAGTTAAGCTTGATAAATATGATATTAAAGCTGAGGTAACACCTAATCAACATTCAGCAATTTATCGTTTCACTTATCCAGAAAACGCTGATTCATCACTATTAATTGATGTAAGTAGAAAAATTGGAGGAGAAGTAGCTTTAAAATCTGGATCAGTTAATATTGATAAAGAAAATAAAATGATTACTGGTGGTGGTACATTTAGTAAAAACTGGAACCCTAGTGATTGGAATATGTATTTTGCTTTAGAATTTGATCAAGATATTGAAGAAATTGGAACATGGGATAATAGTGGATTAAAAAGTGATGTTTTAAGTTTAGAAAAAACATCTAATAATGAACATTTTGGTGCCTATGTAAAATTTGATACTTCAAGTGATCAAGAAGTTAATGTTAAAATTGCAATTTCTTTTGTAAGTGTAGATAAAGCAAAAGAATTTTTAAATAATGAAATTAGTGAATTTGATTTTGAAAAAGAAAAAGAAGAAGCAGAAGAAGTATGGAATGAAGTTCTTGGAAAAGTAGAATTAGGTAGTCAAGTTGACGAAGAAACAAAAGATAAGTTCTATACAGCTTTATATCATACTAATGTTCAACCAAGAAACCGCAGTGAAGACCATGGAACTTGGGATGATTATTATACATTGTGGGATTCTTGGCGAACAGTATTTCCATTTTTACAATTAACCCGTCCAGAAATGGTAGCAGCAAATATTAATTCATTTATCAAACGTTATAAAGAAAATGGAAAAATATCAGATGCTTATATTCAAGGAAAAGAATATATTTGTGGACAAGGTGGAAATGATATAGAAAATATTATTGCTGATGCATATTTAAAAGGAATTGAAGGTGTAGATTGGCAAGAAGCTTATCAAGTTGTTAAAGGTGAAGCAGAAAATTATCGTTCAAAAAATTATGCAACACTAGGATGGAATACTGGTGAAACAGAAGCAATTAATGGTGATAAGTATTCATGGCGTTTGAAACCAAGTTCAGCAACAATAGGTTTTGCTTATAATGATTATGCTGTAGCTATGATGGCAAAAGGTTTAGGTTATCAAGAAGATTACGAAAAATATATTCAATCTTCTAAAAAGTGGTTAAATAACTGGGATGAAAATCTGGTGTCATCAGATGGTTATAAAGGATTTATTCATAAAAGAGCAGCAGATGGAAGTTATGCAACTGTAGATCCAAGTCATTTTGTAGGAAATGATGGAACTGAAAAATTATGGCAAGGGTACAATGATGACTTTTATGAAGCAGGAATTTGGGAAGGAAGTTACTCTCCTACATTTGATTTACCAACATTAGTAGAAAAAATGGGTGGTAAATATGAATATGCTGATCGTTTAGATTATGCTTTAGGACAAGGTTATATCAACTTTGCAAATGAACCGGCATTTCAAACAATTTGGACTTTAGCAAGTGATGAAGTTCAACGTCCTGATTTAGCAAGTAAATGGGTTGACGTATATTTAAGTAAGTATACTGATGTTGGTTATCCAGGTGATGAAGATAATGGTGCAATGAGTTCAATGTATTTATTCATGATGAGTGGCTTCTTCCCAATGTCAGGAACTAATAATTATTACTTACATGGAACACATTTACCAGAAGTTACTTATCATTTAGGAACAGGAAATGATCTTGTTATTAAAGGAATCAATGTTAGTGATGAAAATATCTATGTTCAATCAGCAACATGGAATGGGCAACCATTAACATCTTCTAAATTAACTTGGGATCAAATTAAAGAAGGTGGAACTTTAGAATATGTAATGGGTAGTCAACCAAGTGATTGGGCAAGAGAAGTAGATAATGAAAATCCAAGTGATGTAACAGGATTAACATTAGATGATTCAAAATTAAATGAAGGTATATTAGCATTAAATTGGAATAAAGCTACAGATAATACACAAATTAAACAATATAATATCTATAGTTCAACTCAAGAAGATTTTGAATTAAATGATGAAACATTAGTTACTTCAATTAAAGATACAACTTATACATTTGATGTATCAAATGAAGTTAAATATTTTAAAGTAGAAGCAGAAGATTATTTTGGAAATAAATCATTAAATTCACCAGTTGTAAAAGTAGATATTTCTGATTTTGAAAAACCTATATTTAATGGTGAAATTGAGTTGGATGAAAGATATCTTGATATTGGTTTAGTTAAGTTTAGTTGGCCTGAAGCAACTGATAATATAAAGGTTAAAGAGTATCGAGTATATCGTGATGATGAAGAAAATTATGATTTAGATGAATTAAGTCTTTTAACAACTACAAGTGATTTAAGTTACAGTGAAACAAAGCAAGCAGGAACTTTCTATTATACTGTAGTAGCAGTTGATCTTTTTGGAAATGTTTCAGATCCATTAAAATTAAAAGTAGAAAATAGTAATGGTTTAACAGGTAAAAAAATAAAATCTACAGAAAATATAGCTAAAAATAAAACTGTAACAGCTAGTGGTAGACATAGTGAAGCAGAAGATGGAAAATATGCTGTTGACGGTAATACTAAAACTAAATGGTGTAGTAAAGATAATGAATCATCAGCAAATCCAGATTTCTGGTTAGAAATAGATTTAGGAGATGTTTACCAATTAACTAAATGGGTTGTAAAACATGCTCAAGTAGGTGGAGAACAAGCATCATATAATACAAGAGATTTCAAACTTCAAGTAAAATCAGGTGATGAATGGTTAGATGTTGATAGTGTTGTAGGAAATACTGATTCAACAACTTCAAGAATTTTACCGATGTTTGAAGGGCGTTATATTCGTTTATATGTAACAAATCCAACTCAAGCAAATCAAGCTAGAACAACTAGAATTTATGAAATTGAATTTTATGGTGATAAGGATTATTCAACATTTACTGGAAGTATTATGAAAACTCCGGGTATTGAAGTATCAGTAAATCATGCTGTTAATGAAAATGAAGATGCTATTAAAGCAATAGATTTTGATACAAATACAAAATGGAGTTGTCGTAATAGTAACGATGATAATGGGTACTACTGGCTAGAAGTAAAATTACCACAAAAATACCGTGTGGATGCTTTAGAATTATTAAGTGCAGAAAAAGAAAATGCAAGTTATATTACAAGAGATTTCCAATTACAAGTTAAAGAAAATGATGAATGGAAAGATGTTCATAATGTAACTGGTAACCAAGAAAATCTTTATTATGCAAACTTAGATACACCAGTTATAGGTGATAATTTTAGATTATTAATCAAAAAATTAGGTAGCGCTAATGAAGATAATGCTAGAGTATATGAATTCCATTTATATGGAGACAAAGTAGTTGATAGCGATAAAACAGCATTAAAGATTGCAGTAGATCTAGCTAATACAATTACTGATGAAGATTTAGATAAAGTAATTCCAGCAGTAGCTAATGAATTCAAAGCAGCAAGAGATGAAGCTAATGCAATTTACAATGATATCAGCGCAACTCAAGAAGAAGTAAATAATGCATTTGACAGACTTGCAAGTGCAATTCATATGTTGGACTTTGTAAAAGGTGACAAAACAGCATTAAAAGCATTTATTGATAAAGTTAGTGGGTTAGAAGCTGATAAATATACACAAACTACATGGGCAGCATTTGAAACAGAATTAAATGAAGCAAATGTTGTATATAACGATGAAAATGCAATGCAAGAAGAAGTAAATAGTGCATACAGTGAATTAGTAACAGCATTCTTGAACTTAAGATTAATTCCAGATAAGAGCTTATTAGAAGACTTGATTAATCAAGCAGAAGGATTAGACAAAGCAAATTATACAAAAGCAACATTTGACGGATTAACAAAAATATTAAATGAAGCAAAAGTAGTATATGAAAATCCAAATGCCACTCAAGAAGAAGTAGATAGCGCAAAAACTACATTAGAAAAAGCAATCAATAGTTTAGAAAAAAATACACCAGTAGAAAATACTGTAAACACACCAGTAAATAAAGGTGATACTACAAGTGTAAAAACTGGAGATGAAAGCTTAGTAGGAATGTTTGCCTCAATTGCATTACTAAGTGTAGCTGGATATGCAGTACTTAGAAGAAAAGAAGATTAATGTAATTAGACTATTGATAATTTAGGTTATCGATAGTCTTTTTAATAGGTAAAAAAAACGTAAAATTATTTTACGTTTTTTTTATTTAATAAGAATTTGGATTCGTCAACGGGTATATTGTAAAAATAAAACTATAAGGGTACCTTTAAAATAAGGTACCCAAAAAAGTGTCAGAAAATATTATTTCCTGAACATGTTTTTATTACACTCTGGACATTGGCAGCTGTATCTTCTTTCTTTTGATCCGTTATGTAATTCTATTTCCAAAAATTCTTCCAGTATCCAATCAGGTACGTCTTCTTCATACCCGCATGATTCACATTTCATCCTGACCATTACATCATTTTCAATAAACTGCATAAGTTCTTCATCAGTCCATCCCTGTTGCTGCTGGTCTGGTTCGACTTTTGAGATACTTTGAGTTGTAGATGCATCCGTTTCGATATCGTCTGTCATTTTTTATCCCTCCTTCAAAAGGATCATATGTCTCTGCATAATTCATTATTTCTCCACATGTACATAGTAGAGGATCCCTCTGAAATGATTGTATCATATAATATCTGAAATGTGTCTTTTCCTTATTTATTTTAGCTGCTGCTGCTCTTTCTTTTTTGTACTGAACTTTACGTTTAAGTTTTTTTCCAACCAGTTCTGCCATTCTGTCATATGTCTTTAAACTTTTGTTTGCATAGAATCCAAAATATCTTACCATCTTAAAATTTCTTTCAGGACAGTGTAGAACAACATTATTGATAAAACTGGTAACTGGTTCGATTACATCAATACGCTTATCATCTTCGTGTCGGTGATAAAACCAGTGAACTGTTTTATTGATATCATCATATTTTACTATCCTGCTTTCGGCCATGACCGGTCTGCTGGTATACCTGGTGATATATTTAACGCAATCATTGATATCGTCTTCATCCTGATCTTTTTTGAATTTAGGAGCATGGACATAGAAACCTTCAGTGTATTTAGTATAATACCAGAGTTTTAGTCTTCTGAAGGTCTCATTGTTACCGATTCTTTTATCAAGATAATCAAGTAGCTGATATCGCCATGTCTGTCTTAGTTTTTTATAGGACATAAAGGAAAAGTTTTTAATTTTATCATTTTTTGTATCGTATGCATCTTCACATACTAAAATATGAATATGAGGATTCCATTGGAGATTACGCCCAAAAGTATGCAATGAAGCGATAGCACCAAATATAATATTATTTCTGGTATCTTTGTAGAGATATTTGGATTTGTGCTTTGTTTTTTTGCAGATATGATTCTTTTTAAATCTGTTTTTCATTTTACGGTATTTACAGTCATTGAAAAGAGAAGCCAGTACATTGCGAGATACAGTGAAGAAACCCTCAAGAAGAGATCTGTCTTTTAAAAAGAAAGGTCTAAGTTCTTTAGGGATAGTAAAAACAATGTGTCGATGTTTTGATTCAAAAGCCATAGCAGAAACATGAGCAGCACGTTGCTGGGCAGCTTTTGAACCGCATTTGCTGCAGAATCTGGAAGAACAGGTATGAGGGACAATAGTTTCATGACCGCAGTTAGGGCATTCGAAAAGATCGAAACCTAAATAAACAGAGGAGCAAAGAATAGTTTTTTGAATATTATCAAAAGTAATATCACGCAATTTACCAGAAAGATAAAGATTGTGAATATATTCAAAATTATCAAAGAAAATGTATTTAAAAGATTCTTTAGAATTTTTTTTAAAATATTGTCTTAAATTAAAAAGAGCTAATGTATCAGTAGGTACAGCTAAATCAATCATCTAAAATCACCAGTTCTATTATAAAACAAAAAAAGGGAGATAATCATAAAAGTTGTGATTTATCACCCAATGGACAAAATTTATTTTTGTCCTTTTTTTAGATAGAAATTATGTAAAAAAACTTACATTTTATCTAACTTATCTAAGCAATATTACTGTGCTATAGTATAGTCAGGTATGAAGCTTTAATATATTTTTTACAATCTTTTTACAAAAGTGATATGTTTTTATCTTTGATATATGACATATAATTTTTATGATCTTAAAGGAGGTGATAGTGATAAATAGGGGGAATAATATAATATTTAAAAAATTTTGAGAAAGGAGAAAACAAGTGAATAAGAAAATTAATCGCTTATTAAAGGGAGCATTAGCTTTTACAGTTGCATTTTCAACATTAGCTGTTACTACTTCTACATCTAGAAAAGTAAGTGCAGTAGAACAGGAAGAAAGCTATACTCAATATGTTGATCCATTTGTATGTACTGATGTTGACTATGGTCAATTGTTTCCAGGAAGCGTTGTACCAAATGGATTAGTTAAATTGAGCCCTGATACATATCCACACAATACTCTTGATCATGCTGGATATGACTACAGTAAATTACAAATTCAGGGATTTTCACATACAAGAATCGAAGGAGTTGGGGGTCAAGGTGCCGGTGGTGATGTCTTAGTCACTCCTACATATGTAGAATATAGTCAAAGACCTCAAGCTCAAACTCGTGCAATGAATTACACAAAAGAAGATGAATCAGCTAAACCTGGTTACTATAGTGTAGAATTGACACCTAAAACTGGTAAAGATAATGATGTTAAAGATAGTCCAGAAATCGGTAAGATCAAAGCAGAAATGACAACAGATCAACGTACTGGTTTTCATCGTTATACATTTCCAGAAGCAGGAAGTGTAAATATCATTACTGATTTAAACTATACATATCATGGTACTGATATCAGAAATGCATATGTAGATGTATTAGAACAAAGTGATACAACTACTGCTATCGGTGGAAGATTCAGTGGTAGAAATGTTAGTGGAAATGGTAAATATACAATGTATTTTTACATGGAAACAAGCAAACCTGCTAACAGTGTAAAAACATGGAATGATACAACTTTAAGTGATAAAACATCACAAAAAGGTAATGACATCGGAACAATCATGAATTTTGATGTCAAAGAAAATGAAGAAATACAATTAAAAGTAAGTATTTCACCAATCAGTGTAAAACAAGCAAAAATCGATATGCATAATGAAATCAGTGATTGGGATTTTGATGCGGCAGCATCAAGAGCTGATAAAGCATGGAATGATGTATTAAGCAAAGTAAGAGTAGAAAGCTCAAAAGTCAGTGATCCAACTGGTGAATTAAAACAATTATTCTATACACATCTATATCATATGTTTATGACACCAGTAAATGCTACAAGTACAAGTGGAACATTTAGAGGAACTGATGGAAAGATTCATGAAGCTAATGATTACATACATTATGATTCATGGACATTATGGGATGACTATCGTAAATATCCGATGATCGGATTGATTCAACCAGATACATATAAAGATATGGTAAAATCAATTGCAGATGCATTAGATTATGGAATCGTTACATGGTCACATGATAAACAACCAGTACCAAATGTAAGAACAGAACATGCAGTTGCATTACTTGCAGATGGTGTGGCTAAAGGATTTACAGATATCGATAACTTAGAAGAAGCATATGAAGAAGCTAAAGAAATCGTTAATGAAGTAATTACAAGTGAAGTAGAAAAAATTGGATATGTACCAAATCGTGTTGATAGAACAATTGAATATGGATACGATGACTGGTGCTTATCAATCATTGCTGAAGCTTTAGGTAAAGAAGATGAAGCAGCATATTTCTTAGACCGTTCATTCAATTATAAAAACACATTTAGAAAAGATGCTGTAGATTCACCATTCAGTGATAAAAAATTAGGATTATTATGGAATAGAGACAGCAATGGAAATTGGTTAAATCAAGATCCATCATCTACTAATACAGGTTTATATCAAGGAACAATGTGGCAATATACATGGTATGGTTCAAATGATGTAAACGGATTAATGGATTTAATGGGTGGAAGAGAAGCAACATTAGAAGCATTAATGTATATGTTCGGTATGCAAGATCCAGATGATCCAAAAGGAATGCAACATAATGCTGCAAATGAAGTTGAATTACATACACCATATTTATTTAACTTTGTAGGACGTCCAGATTTAACACAACATTGGGTAAGAGAAATTTATACAAGAGAAACATGGAATAGTAACTACGCAAGTGGAACACAAACTGAAAAACAAAAAATGTATAAATTATCACCACAAGGATATCTGGAAACAATGGATGATGATGCAGGAACAATGGCAATGATGTTTGTATCAGCTGCAATGGGAATCTTCCCAATGACACCAGGGGATACAACATTCCAAATTGGATCACCATTCTTTGAAAAAATAACATTAGACGTTGGAAATGGAAAAACATTTACAATCGAAGCAAACAATGTATCAGATACAAATGAATATATTCAATCAGCAACATTGAATGGAAAATCATTTGATCGTACATGGGTAGATTACTCTGAAATCACAAGAGGAGGAGTATTATCATTTGAAATGGGAGATACACCTTCTTCGTGGGCACAAAACGGAGTAACTGCAAAATCAAGCAGTGACAATGCTGATACATCAACATACGATGATGATGAAATAGCGTATTCATCAGCAATGTTTGAAGAATCAAAAGCAAATGATGGATCATTTGATCAAAAAATAACAATCACATTAAAAACAAAAGAATTCGCTGGAGAAATTGGAGAAGATCTAGTAGCAACAGGAAAGATCAATATCACTAATATACCAGAAGGATTAGAAGCCTCAGCAATAAAAACAGAAGCAAATAAAGTAGAAGTGTCATTAAATGGAAAAGCTAAAAACCATACATTAAATGACAGTATCAGTAACCTAACAATCGAAATAACTGACGGCGCAACAAATGAACCAATTAAAGACAGTATTAGAAAAACAAAAGATAATGTTAAAGTAATGTTCATTGATAATCAATTAACATATTCACAATCAGAATTCAAAGAAAGTGAAAGTGATGATGGAGCAATCCTAGAAACATCAACAATTACTTTAACAGGAGATACAACATTTGCTGGAGAAGTAAATGAAGATTTTGTAGCAACAGGAAAAGTACAAATCAACAATGTACCAGAAGGATTAACTGTAAAAATGATCAAGATAGATGATCATACAGCAGTATTGAGCTTTGAAGGAAAAGCAGTAAACAATGATGCAGATGCAGAAATTGAACTTGCATTTACAGATAGTGCTTTCAATGGAGCATTAGCTAGTGAAATTGGTCAAAGTTCACGTGGCGGAATGACTGCTTTATTATTAGATTTTGATTATGATCATACATCTAAATTAAAAAGAACTATGGCTGAAGCAACATATATAAATGCTAGTGCTTATACACAATCATCTTATCAAGCAGTTTTAGATGCTGTAGCTAAAGGACAAGAACTTTTAGATAACAAAAATGCGACTAGTAAAGAAATTGATTTAGCTATTGGTGATATTATTGATGCTCAAGAACAACTTGATATTCCAAGAGATGGATTCTCTGTTTTACAAGCTGAAAGCAGTGATGTTACATCTGGCGGAAGTTTAAGAGTTGAAGGTTCAGTACTTCATGGAACATATGATGGTGCTTGGATAAGATATGATGCTCTTGATTTTAATGGTCTAAGTCCAAAATATTTAGAACTTCGTTATGATAATGCTAGTAATCGTTGTGCTAGTGATAGTCATTTAGAAGTACGTTTAGATGGTGTTGATGGTACATTGATTGGTGATATTCAATTACCAGCAACAGGAACTGCATGGGGAAGTTATGAAACACTTCAATTTGAAATTAGTAATCCTGAATTATTAGATGGAAAACATGATGTATATTTTGTTTTCAAAGGAACAACAGAAGATAGTAAACCATATGTAGCTAAAGTTGATTATTTGCAATTTAAAGAAACTGCTGATATTGATAGTGTTAAATTAGAAGCTGAAAAAAGTGATGAAAACTCAGGAAATGGCTTAAAGAATGAATCTATCAACTTAGGTGGAACATATGATGGAGCTTGGATTAAATACAATAATGTAAACTTTAATAATCTTGAAGCTGATACAATTAATGTACATTACTCTACACGTGTAGATGCTTGTGCATTAGATGCTCGTATTGAAATTAGAAAAGATAACAAAGATGGTGAATTATTAGGAACTATCATGTTACCTCTTACTGGTGGATGGAGCGATTATCAAACAGTTAGTACAAAATTAGATACTAGTGTTACTGGTGTTCAAGATATTTGCTTTGTATTAAGAGGTACAAATGACGGTGGAAGACCATATGTTGCTAATATTGATTACATGGAATTTGTAAATTCTGGTGTAAATCATATAGAAGCAGAAAATAAAGATGACTGGTCAGGAGCTGAATTAAAAGTTGAAAATAGTACTGATAATACTGGAAAATCATTGACAAATATCGGAGGAGCTAGAAATGATGCATGGCTTCGTTATAACGGTGTTGAATTTAATGGGAAAACAGAAATGACAGTACGTTATTCACATAATCCAGGAACTGCAGGAACAAATTCAAGAATAGATGTATATTTAGACAATATGGATGGAAATCCAATTGGAACAATTAATTTACCAACTACAAATGGATGGGCAAATTATACAGTAATTAGAGAAGTATTTGATCAAGAAATCACAGGAAGTCATGATGTATATTTAAAATTACATACAGATGGAAGTGGTTGGGTAGCTAACTTCGACTGGTTTGAATTTGGTGAACCAATAGCTGATGTTGATAAATCACAATTACAAGCAAAATATGATGAAAATGTAGCTTTACTTCAAGAATATGATAAATATCATTATGTTGGATTTAATATCTTCAAAGATAGATTATTAACTGGTAGTGCTGTAATTGATAATCAAAATGCAACAGCTAATGATGTAAGAATTGCTATTAAAGATATTGATAATGCTCTTGCAGCATTACAATATAAAATTGCATTTGATTTAAATGATTACGTAGTACAATTAGAAAATATTAATGAAGCTGATTATACAAAAGATAGCTATGCTAATTTAATGCAAGCAATTGAAGTAGCAAAAGCTATTCCAACTGATAGTGAATACGAAGTATTCAAAAATGCATATGATGGATTAGTTGATGCTCATTCAAAATTAACTGCATTAAATAGAACTGCTCTTGAAGAAATCATTAAACAAGCTGAAGCAATTGATTTAGATTTATATAAAGAAGAAGGAAAAGCAGAATTTAAAGCAGCATTAGAAAATGCAAAAACAGTTTATGAAACAGTTTCATTAACACAAGCACAAGTAGATGAAGCTGTAGCTAACTTAGATCAAGCAATTAAAGCACTTAAACCAATAGAAACTGATAGTGTCAATAAAGTAGCATTAAAAATTGCAGTAGATCTAGCTAATGCAATCACTGATGAAGATTTAGCTAATGTCGTACCAGCAGTAGTTGATGAATTCATTGCCGCAAGAGATGAAGCTAATGCAGTTTATAATGATGTTAGTGCAACACAAGAAGAAGTAGATAATGCATTTGATCGACTTGCTAGTGTAATGCAAAAATTAGAATTCTTCAAAGGAGATAAAAAAGCATTAAAAGCATTCATCGATAAAGTTACAGGATTAGATTCATCTAAATATACTCAAACTACATGGACAGCTTTTGATAAAGAATTAACTGAAGCAATTGCTGTATATAACGATGAAAATGCAATGCAAGAAGAAGTAAACACAGCATACAGTGAATTAGTAACAGCATTCTTGAACTTAAGATTAATTCCAGATAAGAGCTTATTAGAAGACTTAATTAATCAAGCAAATGGATTAAACGGGGCAAACTATACAAAAGCAACATTTGATGGATTAACAAAAGCATTAGATGAAGCAAAAGCAGTATATGAAAATCCAGATGCCACTCAAAAAGAAGTAGATAATGCAAAAGATGTTCTAGCAAAAGCAATCGCAGGATTACAAACAGTAACAACTGATAACACAGTAAGTACACCAGTAAATAATGGTGATACAACTGCAAGTGTAAAAACAGGAGATGAAAGCTTAGCAGGAATGTTTGCAACAATTGCATTATTAAGCATTGCTGGATATACAATATTGAAAAGAAAAGAAAATTAATTATAAAATATTGTTAATAAATAAGGAAGATCAGAATTATTGAGTTTATCAATAATATCTGTTCCTCCTTTTTGTATGCAAATTTTGTAAAAAAAATTACAATAATTGTAGATGTAAATTTTGTAAAAAAACTTACATTTTATCTATCTTTTTTTAATAATTGCGATATGCTATATTATAGTCAAGAAGGTGATAACGATATAAAATTGGAGAAGATAGTTGTTATATAAATAAATGTTTATAAAATTCTTGTTAAATATTTAATGGTGAAACAGTGACTCAGGCTCAAGAGTTTAAAACTTGAGTTATAATAATCGAGGCTGATAAGTCATATTAAGTATTGTTTAAAAAGTAAATGAATATTTAGTTACAGAGATAAATAGCTATTATTTACTACACTAATATTTGGTGCTAATATGCAAGAAATTAAACTTGTATAGTTAGGAGTAGTAAAATGAATAATTTTAAATAAAATATATAATATTATAATAAATAAACCTTTCTTTCCTTTCGAAAATATAATTGATAAGTATTAGAAATTGTATTGAAGACTATTAATGATTTAAATTATTAATAGTCTTTTTTTAGAGGAGGGGGATAAAAAAATGTAAAATAATTTTACATAAATTTTGTCTATAATTTATGTAAAAAAAATTACATTTTATCTAACTTATTTTAATTAATATATTATGGTATATTATAGTTAAGAAAAAGATAAAGGGGTGATGAGATAAAAAGTACTATGATGTAAAATACACGCTATAAAAAAATACACATCATTAATTAACCATCTAAAATCATTAAATAAATTGCTAGATATAATGTGATAGATGGAAAACTGGTACAGTTTAACAAACTGTTTAACCGGTAAATTTTAAAAAATTTCTCTTTAATATTACTGTAATATGAAAAATTAATTTGGCTTGATGAATTAGTATTTATAAATATTGCAGTAGATTCAATTGGTACAATTGTCAAAAATAATAACCAATGATATTTATTACTATTTAAAATAATATATAATTATAAAAATTAATAGTACAACAAATCAATAATAATCTAAAATAAATATTAACTGGTTAGAAATTATAATATGATACACAATACTTAAAATAAAACAATAGATAAAAATATTAAAAATACTTGATATAATAGTAAAAAAACTTTTCTTTCCTTTCCTATCGACATTTACAATAAATTAGTATTGAAAATATAATTATCTATATGGTTTTAACTATTAGTAACAATAGGTTATTAATAGTTTTTTTATTTTATTTGATGATAATATTTTATTAAAATAATAAAAATATATTGACAACAGATAATGTTTGATGCATAATACAAACAATAAGTAATAAATATTTATCATTAAGATATATATTTATCAATAAAAGGGGGTCAACTTAATGAAAAAAGATATTACAAAATTATTTGGGGAATTGGTTTTTGATGAAGAAACGATGGAAAAAAGATTACCAAAAGACACATTTAAAGAATTACAAAAAACATTAAAAGAATCTAAACCATTAAATATTAAAATTGCTAATGCTGTAGCAAATGCAATGAAAGATTGGGCAATTGAACATGGGGTAACTCATTATACACATTGGTTTCAACCGATGACAGGGGTAACGGCAGAAAAACATGATAGCTTTATCAATGTTAAGAAAAACGGAAAAATGATTTTAGAATTTTCTGGAAAAGAGTTAATCAAAGGTGAACCTGATGCTTCATCATTTCCAAACGGAGGATTAAGAGCAACCTTTGAAGCTCGTGGTTATACAGCATGGGATCCTACATCATATGCATTTATTAAAAATAATGTGTTATGTATTCCAACAGCATTTTGTTCATATTCTGGTCATGCTTTGGATAAAAAAACACCATTATTAAGAAGTATGGAAGCAATTCAAAAACAAGCAATGCGAATTTTAAAATTGTTTGGAAATAATGATGTTGTTTCTGTTAAAACAACAGTGGGACCAGAACAAGAATATTTTTTAGTCGATAAAAAATATTATGAACAAAGAAAAGATTTAATTTATACAGGACGTACTTTATTTGGTGCACCATCACCAAAAGGGCAAGAAATGGAAGATCATTATTTTGGAACAATTAAATCAAGAGTACAAGCATTTATGAATGACTTAAATGTTGAATTGTGGAAATTAGGTATTTTTGCTAAAACTGAACATAATGAGGTAGCACCGGCTCAGCATGAATTAGCACCAATTTTTTCAACAACTAATATTGCAACAGATCATAATCAATTAATAATGGAGTTGATTCAACGTACTGCTAAAAAACATGATCTAGTAGCTTTACTACATGAAAAACCATTTGCAGGAATCAATGGCAGTGGGAAACATAATAACTGGTCAATTTCTACAGATTCTGGTGTTAATTTATTAGAACCAGGAGAAACTCCATATGAAAATGCACAATTTTTATTATTCTTATGTGCAATTTTAAAAGCGGCTGATGAGCATCAAGATTTATTAAGATTATCAGTTGCTACAGCTGGAAATGATCATCGTTTGGGTGCAAATGAAGCACCACCAGCAATTATTTCTGTATTTTTAGGTGATGAATTAACAGAAATCTTAGAAGCAATTGAAGAAGATCGAGCATACGATGGAAAAGTTAAGGAATTAATGAAAATAGGGGCACATGTATTACCTAAGTTTACAAAAGATACAACTGATCGTAATCGTACTTCCCCATTTGCTTTTACTGGTAATAAATTTGAGTTTAGGATGCCAGGTTCTAGTTCTTCGATTGCAGGATGTAATATTGTTTTAAATACTGTAATTGCTGATGAATTAAAAGAATTTGCAGATATTTTAGAAAATAGTAATGATTTTTCATCTGCATTACATGAATTGATTCAAAAGACAATTAAGGAACATAAAAGAATTATTTTTAATGGAAATGGATATGATCAAGCATGGATTGAAGAAGCTAAAAAACGTGGTTTATTAAATTTAAAAACTACTCCTGATGTTTTACCATATTTTATTAAAGAAGAAAACCGTGAATTATTTAAAAGACATCATGTTTTTGATGATGAAGAAATTTATTCACGTTATGAAATCTTAATGGAAGAATATGTCAAAATATTAAATATTGAAGCTTTAACAATGGTAAATATGTCAAAAAAAGAAATCTTACCAGCAATAAGTAATTACACTAAACAACTTGCAGATACAATTTTATCAAAACAACAAGTATTACCAACTAATAAAAGTTTATATGAACAAGAAATTCTTGAACAAACTACAATATTACTAAATCAAGCCTATGAAACAACATTAAAATTAGAAGAAAATCTAAAACAAGCACAAGAAATAGATGATTTTGAAAAACAGGCATTATTTTATAAAGATAATATTATTATCAAAATGAATGAATTAAGAGTTGCTTGTGATAAATTAGAAACTTTAATTGATGAAAAATTATGGCCATTTCCAACATATGGAAAATTATTGTTTGGTATTTTATAAGGGGGAAATTATATGTGTTCAATAATGGGCTATTATGGCAAGTGTATATCACATGAAGAATTCTTGAAGGGGTTCAATCAGACCCTTTCAAGAGGGCCTGATGCTACTAAAATTGTTGAAATAGATCAATGTGTGTTGGGATTTCATCGCTTATCGATTATGGGAATTAATCAAAGAGGGATGCAACCTTTTAAATATAAAAATAATTATCTTGTTTGTAATGGGGAAGTTTATGGATTTCGTAAAATTAAAGAGGATTTAATAAAAAAAGGAGTTAATTTTAATAGTGAAAGTGATTGTGAAATATTACTACCATTTTATGAACAAAAAGGTGTAGAAATGTTTAAAGAGCTTGACGGCGAGTTTGCATTAATTATTTATGAAGAAAATTCTAAACAATTAATTGCTGCAAGAGATCCAATTGGAATTAGACCACTATTTTATGGGTATGATAAAGATAAGCAAATTATTTTTGCATCTGAAGCTAAAAACTTAGTTGGATTATGTGATAAAATCTATCCTTTTCCTCCTGGACACTATTATAAAGATGGCCAATTTATTTGTTACTTAGATATAACTAAAGTAACAAAATATTACCAAGATGATATAGACACAGTTTGTACTAATATTCATGATTTATTAATAGCAGGAATAAAAAAACGTTTGGATGCTGATGTACCAATTGGTTTTTTATTAAGTGGAGGACTAGATTCATCATTAGTATGTGCAGTTTCATCAAAACTTTTAAATAAACCAATTCATACTTTTGCAATTGGAATGAGCGAAGATGCGATTGATTTAAAATATGCTCGTGAAGTCGCAAATTATATCAACAGCAAACACACCGAAGTAATTATTACCAAAGAAGATGTTATTAACTCCTTAGAAACAGTTATTTCAATATTAGGTACTTATGATATTACAACAATTCGCGCTTCGATAGGGATGTATCTTATTTGTAAATATATTCATGAACATACAGATATTCGTGTATTGTTAACTGGTGAAGTTTCTGATGAATTATTTGGATATAAGTATACTGACTTTGCCCCAGATGCTAAGGCTTTTTTAAATGAAGCTAAAAAACGAGTTAGTGAATTATATATGTATGATGTTTTAAGAGCAGATCGTTGTATTAGTGTTAATTCACTTGAAGCAAGGGTTCCTTTTGGTGATTTGGCTTTTGTTAAATATGTTATGCATATTGATCCACACATGAAAATGAATGTTTATGGTAAAGGAAAATATTTATTAAGACGAGCTTTTGATAAAGGATATTTACCAAGACATATTTTAATGAGAGAAAAGGCGGCTTTTTCCGATGCTGTTGGTCATTCGTTAAGCGATGAATTAAAACGTTATGCTAATTTAAAATATACAGATCAAGAGTTTGAAGAAAAAAAGAAACGGTATCAAGATATTGAGCCATTTACAAAAGAAGCATTATTATATCGAGAAATATTTGAAAAATATTATCCTCATCAAGTCCATATGATTAAAGACTATTGGATGCCAAATAAAAAGTGGCCAGGATGTACAGTTGATGACCCATCAGCTAGAGTACTTTCTAATTATGGGGATAGTGGAAAATAGAAAGGTTGAGATTATGGAAGATAGAAATCTAAAGATGCAATTGCTAAATGAACATGATGCTTGTGGAATTGGTGCAGTTGTAAACATAGATGGAAGAAAGGATTATACAGTTGTTGATCGAGCTTTACAAATTGTCGAGAAATTGGAACATCGAGCAGGAAAAGATGCTAGTGGTAAAGTTGGTGATGGAGTAGGAATTCTTCTTCAAATTTCTCATCATTTTTTTAAAAAAGTTACTGCTTTACAAAATATAAATTTAAATGATGAAAATAATTATGGAATTGGGATGTTCTTTTTACCTCAAGATGAAGTTAAAAGGAATATTGCACTTAAAATATTTGAAGATATTGTAAAAAATAAAGAAGTAAAATTTTTGGGATGGCGTAATGTTCCTTATCATGATGAAATACTTGGTCAAAAGGCTAAAGAGTGTATGCCTTATATAATGCAATGTTTTGTTGAAAGACCTAAACAGATTGAAAAAGACATCGAGTTTGAACGCTTATTATATAAAATTAGACGTGAATTCGAACAATTAAATCTAGAAACATATATTTGTTCTTTGTCAGCTAAAACAATTGTCTATAAAGGGATGTTTTTAGTTGAACAATTACGATTATTTTATGATGATTTACAAGATCATGATTATCATAGTGCAATTGCTCTTGTACATTCTCGTTTTTCTACTAATACTACACCTAGTTGGCAAAGAGCACATCCAAATCGAATGATTGCTCATAACGGGGAAATTAATACTATTCATGGTAATAGTCATCGTATGTTAGCACGTAAAGATATTTTAAAATCTCAATTCTATGATGATCAATATCCGATTGTTAATATTCAAGGCTCAGATTCTGCAATTTTAGATAATGCTTTAGAGTATTTATATATAAATGGAATACCTTTAGAAAAAGCAATAATGCTAATGATTCCAGAACCATGGAAAAATGAAGAAATAGCTCAAGATAAAAAAGACTTTTATCACTATTATGCGACAATGATGGAATCTTGGGATGGACCAGCTGCAATTTTATTTTCTGATGGAAATAAAATGGGAGCAATTTTAGATCGAAATGGTTTAAGACCAGCTCGTTATTATATCTTAGATGATCAAACTTTAATTTTATCTTCAGAAGTAGGAGTATTAGATATTCCTGAAGAAAAAATCATTTGTAAAAATAGATTAGAGCCTGGAAAGATGCTTTTAGTAGATACTATAAATAAAAAAATTATTAGTGATGAAGAATGTAAAAATTTATATGCTAAAAAACAACCATATGGAAAATGGCTAAATTCATATTTATTGCATTTAAAAAACTTAACAGTACATAATAAAGCATCATATCTTGATCAAAATCAAAGAGATATTTTATATAAAGTTTTTGGTTATACTTATGAAGATGTTAAAGATATTATTTTACCAATGGCACAAAACAAAAAAGAATCATTAGCAGCTATGGGAACTGATATACCATTAGCTATGTTAAGTAAGTGTCATCCTCGTTTATTTCATTATTTTAAACAACAATTTGCTCAAGTAACTAATCCACCAATTGATGCATTAAGAGAAGATGTTGTAGTAGATACGACTGTATATTTAGGATCACAAGGTAATTTATTGCAAGATCAAGCTAAAAACTGTCAAGTTTTAGAAATTAATAATCCTATTCTTGATCGATTAGATATTGATAAAATAAAACAATTAAATCAAGAAGGTTTTTGTAGTAAAGTAATCTCGCTATCATTTTCAAAGAAAATAACATTACAAAAGGCATTAGATGATTTGTTTGTAAAATGTGACAAAGCATATATAGATGGTGTTAATATCTTTATTTTATCCGATCGAGATGTTGCTTACGATCAACTCATTATTCCTTCGTTACTTGCAGTTTCTGCTCTAGAACATCATTTTATCAATACTAAAAAAGAAACTAATGTATCAATTGTTTTAGAAAGTGGTGAACCTCGAGATGTGCATCAATTTGCATGTTTATTAGGATATGGGGCTAAAGCAATTTATCCATATTTAGCTCATGAATGTATCCATGAAATGATTCAAGAAAATATTTTAGAAAAAGAAGAAAATCAAGCAATTGAAGATTATAATCAGGCAATAGTTCATGGAGTTGTAAAGATTGCATCTAAAATGGGAATATCAACTTTACAATCATATCAATCAGCTCAAATTTTTGAAACAGTTGGAATTAAACAAGAAGTAATTGATAAATATTTTACTAATACTATCAATTGTATTGGAAAAATCGGTTTAGAAGAAATCGAAGCAGATATTCGCTATTATCATAATTATGCTTACGATTCTTCAAAACTATCAACTTTTGCTTCATTAAACAGTTTAGGATTTCATAAATATCGTAAAGGAAAAGATAAAGAAATTCATTTATATAATCCTGAAACAATAGTTATGCTCCAAAGGGCTACTCAAAATAATGATTATGAATTATTTAAATTATATTCAAAACAACTAAATCAACAAGATAAACCATATACAATTAGACAACTTTTAGATTTTGATTTTTCAAAAAGAAAAGCAATATCTATAGATGAAGTAGAAAGTATTGAATCAATTGTAAAAAGATTCAAAACCGGAGCTATGTCATATGGTTCAATTTCAAAAGAAGCACATGAATGCATGGCTATTGCCATGAATAAATTAGGTGGAAAATCAAATTCTGGTGAAGGTGGTGAAGAAATAGAACGCCTTTATGGAAAAGCTAATAGTGCAATTAAACAAGTTGCTAGCGGCCGTTTTGGAGTAACTAGTGAATATCTTGTAAGTGCAAAAGAAATTCAAATAAAAATGGCACAAGGAGCAAAGCCAGGTGAGGGTGGACATTTACCAGGAAAAAAAGTCTATCCTTGGATTGCTAAAACACGATATTCAACACCCGGAGTATCTTTAATCTCACCACCACCACATCATGATATTTATTCAATTGAAGATTTAGCACAACTAATTTATGATTTAAAAAACGCTAATCGTGAGGCACGAATTTCAGTTAAATTAGTTTCTAAAAATGGTGTAGGTACAGTAGCTTGTGGAGTAGCAAAAGCAGGAGCTGAAGTTATTTTAATTTCAGGATATGATGGAGGAACCGGAGCAGCAAATCAAAGTTCAATTCACCATGCTGGATTACCTTGGGAAATTGGTTTATTACAAACCCATCAGACATTAGTAGAAAATAATTTACGAACACGAGTGGTATTAGAAACTGATGGAAAATTAATGACGGGTCGTGATGTTGCAATTGCAACATTATTAGGAGCTGAGGAATTTGGTTTTGCTACTGCACCACTAGTTACCATGGGATGTATCATGAT
Organism: Thomasclavelia spiroformis DSM 1552; assembly: GCF_025149465.1. Lineage (NCBI taxonomy): Bacteria > Bacillati > Bacillota > Erysipelotrichia > Erysipelotrichales > Coprobacillaceae > Thomasclavelia > Thomasclavelia spiroformis. The sequence continues at coordinate 2,075,308 of NZ_CP102275.1, read as the reverse complement.
GCGAGTTTGTAATTTAGATACTTGTCCAGTTGGCATTGCAACTCAAAACAAAGAGCTTAGAAAAAGATTTAAAGGTAAACCGGAATATGTAATGAATTTCATGATTTTTATAGCTAGTGAGTTACGAGAAATTATGGCTAGTCTTGGTTTTAGAACGATTGAAGAAATGGTTGGTCATCTTGATTGTTTAAAAGTTAAAGATAAGATTGGTCAAGATATTGATTTAAAAGCAATTTTAAATCAAAAAGCTTATCCTGTTCATTTTAAAAAACAAGATATTTATCAATTTGAATTAGAAAATAAATTAGATATGAAAGAAATCTTACCACGTTTTAAAGATGCATTGAATAGAGGGACAAAACATCAAGAAACAATTCATGTTTCTAGTCTTGATCGAAGTGTTGGAACATTATTTGGTAGTGAGGTTACTAAAAAATATCAGCAAAAACTAAACGATGATACTTTTACCATTAATTGTATCGGTGGTGCCGGTCAATCATTTGGAGCATTTTTACCTAAAGGAATTACGATGAATTTAGTGGGTGATGCCAATGATTATTTTGGAAAAGGTTTATCAGGAGGGCATTTAGCGATATATCCTAATTCTAAAGCTAAATATAATAGTCATGATAATGTAATTATAGGAAATGTAGCTTTATATGGGGCAACATCTGGTGAGGTTTATGTAAATGGTCTTGCCGGAGAGCGATTTGCGGTAAGAAATTCTGGAGCAATTGCAATTGTAGAAGGGTGTGGAGATCATGGTTTAGAATATATGACAGGTGGAAAAGTTGTAATTCTTGGTAAAACAGGTAAAAATTTAGCGGCTGGAATGAGCGGAGGAATTGCATATGTTTTAGATCAGGATAACGATTTAGATAAACGGTTAAATAAAGAAATGGTCTTGATGGAAGAAGTTACTAATAGTCAAGATCAAGCAGAATTATATGATTTGATTAATAAACACTTTAAGGCAACAGCTTCATCTTTTGCTAAAACAATCTTAAATGACTATGCAAATTGGTTGCCTTGTTTTAAAAAGCTTGTACCAAAAGATTATCAAAAAATTATGACAATAATAAAAGAATATGAAGATAGAGGCTATCCACTTGAAGTAGCAAAACTTGAAGCGTTCAATAGAATTCACGGAATAAAGGAGGAATATCATGGCTAAACCAACAGGGTTTTTAGAATATCAACGTGTTGATAATTTTTCCATTAAACCACAAAAGCGAATTTTAAATTTCGATGAATTTCATCAGTCTTTAAATCCATCATTAAGGAAACAACAAGGTGCACGTTGTATGAATTGTGGAGTACCTTTTTGTCAATCTGCCATTTCTATAAAAGGAACAGTTTCAGGGTGCCCCTTACATAATTTAATTCCTGAATGGAATGATGAAATATATCGTGGTAATGAAAAACAAGCACTAGCAAGATTATTAAAAACAAATTGTTTTCCTGAATTTACTGGCCGTGTTTGTCCTGCTTTATGTGAAAAAGCTTGTGTATGTGGATTGAATGATGATCCTGTTACAATTAAGGATAATGAATTATATGTCATTGAAACAGCTTTTAAAAATAGTCTAATTAAAGCCAATTTACCAAGTTTTCGTACAGGTAAAAAGGTTGCAGTAATTGGAAGTGGTCCAGCTGGTTTAACGGTTGCATATCAATTAAATCAAAAAGGACATGAAGTTACTGTTTATGAAAAAGAAGATCGTTTAGGTGGCTTGTTAATGTATGGAATTCCAAATATGAAACTTGATAAAAAAATAATTGAACGACGTATTCAATTAATGAAAGAAGAAGGAATTATTTTTATTACCAATAAAAATGTCGGTGTTGATCTTACAAAAGAAGAATTATTGTTGAACTATGATGCGATAGTTTTATGTTGTGGGGCTAAACAAGCACGTGATTTAAAAGTACCTGGTCGAAATAGCAAAGGAATATATTTAGCAGTTGATTTTCTTGCATCAACAACTAAAGCCTTGCTTGATAATACTTATGAAAAAGGAAATTATATTAGTGCTAAAGATAAACATGTAGTTGTTGTCGGTGGTGGTGATACAGGAAATGATTGTGTTGCTACGGCTATTCGTCATGGTTGTATCTCAGTAACACAGTTGGAAATGATGCCACAATTGCCTTCGACAAGAACAAAAGAAGAGCCATGGCCACAATGGCCTCACGTTAATAAAATTGATTATGGTCAAGAAGAAAGTATGGAAATATTTCATCATGATCCACGTCTTTATAAAACAACTGTTAAAGAATGTATTGATGAAAAAGGACAACTTAAAGCAGTAAAAATTGTTAATATTGAAATTAATAATGGTAAGATAATTGAAGTTGAAGGTAGTCAAAAAATTATCAAAGCAGATTTATTGTTAATTGCTGCTGGTTTTACTGGTATTGATTTAGAATTAAAAAATACTTTTAATTTACAAACTACTGCTAAAAATACTATTGCAACTAAACAATTTTCTTATCAAACAACTGATGATAAAATTTTTGTTGCTGGAGATAGTCGTCGTGGTCAATCATTAGTTGTATGGGCGATTATGGAAGGTAATGAATGTGCTAATGAAGTAAATGAATATTTAATGAAAGATTTTGATTAAAAGAATTAACGATTAAAGTTAATTCTTTTTTGTTATAAGATTCTTTTTTTTGGTAAAATAAATATAAAGGGTGAATGAATAAATGAAACAAGATAAACGAATATATATGGCAATTGATTTAAAGTCGTTTTATGCATCAGTTGAATGTGTTGAAAGAAATCTTGATCCTTTAACAACTAATCTTGTTGTTGCTGACGTAAGTCGTAGTGAAAAAACAATTTGTTTAGCAGTATCACCATCATTAAAAAAATATGGAATTCCAGGAAGAGCAAGATTATTTGAAGTAATTCAAAAGGTCAAAGAAATAAATCAACAAAGAAAAAATAAACTAGGTAATAAAAAATTTACTGGTGAATCATATGATGATAATTTACTTAGTCAAGATCCAAACTTATCATTATCATATATTATTGCAACACCACGAATGGCTTTTTATATTGAATATAGTACTAAAATTTATGAAATTTACTTAAAATATGTTTCTGTAGATGATATGCATGTTTATTCGATTGATGAAGTTTTTATTGATATTACATCATATCTTAAAGTTTATAATGTAAAGCCCCGGGAATTTGCAAAAATGATTATTTTAGATGTTTTAAAAACTACTGGGATTACAGCTACCGCTGGAATTGGAACAAATTTATATTTGTGTAAAATTGCTATGGATATAGTTGCTAAACATACAAAAGCAGATCAAGATGGTGTTAGAATAGCTCAGTTAGATGAGATGATGTATCGAAAATATCTTTGGTATCATCAGCCAATTACTGATTTTTGGAGAGTCGGCAAAGGCTATCAAAATAAATTAAAAAAAGTTGGCTTATATACAATGGGAGATATTGCGAAATGTTCAATTGGTAAAGAAGATGAATATTATAATGAAGATTTACTTTATGATTTATTTGGCATTAATGCTGAATTATTAATTGATCATGCTTGGGGCTATGAACCATGTACGATTAATGATATTAAAGGCTATAAACCAGAAAATAATAGTATTGGTAGTGGCCAAGTTTTAGATTCACCATATGATTTTAATAAAGCAAAATTAGTTGTAAAAGAAATGCTTGATTTGCTTTCATTAAACTTAGTTGAAAAAAGATTAGTTACTGATCAAATTGTTTTAACAATTGGTTATGATATCGAAAATCTTTCAAAATATAAATATTACCAAGGAGAAATTACAACTGATTATTATGGTAGAAAAATACCTAAACATGCTCATGGAACAGTAAATCTTAATGAAAAAACTGCGTCTGCAAAATTAATTATTGATGCTGTAATGAAATTATATGATAAAATCATTGATAAAAACTTAACAGTAAAAAGAATTAATATTTCAGCTAATCATGTTGTAAGTGAAGCGACATTAATTAATCAAAAAACAATTGAACAATTAGATTTATTTACTGATTATGAAGCTTTAAAAAAACAACGAGAAAAAGAATCAAAAGAATTATTAAAAGAAAAAAAGTTACAGCAAGCAACATTACAAATCAAAAAGAAATATGGTAAAAATGCAATCTTAAAAGGAATGAATCTTAAAGAAGGTGCTACAACAATTGAACGTAATAAAACAATAGGGGGACATAAAGCATAAAGGAGAAAATAATGAAGAAAGATATTCATAACTATGATGATATTATAAATATGCCACGTCACATATCATCAAAACATCCTCAAATGAAAATAATTGATCGAGCTGCTCAATTTGCCCCTTTTGCAGCCTTGACAGGTCATAAAGAATCAATCGATGAAGCTAGTCGAATTACTGATTCAAAAAAAGAACTAGATGAAAATCAAAAAGAAATACTAAATAATAAATTAAACTATATTTTATTAAATCTTGATAAGTTATTTGAAATAAAAATAACTTATTTTCAAGCTGATTTAAAAAAATCAGGAGGAAAATATATCACAGTTTTAGCTAATATAAAGAAGATTGATGAGTATAATAAGGTATTAGTTTTAAACAATGGAATGAAAATAAAGCTAGATGATTTATATTGGCTTGAATGGTAAAAATAATGATAGAATCTATTAAAAATATGTGTTATAATAAATTTAAAGATAAGTAAATACTAGTGCTTGTTAAATGTTTTAGCTATTATTTTATAAATCTTCTTGTTAGTGTAGGTATTGCTTTTGATATTAATAAGAAAAATATAGTTAAAAAAGTCGTGTAAGAATTATTGCTAGTATTTACTTTTATTTTTATAAATGATTTTAACTAAACTTTAGGCTGAACTGTATTGAAAATTTAATCTATTAATATGTTTAGTAGAAACTATGATGATATTTCATCATAGTTTTAATTTATATAAAATAATGAGAAATTGCATATTTTTGGAAGATAATGTTTACTAGTGTTTTCTAAATTAAAAAGATGTATAATATATTAAAATAATATTTTATAAGTAATGATTGTATGGAGAATAAAATGGGTTTAAAAAAAATATTATATAAATTATATAGTTTATTAGAATTTGAACAAAAAAGAAATTTTATTATAATTATTTTTATTATGATAATATCAGCATTTTTAACGCAATTAACACCTAAAGCGATTGGTTGGTTGACAGATGATGTTTTATTACGAGAGCAGATTGATTTTTTAGAAATTATACCATTATTAATATTAATTTTAATTATTAATATAGTAAATGAATTAATTAAAATATTACGAAGAATATTGGTTGAAGATACAGCTACAAAAACTGAAAAAAAAGCTCGAGGCATTGTAATAAAGTCACTTTTAAAAGCACCGCTTTCATATTTTAAAAATAATATGACAGGGAATATTCATGGGCGCCTTAATCGATGTTTAGAAGGTACTGTAAAGCTTGAAAAATTAATATTTATGGATTTTGCACCAGCAATATTTAATAGTTTAGCGGCAATTATAGTTATTTTAACTACTTTACCAGTGGTTTTAGCTTTGATAATGTTACTAGTTATTCCAATTGGGATATTAATCGTATTTAGACAAATTAGTACACAAAGAGGAATACGAGTGGAATTACTGGATACTAAATCAGAAATGGATGGTAGTTTAGTAGAGTTATTAAATGGGATAGAAGTAATTAGAATTACTAATAGTATTAAATTAGAAGAAAATAGATTTGATAATAAATCTGAATTTTTGAGAAGTAAAGAGATGAAGCATCATTTACAAATGGCAAAATATGATAGTATGAAGTTTATAAATGAAGCAGTATTTACAGTTTTATTAATTGGTGCAGCAACTTTTTTAGCAACTAAAAATATTATTACAATTGGAAGTGTTTTAACTGCTTATTTATGTTTCGTTCAATTAATTAAACCACTAGAAGAATTACATCGTATTTTAGATGAGTTATCTGAATGTATGGTATTAACAGAAGATTTTTTTCAAATGACTGAAATCCCTAATGATTTTTCGTATGAGAATTTAGAAAATAACGAATGTATAAACTTAAATAATAATGAAATCATTAATATTCATAATTTACAATTTAGTTATGAAAACAAAAAAGAGATTATTAAAAATCTAGATCTTAAAATAAAAAAAGGGATGTTTTTAGGAATTGCAGGACCAAGTGGTTGTGGTAAATCATCATTAATCAAAGTTATTTGCAAATTAGAACAATGTAAAGGAAATGTTATTATAGATAATTATGATATTAATAGTTTGTCACGTAAAGATATTGCCCAAATTATTGCTTTGGTGCCTCAAAATCCATTTATTATTGCTGGCACTATTTATGAAAATATTTGTTATGGGTTAGATCGAAAAGTATCACAATTTGAAGTGGAAGAAGCAATAAAAAAAGCCTATTTATTTGATTTTATTAATAGTTTACCAAAAAAATTAGACACTTTACTTTCAGAAGGAGGAAGTAATTTATCTGGTGGTCAAAAACAGCGTATTGCAATAGCAAGAATATTTTTACGAAAACCAAAAATTTTAATTTTAGATGAAGCTACCTCGGCATTAGATAATACTTCTGAAAAATATATTCAATCAGAAATAGAAAAGTTAAAAAAAGAAAGCAAGATGACTATTATTTCTATTGCTCATCGACTCACAACTTTAAAAAATTGCGATGAAATAATTGTAATGAATCATGGTAAAATTGTGCAACATGGTAAATATAATGAATTAATAAAAACAGAAGGTATTTTTAGTGATATGTTTTATGGAAGGTTGAAATAATGAAATATATTTTATTACATGGCTTAGGACAAAATAGTTTTAGTTATAATAAAACAATTGAGTTTATGGAAATGAAAGATGATATAATTTGTTTAGATTTAGTTAAATTACTTCATTGCAAAGAGGTAAATTATGCTAATTTATATCTAGCCTTTGTTGGATACTGTAAACAAATTGATGAACCACTTAATATATGTGGTTTATCATTGGGTGGTATTTTAGCAATGCATTATACAATTGAAAATCCAGATAAAGTTAATTCTTTAGTATTAATTGCAACTCGATATATAATGCCTAAAAAATTATTAAATTTTCAAAATATATTATTTAAACTAATGCCAAATAATATGTTTAAAGAAATTGGATTTAATAAATATGAATTTATTAATTTATCAAAATCAATGATGAATTTAAATTTTGAAAATGATTTAGAAAAAATAACCTGTCCAACACTTATAGTATGTGGAGATAAAGATAAAACTAATAAACCAGCTTCATTGCAACTTAAAAAAAGAATAACTAATAGTAACATAGAAATAATTGAAAATGCAGGTCATGAAGTAAATATAGATAATCCTCAAAAATTAGGAATAATATTAAATAAATTTTTTAAAGAAGGAAATGAATATGAAAAAATGTAAGATAACTGTTGTAAAAATTGCATGTTATAAAGATTTGATGGAAAAATATGAAAATCCTATTGAACATGCTTGCAATATGAAAGAAGGACAAGTGTTTATTGCTAATGGTTGGCAAAAACCTGAAGAAATGTGTGAAAGTGCATGGACAAGTATTTCACCTTTTGTGATGACTTTAGCCCATGGTGGAAAAAATATTTATAATGGCTGGATGAAAAATCCAAAATCGGCACTGATATCGTGTAATGATGGATTTAGGCCGGTTAGTTTTTTAATAGAAACTTTAGATGAAGATGCCGATGCGTAAGAATATTTAAAAGGTATTGATGATGAGATGTATTTTGTATAATGATATCTTTACAAGTTGAAACAATATAAAAAGTAAAGAACATGTTGGTATACAAAAGTTTTGCTTTTGTATCAAATATGCGTAAATTATTTTAGTAGTGCGAGATTTGTAAGAGTAAGTATCTTTGATAGTATAAATGAATTTAAAATTTTTAGTTTTTTTAACCATATATCAAATGCTTTTTTAAAATATTATGTTATAAGCTATGATAACCTACAGTATGTAATTAAAAATATTGATAAAAATAAAGTGTATTTCAATGTTTTTTGATGTGTTTGACTTTTAACTATCAAATATTTAATAGTAAAAATAATTATAGAGTTAAGTAAAAATATACTATAATTTTTTTAAAAAAAATAAATATTAGTATTGTTGAATGCTTTGACTATTATTTCTAATGAGGTATTGCTTTTAATTAATGAGGAAAATATGGATAAAAAACTGTGCAAAAAATTATCGCTAGTTTTATTTTTATTAAATTTACTTATTTTATATGTAATTTAAAATAATTTGATTTAGATAAGGTGGAGGAGTAATCTTCCAGTTTTTTATTTTGATTACTATAGTATTATTCTATGTGACATTTGTCATGTAAAAATGTTACATATTATACATTACTAATCAAACTAATAATTATATAATAACCATGTAAGCGGTTTCCAAAAAAGAAAGGGGAAAAATATGATAAAGAAAGTATTGAGTTTTATATTAGTTTTTTCGATGTTTTTTACAAATCTAACGTTTGTAAATGCATTTAATATGCCAGATGAAAAAACTGATGTTCCTGATGGAACATTTGAAAGCAAATTAGAAGCAAAAGAATTATCAAATTTTGTTTCTAAGAGTAATGGTGAAGTTACATCAAATGAAGATGGTGTCATGTTGAGCAAAAAAAATAATGATGATCATCATGCTTTATTAAATGAAGAAAATAAATATAACAGCTTTATTTATGAAGGGGATGTAAAACTTATTGATGGGATTAGTGCAGGATTAGTAATAGGAGTTGCAGATCAAGAAAATGTTACTAATTCTTGGTATGCGATTAGTTTTAATACTGAGGATACACAAAATCGTGCTCGATTATTTAAAGTAGAAAATGATGTTACAAATTACGCTTACATTACAAGTGATGAAGCTAGTTCAATTGATTTTAGTGATACAGTTCATATGTATATTGAATTTGATGAAATAGGTAATTATGTTTTTAAGTTATCAAATAACGTTACTAATGAAGTTATTAAAACAGGTAAAGTTGATAATTGGAGTGGTGGATATATAGGATTATTGACATTTGATAGTAGTGCTTTATTTAGTAATATTAAAATTACAGATACTAGTAATTCTGATAATTTAAAGACAAACTTAGATGGTATTAAAGAAAATGACAATTATCCAATTAGTGATATTGGAATTACAGGAAATTCTAATGGAGTAAATGATGTGTTTTTGTTAAGTGAAACAGATGGAGATAACTTTGTTTATGAGGCAGATGTTAAGTTTAACGAACGTTGTGGTGCAGCATCATTAGTGTTTAGAGCAAGTGAAGATTTAAATAATAAAAGTATGTATGTAGCAAATATTAATGGTGCAAGTGGAGAAGTAAGGCTATTTAAATTTGGACAAGATGACAATTATGATTTAGCTAAATCACAATTTATCGCATTAGATGAAAATAATGAGTATCATTTAAAAATAACTGTTATTGATAAACATATTGTTTATTATATCAATGGTCAACTTGTAATAAATACAGCTGATTATACAATGAATGATCGTAATGAGGATTCTCATTATGGACAAAATGATGCTCTTACAAGTGGTAAGTTTGGTTTACTTACTTGGAATGGCAATGTAACATATCAAAATATTGAATATACACCTATAGATGATACTAATTCACCTCAATTAGATGATTTGAGTGTTGAAAGTATTAATGGTAAAGTTGATAAACAAATTGCATTTTCTAAAGGTCAATATGTTTACATTACATATGTTACAAATAGTACTACAGCAGTAAGTTTAATTCCGGAAATTAAAAATGATAGTGAAATTGTTGCGACTAATGAAAATGGAGAAATTGTCGATATTAATAATTTACCAGTTACAAAAGATTTACAAACTTATACATTAACAGTAAGAAATGGAAATGCAAAAGTTTTATATCGAATCCGTGTACATCGTATGCAAGTTGATGAATCATACTATAATGAAGATTATCGTGGTCAATACCACTATTCTGTAAAAAATGGATGGGGTAATGATCCATGTGGACTAGTATATTATAAAGGAAAATATCATTTATTTTACCAATACTATGATTCGCCAAATTGGGGACCAATGCATTGGGCTCATGCGACAAGTACAGATTTGATTCATTGGGAAGAACAGCCAATTCAATTTTATCCAGATGAATATGGAACAATGTTTTCAGGGTGTGCAGTAATTGCTGATCATGAAACAGCACCAGCAATATTTAATGAAGGTGAGGAAAGACTTGTATTCTTTATTACTTCTAATGGTGGTAATGGTAGTGATGTTCAAAAAATTACTGCAGCTTATAGTAAAGATGGTGAAACTTTTTATAAATATGATGAAGGAAAAGTTTTAATTAATTGGACAGATGATTCTTTAAAAAATACTGCATTTAGAGATCCAAAAGTATTTAGATATGAAAATAAGTGGTTTATGGTAATAGCTGGAGGACCACTAAGAATATATTCATCAGATGATTTGGTTAATTGGCAAGTTGAATCAGTTTATGGAGATTTACATACTGAATGTCCGGATTTATATCCATTAGTAGTTAAAGATGAAAATAATCAAGAAACAGGCGAAGTTAAATGGGTTTTAGATCGTGGAGGAAGAAAATATAAAATAGGTGATTTTAAACAAGTTAATGGTAAATGGTCTTTTGTTCCTGATGAACAATATGCAAGTACTAATGCTGATGGAATGGGAAATGAAGATAATGATGGAATTATGAATTTTGGTCCTGATTCATATGCAGCAATGACATATTATAGGGGAGATTTTGGAACTGCAGAAAACTTTAAAGCTCAAGATATTATTGCAATAAATTGGATGAATACTTGGGACAGTGGTTTTAATAATGCAATTCCTAATGCTAATGGTAATACTATTTTTAACGGAACATATAATTTACAGTTAAGATTAGGAATCAAGAAGGATAGTTATGGGAAATATTATTTAACTCAAACACCAATCGATGAATATAAAACATTAAGAGATGAAGCAAATAAAGTTGAATTAAATGGCGTTACTATTAATGAAACAAATAATCCATTAAATAATTTTAGTGGTGATAGTTATGAAATTGTTGCAAATTTAAAACCAGATAGTACATGTAGTGAAGTAGGTTTTAAAGTTAGAACAGGTTATGATCAAGAAACAGTTATTAAATATAATCTAGAAAATAAACAGTTAACTATTGATCGTTTAAAATCAGGAGTTATCGTTGTTGAAGGTGAACGACTTAATGTATGTAGTCAAAATGTTGAATTGAATGCTGATGGTTCAATTGATTTACATATTTATGTTGATCGCAGTTCTGTAGAAGTATTTACAAATGATTATACAGTTGCAGGAGCAATGCAAATTTTTGCTAGTCCAGTAAGTAAAGGTTTAAGTGTCTATAGTATAGATGGTAATGCTACTGGAAATATTACAATATATCCAATGAAAACAATTTGGACAGATAAATTAACACCAACTAAACCTCTATCTGTAGGAATTGATAAAACTAATATCAATGGCTATGTAGGTGATGAGTTTACATTAAATAGTTGGGTTTCACCAGCTGAATTATCTCAAGATTTAATTTATACAGTTGATAATAATGATGTTATTTCGTTAGAACAAAATGGTAGTCAAGCTACATTAAAAGCATTGAAAGCCGGTGAAGCAACAATCACTGTTGCAGCTAAACAAAATCCAAATATTACAAAAAAATGTTCTGTTCATATTTATGAAAATAATTTTAAAACAAACTTAAGCGATTTTGAAGCTGTAGGTGGTAACTGGTATGTTGATGATGAAACATATATAGCAAGTCATAATGACAATGGATTCATGTTTGCTAATAAAATTAGTACAAATAAATTTAAATATGAAATTGATGCTACATATCAAACAGGTATATTAAATTTTATTTTCCAATCACAAACAAAAAATGTATGGGATGGATGTTATTCATTACAATTAAATGGAAATACAGTACGTTTATTTGATTTTAAAGATGATTATACATTTACAAGTACAAATAATTTAGCAATAGCACCTGACAACAAATATCATATGGAAATTAATGTTGATGATAATAAAATTGTTGCATTAGTAAATGGTGTAGAATACATAAATCATGTAATTAGTGAATCTGATCGCCAATATGATGAAGGTTATGTAGGTTTAGGAATATTTAATACAAATGCTAAATATCAAAATTTCTACGTTACAACAGATACACCAATAACTCAAATAACATCTAAAATACCTGATCTATACCCATCTATCAATGCTAATTTAGAAGATATCAAAGCACTTTTACCAACAATGGTAACAGTTGCTGGGGATGATAATTTAAATAAAAAAGAAATGGCAGAAATTACATGGAATTTAGATACAATTGATGTTAATGTGCCAGATACTTATAGCGTAACAGGAACAATTGCAAATGGTGTTACAACAACTGTAAAAGTAATAACTCGTTCAAATAAAGCTTTAGCTGATTTAGTAGCTAAAACATATGATGAAAAAGATTATACATCAGTTAGTTATCAAGAATACTTGAAAGTATTAGCAAATGCTAAAGAAGTATTGAGTAATGATGATAGTAGTCAAAAAGAAATTGATACAGCATATTTAAATTTACAGTTAGCTATTGAAAATTTAATTCCAATCAATAGTATCAACAAAACGGCATTAAAAATTGCAATTGATTTAGCAAATGTAATCACAAATGAAGATTTAGAAAATGTAGTACCAGCAGTAGTAGAAGAATTCAAAGTGGCATTACAAGAAGCTAATGCAGTTTACGATAATGCAAGTGCTTCACAAGTTGAAGTAAATAATGCATTTGACAGACTTGCAAGTGCAATGCATATGTTAGACTTTGTAAAAGGTGATAAAGCAACAGTAGAAGCATTTATTAATAAAGTAAATGACTTAGAAGCTAATGTAAATACACCAGCTACTTGGGAATCATTTGCAGAAAAATTAGCTAATGCAAAAGTAGTATTAGCAAATGAAAATGCTATGCAAGAAGAAGTAGATTCTGCATACAAAGAATTAGTAACAGCATTCTTGAACTTAAGATTAATTCCTAATAAAGATTTATTAGAAGATTTAATTAATAAAGCAGAGGGATTAAACGTTGCAAATTATACTGCAGATTCATGGAATATTATGCAAGAAGCATTAAATAATGCTAAAAATGTATTTGCTAATCCAAATGTAACTCAAGAAGAAGTTGATAATGCAAAAGATGTTCTTATAAAAGCAATTGCCCAATTACAAACAGTAACAACTGATAACACAGTAAAAACACAAATAAGTAAAGGGGATACTGCAAGTGTAAAAACGGGAGACAATGGTTTAGTTGCAATGTTCGCTGGATTAGCATTATTAAGTGTAGCTGGATATGCAGTATTGAAAAGAAAAGAAAAACAATAAGAATTAAATAATTGGGTGTTTTCTTAGATAAAAGAAAGCATCCTTTTTATATATCTTGAAGTTTTAATATTTAATTTTAGCAGAACTTTTTGATTATCAATTTAGTATTTTATTATTGTAAATAGACATGTTAAAATAATGATATCAAAGGTGATAAGGAGGGATAAATTTTGCAATTTAATCGAAAAATTTTTTTGTCAATCGTAACTTTACTTACTATAATTGTATTTATTATTGCTTATTTATTTTATGTTATGCCAATAAATGGTCATAGGGTATTTGGTGTTACATATATGACGATGAATAATCCTTTTTATGAAATAATTAATAATGAATTGAAAAAAAATATTGAGAAAAATGGTGATCGATTAATTACACTAGATCCTCAATTAGATATTGATAAGCAAAATGAACAGATTTATTCATTTATTGAACAAAAAGTAGATGGAATATTTATTAATCCAATTGATGCTAAAAAAATTGAACCAGCATTGAAAGCTGCTAAAAAAGCGCATATTCCAATTATTACAGTCGATGCACCGGTTACAAATAAAGATTTGGTCAATTGTACGGTAGTTTCAGATAATTATAATGCTGGTGTACAATGTGCAAAAGATATGATGAGTAAATTGAAAAGTGCTAATATAGTATTACTAAAGCATACAACGGCTTTATCTGCCAAACAAAGAATTGAAGGTTTTTTAGATACAATTGATGCTCATTCAGAATATAAAATTATTAATCAAGGAGAATGTAAGGGACAATTAGAAAAAGCAATGCCGGTTATGCAAAGAATTTTAAAAGAAACACCAGAGGTTGATGTTGTAATGGCATTAAATGATCCTAGTGCCTTAGGAGCATTGGCAGCATTGGAATCAATGGGATATGAAGATGTGATGGTATATGGAGTTGACGGAACTCCTGATATTAAATCATTAATCGAAGAAAGTCCGATGGTAGCTGGAACAGTAGCACAATCACCAATTTCAATAGGTAAAATAGCTGCAAAAAATATGTATGATTTATTATCAGGTAAAGAGATTGGTTCAAATATTGTTATACCAGTAGAAATTATTACTAAAGAGAACATTGCACAGTTTAATAAAACGGGGTGGCAGTAATGAATAAAAATTATTTTCAGTCTTTATCGTCAGTTAGATATTTAATGATTTTATTGAATTTAATAATTGTTATATTTTATGGATTTGTTTTTTTATTTACAACAAAATATATAATTACAAATCAATTATCAAGAAATTTTTTAGATACTGTTAATAGTATACCAAGAAATCCTCTTTTTGTGCTTTTAGTTTCAATTTTATTATACCTAGTACTTGTTTTTATGATTTATTATCACAATGAAAACAAAATTATAAATAATAAATTTCATATTTTTTATAATGTTTTGGAATTAGTTATTTGCTTTGTTATAATTTATTTGTTGAATATGAGTTATAATGGAATTATTTTATTGGTATTTAGTGACTGTATTTATCATTTTAAAAATGAAAAAACAAAATGGTTTTTATTAGCATTAGTAATAATATATTTAATTTCTAATTATGATATTTTTTCGATGTTTATTTCTATCCCTAATCCTCAGGCTTATTTTGAAGCTTGTGAAGCTTCAATGACAGGTATGTTAATGGTAAGCAAAAATTTGTTAGAGACATTAAATATATTATTATTTGTTGCCTCTACGGTATTATATATTGCTGATCAAATTCAGGAAAATGAAAATATTTCTAAAGAATTAGATATGATTAATCAAGTAAATCAGGAATTACAAAATTATGCAGCTATTACTGAAAAGATTGGTGAAAATAATGAAAGAAAGAGACTTGCACGTGAAATTCATGATACTTTAGGACATGCACTAACAGGGATTGCGGCTGGAATTGACGCATGTATAGCAATGATTGATATTAATCCTCAAACAACCAAACAGCAACTACAACTTGTTTCAAAAGTTGTTCGCCAAGGAATTAGTGATGTTCGTAATTCCCTAAATAAATTACGTCCAGGTGCTTTAGAAGCTAATAGTTTTAAGGGAGCTATTGAAACAATGATTGATGAATTTACAAATTTGAGTGATTTAGTAATTAATTTACATTATCAAATTGATAAACTTGATTTAGAAAATACTACTGAAGATATATTATTTCGAATAATTCAAGAAAGTATAACTAATGCAATGCGCCATGGAAGAGCAAAATGCATTGATATTGAAATTTTTGAATATGAAAATTTATTGTATTTAAAAATAAAAGATGATGGGATTGGCTGTAAAGAAATTCATTATGGATTTGGTTTAAAGCAAATGCAAGAAAGAGTAGCAATTATTAATGGCGAAGTTATATATGATGGACATGATGGTTTTTTAACAGAAGTTAAAATACCAATAGGAAGAGGTGAAAGATATGATTAAAGTTGTTATAGCAGATGACCAGGAATTGATAAGAGAATCGTTAAAAATTGTTTTAGGTACCCATGAAGATATTCAAGTTGTTAATATTGCTGCTGATGGATTAGAAGTTTTAGATATTTTAAAAAGGGAATCAGTTGATGTGATTTTAATGGATATTCGTATGCCACGTATGGATGGGGTAGTTTGTACTAAAGCGGTTAAAGAACAGTATCCTAATACTAAAATTATTATTTTGACAACTTTTGATGATGATGATTTTGTGTTTAGTGCTTTGAAGTATGGTGCAAGTGGTTATTTGTTGAAAGGTGTGGGCATGGATGAGCTATATCAATCAATTTTAACAGTTTACCGTGGAGGTGGAATGATAAATCCTGATATTGCTACCAAAGTTTTTGGGATGTTTTCTAAAATGTCACAAAATAATTATTCTATTCAAGTTGATGAAACAAATATTGATGAAATTAGTAAACCAGAATGGAAAGTTATACAGCAAGTTGGTTATGGTTTTTCAAATAAAGAAATTGCCCAAAAATTATATTTATCTGAAGGAACAGTTAGAAATTATTTAAGTTCAATTCTTTCTAAATTAAATTTAAGAGATCGTACACAATTAGCGATTTGGGCTGTACAAACTGGGCAAACAACTAAGAGGGTTGATGATGAATAAAAAAATAATTGGTTTATTTATTTTAGCGGTTTGTATAGCTATGGCAATTATTTATCAACCGGAAAAGATTACTATAAAATTGGGTGTTTTTTCTGGTAGTAACTGGGATGTTCCTAGTGGTGAAAGTAATCAAATTGTAGATAATGCAATTAAAATATTTGAAGAAATTCATCCTAATGTTAAGGTAAAATATGAAAGTGGTATTTTAAAAGAAGATTATTCTTCATGGTTAGCAGATAAGATTTTAACTGGTGATACTCCTGATGTTTATATTATTTTAGAAGAAGATTTTAGTTTATTAAGTTCGATAGGAGCATTAAAAAATCTTAATTCATACATACTTAAAGATAAAAATTTCGATGAACAGGAATATTATAAAAGTGTTTTAGAGGCAGGAACGTATAATGGATATCAATATGCATTACCGTATGAGTGTGATCCAACCTTGATGTTTGTAAATAAAACGTTATTACAAAAAGAAGGAATTGAAATACCTAATAATGATTGGACATTAGATGATTTTTATGAAATATGTCAAAAAGTAACTCGTGATAGTAATAATGACGGTATTATTGATCAATATGGTTGCTATGATTATGATTGGTTAGACTCTATATATAGTCATGGAATTCAAATATTTAATGATCAAGGTACAAAATGTGATTTAAGTCAAGACAGTGTAAAAGAATCAATAACATTTGTTCAAAAAATAAATAATTTAAATCAAGGTCATATTGTTAGTAGTGATGAGTTTGATAAAGGTCAGGTAGCCTTTTCACCAATGCCCCTTTCTCAGTATCGAACATATCAGCCATATCCATGGAAAATAAAAAAATATTCACGCTTTGAATGGGATTGTGTAAAAATGCCTACACATGCTAAAAATGTTGAAAACAGTGAAGTTTCAACTTTGCTAATGGGAATTTCTTCACGCAGTAAGCATGACAGTTTAGCGTGGGATTTGCTTAAAACCCTTACATATAATCAACAGAGTCAAGCTAAATTAGTTGAATATTCTCAAGGTTTATCACCTTTAAAAACAGTTGTCGAATCAAAGGCAACAATTAATTTATTAAAAGAAGAGTCAGGCGATAGTCAGGTGAGTTTAAATTTACTTAATGAAGTCATGGAAAATACAACAAGTCATGGTAAATTTAAAAAATATGAATCGGCTCTAGATCTTATTAATACAAGAGTAGATCAGATTATTTTAAACAATGATGATTTAGATACTTCATTGACAAAATTACAAAAAGAATTAAATCAATATCTTAAAGAGTAGCACAAGCTACTTTTTTTATGACAAATGTCATATAAATATATGACAAATATTATAAAAAAAATATGACATGTCACAGATGGAATGTAAACGCTTAGATGTTAGAATAAATGTGTCCTAGAAAGGAAGGGGGAAAAGAAATAATGAAGTATGTAGTTTTAGTAAGTCATGGAGAATTTGCAAATGGTTTAAAAAATGCTTTATCAATGCTTACTGGGAATAAACCCGAAATTATATCAGCAGGATTAAAAGATGGTATGGATGCTGATGCTTTTGCTAAAGAATTATTAGATAAACTAGATGTAATTGATCAAGATGATGAGGTTATTTTACTAGGCGATCTAGTGGGTGGTTCACCATTAACAACAGCAATGGATATATTGAATCAAAAAGGAATGTTAAACAGTGCAATTGTTATTGGTGGAATGAATTTACCTTTAGCACTAACTACTGTGTTGATGAAAGATGCATTTGATAATGATACATTGATAAAACAAATTTTATCAGAAGCTCAAGAAGGTTTAAAACAAGTATGTATAACAACTGATGAAGAAGATGATATTTAAAAGGAGGAAAATAATATGTCAGTTTCATTTATTCGTATTGATGACCGAATGATTCATGGTCAGACTTGTACACGTTGGGCGCGTGAATATCCTTGTGATGGTTTAGTTGCTGTAAATGATAAAGCAGCATCAAACGATGTATTAAAAGCAGCTTATAAAGCTGCTAGTGGTAAAAAAACTTTTGTTTGGACATTAGACGCATTTGAAAAAAAATCACAAAAAGTTTTAGATAGTGATACACAATATTTTTTAATCACTAAAAATCCAATTGATATGTGTAAAATTTTAGTGGATCAAGGTTTTAAATGCGGAATTGATACAGTTATTGTTGGTCCATGTAATGATCGTGAAGGGGCGGTTAAACTAGGTAACAATCAATCAATTACTCAAGAAGAAGCAGATGCATTCGAAAAAATTGCTCAAGCTGGTTATAAAATTAAATTTGCTTTATTACCTGATGTTTCTATTGGAACATGGGATGATTTTAAAAGTAAATTTGGTTATTAAAATAAAGGGGGATAATTATTATGGAAATTAGTTGGATTCAAGCGGCCCTACTTGGTTTATTTGCTTGTTTATCAAGTATGCCAGGATTAGGAGGAACTTCTTTTGGTAACTATACATTGGGTAGACCACTAGTTGGAGGTTTAGTTTGTGGTATTATTTTAGGAGATGTTGCAACTGGAATCTTAGTTGGGGTAGCAATGCAAGTTGTTTATATCGCTTTAGTTACTCCAGGGGGAACAGTTTCAGCCGATGTTCGTGCTGTTAGTTATATTGGAATTCCTCTTGCGATGATTGCCTTAAAAAGTTATGGATTAGATGCTGCATCAAGTGATGGACAATCTTTAGCAACATCTTTTGGAACAATGGTTGGAACATTAGGAACTGTATTATTTTATGGAACAGCAACAATCAACTTGGCATGGCAACATATTGGATGGAAAGCTGTTGAAAAAGGTAATTTTAAAAAATTATATGTAGTTGATATGGTTTTACCATGGATTTCTCATATTATTTGCTCATTTATTCCTGCAATGATCATGTGTAAAATGGGAGCACCAATGGTTGATTTGATTAAAACATATTTACCAATGGATGGAATTGCAATGAAAACATTATTTACAGTTGGATCATTATTACCATGTGTAGGGATTGCTATTTTATTAAAACAAATTGTTACTAAAGCAATTGATTTTATTCCATTTTTCTTTGGTTTCACTTTAGCTGCTGCTTTAGGAATAAACTTGGTATCTGCAACAATTATTGCAAGTATGTTTGCTTTAATTAACTATAAAATTAAAATGCTTACATTAAGAAAAACAACGATGGTTAGTGAAAATACAAGTATTGATGATGATGACGAGGAGGATATTTAAGATGGAAAAGAAATTAACTAAGAAAACTCTAAATAAATCATTTCATAATTGGTATTATGGAAACTTAACTTGTTTTTCACAGGAGCATATGCAGACTTTTGGATATTTATGTTCAATGTTACCAATTGTAGAAGAGTTATATTCAAAAAAAGAAGATCAAGAAAATGCAATGAAGACATATACAGCATTTTTTAACACTGAACCACAGATAGGTTCTGTTATTGTAGGGATTACAGCAGGACTTGAAGAAGCTCGAGCTTCTGGTGCTGAAGATGTTGATGATGAAACAATTAATGGTTTACGTGCTGGTTTAATGGGACCATTAGCAGGAATTGGTGATTCATTAGTTGTTGGTACAGTGATTCCAATTTTATTGGGTGTTGCAATGGGAATGTCTACTGGAGGTTCACCATTAGGAGCAATTTTCTATATCATTGTATGGAATTTATTTGCCTACTTTGGAATGAAGTTCTTATATTTTAAAGGGTATGAATTAGGTGGTAAAGCAGTTGATTTTCTAGTTGGGGATCAAGGTAAAGCTTTAAGAGAATCAATTACAATGTTAGGTGGAATTGTAATTGGAGCAGTTGCTGCAACATGGGTTTCTATTAAGACATCATTTGAAATGACTGCAGCAGGTGCTAAAGAACCATTTTTAGAATTACAAAAAACACTTGATGGTGTTTATCCAGGTTTTTTAACTGCAACCTTTGTACTATTGTGTTGGTATTTGCTTGCAAAAAGAAAAATGTCACCAATTAAAGTTATGTTATTATTAGTAGTTATTGCTTTTATTGGGGTATTAATTGGATTCTTTAATCCAGGATTAACATATTAAAGGAGAAATCGTTTATGGAAGCTAAGTTAAAGCAATCATATATTGAAGAAATTAAGTTTCAAACAAAAATGTTAAATAATTTAAAAAGATGGTTAAAAGTATCAATTATCCTTTCCTCACTATCCTTCGCATTTGTTCTTTTTGGCCCATCACTTGATTTTGTTTGTCAGATTATTGGTATAATTGGAATGATTTTAAGTACTATTGCTTGTGTGTTGATTTTACTTGGCTATAAAAATGGTAGAAATAATGTTAATAAAATTATTGATAGTTTAAATAAATAAGGTTTTATTCTTTTGAGGATAAAACCTTTTTAAAAAGGAGAATATAAATGTATCAGGTGGTTTTTAGTGATGTTGATGGAACTTTACTTAATGATCAGCATTGTATAACGCCATTAACACTTCTTGCAATTAAAAAAATTCAACAACAAGGAATACCTTTTGTTATTGTATCTGCACGTAGTCCCTCAGGAATCTATCCAATTTTAAAAGAAAATAATTTAGTTTGTCCTATGATCTGTTATGGTGGTGGAATGATTTTAAATCATGAAAATGAAATTATTTATGAGAAGGGAATGGAAACATCGTTAGCATTAAAGATTATCAATTATATTGAAGCTAATAATTTTGATATAGCTTGGTGTATTTATTCATTTGATGATTGGCTTGTTAAAGATTGTTTAGATCCAAGAATTATAAAAGAAGAACAAATTGTTAGGGCCAAATCTCGTCAAGGGAATCAAATAGAAATTAAAAAATTATCTAAAGTACATAAAATATTGTGTATTTGTAATCATGAACATATAAATGATTTAGAAACAAAATTAAAAATAATGTTTAAAGAATGTCAAATTGTTAAATCATCAAATATACTTATTGAAATTACACATCAAAATATTTCTAAAGCATTTGCAATTAAAAAATATTGTGATTTATTAAACATTAATATTAAAAATACAATTGCTTTTGGTGATCAATATAATGATTTAGAAATGCTGAAAATAGTAGGTTGTGGAATTGCAATGAAAAATGCACCTTTAGGAATAAAAAAAGAAGTGAAACAAGTAACTAAAGATAACAATCATGATGGAATATATTTTGCATTATCAAAATTAAATTTATTTAAGGAGTTATAAAATGAGTTATGACCGTTTTCCAGAAACAAAAATAATTGGCTATGATCATGAAGTTTTTAATGATGAACAAGCAATTTATCAAGAATTATTAAAATATAAAGATCTACATTGTATAGTTGTAGACTGTTATCCAGGGGTTGATGATGAAATATTTAGATT
The DNA here is from genome assembly GCF_025149465.1 of Thomasclavelia spiroformis DSM 1552. NCBI lineage: Bacteria > Bacillati > Bacillota > Erysipelotrichia > Erysipelotrichales > Coprobacillaceae > Thomasclavelia > Thomasclavelia spiroformis. The sequence goes on along the minus strand of NZ_CP102275.1, from coordinate 2,053,351 downwards.
AATTAAAAACATATATCAACCGGAAATCACTATTAAAAGTGAAGATATTTTTTATGATAGTAAGATACTTAATGACAAAATGAAATCGAACCTTACGGATGATCGAGTAAGGGGAGTAATGTATTATGGTGTTATGGAAGATTTTGTTGATCACGATAAATTAGTAGAAACAAAGAAATTATTAGCTAGTAAAGATAAAAAGATTTTAATTTATGGTGTTGGAGCTGGATTAATTAGTACAGGTGATTTATATATTTATTGTGATTTAGCACGTTGGGAAATTCAGCTACGGTATCGACAAGGAATGCCAAATTTTAAATGTGATAATTTTGATGAAGATATTTTAAAAAAGGTAAAACGTGGTTATTTTATAGAATGGCGAATTAGTGATAAACATAAAATAAAAATGTTTAATAGTATTGATTATATAATTGATAGTAATGAAAAAGGGCATCCTAAAATGATAACGGGTTTAGCATTAAGAGAAGGATTAAAGCAGCTTGTTAAACAACCATTTAGATTAGTACCATATTTTGATCCAGGTGTTTGGGGCGGGCAATGGATGAAAGAACATTGTAATTTAGATCCGCATGAAAAAAATTATGCTTGGAGTTTTGATGGTGTTTTTGAAGAAAATAGTTTATATTTACGTTACAATGATACCCGTATAGAAATACCAGCAATGGATCTTGTATTGTATTTACCAATAGAATTATTAGGAATGAAAAATTATTGTCGTTTTGGAGCAGAGTTTCCAATTAGGTTTGATTTTTTGGATACAATTGAAGGACAAAATTTAAGTTTACAAGTACATCCTTTAATGGAATATATTAAGTCCCATTTTGGAATGACTTATACTCAAGATGAAAGTTATTATATATTAGATGCTGATGATGGAGGTGTCTATTTAGGGCTTAAAGAAAGTATAAATTTTAATGAAATGGTTGATGATTTAAAATTAGCTCAAGATGGAAAGCGCATTTTTGATGCGGATAAATATATAAATTATTTTCCTGCTAAAAAACATGATCACTTTTTAATTCCCGCAGGAACTGTTCATTGTTCGTCATCGGGGTGTATGGTTTTAGAAATAAGTGCAACTCCATATATTTTTACTTTTAAACTTTGGGATTGGAATAGGTTAGGGTTAGATGGGTTACCTCGACCAATCCATCTTGATGACGGTATTAAAAATATTCAACAAAATCGCACAACTAGTTGGGTAGAAAAACAGCTTATTAATAACATTCAAGTTATTTGTGATGGTGATTATTTAGAAGAAAAAACTGGTTTACACGAATTAGAATTTATCGAAACGAGAAGATTTACTACATCTACAATAACTTATCATGATTGTCAAGAAGGCGTTCACATGTTAAATTTAGTAGATGGTAAAGAAGCACTTGTCGAAAGTCCAAATCATGCATTTGAGCCATTTGTTGTTCATTATGCAGAAACGTTTGTTATCCCTAGTGCAATAGGTAAATATACAATTAGACCTGTTGATAATGAAAAGATAATCTTTATTAAAGCTTTTGTTAGAAATTAAAATAATAAAAGAAAGCTAGCTTTATTATAAAGCAGGCTTTTTTTGTTATAATAGTTAATAGTATTTTTAAAAGATGTATAATGTATTTAAGATAATTGTTTTATTCAAATTATCTAGAGCGTTATAATTTTAGTGATATGCTTTATGGATGGTTAAAATAATGAAATTAAATTTATATAATGTAAAAAATATTAAAGATGATGAAATTATTGGTAGATGTGATTTTAAAGATATTTTATTAGATGGATTGGTTTTAAAAGATATTAGAAATGAAAATTATCCTAATTTAAAAAAATGGCTTCGTTATCAATTGTTTCAAAGAAAAGATGCAGATATGATATTAAAAAAATCAGATGTTATTTTAAAATTAGGGTGGTATAAAGAATGTGTTGATGTTAATAAACGATATTTTGATTGTATTTTTTCAATGAAAACATATTTAAATATGTTTTTAAAATTATATAATTTACAAGCAATTAATTATGCTTGGTTATTGATTTATTTTGATGATATTTTTAGTAATGAAAATATTAGTAAATTTTGTAGGAAAAATAATATTAAAATCAAAGATTTTAATGTTTTATTTAATGAACTTGAAAGATTTGCGAAAAATACACATACTTTAGGTAATTATATGCCTGTTGCAGATAATAAATATAATCAAATAAAAGGGAGTAAGTGGGTTTATAATGATCGAATAGAGTGGTTTTTAAAAGATATATTTAATGATGTAAATAATAATTATTATAAGTGGTTTGATAATAATATTGAAAAACTTGATTTAGATGGGTTGTTTGATGATGTTGATAAAAGAATAATTTCTAGTGAATTATTGAATTTTGAAATTCATAAAACAAATAAATTTACAGTAAATGATATAATAAAATATTATCAATATCTTAGAATTGTAAATAAATGGATTGAAAAAAGAACAAATATTTTAATTAATAAAATTATTATATAGAATAATTTGCTTAGAAAGTGAAATATAATTATTAATTGACGAATTTAGTAGATTCATATAGAATTAGTGATTGTGTGAAAAAAGGAGACAATTTATGAAAAGAGAAAAATTATCTTCACGTCTAGGCTTTATTTTATTATCAGCAGGATGTGCAATCGGGCTAGGAAATATCTGGCGTTTTCCATATATGGTAGGAGAATATGGTGGCGGTGCATTTGTACTTGTATACTTATTTTTCTTAATTGTATTAGGTCTGCCAATTATTGTTATGGAATATTCAGTAGGGCGTGCTTCGAAAAAAAGTATTGCTCAAAGTTTTCAATTATTAGAAAAAAAAGGACAAAAATGGCATTGGTTTTCTTATGTAGCGATGATTGGAAATTATTTATTAGTAATGTTTTATACTACTATTTCAGGATGGATGTTAGCTTATTTTGTTAAAATGTTAAAGGGAGATTTTACGGGGTTAACTACAGTAGAAGTTGGTAAAGTATTTACAGATTTACAAGCTGATCCAATGGCTAGTATTTTTTGGATGATTTTAGTTGTAGTAATAGGATGTTTGATTTGTGTTCTTGGATTACAACGTGGAGTTGAAAAAATTACTAAAGTAATGATGGGATTATTACTTGGTGTAATGATTTTATTAGTTATTAAATCACTTAGTTTAAGTGGGGCAATGAAAGGAGTTGAGTTTTACTTAATTCCAGATTTCAATGCTTTAAAGGAAAATGGAATCTTTAATGCAATATATGCTGCCATGGGACAAGCATTTTTTACTTTAAGTGTCGGAATGGGTGGAATGGCTATTTTTGGTAGCTATATTGATCGTGATCATTCTTTAACCGGAGAAGGATTGAGAGTTTTAGCTTTAGATACTTTTGTTGCGGTAATGGCTGGTTTTATTATTTTTCCAGCATGTATGTCTTTTGGTGTTGATGCTGGAAGTGGACCAGGGTTAGTATTTGTTACGTTACCAAATATTTTTAATGTTATGGATAATGGTAGAATTTGGGGAACGTTATTTTTTATTTTTATGAATTTTGCAGCATTATCGACAATTATTGCTGTATTTGAAAATATTGTTTCTTTTTCAATTGATTTATTATCTTGGTCAAGAAAGAAAAGTGTTATTGTTAATTTTATTATCATCGTAATTGGAAGTATTCCATGTGCAATTGGTTTTAGTGTTTTATCTGGTTTTCAACCTTTTGGACCTGGTAGTGCAGTGTTAGATTTATTAGATTTTCTTGTATCAAATGTAATTATGCCATTTGGTTCACTAGTGTTTTTATTTTTCTGTACTAAAAAGATTGGTTGGGGTTGGAAAAATTTTATTAGTGAAGCTAATGCTGGTAAAGGAATTAAATTTCCTGAAAAAACTAAATTTTATGTTAGTTGGATATTACCAGTTATTGTAGTTTTTATTTTTATTAGTGGTTTATGGGAAAAGTTGTTTATGTAATTGTTTGAAAATTATTTTATAAGATTGTATACTTAAAGTGACGATAATAAGAAGTGATAAATTTTAATAATTGATATTGAGGTGATTATTATTATTTATCTATTCATTATAGGAAGTGTGATTGCAAGTTTTGCGAATGCTTTAATATATCGAATGCCAAGACAAATTGCTATTTATAAAGGACGAAGTTATTGTGAAAATTGTTATCATAAATTATTTTGGTATGATTTGATTCCAATAGTTAGCTATTTATTATTAAAAGGGAAATGTCGATATTGTCATCATAAAATTTCAATTAATCATTTGGTATTTGAATGTTTTGGTGGATGTTTGATGATTTTTTGTTTTTATCATTTTGGTTTATCATTTAAGATGATTTTGATATTTTTGATAGTGATGAATTTAATTGTAATAGCAATAATTGATTATAATACAATGGATATTTATTTATCGACGATTTTGTCTTTATTAGTCTTAGTTATTACATATAGATATTTAATAGGTATGAATTTTGTTGAAAGTGCTATTGCAGCACTATTAATAAGTCTAACTATGTTTATTTTTAATTTCTTTATTCCTGATAGTTTTGGCTTCGGTGATATTGAATTGATGTTTGTTTCAGGAATTTTGTTAGGAATTAAAAGAAATATTTTAGCTTTTTGTTTAGGAGTTATTATTGCAGGATTATATGTAAGTTATTTATTGATATTCAAAAAAGTGGATGTTAAAAAACATATTGCTTTTGCTCCTTTTTTGGTTGTGGGAATTGTTATATTGTTATTTTATGGAAATCAAATAATTATGTGGTATATGTATTAAAAAGCTTAAAAGCTATCATTTTTGATAGTTTTTAAGCTTTTAATTTTTTAAGTTTTATTTATAATCAAATATTTTCTTTTTTGATAAATTATCTTTTATGTTTGCTTTTTTAATAATTTCTATTGTTTTTAAAGTAAAAAGAGTAGTCAACAAGGTGACCCCAAACAAAATTAAAGGGTGAAACGAAAACCTCAACAAAAATTAATGGAGGTCGTTCACCCCATTTTAAATTAAAGCGCCTTAAAATTTAGTGATAGTATTATATTTTAACATTTTTTTTATTCTCTTTTTTATATATTTTAATTTAAGGATATAGTAAGGAGGATATAATGGAAGCTTATCAAAAAACTTTTAGTCAAGTACAGCATGAATTATCAGTAAATGACCAGGGCCTTAGTCCAAAAGAAGCGTTAATTAGAATGCAAAAATATGGTAAAAATGAAATTATTGCAAGTAAACAACCGAGTGTGTTTTCAATATTTATTGACCAGTTTAAAGATCTTTTAGTAATTATTTTAATTGTTGCAGCTTTGATATCCGCGTTTACTGGCGAAATTGAAAGTACGTTAGTAATTATTGTAGTAATTACTATAAATGCTATATTAGGGACAATACAAAGCGTGAAAGCGCAAAAATCACTAAATAGTTTAAAGAAATTGTCAATTCCTAAAGTTAAAGTAATCCGTTCAGGAAAGAAAATGGAAATACCAGCAAATGAATTAACAATAGGCGATATTGTCGTTATTGTAGCAGGAGATGTGATTTCTGGTGACGGTCGTTTAATAGAAGCTAATAACTTAACGATAAATGAAAGTGCATTAACTGGAGAATCAGAAAGTGTCGAAAAACAAACTTTACCTTTACATCATGAATGTTCAATTGCTGATATGAATAATATGGTGTTTTCGGGTAGTTTAGTTACAAATGGAAGTGGCAGCTATGTTGTAACTAAAATAGGCATGAATACCCAAATTGGTAAAATAGCAACTATGCTTAATGAAACTAAGCAAAGAAAAACTCCTTTACAAAAGTCTTTAGATGAATTTTCATTAAGATTATCAATTGGAATCATAGTTATTTGTATTTTTGTTTTAGTGATGGATGTTTTGTTTGCTAAAGAACAGTTATTAGATGCTTTAATGGTGGCTGTTGCTCTAGCTGTGGCAGCTATTCCCGAGGCCTTAGGGTCAATTGTAACGATTGTATTATCTATCTCTACGCAAAAAATGGCTCAAGAAAATGCGATTATAAAGAATTTAAATGCAGTAGAAAGTTTAGGGTGTATATCGGTTATTTGTTCTGATAAAACAGGAACATTAACACAGAATAAAATGGAAGCTACTGACATATATACTCGTGATCGAAGAATTAAAATTAGTGAGTTGAATCATCGTGAATATAATCATAATATTTTATTGAAGTCTTTTGTAATCTGTAATAATGCATCAATTTCAAATGGTAAAAATATTGGTGATCCTACAGAAATTGCTTTGTTAGAAGCCTATCATAATTATTGTTTTAATCATGATTATGATTTAAAAACAAAGCGTCGTTTAGAACTTCCTTTTGATTCATCACGAAAATTAATGAGTGTTGCTTCGAATAATCATTTATATACTAAAGGGGCACCTGATGTTTTATTAAATCGTTGTAAGACTATTTTAAATGATGGTTATAAAGAGATTTTAACTAATCGAGATAAAAAGAAAATTTTAGAGCAAAATGATTTTCTAGCTAGTGAGGGGAAAAGGGTATTAGGCTTTGCTTATAAAAAATTTTATCGTAATACTTTGACGATTCAAGATGAATACGATTTAGTTTTTATCGGATTAGTTGCTTTAATAGATCCACCACGGCCTGAAAGTTTTCAAGCAGTTCAAGATTGTATTAGTGCTGGAATAAAACCAATTATGATTACTGGAGATCATGCAACGACAGCTTGCAGTATCGCTATGCAAATTGGAATATACAAACCCGGGGATAAATGTCTAGACGGTAAACAATTAGATAAAATGACTGATAATCAGCTATATGCTTATTTGCCACAAATTTCTGTTTATGCGCGTGTTGCTCCTGAACATAAGATTAGAATTGTTAAAGCGTGGCAAAAAAGTGGAAAAGTTGTTGCTATGACCGGTGATGGAGTAAATGATGCACCAGCTTTAAAACAAAGTGATGTTGGGGTAGCGATGGGGATTACAGGAAGTGAAGTTGCTAAAGATGGGGCAAGTATGGTTTTAACTGATGATAATTTTGCTACTATCGTTAACGCAATAATGACGGGACGAATTGTTTATACTAATATAAAAAATGCAATTATTTATCTATTGTCAGGTAATTTATCAGCGATTATCTGTGTATTAGTAACTTCATTTTTAATCTTACCGACGCCTTTTTTACCGGTTCATCTACTATTTATTAATTTAATAACTGATTCTTTACCGGCAATTGCAATTGGGATGGAAAAAGGAAATGAAGAAATTCTAAAGCAAAAACCACGGAATATCAATAAATCTTTATTGAATAAAGAAACAATTTTACAAGTCGGTTTTGAAGGTTTAATCATTAGTATTTTTACGATGTTGAGTTATTTTATGGGACTTCGAAATAATGAATTAACAGCTTCGTCGATGGCTTTTGGAACTCTATGTTTAGCACGATTATTACATGGTTTTAATTGTCGTAGTGATTTACCACTAATAAAATTACCGTTAAATTATTATAGTTTACTAGCATTTTTAATGGGAGGACTTCTACTAATCTGGATTCTTATTTCACCTAATTTTCATTCATTTTTTTCTATTAGTGAATTAACGTTAAGACAATTAGCGATGATTTTTATTTTTGCAACATTACCTAGTATTATTATCCAGTTTTATAAGATGATAGCTTCTAGACATAATTTTTAATTTATCATAGTATAATATATTGGTGATTAAATGAAAAAACGATATATATCATTGATTATAATAATAGTCTTGGCAATTATAATTCAATTAGTTTGTATTAGTATTACGCCAGCGTTAAAAACTATTGCCAGTAAAGAAGTCAATCGTTTTTGTCAGATGATCATCAATAATACACCATTTCCAGTAGAATTAGAACATGATGATTTAATTGCAATAAGCCGTAATGGTGATGAAATCGTCGCTATTAATTTTAATACTAATTATGCTTCAAGTCTTGGAGCAAAATTAGTGAATCAGTTAGAGGATCTTTTTTATTCAATTGAAGCAGGTACCTATCAAAAAGAAGATAATTCGTTTTATCAAAATAAATTGCAGCAAATGAGTGATGATGGAGGGGTAATTGCAACTATTAGATTAGGTCTTTTAACTGATAATCCGTTTTTGGCTAATGTTGGACCAAAGATAAATCTTAAATATAAAACCATTAGTGCCATTACTAGTACAGTTGAAGAAAATATAGAAAACTATGGTGTTAATCATGTTATGGTTTCGTTAAAGATTGTTATTAAGATTAGATTGATGGTGTTATTTCCTTTTTATAATGAAGAATTTTCACATGAATATGATTATCCACTTGTGATGGAAGTAATAGAAGGTGAGGTGCCAAATTGGTATCAAAACTAGATATTTTGCAACGTTTTTATCAATTTCTTTAGATAAAGAAATTGATTATTTTGAATATCAAGGGCAATTATATTATTTTAATAAAGTTAATAATTTTACTAATTATTATCCTTATTATGTTAATGCACTAGGGTTGAATGGGTTTCGGCTAGTAATGAATTGTTTTAATCATCCAGTTTCTATGGATTATATGTTGTATACTTATCAAATAGAAGAGTATCATCTTGATAGTTTTATTAATCTGTCTTTACAGTTGATTAATAAAACTATCGAAATTATAAAAATAAAAGAGAGCTGGTGTACAATTTTAGATTAGGCTAAAAGCAAATTAGGAAACTATGCTTCAAGAATTAGTCATTTTGAACATTTTATTATCTTGTTTTATTTTAGGGGAAACCGCTATTAGTATTTTAAATATGATTAATGAGGAAGTGTTTCATTTAGGAGTTGAACACTTTTATTTTAATAATTGTTATGAAGATTTGTGTAATCCTAATAATCTTATTTTTGCTTCGCGAATAAAAGATCTTACAAGCAGTTATAAAAAGGGAATAATTGATATAGAACAACTAGATAATTATATTAAAAGGGGAAATCTTAGTAGTAGTGAAATAATATATTTATATGCTCGTTTATTGTTCCCTAGTGAATTTATGGCGTTAGCTATAAATGAGGATTGTAATGATTTGCAGATTAAAAAGAAACTGTTATTAATGTATCAAAATATTTATTATGAAAGACAACGACTTATTATAGCTATTGATTTATTGAATAATTATGTAAAATTTCCACGAATAGCCTAGTTAGAACATTGACATCAAAAGACATAATGTTTACTATTTAGTTATGATTTAAAAGAGGTGCTGTTATGGAATGATTGAAAAGGTATTAACTAGGTTAGATAATTTAAATATTGATTATCAGTTAATAAAGCATAAGCCAGTTTATACAATTGATGAAATTGATATTAGTTTTATACTAAGAATATGATCGTAGGAAAAAACAACTAAAAATCTGATTGTCCGCTAAAACACTGTATTTATCAGCATATTCAAGGATTGAAATACTTCAAATTACTACGATTGAATGAGCCTTGATACGTTAGAAATCCCAGATTTGCAAAGATCATGGTACAGCACATCAGTATTGAATAGATGAAAAATTGAATATCGCAAGTAGATTATGGAACACCGATATGAAGTGAACCCAATTTGTTGGACACTTAATTAAAATTTGAGAGTGTAAAATTAACTGTGTAAGTCAGGAGCGCGCGGCCTGACAAGCACAGTTTTTATTATAACTATGGTATAATTTGGAGGAAAGAAGGATATGAACATGGCTAGAATTAAACGTGATCCTAAGAAAGTCGCACTTGCCCAAGCCATTCTTGAAGCTTACAACCCTGAATCGGTTGAAGACATGAATGACACTCTCAAAGATTTATTTGGACCTTTATTTGAATCAATGCTTCAAGGTGAAATTGAAATAGAATCACCTAGAGATAGAGATGGATCATTTGAGCCGATACTGATTCCTAAAAGAAAAAAGGTGTATCAGCTATTGAAGGAAAAGTACTGGCGATGTATGCAAGAGGAATGTCTCAAATAGACATCTCTAAAACCATAGAAGATATCTATGGCTTTTCAGTATCCCATGAAATGATATCAGATATTACTGATACAATATTACCAGAACTGGAAGAATAGACCTCTTAAAAAGTGCTATCCATTCTTATTTGTAGATTGTATGTATGTTTCACTTAAACAGGATTACGAAATTAATCAATGTGCAGTATATGTCATCCTAGGCTATGATTTTGAAGAGAATAAAGAAGTGTTAGGATTATGGTTATCTCCTACAGAAAGTAAGAATCAATGGATGCAGATCTTTGATGAATTAAAGGCCAGAGGCTTAGAAGATGTATTCTTTATTTCTATGGATGGTGTATCTGGATTAGAAGAAGGAGCTAAGGCAATCTTCCCTAAAGTGGTTGTACAGCGATGTATTGTACATCTAATTAGAAACTCAATTAAATATGTTCCATCTAAAGATTATAAAAAGTTTACTGCATCTATCAAACGCGTCTACTCTGCATCGAGTTTAAAAGCAGCACAGACTGCATTTGAATCATTCCAGAATGAATGGGGACAATATCCAGGTGCTGTAGATGTCTGGGTCAGAAATTTTAAATACGTCGAACAACTTTTCAATTATGGCAGTTCAGTAAGAAAAATCATGTATACAACGAATGCGATTGAAGCGGTGAATTCAAGTTTTAGAAAAGTAACGAAAAAAGGAACATTTGCAAATGAAAATGCATTATTTAAACTTCTTTATTTACGTATAAAAGAATTAAATAATAAATGGGAAAAAGGACATGTACCTAATTGGTCGATGGTACTTAATCAATTAATGATTGATGATAAATTTAAGACGAGAATTGATCATTATCTTACATTATAAACTGATAATTTAGAGTATTTGAAAGGCCAACATTTTTGTTGGCCTATGTGTGCGTGTGCCGGGCATGGCATGAATTCAGTTGGAGATAAACCAACCATAGGTAGTTACCGCCAAGTGTAGTGAACCACAAGCCGTTGATAGTGATGTCATGGGTGAAGGAAGTGGTGTAGCGATTCTTTCGAGCGTACGAACAGAAACTTGATGAGGCTAAATGGTGGATAAGGTTGCGCAACAAACTAAAGTCCAAAAGGTAAACGTAGAACCAAGACAGTAAATCAAGACGTTGTGAAAGAAATAGGATTCATGAATTACCCCGGGAGGTCTTATGGACGAGGAAGCCTAGTATACTTTAAAATCAGTGATAGTACCCTCGGTCGAAAAAGGTTTACCATAAGAAATCAGATGAAGTCATAGTAGGTAGAAATGCCGAAGGACTGAAACGTTTATAGAGTGCAAATCACTATAAGCAATGTTTGAATAGTCCGAATAGGAGGATAGCCTAGAACTATGGAACGTAACCATAGATGGTAAAAGTACTTGGGATGATTTCAAATATATTTACGAATAGAAGGAGGAGCAGCAAATGGAATTAATGGAAAAGATTATAAGTGAAAAGAACTTACAAATCGCAATCAAAAGAGTCAGACAAAATAAAGGAGCACCGGGTGTAGATAAAATGACAGTTCATGAGGTCGAACAATGGTTTAGTCAATACAGAGATGAAGTTGTTCACCAAATAATGAACAAAAAATATCGCCCAATGCCAGTTAAACGTGTTTATATCCCTAAACCGAATGGTAAACAAAGACCATTGGGAATACCTACCGTTGTCGATAGAGTAATACAACAAGCAATGTTACAAGTTCTTACTGAAGTTTATGAACCAATTTTTAGTGAACACAGTTATGGTTTTCGTCCAAAACGTAGTGCTCACATGGCTATGGAGGAAGTATTGTATTACTTAAATGAAGGTTATGAATGGATTGTTGATTTAGATATTGAGAAGTTCTTTGATACAGTAAATCATGATAAATTAATTTCAATCTTAAGAGAGCATGTCAATGATAGTAAAACATTACATTTAATACGTGCATATTTAAGAGCGGGAGTTCTTGATAAAGGTTTAATAAAGAGTACAACTACAGGAACACCACAAGGTGGGCCTATTAGTGTTGTTTTATCAAATATTTATTTAGATAAATTTGATAAAGAACTGGAGTCAAGGGGATTGAGATTTGTACGTTATGCTGATGATTGTATCATCTTCGTTAAAAGTGAAATGAGTGCAAATCGTGTAATGAAATCAGTGACAACATGGCTAGAAAGAAAACTATTCTTGAAAGTTAGTGCAACGAAGACAAAAGTCGTACGTCCAATGAAAGGACAATTTTTAGGATTTGCATTCTACAAGAATGGAGAACATTGGAAATGCACACCTACTAAAGATAGAAAGAAACGCTTGTATGAAAAGATAAAAATAATTTTATCAAGAAGACATGCCGTTTCGACACCTCTATCCATTACATTTACAAAGGTAAATCAGATTGTAAGAGGTTGGATAAACTACTTTAGAATAGGGAGCATTAAATTATTTCTCGATGAATTTGGACAATGGCTACGTCATAAAATACGATGTGTCATTATCAAACAATGGAAAATACCAACAACAATTTATAGAAATCTGATGAAATTAAACAAGGCATGTAAATGTAATTTCGATGAGGAAACCATCTATAAATGTGCTAACACAAGATTAGGATGGTACAGAAGAAGTGGACAAAATGTTGTCAACTTCATCATATCTCCCAAAATTCTAGCTATACAAAAAGGAGAAAGACCTGGTTTAGTCAATCCCCTTGAATACTATCTTAAGAGTTTGTGATTCGATATAAATGTAGAGCCGTATACGAGACCCGTACGTACGGTTCAATGAGAGGGGCGAAAAATAATTCATTTTCCCTCTACTCTATTTAAATCAACTTATGCACTCTTGAATATCTATCAATAATCAGTGTTCAGTAAAAAATTTACAAAAAATTAAATTTACTTACACACTTTTATTGACAAATCCGTTGAAAACGAATTTCAACCTTAAAAAGTTATTTTGTTACAACCTATTTTCTTTTTTCAATTTCTATTATATATGGGGCATTTTGTTTATTCATCATTTTAAATAATGATACATTATATGATTGATGATCTAATTTACTAACATATTCATCCACTTTAACACTTTCTTTTTTACCTTCATTATGACCAATATAAACAACGATATAAAGGTGACCATCTTTATTTAAACATTTAACAGCTTTATCAATAGCAATAAGTGTAGTATCTACCATTGTTGTAATATGATGATCACCTTGAGGTAAATATCCTAAATTAAATACACCGATATCGTAATTATTAACATACTTATCAAAATTTTCATGACTATCTAAAATAAGTTCAACATTATTTATATCTTTAATTAATTTTTTAGTATTCTTTAAAGCTAATTCTTGAATATCAAAACTATATACTTTTTTAGTTACTTTACTTAAAGTTAAAGTATCATTTCCATTACCCATAGTAAAATCAATTGCTGTAGTATAAGTACTACTTAATATTTTGTTTTTTACATATTCTGTCATTGTTTTCATATAAACCTCTTAATTTCATCACCGTTTTTTTCAAGATAACCTAAAACTTTATATCCGCTTAATTTTTCAATCATTTTATAATTATCTTGATGAATTATATTATCTTTATCAAAATAATTCATAATAAAACCTAACACCTTAAGTCCTAAGCTTTTAGCATATAAGGCAGTTAAAACAGCACTATTGATACTTCCTAAAGTAGCTGAAGTAACAATTATTAAAGGATATTTTGTAAGTTTCATTACATCACTAAGCATAATTAGTTCATCTTCAGCTTTCAAAGGACAAATAATTCCGCCACTACCTTCAACAACAATAATATCATGATTTAAAGATAAGTCATCTAAATCTTTTTTTATAACATTTAAATCAACAAAATTCTTATCATAGCGAGAAGCTAAATGTGGTGAAAAAGCCTGTTGATAAATAAAAGATACTTTACTACTATTTTCTTTTAAATTAGCATAATCACATACATATTTTAAATCACTAGAAATTATTTTTTCATCAACAATTTTAATTCCACTTAAAGCAGCTTTATAATAAGCTGTTTGATATATTTTATTTAATTCCTTAATGATTCTTGCAGTGACATAGGTTTTACCGACATCTGTATTAGTACCGGTAATAAATAATCCTTTTATCATATCTTTTTAATTTCAAATCCTAATTCATTAATTATTTCGATATCATCATCAATGCTAATTCCTTTAGTTGTAAGCATATCTCCAGTAATTGCACCATTAGCTCCACTTTTAAAAACACCTAGTCCTTTATCGTTTAATAATTCACGACCACCAGCTATTTTAATGATGGCTTTAGGGTTAATAAATCTAAAAATTGCAAAAATACGTTCAATTTCTTCTTTTGAAAGAGGTTTTATTTTTTCTAGAGGTGTATTTTTAATAGGGTTTAAAATATTGATAGGAATTGACATGATTTTTAATTGATTTAATTTAAAAGCTAAATCGATTCGATCTTGCCAAGTTTCATTCATTCCAACAATACCACCACTACATACTTGTAGACCAGCATTTGAGGCATCGTTAATCGTTTCAATTTTTTGTTGATAGGTATGGGTAGTACAAATTTCTTTAAAATATTTTTGCGATGTTTCTAAATTATTATGATATTTTATAACTTTTACATCTTTTAATTTTTTTAATTGATGATATTTTAATAAGCCTAATGAGGCACATAATGAAATATTTGTTGATTGATTAAGCTCCTGATATATTTTTAAAATATTTTCAAATTCTTGATTATTTAAACAACGTCCTGATGTAACAATTGAAAAACGTTGAACACCTTTTTTTTCATTATATAAAGCCATTTTTTTAATTTCATCGCTATTTAATAGATCATATGTTTGAATATTTGTATGGTAATGGATAGATTGACCACAAAACTTACAATCTTCTTTACATTTACCGCTTTTTCCATTAATAATTGAACATAAATCAAACTTGTTACCACAAAAATGTTTTCTTATTTGATTAGCAGCTTTTTTTAATTCTTCAAGATCAACATTAATCAAAGATATAGCCTCATCATTACTAATTTCTTGTTCATTTAAAACTTTATTTAAAATCTTTTTTAACATGTAAACCTCCATTTTTTTTGAGTTTTGTTGCTAAAATAATTGCTAAAATACTTAAAGCAATATCACAAGGCAAATCGATTGGAAAACATGATAATAAAACTAATTTCCATGAAATTGAAGTATTTAAATAAAAATTTCATCTAAATTATATATGTCTTTTTGACTATCTTTTCATATCTTCTTAAATGTCCGCAAAGCCTTATTTTATAGGCTCTACGGGCATTTTGCTTTTGTGGTAAACCTCACATATCTAGGTCTATCTTCTTATATTTTCCCTATCAATCGTGGTTAAAATCGTGGTAAATACTTCTATGCGATTAGACGCTGAACCTCTGATTTTGCGGTATCTATGGACGCATGAGCGTACCAGTTCATTGTGATACTGATGTTTGAATGTCCCATGATATACTGTAAATCTTTCGGGTTCATGTTCTTGCTTGCCAGCCTTGTGCAGAATGTATGGCGTAGCGTATGCGGTGTGATATGTGGCAAGGGCTTGTCCTTGTGGTGCTTGTTGTATTTCTTTACCATACGGACAAATAAGGCGTTGTAATCAATCGCAACTTTGGGCTTGCCTTTATGATTGACAAATAGGAAATTGCTCCGTCCGTCTATCACAAATGGTTCTGATTTTGGGCGTTTCTTCATAACCCGTTGAAATGCCTGTATTGTTTCTCTGCTTAATGGCACTTGCCTTATTCCGCTCTTTGTTTTAGGCGTTTCAATGTAATAGCCCTGTTCCTTGCTCTTTAGTAACTGGTGGTCGATAATCACAACTTCATTCTTGAAATCAATATCGGCTACTGTCAGTCCGCACAGTTCCGAGATACGAAGTCCTGTTTTTAATAATATCAGCACATCATCATAATGCTTGTGATACACATTGTCCGTCTTGATAAATGAGAGTAAGGCTTGTTCCTGTTCCTCTGTCAATGCGACTTTCTCTTTGGTATCATTTTCTAGGACTTCACTTAACTTGAAATCAAAAGGGTTTTTCCTTACACAATCGTCTTGAATGGCGATATAGAATGACGCTTTTAACGAGCGTTTATGGTTGTTAATGGTATTGTAGGAAAAGCCTTTGTCTTTCATGCGTAACGCCCATTCTTTAGCGTCAGAGGGTTTTATCGTATCAATGCTCCTAGCACCTAACTTGTCCTCTTTCAATAACCGCATGAGTTGTTCCCGTTGTTTCATTGTGCTTTTCTTCACATTTGCCCTCTGTGCGTTCTGTTTGGAATAGAGTTGACAAAGCGTCATTTTCTTGCCTGTGCTGTCGATACCGTCCTCAATATCCCGTCTTATCTGTTGTTCCAGTTCTCGAAGTGAGAGTTTTTCCCGTTTTCTGATGCTAGAATAAAAACTGTACCAGTTAAATGGAAGAACTAGCTAGTATATGATACAATGTCATAAGCTTAAATCAAAAATAGAAAAGGGGTATATGATGATGACTAAACCAACATTTACAGATGAATTTAAACAGGGAGTTGTTCAATATGTTTTAGAACATCCTGATGAATCTAAAGTAGCTATAGCTAAACAGTTTGGTATTGCTGATAGCACTGTTCATAAATGGCTTAAAGATGCCAGTAGTAATGACGGCGTAATTAATTCAAGAGGAAGCGGTAATTATTCAAGTGACGAAGCTAAAGAAATTGCCAGATTAAAAAAAGAACTGAAAGATACACAGGATGCTTTAGAAGTCCTAAAAAAGGCTATTGGCATACTGGGCAATTAACTAAGCAGGATCTTTATAAAAGGATAAAAGAAAAATCTAAAAAAGATAAACAGACTTCAGTTACCGGTATGCTAAAAAAATTACAACTGAGTAAATCAGGATATTATGAATATTTGAAAAGAAAACCATGTAAACAAAAAATCAGAAAAGCTAGAATCACAGAAAGAATCAAGAAAATCTATAAGGATTCAAAAGAAATATATGGAGCTCCTAAAATAACTGAAATACTAAAAAAAGAGGGAGAAAAAATAAGTGAAAAATATGTAGGAAACATAATGAGGGAAAACAATATTAAAGCTCATTATATCAAACCATATACAATAACAACAAAAGACTGTGATTTTTCAAATAAACTAAAAAATATTCTAAACCGAGATTTTAATCCAAAAGCACCAAATCAGGCATGGTGTACTGATATAACATATATCTGGACAGCAGATGAAGGATTTGTATATTTAACCAGTATAATGGATCTCTATTCAAGAAAAATAATAGCATGGACATTAAGCAAAACATTAGAAGTAGATGAAGTATTAAAATGTCTGGAAACAGCTAAAAAAAGAAGAAAAAGCGCAAAACCAATAGTAATCCATGCAGATCGCGGAGTGCACTATACATCGAAGAAATACAAAAGATTAACTAAGCAGATGAAAAGAAGCTATTCACAAAAAGGAACACCGTGGGATAATGCGTGTATAGAATCATATCATGCATTGATAAAAAGGGAATGGCTGAACAGATTTAAGATTATAAATTATAATCATGCATATAAGCTGGTATTTGAATACATAGAAGGATTTTATAATACAATAAGAGTACATTCACATTGTGATTATAAATCACCTAATGAATATGAGCATGATTATTTAATTAGTATCAATTAATTAAATTTCTTACATTTATGTGGTCCGAAATCTTGACATAGTACCAGAAATACTTTGTCAGCAAGTCCTGTTTTGCCTTTTCTAACAAGTTCCATTTCAACCAATATTCATATCTACGGGTTTAATCAGATAGTCATTTCTTTTTGAATGTTTTTGTATTTCATTCTATTGTGCTTATTTGATTACAAGAACATAGTAATTCTTATATGCTTATTTGTCAATATCTTTTTTTGCCTTTACAAATCATATTAAGCATGATAGACTTACAATAGTGAAGATATAACGAGATATGGAGGGTTATGCAATGAAAATAAGCCATTTAGGAAATAATATACAGACCATAAGAAAATTTAGGGGAATGAAACAACAGGAACTTGCGGACAAAATCGGTATCAATATGCAGAGCCTTTCCAAGATTGAAAGAGGGTTGAACTATCCTGCTTATGAAACGCTGGAAAAGATAATGGAAGTGCTGGACGTAACGCCGAATGAATTATTATCGGGAGAATGGAAGTATGTCAATCAGTCTGAAAAAGAAGTCTGTCAGTTTTTAAGAACAGAAGAACGTCTAAATGCAGAACTGAAACACGGACACTATGATAACTTCTTTGACAGCGAGGAAGAATGGCTGGAATATGAGTTGGAAAAGTTACGGGAATATATTACAGACTATATCAACGGGAAAAGCATTGAAGCGTCCGACCTTTACCCAATCAAAGAATTTATCCAGCATTTGAAATTCCAAAAATTACTAGACCGCTATGATGATTTATACAGTATGGATATGTTTGGGGAAAGCATAGAGGGACATAAATATAGGACACCTTATCAAGTCGTGAAAATGATAAATCCGAACTCAAAAGAGGATATGGAACTGTTACGGGAAGTATTAAGGAATAGCCATTTTGATGATGAGGACGAATAATCTTTTTCCTCTTGCATGGAAGATACAGCAAACAAAAAGCCCAGTAAAGAGTGCAAAGCACCACCAATGGTGGCAAGGCTCTTGACAGGGCTTTTTCTTTTCTGTGGTGGATAATCAAGAGGAAGAATAGATAAATTTATTTTTTCAAAAATTATTGACAATATGTGTGATTATGAGTATATTATAAGTGATATGTAGTTAGTTACTCAACTAACAAACATACAGACAAACAACTAAAGGTGGTGGTAAGGTGCATATCAATCCGAATATAGAAAAACCGATTTTCATTCAGATGGCGGAGCAACTGGAAGATTCCATTTTTACGGGTATGTTTCCAGAAGAAACAAAGATACCCTCAACAAATGAAATTTCTGCTTTACTGAATATCAATCCTCATACTGTTCTAAAAGGTATGAATATGTTGGTAGATGAAGAAATTATATACAAGAAAAGAGGTTTAGGTATGTTTGTAAAAGAGGGAGCAGTCAAAAAAATTCGATTAAAACGTCAAGGTCAATTTTATGAACAATATATCGCAACATTGATTGAAGAAGCGTCTAAATTACAAATGACCAAAGAAGAAATTATTTCATTGATAGAAAGGGGTTATGAACATGAACGCAATTCAAATTAAAAATATCACGAAAAAATACAACAATTTAACAGCATTAGATAATGTTTCATTTTCTTTTGAATTTGGAAAGATATACGGTTTTTTGGGAAGAAATGGTGCTGGAAAATCAACCTTAATCAATATTATTGCAAATAGAATTTTTGCTGATGAGGGGACTGTTCTTGTTGATGACATTCCAGCAAAGGAAAATATGCAGGTGCATGAAAAGATATTCTGTATGAGTGAAGCTGATTTATACGATAAAGAATTAAAAATCAAAGAGCACTTTAAGTGGATAAATCGGTTTTATGATAGTTTCGATTTAGATAAAGCATTTGAAATTGCTGAAAAATTCAATCTTGACATCAACAAGAAATTCAAAGCATTATCTAAAGGGTATCAGTCAATTTTCAAATTAACAGTTGCTCTATCATTGAATGTCCCTTATGTAATCTTTGATGAACCCGTTTTGGGATTGGACGCTAATCACAGAGAGTTATTTTATGATTTACTTTTGAAAGATTATGAAAATGATGAGCGAACGATTATTATTGCCACGCACTTAATTGAAGAAGTTGCGAATATTATTGAAGAAGTAGTTTTAATTGATAAAGGCAAAGTCCTATTACAAGAAAACGTTGAAACCCTTTTAGAAAAAGGATACAGTATTTCGGGAATTGCAAAAGATGTTGATGATTATTGCTCGGATAAAAATGTTATCGACTATGATGAATTGGGTAACATGAAAATTGCTTATGTATTGGGCGAAAAGACACCATTACCTAAAGATAGCAATTTACAAATCTCTACTATGAACTTGCAAAAATTATTTGTCAAATTAACAGAGAAAGGCGGTAAGTAATATGAATAAATTAAAATCTGCAATCCTATATGACTGCTCAACAACATTTAGAGCAATCGGTATATTCTATATCATTCAATATGCAATCGTTTCGTTTATAACTTTAATAATCGGAATTAGTTTAGGAACTTTTGACAATGTTGGTACAAATGGATTAGAAATTAACTCACTTATATTTGTTGGCATTGTAGGCGTACTCGGTTTTAAGGAAGATTTTAAAATGTTAATTCAAAATGGTTTTACCAGAAAGTATATCTTTATTACAATGACTTCTCTGTTTGTGTTTATGGCATCTGCAATGGCTTTTATTGATACTGTGGTCGGTCAATTTTTACACCGTTTAACAAATGATTATCAATCTTTATTTGGAAGTATATATGGATATGAAAGTGTATTTGCAAATTGGATTTGGTTAGCATTATTGTATATGGTAATATTAAATTTATTTTATCTTGGAATTTTGCTAATTAACAAAGTTGGAAAAAATACATCAATCTACCTAGGGGTTATTTTAGGTGGTTGTATATTATTTGTGATTGCATTATTCCGATATGTATTTTCCGCTGAGGTTGTAAGAAATATTACTGATTTCTTTATGAAAGCATTAGGTTTTATGACTGACGGAACAATCAATTATATCTTTCCCACTTTGACTTTGGTATTGATTATTTGTATTTTGGCAGGTGGGGCTTATACTATTATCCGACATACAGAACTTAAATAATCTATAATCATTGACTAAATTAAAAATATAACCTGTTTTTTAATCAAAGTTTCATGGCTCGTACAGACTTCGTGTTTTGTGCGAGCCTTTTTCATACCTTCTTTTCTGTATTTTACAAAACGATATAAATGGGTGGAATGTACTAAATGCAAATTATCCTATTTATATAATTTCAGCGTTTGCAGAAAGGAGGTGAGATTATGGACACATCTTCTTTCGAGCATATCGTTAGAATACAGTTTAATGCTTTGATGATGATTGTTATTAAATGCACAGTAAAAAACAGGAACAGACAGTTTGCAAGACGTTCCAAACGTGAAGTTTTATTCTGTGAATTATCAGATACGAAAAATCTTGAATGTGTAACTAAGGATAAATATTCTTGTGATTACATTTCTTTTGAAGTCTTGAATTTCACAATTCAAATATCAAATGAGAAACTTGCTGTTGCTTTATGTAAGTTATCATGTAAAGAGCGTGATGTAATATTATTACGCTATTTTCAAAGCATGAGCGACCAAGAAATCGCAGAATTGTATCATGTATCACATTCTGCTATTTATCGCAGAAGAAGTAACGGATTGAAAAAACTAAAAACAGTATTGAAAGAAAGGAATTGAACTAATGAAAAAAGAATACGGCTACCCTACATTAAAAATAATATGTCAAGCGTCTGCTGGAAATGAAACTGCCATAAGAGAGATTTTGAAGTTTTATGACGCTTATATCTGTAAATTATGCTTGCGTCCGTTTTACCACTCTGAAAGTGGTAAAATCACTATGCAGGTTGATGAAGAATTAAAAGGTCAAATTCATACAGAAATGATGAAAGCAATCTTGAAGTTTGAAATCAGAGTGAAGTAATCATATTACATGAATTGAAAAACGGGAGATACACAGATATTTGTGCTATCTCCCATGTTGTTTTTGTGTCATATCAAGGCTCATTCAATCGTGGTAAATTCGTGGTAAAATGAATGGTTTTCTATATTTCAAAATGCTTAAAAGTATAGTGTTTATGCGGATAATCAAAAATTAGATATATAATTTAAAATAAAATACTTGTAACTTAAACCAATAATATATGTAGCTAATAAACCACAAAAAACAGCTAAAGCATATTTTTTTAAATCAGTTAATGCAACTTTTTCACAGATTAAACCAGTAAAATAAGCACATGCAATAAATCCAATTAAATATCCAAAACTAGCTTTAAAAATATATCCAATCCCACCACCAGAAGCAAATATAGGGATACCAATCAACCCAATCAATACATATATTAAAACTGCTAAACCACCTAATTTAGAACCCAACAAAATTCCCGATAGTAAGACAAATAAAAATTGCAAAGTAAAATAATCCATATATGGAAGTGGAATTTGAATAAATGCTCCAATTGCAATTAAAGCTGTAAAGATACCACAATATGTCATTTTTAATGTATTATTCATAATTTTTTTGGATAATACTAACCTCTCCAGAATTTAATGTATATTCTTGATTATCACATTTAACAATAAGATTACCTAAATTATTAATATCTTTAGCAATTCCGTTATATATTTGACCTTTATATCTAAATTCAACTTTTTTATTTAAAACACAAGAAGCATCTTTATACTCATTTAAAACATTATCAAAATCTTCATCAATAATTTTAAATATTTCATTTACAATCAATGCAATAAATTTACTTCGATTAATATTTTCAATTCCTAAAGAAGTTGCTTTATCTAAAAGCTCTTCAGGAAATTGTTTGGTAGAAACATTTATTCCAATTCCAATAATAATTGCTTCAATCATTCCACTTTCAAAATCACTAATAGCTTCAGTTAAAATTCCACATATCTTTTTACTTTGATAATAAAGATCATTGACCCATTTTATCTTTGTATCAATTCCATATAATTTTTTTATCACGCGTTTAATAGCAACAGCACTTTGAATTGTAATTAATGTTGCATCATTAAATGTTTGATCGTATCTAAGTAATAAACTCATATATATGCCTTGTTTTTCAGGAGAATAAAAATTACGATTAAATCTCCCTCTACCAGCACTTTGATGTTCAGCAACAATTAAAGCATAATTAACATGATTATCAACAGCAAATTTTTTCATTTGAGTATTTGTCGAATCAATTGTTTTATATGCATAAATATCCATCTTTTTATCTAAATAACAACTAATTCCTTCACTAGATAAAATATCATTGTTGTTTAATAACATGTATCCTTTATTAGTAGAAGCTTCAATATTATAACCTTCTTCTTTTAGTTTTTTGATAACTTTACAAATTGACATTCTGCTAACATTTAATTGTTTAGCTAATTCTTGACCAGAAATAGAAATATTTCTATTTTGTTCTAATATTTTTAAAACATCACTTTTTATTGTCATTTAATCACCCCAATTTTAAGATAACAAATTATTTTACAATTGTAAACACTTTTATTAAGTTATGTTTACAATTGTAAAATAAAAAAACAGCATTAAGCTGTTTAGTGAAACATATCTTTTTTAATAAAAATAATTGTGGCAATAATACAGGCGATAATAGCAACAATAGTTGGAAACCACCATTGTGCAATTGGTAGACCAGTAACATTCATCCCATAGAAACTGAAAATAATATTTGGAATAGACATTACAATAGTAATAACAGTAAGAACTTTCATAACAATATTTAAATTGTTAGAAATAACTGATGCAAAAGCATCCATAGTTCCAGATAAAATATTAGAATAAATGTTACACATTTCAATTGCCTGATGTATTTCGATTAAAACATCTTCTAATAAATCTTGATCTTCATCATATAATTTGATAGTCTTACCACGCATTATTTTATTTAAAGTTATTTCATCAGTTTTTAAAGAAGTAGAAAAATAAACTAATGATTTTTCTAATCCTAACATTTGAATTAACTCTTTATTTTGCATAGATTTATGCAAACTTTGTTCGGTTCTAAGTGAAATGCGATCAATTTGTCTTAGATAAATTAAATATCGTTGTGAAATTCTTAATAATAAAAGTAACAAAAATCTAGTTTTCAAAGTAGTATTAATTCCACGTACTTTACCTTGAACCATATCATCGATACATAAATTATCATATAAAGAGATTGTAATGACATATCCTTTCATAATAACAATACCTAAAGGCAAAGTTGTATATTGAAGCAATTTATCATCATCATAGCTTACTTCGTTTTCTTCAGCACTAGGATAATCAACAATAACTAACTTTTGATTATAATCTTCATCATAATCAATATGTGAACTTTCTTCAGGGTCTAATGAAGAATTTATGAATTCTGGTAAAATGCCGATTTCTTCAATCAAAAAATTCTTTTCTTCTTCATTTGGAGATACTACATTGATCCAACATCCTATTTCAGGAGTTGATATTTTTTTTGTTATATTATCATAAGTTTTGTAGAATTCTATCATATTAGCCTCCTTACTTCAGGAGACTAATTATTATGTCTCCTGAATTTATTATTTAATTGTTTGAAATATTCCTGCTCGGGCTCAGGGGACATAATAACACCTTCTTTCAGCAAAATATTATAGCATAAATTATTTAATTTTACTAAAATTTTTTTAATAATTTAAGCTATTAAATTATATGAATTAGATTGAATATTTTTAATGAAATATTATATTTAAATTGAATATTCTGTATCAACAGTTACATTAATATTTTTAGCTTTCAGTAAAATAAAATAAATAAAATACAAAGCAATGATTGTTAAAATAACTTGAGCTATTGGATAAGCAAGCCATATCCCTGTTAATTTAAAAATATTAGAAAAATAAATAAGGCAGCCAGGGATTATTACACATGGTTCAAGATAGACAATAATTGATGAAAATAATGTTCTTTCAGTTGCATAAAATAAAGCACATGATAAACGATTGTTGCCAATAAATGGAAATGATAGTGCAGTAATTATTAGAGCATTGCGGCATTCATTATAGATAATATTATCAACATTAAATAATGATGTTAATATGTTAGGGAAAATAATCACAAGTATTGTTAAAGTAGTTGAAATAGCTAGGGATAAAGTGATTGCTTTTTTATAAATATATTTAATTAATTGCGGTTGTTTACAGCCATGATAATAACTTAATAACGGTTGAATACCATCGCCGACTCCTTGTAAAAATAATTGTATAGACGAAAGAACATAACTGATAATAGAAAAAATTGTTAATGCATTATCACCACCATAGCGAATGCACATCCAGTTAGTAATTACTGTAATGATACAAGGAATAAGAGTTTGACCAAAAGGGGAAATACCAATCGTTAAGATTTTTTTAATAGTTATTAAATTAGGAATATAATCGATTAAACTTAATTCTTTTAATTTAAAATAAATCAGCATTATAGTTCCACTAAATGCAACAACACCTTGGGCAATAATTGTTGCTAATGCCGCTCCATGTAAACCAAGTTGCATTTTATATACAAATAAGTAGTCTAAAATAATATTAACAATTAAACCACTACTCATACTAATAGTAGCATAAATGGTTTTACCTTGATTTCTTAATAGAGGATTAATTCCATTTCCTATTATTGGTAAGATACCACCGATTAAAATAATATGGATATATTCATAAGCACCAGTGTAAATATTTCCCTTAGCACCTAAAAAAACTAATAAATCATTTACAAAGTAATTTAAAATAATTGGTAAAATTATGCCACTGATCAATAATAATGAACAGGTACTACCGATTGTTTTATGCATTTGTTTTATTTTATTTTGACCATTATAATATGAATAATTAACAGCGCCACCAATTCCAATCCCAATTGCAGTAGCATTTAAAATTACTTGAATTGGATAAGCAATATTAATAGCAGCCAAAGCACTATCATTTACAGCATTGGCGACAAATAAACCATCAATAATTGAATAAAAACCACTAAGTAACATTGTAATCATTGATGGTATTACATATTTATAAAATTTTTGATTAATTATTTTTTTATTCATCATATCACTCCTTTACATTGCTAGTATAAAGGTTGGTGTTAGACAAGGGTCAAGGTTATTTTTAGATTATTGGTAAATATATTTCAGCGTAATAATTTTCTTTATCATGATAAAAGGTTAATGGAATTTCTTTGATTAAAAAATATGATGCATAATTTAAATTATTTATTTTAGCGTATTCTAAAAGTTTATTGATAGTAGTTTTATTGATCGTTTTATTATTCATAGCACAGGTCATATGAATACATTTAGTTAAATTGATAGTTTGGAGATCTAATGATAATTGTAAATTACTAGCAATATCTGTTTCTAAAGTTACATATGTTGCTTGTTGGTTTAAAGTATGATCGTATTTTTTAAAAATAGAACATAAAACAAATTCATCAGTAGTAATATGTCTAATTTTGTGAGTGAAGAATTCATCACTATCTTCGCTTTCAAATAAGATATATGATGTTGGAAATGTTGCTATTTCAATATTTTTATCTGTTTTGATTTGCAGATATAATGATTGAATATAATTGATTTTTTTTAATAATTGTTGTTCATATAAAATTCTTCTTTCAACTTTAATTTTTTGTGTTTCTACTAATTGATAGGCTTGAGTTGGATCTAAGTTTTGATATAATTCTTGAATTTCAATAATTGAAAAATCTAAGTGTCGATAGTAAATGATATCTAAAAGTTCTAAGACATTTTTTAAAGTGTACATACGATAGTTATTATGGGGATTAGTAGTAGGATGAACTAGGCCTTTTTTTTCATAGAAACGAATAGCATCATTTGTTAGACCTAATAGTTTACTTATTTGTGATATTGTATATGTTTTTTCCATGATATGCTCCTTTTAAAATAATAATTAAAAAACATGATTCATAGAAACATGTTTTTAGGGTTTGTTGATTAATTGTTTTATTTTTTCATTATTACCTTGAATATCGCCTAAATAGAAAGAAACGATAAATCCAATGATAACAAAGATAATACAGATTAATGAATGAACGTCCATTTGTAATGTACAACTTTCATTAAGAACATTAGGAATAATTGATAAAAATAATCCAAAAATAATAGAAAAAGTCATTGTATAAAATTTGTTAATTAATTTATTAATGATAAATGAAATTACCAATACCCCAATAACTAGTCCAACACCAGCAGGAATAAGAATAGAAAGATTAAAGCTAGCTAAAGAACTTACATATAATTCATATAGCCCTAAAGTAGATAAAATAACCGCACTATCAACTCCAGGAACAATTGATGATCCAGCAACAGCAATTCCTAATATTACTGATTGGAATAAGTTAGGGTCAGTAACTGTTGGAAACAAGTTACTATTAAAAGAAAATACACTTAAACCTAAGATAGCAACAATAATAATAACAATATAATATTTATTTGAAAAACCTTCTTTTTTAACTTCTTTATAAAATAAAGGAATAGTTCCTACTACTAGCCCTAAAAATGCAAATCTTGTTTGAGCTTCAAAGTTATTTAATAAAAAATTAACGATTTTACTAAAAATTATTGCCCCTATTCCAAATCCTAAACATAATGGAATTAAAAATAAAATATTTTTTTTAAAATCTTTAAACAATGTTGCAATTGCATTAATAGTTTTTTGATATAATCCAAAAATAACTAATAATACACTTCCACTTAAGCCAGGAGCAATTCCTCCTATACCAACAATCAACCCTTTTAGAAAAGTAATCATTTTATTTTCCTCCACTTATCTAAATAATAATTCACATTATATAATAGCTTAGATTGATTAATTTTACAACTTGCTAAAGCTTAATATTTTATTAATTTTTTAAATAATTTAGTAGATTATTTGAAAATTTAATCAATATTTGACTTTATTGATTTTAAAATGCTAGATTGACAAAATATTTATCATGTGATAAATTTATATTATATAATCAAACTATTGATTGGGAGATAAAACATAGTACGTGCTTATAGAGAGTCTAGGATGGTGGAATCTAGATAGAGATGCGACTTTGGTAAATGGACCCATGAAGGCAAAGGGGAAAGATTATTCGAGTATCTTTTGACGTTTAGCTTACGTTATAAAGCTGGAATGTGATAGCATTTTTTGACCATAAGGTGGCATAGCAGATTTTTACATCTGTCCTTTTAGGACAGATGTTTTTTGTTTAAAGGGGGAAATTATTATGAAATTAGATAGACGATGGTGTAGCTATAATTAAATTTATAAACATATGTATAAATAATTATAGAAAAGGGGTAAGTAAAATGAAAAAAATATTTAAGTTGATGGTTGTATGTATGTTAACGTTAGGAGTTTTAACTGGATGTAGTAACAGTAGTAGTGATAATTTAAAAGAAGTAGCGATTATTCAATATGTTGAACATACTTCTTTAAATACAATTAAAGATGCTTTTGATAAGCAAATGGAAAAATTAGGATATAAACAAGGTGAAAATATTAATTATACATTTAAAAATGCTCAAGGTGATGCAAATATTGCACCTTCGATCATTCAAGGTTTTCAAGCTAGTAAAAAAGATTGTGTGGTAGCAATTGCTACTCCAGTTGCAATGTCAGCTGCAGTCATGGCTAAAGATACACCAGTTATTTTTGCGGCGGTGACTGATCCAATTGGTGCGGGATTAACTTCATCATTGGAAAAACCAGATAAAAATATTACTGGTACTAGTGATGAAATTCAAGTAGATAAAATTTTAAGTAAAGCATTAGAAGTTAATCCAGAAATGAAAACATTAGGAGTTATTTATAATAAAGGTGAAGCAAATTCGGTTACTAATATAAATAAAGCTAAAGCATTTTGTGAAAAAAATAATATTACTTTAGTAGAAGGAACAATTAGTGCTGTTAATGAAATTCAAAGTGCAATTGATGTTTTAGCTAGCAAAAGTGATGCAATTTTTGCTCCTAATGATAATATGGTAGCTAGTGCTATGGATATTGTTTCAAAAACATGTGTAGATGCTAAAGTACCATTGTATGTGGGGGCTGATTCAATGGTACAAGATGGTGGTTTTTTAAGTGTTGGAATTAATTATGAAGCTTTAGGTAAAGAAACTGCTAATATGGTTGATAAGGTTTTAAAAGGTGATAAAGTTGAAGATATTCCTGTTAAAGTTTTTAAAGATGATTTAAGTATCTATGTAAATAAAGGTATATTGGATCAACTTGAAATTAATTTACCAGATAGTATTAAAAATGATAAATCATATGTAGAAATGTAGAGGATATTTATGAGTCAAGTAGTTATTTTAGGAGCATTAGAATTAGGAGGAATATTTGCTGTTTTATCACTAGGTTTATATATTAGTTATAAAGTGTTAAATATTCCGGATTTAACAGTTGATGGAAGTTTTACTTTAGGAACAGCTATAAGTGCTGTATTTACGATGAATTCAATGCCATATCTTGGTATACTAGCTTCGTTTGTTTTTGGACTTTTTGCAGGAATGGTAACTGGGTTATTGATTACAAAGTTGAAAATTATGCCATTATTATCAGGAATTCTTACAATGACTGGTTTGTATTCAATCAATTTGATGATTATGAATAATACACCAACCATTTCTTTGTTTGATCAAACTACTATTTTTAGTAGTTTAGATACTATTACGCCATATAGTAAGTTAATTGTTATTTATGTTATTGTAATTTTAATAGTTATTATTTTGAATTTATTTTTAAAAACACAATTAGGATTATCACTTCGAGCTTGTGGAGATAATGAAGCCATGGTTAGAGCTAGTTCGATTGATACTGATAAAATGAAAGTATTGGGATTAGCGCTTGCTAATGGTTTTGTTTCAATGAGTGGAGCAATATTTGCGCAACACCAAAGTTTTGCTGATGTTAATAGTGGTATTGGGATGATGGTTATTGGTCTTGCAAGTATTATTGTGGGAATGACCTTCATTAAAAAGGAGAAGATTATTTTTCAATTGATAGCAGTTGTTTTTGGAGCTATTTTCTATCGAGCAATTTTGACTGTTGCTTTACAGTTAGGTTTACCTTCAGGATATTTAAAATTACTTTCAGCTATACTGGTTGTTATTGCAATTGCTTCAACAAATGGAGCATTTAAAAGGAAAAAAAGGAGAAAATAGTTATGTTGGAACTAAAGAATGTTTCTGTTATTTTTAATGAAGGAACTGTTAATGAAAAAGTTGCTCTTAGTGATATTAATTTAAAATTAAATACTGGTGATTTTGTTACGATTATTGGAAGTAATGGAGCGGGGAAATCGACATTATTTCAAGCTATTTCAGGAGCAGTAGAAACAAAAAGTGGATCAATTTTATTAAATGATCGAGATATTACATTTGAACCTGAGTATAAACGTTCTCGAGTGATTGGAAGATTATTCCAAGATCCATTAAAAGGAACAGCTCCTAATATGACAATTGAAGAAAATCTTCATCTTTCTAATCAACGTGGTAAACATTTTAGCTTAAGTTTAATGTCACATCGTTATCGTGATACTTTTAAAAAAGCTTTAAAGGAATTAGATTTAGGATTAGAAGATCGTTTGGAAACAAAAGTAGGGTTATTATCAGGTGGGCAAAGACAGGCACTTACATTATTGATGGCTACTTTAGTAACTCCTGAGCTACTTTTACTAGATGAACATACGGCTGCTTTAGATCCTAAAACAGCTGAAAAAGTATTAGAATTATCTAAAAAGATAGTAAATGAAAATAATATTACTACATTGATGATTACTCATAATATGGAAGATGCTTTAAAATATGGAAATAAAACAATGATTATGAAAGATGGGAAAATTATAGCTTTGATTGAAGGTGAAAAAAGAGAAAAGATGACTGTTGATGAATTAATTCATCTATACTCCACTTCAGCTAATGCATATAGTGACAAAGTGTTATTAAGATAGTGTGACTTTTTTTAAGAAGATAAAATTATAATTTATCTATTTTTAGTTTTATTTTTATACGTAAAAGATACGGTCTTAAAGTTATAATATTTTAATTTAATGATATTGTGGTTTAATGTATTTTTAAGATTATTCATAGATGTTTCTAAAAAATCTTCATATATAAAAAATTTGACAGAAAGCACTGTCAATTTTTTTATATTTATTAGTTAATAAAAAGGTGATTCTAGACCAATATCAATAAGTTTTTAACCTAATGACATTGTCTAATAATTTGCTTTTCTTATTTTATTGGGTGAAAAAATTAATGATCGTTGTTATTAAGCTTGCCTCTTCCTTTTAATATAGCCTATAATATTAGCAAAGAATTATTTTTGATTAGGGGGATAGTAGTGAAACAATGCATAAATCAAATTAGTTCAATTTGTCACTTAGCTTGGCCAGCAATTGTTCAAGAGGCGATGAATGTAATAGTTTCTTATGTTGATACCGCCATGGTAGGAGCTTTAGGGGCTAGTGCTAGTGCTGCAGTTGGATTGACTTCTACAGTTGGGTGGTTGATTACTAGTATTGCAATTGCTTTTGGAATTGGAATTCTTTCGGTTTGTGCTAAGGCAAAAGGAGCTAATGATAATTTAAAAGTCAAGCGAGTTAGTCAGCAGGGGTTATTTATTACTTTGATTGTTGGAATAACTCTTACTATCATATGTTTGATTATTGGACCGTATTTACCTACGTGGTTAAATGGTGATGAAAAAATTAGAGGGACTGCTTCATCATATTTTATGATTATTTCATTACCGTTATTATTTCGCGTAACAGTTTTGGTTTTATCTTCAGTATTACGAAGTGTTAGTGATATGAAAACGCCGATGTTAATTAGCTTGTATATGAATTTGATTAATATTTGCTTGAATTTTATTTTAATTTATCCGACTCGTAAAATTATGGGAATAACTGTTTTTGGAGCGGGGTTAGGAGTTAATGGAGCAGCAATTGCAACGGCAATATCTTTTGTTGCTGGAGGAGTCATGATGTTTATTAGATATTATAAAAATGAAATATTTGAATTTTATAAAACTGGTTTTCATTTTTATAAAGAAGAATTTTTAGAATGTTTAACGATAGGGATACCGATTGTTTTGGAAAGAGGTGTTATTTGTTTAGGACATATTACATTTTCTTCATTGATTGCTAAACTTGGGGTTATTCAATTTGCTGCTCATTCGATTGCAATTCAAGCTGAGCAGGCATTTTATATTCCTGGATATGGTTTTCAAGCAGCTGAAGCAACTTTGGTTGGTAATGCTATAGGTGAAAAAAGTGAGCATAAAGTTAAAGAGATTACATATTTGATATGTGGAATAACAATGGTGTTGATGAGCATTTGTGGAATATTTTTATTTATTTTTGCAAAACAATTGATGATGATTTTTACGACGGATTTGAAGGTAATTGAGATAGGTGCAAGAGTATTAAGAATTGTTTCTGTATCAGAACCGATATATGGAATTTTAGTTATTCTTGAAGGAACATTTAATGGGATGGGAGACACTAAGGCGCCTTTTATTTTTTCATTGATTACGATGTGGGGAATTAGAGTATTGGGTACTTTTATAATGATCAATGTGTTTAATTTAGGAGTTGAATTTGTATGGTTGATGATGGTATTTGATAATGTTGCAAGATGTGGTTTATTGTTGTTTAGATTTTTAAAAGGAAAGTGGAAATATCGAATTTATCTTTAAAATTATTATTATTGGTAATAATTGTTTTGGAGGTATGATATGCTAGGATATTTATCGATATTTATATTAGGAGTAATTATTGGTGTTGTAATTATGTGTTTGTTTCAGATTAATAAAAAATAGTTTATATGATTTGCATTTAAATATAATAATGATTATTATATGATGGTAAAGGATGGATGAATTATGTTAGAAATTGGAAAAAAAGCACCTGATTTTACATTATTAAATCAGGATAATGAAAGTATGTCATTAAGTGATTTTAAAGGAAAAAAAGTTATTTTATATTTTTATCCTAGAGATAATACACCTGGATGTACTAAACAAGCATGTGGTTTTGGAGAGTTATATCCAAACTTTGTCGAACATGGGGTAGAGATTATTGGAATAAGTAAAGATAGTGTAGTTTCACATAAGCGTTTTAAAGATAAGTATCAGTTGCCATTTATTTTGTTATCAGATCCAGAATTAGAAGCTATTAAAGCATATGATGTTTGGAAAGAGAAAAATATGTATGGAAAAAAAGTGATGGGAGTTGTAAGAACTACATACTTAATTGATGAAGATGGTATGATTATAAAAGCTTTTGAAAAGGTTAAAGCTGCCAATAATCCGCAAAATATGTTAAAAGAAATAGAAGAATAAAATAATTGATGATTAATTATATAAATTATTTATTAGAATGAGGGAATACTATGATAAAACTTATTGCTACTGATATGGATGGGACATTTCTTGATTCAAATAAAAGGTTTGATTTTGAATTTATAGATATATTTTATGAACTTAAAAAAAGAGATATTAAGTTTGTCGTTGCAAGTGGTAATCAATATTATCGCCTTTTTCAAAAATTTGTGCCACTTAGTGAACAAATATATTTTATTGCAGAAAATGGTTGTTTTATAGCTAAAGGAGCAAGACAGTTATACTGTAATATAATTGAAAATGAAGATTTAATAAAAATAAAAAATGTTTTAGCTAATTATAAAGAATTAGTAATTGTATTATGTGGTAGAAAAGGGGCATATATTTTAAATAAGAATCTTAAATATAAAAATGAAATTATAAAATATTATTGTAATTATCGTTTTGTCGATTCGTTTGATGATATTAATGATGATATTATGAAAGTATCGATATATGATCAAAATGAAAAAATTAATGAAATAATAAAAATTGTAGAAAAATTATTGCCTGATCATATTAAAATAGTTACTTCTGGAAATGCTTGGATGGATATCCAAAATAAAAATATCAATAAAGGAATAGGAATGGCTTTTTTACAATCATTATATAATATCAAACCTGAAGAATGTATGGCTTTTGGTGATCAAATGAATGATTATGAACTTTTACAACAAGTTAAATATGGGTATGCAATGGAAAATGCAGTTGATTCAATTAAAGAAATAGCTTACCAAGTTATTGATTCTAATGATAATCAAGGTGTTATTCGTAAAATAAAAGAAATATTGGAAATATAAAAATTATATAGTTGAATATGTTATATTAAAAAAGACAATGAGATAGTATTATGCAAATACTAGTTTATTGTCTTTTTTAGTATAACTAAGTTTTCAATTATTGTAGTTAATTATCTTTTATTAATAACTAGACTTAATTTACCAATTATTCTAAATCCATTTTGATTTTCATAATTAATGATAAGAGGAGAATAGCTAGAATTAGCTGGTTGCAAAATAATACATTGGTTATCATCATCTTGATAAAATTTCTTACATGTTGCTATGTTATCTTCTAAAGTAAAGCAACCAATATCTCCATTTTTTAAATGATTACATTTTTCAAAAACAATTAAATCACCAGGATTAATATTTTCATCGATCATACTATCACCACTAGCATATTGACAAAAATATTCTTTATTTAAAGTTAATAATGATTCTGGTAAGGCAATGTATTCATCGATATTATCATCAACAAAAATACCAGTTCCACAGCTAATATCGTTATATAAAGGGATTGTAATAGAATTAGTTATAGTTGGCTGATTAGTTTCATCAATGCCTAAAAAATAAGTTGCTGGAACTTCAAATATTTCTGATAGTTTTTGAATTGTTTCTTTTTTTAAGTTTTCGACACGATTATTTTCATATTTAGCGATAGCAGATTTTTTGACTCCTAAAAGATTGCCTAATTGTTCTTGGGTCAAACCTTTTTCTTTACGTAATTTTTTAATTCGTTGCCCAGTCATGTATTATCACTCCTTGTGTCTTAATTTTACTATTAATTTTAATTTAATGCAAATATTATTTGAATAGTGTCTAAAAAAGATACTTTTTATTGACAAAGAATTATAAATGTTTTATATTAAAAGTGTCTTAAAAAGAAACTAATTTAAAATAAAAATATTTTGGAGGGATAATGATGAATTATAGGAAACTTAATTTAACAGGAAGAGGAATAATTACAGTAACTGCTAGTATTTTAGCTTTAGCATATTTAATGGCTGATTTATCTTGTTATTTAATTGATTTGATTTTATTATAATGGACATACTATTTATGGGTGATAATATGAAGGATAAAAGTATGAATCAAGATGATTATAAAAATCAAATTATAGATGAAAAAGAGCAGTATAAGAATAATTCTAATGCACAAGAATAATTATGTTTAGTGAAACTCATTGTTTAGAAATTTGTAAACCTTTCTAAAACATAGTATAATTATTAATAGGGGTTTTGGAGGAATTACTATGGATGAGTTTTATCTGGAAATTAATTCAATATTTTATCTTAAATGGATTGTGAACCAGGGAAAAAAATATAATTTGAAAATTAAATTTGAAAATGATAATGAGGATACGATTATTATAAAATACAATGATATTGAAGCAATGATTAAATATTATGGTGATGGAATATTTGAACAAAAGATAATTAATTGCTTGAATAATGATGTTGTTTTTTATTTACATTTTAAATTAAAATATTTAAATCATGCAATTAAACTTTTTGAAGATATGATCGATTGTATTTTTGAGGTAGCAAATCGTCCTTTTGTAAGTATTTTACTTTGTTGTAGTGGGGGATTAACAACAACGCTGTTTGCAAGTAAAATGATGGAGTTGGCTAAACTAAATAAATTATCTTATCAAATAACTGCTACTGGATATTCGAGATTACAAGATATTGCAAAAGATTATGATATTATTATGTTAGCACCGCAAATTAGTTATTTATTGCCTCAAGTGGAGGTACTTTTACCAGGAAAAGATGTCGTAGTGATTCCTACAAAAATATTTGCAATGAATGATTTTTCAGGTGCTTTAATGATAATAAATGAATTATTGGAAAATAAAGAGAAGAATTAAATTTAGATTCAATGGTGATTGTGTGTTAGAAGATGATGTTGATTTAATATTAAAGCGTTTGAAAGAGTATCTAAAGAATATTGACGGTGAAGAGTTTAAACAGATTTTTTTGAGCTATGTAGAATATATGGCGAGAAATTATGGCCAAGATTGTTTGATTTGTGAATATGCTCAAACAATGAGAGCTGTTAATAAATTTATAAAAAAATATAAATTAGATCTTGAAAGAATTTCACTGTATAAACGTGATATTTTATATCGATGGATAAAATTAGGCTTTAATGAAAGTGATATTTTACAATTATATTATTTTGATAAGAGTATTGAACTTTTAGAGTTATTTATTGATGAAATAGAGAATAAATACTTGTAAAAATTATTTTTATTTGTTATATTCTTATTGAAATGGGGTGGAAGGATGTATAGATTTTCTTGCTAAAAATTAAATGACAGTGATCAACTGTTTTTGCGTGCAAGAAAATATATCCTTTTATTTATACATGTTATCTAATATTTTTAGCTACGAGTATATATTTTCTTGTAGCTTTTTATTTTATTTATGGGAGGAATATTAGATGGGATTATTAGAAGTAAAGAATTTGACATTTGGTTATGATAATCAAACTGAAAATGTGTTTGATAATATTAGTTTTAAAATCGATACTAATTGGAAGTTAGGTTTAATTGGCAGAAATGGTAAAGGAAAAACAACTTTATTAAATTTGTTTTGTGGTAATTATGATTATCAAGGAGAGATTACACAAAATTATTTATTTGATTATTTTCCTTTTTTAATCAAAGATGAGAATTTAAAAACAATTGATATTATTGATAATATTTTAGATGATTATCAATTATGGGAAGTTGAAAGAGAATTGTCTTTATTTGCTGTTGATTTAATTGTTTTAGATCAAATGTTTTCAACTTTATCTAAAGGTGAACAAACTAAAGTACTTTTAGCTGTTTTATTTTTAAAACCACATGATATCGTTTTGATTGATGAACCTACTAATCATTTAGACTATCATGGAAGAAAGATTTTAAGTAATTATTTAAGAAAAAAGAAAGGCTTTATTTTAGTAAGTCATGATCGTAATTTTTTAGATAGTTGTATTGATCATGTACTTGTAATTAATCGAACTAGTATAGAGGTAATAAAAGGAAATTTTTCGCTTTGGTATGAGTTAAAAAATAATCAAGATGAATTAGAAATTCAAAAAAATAAACATTTAAAAAAAGATATAAAAAGATTAAAAACAGCAGCAAAACAAAATGAAAGTTGGTCACATAAAGTAGAAGCAACGAAAAGTGCTCGTGTATCTGGTGAAAAAGGTGATAGAGGTTTTATTGGGCATAAAGCTGCTAAAATGATGCAACGCTCAAAAAATGTTGAAATTGTTGAAAAATTAAAAATAGCACCATTAGTTTATTCTAAAAAATGCTTATGTTATTTAGAGAATATTAAAATAATTTATGACAATCGAGCAATTGTTGAAAATGTAAGTTTTAGTATAAATCGTCATGAACGAATTAATTTAGTAGGTAAAAATGGTTCTGGAAAATCAAGTATTATTAAATTGATTATGGGTGGAAATATTGAATATGAAGGTAAAATTAATATTGGATCTAATTTAAAAATTGCGTATTTGTCGCAAGATGACAGCAATTTATCAGGTAGTTTGGATGATTATGCCAGAAATAATGATTTGGATCTTAGTTTATTCAAAACGATTTTACGTAAAATAGATTTTTCTCGAGAGTTATTTTTACAAGATATTAGTACTTATAGTAAAGGACAAAAAAAGAAAGTAATGTTAGCTGGAGTTTTATGTCAATCTGCACACTTATATATTTTGGATGAGCCATTAAATTATTTAGATATTTTTACAAGAATGCAAATTCAAGAGCTGTTATTATCTTTCGATGCTACAGTTTTATTTGTGGAGCATGATCAATATTTTTGTGATAATGTTGCTACTAAAAAAGTATTAATATAAATAAAAAAGAATTGTGGTTTACTCTGCCACAATTCTTTTAAAATTCAAAATATTTGGATGTACAAACAAAATTAAATTAGCTATTTATCCCATCATATTACAATAATTATATTTCTTAACCATTTATCCAAATATTTCTTTATGAAGAATAGTTTTAATCACTTTTCTTTATCCACTTAAAAT
This sequence comes from Thomasclavelia spiroformis DSM 1552, assembly GCF_025149465.1. Taxonomy (NCBI): domain Bacteria; kingdom Bacillati; phylum Bacillota; class Erysipelotrichia; order Erysipelotrichales; family Coprobacillaceae; genus Thomasclavelia; species Thomasclavelia spiroformis. The sequence goes on along the minus strand of NZ_CP102275.1, from coordinate 2,015,316 downwards.
ATAACTTAATAATAAAAGATATTCAAGTTTATTTCAAAAATTGTGCTTTTTGTATCTTTTTTATTGATTTATGATATAATTAAACTAATAAGGTTTTATATAAATAGTAATAATATTATTATAAGTAAAAAAGACACTACTTTTATTTTTATAATAAATTATAAAAAGGGTAGTTTTTATTTTTTAAAGAGAAAATAGCTAGTTAAATAAAACAAATTTATATTAATACAAAAAAGTTATTATTAGAAAAATAAATGAGATTATTTAAAATGTGGTTTTATAAAGTTATTTGTAGTAAAATATATGTATTAAAAAAGGTTATGAAAAGGAGGAACTATGAAAAAGATAATAAAAATATTGTTAGTATGTCTAGTAACATTTGGTTTAACTGCTTGTAGTCAAGAAAATCAAGATACAACAAAAACAATAAAATGGAACAAAGAAAATAAATTAGATAATTTAATATCATATCAAATAGAAAGTATTGGAAAACCAAAACAGATCATTCCTGATACGATCAACGATACTTATACTTATTATAAACCACAAAAAGAAAGTAATGTTTTATTAGATTTGATCGTAAATATTAAAAATTTAAAATCTACTGATCTAGATATAACAAAAAAATTAACTGCTTCTTTTAAAATTGGTGATGAAGAATATTTATCAGCATTAGCTATGGTAAGTGAAAATGGTACTTCATTAAGTCAAGATGGAATTATTGCTGGAGATAGTTCAAGAAGAGTACATTTTTATGCTGAGGTAAATCCCAAAAAATTAGATAAACAAGTTAATTTTATACTTTCAACAACAAAAGAAGAACCAGAAAAAGCTAGTTTAAAATTTAAATTAGATAATGTTGATGAAAAATATATAAAGATGAATTTAAATGAATTGACTGTATTTGAAGGTTATAGTGAAGTTACATTACAAGCAGTAAATACTACAAAAGAAATAAATCCAGCTAATCCAACTGGCTTATATACTTATTATAAGGTGGATGATGAAAGTAGTAGTTATGTTGATGTAAATGCTACAGTAAAAAATGTTTCTGGAAATGATTTGTTAGCAAGTAATCTTTTAACAATGAAATTAATTGATGCTGATGGAAATGAATATCCAGCAATTGTATTATGTGAAAATGATGAAAGAACTACTTTGGATAAAGGATTAAGTACTAATATCGCAAATGATCAAAGTAAATTTGTACATTTTGCATTCAATGTTCCTGATTCTATTGTTAATAATAAAAAACAACTTAGAATATCATGTCAAGGAAAAGTGTATATAGTAAATTTATAGGAATTAACATAAAATGTTAATTCTTTTTTATAAAAAAAGATAGTGATAGTATTTGTTGACTCTTTATATAGGTTGTGCTATGATTTGGGCGTTGAATAAGTGGTGGAGTCTGTCATAAAGCATATGCTTTATTTATTCAATGTAAAATTACGTTAAAACAGCTATTTATAGTTTAGTAAATTACGATACAGACAGATTCACTTGTGGATCTGTTTTTTATTTTGACAGGCTTGAAAGGAGATGAAAATGATATCATTAAAAATTAATTTTGTTTATAGATAAGAAAAACATAGTAATATTAGGAGATTTATTGTATGAATATGAATAAAAATAATAAATTTAATGATCATCAAATAATGTACCTGACACCTGTTGAAGCTTATACTTTAATGAATAGTAGCATGGAAGGTTTATCAGAAGTTCAAGTAAAAGAACGAATTGAAAAGTATGGTAAAAATGAAATAGCTAGTAAAAAAGAAACACCGATGATTAAAAAATTATTTTCAAATTTTACTAGCTTAATGGCATTACTTTTATGGGGTAGTGGTTTACTTGCAATTTTGTCAGGAACTATAGAATTAGGAATAGCAATTTTTTGTGTAAATTTAATTAATGGATTTTTTTCTTTTTTTCAAGAATTTAAAGCTGAAAAGGCAACCAATGCATTGCAAAAAATGATGCCTTCATATGCTCGTGTTGTTAGAAATGGTAAAGAAGTAAAAATTTTAGCAGAAGAAATTGTTCCTGGTGATATAATGATTTTAGAAGAAGGTGATCGTATTTGCGGGGATGCAAGAATTTTGCGTTGTAGTGATTTTCAAGTTGATCAATCTACTTTGACAGGAGAAAGTAACCCAATTAGAAAAAATTTTGAAGCTTTAAAAGAAGAAGTTTCATACCTTGAAGCTGAAAATATGATTTTTACAGGTACAACAGTTGCTTCAGGAACATGTCATTGTGTCGTTGTTGCTACTGGGATGAATAGTGAATTTGGAAAAATTGCTGATTTAACACAAAATACTGAAAAAACATTATCACCTTTACAAAAGGAATTGAATGTTTTAACAAAGCAAATAGCAATTATTGCTTTAAGCATAGGAATAGCCTTTATGTTAATTGCAATTTTTATTATCAAAGATCCCTTATTAGAATCATTTATTTTTGCTTTGGGTATGATCGTTGCTTTTATTCCTGAAGGGTTATTACCAGCTGTTACATTATCATTAGCCTTATCAGTACAACGAATGGCTAAAGAAAATGCATTAGTTAAAAAATTATCTGCAGTTGAAACATTAGGATGTACTAATGTTATATGTTCTGATAAAACAGGAACATTAACTCAAAATGAAATGACGGTTAATCATTTATGGACAGTTGATTGTCAAATGGATGTTAGTGGTGAAGGATATGCACCAATAGGAAAAATTTATAATGGTAATCAAGAAATAGATGCTAAAAAAGTAATAGTTTAAATTTATTGTTAAGTGGTGCTGTTTTATGTTCGAATGCAAAATTAATCGCACCTGAAAAAGATAGTATCAATGGACGCTATACTGTTTTAGGGGATCCAACTGAGGCATGTTTAGAAGTTGTTGCTCGAAAAGGAAAAATAGATTTGGATAAGTTAAATAGTTATTATCCCCGAATTTTAGAATTACCATTTGAATCGAGAAGAAAGAGGATGACAACTATTCATCAGTTGAAAGAACCATTTGAAGGTAGTCAGCGAATTGCTTTTGTTAAAGGGTCACCAAAAGAAGTAATGGAATTATGTACTCATTGTTTTCAAGGAAAAGCCAGAGCAATTAGTGATGAAGATCGTATAAATATTATGAAGGCTAATGATATGTATGCTCGCGAAGGTTTAAGAGTATTAGCAGTTGCGTATCGAACATTAAAACCTCAGGATAAAGATTTACCAAGTTCAATTAGAGATTATAGTCCAGAAGTAATTGAAAAAGATTTAACATTTTTGGGTTTAATTGCAATGCAAGATCCACCTCGAAAAGAAGTGAAAGAGGCAGTAGAATTATGTCACAGTGCGGGTATTAAAATAGTTATGATCACAGGTGATTATGGATTAACAGCAGAAAGTATTGCACGTAAAATTGGAATCATCAGAAGTAATGATGCAAAAATTATTTCAGGTGTAGAATTAAGTAACATGAATGATGAAGAGCTAAAAGAAGTACTTAAAGGTGAAGTTGTTTTTGCTCGAATGGCACCAGATCAAAAATATCGAATTGTTTGTGCTTTACAGGAAATGGGAAATATTGTTGCTGTTACTGGAGATGGTGTTAATGATTCACCAGCTTTAAAGAAAGCAGATATTGGTGTTGCAATGGGAATTACTGGAACTGATGTTGCTAAAGAAGCTGCTGATATGATTTTAACTGATGATAATTTTGCATCAATTGTAAAAGCAATTGAAGAAGGAAGAGCAGTATATAATAATATTCGAAAATTCTTACGTTATATTTTTGATAGTAATACTCCAGAAGCGGCCGCACCAGCATTATATTTATTTTCGGGTGGTTTAGTGCCAATGCCACTTACAATTATGCAAATTTTAACAATTGATATTGGTACTGATATGATTCCTGCACTAGGTTTAGGTGCTGAACTTCCAGAAGATAATATTATGAATCAACCACCTCGTAAGGTTAATGAACGTTTACTTAATAAAAAAGTTATTTTAGTAGGTTTTATATGGTATGGATTATTAATCACATTATTTGCTTTAGGGGGATATTTCTTAGTTAATTACTTAAATGGTTGGCCTCAAAAACCGCTAGCAATGGAAGGTAGTACAATTTATTATAAAGCAACAACAATGATGTTAGTTGGAGTTGTATTTGCTCAAATGGGAATGGTAATGAATAACCGTACTGAAAGTGAATCTGTATTTAAACGTGGTATTTTTACAAATAAATATATTAATTTAGGACTAGTCGTTGAATTTTTGATTTTGATAGCAATAATATATATTCCTATATTAAATAATGTATTTAATACATCACCAATTGGAATAATCGAATGGCTTTATGCATTACCAATACCTTTTGTAGTTTTTGCAATTGAAGAATTAAGAAAAAAAATAATTAGAAATAGACATAAAAGAAAGGGTGTAAAAAAATGAAAATTATAATTGTTGGATGTGGGAAGTTCGGTACTCGCTTAGCTAACTATTTAAACAATCAAAATCATGATGTGACTGTTATTGATAATCGTCTAGAAGCATTTAATAATCTTGGAACTAATTTTACAGGTCGTACATTGTTAGGAATGGGTTATGATAAAGATATTTTAGAAGCTGCAGGAATTAAAATGGCTGATGCTTTAATTAGTTGTTCAAGTAGTGATGCAATTAATGCAGTTGTTAGTAATATTGCACATAATATTTATCATGTTAATAATGTTGTTGCAAGAATGTATGATAAATCAAAAGCACGTATTTTTCGTTCAATGGGAATTCATATTATTTCAATTACAGATTTAGGTGTTGAAAGAATTTTGGATTATTTTGATAATAATCGTTTGCAAGTTGTAAAGAAGATTGGGGAAAATAGTGAAATAAAAATAATTAAATTAAAGGCACCATTGGTTTTAATAAATAAAACTGTTGAAGAAATATCATCACGTGGTGAATTTGAAATTGTTGCAATTGAACGGAATGATAATACAATGATGCCTTTAAAGGATACAAAAATAAAAGATAATGATACAATTTATTTTTCAGTATTAGACGAATCGATAGCAAAATTTAAGCAAACTTTATATTAAGAGGTGATAAAAATGGAGATAATTATTGTTGGTGGAGGCCAAATTGGTTCATATATTGCAGGATTATTGTTAAAAAATAATCATACCGTAAAAGTTATTGAAAATCGTGTTAAAGCAATTGAAAATTATAAAAAATCCGGATTACCAGAAGAATGTCTGATAATTGGTGATGGAACTGACATTGAAGTATTAGAAAAAGCAAATATTAGAACTTGTGAGGCTTTGGTTTGTGTCACTGGATTAGATGAAGTCAATTTAACAACAGCCATGTTAGCAAAATTTGAATATGGTGTTTTAAGAGTTATTGCACGAGTTAATAACCCTAAAAATGCTTGGCTATTTAATACCGGAATGGGTGTTGATGTTAAAATCAACCAAGCTGATATTATTGGTCATATGATTGCTGATGAAATGAATTATCGATCAATTATGACTTTAATGAAGCTATCAAAAGGGGATTATTCAATTGTACGAATTCATGTAGATTATAAGTCAAGTTATGTTGGTAAAACTATTTCAAATATTGTTTTGCCTAATAATGCAATTTTAATTGCAATTTATGATGATAATGATGAAATGGTTATTCCACATGGAGATACAGTTATTGAAGCGGGTCAAAATATTTTAGCTTTTGGTGATGAAAATGCAATTAAAGAACTAAATAAATTATTTATTGGTTAGAGGCTGTAACGCATTAAAATAATGTGTTTGACCAAAAATAAAAAAATAGCACTTAAACTCAGATGAGTATAAGTGCTATTTTTGGTATAATTAGATTATGCAAAATATAAAAATAATAGAATCTAATTACCCGATTGACAATTCTTATTATAATACATTTCAATGTAAACTTCCACTAGATTTTTTTACAGTTGTTCCTGTAGATGATCCGGTGACATCTTTCGTAGAAATTATGAAAGGAATTAACACTTCAAAGTATTTTAACTGCCCCCATAGAGGCAACAGGGGCTACGACCCTAATATGATGTTACAGGTTACATTGTTTGCATTTATAAACGGTCAATATGAATTAAGAAAAATGGAAGAATTATGCAGATATGATATCCGATATATGTGGCTGGCTAATGATGAAACTCCTTCTTTCATGGCTTTTCAAAGATTTATATCAGAAAAATTATCGATGTCTATCGAAGATATTTTTTATGATGTTGTTAAAAGAATCATTGAATTAGATGATGTTGATATTTCTAAACTTTATATTGATGGAACTAAGATAGAAGCCAATGCAAGGAAAAACAGTTTTGTTTGGAAAAAAGCTATTCTAGGCTATCAGGAAAAAGCATTTCTTAAAGTGACAGATCTGATCATAAGATTAAATGATGATCTTAACTTTAAATATGATATAAAATCAAGATATTCTGCTGATGATACAGGACTGATTGCAGAACAGTTAATGGAACTGATGATAAGACAAAATATAGAAATAGTATACGGAAAAGGCAAAAGACGTTCCTTATTACAGAAATATTATGATGAATTTCTTGAAATCTATATAAAATTAATGAGATATGAAGAATCATTGAACATATGTGGCGACAGGAACAGTTATTCAAAGACTGATCATGATGCTACCATGATGAACATGAAGTATGACTATTATAATCATACAGGTATATTTAAACCGGGATATAACCTGCAAATAGGTGTAAGTGATGAATATATTATGCATATGGATATATTTTCAAATCCTGCTGATACAAAAACATATATACCGTTTATGAAAAAATATAAAGAAAGATACGGCTGTTATCCAAAATGGCCAATAGGCGATGCCGGATATGGAAGCTATGATAATTTGCTTTTTAATGTCATAAACGGGATGGAACTGGGATTAAAGTATAATTATTATGCAAAAAAGAATACAAAGGAATTTAAAAAGAAAATATATAATCAGATGAACTGGGAATATGATGAAAAGGGATTTAAAGTCTGCCCACAGGGACATTCATTTAATATTGAAAAAGAAGAAAGATGGAACACAGCAGGTGAATATCTACAAATCAGCAGAGTATTCGAATGTGGTAAATGTCATGACTGTAAAGTAAAAGAAAAATGCACAAAGGCAAAGGAGCAAAGAAAAATACAGATAAATTATGCCTTAAATGAAATGCAGGAAAAAGTAGATGAAAATCTTGGAACCGAAGAAGGAAAAGAGATGAAAAAGCAAAGAAGTATACAGTCAGAAGGGACATTTGGAATAATAAAGCAGAATATGGATTATGTCCGATTAAAAAGAAGAGGAAACATAAATGTAAAAACAGAACTGCTGTTAATAGGGATTGCCTATAATATACGCAAATACCACAATAAAAAGATGAAAAAGAAGGAAATATCAATTTCCTAAAAAGCTAAATAAAAACATGTAAAAAGCACATGATGTTTTTATAGTACCAAAAAAGTTATCTAAATATGGATAACTTTGTTTTTTATCTAAATATACTGTATCAAGCAAAAAAAGGCGTAACGCCTAAAGATTAAAAATCCTTATTCGTTACAGCCCCTTTTAATTTGTAGTATTTTTGGATAATTTATAAATATTTAAATAAATTTAGCACTCTTATTGACAAAGTGCTAGAAAGGAGTATAATATACTTAGCACTTAGGTATGGCAAGTGCTAAAAAGGAGTGATTAAAATGATTAAGCCATTACATGATAATGTTGTTTTGAAAAAAGAAAAAGTAGAAAATAAAACATCAAGTGGAATTATTTTAACGACTGAAAGTAAAAGTATGCCAAGTGTAGCAACAGTTGTTGCAATTGGAAAAGATTGTAAAGCTGAAATTAAGGAAAACGATCAAGTAGTTTATAAAGAATATTCAGGTACGAATATTAAAATTGATGTAGTTGAATATATTGTTATTAGTGAAAAAGATATTTTAGGATATCTTGCATAGGAGGTAGTTAGTTATGAGTAAAGAAGTTAGATTTTCAAGCGATGCCCGTAAGGCAATGTTAAAGGGTGTTAATATTCTTGGAGATGCTGTATGTGTAACTTTAGGACCTAAAGGAAGAAATGTTGTATTGGAAAAAAGTTATGGTTCTCCATTAATTACTAATGATGGTGTAAGTATTGCAAAAGAAATTGAATTAGAAGATAAGTTTGAAAATATGGGAGCAAAATTAGTATATGAAGTTGCAAATAATACTAATGATGTAGCTGGAGATGGAACAACTACTGCTACAATTCTTGCTCGTGATATGATTAATAATGGAATTAAAGCAGTTGATAAAGGAAGTAATCCAGTTTTAATGCGTGAAGGTATTGAATATGCAAGTAAAGAAGTTGCTAAAACAATTTTGAAAAATTCACGTAAAGTGGAAACAAGTAATGATGTTGCTAGTGTTGCAACAATTTCTGCGGGAAGTAAAGAAATTGGTGATTTAATCGCTCAAGCAATGGATAAAGTTGGTCGCGATGGAATTATTAATGTAGATGAAAGTAATGGATTTGATAATGAATTAGAAATTAGCGAAGGAATGCAATATGACAAAGGTTATGTATCACCATATATGGTATCTGATCGTGAAAAAATGCAAGTTGAATTAGAAAATCCATATGTTTTAGTTACTAATCATAAAATCAATAATATTCAAGAAGTATTACCGGTTTTAGAACAAGTATTACAAGCTAATAAACCATTGTTATTAATTGCTGAAGACTTTGAAAATGAAGTTGTTTCAACACTAGTATTAAATAAATTAAGAGGAACATTTAATGTTGTGGCAACAAAAGCACCTGGTTTTGGTGATAATCAAAAAGAAATGCTTCAAGATATCGCAGCATTAACTAATGCTAAATTCTATAACAAAGAATTAAACATGAAATTAGAAGATATGAAGCTTGAAGAATTAGGTACTATAAAAAAAGTAATTGTAACTAAAGATAATACAACAATGATCAGTAATAATGAAGCAAGTGAAGAACTAAAAGCTCGTATTGAAGAAATCAAAACAAGAATTGCTAATACAACTAGTGATTATGATAAAAAACAATATCAAGAAAGATTAGGTAAATTAACTAATGGAGTTGCTACAATTAAAGTTGGAGCAACTACAGAAAGTGAATTAAAAGAAAAGAAATTAAGAATTGAAGATGCTTTAAATGCCACTAAAGCAGCGGTATCAGAAGGTATTGTAATTGGTGGAGGAGCAGCATTAGTAGAAGCTTATAAAGAATTAAAACCAGTATTGAAAAATGATAATGTTGATATTCAAAAAGGTATTAATATTGTTATGAGTGCATTACTTGCACCAATCAGTCAAATTGCACAAAATGCGGGATACAATTGTGAAGATATTGTCGAAGAACAAAAAGTAGCTGATAAAAATATTGGTTTTGATGCTAAGGATGGTAAATGGGTAGATATGTTTGAAGCTGGTATCATTGATCCAACTAAAGTAACACGAAGTGCATTATTAAATGCAGCTAGTATTTCAGCTTTATTTATTACTACTGAAGTAGGTGTAGCTGAAATTAAATCTGACGAACCTCAAACTCCTGCAATGCCTGGAGGAATGTACTAATAGATAATAAAAACAGGTAGTTAAATGCAAAACATTTAATTACCTGCTTTTTTTAATTATTTTCTAATTCATGAATCCATTCTTTTACACTAGCATCACTAGGCATTCTCCAGTCTCCACGTGGAGAAAGTGAAACACTACCAACTTTAGGACCATCAGGAATACAACTGCGTTTAAATTGTTGGGTGAAAAAACGCCAATAAAATTTAATTAACCATTTTTTAATTGTTTCATTATCGTATTTATCTTTAAAAGCTAATTTAGTTTTTCTTAATAGTTTTTTTGGTTCATCGCTAAAACGAATCATATGATAAATAAAGAAATCATGTAATTCATATGGTCCTACGATATCTTCAGTTTTTTGAACTATTTTATCATCTTGTTGAGGTAATAATTCAGGTGAAACAGGAGTATCTAAAACATCTTTTAAAATAGCTTCTAATTTTTGACCACGATATAAACTAGATACATAATCAACTAAATAACGAACTAAAGTTTTTGGAACAGAAACATTAACAGCATACATACTCATATGATCACCATTATAAGTTGACCAACCTAAAGCAACTTCAGACAAATCACCTGTTCCAATAACTAAACCACCAACTTGATTTGCTTTATTCATTAAAATTTCAGTTCTGGTACGGGCTTGAACATTTTCATAAGTAACATCATGAATGGTTTCATCTTGTTCAATATCTCTAAATTGTATTTTTACAGATTCACTAATATCAATATCATAACTTGTAACATTTAATTCTTTCATTAATCCTAAGGCGTTATTTTTAGTTCTAGAAGTTGTTCCAAAACAAGGCATTGTAATTGCGATGATATCTTTAGTATCATAATTTAATTTTTTAAATGCCATTGTACAAACAAGTAATGCTAAAGTAGAATCTAACCCTCCAGAAATACCAATTACAACTTTTTTAATATTTGTTGCTTTTAATCTTTGCATCAATCCATAAGTTTGAATATCAAAAACTTCTTTACAGCGTTTTTCTCTAAGTTCTAAATTATTAGGTACAAAAGGATGAGGGTCATAATAATATGTTGTATCTAGATCAATATTAGTTGAATCAAAATATATTGTTTCATACTCATCTTTTGATTTAAAAGTGGTCATTTTACGTCTTTCGCTAGATAATTTTTTCAGATCTAAATCGCCATATATTATCTCACTATTAAATCCTTGACTTTCATTGATGATGGTACCATTTTCGCTAATAATATGATGACCACTAAATACTACATCAGTAGTACTTTCACCATTTCCAGCGTTACAATAAACATATCCACAAATTAATCGTGCAGATTGTGATTTTACTAATAAGCGACGATAGTCTTTTTTAGTTGTTATTTCATTACTAGCTGAAGGATTTAAAATTAATGTTGCACCATTTAAGGCAAGATCAATACTTGGGGCATCAGGCAACCAGAGATCCTCACAAATTTCAACTCCAAATTTAAATTCACAATTAGTTGATGAAGCAAAAATATATTTAGTACCAAATGGAGTAGTTTGACCATTAAAAAATACGGTTGTATTTTTTGATGGTGCTTTTTCAAAACGTCTAGCTTCATAAAATTCTTGATAATTAGGAACATGAGTTTTAGGAACTAGACCTAATAATTTACCACTATGAATAATTGCTGCTACATTATATAGACTATTTAAATGCTGATATGGTAAACCTACTACCACAATAATATCTTTATTAATTGTTTTTTCAATAATATTTTGTAATTGAAATTTAGCTTCATTTAATAAACGATCTTGATTAAATAAGTCTTCACATGTATATCCTGTTAAACATAATTCTGGAAATACAATTATTTTTGCTTTATTTTCATAAGCTTGTTCAATTAGTTTACAGATTTGTAAACTATTATTTTTAATATCTGCAATATTTGTATCAAACGAGGCTGCAGCTATACGTATATATCCATCTTTCATTATCATTCCTCCAATGATTATATTGTACACTTTTAATTATTTGTAAACAATCTAAACTAAATATTTTATTAAAATAATTTCCTGGGAAATACAAAAATCAACAAAATACAAGCTGATAAAAATACTGAGAAATTAGATAATTTGTTGAAAGTACAAATAATTTAGTTTATAATAAAAAAGATTTGGAGGGTTTTTATGAGTTTTGAGATGTTATCAGATTTAGGAATAAAAAAATATGAAATGTGTCGAGACGAACCAGGGAGATTTTTTGCACGTGCAATTGTAGCAGGGTTATATTTGGGAATAGCAACTATTTTGTCTGTTACTTTAGGTACTTTGTTGTTTCAAACTAATTTAATTGCATCAAAGATAGCGGTAGCTGGTTCATTTGGGATTGGTTTAGTAATTATTGTTATTTTAGGTTCGGAATTATTTACAGGTAATTGTTTTACAACAATGATACCTATATATGGTAAAAAATTAAAATTTAAACAAATTATTCCGATGTGGATTATTTGTTATATTGGAAATTTTATTGGGATTTCGTTAGTTTGTTTTTTATTTGTTAAAAGCGGAAGTAACCATGATTTATTTATTCCTTATATTGAAAGTATTGTAAGTGGAAAATTAACTTTTAGTGTTGGGGAACTTTTTATTAAAGGTGTTTTATGTAATTTTATCGTATGCGTTGGAGCATATGTAGGAATGAAAATGCAAGATGATACTGCTAAAACAATTATTATGATGATTGTTGTTATGGCGTTTGTATTACCTGGCTTTGAACATAGTATTGCTAATATGGGATATTTTACATTAGGAATTACTGGCTTAGGAACAAGTTTTGATTGGTCGTTATTACCACTACATATGTTAATTGCTACAGTTGGAAATATTGTTGGTGGTGGTGTTTTACTTGGACTACCACTATATATGATGATTAAACCTAAAAAATAGATTTACAGTTGTTTGTAAATCTATTTTTTATTTATTCAAATTTAAAATAATGTTAAACTATAAAAAAGGGGGTGTATCAATGTCTAAAAATATTTATGTGTTATCAGATTTACATGGACATTTTGATATTTTTATACAAATGCTTAAAAAGATTAATTTTAATGATAACGATGAATTATATATTTTAGGCGATTGTTGTGATCGAGGACCAGATAGTTTAAAAATATACATGTATATAGAAAAACTAAAGAATGTTCATCTGATTAAAGGAAATCATGAATTGATGATGCGTGATGCTTTTAAAGCAGGAGATTTAAATACTTCACAAGGGAGATTATGGTTTCAAAATGGAGGTAGTAAAACATGCACTAGTTATCATCAATATTTAAAAAAGAAAGCCTTCGATGAATATGAATATAGTATTTTAAAAGCGGCTTTTTATAAGATGATGATTGAATATGTTGATAGTTGTCCTTCATTTATTGAGATAAATTGTAATAATCAAGATTATGTTTTAATTCATGCAGGAATAAATCCTGAAAAAGATCTGTATCATCAAACTGAAGAAGAATGTGCTTGGATGCGTGAATATTTTTTTATGTCAAAAGGAATAGATAATAAAATAATTATTTTTGGGCATACACCAACTTGTTACATTCATCATGATAGTTCTTGTTTTGATATTTGGTATGATCCAATTTATAAAGATAAGATAGGAATTGATGGTGGTTTAGGACCATTTGATAATGGGCAATTGAATTGTTTATGTCTAAATACAATGGAAGTATTTGTTATTAAAAAGGAGGGGAAATAATGAATCTTTTACTTAGTAGAATTTTGACTTATTTAAATGGTAGTTTAGTAGATGATTGTTATTATCGTTTTTGTAAGTTTGTTGTTTATAATTATTTAGAATTTGAAGATATGAGTTTTGATGACGTTTGTTTAAAAAGTAGGATTGATAAAGATAAAATTATAAATTTTTGTAATTTATTGGGTTTTAAAAATTTTGATGAATTTAAAAGTAGTTTGCTTCGAGATTATATGATTAGAATTGATCAAATTAGAGCTAGAATGCTAGGGATTGATAGTGAATGGATAATTAAAAAAATAGGAAATAATTGTTTTGATGATAACATCAATGAATATATTTCAATTATATGTAAAGCGATTTTTAAAGCAAAGCAAATCATCTTAGTTGGTGCTTTATATCCAATGTCAATTACAGTTGAATTACAGACAGATTTAGTAACTTTTGGAAAACCAGTAATTCAATATCGTTTTTTCGATAAAAATATTAAAATTAATCAAGACGATGTAATTATTTTTATTTCTGCTACAGGTCGTTCAATGAATACATTTATGCAAATAAAAAAAGAATTTGATCTAGATCAAACAATGTCAATTTTAATTACACAAAATAAAGCTTATACTCTTGATGAATACAAAATATCAAAATATGTAATTCAAGTTCCTGGTAAATTTGATGGAATAGAATTTAACTATCAGATAATGACTATTTGTGATTTACTTCGAGTTTGCTATTATCAAAAGTATTATTTATAAAAAAAGAAGTTTAATTAAACTTCTTATAGTATATATTATTTTGAGGGATTTATTTCCCTTTTTTTATTTAATAAGATATTTTTCAATTGCTTCTTTACAACCATCATGATCATTATCATCAACAATTACATCACAAATTTTTTTAACGTTATCATTAGCATTTTTCATAGCTACTGCTAAACCTGCAGTTTTTAACACATCTAAATCATTATCAGCATCACCAACAGCAATTGTTTTACTAAGCTCAATGTCTAAAAAATGACATAACTTAATTAATCCTTGTCCTTTAGTTACATTTGATGGAGAAATTTCTAAAGAAGTTGTTTCAGCAAAAGCAAATGAAAGTGATAAATCTTTTAATTTTTCAAAAGTTTCAGCTCTTGCTGCTTCATTTTGATGATATAGATTTATTTTTTCAATCGGATGATTTTTAGCGTAATCGATTATATCATCTACTGTAGTTGCAACACGTTTGAACATTGGTTGATAAATGCTCATTTGATATTTATCCATATTGGAAATATCTTTTTTTGAAACAATTGATCTACCACTTGAAAAGAAATGAATCATGATGTTTTCTTGATTGATAGCTTTAAAAATTTTATTGATTTGTGATGTTAAAAAAGTTTCATGATGAATAATTTTGTTATCTTTAAAATCATAAATTAAAGCTCCACTTGCTAAAATACCATAAGGAATATCAGTAAGTTGTTGATGATAATCACGTAATTCATCTAAAGCTCTGCCAGTTGATAAAACAATGTATTTATTTAGTTTTAATGCTTTTTTTATTGTTTCAATAGTTGAAGGTGTAATATTTTTTTGGCTATTTAATAAAGTACCATCCATATCTAATGCAGCTAACTTGTATTTACCCATTTTCGTTCCTCACTTTAAAAATTCATTATTAACATGTCAAATTATACAAAATAACTACATTTTTCGCAAATAAATATTTTATCAATATGTAACTATTTTTTTAAATAACTGCACAGTTTTAATTAACCGTGTTATAATATCCTCTAAATAGGAGGTAATTATGGATTCAAGAATTAGTGCAACAACAAGCTTATATGCATTTATTGGTAGTCCTGCACACCATTCAAAATCACCAATCATGCATAATTTAGCATTTAAAGAATTGAATATCGATAGTGTTTATTTGGCTTTTGATATTAAATCTGAGCAATTAAAAGATACTATTAAAAGTTTTAAAATATTAAAAGTAGAAGGAAGCAATGTTTCTATGCCACATAAAGAAGCCATTATTCCTTATTTAGATGAAATTTCAACTGCTTCTAGATTATGTAATGCTGTAAATACAATTAAATTAATAGAAAATCGCTATTATGGTACAATTACAGATGGAATAGGCTTTATTAAAGCTATAAATGAACAAGGTTGGGATATTGTAAATAAAAAAATAACGATTGTTGGAGCTGGTGGGGCATGTAAGGCTATTATGGTACAAATGGCATTAGATGGAGCTAGTGAGATAATTGTTTATAATCGAAGTAAAAAAGCTGAATTTATTAAAATTATTAATAATACAATCAAAGAAACAAATTGTAAAATTAAATTTAAATTATTAAGCGATTTGGATTCATTAAAACAAGATATGCATAATAGTTACTTATTTATAAATACTACTGGTGTTGGAATGGAACCAATGCTAGATCAATCAGTAGTACCTGATGAATCATATTTTTCTAGTCAATTAAAAGTAGCTGATATAATTTATCAACCAGCAACTACAAAACTTTTACAAATGGCTAAAAATGCGGGATGTAAAGTTATGAATGGTGAATTAATGTTATTGTATCAAGGGGCTGAATCATTTAAGATTTGGACAGGAAAAGATATGCCAATTGATAAAGTAAAAAAAGTTTTAGGAATAGGGGTAAAAAAATGAAAGAATTAATTTTAGCAACAACTAATCAGGGAAAATTAAAAGAAATTAAAGCAATGTTAAAAGATATTGATATTAATGTATTATCAATGAAAGATGTCTTAGATCAGGAAATAGATATTGAAGAAACAGGAACATCTTTTAAAGAAAATGCATTAATAAAAGCTAGTACAATTGCTAAAATTGTCAACAAACCAGTTTTAGCTGATGATAGTGGTTTAGAAGTAGATGCATTAGATAAACAACCAGGTATATATTCATCACGTTTTCTTGGTGAAGATACAAGTTATGATATAAAAAATAAATATATTATTGATGCAATAAAAGGAAAAGAGCGTAGTGCTCGTTTTGTTTGCGCAATGGCTTTGGTTATTCCTGATAAAGAGCCAATCATTATTGAAGAAACGATGGAAGGTTTAATCAATGATAAAATTGAAGGAGAAAATGGTTTTGGTTATGATCCAATTTTCTATTTTCCACCATGTAAAATGACTTCAGCAATGATGCCAATGGAAGAAAAAAATAAGTATTCACATCGTGCTAAAGCACTTAAAAAATTATATTCAATATTAAAGGAGATGTTATAATGAATCATATAGTTTTAGTTCATCCAGCAATCCCTCAAAATACAGGAAATATTATGAGAACTTGTGTAGCAACAAACACTGTTTTACATATTATTAAACCAATGAGTTTTGATTTAGATGATAAAAAAATGAAAAGAGCTGGTTTAGATTATGTAAAAGATTTAGATTTACGTGTATATGAAAATTACGAGGAATTTGTTCGAAAGAATCCTGGTGAATATCACTTTTTTACCCGCTATTCACATTTATGTTTTACTGATCAGGATTTTAGTGATTCATCTACAGATCATTATTTATTCTTTGGTCATGAACATGATGGAATTCCAAAGGAAATATTAACTAAACATCTAGATAGTTGTTTAAGAATTCCAATGAGCGATAAGGTAAGAAGTCTTAATTTATCAAATTGTGCAGCAATTTGTATTTATGAGGTATTAAGACAACAAAATTATCCTAATTTATCTAAAGTAGAAGTACAAAAAGGGGAAGAATTTTTATATGACTTATAATAAAAAAGATATTATTTTATCAATTGTATTAATGATTTTTATTATTTCATTTGCAATTGTATTTACTGTCTTTTTTAAACAGTTATACTATTTTGATATTAATTATTTAAATATTGATAAAATCAGTGGGCTTCCAGTTGAAACAATAAAAGATAATTATGATATATTAATAAATTATCAGTCTATTTTTTATCAGGGAAATTTGAATTTACCTGATTTTGCAATGTCTGTAGCTGGTAGAATTCATTTTCAAGAAGTAAAAACAATTTTTGAAGTAATTCAAGTAAGTATGTTGATTAGTGGAATAATATCAATAATTTTACTAATTAAAAGATTTAAAGAAAAAGAATATCGTTTTTTACGATTGACAGGAATCATAACAATCTTAATTCCTTCTATATTAGGTTTTTTAGTAGCAATAGATTTTGATCAGGCATTTATAATTTTTCATAAACTCTTTTTTAGAAATGATTTTTGGATTTTTGATTATCAAACTGATCCGGTTATTACAATTTTACCAGAAACATTTTTTATGCATTGTTTTATCTTGATTGTTTTAATAATTGTGGTTTTTGCTTTACTTTGTTTGATTTTTTATCGATATAAACAAAAACAAATAATTAGCGATACTAATTTATAGTATCGCTATAATCATGGATTTTTGGCTTTGTGGTAATAAGCAAAGTCTTTTTTTTGTTGTTGATCATTTTAATTAAAATACTTATAAAAATAAAGATACTAATCAATAAAATTATTAATAATTGATTATATATAAAATAAACATAACACAATAAAATAGTTATTAATAAAGAAATAATAGGATAATAAAAAGGGATGTTTTTTGATAACAATTTTGACTTCTTTAAAAAATAGCATAACATATCATGATCCCATAGTTCAACATCATTAATATTAGCTAAATTTATAGCTGCTTTAGAAAAAATATTATTAGTAAAAACAACCGGGATGTCACATTGATAATAAACACAGCCAGCAATTGCTTCTTGAATAGCTTTAATGCCAACGGGTTTATTATATCGTTTACATTGAATTGCGTATGTATAATTATCTTTTTTTGCAAGGATATCAATACCATAATCATTACTGCTTTTTGAAATATGAACATCTTTAAAGCCATTTTTTTCTAATAATATTTTTGTAAATGCTTCAAATTGGTAACCATCAAGATTATTGATATAGTCCAAATTTAAGTTATTAAAATAGATATTTTTAATAATTTGATAAATAATTTTAATAACTAATCTAATGACTTTAAAAGGCAAAACAATAATAGTATTAATTAACCAAACAAATAAAAGTTTCATAAACTACCTCCGTTTGCATATTATACCACAACTACAAACAAAGTTTTAAAAGAAAAATATTTGTAGATAATTATATATCAAAGTAACAAAATACAATTTATTCTTGTTCCTTTGTAAATGTGATTTTCTCTTTGGTATTATTTTTTACCTCACTCAATTTGAGATTAAAGGAGGTTTTTTCTTACATAATCATCTTACTTGGCTATGTAGAAGGTGCTTTTAACATGCATATTATTATAAGAAAAGCCTTTATCTTTTATGTATAATACCTATTTCTTTAGTATCAGAGGGCTTGATTGTATCAATGCTCCTAGCACACATATATTTTGTGTTTCCAAATGTGTTCACATATTTATATAAGTATTTTTCGTTTGTTCGTTGGCTCTTTCTAGTATGCAGATATGCTAATTTTGGTTGTGGCGGATATATGGAATTGTTATAATATTGGTATGAAGAAACGGATAAATTAGAATTTATAAATGAGGTGTTAGATATGAATGTTGAGCTAAGAAAATGGACTCTTGAAGATAAAGACTCTCTTATCGCAATGTGTAATTCGATTGATAGAGGTTATTTATCAGACAGGCTACCTAACCCATATACAAATAAATCTGCCCAATGGTGGTTGAATATGGTCAAAGAAAATGATGATAAAAAAGGCGTATTTCGAGAAATTGTTTTTAATGGAAAAGTCGTAGGTACAATATCAGTCGAACAAAAGGAAGATGTATATCGAAAAGATTCTGAAATTGGTTATTATCTATTACAAGAGGTATGTTCAAAAGGAGTCATGAGCGAAGCTGTAAGACAGGTTTGCGAAATTGCTTTTGAAAAATTAGATATTATTCGTATTACAGGACTTGTATATAAACCAAATATTGCGTCAAGAAAAGTGCTAGAAAAGAATGGTTTTATACTTGAAGGAGTAATGGAAAAAGCAGTTATTAAAAACGAAAACATTTATGATTTATGTATTTATGGAAAAGTAAGGTAAATTAATAAGAAAGATTTAATTGTATGATAGGTTTAAAAAGAGGTACTGTAAAATTGATAATTCATCAGGAAAAATGGGACAACGAAGCAAATCGAACAATTAAAGAGTTAAAAGACTTCTTAGGTAATGTTGCTATTGATATTCAGCACATTGGAAGCACAGCTATTGCTTCAATACATGCAAAGCCCATTATTGATATTGTGATTGGTGTATATAATTTAATTGATATTGTACCATATATTGATGTATTAAAAGAAAAAGAATTAATTTATCGAGGAAATGATGTTTCTAATCAAATATTATTTGTAAAAGGTGATTTTGAAAAAGATATTAGAACGCATCATATCCATGTAGTTAAATGGGATGGGATTGAATGGAATAATTATATTAATTTTCGTGATTATTTAAATGCTTTCCCTTTAAAAGCTAAACAATATGATAATTTAAAACAAGGACTTGCAAATAAGTTTTATAATGATCGTAAACAATATACTAAAGGAAAGCAACAGCTAATAGATAACTTTCTTATAGAAGCAAGGATATGGAAAGGTAAATAATGATGATTCAAACCCTTATTTACAACACTGAAAAAATTATATAAATTTTGAGGAGAAAATAATTATGACTATAAATGAAAAAGCAGACTTAATTATAAATGATATAAAGAGAGAAATTAGTATAAACCCTATTCAAATTTTTAAAAATATTACCAAAAATGACTATATTAGTATTCATGGTCCAGAACATCATATTTTAGATGGAGCAAGTATACTTGTTGCTTATAAAAATGCTGGTGGTAATATCGATTTAGATGAGGCACTTTTGAAGCTAAAACAAGAAGGATTAAGAATGCCAGGAGCTATGTGTGGTTTATGGGGAGTTTGTGGTGCTATAACATCCATAGGTGCAACATTATCTATCATTGATGGTACTGGACCGTTAACTAAGGATGGAACTTGGGGAAATCATATGCAGTTTACTTCAAAAGCAATCTCAACATTAGGAAAAATCAATGGTCCAAGATGTTGTAAAAGAGATGCAATGATTGCTTTTAAGTATGGTGTAGAATATATCAATTCTCATTATGAAGTTAAACTTGAATATGAAGATATTAAGTGTGAGTATTCAAATTTAAATATGCAATGTATCAAAGAAAGATGTCCATTTTATGAGTAAGAAAAAAGTAGCTTTTATTTGTATTCATAATTCTTATCGTAGTCAAATATCGGAAGTACTTGGTAAACATTTAGGTTTTGATGTATTTGAAAGTTATTCAATAGGAACGGAAACTAAATCTTAAATCAATCCAGACGTAGTTCGTATTATGAAAGAGTCATATGGAATTGATATGGAACAAAATCAATATTTGAAATTGATATCAGATATTCTTAAAGTAGATATTATTATTTCTATGGGATGTAATGTAAGTTCTCCTTTTATAGGAAGAATTTTTGATAATAATTGGTAACTAGAAGATTCTGTTGAAAAACAGATGAAGAGTTTAAAATCACTATTAAAAAGATAGAACAAAATATTATTGAATTGAAGAAGAATATTTAACTAAAAATTTCAGTTTGACAATTTCATATCTATACATATAAAGCAGTTAGTTTTAGAATTGACTACTTTTTAACAAAAGACATTACTGAGATATCAATGATGTCTTTTTAGTGTTGTTCTATTGTCATATCAAGGTTCATTCAATCGTGGTAAAATGAGAGTTTTTCTTATATTTTAAAATACTTGAAATTATAGTGTTTATGAGGATAATCAAAAATTAGATATAAAATTTATTATAAAATGTACTAATATAAACAATAAAGATAGTCTAGAATTTTGACTAGTGATAGTAATAAACAAAGTGTTAAATATTTTTTTGCTATCATAGTATTTTGTTTTAAACTGTATTTTAAAAAGTAAGTTTTTAATAGTTGGAAAAACTGATTTTAAAATTAGTACATGTTATAATGTATTTAAATAAAATTTGTAAATGATAATTAATGGGGGTTTACACTATGAATGATATAAAAATTATTTTTTTTGATATCGATGGAACATTGATTGATATGAAGAAAAAACAAATTTCAAAAAAAGTATTAGAAACATTAGTGAAACTTAAAAATAATGGAATTAAGATTTGTATTGCTACTGGAAGATCACCAATGCAAGTACCACATTTTCCAAATGTTGAGTTTGATGCTTTTTTAACTTATAACGGTTCTTATTGTTTTAATAAATATATAGATATTTTCAGTAATCCTTTAAAAAAAGAAGATGTTTATATTATTATAAATAATGCTAAAAAAATTGGACGTCCACTATCTTTAGCTACAAAAAATAGATTAGCTGCAAATGGTAGTGATAAAGATTTAGATGAATATTATGGATTCAGTGGAAATAAAGTTAAAGTTGCAGATGATTTTGATACAGTAGTAAATACTGAAGAAGTTTATCAAATTATGTTAGGATGTTATAAAAATGAGTATGACTTGATTATGAAAGATGTTAAAGATGCTAAAATTGTAGCATGGTGGGATCGGGCGATCGATATTATTCCTTTAAGTGGTGGTAAAGGTGTGGCAATTAATAAAATATTAGACTATTATCAATTAACTAAAGAAGAAGCAATGGCTTTTGGTGATGGTAATAATGATATTGAAATGTTAGAGGCTGTTGGTAGAGGTGTTGCTATGAAAAATGCTTCATTAGAATTAAAATCTATTGCTGATGATATATGTGATGATGTTGCAAATGATGGAATTTATTCCTATTGTAAAGCTATTGGGTTGATATAAGATTACATAAAGAAAGCTGGTTTTATAAATGGAAAAATGGTTGAAATGGGCAATAGAAATACAAAGTCTATCACAAATTGGATTAACTTATACAAAAGATGTATATGATAGAGAAAGGTATCAAAGATTACGAGAAATATCAGCGGAAATGCTTGCAGAAAAGACAGAAGTAAGCATAGAAAAAGTTAAAGATTTATTTTGTCATGAAACAGGTTATCAAACACCAAAACTAGATACAAGAGCTGCAATATTTAGAAATAATAAAATATTGCTAGTTCATGAAAATAATGGGACATGGTCTTTACCGGGCGGTTGGTGTGATGTTTTGGAATCTGTTAAATCAAATACTGAAAAAGAAGTTAGAGAAGAAACAGGACTTAATGTAAAAACTGTAAAAATTATTTCTATACAAGATAGAAATAAGCATAATAAGCCTGTTTATGCTTATGGTGTGTGTAAAATTTTTGTTTTATGTGAAGTCATAAATGGTAAATTTGTTGAAAATATAGAAACAACAGAAATTCGTTATTTCTCTTTACAAGATTTACCACATAATTTAGCAGAAGAAAAAACGAATAAAGAACAAATTGAAATGTGTTTTAAAGCTTATTTAAACGAAAATTGGCAAACTCAGTTTGATTAAGTTATAAATGTTTATTAATATATGGATTTAAAAATATTGGATAGGGTTGATAAGGAAAATAATATGATGTAGGTGTTTTTTATTCCATTTTAGTGGATACATTAAAAAATATAGCTTATCATAGGTGAAAATAACAGGGACAACATGTAGATATGATGATTTATAAATGATTTTTATATATAATGGAATTTTATCGCCTCAAGTTATAAATTATATCTAAAATTTAATTTTATTATCACAGTTAATGCAAGAAAGATTATGGATTATAAAATTATGCAAAAAGAAGCATTTAATTTTATAAGAGTAAGCAAATGGATATCACTATAATTTGAAAGTGTAAATAATGAAATTGTAGAATTAACACAAGGTATAACGGAAGAATAGAAAAAGTAATATATAAACTACAAAACATTGAATTGTGTGAAATAGATAATGTATCATATAATTCTAATACTAATTTTCTTAAATTAAAAGAAAATGATGCATATAGTGAGTTTTTGATTTCTTTCAAACTTAATATAAAAGTGATGTTCAAATTTATATAAAGATATTTATAAGAGTTATGTGCAAAACCTCTTTAAAAAATTATATACAAATAGTTTGCAAAGTACTCAAAATAGAAGTATTAATTTCAATATTCGATAAATCAATAAGGATAATTAATGGATACGCAACTTTTATTAGTGAAAATTTACTTTTGATTAATTGGATTGAAATTAAGAAATAGTAAAATTATTTAGAGGTGATTTAAATGAAAATAAATGAAATTATTAAAGAAAGAAGATTAGAACTAGGTTATACTCAAGAACAACTTGGAGCTCTTTTAAATCTTTCATCTTCAGCAGTTAATCGTTGGGAAAAGGGAAATTGTTATCCTGATATTACGATATTACCTATTTTAGCTAGAATATTAAAAACTGATTTAAATACACTTTTATCTTTTAAAGAAGATTTAACAGATATGGAAATTGGATTGTTTTTAAATGAGCTTGCAAACAAAGAGATTGATGAGGCTTTTTTGTTAGCGAAAAATAAAATTGATGAATATCCAACTTGTTATAAGTTATTACTAAATTGTGCATTAGTCTTAAAAGGAATGTTATGTATTGATGATAAACAAGATGACGAAACTTATTATCCAACGATTGAAAAATGGATATTAGATTCTTTAAAAAGCGATGATTTGCAAATCAGAAATTTAGCTAAATCAATGATGATAGATAATTATTTAAAAAACAACCAATTAGATTTGGCTAAAGAAATGATTGAAAGTTTACCAGAACAAAACGTGATTGATAAACGTCAAAAGATGGTTTCTTTATATCGAGTACAAGGAGAGAATGATCTTGCACTAAAATTAACTGAAGAAAAATTATATCAGCAAATTTCAATTATTTTATCATTATTAATCCAAATGATTGAAATAGCATTTGAACAAAATAATGAATATGCTTATAATTATTATGCTAAAGTATATAAACAAGTAGGAAAATGTTTTGATTTAGCCAATTATTTACCGTATTTAGGAATATTACAAGTTGCAATTTTAAAAAGAGATGAAAAAACGAGTATTTCAATTTTAAAGAAATTGTTTACTGTTTTATTTGAAAATGAAAATTTTCTTACTTCACCACTTTATTCACATTTAACAATTAAAGCTAATAAACAAAAACTTGTAAAAGAGGCTAAAGACTTACTTTCTACTTTATTAAAAGATAAAGATTTTGATTTTTTAAAAGAAAATGAAGATTTTATACAAATGTTGAAAAGAATCTAGTATATATTAAAGAAGATTATATCTTAGACATTATAATCTTCTTTTTAATGTCATATTTATTTCTATAAAATAAAAACTCTCTGTAAAATAAGAGCAATAACAATCTATTTTACAGAGAACAATTTATCTAGCTATATATTTATTATCCTAAAAAGAATGTATTAACTTCAAAATGTGCTTTTGGATGATCACATGCTGGACATCTTTCAGGTGCTTCTAAACCTTCATAAATAAATCCACAGTTATTACATTTCCATACTACAGGTGATTCACGCTTAAATGTAGTACCATTTTCTAAAGCTTCAAGTAATTTTAAGTATCTAGCTTCATGATGTTTTTCAGCAATTGCAATACTTTCTAAAGCAGTAGCAATTTCTTCGAATCCTTCTTCACGTGCAGTTTTAGCAAAACTTGGATACATATCAGTATATTCTTCGTTTTCACCAGCTGCAGCAGCTTTTAAGTTTTCAGCAGTAGTTCCTAATAATACAGGGAAGTTTCCATCTGTATATAAAGTTTCACCTGCTAAGTCTTTATTCATGAATTTCATTAATCTTTTAGCATGTTCTTTTTCTTGATTAGCTGTTTCTAAGAAAATATTTTGAATTTGTACAAATCCTTCTTTTTTAGCAATTGAAGCATAATAAGTATAGCGATTACGTGCTTGACTTTCTCCTGCAAATGCATGCATTAAGTTATTAGCTGTTTTAGTTCCTTTAAGTGTCATTTTAATTTTCCTCCATTTTTTGAATTTCTAAACATTTTTTGCAAACACCACTGAAAACAAGTTCTACTTTTTCAATTTTATGTTCAGTTTGTTTTTGCACTTCATTACTAATATTTTCACTATAAGCAATATCAAATACTTGTTGACAGCGATTACAAATAAAATGATGGTGTGCTGAAAGATCAGCATCAAAATGTACAGTAGATTGACCAACATCTAATTTACGTATCTTATTTGTGGCTACTAAAAAATTTAAATTACGATAAACGGTTCCTAAACTTAATCCAGGATTATCTACTTTTAAATCGCTATAGATACTTTCTGCTGTAGGATGATCACATCTAGCTTTTAAATTTTGATATATTAGTTCACGTTGTTTTGAGTATCTGGTTATTTTTGTCATTGAGCCTCCTTTATTTTTATTATAATAGTAATGGTTACTATTATAATATATTAAAACATTTTATTAGTCAACTATAATGCTCATAGAATAAAAGTATATATAAATAAACATAAACAAAAAGAACTAATACCATGATATAATCGAGCAAGAAAATATTTTTTAAAACTATAATCAATATTGTCTAATAAATTATCAGTTTGCATCATAACACTGATACTACTAAATGATAAATTAAAACATATTAAACTATAAATAAGAGGAGTATGTTTAAATTGTAATAATTGTAAACTACCGGAACTAAATTCTAAAACTCCCTGAATTACAGCATTTAAAAAATCATTGTTAATAATATTAGATAAAGCATAACCAATAAATTGAAAAACAAGCATATATCCTAAAATAAAAATAAAGGCATAACAAGAACTGAGAATACTTTGTTTTAATGCAACTACAAAACTTAAATGAGGTTGAATGAGAGTAGTTAATGATTCTTTAAGTGTTTGAAAATTATATTGTTTATGATAGAATAATGCTTTAGTAAGGCTGGGTAAAATATGACATAAATATATTATCATAGGATTTTCTAAATTCAGTGATACAAAAATAAATGATATTGAAGCAAATGAAGCAATTGATAATAAATGTTGTAATTCACTGTCATTAATGTATTTTAAAGTATAGGCTTCTTTGATCATCTTTACGTTTGTAGGATAACCACAAAAAAATGAGATAAAGTATATTGATGACATGATTGGTGATAATTTAAAAAGAGGCTTGAATAAAAATTGAATAAAATAACTAAATAAATTTAATAAACCTAATGATAAACATAAAGATATCAAGATCATAAAAGGTAATAGAGAGGGTAAAAGATTATTAATAACTATTTTAATGACATTATTAGATAAAGCGACGATTTGAAACATATTAAAAAATGAAAATAAAGTAATAAATGTAACTAATAATAAAGTGAAATAATAATTTAATTTTTTCATATGTTTTCCTTCTAGCAAAATTTATTTGGATAAGATAAAATTAGATGAGGTGAAAGAATGGATGCATTAATAGTTGGAGTTAAATACAAAGAGATGGATTATGATTTAGATAGCTCTTTAGTTGAATTAGAAGAGTTATGTAAAGCTTGTAATATTAAAGTAATAAAAAAATGTGTTCAAAACTTAGATAAAATTAATCCATCATTATATATAGGTACTGGGAAAGTACAAGAAATTAAAATGCAATTAGATGATATTGACATTGTAATTTTTGATGAAGAATTGTCACCTTTGCAAATAAAAAATTTGACTGATGGTTTAGATATTGAAGTTACTGATCGAACAGATTTAATTTTACGTATTTTTGAGCAGAGAGCTAAAAGTAAAGAAGCAAAGTTACAAGTAGAAATAGCTAAGGGTCAATATTTACTACCGCGTTTAGCAGGGATGAAAGAACACTTATATAGTCAACAAGGTGGATCAGGTTTTAGAGGTAGTGGTGAAAAACAGATTGAATTAGATCGAAGAATGATTGCTAATCAAATATATCAAGCTAAAAATCAGTTGGCTAAAATTGTAAAACAAAGACAAACGCAAAGAAAAAAACGTAAAAATAACGAAATGAAAGTAATTGCTTTAGTAGGTTATACTAATAGTGGAAAAAGTACATTGATGAATGCTTTTTGTATTGATAAAAACAAACAAGTATTACAAAAAAATATGCTTTTTGCAACTTTACAAACAGCTACTCGTAATATCAAGATCAATCATCATCCTTGTTTATTAACTGATACAGTTGGTTTTATTAATCGATTACCTCATCATTTAGTACAAGCATTTCGTTCAACTCTTGAAGAAGTTGTTGAAGCTGATTTATTGATTCATGTTGTTGATACGACAAATGAAAATTATGAAATGTGCATAGAAACAACAAATCAAGTTTTAAAAGAGTTAGGCATAAAGGACACACCAATGATTTATGCATATAATAAAATAGATTTAAATAAATATGCTTTTATTATTCCTAAAGATCCGTATGTCTTTATTTCTGCTAAAGAACAAATTGGTTTTGAGCAATTAGAAAAAATGATTAGTTCGATCCTGTTTAAAGATTATGCAATTTATAATTTAAATATACCTTATCGAGATGGTGAAATATTTAGTTATTTACATCAACATTGTTTGGTGTTAGAATTTGAGTATTTAGAAGATAGCATTTATTTAAAAGTAGAAATGCATCCTAGTATGATTAGTAGATATAGTAAATATATATTAAAAAATTAAAGGAGAGATTATTATGGATGATAAAAAATTATATAAATTAGATTTATCGATTGCAGTAGAAGCTAGTAGCGCAAAAGAAGCATTTGATATTTTAGTTACTGATGAAACATTAAAACATGTTCGAGAATTAATTATTCAATCTAAAGATAACATTAAAGAAATGTTTGAAAAAGAAGATAATCCAGCAGTAATCAATTAGTTGATTATTGCTTTTATTTTTGTTAGAATCTAGAAAAAGGGGGACTTACAATGAATTTACATGGAAGAAGTTTTTTAACACTTAAAGATTATACTAAAGAAGAAATTAGATACTTATTAGATCTAGCTCATAAATTAAAAGCTGATAAGAAAAAAGGAATTCTAGGTAAAAGTTTGGTAGGAAAAAATATTGTCCTATTATTTGAAAAAACGTCAACTAGAACAAGATGTGCTTTTGAAGTTGCTGCTTTAGATGAAGGCGGACATGTAACATATTTATCAAATTCACAGATGGGGAAAAAAGAATCGATTGAAGATACTGCTAAAGTACTTGGAAGAATGTATGATGGAATTGAATTTAGAGGTTTTAAACAAAGTACAGTTGAAGCATTACGTGATTATTCTGGGGTTCCGGTTTGGAATGGGCTAACAGATGTTGATCATCCAACTCAAACATTAGCAGATTTTCTAACTATTGAAGAACATTTAGATAAGCCATTAAATGAAGTTAAATTTGTATTTACTGGTGATATTAGAAATAATGTTTGTTATGGTTTAATGTATGGTGCGGCAAAAATGGGAATGCATTTTGTGGCACTTGGACCAAGTGAATTACAAATGGATCAAGAAGTAGTTGAGTATTGTAAACAAGAAGCTTTAAAATCAGGTGGAACTTTAACAATTACTGATAATGTAGATGAAGCTGTTAAAGATGCTGATGTAATTTATACTGATATCTGGGTTTCAATGGGAGAGCCAGAAGAATTATATCCAAAACGTGTAAAACTATTATCACCGTATAAAGTTACTCAAGAAATGATGGCAAAAACTAATAATCCTAAAACTTTGTTTATGCATTGTTTACCATCATTTCATGATTTTGAAACGGATGTTGCTAAAGAAAAATATGAACAAGGTATTGATATTCGTGAAGTTGAAGACGAAGTATTTAGAAGTGAAAATTCAGTTGTTTTTGATGAAGCTGAAAATAGAATGCATACAATTAAAGCGGTTATGGTAGCCACTTTAGGTAATCAATAAGACGGAACAGTGTTCCGTTTTTTTTGTTGTAATTAATAAATATTTTATTTATAATTGAGTGTAATTATATTATGATATATACAGGTGGTAGAAAATGGGACGTATTTTTGTCATAAGTGATGTACACGGATATTATGATTTATTTATAAAATTATTAAATGAGATTTCTTTTAATGATCTCGATAAGCTATATATTGTTGGTGATGTTTGTGATCGAGGAGAAGATAGTTTAAAGTTATTATTTTATATTCAAGAACATGATAATATTATTTTAATTAAAGGTAATCATGAATATATGATGCAAGAAGCTTTGTCTTGTAATCTTGAAAATGATGATTTTGATTATTCTATGAATGTAGTTAAGTTATGGATAGCAAATGGTGGAGATAAGACAATTAATAGTATTAATGATTATCTTGAAAAAGATACGATGAAATATGAAGATTATTGTATTATTAGAAGAGAATTTTTAAAAAGGGTATATGAATATTTAAAAAGTTTACCTAATTATTTAGAAATATCTGTTAATGAACAAAATTATGTTTTAGTTCATGCAGGTATTGATGTTAGAAAACCATTGAATCAGCAAGTTGAAAATGATTTATTATGGATTCGGGAAAAATTTTATTTACAACGTGGTGATTTAACTAAAATATATATCTTTGGACATACACCAACAGTTTTATTAAATGATGATTTTAGCTTTGATATCTGGTTTGATACAATTAATCATAATAAGATTGGAATTGACGGTGGATTGGCATGTGGAACAGTAGGCCAATTAAATTGTTTATGTTTAAATGATGGAAAAATTACAGTGATTGAAAAAAATTTAATATAAAACCCAAGGAGAGAAATCCTTGGGTTATAATTTTGAATAGGCCCATAGTGCTTTGATTTGTGGGGCTAATGTTTCATATGTCCAGGTACGTTTGCTGTTTTCCTTGCTATTTGGATCATTTACATAAAAATTACCATTTACAGTTTCAGTAATTACAATGAAGTGACCACCATTAGTAAAATCACCTGGTCTTACACTACAGATAATTGGGTGTCCCTGATTTAATTGTTCAATCATTATATTTTTATTTAAAGCAATAGCGTTAGCTTTTAAACCAAATGCTTGACATCCTTGCTCCATTAATGACCATCTTGTTTTACTTCCTTCAAGATAATCATTTTCAATAGCATATTTTGCAATATAACGTGGATTATATTTAGTATTTTGAGTTAATCCAATTGCAACCATTGACAAACAAGTAGGACCACAACCTGCAGTTCCAACTATTTCATCACCATAATGAGTATATGCCCAACGTTTATCCCATTGAATTAGTAAAGGAATGTTATCATTGGTAATAGATATTTTAATTGGTTCGTTGTTTTCATATGGTTGATAGTTAGTTTTTAGTTCTTTAGCTTGTGGATAGTTTTGAACAAATTCATCAATATATTCAGGACATTTATTTTTATTGATAAAAGTATAACCAATAAATAATATAAGCAAGATAATAACTAATTTTTTTATTTTCATACCATCATAGAATAATATTTAGTAATAATTGAAAATATAATGATTGCCCCTAAAATTATAAAAACAAATACTTTTTCTTTTGTAGTTAGTTTTTCCATATTAACAGACTCCTTTATAAAATTGATAATAGTGATGGTTTATATGTGTATAATGAAATATAACCAATTATTCCAAAATTAATTAAAAAGATTGTAGAAGTAAAATTATTTTGTTTAAAGTTAAATAGTCGATAAATTATTAAACCGATTATTCCTCCAATTGTGTTTAATAAAATATCATCAACATCAAAAATTCCCCATCCAGTTGATAACTGGATTAATTCAAATGAAAAACTAGTAAAAAAACTAATAAAAATAATATTAGTATTATTTAAACATTTGCAATAATTTAAAAGAATAATACTTAAAGGAACAAATAATGCAATATTACCTAATACATTAATTAATAAAGTTGCATCAATTCCCTTATCATACCATTGATTAATAAAATCAAAGAAATGAAGATTATAATTATAATCATAACTATTAAATCCATTTTTAAAAATAATTATTCTTAATAAAAATAAAAAATAAGCAAATGAACAAATCATTAAAACAATACTAAGAATTCTTTTTTTCATCATTACACATCTACACCCCCTAAACTTATTTTACGATATTATAATAACAAAAAGAGGGATATAATCTATTAACAATTACTAAAGATATTCTTACAAATTTCTTACATCGGTATTTTTATTGTAAAATAAATCAAGTTATTATCTAAATCAACATCAATTGTTCCACCATGAAGCTCGATAATTTTTTTAGTGATAGTAAGTCCTAAACCAGCACCACCTGTTCGACTATTTCTTGATTTATCTAAACGGACAAATGGCTCAAAAATATGTTTAAGTTTATTTTTATCGATAAGATTAACTGTATTTGATAATTTAATGATAATGTAATTAGTTTCTTTTTTAGCACTGATATTTATCAATGAATCATTGATACTATAATTAATAGCGTTACGAATTAAATTATCAAATACCCTTTCAAACTGATTCACATCGATTGATACATTCAAATTATCTTCAATATTTGTAACACATTCAATATTTTTTTCACGATACATGGGCATAAATTCATAAGCAATTTGAGCCAACATAATTGATAAATTGACGGATTTTTTTTCAAGTTCAATATCGCTAAGATTATATTTAGCGATTACAAAAAATTCTTCAATTAATTCTTCTAAACGAATTGTTTTATCATAAGCAATTTTTGCATAAGTTCTTTTTTCTTCAGGTAATAAATTAGGTTGATTATTTAATAAATCTAAATAACCAATTATTGAAGTTAACGGAGTTTTTAAGTCATGAGCTAGATATAATAATAAATCATTTTTTTGTTTTTCTGCCTGTCTAATAGCAATCTTATTTTTAAGTGAATCTTTTTTTATTTGATTCATTTGATCTTCGATTTCTTTTAATTCATGAGGTAAGTTGATTAGAGTATCATTATCTTGTACTAGTATTTTTCCAGCTTCAAGCATTTTTTCAATATATTGCAAAGATTCTCGATATCTAAGCCAAAAAATAATGATTATATCTAAAGCAACTAAACTAATAAAAATAGTTAATAAATTTCTTTTTATTGATTGTGCAAATAAATACACAAAATCATATGCTTGAAAGACATATTGATGATAAATTTCATATGAATATAGATATAAAATTATAAAAATAAAGATAGAAATAGAAGTTGTAACAGTTATTTTTTTTATTAGATTGGCAGTTAAACTTTTTTTAAAATGAGAACTATTCAATGGTATAACCTACCCCCCAAACAGTTTTAATAAATTTTGGTTTGCGGGCGTTTTCGTGCATTTTTTCTCGTAATCTAGCTACATGTGCCATGACAGTATTATTGTTGTCTAAATATTTTTCTTGCCAGACAGCTTCAAATAACTCTTCTGAAGTTACAACATTACCGCGTTTTGAACATAAATACCAAAGAATAGAGAATTCTATTGGGGTTAGATTTAATGGTTGGTCATATAGTGTACATTTATGTGTATGATTATTAATTACTAAACCGTTAAAATCATAAATATGTTGATTAGTAGATGGATTTTGATTATATCGTAAATAACGTCTAAGTTGAGTTTTTACTCTAGCTGCTAATTCTAATGGATTAAATGGTTTGGTTAAATAATCATCGGCTCCTAGAGTAAGACCATTGATTTTATCTAAATCATTACTTTTAGCAGTCAACATAATTACTGGAAAGTAATAGTGTTTACGAATTTTTTTTAGTAAGCTAAAACCATCTAAATCAGGCATCATTACATCTAAAATAGCTAGATCATAATGATTTTTTTGTAAACTTTCTAAAGCATCTTTACCACAATAATATTTAAAAATATGATAATTTTCATTTTGTAAATATAATTCAATTAAATCAGCAATTGATTGTTCATCATCAACAACTAATATATTATATGCCATAATATCACCTCATTTTTCATCTTATCTTATTTCAATTAAAAATACAAACCAATCGTAAATTCTTAAGAAAATTGTAAGAAATAAAAAATACTAGTATTAATCACTAGTATTTTTAAAAGTTTCTAAATATTTATCATTTAAAGCAATCACTTGTTTCATTGCTTCATTTCCTGGAGCTCCAATTGTATTTCTCTTATTAACACATGTTTCAACACTTATTGCTTCATAAATATCTTCTTCAAAAACATCACAAATATTTTTAAATTCACTGATTGTTAAATCATCTAAATCTTTATTTTGACTAATTGCATAAAGAACTAATTGACCAATAATACCATGAGCATCTCTAAATGGAACACCTTTATTAACAAGATAATCAGCAGCATCAGTAGCATTAGTAAAACCACCGGTTGCCGATTTACGCATTTTTTCTTTATTAAATGTTGTAGTATTTAACATATCATTTAATAATTGTAAACAACCTTTAGTTGTTGTTAAAGCATCAAAAAACAATTCCTTATCTTCTTGCATGTCTTTATTATAAGCAAGTGGTAAACCTTTCATTGTTGTAAGTAAACTAGTTAATGCTCCATAAACTCTACCTGTTTTACCTCTAATTAATTCAGCAATATCAGGGTTTTTCTTTTGTGGCATAATTGATGAACCAGTTGAAAAAGTATCATCTAATTCCACAAACTGATACTCATTAGTATTCCAAATAATTATTTCTTCACTAATTCTAGACATATGCATCATCATCGTTGACATAGCACTTAATAACTCAATTAAATAATCACGATCACTAACACCATCAATACTATTTAAACATGGACCATCAAAACCAAGTAGTTTTGCACTATATTCACGGTCTAATGGATAAGTAGTTCCAGCTAGTGCTCCTGAACCAAGTGGACAAACATTCATACGATGATAAATATCTTCTAAACGACTGCTATCACGTTTAAACATTTCAAAATAAGCACCTAAATGATGAGCTAGAGTAATTGGTTGAGCTTTTTGTAAATGGGTAAAGCCAGGCATAATTGTATCAATATGTTCTTTCATTAAATTATTAATAGTATTTAATAAGTTATGGATCAATGTATTTAACATTATTACTTGATCACGTGTATATAAACGCATATCTAAGGCAACTTGGTCATTTCTACTTCTACCGGTATGTAATTTTTTACCAACATTACCGATTCTTTGAATTAAAGTAGATTCAACAAAGCTATGAATATCTTCTTGTGTATTATCGATTTCAAGTTTATGATTGTTTAAATCATTTAGGATTTGTTTTAAAGCTTCTTCAATTTGCTCGCCTTCTTCATCGCTCAAGATTTTTTGTTTAGTTAGCATTTTTACATGGGCAATACTTCCTTGAATATCTTGTTGATAAAATGTTTGATCAAATTCAATCGATGCATTAAAATCATATACTAATTGGTTAGTAGGTTTAGTAAATCTTCCGCCCCATAAATTCATTTTATTTCCTCCTGTTTAGAAAAAAGGGCATTAGCCCTTTTTGTTATTTAATTTCATTGCTCTAACTTTTGTTGAAAGACCATATAAAGTAATAAATCCTTCAGCATCATGATGATCATATAAATCACCGGTTGAAAAACTTGCAATTCCTTCATCATATAAAGAATATGGAGAAGCAGTTCCTTCTTTAATAATATTTCCTTTATATAATCTAAATTTAGTTGTTCCGCTAACAACTTCTTGAGTTTTACTTACAAATGCTGATAAAGCTTCACGTAATGGTGAAAACCATTTAGCAGCGTATACTAATTCAGCAAATTCTACTGAAACCAAACGTTTATATTTTAATGTTTCACGATCTAACACTAATTCTTCTAGTTGACGATGTGCTTCCATTAAAATAGTTCCCCCAGGTGTTTCATAAACACCACGTGATTTCATTCCAACAACACGATTTTCAACAATGTCAACAATACCAATACCATGTTTTCCACCAAGTTCATTCAATTCTTCAAGAATTTTAGTTGTTGACATTTCTTTACCATTTAATTTAACGGGAACACCTTTTTCCCATTCAATTTCTACATGTTCAGCTTGATCAGGTGCTTTTTCTGGTGATGTTGACAAAACTAATAAATGATCATAATTTGGTGTATTTTCAGGATTTTCAAGTTCTAAACCTTCATGTGAAATATGCCAAATATTACGATCGCGAGAATAACTAGAATCCACTGAGAATGGTAAATCAATTCCGTGTGCACGGCAATATTCGATTTCTGATTCACGAGAATCCATAGTCCAATTAGGATCACGCCAAGCAGCAATAATTTTTAAATCAGGTGCTAATGCTTTAATTCCAAGTTCAAAACGAATTTGATCATTACCTTTACCAGTTGCCCCATGACAAATAGCACTAGCTCCTTCTTGTCTAGCTACATCAACTAATACTTTAGCAATCAAAGGTCTAGCTGTTGCAGTTCCAAGTAAATATTTGTATTCAAATACAGCATCAGCTTGAACAGTTGGGATGATATAATCATCAACATATTCTTCAACAACATTTTTGATATAAAGTTTTGTTGCTCCACATTTTTTAGCACGTTCTTCCAAACCGTCCAATTCATCTTTTTGTCCAACATCGATACAGCAGCAAATTACTTCATAATCATAGTTTTCTTTTAACCATGGAATAATTGCAGTTGTATCAAGTCCTCCAGAGTATGCAAGAATTACTTTTTCTTTCATTTAAAATTTCCCCCTTAAAATAATCTAAATTATCATTATAATAAACTATAGAAAAAATAATTGCAATAATTTATCATAATTATACTATAATTTTATTAATTGTTCATATTAGAGAAATAGATGTAAAATATAATGTGAAAAGATTAATTGGGGGAATTATATGAATGAAAATAAATTAAATTACCGTAAGATTTTAGAAATTGTAATATTAGGTATTATCTGTTATTGGGGGCTTAATCATTATGAAATGATTTTTAAGTCTATAAGTAAATTAATATCAGTTATTATGCCTTTTATTCTTGGATTTATCATTGCTTTTATTTTAAATGTTTTAATGATCAGAGTAGAAAAAGTTTTAAATAAATTTTTTACTACTAATAAATTTCAAATTATAAAGAGAATAGCTAGTATTATTTTATCAATTTTAATTTTATTAGGAGTTTTATTGTTAGTAGTAAAATTAGTAATTCCAGAAATATCAAATGCAATTAAATTAATTACTACAAGTTTACCGGAAGTATTTGAAACACTTGAAAAATGGAGTAAAGGTGACTCAGGAATTTCTTTACAATTAAAATCTTTCTTCGATACAGTTGATGTTCAGTCACTTACAAGTGAATTTAGCGAATTTGCTAAAATAGGATTTACTGGTGTACTTGGTTCAACTGTTGATATTTTATCAATGTTTGTAAATGGCATTTTCAATATTATTGTTGGATTTGTTTTTGCAATATATATATTAATGAGTAAAGAAACATTGAAACGTCAAACTCGTAAATTATTAAGTGCTTGTCTTCCGCCAAGGATTACTAATAAAATTATTGAAATTGCGACTATTTCAAGAACAACATTTACTAATTTTATTATTGGTCAGACAATTGAAGCGATTATTTTAGGTAGTCTATGTGCACTTGGAATGAAAATTTTTGGTTTCCCATATGCTCCAATGGTCGGTACATTAGTAGGGATAACAGCTTTTATTCCAATTATTGGCGCTTTTATTGGTGGTGGAATTGGTACGTTTATGATTATGACAGTTGATCCAATGCAAGCTTTGTTATTTATAATCTATTTAGTTATTCTACAGCAAATTGAAGGCGATTTAATTTATCCAAGAGTTGTTGGTTCTTCAGTAGGATTACCTTCAATCTGGGTATTGTTTGCAGTTACTGTAGGTGGTGGATTATGGGGAATTGTCGGTGTTTTATTTAGTGTGCCAACGTTATCAGTAATTTATTTGTTATTAAAGGAATATATTAATAATCGTAGTAAATCACTCGAATGAGTGATTTTATTTTTTAATAATTTATTAAAATTTTCTTAAATAAGAAGACTTTTGTTGAAATTTTAAAATTATTGGAATAAAATAATAATATAAATAATAAAAATAATTATAAAGGGGAAAAGTTATGTTAAAAATTGAAAATCTTACCAAAACATATGGTCATAAAAAAGCTGTAGATGATTTATCATTGCATATTGAAAGTGGTAATATTTATGGTTTTATTGGACATAATGGAGCTGGTAAAACAACTACATTAAAAGCAATTGTGGGAATTATGAATTTTGATTCAGGAGATATTCTTATTGATGGAAAATCAATCAAAAAAGATGCTTTAGCTTGTAAAAAGATTATGGCATATATTCCTGATAATCCTGATTTATATGAATATTTAACGGGAATTAAATATTTAAATTTTATTTGTGATGTTTATGGAGTTGATCAAGAAAAAAGAACGGAAAGAATTAAAAAATATAGTGATATGTTTGAATTGAGTGATTCTTTAGGAGAGGTTATTAGTGCTTATTCTCATGGGATGAAACAAAAACTTGCAATTATTGCAGCTTTAGTTCATGAACCAAAGTTAATTATTATGGATGAACCATTTGTAGGTTTGGATCCTAAAGCTACACATTTATTAAAACAATTGATGCGTCAAATGTGTGATCAAGGAGCAGCTATCTTTTTTTCAACTCATGTTTTAGAAGTTGCTGAAAAGTTATGTGATAAAATTGCAATTATTAAAGCAGGAAAATTAATTGTAAGTGGAAATACTCAAGATGTTATTGGTGATGAATCATTAGAAGATGTATTTTTAGAGTTGGAGGATGACCATGCTTAAATCATTAGTTAAAATTCGCTTACAAGGTTTGTTTTTTCGGTCATTAAAAACAGCAAAAAAAGAATCACCATCATTTGGTAAAATTATTTTTATGTTATTAATTATTGGTTATGTGGCAGTTGTATTTGGTTTAATGTTTGGGGTAATGTTTAATGAAATTTTAAAACCATTTAGTTTGATTGGATATGAGTGGTTATATTTTGGAATAATGGGAATTTTAGTTGTTTTGCTGTGTTTTATTGGTAGTGTTTTTGTTACTCAGCAGGAAATTTATGGGGCTAAAGATAATGAATTATTGCTTTCAATGCCAATTAAGACAAAAGATATTTTGTTAAGTAGGGTATTTGTATTATTGATTGTTAATTATTTGTATGAAGCTTTAATTGTTGTACCAGGAATGATTGTTTATTTTTATCAAACATCATTTGATTTAATTAAGTTTTTATTTTTTCTAATCGTCATTATTACATTACCGTTACTTGCTTTAGCATTATCGTGTGCTTTTGGTTGGGTAATGGCGATGATTATGAAAAGAATTAAAAATAAAACAGTTATTACAGTAGTAATTTCTTTAGCATTTTTAGGAGCATATTTTTATTTAATAAATAAAGTACCAGAATATATTATGGCCTTAGTTGCTAATGGAAAGTCAATTGGTGAGGCAATTGAAAATACATTATTTCCAATATATTATTTATCAATTGCAATAAGTGACGTAGATATATTAAGTTTATTAATGTATTTATTGTGGGTATTTGTTCCATTTGCATTAGTAATCTATTTACTTTCAAAAAATTTTATTTCAATAGCTACAACTAAACCTAAAACTAAAAAAGTAAAAATGAAAGATAAAGATATAAAATATTCAAGTCAAAAATTGGCTTTATTTAAAAGAGAATTAAGACATTTTGTATCTAATCCAATGATTATGTTAAATGGGGCATTAGGAATTGTTTTTACGGTGATTTTAGCGGGAGCATTATTGATTAAAGGACAAGAATTAATTAACGCATTAAATATAATACCACTACAATTTGAAAATATGGTAAATGAATTAGTTGTGCCATTACTTTGTTTAGGAGTAATTGCTACTAATTCACTTAATGATATTAGTGCATTTTTAATTTCTATAGAAGGTAATCGTTTATGGATTATTAAATCATTACCAATTAAAACAATCGATATTTTAAATAGTAAACTGTTTTTACATTTAGCTTTATGTATTCCACCAGGAATAATATTTTCTATAGTTGGGTGTATAATTTTTTCTTTGAATCCGATTGATTGTTTGGTTGTAATTATTGTACCAATGATCTTTACTACATTTGTTGCCTTATTTGGTTTACTTGTTAATCTTTGGAAACCAAAGTTTGATTGGGTCAATGAAACTGTAGTGGTTAAGCAAAGTGCATCAGTAACTATTTCTATTTTAGTTACAATGGCATTAGTATTTTTTATTGTGATTGGTTATATTAATTCTAGTGTTAATCTTACTAGTTATTTTTATGGCTGGGTCATTTTATTTATTATTGCTGATCTTGGATTTTATCATCTACTTAGAACATGGGGCGTAAAAAGATTTGAAGAATTATAAAAATATTTTTAATTTAAAACATTATTTAAAAATAATTGATTATATCATTGTAAATCTTAAGTATAAATTTTTCAAATTAGTAAATATTTTTGAAAAAATATTTGACAAAAAGATTTTTAGTAATATAATAATAGACAACTCGATGACTAAAAGAGTAGTTTTGATGATGATTTTTAGCGAGCTAATGGTGGTGGAAGATTAGTAATATAGTCAAAATGAAGCGCATTTACGAGAGGAAAGTGGGAAATTATAGTATCACTTTCGGGTAATCGCCCTTAACGATGAAAGAGATCATAAGGTCAACTTATGATAAATAGAGTGGTAACGCGGTAATTCGTCTCTTGTTTAAGAGACGATTTTTTATTTTAAAAGGAAGTGGGGGATCATGATGATTAAAGCAGGAATTGTAGGAGCAACAGGATATGGGGGATGTGAATTAGTTCGTTTTTTATTAACGCATAAAGAGGTTGAAATTAAATGGGTTTCTTCAAGAACATATACTGATGAAGAATATAGTTCAATTTTTGGTGGATATTTTAATGTCTTAGACCAAAAGTGTGTTGATGAAAATATTGAAGCTTATTTGGGTGATATCGATGTTGTCTTTTTTGCGACACCTCAAGGGGTATGTGCAAAAATGATCAATGAAAATGTTTTAAGTAAAGTCAAAGTTATTGACTTAAGTGCAGACTATCGAATTAAAAATGTCGATACATACGAAAAATGGTATGGAATTAAACATGCATCACCTGAATATATTAAAGAAGCAGTTTATGGACTATGTGAAATTAATCGTAAGGATATTAAAAATGCACGATTGATTGCTAATCCAGGATGCTATCCAACATGTTCGATATTATCAATTTATCCTTTGGCTAAAGCGGGATTAATTGATATGGATACTTTAATAATTGATGCAAAAAGTGGTGTTAGTGGAGCTGGACGAGGTGCTAAAGTAGCTAATTTATATTGTGAAGTCAATGAAAGTATTAAAGCTTATGGTGTAACTAATCATCGTCATACTCCAGAAATTGAAGAACAGCTTGGGTATGCAAGTAATAGTGATGTCATATTGAATTTTACACCTCATTTGATACCAATGAATCGAGGAATTTTAGTTACTGCATATGCTAAATTAAAACCAAATGTTAGTATGGACGAAATTGAAAAAGCATATCATTGTTATGATGATGAATATTTTATAAGAGTTTTAAAACCAGGAATATTACCTGAAGTAAGAAATGTAAAAAGTAGTAATTTTGTTGATATTAATTATAAAATCGATAAGCGTACTAATCGTGTTGTTATGATGGGGGCAATGGATAATTTAGTAAAAGGTGCAGCTGGCCAAGCAATTCAAAATATGAATATTATGTTTGGGTTTGATGAAAAAGAAGGATTACAGTTGATGCCAACTGTTTTATAGGGGGAATTAAAATGAAAATAATTGATGATGGAACAGTTACTTTACCAAAAGGATTTTATGGAGCTGGTGATCATGTTGGAATTAAAAAAGAGAAAAAGGATTTAGCCTTGATTTATAGTGAAGTTGATGCACTGGCAGTAGGGACTTTTACTCAAAATGTAGTAAAAGCAGCGCCAGTATTATGGGATAAAATGGTTGTTGAAAATTATGATAGTGCAAGAGTTATTGCAATCAATAGTGGGGTAGCAAATGCTTGTACAGGGGATGAAGGAATTTATAATAATGAATTATTTGCTAGTAAGGTAGCTGATAATTTTGGAGTGAAGAAGGAAGAAGTATTAATTTGTTCAACTGGTGTTATTGGAAAACAATTACCAATGGATAAGATAATTGAAGGGATTGCTAAGGTAAAGGCATTATTGAACGATGATCAAAAATCTGGAGAAATAGTTGCTCAATCAATTATGACAACAGATACAAAGCCTAAACATATTGCTGTAACAATTGAACTAGGGGGAAAAATTGTTACTATTGGGGCATGCTGTAAAGGATCGGGAATGATTCATCCTAATATGGCAACGATGTTAGGTTTTATTACAACTGATTGTAATATTTCTAAAGAATTATTAAATAAAGCTTTAAAAGAAGTGATTACAGATACATTTAATATGGTATCAGTAGATCGAGATACTTCGACTAATGATACAGTATTATTATTAGCTAATGGCTTGGCTAATAATGAAAAAATTACTAGTGAAAATGACGATTATTATAAATTTAAGGAAGCTTTATATTATGTTAGTGAATATTTAGCTAAAGCGATTGCTGGTGATGGTGAAGGAGCAACAAAGTTATTAGAAGTTCAAGTACATGGTGCTAATAGTATTAAACAAGCTAAAGTAATTGCAAAAAGTGTTTGTACTTCACCGCTTGTAAAAACAGCAGTTTATGGGAATGATGCAAATTGGGGAAGACTTTTATGTGCTATGGGTTATTCGGGGGAAGAATTTGATCCATATAATGTTGATTTAAGTATCGCAAGTGAACATGGAACATTACAGTTAGTAACCAAGGGGATGGCAACTGACTACAGTGAAGAACTTGCAACAAAAATCTTGTCTAGTAGCGAAGTAAAAGCTATCATTGATATTCATAATGGGGAATATAAAGCAACAGCATGGGGATGCGATTTAACATACGATTATGTTAAAATCAATGCTGATTATCGTTCATAAAGGGGGAAAAGTATGCATACAAAAGAACAAAATAAAGCTCAAGTATTAGTTGATGCTTTAAGTTATATTCAAAAATTTGCTGGGGATACTGTTGTAATTAAATATGGCGGTAGTGCAATGACTAATGAAGTAGTTAAGCAATCTGTTTTAAAAGATATTGCAGTTTTAAAATCAGTTGGAATCAAACCAGTGATTGTTCATGGTGGGGGCAAAGATATTAATACTTGGCTAAATAAAGTAGGGATTGAAAGTGAATTTAAAAATGGATTAAGAGTTACAACTAAAGAGACTTTAGAAGTAGCTGAAATGGTTTTATCTGGTAAATTAAACAAAGGTTTAGTTCAACATATGGAAAGAATTGGTACTCATGCTGTTGGGTTATCTGGTAAAGATGGGGACATGCTTACGGTTAAAAAACATTTATCTAATGGTGCGGATATTGGCTATGTTGGTGAAATTATTGATGTTA
Organism: Thomasclavelia spiroformis DSM 1552; assembly: GCF_025149465.1. NCBI lineage: Bacteria > Bacillati > Bacillota > Erysipelotrichia > Erysipelotrichales > Coprobacillaceae > Thomasclavelia > Thomasclavelia spiroformis. The sequence continues at coordinate 1,972,419 of NZ_CP102275.1, read as the reverse complement.
AGACGGATTTAATTGAAACTTTGTTATTAAATGGATATACACCAATTATTTCTACGATTGGTTTAGATGATAAATATAATGCTTATAATATTAATGCAGATGATGTTGCAACTGCAATTGCTCGAGCATTGAAAGCTAGTAAATTAGTTTTTTTAACTGATATTGAAGGAGTGTTAAAAGATCCTAATGATCCAAGTACACTTATTTCTAAAATTGATACTAAATCAGCAAAAGAATTATTTGCTTCAGGAGCTATTCAAGGGGGAATGATTCCTAAGTTACATAATTGTATTGATGCAGTTCAAGATGATGTAAAAAAAGTTCATATTTTAGATGGACGAATGGAACATAGTTTATTAATTGAAATATTTACTACTAATGGGATTGGAACAGAAATAAGAAAGTAGTATTAAAAATATTAAATTAAAGTGTGTAAGGAATGTTGCAGTAATAAAAATAGAATTACACCACTATTAAATCTTTAAGACAATTAAAAAAATCATACATAATGTATTTATAATGCTTGTGGCATACTATTTGTATTAAATAAGATTCAAAGTGAAGTTTATAACAATAGAATTTTCCGTTTAAATCATTAGAGATTGTTAATCTATTTATAAACTGTTGATTATATATAAATAAAAAAGCATGTTAGATTTATTAAATAAAAAGAGAAATAATAGAGTATTTTACAAAATTTATTTATAATAAGTAATATTATATTAAAAAACAAAGATAAAAACTTGTTTATTAATCCTGTTTTTAAAGAAGTTAGGTATAAAGAAGATTTAAACACACAAATAGAAAAATATATAGGGCATAAAAATACCTTCTAGTAAACTAGAAGGTATTATCTTTTTAAACAAATAATATCAATTTGATTAGGACAAAATAATCGGAAATTAACATTGTTTTCTAAAGATAAACCATTAGAAATAATCAACTGACTATTATTTTTTTTATGATAACCATGAACATAATTAACGTTATAGATCTTTTTTAACAACCCTTCAATTCCTGGCAAATAAATATATCCTCCCATGGTATGACCTGATAGCTGTAAAGCAATATCACTTTCACTTGTCTCATCAAAATAATCAGGTTCATGAACAGCAACTAATTTATATACATCTTGATTATTTTCATTAATTAACCCAGCAACATTTCCTGAACTCTCTAAACCAAATAATCCAATTACAGCGTTATTATAATAAATAGGACGATATTCATTGTGTAATATTTCAAAACCACCTTCATTTAAAATGACCGAAACATCATTTAATGAAGCTAAATCCTTTTCACCTAATACTGCAAATTTTCCATACGAAGATTTTATTTTAGATAATAAATTAATAACTTCATCATTATCAAAAGGATTACTATCGAATAAATCACCACCAAAAATTACCATTTCAACTTGTTGTTTATTTAATGTTGAAATAATATTATCTAATCTATCGAGATCATTTGTATTTTTAAGATTAATATCACTAATAAAAGCAATTTCAAAATCTTCAAATTCTTTCGGTAATTGTTTATTGTTAATTGTAGTTCTTTTGATTTTATAATCATTAGGAGCGATATATCTTGCGTGATAGTAACCAAAACTACCGATTATGATGATAATTATGAATATAAGAAACTTAATTATTCTTGCTTTTTTTCTCATACTTTTTTATTCATAATGACAGGAATAATCATTGGATTACGTTTTGTTTTTCGATAAAAATATGATGATAAAATATCACGAGTAGTATTTTTAATTTCCCCAAAAGTAGTTTTACCTTGTAATAACTTAGTCAAAGAATTTTCAACTAATTTTTCAGCCTCACGAATCATATGAAAACTATCTTTCATATAAACAAATCCACGGGAAATAATTACTGGATGCGTTAATAATTTACCGGCACGAGAATCCATACTGATTAAGATAGAAACCATACCATCTTCAGACAAAATTTGACGATCACGAAGCACAGCAGTTGATAAACCACTAATATCATTGCCATCAACATAAATATCTTCAACGTGAATTCTTGGACCTAATCTTGCTTCACCGTTATTTAATAAAATAGTATCTCCATTTGAAAGAACAAAACTATTTTCAGCAGGTACTCCAACTTCTTGTGACAGGGCAGCGTGAATTTTTAACATTCGATATTCACCATGAACTGGGAAAAAATATTTTGGTTTAGTTAATAACATCATTAATTTTTGTTCTTCTTGCGAAGCGTGACCTGAAGTATGTAAATTATTAAAAGCGGTATTGATTAGTACTTTAGCTCCGGCTCTAAATAATTTATTAACAACTACATTAACGCTATAAGCATTACCAGGGATTGGATTTGATGAAAAGACAACAGTATCTCCTGGTTTTATTTTTACATATTTATGAGTACCATTAGCGATTCGACTCAAGGCCGCAAGAGCTTCTCCTTGAGAACCAGTACATAATATTAAAATCTCGTTATCTGGTAATTTTTTTGCTTGATCATTTTTTATAAAGAAACGATCAGGACATTTAATGTATCCCATAGCTCTTGAAACTTGAATATTATTTTCCATTGAACGTCCATAAACAAGAATTTTACGGTTAAATTTAACCGCTGCTTCAACAATTTGTTGGACACGATGTACATTAGATGCAAATGTTGCAACAATTAATCGTCCTTCTGTTTTTCTAAATTCTTCTTGAACACTGTTAGCAACTTTCTTTTCACTAATTGAAAAAGTTGGCACTTCAGAGTTAGTTGAGTCACTCATTAATAAAGTGACACCAGTTTCACCTAAAAATGACATTTTTTGATAATCAGCAACATCTCCAACCGGTGATAAATCAAATTTAAAATCGCCTGTTTCTACAATTCGACCATTGGGTGAATTAATAATGATTCCCATTGATTCAGGAATAGAATGATTTGTTTTAAAAAATCCAATATTGAAATATTTAGATTTAATTTGATATTCATCATTTATTTGAATGATTTTAGTAACATTAGTAAGTCTTTTTTCATCTAACTTTCTTTTGATCATTGCACTTGCAAGCGGTGTAGCATAAATAAATGGAATCTTTACAACTTGCAATAAAAATGGGATTCCACCAATATGATCTTCATGACCATGAGTAATCATTAACCCACGAATTTTCTTTTCATTTTTCTTTAAATATGAATAATCAGGAATTACATAATCAATTCCAGGTAATCCTTCTTCGGCAAACTTAACCCCAGCATCAATAATAAATAATTCATTATCGTGTTCAATACAATACATATTTTTACCGATTTCATTAAGTCCTCCTAAAGCAAATACTTTAGTATCAATATTATTATTTTTTTTACTTATTGTTCTTCTAGAAGTAGTTGTTTTAGATTTACTAGTATTTCTTTGATTAGTTTTGCCAGATTTTCTATTATTTGTATTTGGCTTTTTTTCCATAATTACCTCCTTATTTATATTTTGTCTTCTTTTAATTTATTATAACATATAAAAAGCAAGAAACTCAGTTTCTTGCCTAGATAATTTTTTTACATGCAGCAATTGCTAGAGCATGTGGTCCGATATGACATGAAACACTTAATGATAATGGGTCACAGATAATATTTGAATTTGGATATAACTGTTGTAATTCTTCTTTTAATTCTAATGCGGGTTGTGGATCATATGTATAAGCTATACAAATATGAACATTCTTTCCTTTTTCAATTGGATCAAGACGTTCTTCAATATCTTTTTGAATTGCCTCAATCATTATTTTTGTTGCTTTAGATAAAGTTCTTGATTTACTAAATGTATCAAGTTTTTCACCTTGGATTTGTAGAATAGGCTTGATTTTCATCATCCCACCTAATATTGCTACAGCTGGTGTAATTCTACCACCTTTACGAAGATATTCTAATGTATTTACTGTGATATAGATAGAAGCGTTTAATTTATTAGCTTCAAGAATTTCTTTTATTTCTTTAGCTGATTTTCCTTGTTTACTAAGTTCAATCGCATCAAGGACATCCCATTTTTGAGTCACTGAGATTCTTTGTGAATCAACGACTTGGACTTTTCCATCATATTCATTAGCTAACATTATAGCGGTTTGACATGAACCACTTAAACCGCTAGACATTGGAATATATACGATTTCATCATATTCTTTTAATACATCATCCCATAGCTTACTTACATCACCTACTAATGGTTGACTAGTAAAAACTTCAGCACCACTCATTAGCTTATCAAAAAATTCACTATGTGTTAAATTGATATCTTCATAGAAGGTTTCACCATCAATAGTAAAGGGCATCGGTAAAACATAAATACCTAACTTTTTCCCTTCTTCCTGTCTTATTCCAGAATTACTATCAGTAACAATTGCAACTTTACTCATAAAAAACCTCCTATCTCTAAAACATATTTTACTTAAAATAATAAAAATTGCAAACTATTTAAGTATTATTACCAAAATATTTCAATTAAATCAATATCAAAACACCAAACTGTATTATAACTTGTAATACAGTTTTAAGTTTGTTATACTTTAAATGTAAAATAAAGGAGTTGGATATATGAAAATAGATAATAGTAGTGCAATACCAATTTACGAACAAATATATAAACAATTATTAGAATACATAACAACTGGTTTAATGCAACCTGAAGAAAAATTACCATCTGTTAGAGAATTATCGTCAGATATGCATATTAATCCCAATACAGTTGTTAAAGCGTATCGGATTTTAGAACAACAGGGATTTATTTATTCAATTCCAGGAAAAGGGAGTTTTGTAAGCTCAAAACAAAATTTTCAAACACAGTTATTTACGGAACAAATCAATGAATTGATTCAAGAGATAGTTACTAAGGGAAAGTATATTGGAATAAGTTTTGAACAATTATGTGATTTAATTAAACAAGTATGGGAGGAAAAATAATGTTAGTAATAAAAGAACTTTCAAAGAAAATAGGCAATAAACAAATACTTAACAATATTAATTTAAAAATACCAAAAGGATCAATATATGGAATAATCGGTAAAAATGGTGCTGGAAAAACTACTTTAATTCGACATTTAGTCGGGGCTTATCGTGGTGATAGTGGCTATGTTGAACTGGAAGGAATGCGTATTTATGAAAACTCACACGCTAAAAGTAGGCTAGTTTATATACCGGATGAGTTTTTTGATACATTTGGTTCAAATGTCAATGATGTAAAGCAATTATATCAAGGATTGTATCCAAGTTTTGATGAAGACAGATATTATAAGTTAATGAAAATGTTTAATCGTGATGATTTACAAAATTTTAATAATTTTTCTAAAGGAATGAAAAAACAAGTAATGTTTATTTTAGCTCTTTCAATCATGCCTGAATATTTAATTATGGATGAACCATTTGATGGTTTGGATCCTAATGTTCGTAAGATTATCTGGGATATTTTAATTCAAGATGTAAGTGAACGACAAATGACAATTTTTATTTCTAGTCATCATTTAAACGAATTAGATAGTATGTGTGATCATATTGCATTGATTGATGAAGGTAAAATTGTTTTTGAAGAGTCATTAGATGAATTAAAAAATGATTATCATAAATTACAAATTGTTTTAGAATCAGGTAAAGATATGTATTTATTAGAAAAAGAGCTTAATATTTTATCTCATCAAATGATGGGACGAGTTCATACATTGATCGTAATGGGAGAATATGAAAAAATTGATGAAATAGTCTCTAAGTATAATCCTATTATTAACGAAGCATTGTCCTTGTCACTAGAAGAAATCTTCTTGTATACGATGAAAGGAGAATATGATGAGTTTATTTAACTTGGCATTATTTAAAAATACAGTTAAAAGTAATTTAGTTATTTCTAAAGCTTCTTTATTGATATTTTTAGGTTTCTTTATTTTAAGTATTATTGAATCTAGTATAGGATACATATGCATAGTTGCTTTTGTACTTAGTTCAGTTATTTTAACTACTGCTTATCCATGTATTATACAAGGATATTTTATTGATAAAACTAAATCAACTTTATTAAAATCCTTGCCTTTGGATACTAGATGTATTTGGTTTACTAATTATTTATCAGGTTATTTAATTGTTTTAGTAACGCTATTGATTGAAGGAATTGGATTAATATTATTAAGTTTAATTGAAAAAAACAATTATTTTTTTGATCTTTCAACATCAACTGGTTGGCGATTTATTTTAATGATTTTTGTTTTATTATTTATTTATTATACAATTGTTTTCCTTTTTTCAAGTATAGCTGGTAATCGTTTAGGACAAGTTGTTTTTAGTATTTTTGGTTATACTTTTCCAGTAATTATTTTAATTAGTTTGATATTATTTACAACATATTTAGTTCCTTGCCATACTGATTTAATATTACAGTATAGTAGTTTGCTGTTTCCAATTGTTTCAGCAATGGAATATATACAAGATGGTAGTAATTTAATTATTTTATTCCATGTTTTTGTTGCACTAATATTTTTGTTATTAAGTTATTTTGTTTATAAAAATCGTGATGATGAATATATTGGTGAACCGCTTGTTTATAGTGAGATAACATTATTTTTTAAAGCTGGGGTTATTTTAGGAATTACAACACTTGTATTTTATTTAATTGTTGGTTTAGGAAAATTAGACATTTCTTTAGATAGTAATAGTATTATTTTATTACTTTTAATATATTTGATTATTGGAATCATTGTTGGAATTGTTGTTGAAACTATTTTTGAAAATCAATACATTTATCGTAAAATAACAATTTATGCAGTGATTTTAATAGTAAGTTTTTTGATGAATTATTTTGTTGCAAATAATATCTATGAACGTAGTATTGATAGTATCTTAGAAGAATCAAACGTTATAGGATTGATGTATGATAATTATAGTATTTATGGAGGCATTGAGTTTAAAGATACTGATTTGAATGATTTAGTTAATTGGTTGGATAATAATCGTGAAAATATTAAAAGGAATAATGGTTATAATGAAAATAATTTAATCTCTTTGCATATTTATGATGAAGCTGGTTCTAATAGTAATGCATATACTTATACTTTTACAAAGCAAGGAATTTATGAATATTTTAATCAAAGAAAAAATGATTATTTTAATGATTTAGTTGGTAATTTTAGAAATGAAAAATATTTAAATGTTTATTTTGATGATAAAAACTATTATTTAAATGCTAATCAGGTGAATAAGCTTTATCAAATGTGTAAAAATCAAAGTTTAAAAATACAAGATTATTTTAATGAAGATGTTATTAATTTAATTGATTTTGAAGGTAAAAGCTATTTTATTAAAGATAATGATGAAGTTAAAGAATTTATTATAAATGAATGTAGCGGTCAAACTGAATTAATTAATAAGTGTGATGAATTTTTAGATGATGAAAATAATTATTTGGATATTAATAATAGTTTAATTAAAAACTATATTGAAGAAAATTATGATATAAAAAATATTAATGATTTATATTTTACAGGATATCAAATGCTTGGTTTTGATGAAACTAAAGTAAGCTATTCATTAGAATTATCAGCTACAAGTGAAGAAGATAGTTATAGTGGTAACGTTATTATTGATTTAAAAGAAGTTGATAATGAAATTGTTATTGCTTCAATTGGGGGAGGTGAATAAAGTGCTTAGTTTGTTTAAAAATGATTTAAAACAGTTAAAGAATGTTATTGTTATTTTTATTAGCTGTCTTTTATTAAATTATTTGATCGGGACAATGTCTTTTGATAAAGATATTATAAGAGTAATGTTTTATTTAACTGTTTTTATATTTTCATTGATTATGCCAATGATTAATCTTCAATATTTGTTTAATTTGACTAAACAAACACATTTTAATTCCTTGCCGATAACCAGAATTCAAGGTTTTATTGTTCATTATTTAAGTGGAGTTATTTGTTTAATTATTCCTACTATAATATATTGCTGGTTAATGAAATTAAATTGTTTAGATTTATTGATATTGATTTTTGTTTATTATAGTTTAGTAAATTTAACCGCGTATTGTACAACTTCTTTTATTACTAATATAATTTTACTTCTAGCGATTATTTTAATTCCAATAGTTTTATATTTGAGTTTGTTTGGTATTTTTACTACATATATTAGAGGTGTAGTATTTGATGGTTTGTCATTGAACATAATAAAATATTTATTACCATTTATTGGATTTATTATCGATGTTAAAAATGTAATTGAATTAAAAGATGTTTTAGTGTATTTAGGGTATATTTTAATTATTTTATTTTTAGCGGTATGTGCTTGTAAATATCGCAGGCTTGAAAATAATTATCATGGTTTTAGTTATAAGTTTGTTGCAAATGTAATTATATTATTGATTATTGTTAGTATCTCTTGGGGGATTTTAGCTATTATTGGAATGAACTATGTTACAGCAAAAGAGTTTATTGCTTTAAATATTATTATTACGTTGATTGTTGTTTTTATAATTCAATTTATTCGTTATCATAGGGTTAGATATGGACTATATGTACTGCAAACAATTGTGATAAGTATTATTACAACATGCATCTTTTTTTCATCAATGGATTATATTGAAAACTACATTCCTGCTACAATTAAAGCAGTTGCCATTAATCCAATATCAAATAATCAAAATACTAAATTAAAAGATCAACAAAGTATTGATAAAATCATTAATATTCATCAGCAATTATTAGCTTCTGAGGATGGAAATCATGAAATTAATATTACATATTATACAAATAGAACTAAAATAGTTAGAAAATATAATGTTAATGAAAAAGTCTTTAATAGTGTACTTGATGAAATAGATGATAATTTATTAAAGAGTTGGTTGAATGAAAGTTATCAGCTTTTAAAAATACTTGATCAAAATACTGAATTGGTCGTTTATGATAATAATGTAACATATTTAAATGAAGATATTGAGCTTTTTAAAAGTATTTTAAAAACTAAATTAAATGATTTTGAAAATAATCATACATTAATCGATCAAATAAATTATGTGCCAGGATATAATAATGTTGATGTAATTAAAAATAAAACTACTAAAACATTTATGTACTATTCAAATGATCCAATCGCTCTTACGATAAAAGAAATTAATAAAATAAAAGCAAATTAGTTGTAATTATTTTAATAATTGGCATAATGTAGATAGAGGTGAATGAAATGAAAATATTAAATAGTAGTGAATTTGATAATGCAATTGCTAGTGGCGTTGTATTAGTTGACTTTTATGCAGATTGGTGTGGACCATGTAAAATGTTAGCACCTGTATTAGAAGGATTATCAGAAAAAATGGATAAAGTTACTTTTTATAAAGTGAATGTTGATGCTTCATCTGATTTAGCTGGTTGTTATGGAATCCAGGCGATACCTAATTTAGTTATTTTTAAAGATGGTAAAGCAGTAGATCAAATTACAGGATTTGTACCAGAAGGTGAAATTGTTAGTAGATTAGAAAAAGTATTTTAATTAAGATAGACATATGTCTATCTTTTAATTTAAAGTTAAAATGTTTAAATTTGTAAGATTTTGTAGTTAGGATGTTATATAATATAATGCAAGGGGGATGAATATGGCTAAAAAATCACTTAAGTTATCAAAAAATGCAATAATGTTGATGTGCTCAATTATTTTAATTACTTTAGTTGTTTTAGTTTTTATAATATTGAAGTACGATGATAGGCAAATAGAAAAACCGGAAGTTAAAAGTGAGCAATTAAGTTCGTTAGTAGTTGAAAATCAAGTTTTGAAAGTTGAATTAGTGGATTTGATTTCAAATAAAAATTATCATAAGGGATATCAAGAAGTTACGATGGATATTCAAAAAGATGAAGAAATATTAGGTTATAAAATAGATAAAAAACAAAGTTTTGAAAAAATCATGCAATTATTACCACCAAATGATCAATCACCATTGTTGAATAATAGCAGTGAAAAACCAACTCATGAAGCTTATGTTTTAGTGTTAGTTGGCGATATTGCTTTATATAAAGATGATAAAGGTAATGATAGATATCAAATTGTTAATGCAAAAATCGACTATTATAAACAATCATTATTATTAGAAGAAGAGTATAATAGCGTTTATATTGCTTCAATAGATGGAAGAAAAGAAAAGATGGTTAAGTTTGATGAATATAAAGAGGCATTGTCAAGTGTTGATACATATATGACAATGTTGCAGTGGTAATAAAAAATATTTGACCTTTTAATTAATAAGTAGTAGAATGTTTGTTGGTTAAATGAATAGAAAATAATTTATCGCCGGATAAAGATTTAGACGTTTATTTTTGTATCGTAGGCCTTTGAAGATACAAAATATAAACGTCTTTTATTTTAAGGAGGAGCTAATGGATAAAAGAGATTTAAAAAAAGAATTTTTAATGTATACAAGTTTAAATATTTTAGGAATGGTAGGATTATCTTGTTATATTCTTGCAGATACTTTTTTTGTTTCAAATGGACTAGGAATTAATGGTTTAACTGCACTAAATCTGGCAATACCAATTTATAGTTTAATTCGTGGTGTTGGATTGATGTTAGGAATTGGTGGTGCTACTAAATACACTATTTTTAATAGTCAAGGAAAGTTAAAAAGAGCTAATAAAATATTTACAACAACAATTTTAATATCTTTTATATTTTCTTGTTTATTTATTATTTCAGCAATATTTTTTTCTGATACAATCACGACTTTTTTAGGTGCTGATCAGACAGTTTTTGCAATGACAAAGAAATATTTATTAACTTTGCTATTATTTTCTCCGGCATTTCTTTTAAATGATGTATTTGTTTGTTTTACAAGAAATGATAATTCACCTAAATTATCGATGTTATCAATGTTGATAGGTAGTATGTGTAATATAGTTTTAGACTATATATTTATATTTCCTTTAAATATGGGAATTTTTGGAGCTGCTCTAGCAACAGGACTTGCTCCAATTATTGGATTATTAGTTTTAAGTATTCATATTATTAAAAAGAAAAATAATTTCTATTTTATAAAAACAAAATTATCAATCCAACAAGTTAAATCGATTTTAGTATTAGGTTTTCCATCATTTGTTACTGAATTGTCTTCTGGAATCGTTATAATTGTTTTTAATATAATTATTCTAAGAATTTTAGGTAATATTGGTGTAGGAGCTTATGGTGTTGTTGCAAATTTATCATTAGTTGTTACGGCGGTTTTTACAGGAATTGCTCAAGGGGTTCAACCGTTGCTCAGTCGTTTTTATGGGCAAGGTAATGTTATTCATGTTAAAAAGATTTTGCACTATGCACTGTATTTAATGTTATTGTTATCAGTAATTTTATATGTAATCATGTTTGTTTATAATAAACAAATCGTGTCGTTGTTTAATAGTGAGAATAATGTACAATTACAATTAGTTGCAGAAGCTGGATTACGTTTATATTTTCTTGCTTTGCCATTTGCAGGTTATAATATTATAATGTCAATCTATTTTACATCTGTTGAAAAACCCATTCCATCACAGTTGATTTCGTTATTAAGAGGTTTGTTTTTAATTATTCCGGTTGCAATTTGTTTAGCATTTATTTTAAAAATAAATGGTGTATGGCTTTCATATCCATTAACTGAATTGCTTGTTGCTTTGTTTGCTGTTATAATATATTTTAAAATTTCAAGATATGAAAAAAGATTATAATAATAAAATAAACCCTAATTATTTGAATCCAAATAATAGGGTTTATTTTATTATAGTTTTTCAATTATTTAAACCATCTACAAAAGCTAAATCAAAACCAAACATAATACCAGTATTAGGATTATTAATACCCCCTAATGCTTCATCGATAACTTTTCGTGCAATTTCTACTTTTTCTTTTTCTAAAATAAAAAATAAAGTTTTACTAGCTTCTCGAGGATCTTCTAAAAAGATTTTTAGTGATTCAATAATAAAATTATTATTACTTTTTAATGTGTTGATCATTCCTTTACTTTCAATAATTGTACCACCAGTAATTCCATTATTTTGTAAAACAACTAATAAATCATCTAGTTTTTCTACTTTGTGTAAAACTAAAAATAAAACTTGCATAAAATTACTTTAATATATCTTAATTGATATACTTTTCCTTTCTTCTAATTTATTTAGAAATTAACTTTATCTTATTATAAACTAAATTATAGTGCTTTGCATTAATAAATGTTTAGTTTATAATAAAATATATAAAGGGGGCAAAATAATGGAATTTGAGTTTTCAAAACGAATTAGTGGTGTAAAAGCATCAGCAATTAGAGAAATTTTAAAAATGATGAATGATCCACAAATCATTAGCTTTGGAGGTGGTAATCCAGCTAGTGAGACTTTTCCAATTGAAAAATTAAAAGAAATTAGCAATGATATTTTCAATAATAATCCAAATTCAATTTTAGAATATGGTATTAGTGAAGGAGATATTGATTTTAAACAAGAAGCAATTAAATTTTTATCACGACATGAAAATATTATAAAAGAATATGATCAAGTAATGGTTACTTCAGGATCACAACAAATTATGGATTTTATGGCAAAATGCTTATGTAATGAAGGGGATTTGGTAGTTTGTGAAAATCCTAGTTTTTTAGGAGCCTTAAATGCTTTTAAAAGTAATGGTGCCAAATTAGTTGGGGTTGAAATGGAAGATGATGGAATCAATTTAACTAAATTAGAAGAAGTGTTAAATCAACCTAAAAAGCCTAAGTTTATTTATTTGATTCCAAATTTTCAAAATCCTACAGGAATTACAACATCCCTTGCAAAACGTAAAGCAATATATGAACTTGCAAAAAAATATCAAGTATTGATTTTAGAAGATAACCCATATGGTGATTTAAGATTTAAAAATGAAGCTGTGCCTTCTATTAAATCATTAGATGATGAAGGGTTAGTAGTATATGCAGCTAGTTTTTCTAAAATAATTGCACCGGGTATGCGTGTTGCAATTATGATTGGTCATCGTGATTTTATGGTAAAATGTACAGTTGCTAAACAAACGAGTGATGTTCATACAAATGCCTGGGCTCAAAAAGTTATGGCACGTTTTTTACATGAAACAGACATGGATGAGCATTTAAAAAAATTACAATTAGTATATAAAAATAAATGTGAATTAATGTTGCGAGAAATGGAAAAACATTTTAGTAAGGATTGTACTTGGACGATTCCTGATGGTGGAATGTTTATTTGGGTTACTTTGCCTATGCGAATTGATATGCCAAGTTTTGTTAAAAAAGCGATTGAACATAAAGTTGCAGTTGTGCCTGGTAATGCATTTTTAGATGATGATAGTAAGGCGTGTCAATCATTTAGAATGAATTTTTCTATGCCGACTGATCAACAAATTATTAAAGGGGTAGCTATTTTAGGGAAATTAATGTCTAAGTGATAAATTACTAGATAAATAGCAAGTAAAATGGTAGAATACTAGAGAATTAAATAGAAATTTAAAGAAGTAAGAGGGTATTTATGAATACAGGAGATGTGATTGCGGGTAAGAGGAAGAAAAGAAGAATAAGAAAAGAATTTATTGTTATTTTATCGTTGATACTATTAATTATTTTTATTTATTTTATTGGCAGTATTTATTTTAATGATAAGTTTTTAAGGGGCACTTATATTAATGCTCTTGATGTAAGTGGGTTAACGATAGATGAAGCTAATAAAGAACTTGCTAAAACGATTGATGATTATACATTAGAATTAAGATTTAGAGATGGAAATGTTGAGCAATTATCAGGTGAAGATTTGCAAGTTAAGTATAATGAAAATAATAATGTAAAAGATGTATTAGAAAAACAAAATTCTTTTGAATGGATTCAAGCTTTTTTTTCAAAACAAAATCATACAGTTAATAATTTAGCATTAGTTGACGAAAATGTTTTAAAAGAAAAACTAGCTTCTTTACAACATTTACAAACAGCTACACAAATACCGCCAGAAGATGCTAAAATAGAGTATGTAGATAATAAGTTTGTAATTAAAAATGAAGTAATGGGATCGACAATAGATCTAGAAAAAGCAAGCCAAGCAATTATTTTAGCATTTAGTGAAGGGAGTAAAGTTCTTGATTTAGATAAAAGCAATTGTTATGTTGAACCAAATGTAAAGGCTAGTGATGAATTAATTCAACAACAGTGTCAAGCTGCAAATCAATATGCTTCAGCCATTATTACATATAAGACAAGATCAGGTGATGTTGTTTTAGATGGGAATGAATTAATTACATGGTTATCAATTGATGAAACGGGAAAATATTATCGAGATGATAGTGTTTTTAAGAAAAAAGCTACAGAATTTGTAAGTTCTTTAGCTAAAAAAATAAATAGTGTAGGTGAAACAAGAACTTTTGTAGGTGCTAATAATCGAACTATCACGGTTAGTGGTGGAAATTATGGTGTGAGATTACAAAATAGTAAAGAAGTTACGGGCTTATTGAAGGATATTTATGCTAATAAAGTAGGAGTTAGAACTCCAATTACAGTAGGTAAAGAAGCTTCGATTGACAATGGTGGTTTAGGTAACACTTTTGTTGAAATCGATTTAAAAGGACAACATATGTGGTATCATAAAGATGGGCAAATTATTTTAGAATCAGATATTGTTTCAGGAACTTATAATGATCCTGATAGAAGAACTCCAGCAGGTACTTATTATCTTTATAATAAGGAAAGAAATCGTGTTTTAAGGGGAACAAAATTACCTGATGGTACATGGCCATATGAAACACCTGTTTCATATTGGATGCCATTTAATAAAGGTATTGGTTTACACGATTCTTCTTCATGGCGAAGTAAATGGGGTGGAACGATTTATATGAATAGTGGATCTCATGGTTGTATTAATTTACCTACTAATATAGCAGCTCAGTTATACAATAATATTGAAATAAATTGTCCAGTAGTTTGTTATTATTGATTTTATGAAATTAAATATTAAAGTAGAATATGAATGAATTTTCTTTTATTGAAAATATGCGTTAAAAATAAATATTATGATGAATAGTGTCTAATAGTGTGGTATAATTAAGTGGCGACATTGACATTATAAATGTATTTTGTTAGTATTCTTATAGATGTAGTTATCTGTATGATTTTGCTCTAAATGATGATTAAAGGAGGAATTTGTAATGAATAAAAAAAAGTAGAATTAAAGATATAATCAATAAAACGATTTTTGTTGAAGAAGAAGAGGAAGAAGAAGTTGCTGCTGATGTAAAGGTTAAAACGACACCAGTAAATTCTACAAAAACAACAAAATCTGTTGAACCAAAAATTGAAAAAAATGTGCAAGTTAAAACTTTTAAAGAAGAAACTCCAAAACCAACTACTTTTGCGAAACAACCTAAAGTTGAACCTGAATATGCACCGACTGTTATTTCTAATGGAACAAAAATAAACGGTGATATTACTTGTAAAGCAGATTTACAAATTGAAGGTAGTGTAGAAGGTAATATTAATTGTGATAAGAGTGTAACAATTAAAGGAAATGTTAAAGGAAATATTAAAGCTAATTCATTAACTACAATTGATGCAACAATTGTTGGAAATGTTGGTTGTAAAGGAATGGTTAATATTTTAGGAACAACTAATTTACAAGGTGATGTAAATAGTAGTGATGTTGTATTAGAAGGTGAAATTAAAGGTAATATCGTTGCTGAAAACAAAGTTTCTTTGAAAGGAACATCTGTTTTAGATGGTAATACAACTTCTGCTAAGATCATGGTTGAAGAGGGATCAACTATTATTGGAAGTATTCAAACTGTTTCTAACAAAGCCGCAAAAAAATAATTGCTTTCTTATTAACAATATTTCAGTTTTTACTGGGATATTGTTTTTTTAGACAATTATTTATTTAATATTATTAAATATTTAGTTTTCATTGTCATGTGTCATTTTTATTTTATGGTGATATAATAAATACTGATATAGGTGGTGGAAAGAGATGAACGAAAAAACAGAAAATTTAGTATTAGATTTTTCTCATACTTATCCTCAAGATATAGAAAAATATGTGAGAAATTTAAAAAGAATAGATTTAAGTGATATTAAAGAAACAGCAATGTATTGTTCGTTGGAAGCTAAACAAGAAATTAAAAGACGTTTATGTAATTATGGAGTGCATGGTATTCATTTTTTGGATAACGGCAACTATCATTATATGACAAAAATATTTGCAGAAAAGATTAATATGCCTTTTTCACTTGTTTTGTTTGATCATCATAACGATATGCAACAACCTTTGATTCATCAATTAACAGGTTGTGGCAGCTGGGCAGCAGAGATGTTACAGGAAAATATTTATTTAAAACAATTAATTTTAATTGGTCCTAATCAAGAAACAATTAGAGAAATTGATGATGATTTTAAAGAAAAATTAGTATGTATTAGTATTAATGAAATTGAAGAGGGTTTAGCAAAAGAGGAAATTAAAAAAATAGATATAACTTTACCTGCCTATATATCTATTGATAAAGATGTTTTAAATCATTATCACGCAAGAACGAATTGGGATCAGGGAAATATGTCTGTTTATACTTTGAAAAAATTACTTGAAGAAGTTTTTAAACATCAAGAAGTTATTGGTATAGATATTTGTGGAGAGTGTAATTTACAAGAACCCTTACAGCAATTAATAGAAGATGAAAAGATTAATCATATTACAAATGATATTTTATATCATTTTCTATCTCGATATATTTCATGAATATATGATTGCTAAATACTTTTATAAAAGTTTCTTTTAAATTATGAAATGTAAAAAAGCTGAACGTTCGTTACAGCTTTTAATATTCGATACTATGTTTTTTTAATAGTAAATAACAACTTATAATCATAAAACTTAAAATGATTAATAAAGGGAAAAAATCATTTAAATTGAATTTATTTTGAATAAGTAATGAATAAGCCCATGATGCAGGAAATAGTTTACCAAGATTACTTAAGAATTTTGGTAAAAGATTTATAGGAAACATAATTCCTGATAACATAATTGATGGTAAAAAAACTAGTTGACTAAACATAGTTAATTTTGCTTGGTTTTTAACTAATAGTCCTAAAACACAAGCGATACTTATAGAAGTAATAATAAATAATATTAATGATCCAAAATATAATAGTAAATTAGAAGGAATTTTAGCATCAAAAACAATTGGTGCAATTATAATGATGATTATGCTCATTATAATTAAATGAATTAAAGTTGAAATCGTTAAAGAGACTAAACCAAAATATATAGGTACATTATTTGCATAATACATTTTTTTAATCTTTGTACCATAAATTTCTATTATTGAAGGCGGTAGACCTATCAATGTACCCATTGATATGCCCATAATTGTCATTGATTGGATCAAAGTATTTTTAGATTCAGGGATAATTGATGTGAAAATTTCTCCCATAATAGCAAAAAATAATAGTGGTACAAGATAGCATGTGATTAATAAAGATTTACTACGAATGTCCATTTTAAATTGTAAAATTATTCCATAAAATAAGGCTTTCATTTTAGTGCTCCTTTGTAATATCAATAAAATGTTGTTCTAATGTCCCATGGTTAATTTTAATATCTAAAATCTCTAAATTTTTTGTTTTATAGTCTTTTAAAATAGACAATAAAGTATCATTAATATTATCAGTTATATATTTGTCTTGACCTAATTTAGTTAATATTTCAATATTATATTTCTTTTTAATTTGTAATGTTAATTTATCAATCGTTCCTAAAAAAGCAATTTTACCATTATTTAAAATAGCAATGCGATCACATAAATTTTCAACTTCACTCATATCATGACTAGCAAGAATAATCGTAGTCCCATGTGCTTTTAATTTACGAATTTCATTATGAAGTGATATTCTTCCTTCAACATCTAATCCATCAGTTGGCTCATCGAGAAAAAGAATATCCGGTTTACCAATTAATGCAAGAACTAAATGTAAACGACGTTTTTGACCAGTAGAGAGTTCAAGATATTTTTTATCTTTTAACTTATCTATTTTATAAGTAGTTAAAATAGAATTGTCTATTTTAACTTTTTTCCATTTAGAAAATAGTTTAATAGCCTCAATAACCTTGATATAAGCAGGTAGAGATGATGATTGTAACTGGATACCAATTTTACCATTAATTAAAATTTTACCATCATCATATTTACAAAGACTTTCAATACATTCAAGCAATGTTGTTTTTCCAGCTCCATTAACACCTAATATTCCAAAAATCTCTCCTTTTTTAACATTAAAACTTAAATCTTTTAATACATTATTATTTCCATAACTCTTTTTTAAATTAGAAACTTGAATCACATAGTTCATAATTATCGCTCTCCAGAAGGATCAACATTAGAATTTTTAAAATATAGTTGTAATGCAGGTTGAATATATTCGTTGATCGTTGCTTGTTTTTTAAACCATTCATTATCTTCTTTTAAATTACTAAACTCTATTAGTTTTGGTAATATAGACATATCACCGTTTGTAAATTCCATAACCATCTGCCAAAATTCTTTAGCAAGAGCTTGAACACGACTATCTTCTGGAGGAATGTTTTTATGTTGTAAAGCCAATATCTTATCATTTAACTGATTAAAATGCTCAATGAATTGGAGGCCACTTTCTTTATCAAATTGATTTCTAATATGATCTAACGTATCGTTATCAAAGTATTTGATAAGCCAATAATGTTCATTATTCATTTGAAGATTAATAATAATATCTGCATATTTTTTAAAATCAACAGTCTTCATTTGTAAGACTTCTGTTTTTAAAGTTTCAATAGCAATCAATGTTTCTTCTAGCTTAGTTATTTTATCTTTAATTAGTGTTGCTTGTTTATTTAAAACATCAATTACTTGATTAGGAGTATCAAGTGAAACTAGATTATTTTCGATTTCATCTAATGAAAAACCTAATGATTTTAGAGTTTGAATTTGATGAAGTTTGATCATATTCTTATAATTATAAAGTCTACGGCCACCAATACTTTTAGTAGTTGGTGATAGTAATCCTTTTTTATCATAGTATTGTAAAGTACGAACAGTTGTTTTCATTATTTTAGCGAGTTGACCAATAGTCATTAAATCGTTTGAAATATCTTGTTTTGACATATTATTTACCTCCTAGTTATATTATAGTTTATGACGTAACGTCATAAACAAGGTTTTTTATAATAATTTTTATATTAATAAAAATAAAATATTTGATATAATAAATTAAAAGATTTAATAAGTTAAGGAGTTTTTATGAAATATGATGATTATTTAGTAGTTCAAAATAAAATAAATAATGATGTTGTTAGTTTAAAGAAGCGCTCTACAGCAATATCATTATTAAGATTTTTAACGATGATAGGATGTTTGATTTGTTTATTAGCAGGATATTTTTTTAATCGAGAATATTTATATATTATAGTATTAGTAGCGGTTATTTTATTTAGTTATTTAGTTTATTTACATAGTCAAGTAACTAATCAATTAATGTATTTTGAAGCTAAATTGGTTGTAATTAATAATTATCTTGCACGTTTTGAAGATAAGTGGCATTCTTTTAAAGAAAATGGAGCTGATTATGTTGATAAAATAAGTGGCTTGATGAAAGATTTGGATATTGTCGGTAACAATTCTTTATTTCAATATCTAAATACAGCAAGTACTCGAAGTGGTAAAATAAGATTATTACATAAATTAACTAGAAGAGATTATGATATTAAAGCATTAATTGAAGAACAAGAAGCAGTTAAAGAATTAGGAAATAATGATGATTTTGTTATTGATATAGAAACATATGGTAAAATGATAAAAAAACCTAAATTTGTTGAAAAAACTGTTGAAGAGTTTATTAATGGAATAAAAGATTATCAAATTAGTTATGATTTAAAACTACTTTTAATAATTATTCCCATATTAACAATTATCATGTTTTTAATGTTTACTTTTAATATCATGTTTAAAGTTGCTGTAATTGCAGTAGCAATTTTAATTTTTGGTCAATGGATTTCAACGCTTATTTTTTTGCCTAAACATAGCGAAATATTTAAACAGGTTAGTGATTTATCAAAATGTTTAAATAGTTATCAAAATATTTGTAGATTAACATTACAAACTACATTTACTTCAAAACATTTAAATAAGTTAAAAAGTCAATTAAATCAAGCTTATGAAGCTTTCGATGAATTAAAAAAAACAAGTTCAATTGTAAAACAGAGAAATAATATTTTAGCCGCAATATTATTAAATGGAATTTTATTATGGGATTTTAATTGTAAAAGAGCTTATGATAATTGGATCAAAAAATACGGAGATGAAGTAGAAAGTTGGCTAGATGCAATTGGAGAATTAGAAAGTTTAATTAGTTTACAAGTGTTATTAAAAACAAAGAAACAAACAACATTTCCGTTATTTAGTGATGAATTATGTTTAGAGTTTGAAGGAGCTTATCATCCTTTGATTGATGATCGAAAAGTTGTTGCTAATTCATTTATGATGAAAAAGCAAGTTTGTGTTATAACTGGTTCAAATATGTCAGGTAAAACTACTTTTTTAAGAACGATTGGGACAAATTTAGTATTAGCTTTTGCTGGAGGGCCAGTTATGGCAAAAACATTTAAATGTTCTTTGATGAAAATATATACTTCAATGAGATTAGAAGATGATCTTAGTGGGATTTCAACTTTTTATGCGGAATTATTGAGAATAAAAGAAATTGTTGATGCTAATGACCGTGGAGAAAAAATGATTGCTTTAATTGATGAAATTTTCAAAGGAACTAATTCTAAAGATCGAATATATGGAGCAGCCAAAACAGTAGAACAATTATCTAGTAGTAATATTTTTACTTTTATTACGACTCATGATTTTGAATTATGTGAATTAGAAAATCAAATACCATGTACTAATTATCATTTTAGTGAGTATTATCAAGATAATAAGATTATGTTTGATTATTTAATTAAAGATGGACGTTGTAAAACGACTAATGCAAAGTATTTATTAAAGATGGTTGGTATTACAAAATAGCTGATATTTCAGCTATTTTTTGTATTATGATAACTGTAGATATTTTTAATTATTATGACAATAAATTCTTATTCATGAGTAAATTTTTATGTAAAGATATTGAAATAAAATAGTAAATACAGTAGAATACAAAAGATAATGTTATATTTATGAAAAATATAACAACACTATTGATAAGATATAAGAAAGGAGACGTATGATAAAAAATATCATACACGTGAAAAATGAAAATAGGATTTGATAACGATAAATATTTAACGATGCAATCTACCCATATTAAAGAAAGAATAAACCAATTTGGTGATAAGTTATATTTGGAATTTGGTGGTAAATTATTTGACGATTATCATGCTTCTCGAGTTTTACCAGGTTTTGCACCAGATAGTAAATTACAGATGTTGTTACAATTAAAAGATCAAGCTGAAGTTGTTATTGCGATTTCTGCTAGTGATATTGAACGAAATAAAGTTCGTGGTGATTTGGGAATAACTTATGATGATGATGTTTTAAGATTAGTTGAAATATATCAAAGTAAAGGTTTATATGTTGGTAGTGTTGTTATTACTCAATATGATGGACAAAAAGCAGCTGATATCTTTAAAAGTCGTCTAGAAAAAAGAGATATTAAAGTATATTTACATTATTTAATTGATGGTTATCCAACAAATACTAAAAAAATAATTAGTAAAGATGGATTTGGTAAAAATGATTATATTGAAACAACTAAACCATTAGTAGTAGTAACAGCTCCAGGACCTGGTAGTGGTAAAATGGCAACATGTTTATCACAGTTATACCATGAAAATATAAGAGGAATAAAAGCGGGTTATGCTAAATTTGAAACATTCCCAATTTGGAATATTCCTTTAAATCATCCAGTTAATTTAGCTTATGAGGCAGCAACTGCAGATTTAAATGATGTTAATATGATCGATCCATTTCATTTAGAAGCGTACAATGAAGTTACTGTTAATTATAATCGTGATATTGAAATTTTCCCAGTATTAAAAAATATGTTTGAAGAAATTTATGGAACAAGTCCATATAATTCACCAACTGATATGGGAGTAAATATGGCAGGACATTGTATTAGTGATGATGAAGTATGCAAAGAAGCTAGTCGACAAGAAATTATTAGAAGATATTATAATACAAGAAATCGTTATGTAAAAGAACAATGTTCTTTAGATGAATATAATAAACAAGAGCTTGTAATGAACCAAGCTAAAGTTAATGTAGAAGATCGTAAATGTGTTGCTGCTGCTAATAAAAAAGCTAGTGAAGCAAATTGTTATGCTGGAGCTATTGAATTAGATGATGGAACAATTATCACAGGTAAGACATCTGATTTTATGGGGTCATGTTCAGCTATCTTAATTAATGCTATTAAATATTTAGCTGATATTAATGAAGATATTCATTTAATTTCTCCTAGTGCTTTTGGACCAATTCAACATTTAAAAACAGAATATTTAGGTAGTATCAATCCAAGATTACATAGTGATGAGGTATTGATTGCTTTATCATTAAGTGCTGTAGATAATGACAATGCTAAACTAGCATTAGAACAATTACCTAAGTTAAAAGGAACACAAGCACACATTACTTCATCGATTGGACCAATGGATGCTAAAGTATTTAGCAATCTAGGAATAGAAGTAACATATGATGCTAAACAACAATAATATTAAAGCTATGATAAATAGTTTTTAACTGTTTATTCATAGCTTTTTTAAAATAAAAGCACAACAGTTTAACTGTTGTGTATATTTTTAAATATTATAATCTTAACCCTTTGATATCTTTAATACGTGAAAATATCATGTTACAAGAACATTCTAAAACTCCTGGTAGACAGTCTATAGTTTCATAAATTAATTTTTCCATTTCTTCATGGCAAGAAGCAATGGCATGTACATGGAGTTTACTTTTTCCAGTTACTCGATAAATTTGGGTAATGGTATTATTTTTTTCAAGAATTTTAGCGACTTCCATTAATGTTTCAGGTGTTGTTTCAATTTCAAAATAACAAGAAATAGCACCACTGATTTTTTGCGGGTTAATAATTGTTGTATATTCTTCAATAATACCTTTTTTTTCTAATGCTTGTACTCTCATTTTTACAGCTACCCTTGAGATTCCAATTTTTTGTCCAATATCAGAATATGACATTCTTGCATTTTTGATAAGCAGCTGAACAATTTTTTGATCAAGTTCGTCTAATCCATCTAAAAACATAAGTTTATTTCTCCTGTCTTATATTGAATTTAAAATATTATATAATGTTCTTTTTTTTTAAGTCAAGCTAATAGTTGACATTAAGAAAATAAAAAAATATAATATATTACGAATGTTAATATAAATATTTCGAAACGAAAGTTTGGTGATGGGATGAAAAATGAATTAACACATGGACCAGTTATGAAAACCATGTTACGTTTTGCAATACCAATGATTTTGGGAAATCTTTTACAACAATGTTATAATATTGCAGATACACTTATTGTTGGTCGATTTTTAGGATCGGATGCTCTTGCAGCAGTTGGATCATCATTTACCCTTATGACTTTTCTTACATCGATTTTATTAGGACTTTCAATGGGGAGTGGAACAGTTTTTTCAATTCGTTTTGGTCAAAAGGATATACAAGGATTAAAAGAAGGGATACTTGCATCATTTTTTCTTTTAAGTGTAGTTACAGTTGTTTTAAATGTTTTTATTTTTGTTGGAATTGATTGGATTATTTGGTTTCTTCGCACTCCAATGCAATTAGTTGATTTAATGAAAGAATATCTTATTATTATATTTTCAGGTTTAGTAGGTATTTTTCTCTACAATTATTTTGCTTCATTATTACGTTCGCTTGGTAATTCACTAACACCACTGATATTTTTAGCTATTTCTGCTATATTAAATATAATATTAGATATTTATTTTGTAACTAGTTTAAATCGAGGTGTCGCTGGAGCTGCTGAGGCTACAGTTATATCACAGTATGTATCTGGTATTGGGATTGCAATTTATACGAAAATAAAGTATTCAGATTTATTAAAAAGAGATCAAAATATTCGTTTGCGATTGAGTCGAATAAAAGAAATTACAAGTTTTTCAACTTTAACTTGTTTACAACAATCCATCATGAATTTTGGTATTTTGGCAGTTCAAGGATTAGTCAATAGTTTTGGAACAACTGTAATGGCAGCTTTTGCAGCAGCTGTGAAGATTGATGCTTTTGCATATCTGCCGGTTCAAGATTTTGGAAATGCATTTTCAATATTTATTGCACAAAATTATGGAGCTCAAAATACAAAGCGAATTAAAACAGGAATACGTGTTGCTACTATTGTATCAATAAGTTTTAGTCTTGTTGTTTCGTTATGTGTTTTTCTATTTGCTGAACCATTAATGACTTTTTTTATCAATGCAAAAGAAGTATCGGTTATTATGGAGGGAGTTCGTTATTTAAGAATTGAAGGAGCTTTTTATTTTTTAATAGGTGGATTATTTTTATTGTATGGCTTATATCGGGCTATTGCCAAGCCTGGAATGTCAGTTGTTTTAACTGTTGTTTCACTTGGGGTAAGGGTCATTTTATCATATATATTATCTTCTATAAGTATTATAGGTGTAATAGGTATATGGTGGTCTATACCGATTGGATGGCTTTTAGCAGATATATTAGGTGTAGGATATTATTTCTTTAAATATAAAAAGCTTAATTTGTTTATAAATAAAATAGATTGATTTAAGATAATATTTCTATGATTTAATTACATCAAAAAAGGCAATGTAAATCAGTTGATACTGATAACATTGCCTCTTTTTGGCTGTTACGATTTATCGTTACAGTCTTTTGCATGCTGAGATTTTTAATGCCATTAGTTCTCGACAGCTTTTTAAAAGGAGGTGATTTAATATACTACTCTAATTCCTGCTTAAATAATATACTTTAAATAGAATTATTGCAATTATAATGATAATAAAATTAAAAAAAATCGCATTGTAACAATATTTTTGCTATGGAAATTAGTTCTATGCTATAATAAATATATATAAACTGAAGGAGGGGTAGAATGAATTTTATATTTATTTCACCGATGTTTCCTAAATCATATTGGCATTTTTGTGATAGGATGAAAAATCATGGTGTAAATGTTTTGGCAATTGGGGACATGCCAAATGAATTAATTAGCAATGAATTAAAAAATTCAGTAACTGAATATTGTTATGTAAACAATATGGAAAATTATGAAAATGTTTATCGATGTGTTGCTTATTTAATTAGTAAATATGGAAGAATTGATTGGATAGAATCAAATAATGAATACTGGTTAGAACTTGATGCACGTTTAAGAACAGATTTTAATATTAATACGGGAATGAAAGAGGATGTAATAAAGATTTTTAAGACTAAATCGGGAATGAAAGATTATTATAAAAAAGCTGGGGTTAAAACAGCTCGATATCATTTAGTTGATACTTTGGAAAATGGAAAAAGATTTGTTAGCGAAGTAGGTTATCCTGTTGTTGTAAAACCGGATAATGGAGTTGGAGCGGCAGCTACGTATAAAATCAGTAATGATAAAGAACTAGAAGAGTTTTATAAAATTGAACATATTACACAGTATATTATGGAAGAATTTGTTAATGGTTTAATAATTTCTTATGATGGTATTGCTAATAGTAAACATGAAGTTATTTTTGAAACATCTCATGTATTTCCTAATTCGATTATGGATGTAGTAAATAAAAATAGCGATATGCATTATTATTCTTTAAGAAATATTCCTGATAAATTAGCTGAACTTGGAAGAAGTGTTGTTAAAGAGTTTCCGGTTAATCGTAGGTTTTTTCATTGTGAGTTTTTTAAATTATTAGAAGATCGACCAGGTTTGGGTAAAAAAGGAGATTTTATTGGATTAGAAGTTAATATGCGACCTCCAGGAGGTTATACACCAGATATGATGAATTTTGCTAATGATATTGATGTGTATAATATTTATAGTGATATGGTTGTTAATGATTATAGTAATTATTATACGAGACGTCCTTATTATTGTGTTTATTGTGGTAGACGTGATGGTAAAGAATATTGTTTAAATAATGAAGAAATTGTTTTAAGGTATAAAAATAATCTTGTGATGAATGAAAGAATGCCTGATATATTATCAGGTGCAATGGGGAATTATACGTATACAGCACGTTTTGAAACAATGGATGAGGTAAATAGTTTTATAAATACGGTATTACAGGAGGTAAATTATGAAAGTTGAGTATTTTAAAAAATATAGTAATTGTTTACAACGAGATATGGAGTTTAAAATTTATGGTCATGGAGGAATTCCGTTATTAGTGTTTCCAGCTCAAGATGGACGCTTTTATGATTTTGAAAATTTTGGAATGATTAATACGATCAGTGACAAAATTGAAGAAGGAAAAGTACAAGTATTTTGTATAGATAGTGTTGATAGTGAGAGTTGGTCTGATGAATGTGGGGATAAAAGACATCGTGTCTATATAATGGAACAATGGTATTATTATGTGGTTGATGAGCTAGTGCCTACTATTTTTGATATAAATGGTAATGGGAAGTTAATCTATACAACTGGATGTTCAATGGGGGCTAGTCATGCAGCTAATTTTATGTTTAGAAGACCAGATTTATTTCAAGGGTGCATTTGTTTAAGTGGATATTATGATAGTGATTTATTTTTTGGGGATTATCATGATGAAATTTTGTATAATAATAGTCCAATTCAGTTTTTAAATGGAATGTCGTATGATCATCCATATGTAGAAATGTATCGTCATCGAGATATTATTTTATGTTGTGGTCAAGGCGCTTGGGAAGATAATATGATTCGTTCAACAAATAGAATGAAGGAGTTATTAGAATATAAAGATATTCCGGTATGGATTGATTTTTGGGGAAAAGATGTTAATCATGATTGGAATTGGTGGCAAGTTCAATTACCTTATTTTTTAAATCATATTTTAAAAAAGGAGGAAGATTAAATGAATGTAGTATTTATTTCTCCTCACTTTCCTCTTTATTTTCATAATTTTTGTTCTCGTTTAAAACAGCGTAATGTTAATGTTCTAGGAATCATTGATACTGATTATCAAAATATTAGTCAAGAAACTAAAAATAGCTTAACTGATTGCTATTGTGTTAATAGTTTAGATAATTATGATGAGGTTTATCGTGCTGTTGCTTATTTTATAAGTAAGTATGGAAGAATTGATTTTATTGAAAGTCAAAATGAGTATTGGTTAGAGATGGAAGCTAAGTTAAGAGATGATTTTAATATTGTACATGGAACTAGATTTAATGATTTATCATGGATGAAATATAAATCTAAAATGAAACAAGTTTTTTTTAAAGCTGGGGTAAATGTTGCTAGATATTGTTTAGTAAATAGTTTTGAAGAAGTAAAGGCTTTTATTGAAAAAGTTGGTTATCCAGTTGTTGTTAAACCTGATAATGGAGTAGGTGCAAGTTCTACATATAAATTAAATAATTATCAGGATTTAGAATACTTTTTTGCAACTAAAGATGATAAAGTTTATATTATGGAAGAATTTGTAAAAGGTCATGTTGAAACTTATGATGGAATTTGTGACAGTAATAAAAATGTTTTGATTGCTAATAGTTCAATCATGTTGAATTCAATCATGGATAATGTAAATGAGCACTGTGATACAGCGTTTAAAAATCGTTATGTAGTCAATAGTGATATTGAAGAAATTGGTAAACGAGTTGTTGAAGCTTTTGATACTAGAAGTCGTTTTTTTCATTTTGAATTTTTTAGATTAGATGAAGATCAAGAAGGATTAGGTAAAAGAGGTGATATAATTGGTTTAGAAGTTAATATGCGAGCTCCAGGAGCATATATGCCAGATATGATTAATTTTAGTTATGATAGTGATGTTTATACATTGTGGGCAGACATGATTATTCATGATAAATGTTTCATGAATTTAAATCAAAAGTATTTAGTAGCTTATATTGGAAGACGTAATGACTTTGGATATATGTACAGTGATGAACAATTAAGAAATTGGTATAAAAATGAGATTGTTTTAGATGTTGATGTGCCCGAATCTTTAAGTGCTGCTATGGGAGATCATGTATTTATGGTAAGAAATAGTGATCCTAAAAGATTGGATTATTTAGTTGATGAGTTTTTAAAAAGAGCAAATGGAAGTAATTGGAAGTAAACTAAAGTATATTTTTAGGTGTTTATATTAAAAATATTTAACACATATTGTGTTATTTAAAAAAAAGCTTTTCTTTTTATTTTATTGTGGTATTATGTAAATGGCTCAAGTGAGTGCGTTATAAAATTAGGGAAGCTTCTAAAAGGGCATAAGAGGCAAAATAAAGGGATCCGCAAGGATCTTTTTTGTTTTTATATAAGAGAAATGACTAAATGTTATTAAGAATGTACGTGGTTTTATATTATATATTGATTTGTTGTAATTTGATATAGTAAGATAGATGTGTATTTTATATATAGGAGGTCTACAATGAAATTAGTTATATTTGATATGGATGGATTAATGTTTGCAA
Source organism: Thomasclavelia spiroformis DSM 1552 (assembly GCF_025149465.1). Taxonomy (NCBI): domain Bacteria; kingdom Bacillati; phylum Bacillota; class Erysipelotrichia; order Erysipelotrichales; family Coprobacillaceae; genus Thomasclavelia; species Thomasclavelia spiroformis. The sequence goes on along the minus strand of NZ_CP102275.1, from coordinate 1,943,814 downwards.
CAGAAGGTGTTGATATGCAATGTTTTAAAAAAGCATGTAATGAATTTGGTTATACAATTGAAGAAGAGTTTCAAATGGGATTAATTGGAATGAATGAACATGATACTATTTTAAAACTTCAAGCTAAATTTGGAGAAACTTTTCCAGTTTATGATATTAGAGCATTATCATGGAAGATGAAAATGGAATATTTTTATGAAAAAGGCTTACCAATAAAAAAAGGTTTAAAAGAGTTAGTAAGTTATTTAAAAGAAATGAAGATTAAAATTGCAGTAGCGTCTTCTTCATCAATTAAAATAATAAATGAATATTTACAATTATCTGATTTAGAAAATCAGTTTGATTATATTGTTGGTGGTGATAAAGTAGTTCATAGTAAACCTGATCCAGAAATCTTTATAAAAGTATTGGAACATTTTAACTTTGATAGTAGTGAAGCACTTGTATTAGAAGATTCAAATAACGGAATTCTTGCAAGTCATCGTGCTAATATTCCGGTTATTTGTGTACCTGATTTAGTTGAAAATAAACCTGAACTTTTAGCACTTACATATAAAACTTTACCATCTTTACTAGAAGTTAAAGATGAAATAGCTAAGATTTTAGAGGGTAGTAAATGTTAGGGACATTAGTTAATACATTTGCCGTTATTATTGGAGCAAGTATTGGGCTATTGATTAAAAAAGGCATTCCTGAAAGAATCGGTGATTCTTTAATGAAGGGACTTGGTTTATGTAGTCTTTATATTGGGATTAGTGGTGCATTTAAAGGTGAAAATACTTTAATTATGATTGTATCAATAGTAGTGGGGATTATTATTGGTGAAGGAATTGATATTGATAGCCGAGTAAATAGTGTTGTAAAAAGAATAGAAAGTAAGTTTTTTAGAAAAAAAGGTAAAAATAATATTGCTCAGGGATTTATTAGCGCTAGTTTACTTTTTTGTGTTGGTTCAATGACATTGGTAGGTGCTATGAATGCTGGATTATTGGGCGATAATACGATGTTATATACGAAATCAGCAATGGATTTTTGTTCATCAATTATTTTTGCCTCTACATTAGGAATTGGAGTGTTATTGTCGGCAATATTTGTACTTATTTATCAAGGAGGTCTTACTCTATTAGCAATTTATGCAGCCCCATTATTAAATAATCAAGTGATTAATGAAATGACATGTGTTGGATCGTTAATTATTATTGCAATGGGTTTAAATATATTAGGAATCACTAAGATTAAATTGATGAATTATATACCGGCAATGTTTTTACCAATCGTTATATGTATGTTTATGTAATAAAAATGTAAAGAAATTGTTATAACTATTTTAGCAATTTCTTTATTTTTTTAAGTCTAAGTTAAAATAATTAAGTGTTAGTTAAAAGTATTGTTCAGGTGAAAATTGGATGCTAAGATGTGCCTGTAAAACTTGAGAAGGAGAAATAACATGAAAAAACAACAGAGTAAAGTTTTAAAAGTTTCAATGGCTACATTAGCATTATTAATGGGAGCAGGGTACGTGGCTGATAGTTATCAAGTAATGCCAGCACATGCTGATACTGTTAGACAAAATGAAACAACAAATCTAATTAATGCTTCAACAACTTGGAATTATCTAGATAACAATGTTGATCCTGGAACTAGTGAAGATCGTTATGCATGGACTAAAGAAGGATATCAAGTTGATAGCTGGAAAAGTGCAGCGGGCAAATTTGGTGCTAAAAATGGAGCTTTAGGAAATCTTGGTGGAGGGTTTACACCAACTGTATTGTTAAATCAATATATTGAAGGAACAAGTAATGACATTCCTACTTTCTTCTTTAGAACAACAGTTAATGTAAATAGTTTAGATGATTTAGGTTCACTTACAGGTAACCTTTATTATGATGATGCAGCAATCGTTTATATTAATGGAATCGAAGTAGCATCATTTGATAAACCATCAAGTGGTTATGATACAAATATGTCTTATGGTGGATCAAATGATAGTAATCCAAGAGAAGGACAAATTAATTTAACAGCAGACCAATTAAAAGATGTATTAAAAGTAGGAGAAAACGTAATTGCAGTTGAATTGCATCAAGGTAGAGCTAGTAGTTCTGATGTATATTTTGAATTTGCAAATTTACAAGTTAATTACGGACAAACTCCAATTGAACAAAAAGCACTTAACTTAACAGTAGGTAAAGATGAAACAGAAATGAATTTGACTTGGTATGCTAATACTAGTGAAATCGGAACTGTAGAGTATGCTAAAGCTAGTGAAGATGGTGAGTTCCCAAGTGAATTTACAACTGTAAATGCTACTGGTAATCAATCAAATGACAATGGTTTCTATTACAATCAAGCAACTTTAACAAACTTAGAAGAAAATACAAAATATGTATATCGTCTTGTAAACGATGATACAGTAAGTAAAACTTACGAATTTACAACTGAAGACTTTGATGGATCATATAACTTTATTTTAGCAGGGGACCCTCAAATTGGTGCAAGTGGAAATGCAACAAATGATACAGAAGGATGGAAAAAAACACTTCAAGATTCAATCAATAAATTTGATCCAGACTTTATCTTATCAGCTGGAGATCAAGTAAATACTGCAAGTAATGAATCTCAATATAGTGGTTATTTAGCATCAGAATATTTAACAAATACACCTCAAGCAAACGTTGTTGGTAACCATGATTCAAGTTCAAATGCTTACTCACAACATTTCAACTTACCAAACGTATCAGGTAAAGGAGCAACAACTGCTGGAAGTGATTACTGGTATGTTTACAACAATACATTATTCATGAACATCAACTCAAATAACATGTCAACTGCAGAACATAAAGCATTTATGGAAGAAGCAATTGCTGCTAATCCAGATGCTCGTTGGAAAGTGGTTTCATTCCACCATTCAGTATATTCTGTAGCAAGTCATGCTGTTGAAGGAGATATTTTACAACGTCGTGAAGAATTGACACCTGTATTTGATGATTTAGGAATTGATGTAGTATTAATGGGACATGATCATGTTTATGTACGTAGTAATATTATGAAAGGTATGCAAGTAGTTACTGATACTAGTAATTTACAAAGCGTTACTGATCCAGATGGAGTATTGTATGTAACAGCAAACTCTGCTTCAGGAAGTAAGTATTATAATATTAAAACAGATATTAGTACTGAATTTGTTGCAAAAATGGATCAATCAAAACAACGTTCTATTTCAAATATTGAAGTAAGTGAGAATGAATTCAAAATCACAACATATTTATATGATGCAAATAATGATGATTGGGCAGTTTTAGATACATTTGCAATCAATAAAACTGAAGTACAAGAAGCAGATAAAACAGCATTAAAAATTGCAGTAGATTTAGCAAATGCCATTACAGATGAAGATTTAACTAATGTTGTACCAGCAGTAGTTGATGAATTCATCGTGGCTAGAGATGAGGCTAATACAGTATATAATAACGCAAGTGCTACACAAGTTGAAGTAAATAATGCATTTGACAGACTTGCTAGTATCATGCAAAAATTAGAATTCTTCAAAGGAGATAAAACAGCATTAAAAGCATTCATCGATAAAGTTAGCGGGTTAGATTCAACTCAATACACTGAAGCTACATGGACAGTATTCAATGATGCATTAATAGCAGCAAATAGTGTATATAATAATGTTAATGCGATGCAAGAAGAAGTAAATAATACATACAGTGAATTAGTAACAGCATTTATAAACTTAAGATTAATACCAAATAAAGATTTATTAGAAGATTTAATTAATCAAGCAGAAGGGTTAAATAGTGCAAATTACACTGAGGAATCATATAAAGTCTTAAATGAAGCTTTAGTTAATGCCAAAGCAGTATTTGAAAATCCAAATGCTTCACAAGTTGAAGTAAATAGTGCAAAAGATGTATTAGAAAAAGCAATCAATAGCTTAGAAAATACAACAACATCAGTAGACAACACAGTAAAAACACCAGTAAATAAAGGTGATAGTACAAGTGTTAAAACAGGTGATAATAGTAGTTTAATTGGATATGCAACATTATTATTTACAGCACTTGGTAGTGCATTTGTAGGAATTAAAACTAGAAAAAATAAACAAGAAAACTAAGAAGTAAATAAATTTAGTGGTAATAAAAATTACCACTAAATTTTATAATTAGAGGTAGTAGATGAAAAGATTTATTAAAGAACTTAAAGAAAACCGTTTGATTATCATTATTATTTTATTAACAGTTATTTTAACATCATTATTTAACACATATTTAAAAAAAGATTACTCAAGAGTAAACAATGAGACTACAGATTTTGTTAGTGCAAAAGTCACAGAAGTAACAAGTTCTGAAGTTGAATATGATAATAATTTAGATATTAATTTAGGGGAACAAGTAGTAAAAGTTGAAATTTTAGAAGGTAAGAGTAAAGGTAAAGAACTTACTATTGATAATTATTTAACAGCTGCTCACAATGTAGAAGTTAAAACTGGTTCAAGAGTAATTATTTCTGCTGATGAACCAGATGGAATAGAAGCGTATTATACAGTTTATAATTTTGATCGTGAATTGGGGATGATTATTTTTACCTTAGTTTTATTTATAGCAGTTATTACTATTGGTAAATCAAAGGGATTGAAATCAATTATTGGATTGGCTTATACATTATATTTAGTAATTTTCTTATTATTACCAACTGTATTTTCAGGTTATCCGCCAATTATTATGAGTGTAATTTGTGCAATACTCTCTACGGTTGTTACATTGATGTTATTAAATGGAAATTCTAAAAAGACATATGGAGCAATAATTGCTACTGTTTTAGGAGTTGTGTTAAGTGCAATTTGTTTTTATTTAATGTCTGAGGTATTAAAAATTAATGGATTTAGTAGTGATGAGGCTGAAAGTTTAGTACTTATTAATGAAGCAACTAATTTACAAATTAAAGATATTTTATTTGCAGGAATTTTGATTTCTTCACTTGGAGCAATTATGGATACAGGAATGTCAATTGTTTCAGCTTTATTTGAGGTTTATCATCATCAACCAAATCTCACGAGAAAAGAATTATTTAATTCTGGAATAGAAATTGGTAAGGATATGATAGGAACAATGACGAATACTTTGATTTTAGCATTCACAGGAAGTGCCTTTGTATCATTATTGGTATTATTTTCTTATAATGTTGATGTACAGCAATTAATGAATTCTAACTATATAGCAATTGAATTTGCACAAGGTATTGCAGGAACTTTGGGAATAGTTTTAACTGTGCCGATTGCTTCTTTGATTGCATCTACTTTTTTGGTTAAACAAGATTAGTGGTTTATTTAAAGTGATAACTAATATGGTTTTAAAGTACTTTAATAAAGATATAATGTTAGATTAAAAATAATAATGATTTGGACAACTAGAATTTATTCTAGTTGTTTTTGTTTTGGTTGAGGAATATTTTAGATAATAGTATAATTATTTATGCATTTTGGAGGAATATATGAAAGAACGAGGTTATTTTTTAACGATTTTATCTGCGATTATTTTTGGGTTTACACCAATATTAGCTAAAATTACATATAATATGGGTAGTAATGGGATTACTTTAGCTTTTTTTAGGCATTTATTTGTCATACCGATATTGTTTTTAATAATTAAATTATTAAAAATTAATTATAAAATTACACTGGAGCAATTAAAGAAAATTATTTTAGTAGGTGTAATAGGAAATGCTTTTACAGTTGCAATGTTATATACATCGTATAGTTATATTCAAGTAGGTAGTGCAACAGTATTGCATTTTCTTTATCCAATGTTTGTTTCATTGATTTGCTTTTTTTATTATAAAGAACAGTTATCAAAAGCAGTAATAATTTGTTTAGTAATTGCAAGCATTGGAATATTGTTTTTTATTGAGGGTGGAAATACTTCTTTTATTGGTTTGTTTTTAGCGTTATTTTCGGGAATAACGTTTGCTTATTATATAGTTGGTGTTGAAAAATTAGGTTTACAAACAATTAATCCTTATGTTTTAAATTTTTATTTTGCAATTGTAATTGCTATTACATTACTAATTATTGGAATTATTAGTAATCAATTAGTTTTAAGTTTACCAATGAAGGCATATAGTTATTCATTTATAATTGCTATTTTAACTTCAATCATTGGAATAATTTGTTTACAACAAGGGATAAAATATTTAGGCGCAACAACAGCTTCAATATTAAGTATGTTTGAGCCAGTTACTAGTGTTATTTTTGGAATTATTATTTTACATGAACGATTGACAATTGTTAAAGCAAGCGGTTGTTTGATTATTTTAGGGGCAGTAATTGGACTAATAGTAAGTAGTTCAAAAAAGGAAGACTAATGTGTTTAAGTATATTATAGCGTTAGATCAAGGAACAACCAGTAGTCGATGTATTATTTTTGATTATTATGGAAAGATTGTAGCAAAAGCACAAAAAGAAATCACACAGATATTTCTTAAACCTAGTTGGGTTGAACATGACCCAATAAAAATCTGGGAAACACAATTAGAAGTGATTAGTGAAGCAATTAAAGCAAGTAATGCTAAAATGAATGAATTTGTGGCAATTGGGATTACTAATCAACGTTAAACAACGGTAATTTGGAATAAAGAAACAGGTAAGCCAATTTATAATGTTATTGTCTGGCAGTGTCGAAGAACGGCCAAAATGGTTGATAAATTAAATGAAGATGGTTTAAAATAAAAAATTATTGAACCAAGAGCTTTAATGGTAATTTATTTAGCGTGATTTGCAGTTGATTTTTGGAAAAGTAAAGAGAAAAAATAACTGACTATTAAATAAAAACTTTAAACCAGTCATTGATAATACACAAAGAGATCAATTATTAACTAATTGGCATAAAGCAATTCATTTAGCATTATTATGGAAAGATATTTAAAAAGAAAAGAGTATAGATTATTGATTAATAATTTATACTCTTATTATTTTGAACTAAAATTAGTTAAATAGGTAATCTAATAATATATAAAATCTAATTATATATTATTTTTTTAAATAAAAATGGCACAGATTTTAATAAATATACAATAATTTTAAAAGATGAATGTTGTTACTAAAATAATTTAAAAAAAAATATCGGTTATGGTAGAATTTTTATTAAAGGAGATGAAAATTATGGGGCGATTGGTATTAGGTCTAGATATTGGAATAACCTCTGTTGGATATGGGGTTATTGATATTGATAAAAATGAATTTGTTGATTATGGAGTTCGATTATTTAAAGAAGGAACTGCTATTAATAATGAAGAAAGAAGATCGAAAAGAGGAGCTAGAAGATTAAAAAGAAGAAAGACAAATCGAATAGCAGACATGAAAAAGCTTTTAGAAAGAAATGGATTAATTGATGAGCAATATACGGCCTTAAATAATCCCTATGAAATTAGAAAGAAAGGTCTAAAGAATAAGCTTTCAAATTATGAATTAGCAACTGCAATTTTACATATTACAAAAAATAGAGGAACTTGTTTAGAAAGTAATGCAGATGAAACTCAAGATGAAGAAAGTACAAAAAATATCTTATCTAAAAATGCACTGGAATTAAAAGATAAATATATTTGTGAAATTCAATTAGCTAGATTAGAAGAAAGTGGAAAGATTAGGGGGATTAATAATAATTTTAAAACCGAAGATTATTTAAAGGAATTAAGTAAGATATTAGAAAATCAGGATTTAGAAAAAGAAACAATTGATAAAATAAAAGAAATTGTAGCTAGACGTAGACGTTATGATCAAGGTCCTGGAAGTGAAAAATCACCAACACCATATGGTAGTTATCGAATGGAAAATGGTGAATTAGTACATGTTAATCTTATTGATATGATGAGAGGAAAATGTAGTGTTTTCCCTGACCAATTAAGGGCACCACAACAATCATATAGTGCAGAATTATTTAATTTGTTGAATGATTTGAATAATCTAAAAATAAATGGTGAAAAATTATCTAGTACTGAAAAACAAAAAATTATAGATTTTGTAAACGAAAAAGGTGGTATTACTGTAAAACAACTTTTGAAACTAATTGATGTAGGAATTACAGAAATAAGTGGTTTTAGAATTGATAAAAATGAAAAGCCATTAATTACAGAATTTAAAGGATATAAAAAAGTATTAAAAGTCTTTAAAAACTATAATCAAGAAAGTTTGTTAAATGATAAAAGTATTGTTGATACGATTATGGATATTAACACAAAAATTAAGAGCATTGATGAAAGATCAGACCAATTAAAACAAGTACTACCTAGCTTAGATACATCAATTATAAATGATTTAGCTTCTATAAAAGGAGTATCAGGATATCATTCTTTATCATTAAAAGCATTGAATTTGATTAATAATGAAATGTTAAAAACAGAAATGAATCAAATGCAAGTATTACATCAATTAGATATTTTTGATAAAAATAGGGTATCATTAAAAGGACAAAGACAAATATACGCTGATGATAATGCAATTTTATCACCAGTTGCTAAAAGAGCGCATCGTGAAACTTTTAAAGTAATAAATAAATTAAGAAGTATTTATGGTGAATTTGATAGTATTGTTATTGAAACAACTAGAGATAAAAACACTCAAGATCAAAAGAAAAGAATAAAAAATAACCAAAAAAATTATGAAGAAAGAAATACTGAGGTAAATAACTTTTTAAAAGAAGCAGGATATAATCCCGAAAATATTAATGCTAAAACAAAAATGAAAATAAGATTATATATTGAACAAGACGCTAAAAGTGCCTATACATTACAAGACATAAATTTAAAAGAATTAATCGAAGATGAAAAAGCATATGAAATAGATCATATTATTCCTATTTCGATTTCTTTAGATGATTCATTTAATAATAAGGTGTTGACAACACATGATGAAAATCAAGAAAAAGGTAACCTAACGCCAATATCAGCGTTTTTAAAAGGAAAATTTCATAATGGTAACTTAAATACTTATAAAGTATTTATTCAAAATAATAAAAATTTAAACAGAAAAAAGAAAGAATACTTATTATGTGAAGATGATATAACTAGATATGAAGTAGTTCAAAATTTTATAAATCGTAATTTAGTAGATACTAGCTATGCATGTAGAACAGTAATGAATACTTTAGTGCACTATTTTAAAGATAATGAAATAAATACAAAAGTACATACTATAAAAGGACAGGCAACAAGTACTTTTAGAAAAAGAATAGGTCTAATTAAAGATCGTGAAGAGGATTATTTCCATCATGCTATTGATGCATTAATTGTTGCATCTTTGAAGAAAATGAATTTAATAAATTCATATTTAATGAAAGTTGATTTTAATGAAATGTATGATGAAGAAACAGGTGAGATATTTAATGTCTTACCGGATAACAGTTATTTAGATGAAAAATATATTTCATTTGTTTCAAATTTAAAAAATATTTATGAAGAATCAAATAAATATATTAGAGGCGTAATGATAAAAGAGAAAATGACGTATCCATTGATTAAAGTATCACATAAAATAGACACGAAACCTAATCGTAAAATTTCTGATGATACTATATATAGTACGCGTAATGTAGACAATCAAGATATGTTAGTAGAACGTATTAAAAATATCTATGATCCTAAAGAAAATGCAGCAAATACATTAATTAATGACATTATTAATGATAATACTGATAAATATATTATGTATCATAAAGATCCACAAACTTTTGATAAAATAAAAGCAATTGTTTTAAATCATTTTAATGAATTTAAAACAGATAAAAATTGCTATATTGTAACTAAAGAGGGATTATATAAATTAAAAGGAACAAGTCCTTTAGCTTTATATTATGAAGAGTTTGGTCCAATTACAAAATATGCTAAAAAGAATAATGGACCTACTATTCATTCAATGAAATTCTATTCAGAAAAATTAGGAAATCATTTATCAATCACGCATAAATACAGTACGGTAAATAAAAAAGTTATTACTAAACAGATAAGTCCATATCGTACAGATTTTTATCAATCGCCTGAAGGAAAATATAAATTTGTAACAGTTCGTTATAAGGATGTAGCATATAATGCAAAAAAAGATAAATATATAATTGATCATAGCTGGTATAGAGAACAAAAAAAATTGAAAAAAATTGCTGATGAATGGATTTTTGTTTGTTCAGTACATCGTGATGAATTAATTGGTATTATGAAAGCGGATGGACAAAAAAGAATTTTTGATTCATCAACTGAAAGTGATGGTGAAACTTTATATCATGATGCTAAAACTTATGAAATCTTAAAATTTACTGCAACAAATAATGATATTACTGGTAGATTTGAAGTCAAACCAATCTATTGTTATTGTAAAAAACAACTAATGGTAAGTATTGGAACGTGTAGAAAGATTCAAAAATTTGCAACTGATGTATTAGGAAATCTATATATTGTTAAAGATAATGTGTTGAAATTAGAGTTTAAATAGGATATAATGAATATGGTTATATTCTAGCAAAAATTTATATGACCTAACAAAACAAGGGTTTATCCCGGATTCGGCTCTTTTTAGAGCCTTTTTTTTGTATATAAAATGAGTCATAGAATAATATATATTGAAAAATGTGAATGTTTGAGATTATATTTAGATAATTTAAAAGTTGAATGGAAAGATGATGAGCTTTTATTACCAATCTCAGATATTCAAATATTAGTAATAGACAATTATAAATCGAATTTAAGTGTTCCATTAATTAACAAATTAACTGAAAATAATGTATGTACTATTTTGTGTGGAATTGATCATTTACCTAAGAGTTATATATATCCAATGAATGGTCATTTTTCTCAAAGTGGTAATATTGATAAACAAATAAACTGGGATAATACAAAAAAACAAATAATTCATCAGAAAATAGTTAAAGCAAAAATTTATAATCAAATAGAAGTTTTAAAATATAATAATAAAAATTCTTTGGTTATTGATAAACTAATGCAATTTATGAATGAAGTCGAATTAGATGATATAACAAATCGTGAAGGATTATCAGCGAAAATGTATTTTAGAGAGTTGTTTGGTGATGATTTTATTAGATTTGAAAATGATGTGATTAATGCAGGATTAAATTATGGTTACAGTATTTTTCGTTCACTAATAACATCAATTATTGTAGCTAAAGGTTATTTACCTAACATGGGGATTTTTCATAGAGGAAAACAAAATATGTTTAATTTAAGTGATGATATTATAGAAGTATTTAGACCAATTGTTGATAATTATGTTTATAATCATATGCTTGAAGATATTTTATTTAAACAAGAACATCGAGAACAACTTATTCAATTAATATTAAAAAAAGTAATTATAGATAACCGAAAACAAACTATCACTAATGCAATTTATGTTTACCTTGAAAATATTTTTAAAGAAATTGAAACTGGTGAATTATCTTATATATTTCCTAAATTGGATTTTTATGATTTATGAGTTTATGAGATTAGTAATATTTTTTGATTTACCAATGACTACTAAAAAAGAAAAGCGTGTTTACAGTCGATTTAGAAAATATTTAATAAAAAATGGATATATGATGATGCAATATTCCGTATATTGTAAAATATTTCCTAATCGTGATGCAGCAGTTAAGCATGTTTCAATTTTAAGAAAAAATGTTCCCAATGATGGACAAATTAGATTGCTTATGGTTACAGAAAAGCAATATTCTAAAATAGAAATAATTGTAGGTGGTAAATCTAATCAAGAAAAAATAATTAATAGCGAGTCATTTATTAAACTATGAAAAATTTAGTTATAAAAAAAGGAATATATAAATATCAATTACAAATAGATAAGATTAAATATTGCTTAGGTTTTAATTTTGTAGAAAAGTATCAATTCAAAAATATGCTTTTTGAATATTTTTATAATTCAAAATTAAGTGAATACAGTAAAGAAAATATTGGTGAAGTATGTTTGGAAATAAATGAAAATAAAATAAAAAATAGAGACGTTTCTTTTTATTATGTGGATCATAATTATTCAATTGATATAGATTTAAAATTAAATAGTAAATCATTAATATCAGCATATCTAGAGATGTTGTTGTTGGATGAACAATATATTGACACAATTAATTCAATCAATATCTTATTTGAAGCTTTTGCTAGTGAATTGGATGATAATTTAATTACATCTAAATTTATCACATATACACCCAAACAATTTTTAAAAATACTCTCACCTATGTTTTGTTATGAAGAAGAGCAAGCAAATGAACATGATTTATCATATAATGAATTAATTATTTTTCAATTAAAAATGATTAATTATATTGCTAAAAAGCAGCAAAAAATAGTTGTTTGTCTTGTAGAAATACCTGAATTAACAATAGAAATAAATGAAATTTTAAAAAATATGAATAATTGCATAGTTATTGTTTTACTTTGTAAATACAACTTAGAATTGAATCTAAAAGATATAATTTTGTTTGATAACATAGTCTTAGATTTAAATGATGAAGAACAGCTTTATAACTATTTTATTGACAAAGGAATATACACGGTACAGGAGGCTAAAGATAAAATGAAAAAAATTATTGATAATGGAATTACTAAAATTGATATGTCTATACTAAAAGACTAAAATTTTATGATTTATTAGTTTTCAAATATATGCTATTATGTATTTGAGGTTTTGTTACCATATGGATTTTTGCTAGAATGAGACCAGAATGGAAAAAAATATGTATATCCTATTGTTTTGTTACCATATGGATTTTTGCTAGAATGAGACATTACCGTATACCCTAGCATCATCGCATACGTTTTGTTACCATATGGATTTTTGCTAGAATGAGACTTGAAACTGATAAATGTGATGGGTGCGTATGTTTTGTTACCATATGGATTTTTGCTAGAATGAGACGAAATTCATCACTAAATATATCTAATTTAGGTTTTGTTACCATATGGATTTTTGCTAGAATGAGACTACCACCGGTTGGACTTTGTTTAACTAACTGTTTTGTTACCATATGGATTTTTGCTAGAATAAGATGAACATAAGGTTTGTCCATTTTGTCCGCCAGTTTTGTTACCATATGGATTTTTACAAAAGTGGATGATCATAGATTATATATTTTTATTATAAAACGGAAAATAAATAAGACAGGATCAATACTAATCTATTGATTCTGTCTTTTTAGATGATAATCTTTAATTTTATTCTTCCATAATAAACATTTTATATATTGCTCTAATTGCATTATTAAAATGAATATTTTTAACACCAACAATAATATTTAATTCTGAAGAACCTTGATCAATCATTTTTATATTAATATTTTCACGTGCTAAAGCTGTAAATATTTTAGCAGCAGTGCCACGACCATCTTTCATTCCTCGACCCACGATTGCAATTAAAGCTAAATCTGATTCTAACTCAATTGAATCTGGTTGAACAGCACGATGGATACCAGATAAAATTTCTTGTTCTTTTTTGATAAAAGATTGTGTTTCAACAATGATTGTCATTGTATCAATTCCTGAAGGAGTATGTTCATAGGAAATATTATTATTTTCTAAAACTTGTAAGACTTTACGACCAAAGCCAATTTCACTATTCATCATGTCTTTTTCAATCATAATTGTTGCAAACCCTTTTTTACCCGCAATTCCAGTAATTACATGATCAGGTTTATGACATGTTGTTTCAACAATCAAAGTTCCTGGATCTTCAGGATTATTAGTGTTTTTAATTTGGATTGGAATTCCTTCACTACGTACTGGAAAGATTGAGTTTTCATGAAGAACACTAGCTCCCATGTATGATAATTCTCTTAATTCTTTATATGTTATTGTTCTAATTGTTGCAGGATTTCTAACGATTCTTGGATCAGCAATTAAAAATCCCGAAACATCAGTCCAATTTTCATATAAATCAACATGTCCATTTCGAGCAACAATTGATCCTGTTACATCACTACCACCGCGTGAAAATGTTTTTATTTTTTTACTGCCATCATTTAATGAGCCATAAAATCCTGGAATAACAGCATTTTTTATTTTACTTAAACGCTTTGATAAAATAGGATCAGTCTTTGTTTCATCATAATTTCCATTTTCATCAATAAAAATTACTTCACTAGCATCAATAAATTCAAATCCTAAATAATTAGCTAAAACAATTCCATTTAAATATTCACCACGACTTGCAGCGTAATCAATTCCAACTTTTTCTAAAAATGCTTTTTTTATTACCTTAAATTCATTTTCTAAAGATAAATCTAGATTTAATTCATCGATAATATTCTGAAAACGATGTTTAATTTGATTAAATATCGTTTCAAAAGTTTTATTATCCTTGGCATTATATGCCTGATATAATAAATCTGTTACTTTAATATCTTCACTAAAACGTTTTCCTGGTGCTGAAGGCACTACAAAACGTCTAGATTCATCACTTTTTATAATTTTTGCAACTTTTTTAAATTGAGTTGCATCAGCTAAAGATGAACCCCCAAATTTAACTATTTTTTTCATGTTTTTCCCCCTTAAAATCTCTTTAATAAAAAATAACATTTTTTTATTATTTCATCAAGTTAATTATATAAAAAGATCTTTTTAACAATTTTTAGTTAAGTAATTAATATATTACTTGAAAAATATTGACTGTTTTTGATATAAATAAACTGGAGGAGAAAAAATGGAATATATTAAATTAATAGGTATTGTTATAATTGTTGTGGGATTTGCACTAAAGTTAGATGTACTAGCTGTAGTCATTGTTTCTGGAATTGTAACAGGATTAGTATCTGGAATAGATTTTATAGAAGTTTTAAGAATATTAGGAGAATCATTTGTGAATAATAGATTGATGTCTATTTTCTTAATTATTTTTCCAGCGATTGCAATTATCGAAAGATATGGTTTAAAAGAAAGAGCCGCATATTTAATTGGAAAAATCAAAAATGCATCAGCTGGAAAAGTTTTATGTATCTATAGTGTGATTAGATCAATTGCATCAGCGTTAAATGTAAGAATTGGTGGCCATGTACAATTTGTTAGACCACTAATTTTACCAATGAGTGAAGCAGCAGCAACTGCTAGAAAGAAAGCTCCTTTAACAGAAAATGAAAATGAAAAAATTAAGGGATTATCAGCAGCAGTAGAGAATTATGGTAATTTTTTTGCACAAAACTGTTTTCCTGCGAGTTCAGGAGTTGTTTTGATTCAAGGTACATTAGTTGGTTTAGGGATTGAAGAAGTTACTTTATCAATGATTGCATCTTCTTCTATGTATATTGCTCTTATATCTGTAGTACTTACATTTATTCAAGTACTTTGGTTTGATAAGAAGACAAAGAAAGGAGATAAATAATGATCGATTTTTTAGGTACATATTTACCAGAGTTTTTCTATGTCTTATGTGGTTTAGTAAGTTTTGATACAGCATACCGTGCTACTAAAAATAAAGAGGCTCGTATTGGAACTTCATTATTTTGGTTTTTATTAGGAGTTATTTTTATGTTTGGAAAAATAATTCCACCTGTTGGTGTTGGAGTACTATTAATTTTAATGGGGTGTTTAACAGCTTTAAAACAAGTTAAAATGGGCAGTTTTGTAGAATCAACTCCAGAATTTAGAAAAAAAGCCAGCGAAAGAGTAGGTAATAAAATTTTTATTCCTGCTGTTGCTATTGGGGTAGTTGCATTATTGTTATCATTTATTCAATATAGTAGTGATGGAATATATTTTGTATTTAAACAAGTCGTAATTAAATTGATATCATTTAGTAGTAATGGTGATGTTGGTTTAACAGCATTAAATGGTGCGGTAATGACAGGAATTGGTTGTTTATTAGCGTTTTTATTAGCGCTTATTATATGTAAACCAAAGATGTCAGAAACTAGGGCTGATACATCACGTCTTTTAATGCAAGTAGGAGCGGCATGTTTATTACCACAATTATTAGGAGCGCTTGGAAGTGTGTTTTCTGAAGCAGGAGTAGGTGATGTGATTTCAAATATTATTGCAGGTGTTATTCCAGCTGGTAATCCTGTTATAGGGGTTATTGTTTATGTTTTAGGAATGGTTATTTTTACAATGATCATGGGTAATGCTTTTGCAGCTTTTACAGTTATTACAATTGGTATTGGTTATCCTTTTGTAATTGCTCAAGGTGGTAACCCGGCAGTTATTGGTGCTTTAGGGATGACAGCTGGTTATTGTGGGACTTTATTAACTCCAATGGCAGCTAATTTTAATATTGTGCCATGTGCGGTCTTGGAGACTAAAGATCAAAAATGGGCTGTTATTAAAGAACAGTTACCAATGGCATTAATTATGATTGTTATTCATATTGTTTTAATGTTAGTTTTAGGTTTTTAGGAGGTAATGATGAAAATATTAGTAACAGGATTTGATCCTTTTGGTGGTGAAAAAATCAATCCAGCAATTGAATCAGTAAAAAAACTTCCTGATGAAATTTCAGGAGCAAAAATAATTAAATTAGAAATTCCTACTGTTTGTCATCAATCATTGAAGGTAATTGATGAAGCGATTGCAAAATATAATCCTGATATAATTTTGTCAATTGGTCAAGCAGGCGGACGCAGTGAAATTAGTGTTGAAAGAATTGGGATAAATATTGATGATTGTAGAATTCCTGATAATGCGGGAAATCAAATTATTGACGAACCTGTTTTTAAAGATGGACCTGCAGCATATTTTGTTAATCTCCCAATTAAAGCGATGGTTGCTAAGATAAAAGAACATCAAATTCCAGCAGCAGTATCAAATACAGCTGGTACATTTGTATGCAATCATGTTACATATGGTGTAAGACATTTAATAGAAACAAAATATCAAGGTAAAAGAAGCGGTTTTATTCATATTCCTTTTTTACCACAACAAGTAGTTGATAAAAAAAATATGCCTTCGATGTCTTTAGATACAATTGTTCAAGCTTTAGTTTTAGCTATTGAAGCAATTGTTGAAACAAAAGAAGATATTAAAGTTACTGGAGGTGCCACTCATTAATGGCAAGAATTTTTGTATATGGGACATTACGTACAGGAATGTACAATTATGATCAATATTTAAAAGATAAGCAGAGCTTTAAAAAATATGGTTATATTAAAGGTAAATTGATGAGTATTAAGGGTCAAAAATATCCAGCTTTTTTACTTGAAGGTGATGATATGATTTTAGGTGAGATTCATGAAGTTGATGATGAGTTTATCAAGGTATTAGATGTATTGGAAAGTTATTTTGGTGAAAATAATCCTAATAATGAATATAATAAAATTGTTTGTGATATTTATGATGATAATGAAACGATAATTGAACAAATTCCTGTTTATGTCTATAATGATAAAAATGAGGATAATGCTAGATTGTTGGATGAAGAAATTGGAAATGATTTCGTTAAATATTTTTTAAATAAGAGCTAGTAATAGCTCTTTTTTGATTATATACTAATAAAAAGGAGAAAATATATGGAAGATTATGTAATTGGGTTTGCTAAAAAAATATTAGCTATTGATAGTCCTACGGGATATTGTAAAAATGTAATTGAATATGTTAATAAAGAGGTAAAGAAAATGGGTTATCAAACTTCAATGAATAATAAGGGAAATTTATTTATTCATGTTGAAGGAAAGAGTGATAAAACAATTGGATTATGTGCGCATGTAGATACTCTTGGTCTAATGGTAAGAAGTATCAAGGAAAATGGAGATTTATCTTTTACTAATGTAGGGGGACCGATTATTCCTACTTTAGATGGTGAATATTGTCGTGTTATTACTCGTGATAAAAAAGTATATACTGGAACGATTTTAAGTGATTATCCAGCAGCACATGTATATGAAGAATCGAAAACAGCAATTCGTAAATGTGAAAATATGCATATTCGTTTAGATGAAATTGTTAAAAATAAAGAAGATGTAAAAGATTTAGGAATTGAAAATGGTGATTTTATTGCAATTGATCCTAAAACAGTATATACAGATAGTGGTTTTTTAAAATCAAGATTTTTAGACGATAAGTTAAGTGTTGCTTGTTTAATAACAGTTTTAAAGGAGCTAAAAGAAAAGAATATTGTTCCATCTAATAATGTAACTATGATAATCTCAACTTATGAAGAAGTTGGTCATGGAAGTTCTAATATACCTGAAAATATTAGTGAATTGATTGCGGTTGATATGGGATGCATTGGTGGTGATTTAGCATGTAGAGAATATGATGTAAGTATTTGTGCTAAGGATTCAAGTGGACCATATGATTATGAAATTGTTTCTAAATTTATTGAACTTGCTAAAAGTAATGATTTAAATTATGCGGTTGATATTTATCCGTTTTATGGAAGTGATGTAAGTGCTGCTTTAAGAGGTGGCAATGATATTAAAGGTGGGTTGATTGGACCGGGAGTTCATGCTTCACATGGTATGGAGCGTAGTCATAAAATGGCTATTGATAGTACAATTAAACTTATTTTAGCTTATTTACAAGATTAAAATAGACACCAAACATAACTCAAATAGAGATGTTTGGTTTTTATTTTATTTATTTACATAATTAAAAATGATCAAATTTTTCTTAAAAATTACAAATATAATTCCTTGCTAATGCAATATTTATCAAGTATCATAATAATAGAAAGGGTTTACACTATATCGTAGGAAAGGATAGGAGATGATATAAAAAATAAAAATTTTGATCATTAAAATATTTTAAATATGTATATTAAAAATGTCATTAACTATGGAGGAAGATATGAAAAAGAAAATAAGTGTTCTTTTCTTAACATTAATGATGGTTGTTGGATTGTTACCATTTTCATCGATTAATGTTAGTGCACAAGAATCAGAACTAATTATTAATGACTCTGAAGTTGGTCAAGAATTGCATCAATTCAATTACCAAGGAAATTGGGGAACAAGTGAAGGTTATCCAGAGCGTTTTTATGGTGGAGATGAACATTGGTTTAATTTTCAACGTTATACACAAGGAGATCCATTACCAAGTTATGAAATTAAATTTAAAGGAACTGGTATTGAATTATATGGTGAAAAACAACCTCAATTAGGTATTTATAATATCTATTTAGATGGTGAAAAAATTGATACTGTTGATGCTTATAGTGCACAAAATGTAGCAAGCGGAAAAATTTATTCAAAAACAGGTATTGAGTATGGTGAACATACTTTAAAAGTAGAGTTATCTAATACTAAAAATCCTTCATCATCAGCATGTGATGGGGAAATAGATTATGCTAAAGTATTAGGAGTACAAGAAGAACAAACAGATACTTTTGTTTCTAAAATCGAAGACAGTGATGTAACTAATGATAATGAATTATTCAAATTTAAATACACTGGAGCTTGGACAGCAGGAACAGGTAGTAGTGCTTTTTCAAATGGTGATGAACACTATGCACATGCAGGTGATTATTTTGAAATTACATTTATTGGTACTAAAGTAGAAATTTACGCTACATTAGATAGTGGGCATGGTGTTTATGATGTGTTCATTGATGGTGAAGCGGCAGGAACAGCTGATGGAACTACAACAGGTGGACGCGTTAATCAACAATTGATTTATGAATCTGAAGAATTATCAGATGGACAACATATAATCAAAGTTATGTTACCAGAAGATGCTACTGGAGCAATTCAAGTAGATTTTGCAAAAATCTATCATGGACCAATCGCTCCTACAGGAATTTCATTAAGTGAAACAGCTGTTCGTTTAGAAAGTGGTATGACTAAACAAATTACAGCTGAAGTATCACCAAGTGTCGCAACTAATAAAGATATTATTTGGGAAAGTGAAGATGAAACAGTTGCAACTGTAGATGAAAATGGACTTATTAGGGCGGTTGGTACTAAGGAAGCTACAACAACTGTAACTGCTACAGTTAAAGGAACTGATGTTAGTGCAACTGTAGATGTAAAAGTAGTACCAGCTATAGAATATTTATCTGCTACAGTAGGTGATATTAATGCCTTAGACACACAAGAAGACTATAATGATTTGATTGCAGCATATGAAGATAGTTGGAAAGATGTAGCTTGGAAAGGTGATGTTTTAAATTCTAAAATTATTACTTGTACAAGAAAAGCAGTAAACAATGCTCAAATTACAGCAACTGATTTTGTAAGTGGTGATGCTGTTATTTCATCTGATAATGTTGAAATTAAATGGCTAAAAGAAATCAAAGCTAATATTGGTCGTGGAAATTCTTCCGCACCAGTTAAATCATTCCCAGATATTATTTATAAAGGTGGAAGTCTTGATATCGAAGCTAATAAAGTACAACAAGCTTGGATCAATATCAATGTTCCAAAAGATGCTAAACCAGGAGTATATAAAGGAACAGTAACTGTAACTGCAGATGAATTAGAAACACCTTATGTATTTAACTATGAATTTGAAGTATTGGATTTAGTACAACCAGAAACTAGTGAAGTAGGTACAGAAATTCAAGTTTGGCAACATCCATTCTCTGTTGCAAATCATTATTTAGGATTAGGTTCTACTCCATCTGGAGGAATTTCAAATGAACTTGCAGAAGATTTCTATTTTACAGAAGAACATTTTAATTTAATGAGAGCATCAATGGAAGAATATCGTGATTTAGGCGGAAGAGATGTTGTTGCTAATATTGTAGAAGAAGCATGGAATCATCAATCATATTATAATGATTTATCAATGGTAAAATGGACAAAGAATGCAGATGGAACATTTGAATTCGACTATACATGGTATGATGCATGGATTAATTTCCAAATTGAATGTGGTGTACTTGATCCAGAAAATGGAATTGGACAAATCAAATGTTATAGTATTGTACCATGGAATAATCAAATCGCTTATTATGATGAAGCAACACAACAAACAGTAAAAAGATCATATACTCCAGGAAGTGCAGACTGGAAAGAGATATGGGAAATTTTCTTAACAGATTTCATGAAACATTCAAAAGAAAAAGGATGGTTTGAAATCACATATATTTCAATGGATGAAAGAGGATTGGATCAATTAGAACCAGCTGTTGAAATGATTGAATCAATTACAGATGAAGAAGGGAATCATTTTAAAATTTCATCAGCATTGAATTATGCAGCACCACAATACTATGATTTTACAGATAGAATTGATGATATTTCAATCAATCAAGGTAATGCTGCTAATAGAGAACAAATGCAAGCATTATCACAACATCGAAAAGAAAGAGGATTGAAAACAACAATTTATACATGTACAGGAGATTATCCAAGTAACTATACAATCAGTGATCCAGCAGATAACTATTGGACAATGTGGTATTCATTAACTACTCAAACAGACGGATTTATGAGATGGGCATGGGATAACTATGTATACAATATGCATGAAAACATCAGTTATCGTTATTGGGAACCTGGAGATGGATGGTTTATCTACCCAGTAGAAAAAGAAGAATTAGATGAAAATTATAATGCTTCTTTCTATAGTACTCCAAGATACGAAATGCTTAAAAAAGGAATTAGAGATATTAATAAAGCAAAATATCTAATGGAACAATCAGATGAACTAAAAGAAAAAGTTAATGATTTAGTTGGTTCAATGGAAATCCCAAATGCTGGGGGATCTTATGGAAGTAAGGTACCAGCAAGTGAAGCTGATCGTCAATTAGTATATTCAGAAGTAAATAGAATGAAAGACGGAATTATTGAGCTTTCAAGAGAACTATTAACTGAAACACCAGGAACAGTAAATAAAGTTGCCTTAGAAACAGCAGTAACTACTGCTAAAGCTCTTGTAGAACAAGGAGCATTAGATGATGTTATTCCTGCTGTAGTAACAGAATTCAATGCAGCACTTGCAGAAGCTGAAACAATCTTAGCTGATCTAAATGCTGATCAAGCTACTGTTGATACATCATTCTTCCGTTTAGCAAAAGCTATTCAAATGGTAGACTTTAAAAAAGGTAATAAAGAAGAATTAATTAAATTGATTGAAGAATACAGTAAACTTGATGAAAAAGATTATACAGCAGATTCATGGAAAGTATTCAAAGATGCATTAGATGCAGCAATTGCTGTTAATGATGATGTAAATGCATTAGAATACGAAGTACAAGATGCATTAAATAACTTAAAAGACGGATATGCTCAATTAGTTGTAGTAGCAGATAAGACTGCATTACAAGCAATGGTAGATAAAATTAATGGATTAGACAGTGAATTATATACAGAAACTTCATGGAATAATTTAACTGGTCCAATGACTACTGCTCAAGCAGTATTAGATAATCCAGCAGCAACACAAGATGAAGTAAATGCTGCTTATGAAGCATTAGTAAGAGCATACTTAGATTTAAGATTAATTCCTAATAAAGATTTATTAGAAGAATTAATCAATAAGGCAGAAGGATTAAACGGGGCAAACTATACAAAAGCAACATTTGATGGCTTAACAAAAGCATTAAATGAAGCAAAAGCAGTATTTGATGATCCAGATGCAACTCAAGAAGAAGTAGATAATGCAAAAGATGTTCTAGCCAAAGCTCTTGCAGGATTACAAGCAAGTACACCATCAAATGTAGATAACACAGTAAGTACACCAGTAAATAATGGTGATACAACTGCAAGTGTAAAAACCGGAGATGAAAGCTTAGCAGGAATGTTTGCAACAATTGCATTATTAAGTGTAGCTGGATATACAGTACTTAGAAGAAAAGAAAATTAAAATTTGTTATGCAAAAGGTAATATTTTATTGAAAATGTTACCTTTTTGGATACATTTGTTGATTTATGAGAATTTTGCTACATATTTATAAATGATATAATGTTAACAGATAGAAAAATATATTAATTTTGACATGTATTTATGAATTAATAGTAGTATAATATAAACAGAGGTAAGGAATTAAATAAGGGTGGTAAAATAAATAAGATATTATTTTTACTTGGAAGTTATAGTAAATGAAAAATGTTGTAAATTTATGCTTTATTGTTATTTTTAAGTAATGTGATTTAAAATTTTATTTTACGAAATAATATTGATAATAGTTATTTTTATATATGAATTTGATGATTTTAGTAAAGTTAAAAATATATTATATTTTATAGCTGAATAATTAATTGTGTTTTTTATTTATTTTTTACAACAATATGAGAATGATTCTTTGATTAAGTATAAAAAATACCTAATATTATAATGTACATATGATTGATTTTATAAAAAAATAATTAGTTATAAAACGTTTGTTAAAGTAAGCGCTTAAATATATAGAGGAATGTGTTATTGTAATGATATATTGGATAGAAAATAGTAAGATAGATAAGAGGAATATATAATAATATTTATTCTTTCTGTCTTTTTGATAAAATTATTTTATTTAAAAAAAGAAGTAGATATTATAGGAGGTGATAAGGGAAATTTTTAATGGGGAAAAGTTTAATAAATAGTTTATTAGGTACGTAGTAATACGGGAAAGGAAAAGAATATGGGGAAAAAATTAAAAAAAGTATTAACAATCGTTGTAACATTTGCGATGGTATTTAGTTCATTGATTATATTAAATCCAGTAAATGCAGAAGACGAGGAACAAACATATGCTGTTTTTCCAACACCTCATGAAGTAGTTTACAGAGAAGGAAATTTTGTTATTTCTGATGATGTAAATGTAGTATATGGTAAAGGAATTGATAGCTATACTAAAGATCATACAGTTGATGTATTAGGTTTATTAAATAAGACATGTACAGTTGGTGAAGCTGTTAATGTTGAAAAAACAAATGTAGTTGTAGGAATTTATAATTCTGATGATTATGTAGACAAATATTTTAAAGAAAATAATTTAATTGATAGTGAAGAATTATTTGATAAATATGATTCTTATATTTTAAGTATTAATGATGGTACTATTGCAGTACTAGGAAAAGATACTGATGCTGCTTTCCACGGGATAACATCATTAAAACATATTTTTACACAAGTAGAAGATAGTACTATTTTGAACTTGAAAATGAATGATTATGCAGATGTTAAGGCCAGAGGTTTCATTGAAGGATATTATGGAAATCCATGGTCAAATGAAGATCGTGCAGATTTAATGACTTTTGGAGGAGATTATAAATTAAATCAATATATCTATGCTCCTAAAGATGATCCTAAGCATAATAGCAATTGGAGAGAATTATATACTAAAGAAGAATTAGAAGGAATATCTATGGCTGCAGAAGCAGGTAATAGAAGTAAATGCTATTATGTATATGCATTACATCCATTTATGTCAAACGCCTTTAGATTCTATTCTGATGAAGTTTATAATGAGGATTTAAATGTTGTTAAAACAAAATTTGAACAATTAATGGATGCAGGAATAAGACAATTTGCAATCTTAGCTGATGATGCTTCTATGCCATATGGAGGCGATTCAAGTTATATAAGATTAATGACAGATTTGACAAATTGGTTAAATGAAAAACAAGAAACAGTAGAAGGATTAAGAACAGATATGATGTTCTGTCCAGCTAATTATTATGGAAATGGTACAGGTGTAACAGGATTAAGAGGAATGCCTGAAAGTGTTAAAATCATTCAAACTGGTGGACAAGTATTTGGATCAACAAATTCAACTTTCTTAAATAATTTCAATAACAGTATGTCAAGAAGCCCATATATGTGGATTAATTGGCCATGTAGTGATCAAACTAAAGATGGATTAATCATGGGTGGAGCAACTAGATTCTTAATTCCAGGTGCTGATCCAGAAAAAATAGCTGGAATTGTTTTAAATCCAATGCAACAATCAGAAGCAAGTAAACATGGAATTTTGGCTAATGCAGATTATGCATGGAATATCTGGGAAAGTGAAAGTGATTATGAAAAAGTATGGCATGATTCTTTCAATTATATGGATCATGGAACAGTTTATGATACAGAAGCATCAATTGCTCTAAGAGAACTTGGAAAGCACATGATGAATTCTAATACAGGAATTCCAGAATCTGTAGAGCTAGCACCAAAGTTAAGTCAATTTATGAGTGATTTAAGAGCTGGAAATGATATTATTGCTCAAGCAAATGACTTAATTGATGAATTTACATTATTACAAAACTGCGCTAATACTTATACAAATAATCCAGGAAATGAAAGAACAAGAGACCAAATTATTTATTGGTTAGATTGTTGGAAAGATACAACAGAAGCAGTTATAAATTATTTAAATGCTGCTAAAGCATTACAAAATAATGAAGAAACAAGTGTAATTTGGGATTATTATTCAAATGGACAAACTGCATATGATGCTTCAAGAGAACATGGTTTCCATTATGTTGATCATACAGAATATGCAAGAGTAGGTAGACAACATATCTATTCGTTTATGCAAAATTTAGATACTAATTTATATGGTAAAGTTATAGGACTTATTAATCCAGGACAACAGAATGTTACGTTTATTACAAATCGTTTAGATGGTGCAACAGGTACAATCAGTAATGTATTAGATAATGACGCAAGTACGGAAATTATTTATAAAGTACCTAATTCGATTGAGGCTGGTACATATGTTGGTCTTGAGTATAGTAAGCCAATTGATATTAATAGTGTTACATTTAGATTAGGACAAAGTGGAAATTATAATGATACTTTCCAAAGAGCTAAAGTTCAATATACTACAGATGGAGTAGAATGGATAGATGTTAATGGTGAAGAATATAATTTACCACAAGAAATAAATATTACTGGTCTTGATTTAAAAGGTGTAAAAGCAATTAGAGCAATTGCTACTGCAGATAGAACAAATACATGGTTAGGGGTTCGTGATATCGTAGTAAATGACGAAAGTGGTAATACTGGTACTAAATACCCTGCAAATGTTATTAAAACAGACACTTATGAAGTTTATAGTAATTATTATGAATCTAGATTGACTGATGAAAGCGATGATACTTTTGTATGGTATAATAAAAATTCTAAAGTAGGAGATTTTGTTGGTCTTGATTTAGGTGAAGTAAAACCATTAGGTTTAGTAAGATTTGTTATGGGTGCTTCAGGAAATGATTATTGGGCTGGCTATGATTTAGAATATTCAACAGATGGTCAAAATTATACTGTATATGGAAGTTACAGTCAAAATGTAGAAAAGAAAACAGTAGAAGCAGATTTAACAGGAGTCAATGCTCGTTATGTACGAGTTAGAAATACTAAAGAAAAAAATGTTTGGTTAAAAATGTCTGATTTTAGAGTTAATAAACCAAAAGATACTTTTGTTGATACAAATAATGAAAGTTTAAAGAATATTGCAACAGTAATTGATGCAGAAAAAGCATCAATTGTACCACCAGCTGATGCTATTACATTAAATTCTGATGAATATATTGGAGTTACATTATTAGGAATTAGAGAATTAGCAAATATTGATTTACAATTGGTAAATGGTGAAGCATTAACTTTACAAGTATCTAAAAATAACCTTGATTGGGTAGATGTTGATTTACAAAATGCAGACTTACCTAGTGCTCGTTATGTAAGATTGATTAATAAAACAGATACACCAATTACATTTGAACTTACTAAATTTTTAGTAACAGTTAATGCTGGTGATGCTGCATTTGAAGCAAGTGCACCTGAAGTAAACGGTTATGCACCACAAAATATGTTTGATAGTAATTTATCTACTGCATATAAACCAGATACTACAGAAGCAGGATATATTAGTTATACACTTTCTGAAAAATTAGATGTTACAAGAATGAACATTATTCAAAAAGGAGACGTTTCTAATGCTAGAGTATTAGTGTTAGTAGATGGTGAAAATGGTAGAGAATGGGTACAAGTAGGTACTTTAAGCAAATCATTGAATGAAATCTATTTACCATTCTGGGATAATATTTATGAATTGAAATTTGAATGGGATGCAAATAGTGTTCCAACTATTACAGAAGTAATTAAATTAAATGGTATTGATTTATTACCAAATCGTAGTGTATTACAAGAATATATTAATGGTTTAAATATTGATGAAGATGAATATACACCAGAATCTTATCAAGTATTTGCTGAAAAATTAGCTGCTGCTAATGAAGTATTAGCTAATAATAACAGTAATCAAAAAGCTATTGATAATGCACTAGCTGATTTACAAACAGCTGTAGAAAACTTAGTTCCTAGTGTTGAAGCTGATAAAACAGCATTAAAAATTGCAATTGATCTAGCAAATGCAATCACTGATGAAGATTTAGCTAATGTTGTACCAGCAGTAGCTGATGAATTCAAAGCAGCAAGAGATGAAGCTAATGCTATTTACGGTGATAGAGGCGCAACTCAAGAAGAAATAAATAATGCATTTGACAGACTTGCAAGTGCAATGCATATGTTAGACTTTGTAAAAGGAGATAAAACAGCATTAAAAGCATTCATCAATAAAGTTAGTGGATTAGAAGCTGATAAATATACAGAAACTACATGGGCAGCATTTGAAACAGAATTAAATGAAGCTATAGCAGTATATAACGATGAAAATGCAATGCAAGAAGAAGTAAACAATGCATACAGTGAATTAGTAACAGCATTCTTGAACTTAAGATTAATTCCAGATAAGAGCTTATTAGAAGACTTAATCAATCAAGCAAATGGATTAAATGCTGTAAATTATACAAAAGCAACATTTGATGGATTAACAAAAGCATTAAATGAAGCAAAAGCAGTATATGAAAATCCAAATGCAACACAAGAAGAAGTAGATAATGCAAAATTTACATTAGAAAAAGCAATTGCCGGATTACAAACAGTAACAACTGATAACACAGTAAGTACACCAGTAAATAATGGTGATACAACTACAAGTGTAAAAACAGGAGATGAAAGCTTAGCAGGAATGTTTGCAACAATTGCATTATTAAGTGTAGCTGGATATGCAGTATTAAGAAGAAAAGAAAATTAAAATTTAACAGAAGGTAACACTTAGCTAAAAGTGTTACCTTTTTGGATACATTGATAAGTTAATGGGAATTTAAATGAATTCTTGTCAATGCTATAATATTTATGGGTAGTAGATTAATAAATATTCGTTTAGTGTAAGCCTTTTTAATAAATATTTAAATTTTTAATAGTTTATATATTTATAATTGATTTATTAAATGCTACCTTTTTAATTTTATGAATAAATTTCTAATATTTTAATTAACATATATTAATTTTTGTGAATTGGAAGATTTTTTATAAAGAAAGACAACTATATTAAAGTCAAGTAGTAGATTATGAAATAGTATGAAAATAAATTACTTGAAAATATAGTATTTGATCTTTGAAATTGTGAATGAAAAAATGTTAAAAAGAACTATCGTAAAAATAGCTTATTTTAATAGAATTTAGTTCGATAAATGTTTTGATTATTTAAGAGAATTTATATCAAAAGTAATATGATTTATTTCAAGATGATAAATGATTCTTAAAAGTTTTCTTACACAATGACCTAAAGCGCAAAGATGTCCTTTGCCTTGACTTCGTTTTAAATGATAGTAGTTATTAAATGCAGGGTTGTGGCGTATTACAGGTATGATGACTCGATAAAGTGTTGCCCTTAGATATTTAGAACCTTTCTTGGTTATGGCTGTTTTATCAGCTGAAAATTCGCCAGATTCACTGATATATGGATTCACACCTGCAAATTTAATTAATTTTCCTGCATTTGAGTATTTACTTATATCACCAAGTTCAGCTAAAATAGAAGTACCAGTAATAATTGATATTCCTGGTATTGATGTGATAGAAGAATCTTGTGTGATGGCGAGTTCTTCTATTTTTTTATCTAATTCTTCAATTTGAGAGTTTATTAAATCAATACTGGAAATAACCGATTGAATGATAAAAGAAATAGAAACATCATGAATACCCACAGAATTAGAAGCTAATTCTTTTAAGTCTTCTGCTGAGAAGATATTACAGTATTTAAAACATTTTCTTAAAGAACGAATATCTGTATGTGCAATGGTATAGGCATCACCATATTTTCTTAAAATATTTAAATATGTAATGGTGTATTCATTATTAAATAATGTATTAAATTCAGGAAAAACAATATCAATATGTCTTTGAAGAATATTCTTCTTACGATTCATTTCAATTGTCAATTGTGTACGATAGCGCGTTAATTCTTTGGCCTCCTTTAATTTCTCATCTTGAATAGAGATGATGCGATAGTAATCTTTATCTAGGAGAGCTTTGGTAATTAAAATAGCATCTTCTTTATCGCTTTTAACAGTTTTTAAAGAAGCTTTTCTAAGGTTCTTAGTGGTAATAGGATTGATTAAAGCAACTTTATAACCTTTAGCCAATAAACAGCTTTCAATGGCAAAGTTATAGTGTCCTGTATCTTCCATACCGATTAAAAGTTCATCTTGTGTGTATTTATTAAGTTCGTCATAAAATTTTTGAAATCCATCTTTATTGTTTTTGAATAAAAAAGGATCACATAAAGATTCGCCAGTAGAAGCATCCATGATAAAAGCGGCATGTTTATATTTGGCAATGTCAATTCCAACAAGTTTCATAATTATCAATTCCTTTCTTAAGATGATTTGTGATTGTGAAATCAGATCCACTTCAAAGGTATCAAAAACCTGGTGTGTTCAGAATTCAAAAGACTCATACAACTAATAATAAATGCGATACAAAGAAGTGGTAAGATCCTTTCTGAAAAGTCAAAGCAATAAGGAAAAAAATACAAATCCACATTCACAATTACACATTTTAACACAACCTGAAGTGATACCAAATAATTCAGGTAGAAAGGAGAATTGGTATATTAGATTTATTACTCTTTGTATGAGTAACTTCAATATACCAGGAAGATTAAAGTGAGTAGAATATTTAGTAAAATAAAATATTTACTTGTTTTTTGTATTTCTCTTGGAATGATTGTTCCCACTTATGCAATAACAATAAACCAAACATCTCCAGCAAATATTATTAGGCCGTATACTTTTGGTTTCGGTAGTCAAGGAGACAGTGACGAAGGAGTTGAAGAGTTAGTTAAAGCTGGTAATTTTAAACATTTGATGTTTACTGATTCGACTGGTTATTCTATACCTTATTGGGTACATATTCCTACTGATGATAAGGGAAATCCAATTGAAAATTTACCATTAGTAATGTATATGCATGGATATTCAGATGGTGGAAATAATGAAATTGCCATAAGATATCACAATGCTGTAGTTTTTAGATTGATTCAGGAACAAGATAATCCTGATCGACAGGCTATAATACTTGTTCCTCAAACACCTAATGCAACTAATGGATTAAATGAAATTGATTATTTTAAAGATCAATGGGTTGGAATAAAAGGTGATGATAAATGGTCACAGTGGAATATTGAACAATGGAATATGGATGAAACTCCACGTACAAATAATTTAAATGCAGTTGTTGAATTGGTTGAAGCTGTACAACAACAAACAAAAAGTGATATAAATCGTGCATATGTTACTGGTATTTCTATGGGTGGCTGTGCAACTTGGGATTTAATTTCAAGAGATAATGAAAATATCTTTGCTGCAGCCGTACCAATTTGTGGAATTGGAGATCCTAGTAAAGCTAAAAATGCTCAAAATATTCCAATAAAAATGTATCATGGATTGAAAGATACAACAATTGATCATATTTCTTCTTTAAAAATGTATTCTTCATTAAGAAAATATGGAAATGTTTCTTTAGTTGAATATAATCAAGAGAGTCATCCATGTTGGAATGCTGCTTATAGTCCAATATTAGATGATGACAATGATGGAGTAAGTAACATTGATGATTTAATTAATTGGATGTTTAATCAATCAAAAAATGGAACACTGGATGGAAAGGTTGATAAAGATCCATTGATTTCAGTGTTATATGATGCAAAGCAAGAAAAAGAGATAAACTATTTACCTACACAATGGAATGAATTACAAGAAATAATTAAAAAAGCAGAAATATTATTAAATAATGAATGTACTGATAGTGAATTAAAAGAAATAATAAAAAAACTTGATGAAATTATAAGTGATAAGAAAACATCATATATAGGAATGTGGAACTTAGATGAAGGTAAAGGTAATACAATTACTGATACAGAAGGTAAGTATACAGGAACACTTCAAGGGGATGTAAGCTGGATCGATGGTGTTAAAGGAAGTGCCCTTGATTTCAATGGAAGTGGTTATGTAGATTTAAATATCGATGATCTAGAGGGCAACTGGAGTGCTGGAATGTGGGTAAAACGCAGTGAAAACAGTGCTACAAATACTGCTCTACTTTCAGGAGACCAAGGAGAAATCAAACTAGAACAATGGGAAAATACGACAAAGGTTGGAATTACAGAATTTGGAGTAGAAGATTATTCATTCAATTACACAGCACCAATCGATGAATGGGTACATTTAACATTTGTAAGTGATGAAAGTGGAACAACATTATATGTAAATGGAGAATATCAAGATCACTTAAATGTAACAATAAATGGACCGTTAAAAAGAATAGGAGCCAATGCTAAATCAGATTTAGCAGACACAGGAAGTTTATATGGTTCATTAGATGAAATAAGTGTTTACAATCGAGCTTTAAGTGCAGATGAAGTAAAAGAACTAGCTAAACTACCAGAAGTTGACAGTGATAAAACAGCATTAAAAATTGCAGTAGATTTAGCAAATGCAATTACAGCTGAAGATTTAGCTAATGTTGTACCAGCAGTAGCTGATGAGTTCATTGCAGCAAGAGATGAAGCTAATGCAGTATATAATAATGCTAGTGCTTCACAAGTTGAAGTAAATAATGCATTTGATAGACTTGCAAGTGCAATGCATATGTTAGACTTTGTAAAAGGTGATAAAACAGCATTAAAAGCATTCATCGATAAAGTAAGCGAATTAGAAGCTGCTAAATATACAGAAACTACATGGACAGCATTTGAAACAGAATTAAATGAAGCAATTGCTGTATATAACGATGAAAATGCAATGCAAGAAGAAGTAAATACAGCATACAGTGAATTAGTAACAGCATTCTTGAACTTAAGATTAATTCCAGATAAGAGCTTATTAGAAGAATTAATCAATCAAGCAAATGGATTAAACAAAGCAAACTATACAAAAGCATCATTTGATGGATTAACAAAAGCATTAAATGAAGCAAAAGCAGTATATGAAAATCCAAATGCCACTCAAAAAGAAGTAGATAATGCAAAATTTACATTAGAAAAAGCAATTGCAGGATTACAAGCAAGTACACCATCAAATGTAGATAACACAGTAAGTACACCAGTAAATAATGGTGATACAACTAAAAGTGTAAAAACAGGAGATAATGCACTAGTAGGAACATTAGCAGGGCTTGCATTATTAAGTGTAGCTGGATATACAGTACTTAGAAAAAAAGAAGATTAAAAAGTAAAATAACGTCTTAGTTAATAACTTTGACGTTATTTTTAAATGAATTAAATATTGAAATTAAAAAAATATATTAATGGTTTATTAGTTTACTATTTTGATGAAATTATTTATATTATTCTTATGAGCCATGCATTTATTATTTTCTATAAATTATTCTTTTGAAACAATATAAAATTGAATATAAATAAGTTGTTAAATTTATTGAAAGCGATTTTATAAAAAAAGTATAATGTTATATATATTATGTATGTAGGGGGAGGATGATAATAAGATAATATTTTTTATTAAGGTTATTTATTATATAGGAAAGAATAATTTAAAGGAAGGTAAAGGAAAGTGAAATTAAACAAAGTATTGTTATCATTAGTGATGACGATGTCTTTGGCAACAGGGATGATTGGGACAACTTCTGTAAATGCTATTGATGGTTATATTAGCGATGATGATTTATCAGATACCCAAACTGATGTGCCTAAGGCATGGGGAGTTACGCCTACAAATGAACAATATCGTTATCAAAAAGAGGAGTTAGCAGGTTTTGTTCATTTTGGGCCAAATACATTCAATGAAATTGAATGGGGAGAAAATTACGGTGATCAAACACCAGATGAAATCTTTAGATTAGAAAAAGATTTTGATGCTAAAACATTAGTGAAGGCATTTAAAGATGCAGGATTTAAAAAAATTATTGTAACGGCAAAACATCATGATGGTTTTTGTATATGGAATAGCCAATATACAGATTACGATGTGGCTAGTACAAGTTATAAAAATGGTGATGGCGATATTCTTGCAGAAATTTCTGAAGAATGTTCAAAATATGATATTGATATGGGATTATATTTATCACCATGGGATATCCATGCTCCTAGTTATGGATATTATGATGAAAATGGTAATCCTACAACTGCAGATAAAGATGTATTAGATTATAATGATTATTATGTTAATCAATTAAATGAAATTTTAGGTAATGACAAATATGGTAATAATGGTCATTTTACTGAAATTTGGATGGATGGTGCTAAAGGAAGCGGTGCAAACGCACAAGAATATGATTTTAAACGTTGGTATAATACTATCCAATCACAAGAAGGCGAAGAAGCTGGTTTTGACAGTGAATGTATGATTTTCCAATGTGGAGCAAATACCACAGTTCGTTGGATTGGAAATGAAAATGGATATGCAGCAAAAGATACATGGTCAAAATCAAATGTTAATGTTGAAGCTGATACTTGTGATGATAATATGCAAGGTAGTTATTCAGTAGGTTATGAAAATGGGAATAAGTGGACAGTACCAGAAGCTGATGCTCGTATTACTTCTGGATGGTTCTGGGGAACAAAAAAAATACGCCTAAAAGTATTACTGATTTAGGTAATATGTATTTTAATTCTGTTGGACATAATGCACCATTATTGTTAAATGTACCACCAAATACTGATGGAACAGTTGATGATCAAATATTAGAAAGGTTAGCTGAATTTGGACAAAATATTAATGAAACATTTGATGAAAACTTAGCTGCTAGTGCTGATGCTAAAATAGTAGCATCAAGTGTTCGAGGTAATGATATTACTTACAAACCAAGTAATGTTATTGATGGAAATGATAGTACATATTGGACAGTTGATGATCAAGGACAAAGTGGAACTTTATTAATTAATTTAGGTTCAACTAAGTCTTTTGATGTTGTATCAATTGAAGAAGCAATTCAATTTGGCTAAAGCATTAATGAATATAAAGTTGAATATCGAAATGGTGACGATGGTCAATGGAAAACAATGGATGAAGGTAAGACTATTGGTGCAAAAAGATTAGTTAGAACAGGAACTGTAAAAGCTGATCAAATTAGAATTACAGTTGATACAAATAAAACAGATGCCTTACCAATTATTAGTGAAATAGGAGTATATAAAACAAGTGAAGCATTTGAGTTAGCTGGTAGTGCTCCTGATGGAATGGATGTCATTGATATTGAAGATACAAATATCAATGATGGAGCTGGTTTTGCTTTTAGTGGTACATGGAATAAAGAAAATGGCACAAATTTTATTAATGGAACTAACCGCTATGCCTATACTGGTTCTTCATTAACGCTTACATTTACAGGAAGTAAAGTTTATTTATTAGGAACTAAAGATCCAAATCATGGTAATGCTACTATTACAATTGATGATGGAACACCAATAAATATTGATACAAGCGCTAGCTCACGTGCTACAGGACAAATGTTGTTTGCTTCTGATGATTTAACAGATGGGAAACATACATTAAAATTAGAAATTACTTCAAAAGCTGTTGGTATTGAAGCTGCATATGTTATTAATAATGGTGGAAAAGGAATGATTGGATTAGAAGCTTCTGAATATATAATGAACGAAGATGAAAGAATGAATGTAAAAATTGTTCGTGTAGGAGGAACTAATGGAACAATTTCCGCTAAATTACAACCTAATCCAGGAACAGCAATCCAAGATGACTTTAATACTGAATTAATTAGTAATATTGTTATGGAAGATGGAGTAAAAGAAGTTACAGCTCCAGTAGAAACAAGAAGAAATACTAATGCTACTGGTGATCGTATGTTTAGTATTGAATTAACAGATCCAAGTACAGATTTGATTTTAGGATTTAATGATAAGGCAAATATTACAATTAGAGATACTGAAACAAGTTTCTTAAAAGAATTAAATGAACTTATTAAATCAGTAGAACATAAACAAAAAGATTGGTATATTAGTGGTTGGGAAGATTTTGAACAGGCATTAGCATATGCAATCGAAACTGCTAACA
This sequence comes from Thomasclavelia spiroformis DSM 1552, assembly GCF_025149465.1. NCBI lineage: Bacteria > Bacillati > Bacillota > Erysipelotrichia > Erysipelotrichales > Coprobacillaceae > Thomasclavelia > Thomasclavelia spiroformis. The sequence continues at coordinate 1,908,604 of NZ_CP102275.1, read as the reverse complement.
CACAAAATGTAAGTGTTACACAGATACAACAGGCAATAACTGATTTAAATAATGCAGTAAATGGATTAGTAGAAAGAGAAAAATATGCTAAAGAAGATCCATTTATTTTCCCAAAACAAATCGGTGATGTATCATCACTTGAAGCTGAATTTGCAAGTGAAATTGTAAATGATCCAAGTAATGATAATGGTTGGCCATGTATTGTAACTGAAGGTTCATGGGCAAGTAATGGAAAATTTGTTGATGCAATCCTTCAAGGAGATGTTGTTAAATATAACTATGATGTTGAAACTGCGGGAATATATCATGTAAAAGCATATTATCGAAGTGGTTCAAATGCTAACAAACTATCATGGTCAGAAGAAAATGGAAAAATTGAAAGTGGTGAAGTATCGGCTGATGCATCAAGTACTGCTGAAACACATATTGCAGAATTTGATTTAAATATCTTAGAAGCAGGTGAAGGTATTTTAGTGTTTACTGGACCTGAAGGAAAATCACCACAATTAGATAAACTAGAAATTGAATGTATAGAATTACAAGTAGATAAAGCTGCTTTAAACGAAAAAATAAAAGAAGCAGATAGTTTAAATGTAGCTAATTATACAGATGATACATGGAAAGTATTACAAGAAGCATTGACTAATGCTAAAACAATTGCAGCAAAAGAAGATGCTACCCAAGAAGAAATTGATAATGCATATAATACTTTAACTAATGCGATTGATAATTTAAAACCAGTAGTAACTGATGTAGATAAAACAGCATTAAAGATTGCACTAGATTTAGCTAATGCAATTACTGATGAAGATTTAAAAGATGTAATACCAGCAGTAGTTGATGAATTCAAAGCGGCTAGAGATGAAGCTGATGCAGTATACAATGATACAAGTGCAACACAGGCAGAAGTAAATAATGCATTCGATCGACTTGCAAGTGCAATGCATATGTTAGACTTTGTAAAAGGTGATAAAACAGCATTAAAAGCATTTATCGATAAAGTTAGTGGATTAGAAGCTGATAAGTATACTGAGGATACATGGACAGCATTTGAAACAGAATTAAGTGAAGCAAAAGCTGTGTATAACGATGAAAATGCAATGCAAGAAGAAGTAAACAATGCATACAGTGAATTAGTAACAGCATTCTTGAACTTAAGATTAATTCCAGATAAGAGCTTATTAGAAGACTTAATCAATCAAGCAAATGGATTAAATGCTGTAAATTATACAAAAGCAACATTTGATGGATTAACAAAAGCATTAAATGAAGCAAAAGCAGTATATGAAAATCCAAATGCAACACAAGAAGAAGTAGATAATGCAAAATTTACATTAGAAAAAGCAATTGCTGGATTACAAACAGTAACAACTGATAACACAGTAAGTACACCAGTAAATAATGGTGATACAACTACAAGTGTAAAAACAGGAGATGAAAGCTTAACAGGAATGTTTGCAACAATCGCATTATTAAGTGTAGCTGGATATACAGTACTTAGAAAAAAAAGAAAATTAATGTTTAGAGGTAATGGTCAAAAGTGCCATTACCTTTAATTTTGTGTTAGAATATAGAAAGGAGGTTTAGTGATGAAAGAAAGTATGCACTATTTAACTAATTATTATCAGTTAAGAGAATTTGTATTAATTAGGATGTTAGAAATTATTAAACAAAGATATTATGCTAAAGAAAATGGTGTTGTTTTTTTTGGTGATTCAATAACTCAGTATTGTGATTTGGATAAATACTATCCAGAAATTTTAAATAAATATAATTGTGGACTTGCAGGAATTAGCTCTAAAATATTATTGAATTTTATTGATGAGGGAGTTATTAAGTTTAAACCTAATAAAGTTGTTATTATGATTGGAACGAATGATTTAGGTGATACCGTAATGGAAAGTCCTCGTGATATTGCATTAAATGTTAAAGAGATGGTTGAATTAATACATTATAATTGTAAAGAATGTAAGATATATGTAGTATCTCCATTACCATGCTTGGAAAAGGAATATGGTTATAAAGCATTAAAAAAAGGAATGCGTAGTAATGATATGTTAAAGATAATTTTTAAGGAATTTAAAAAAATAATTCCATATGATTATGTTACCTTTATTAATGCTTATGGTTCATTGTGTAATAAAAAAGGAGAACCAATTGAAGATTATTATGTTGATGGTTTGCATATCAATGATAAAGGATATTTAGCTTATACAAAAACAATTAAAGAAATATTGGAGAATGATTAAAGGTAAGATTATGGCTGAAATATTAATTGTAGAAGATGAGATAAAGTTAAGACAAGAATTAAAAGTATTTTTAAATAATAATGGTTTTAAGACAAAAGAGATTATTGATTTTGATGATACTTTAAAACAAATGCTTTGTTTTGATGGTGATTTGATTTTATTGGATGTAAATTTACCTAATGTAAATGGTGAATTTTTATGTCGAGAATATCGCAAAATTGCTAATAAACCAATTATCATTGTGACAAGTCGAAATAGTGAACTTGATGAATTGATGTGTATTAATTATGGTGCAGATGATTTTGTAACTAAACCATATAATCCATTGATATTGCTTGCAAGAATTGAAGCTGTTTTAAAACGTACTAATCCTAAAGAAGAGCTAACAATTAATTATCAAGATATATGTTTAGATGTTTCCAAAAGCAGTATTATTAAAAATAATCAAGTAGTTGATTTATCGAAAAATGAATTAAAGATATTTTATTATTTATTATCACATCGAGGGATGATTATTTCTCGTGAAAAATTAATGTCTTATTTATGGGATAGTGATATGTTTGTTGATGATAATACTTTAACTGTTAATATTAATCGTTTACGAAAGAAATTAGAGGATGTTGGTTTAAAAGATGTGATTTTAACTAAAAGAAAACAAGGGTATATTATTTTATGAGTTTAAAAGATTATATAAAAGATCAAATTATTAGTATTGTAGTAGCTGTAGTAATAATTTTATTAAGCTGGGTAATATTATGGATATTTAATTTACATTTATTTTTAATAACGTATCTGCTGGTGTTATTTGGGTTTGGATATATTTTTTTATTTAGTTATAATTATTTACGTAAACGTAATTATTATAATAATATGATTAAGTTACTTGATAGATTAGATCAAAAATATTTAATTACAGAATTATTAAATAAACCACATTTTCTTGAAGGTAAAATTATGGTTGATAGTTTATATGAAATTGATAAAGCGATGAAAGAACATATTAATGAAATTCGTTATCAACATAGTGAATTAAAAGAATATATTGAAATGTGGTGTCATGAAGTAAAAACACCACTTGCAACATGTTTAATGATCGTTGAAAATAATCCTAATTCAATAAATCAAAGTATCCAAGAAGAGTTGATTAAAATAGAAAATTATTTACAGCAAGTTTTATTTTATGCTCGTAGTGAAAACGTTGAAAAAGATTATTTAATCAAAGAAGTTAATCTAAATGATGTAGTTAATACAGTTATTAAACAAAATAAAAAAGATTTAATTAGTAAAAGAATTAAAATTGAATTAAATAATTTAAATATTCAAGTATATAGTGATAAAAAATGGTTGGAATTTATATTAAATCAAATTATTAATAATGCTATTAAATATATAAACCAAGATCCTGTTATAATTATAAGTGCTAAAAAATATCAAGATCACGATGAATTGATGATTAGTGATAATGGAATTGGAATTTTGAAAGATGAAATTGATCGAGTTTTTGATAAAGGATTTACTGGAACAAATGGACGAAGTAATAAAAAAAGCACAGGTATCGGTTTGTATTTATGTAAAAAACTTTGTTTACGACTTAATCACGAAATTAAGATTTCTTCTAATGAAAAAACAACAGTAACAATTATTTTTCCTCATAGCTCTTTTATAACCTTACGATAATGTAAGGTTATGTTATTTTATTCGATGGTTTAAAATAAAATAATCATTATAATGATTATTGAGGTGAAGATAGATGGAAAAAATATTAAGAATTGAAAATATTGAAAAATATTATGGTAATAAAACAAATCTTACTAAAGCAATTGATAATATTAGTTTTGATATAAATGATGGTGAGTTTGTTGTTATTATGGGGGCTAGTGGCAGTGGTAAAAGTACTTTGCTTAATTGTATTTCGACGATTGATCGAGTTACTAGTGGACATATTTATTTGAAAGATCAAGATATTACAAAATTAAAGGGACGAAAATTAACTAAATTTAGAAGTGATTCTTTAGGTTTTATTTTTCAAGACTTTAATCTTTTGGATACTTTGACAGCTTTTGAAAATATCGCTCTAGCTCTTACAATTAAAAAAACTAATTATAAATTAGTTGATGAAAAAGTTAAACAGATAGCTATTGCACTAGGAATTGAAAGTATTTTAGATAAATACCCATATGAAATGTCTGGAGGACAAAAACAACGTGTTGCTTGTGCTAGGGCTATTGTTGGTGATCCTGATTTAATTTTAGCCGATGAACCAACAGGAGCCCTTGATAGTAAATCAGCTAAAATGTTGCTAGATAGTTTAAATGCTTTAAATCAAAAATTAAATGCGACAATTTTAATGGTTACTCATGATTGTTTTACAGCTAGTTATGGTGATCGAGTTATTTTTATTAAAGATGGTAAATTGTTTAGTGAAGTTATTAAAGGAGAACATTCACGAAAAGAATTCTTTAATATGATTATGGATGTTCAAACAGTATTAGGCGGTGAGCTAAATGAGCTTATTTAAACTAGCGTTTAAAAATATCAAAAAAAGTATTAAAGATTATTCGATTTATTTTATTACTTTAGTAATTGCAATTAGTATTTTTTATTTGTTTAATTCATTAGATAGTCAAACTGCAATGTTAGCTTTAAATGAGTCAACTAGAAAAATGGTACAGGCATTAGTTAATGTAATAGGTTCTCTTTCGATATTTGTTGCTATTGTATTAGGTTTTTTGATTGTTTATGCTAATAATTTTATCATTAAAAGAAGAAAAAAAGAAATTGGGATTTATTTGATGCTAGGAATGTCAAATATTAAAGTATCGATGATTTTAGTTCTTGAAACTATTTTAGTTGGAATTATTTCTTTAATAACAGGGATATTGATTGGAATTGGTCTATCGCAATTAGTTTCTGTTTTTGTAGCAAAGTTATTTGAAGCTGATATGACTAAGTTTAGTTTTGTTTTTTCGAGTGATGCTTTGATATGGTCAGTAATTAGTTTTAGTTTGATATATGTAATTGTAACGGTTTTTAATTTAATTACATTAAATCGTTTTAAATTAATCGATTTATTATCAGCAAAGCGTAAAAATGAAAAAGTACGAATTAAAAATAACTGGTTAATTTTAATTATTTTTATAATTTCTTTGATAACAATTGGATATGCTTATAAATTACTTTATGATGGAGCAATTTTAATAGTTGGAAATGATTTTATTAAAATGATTATATTAGGTAGTTTAGGAACATTTTTATTTTTCCTATCAGTATCTGGTTTTTTATTAAAAGTTATTTCGCTTAGAAAAAAACTTTATTATAAAAATTTAAATATTTTTATTTTAAAACAGGTAAGTAATAAAATTAATACACATGTAGTTTCTACAACTGTAATATCTTTAATGCTGTTACTTACAATTGGAATTTTATCAGCATCTTTATCATTAGCAAATGCATTGAATGAATCGCTTTCTAATAATACACCATATGATTTTTCAGCAGCAACTAATGAAATAAAAAATATTGATGAATTAAAAAATAGTAAAGATTATCAATCAATTGTTGCAAAAAGTTTTCAATATCAAAGTATTATTTTTGATGATTTAACATACAGTGATTTTATTTCACAAAATAGTGATTTATATCTTAATATGGATTATTTAAAACAAGAATCGATAATGGCAATAAAAGAAAGTGATTTTAATAAATTAATGGAATTAGCTAATAAAGATAATCAAAAAGTTGAATTGAGTGACAATCAGTATATCTTAGTATCAACTTTACCAATGTCATTAGAGTATTATAATCAGTTTATAAAAGATAATGGAACAATTCAAATTGCCAATAATACTTTAAATAGTAAATTAGATCATGTTTTAGAACTTTCAATAACTAATAGTAATGGTAATCAAGGATTTGTTGTAGTGAGTGATAATGTTGCTAAAAAATATGGTCATGTAGAAGGAATTACTTATCTTGTAGGAAACTATGAAAATAATAAAGAAGTTTGTGAAGAGAAATTTAACAATATGATGGAAACTTATAATTTGGATCATTCGTTTATTGATGTATATACAAAGCTTGAGTTAAAAACTGCAGGAATTGGTAGTAGTGCAATGTTTACTTTTATTGGTTTGTATTTAGGTATTGTTTTTGCGATTGCTAGTGGTACAGTACTAGCGATTGAACAATTATCTGAAGCTGCTGATAATAAAGAACGTTATCGTATAATTAATCAATTAGGTGCTAGCAAACCAATGGTTAATCGTAGTTTATTCATTCAAATTGGAATTGCATTTATGTTCCCGCTTGCAGTAGCTTTGATTCATAGTTTAGTTGGTTTGAATGAGATTAATCATATAATTAGTTTAACTGCTAATATTGATATTGGTGATAATATTTTAGTTACTACATTATTTATTATTGTTGCATACGGTGGGTATTATTTTGCTACTTATCTTGCAAGTAATCGAATTATTAATGAATAGCCCTTAGGGGCTATTTATGCTGTTTACAATTTTATTAGTTAAGTTATAATGATTTTAGAGGTGATTAACTTGAAAATAAAAAAGCCAATAATTCATCTGTTAAATGAAAATGATTTAGAAGTTGTAGAGAGTTATTATCAGTGTTTATTTAATAAAACACCATTAGATATTGTTGAGATTAAAAATAATACGATTGATGAATGTAAATTTTTAAAAATTGATTTTAGTAAAATAAATTTAACTAATACACATTTTGTTGATTGTATTTTTATTAACTGTGATTTATCAAATATATCTTTTGAAAAAATAAGTATTCATAGATGTTATTTTATTAATTGTAAAATGGTTGGAGTGGGATTTATAAATTGTTCGTTAAAAGATGTGATGTTTGAAGATATTCAAGGTAAGTATATGAATATGGCTTTAGGTAATATTAGTAATGTTGAGTTTAAAGAATGTTGTTTAGATGAAAGTAGTATAATGGAAACGAAGATTAAAAATCTTGAGTTTAATGATGTTAGTTTTATTAATGGCGAGATTTTTAAAACTAATTTACAAGATATGGATTTTAAAAGTACTAATATTGAAGGAATAAAAATTGATATTTATAGTTTAAAGGGAATCCATGTTGATATGTATCAAGCAGTAGAATTATCAAGATTATTAGGAATTATTGTTGATTAAAAGCAAAAAAATAAATGACAAAATCTAATTCTGTGTTATAATGATGAAGTTATTAAGAGAGGTCATAAGTATGAAGATAAGAAATATTGCAATTATAGCTCACGTTGATCACGGTAAAACTACATTAGTTGATCAATTATTGAAATTGTCAGGTACATTTAGAGATAATGAACAAGTTGCTGAAAGAGCAATGGATAGTAATGCGCTTGAGCGTGAACGAGGAATAACGATTTTAGCTAAGAATACAGCAATTAATTATAAAGATTATCGTATTAATATTATGGATACACCAGGTCATGCTGATTTTGGTGGTGAAGTTGAACGAATTATGAATATGGTTGATGGGGTATTATTAGTTGTAGATGCATATGAAGGAACAATGCCACAAACTCGTTTTGTTTTGAAAAAAGCTTTAGAAGCAAAAGTAAAACCAATCGTAGTTATCAATAAAGTTGATCGCCCAGTTGTAAGAATTCAAGAAGTAATGGATGAAGTTTTAGAATTATTCATGGAATTAGGTGCTGATGATGATCAATTAGATTTCCCAACTGTATATACTTCAGCTTTACAAGGAACTTCAAGTTTAGATAGTGATATTAATACTCAAGTTAATAATATGGATTGCTTGTTTGATATGATTATCGATGAAATTCCAGAACCATTAGTTGATGAAGAAGGACCATTACAATTCCAACCTGCTTTATTAGATTATAATGATTATGTTGGAAGAATTGGAATTGGACGAATTCAACGTGGTAAAATAAAAGTTAACGAAAGTGTTACTTGTGTACGTGCTGATGGAACACATAGTCAGTTTAGAATTCAAAAGTTATATGGTTTTTTAGGTTTACATCGTGTTGAAATTAAAGAAGCCAGTGCAGGTGATATTGTTGCAATTGCTGGACTTAGTGATATTGGAGTTGGAGAAACAGTTTGTACTACTGGTAAAGAAGAACCATTACCATTATTAAAAATTGATGAACCAACAATTCAAATGGTATTTGGAACAAATACTTCTCCATTTGCTGGTCAAGATGGTAAGTTTGTAACGGCTCGTCAGATTGAAGAACGTTTGTTTAAAGAAACTAATCGAGATGTTTCTTTAAAGATTGAAAGAATTCCTAATAGTGAAGAATGGATTGTTTCAGGACGTGGAGAATTACATTTATCTATTTTGATTGAAAATATGCGTCGAGAAGGTTACGAATTGCAAGTATCTAAACCTAAAGTTATTATTAAAGAAATTGATGGGGTTAAATATGAACCATTTGAAGAAGTAAATATTGAAGCACCTGATGATTGTATTGGTAATGTTATTGAATCATTAGGATATCGTCGTGGTGTTTTAGAAAATATGGTAAGTAATGATGGACAAACTAGTGTTACATATACAATTCCTTCACGTGGAATGATTGGGTTTATGACAAACTTTTTAACTATGACAAAAGGATATGGAATTATTTCACATTCATTTTTAGAATATCGTCCTATGGAAGGTGAAACTGTAGGTGAACGAGCTTTAGGTGTTTTAATCTCAATTGATAATGGTCAAACAACTGCTTATGCTTTAGGTGGTGTAGAAGATCGTGGAACTATGTTTGTTGGGCCAGGAGTCGAAGTATATGAAGGAATGATAGTTGGTGAACATAGTCGTGATAATGATTTAGTTGTTAATGTTACTAAAGGAAAACAGTTAACTAATACTCGTTCTTCTTCTAAAGATTCTACAGTAGTTTTAAAACGTCCTAGAACATTTAATCTTGAGGCTTGTTTAGATTATATTAATGATGATGAATTAGTAGAAGTAACTCCAGAAAATATTCGTTTGAGAAAACGTTATTTAACTGAACAAGAACGTAAACAACAAAATAGATTAAAAGCTAAGTAATATATTTTGACTGCACTATGCAGTCTTTTTAGTGTGCCACGCATGACATAAGACTAGGTGGTGAAAGTCCACTGTGGGGGTTTCGTACTACCAACCACTAGCCGAAGACAAGGTATCCATCGTAAGGTGTGAACGGGAGGAAGTTGGAGGCAAAGTCCTGACCCAAGGAATACGAACTATTTTAGGCAGAAGCTTATCGGATGAGATTGCTAAACAAATCGAAGTCCAATAGTACGACGGAATAAGCAGTGTAAAGATAGTGGGTACATAGGATGAAAGTGTTATGTCTTACCGTGGGAGGTCCTAGGAACATGATGAAAATGTAATCATGGTGGAAACGTTTGTCCTAGGAAGTCAGCCGAGGTCATAGTAGTGATGATGATAACTGTAATGGTTATCTAGCGAAGGACCGAACATAAGGAGGTGAACTGGAAATGAAAGATACTCAAGATAAAATAGGATACTGTCAACTATCATTAGGCTTACTCTATGAAGATAGTACGGGATACGACAATAGTGGAGAAGTGTATCCTACATCAAAACAAGAGATATCACATACGAAGAACACCAATAGATTTGTAGTACATGAGAAGTTACTTGAAACAATTATGGAGGATGCCAATATAGAAAAGGCAATCCAAAGGGTTATGAGTAATAAGGGAAGTGGTGGTGTAGATAAAATGCAAGTCGCAGAAGTTCGTACGCATTTCGCACAACACTGGTCTTATCTAAAGAAACTTATCATGGAGGGACATTATAGTCCACAAGCCGTTAAAAGAGTAGAAATACCAAAAGATAACGGAAAGAAAAGAGAGTTAGGAATTCCAACAGTGACGGATAGGGTCATACAACAGGCGATAGTACAGGTACTGACACCAATATTTGAACCCCAATTCAGTGACAATAGTTATGGGTTCCGACCAAGAAGAAATGCCCATCAAGCAGTAAGAAAAGTAGTCGAATACGCCAATGAAGGATATCGATATACAGTAGACCTAGATTTAGAGAAGTACTTTGATACAGTCAACCATTCAAGACTTATACAGATATTGTCACAAACTATTAAAGACGGAAGAGTTATATCACTCATACATAAATATCTCAATGCAGGAGTCATAGTAAAACATAAGTTTGAAGAAACTACAAAAGGAGTACCCCAAGGTGGGCCACTCAGCCCATTATTTGATGCTAGAATAAAAACTGTACCAGTTAAATGGAAGAACTAGCTAGTATATGATACAATGTCATAAGCTTAAATCAAAAATAGAAAAGGGGTATATGATGATGACTAAACCAACATTTACAGATGAATTTAAACAGGGAGTTGTTCAATATGTTTTAGAACATCCTGATGAATCTAAAGTAGCTATAGCTAAACAGTTTGGTATTGCTGATAGCACTGTTCATAAATGGCTTAAAGATGCCAGTAGTAATGACGGCGTAATTAATTCAAGAGGAAGCGGTAATTATTCAAGTGACGAAGCTAAAGAAATTGCCAGATTAAAAAAAGAACTGAAAGATACACAGGATGCTTTAGAAGTCCTAAAAAAGGCTATTGGCATACTGGGCAATTAACTAAGCAGGATCTTTATAAAAGGATAAAAGAAAAATCTAAAAAAGATAAACAGACTTCAGTTACCGGTATGCTAAAAAAATTACAACTGAGTAAATCAGGATATTATGAATATTTGAAAAGAAAACCATGTAAACAAAAAATCAGAAAAGCTAGAATCACAGAAAGAATCAAGAAAATCTATAAGGATTCAAAAGAAATATATGGAGCTCCTAAAATAACTGAAATACTAAAAAAAGAGGGAGAAAAAATAAGTGAAAAATATGTAGGAAACATAATGAGGGAAAACAATATTAAAGCTCATTATATCAAACCATATACAATAACAACAAAAGACTGTGATTTTTCAAATAAACTAAAAAATATTCTAAACCGAGATTTTAATCCAAAAGCACCAAATCAGGCATGGTGTACTGATATAACATATATCTGGACAGCAGATGAAGGATTTGTATATTTAACCAGTATAATGGATCTCTATTCAAGAAAAATAATAGCATGGACATTAAGCAAAACATTAGAAGTAGATGAAGTATTAAAATGTCTGGAAACAGCTAAAAAAAGAAGAAAAAGCGCAAAACCAATAGTAATCCATGCAGATCGCGGAGTGCACTATACATCGAAGAAATACAAAAGATTAACTAAGCAGATGAAAAGAAGCTATTCACAAAAAGGAACACCGTGGGATAATGCGTGTATAGAATCATATCATGCATTGATAAAAAGGGAATGGCTGAACAGATTTAAGATTATAAATTATAATCATGCATATAAGCTGGTATTTGAATACATAGAAGGATTTTATAATACAATAAGAGTACATTCACATTGTGATTATAAATCACCTAATGAATATGAGCATGATTATTTAATTAGTATCAATTAATTAAATTTCTTACATTTATGTGGTCCGAAATCTTGACATAGTACCAATTATCAAATATATATCTTAATGAATTTGATAAAGAAATGGAAAGAAGAGGAAATCGATTTGTAAGGTACGCAGATGACTGTGTCATACTATTCAAAAGTAAAAGAAGTGCAATGAGAGTCAAAGAAACAGTGACAAGATATTTAGAAGAGAAATTATTTGTAAAAGTGAACCAAGAGAAGACAAAGGTAGCCTATATTACTGATATAAAATTCTTGGGCTTTGGATTTTATATAGAGAAGAGTGGTAATGTACGAATCACTGTTCACAAGAAATCTAAAGAAAAGATGAAAAAGAGAATAAAGGAAATCACCAAAAGGAACCGACCAATATCAAGTAAGGAATTAGCTAAAGAGTTAAAAGAATACATTACAGGTTGGGTGAATTACTATAGGATAGCGAATATGAGTAAACATCTAAGGGAAATAGACTCATGGATGAGAAGAAGAATACGAATGATATATTGGAAAAGATGGAAGTTAGTAAGAACAAGGTATAGAAATTTACAAAAACTAGGTATTAATAAAAGTAAGGCATGGGAATGGGCAAACACAAGAAAAAGCTACTGGCACATCGCCAATAGCTTCATACTAAAAAGGACACTTACAAATGAAGTATTAAAAATATACGGATTTATAAGTGCACTAGATTATTACAACTCTATAAACTTATGAAACGCCGTGTAGGGAACCCTACGCACGGTGTTGTGAAAGGGGCGAAAGATTTTAATTCTTAGCCCCTATTCAATTTTGATAAAATATACAATTATTTTTGTTATTTATGGTTTATATTTGTTTGATTGCTAAAATTTTTAAAAATAATTTAAAAAAAATAATGATAATCACAGTAAAATTTGCATATTATAAATTTTTATGATATTATGATGATATAGAAATGGGGGAAAATTAGAGATGAAAGCAGTACTTGAAGTCCAATATCAAGGTCAAAACGTTAATGCTACTGATATTGAAAAGATGGTGAAAGAGGAGTTAAAAGCTAGTGGAGTAAAAATTTCTACTATCGATACTTTAAATATTTATTATACACCTGAAACTTCATCAGTGTATTACGTGGCAACTACTAAAGATGGTAATACTGTTAACAATACTGAGCCATTAACTCTTTAGTAGTCTTAATATAATATCCTTAATATATCCAAAAAAGTAAAGAGCGGTGAATAACCGCTTTTTACTTTGAGTAAATTTAAATCTTAGTGGTTAATCGACAAGAAACATGCTATAATTATTTTGTTTTAAGGAGTGAACAAAATGAAAAAAATAGTGATTAGTGTTTTAGCTCTTTTATTATTAACAGGATGTAGTAATAATAGTAGTGATCAAACGCTTTTTGTGGTAAATAAAAAAGATCAGTATGGTCTTATAGATATAGATGGAAATAAAAAAACAAGGTTTATTTATGATCGATACGAACCAATGGCAAAAGATGGTTATATTGTAGTTAAAGATGATAAATATGGTTATTTATCATATGAAGGTGAAGAAATTATTAAATTAGGAAAATATCAAAAGTTAGAATCAATATCAAATATGATAGTGGCTTATGATAAAGATGATAATATTTCTATTTTAAGTAGTTTGGGTGAAGTATTATATAAAACTGATGATAAGACAGAAATTGTTTTAAGTGGCTTACCTATTATTCATCAAGGGAAAAAGTATTTAGTCCTTTATGATACGGGAAAAGTTTTGGTAGAAGGTAAAAGTGAGATATTAAATGCTAATATAATTAAAGATGGATATATGGCGGTTGCTTATGAAGATAATATAAAAATATATAATCAAGAAAATCTTAATCGTGAAGTTAAAGTTAAAACTGGTGGTAAATTTCAGTTAATGTCACAAAGTGAAGATAATGGGTATTTATTTTATGATCGTGAAGGTCAAAAGGCTTTGTTTTGTGATGAAAAGGGAAAAATTATTTTTGATGTAAATATTGAATTAGATGATTTATATTTTGATCAAGATGGTAATATTACTGGTGTAAAAAATCAAACAACTTATTTATTTGATAAAAAGGGAGTTGCAACAGCAATTAATAGTTATTACAATGATTTAGAAAATTATGTAATTAAAAATAGGGAAATGATTTATGGACCTCATAAATTTGTTTATAATGGAAAAGAAACTAACGTGAGTGGTATTCAATTAGATCCAATGGCTTCATATATAAGTAGTAAAATTTTTCCAGTGTATGTAAGATCTAAAGGATATATGTATTATGGTTATGATGGTAAACCTGCTTTTAAGACACTATTTACTAGTGCTGAGATTTTTGATCAAAATGGATTAGCAGTTGTTTCTAAAAAAGCTGATAAGTATTATTTAATTAATCAAAAAGGGAAAAAGATTTCTAAAACTTATTCTAGAATTAGTTATATTGGGGAAAAATATTATGCTGGTTTTATCAGTGATAGTAAATATGAAATAATTGATACTGAAGGGAAAAAAGTTATTGATGATAACTTTATGGATGATGGAATTGTTTTTACATACAATGATAATATTTATGGGATTTTTAATAAAAGCGGTTCTAGTTATGTTTACGATATGAACGAATTAGAAGTTATTTTCTTTGTTGAAGATACATTGGAATTTGTTGATAATGGATATTTTACTAGTGAAAGTGGTAATTACTATACATTAGATGGCGAAGAAATTTATAAGAGGTAAAAAGATGAATTATTATATTTATATGCTTGTAACACTAGCGGTAATGCTTGTTGTATTTAAATTTATTTTTTGTGAGATAGAAGCTTATAATGCTAAAAAAAGATCAATATTGAGTTGGTATTTTAAACTTAATGAATCATTTAAATATGTACGTACAAAAAGTATTATTTTAATGGGGGTATTTTGTTATATGATTGTTTCAATTCAACCATTCTTTTCATTTGAATGGTTTATTGAAATGATTGGTTTTATTGCAGTGGCTGTTATTTGTGATGGAATTAGTCAATTTGTTGGATATCATTATGCAAAAATTAGATTTAAAAAAGATATTAGTAATGCTATCGTAGCTAAAAATGAGATTTTAAAAGCAATAAATGTTACTAAAGATGAATTAGTACAACAAAGTAAACCTACTTATTCAAGTCAAAATGTTATTTTAAAATATGTTGATGATGATACTCATTTAGCAACTATTTCACTTGATGGTGGAGAATTTATTTCATCGT
The DNA here is from genome assembly GCF_025149465.1 of Thomasclavelia spiroformis DSM 1552. Lineage (NCBI taxonomy): Bacteria > Bacillati > Bacillota > Erysipelotrichia > Erysipelotrichales > Coprobacillaceae > Thomasclavelia > Thomasclavelia spiroformis. The sequence continues at coordinate 1,893,599 of NZ_CP102275.1, read as the reverse complement.
TTGATAAATTACCGCCAATTACATATGTTGTTGAATCTCAATATGAAAAAGCAACGGAAAAACTAGCGGATAAAAATGTAAAAGTTACTCATTTAACCGATGATGGGAAGCTTCCTTTCAAAGATGAGCGTTTGGATGTAGTAGTTAGTGAACTGGCAAATTATGATCGATATGATTTATATCGGGTTGTAAAACCTGGTGGGTATATTTTAGTTGATCAAATGGGAAGTGATAATTATCGTGAGATAATGAATATTTTCCTCCCATTTAAAATAAAAGGACGTTGGGATTTAGAAACTGGTTCAAAATTACTTAGTGATATTGGTTTAGAAATTGTTGATGGTTTTGAAGAACATGGTTTTGTTCGTTTTAATACATTAACATCATTTATCACTTTTATGAAAAGTATTACACGAGCAGATATTACTCATGATCGATTTATTAATTTTTATGGTCAAGTATTAAAGCAAATTAAAGAAAAAAGTTACTTTGAACTTACTACGCATCGTTTTATGGTAGTTGCTAAAAAGAAAAAGCTTTAGATATTTAATAAAATGACAAGAGATAAATTCTTGTCATTTTATTGCTTTTAGAAATGATTGTTGTATAATGTTACTGATTTCATTTAAAATTATTTCGTTATAATAAAATAATTTTATTTATTCGATTTAGTGTAATAATTGGTGTTTATTTGGATAATGTAGTTAGTATTGTTTAATAGCAATATTTAACAGAGAGGAAAATGATATGGTTATAAAGAAATTTAAAGATAGTCATCCAAGTGTTTTGGTTGTTTATTTTTTATCAATTATTGTGTTGTTATTTATTCAACGTAATTATTGTTTTATTTTATTAATGAGTAGCTTAGCTGTTTTGATGGATTATTTTTATAATAAAGATAAATTTTTTAAGCATTTAAAATATGTATTAATTTTACTTGTAGTTGTTATACTTATTGTTCCTTTGTTGGTTCAAAGTAGTAATGATATTATATATAGTTTGCTTGTAGGTATTTTTTTGAGTGGGTTATTTTTATGGTATAAAGTAATGCGATATTTTGTTAAAGATGATCATATTGTATATTTATTTGGTTCTATTTTACCTAGTTTTGGCTTAGTGATTTCAATATTTTTTAATCTTATAAATAAATTAAAAAAACAATATCAAAAGATAAAAGAAGCAAATTATCATATTCCTGTTAAAAATAAAATTACTTATTATCGTAATGTAATTGTTATTTTAGTTACATATGCATTTGAATCTTCATTAGATATGATGAATTCAATGATATCTAGAGGTTATGGAAAGGCAAATCGTACTAGTTTTTATTTATATATATTTAAAAAAGATGATGTGTTAAAATTAATAGCTATTATTTTACTTAGTATAATTTGTTTTTGGGGTTATTATGGTTATTATCGAAATTACTCATTATTACAAGCTTATCATTTTGAGCTAATTGATTTATTGTTTTTTGCTTCATATTTGCTATTGGGAGTTTTACCAATATTGTTAGGAGGAAAGAAAAATGTACAAGATTGAAAACTTTAGTTTTACCTACCCTAAAGATAAAAAGATAATTAATAATATTTCTTTTGAAATAAAAAAAGGAGATTTTTTGGTTATTACTGGTAAAAGTGGTTGTGGAAAAACAACCTTACTTAGATATTTTAAACCATCACTTAGACCTAAAGGTGATATTGATGGAGTAATCATCTTAGATGAAGAAATTGAAAATGATGATACTAAAATAGGTTTTGTTTTTCAAAATCCAGAAGATCAATTAGTTATGAATACAGTTTGGCATGAAATTGCTTTTGGTTTAAAAAATAAAGGAATTTCTTTAAAACAGATGAAACGAAGAATTGGAGAAATTGTAAATTATTTTAATTTACAAAGTATTATTAATAAAGAAACACAATCATTATCTAATGGTCAAAAGCAATTAGTAGCTTTAGCAAGTGTTATGGTAATGAATCCTAAAGTTATTTTATTAGATGAAGCAACAGCACAATTAGATCCAGTTAATCGTGAAGAATTTATTAAAATATTAAAGCATATAAATGATGATTTTAATGTAACTGTAGTTTTTGTAGAACATCAATTAGAAGGATTATTAGATGTTGCTAATCGATTGATTGTTATGGATGAAGGTAAAATTGTAATTGATAATGAAATAAAAATGGCAGTAGATGAGATGCTTACAAAGAAAATATTTGTAGAATCATTACCTAATTATGTTCGAGTATCTTCTTTATGTGATAAATTATGTTTATCGATTAAAGAAGCACGAGAAGCATTAGTTAATTTTGAAAATTTTGATATTAAAATAATGGATGAAATTGATAATCGAATATTGATGAAAGTTAGAGATTTAAATTTTGGACATGATGATATTGTTTTAAAAGATTTAGAAATCGATATTTTAGAAAATGAAATTCTTTCAATTGTAGGAGCAAATGGTAGTGGTAAATCTTCGTTTTTACGATGCCTTGCAGGATTAGTTGATTGTCAAGGTGAAATATCTAAAGTGGGGTGTGTAGATCGTATTGGTTATTTACCACAAGATCCAACTACTTTATTTGTAGCTGATAAAGTGATTGATGATTTATTATTAGTTGATGATGTTGTTGCAAGTGTAGAATCACATTTAGATAATTTTGGAATTATTGATTTAAAAGATGCTCATCCTTTTGATTTAAGTAGTGGTCAAAAGCAATTAGTAGCTTTAGCAAAAATACTTTTAACAAAGCCACAGTTATTATTATTAGATGAGCCAACTAAAGGAATAGATGCATCAAGTAAAGAATTTTTAGCTAATTTAATTAGAGGTTTAAGCAAACATATGACTATTGTAGTAGCTAGTCATGATTTAGAATTTGTCGCTAAAATTAGTGATCGTGTAGCGATGATATTTAATGGACAAATGGAATCAGTTGATAGTACAAGAGAATTTTTTAGTCATAATTTATTCTATACAACGACAATCAATAAAATTATGCGAGAAAATAATCCAGAAGTAATATTGTTAGAGGATTTAGGATTATGAAATTAAACAAAAATAAATTTATTTTAAGCATATTGGTCATAATATTATTAGGGATAATATTTATTGTTAAACAATATAGTTTATTTAATGTTATTCTTTCAATATTATTATGTATTCCTTTTTGTTGTAAAAAACCTAAACTTAGAGAGTTTGTTATTCTTGCAATTATTATAGTGTTTAGTGCAATATCTAGAATTGTATTTGTGTTTACACCGAATTTTAATCCGGTATGTGTTATAACGATTATTTGTGGAATTGTTTTTAAACAAGCAGCAGGGATGATGTGTGGAACGTTATCGGTATTGATATCAGGTCTTTTGTTACCAATGACACCATGGACATTTTTTGAAATATTGTCGATGGGTTTGATTGGATTTGTTTCAGGAATTTTGGGTGATAAATTAGATCAACAAAAAAAGTTATTATATGGATATAGTGTAATTTGTAGTATTAGCTTGTGGCTAATAATGAATGTTGTTACAATTTTTATTAGCCATAGAAATTTTACAGTTGATAATTGTTTGGAAGTTTTATTTTTATCGTATCCAAATTTATTAATTAGTATTTTGTCTAATCTTATTTTTATGTATTTATTATGTAAGTATATGCTTCAGATTTTTAAAAGAATCAAGTTAAAATATGGTATCAATAATACTTAATAAAATTATGATTTTTATTCGTTATAATGGCGTTGAATATAAATAATGTTGATATATTGAGGGTAATTTTAAGTGATTAATTTTGTGTAAAAAGTACTTTAAAACCTAACATTTTGATGATATAATTAATCTATAGAAAATTTTAAGGAGGAGTCATAGAATGGCAGAAAAATTATCTTTTGTAGTATCTGATCCAGTAGGATTACATGCTAGACCAGCTACTATCTTAGTTAACCAAGCTAGTAAGTTTACAAGTGATATTAAATTAGTTTATAATGGTAAAGAAGTAAACTTAAAATCTATCATGGGAGTTATGTCTTTAGGTGTTCCTACTAAAGCTACAGTAGAAATCATTGCTGAAGGTGATGATGAAAAAGATGTAATTGCTTCTATTGCTAAAGTTATTAAAGAACAAAAAGTAGCAGAATAAAATATAAAGAAGTCTATTGACTTCTTTTTTATATTGGAGGGAAATATGGCTAAATCGGTTAAAACTAATGCATTAAGATTATTGGATCAAGCAAAGATTGATTATGAAATAAAAGAATATCAATATGATGAAAATCATTTGGATGGTAAGCATGTCTTGTTACAAGTAGAAATGGATGCCAAAGATGTTTTTAAAACTCTGGTTTTAAAAGGAAATAACGATTATTTAGTATGTTGTATACCAGTGCTTGAAGAAATTGATTTAAAAAAGCTTGCAAAGGTATCTAATAATAAAAGTGTAGCAATGATTCATATGAAAGATCTTTTAGCAGTTACAGGATATATTCGTGGTGGATGTTCACCAATTGGAATGAAAAAGAAATTTGATACTTATTTTGATAGTTCAGTTAATAATTGTGACAAAATAGCTTTAAGTGCCGGTAAACGTGGTTATCAAATGATTGTAAATGCTAGTGAATTGATAAATTATTTAGATGCTAAAATATGTGATGTAATTAAGGAGTAGTTATGATTCAATGTTATTATGGCAATGGTAAAGGAAAGACAACAGCAGCTGTTGGTCAAGCTTTAAGAATGGCAGGTGCTGGTAAGAAAGTAATGATGATTCAGTTTTTAAAAGATGGTTTTAGTAGTGAAAATATGATGTTAGAAAAGTGTGGGATTAAAGTTATTGCTCAAAAAATGCCAGAAATGTTTATTGATATGAATGATTCTAAAATGATCAAGGAAGTTAGTTTGATGGTTAATCAGTTATTTGAAAAAATAGATAATAGTTATGATGGGATTATTCTTGATGAATTATTAGATGCTATTTCGTTATCTTTGATTAATGAACAATTAGTTTATGATCGACTTGTTAGTTTGAAAGATAATCATGAAGTTATTTTAACGGGAAGGATGCCTAGTAATAAATTAAAAGTGATTTTTGATTATTCTAGCGAGATAAAAAAGCATAAACATCCATATGATAAAGGAATTATGGCAAGAAAAGGAATTGAATATTAATGTTGATATTTTAAAGCAAATGTGTGAATTTCATTTATAAAAGAAGTAGTCAAATATATGGAGATTTGATATAATTATCTTAAGAGGTGAAATTTATGGATTATAATAAAGAATATCAAAGATGGACTGATTGTAAAGACTTAGATCCATCATTAAAAGCTGAATTATTAAGTATGAATGAAAAAGAAAAAGAAGATGCATTTTATATGAATCTTGAATTTGGAACAGCTGGGATGCGGGGAATTTTAGGTGCTGGTACAAATCGAATGAACATTTATACAATTAGAAAGGCTAATGTTGGTTTTGCAAAATATGTATTAGGTTTACCTGAAGGTAAAGAAAGAGGAGTTGCAATTGGATATGACAATCGACATATGTCTTATAAATTTGCAATTGAAAGCGCTAAAGTATTAGCTACTTATGGAATTAAATCTTATATTTTTGAAAGTTTAAGACCTACTCCTGAATTGTCTTTTGCGGTTCGTTATTTAAAATGTGCCGGTGGTATTATGATTACTGCAAGTCATAATCCAAAAGAATATAATGGTTATAAAGTATATGATGATACAGGATGTCAATTGATTCCTGAATGGGCTGATCAAGTTGTTACTTATGTAAATGAAGTTGAAGATGAACTTGCAATTGAAGTTGCAAGTGATGATGATGCATATCCATATATTACATGGATTGGTGAAGAAGTTGATGAAGCTTATTACAAAGAAGTAATGGCAATTGAAATTAATCCAGGTATGGATAAAAGTGACTTCAAAATCGTATTTTCACCACAACATGGTACATCAAACTTACCAGTTAGAACGTGTTTAACACGTCTTGGATATAATGTTATTCCAGTTTTAGCACAATGTGCACCAGACCCTGATTTTTCAAATACAGCTTCACCTAACCCAGAAATAGCATGTTCATATGATCTTGCTATTAAAAAAGCTAAAGAAGTTGATGCAGATGTAGTTGTTATTTGTGATCCTGATGGAGACCGTTTAGGAGTTGTTGCAAAACATGATGGGGAATATGTTTTAATGTCAGGTAACCAAAGTGCTGCAGTTTATCTTGAATATATTTTAAGTGAGCTTAAAAAACAAGGTAAATTGCCAAGCAATGCAGTAATGTATAATACTATTGTTACTAGTGACTTAGGTGAACTTGTTTCTAAATCATATGGTGTAGAGGTTGAAAAAACTTTAACTGGATTCAAATTTATTGGGGATAAGATTCGTAAATATGAAAAAACTAAAGAAAAAGAATTTGTTTTTGGATATGAAGAATCTTATGGATGTGTTGTTAAAGATTTTGTTCGTGATAAAGATGCAGTTCAAGCAGTTGTTATGGCAGCTGAAGCTGGTAACTTCTATAAAAAACAAGGTAAAGATTTAATTGATGTACTAAATGAGTTATATGAAAAACATGGTACATTTAAAGAATCACAAATTGCTCTAAGTAAAGCTGGAGCAGAAGGTGCTAAACGTATTAAAGAAATCATGGATAATTTAAGAAAAGATGCACCAGCTAAAATAGGTGATTATAAAGTAGTTGCAATAGAAGATTATCAAAGTAGTGAAAAAATTGAAAATGGAGCAACTTCAACTATTGATTTACCAAAATCAAATGTATTAAAATATTATTTAGAAGATGGATCTTGGATTGCTGCTCGTCCTAGTGGAACTGAACCAAAATGTAAGTTCTATTTCTCAATTAAAGGTAGCGATGCTAAAGATGCTAGCGCTAAAACAGAAGTATTCCAAAAAGATATGATGAATATTATCGGTGAATAATATAAAATTTCAAAAAAAGACGTTGATTTATCAACGTTTTTTTTGATGTGGTTTTTAAATTTTTAGTATTTCTAAATCAATATGTTGTGCAAAATCTGTGATTCACTGAATTGAAAAGTATGTATAGATAATAGCAAAGATAGATATATAGTTATATCCTAGGTGCGTAAATACAACTTTGATATTGACATTATTTATTAATAGTTACATTAACATGTTTTAAAATGTAAATGGATATATTGAAGTGTACTTGGTGTTAGGGAAAATTAAAAGGCATATTTTTAGTATTGAAAATTTAATATAATTGTGCCAGAAAGAATGATACATTTCAACTCAGGGGCAGCTTGAGTTAACGATTTAATGGTTATTTGAATGAATGTAAATATGCTCTGTATACTTAATGTACCTTTATAAATATTGGGTGATAATTTTATATCTATTGCTATTAGATTAAAATTATGGAAAACAAAATAATTAAGTATATAAGTATTTAAATAAAGTCACTAATATAAAAAATTATTGGTGACTTTTTTGAAAAAATATAGTGTGTCTATTAAAAAAATTATTGAATGCATTACATATTTTATAGATAAAAATTTTATATAGAATAGATAAATTTAAATATGTGAAAGTTGTAAGAATAATTGCTATAGAATGCATTAATGGTATAATTTTTTATGAAAACTACTAGATAATTGACCTTATTATATAGCGATTATTAATTTAGGGGTAAATGAAATGGAGTATCAAATTATTAATGAAATTATGGTGATAGATCATAATTGTATAAATAAACAGATAATGAAAAAATAAGAAAATATATTGCTCCTGCTGTTAAATATCCTATAGCTATCGGTATTATTTTAGCTTTGGTATTAGGAATCAATAGTTTTTTCGTAATTCACTGAATAGTATCTATTTTTTCTACTGATAATACTGTTTATATTTTATTATTATTTTTTACTTAATATGTCTGTTAAAAATACTTTTTTAGAATATAAACTTATATTTGATGAAGAAAAACTAGTATATATTAATAACAATATAAATATACCTATAAAGTATGTACAAATCGAAAAAATAATCTAGACAGAATATGAATAAAAATCATATGTATAACATAGAAATTCTAGCAAATAGTTTTTCGATTCCTTTAAAAAATAAATAGAAGTGAGAATTATTTATGGACAATATAAAAAACAATTTAATTTTAAAAAAGATTTTATTAATTATTTGTATATTAATTATGACAGTTGGCTGTCAATCAAAAACAGTAGAAACTTCAAAAAATGAAAAAACAACGGTATCAGATAATCATATCTTACATGTTTCTCTTAATGATGATGAAAATGCATTATCATCTATTTATTTAATGAGTGAAGAAAATGAGTTTTCTTCTACGTTTATAAGTAAATATGATATTGGTGCTCATTCAAAATCATATAAAATAATAATTAAATCTGAATATCAAGAGATGATTGAATATTTAGATATGAATATGCCCTCTTCATCTACTGTAACTAGTTTATATATAACAATGGATAATTATACTTTTATAGTTGCTTTATTTAATGAAACTGAATTGGTTTCTAGACAAACGTTTGATATAAGTAAGTACAATCAAGAAAGTGAAAATTTTGTATGCAAATCAAGTACTAATAACAAAATATCTGCTATTGGGTCAAATCAAAGATTAGAAAATGATCTTATTGTTTATGATACGACTTTAGTTATGGTGCATGGGGATGAAGAGTGGAATGAGGATAACGAAGAACAAATAAGATTATCAGTTACTTTGGAGGAACAGTAGATGAAAAAATTAATTTTGATTGTAATGATGTTTTGTATAGGAAATTTATTTATTTTTGCTTCTTTTGATAATACGAGTATTTATACTGTTGAAACTGAATCAGAAATTATAATTGATCAGTTATATGAAAGTAAAAATGTTGAAACATACAAATTTATAATTGATAATGCTATAGAAAATGGTTGTATTAATGTAACATATTATATTGATGATAAAGCAGTTAAAACCAGCTATAATGTGCTTGTATTTCAAGATGAAACAAGTTATTTTTTTATAGGAACCACTTCAAAATGCCTCTTTTTACGACCTGATGAAAAACATAAAAGATTTACTGATGGAAAAGTAGATGTAAGTAGTATTGATGAAGGTTTTATTTATGCTTTGCAAAATGTTAGTTATATAAGGGAAGAAAAAGGTATGATTAGGAATAATGACTTAATCATGCAATTTGAAAATAATTATAATAATCATAATTATAGAATTGAATTTAAGTATGGTGTAGATACTATGTAGAAGCTATTAAATTGCATAATACTTAGTGAATGTGGTTATAATGAAAAATATCCTCAAAATCTAATGCTATTACTGATTCAAAATATTCTATTTAGGTGGGAGTACATTATCTAGCAAATTGCCTTGAAAAGCAGGAATAAAAACCTCCTGCATAATAGTATTACAGACTGAAAAACTGCAAAACTACATAACTAGAATTCCATAATCGATTCTATGTAGTAATCCAATGCTTCATCCAGTAATATGTTCCATTTGCTTGGCATGTTATGAATCTTTTTAAAACAACCTAATTCAACTGGTGACTTGTATGATTTCTTAGAAAGTTGAAGTATGTTGTAAACATACACATGAAGTTATTAGCACTATCAAGAGAGTTAAAACAATTCTTGAGGATCTAGAGAAACTGAAAATAAGGTGATAATCAGTAAAATTAATAGAAAGATATTTATATATAAATTAACTGATAGTAGCGTTAATAATTGATTGTATAACATAATGTAGATATAATATATAGAATAATACTATATAAAGGGGGATAGTTATGATAATTAAATCATCAGCAACAATCCGTTAGAATTATAATGAAATCTCAGAATTGTGTAAAAAACAAAAGAACCTGTTTTTCCTTACAAAAAACGGAGAAGGGGATCTGATAGTCAAGGATATTCTGTTAGTGAAGTCGTTCGAATGATGAATAATGAAATCAATGAAGCAAATGGTGATGAAAAATAGTTATAAGGTCATTATTTCTCAGAAAGTATCGCAGATGTTATTTTCTTATATTGTATATTTAGCACAGGTAATTCCTGATGCAGCTAAAAATTTAGTGACTGAATTTGAAGAAAAAGCAAATTCATTAAGTTTTATATCACTAAAGTGCAGGAGATTATATTTCTAGTCATAAATATCGTTATCTGTTATTTGTGAAAAGATATATGCTGATTTCTCAGATAATTGACAATATTGTTTATGTTAATTATGTTATTGATACTAGACAGGATTATGAGTAGCTGATTCGATAGAGCATTGCATTTTTTCAATGAAATATATAAATTTATAACATGATACTTTTGGAGTTTCTATATTTATATAGAAACTCTTTTTTACCAAATATATACATTTAATTTCAATTACTGAATCAAAAAAATATTGCATTATAACAAAAAAAGGAATAATATACTAAAATGTAGTCATGAGGCTAAAATATGCTAGTTATTATTTAGAAAAACTAGTAGGTACATCAATATTTATTTTTGATTTAACATATTTTCTATAACAATTCAAACTTGTAGGAGATTGAACTATTGTAGAGTATTTTCTAATTTTGAAAGCGCTGTCTTTATAAGTGTAAATTATCAAATAAATATGATATAATAATACATGTAAATATACTCAAGGGGGGATGAAAATGCTTGATGATTTTTTAATACATGTATTTCATAAAGGAAATACTTTAGAAGCGTATAAAGTTTTTGGTGCTCACTTTGAAACTACTGATCATAAAAAAGGGGTACGTTTTACAGTTTATGCACCAAATGCAAGAAGTGTTCAGGTTATAGGTGAATTTAATGATTGGGATGGCAAGAATCATTATATGGAAAAATATACAGATGGTGGGATTTGGACATTATTTATCCCAGGAATTAAAGAAAATATGTTATATAAGTATCGAATTGAAACTCAAAGTTATGCTACAGTAGATCGTGCAGATCCGTATGCTTTTTATAGTGAGTTGAGGCCAGGAACTGCCTCTAGAGTCTACAATATTGAAAAGTTTAAATGGTCTGATCGAAAATGGATGAATAAACGGACTAAAAATTTTGATAAACCAATGAATATTTATGAAGTTAATATAGGTTCTTGGAAGATGAAGAAAGATTTTACTGATGAAGAAGATGGTGAATTTTATTCATATGAAGAGATGATTGATTTATTGATACCATATTTAATTGAAAATAACTATACTCATTTAGAATTGATGCCACTTACTGAATTTCCATTTGATGGATCATGGGGATATCAGGCAACAGGTTATTTCAGTATTACAAGTCGCTATGGAACGCCTAAAGGTTTAATGGCATTTATTAACGCATGTCATAAAGCTGGAATTGGTGTGATTATGGATTTTGTACCTGCTCATTATGTTAAAGATGGTCATGGTTTGTATAAATTTGATGGAGGATTTGTTTATGATTATCCTGATATTGAACGCCGTTATACTGAGTGGGATAGTGTTTATTTTGATGTTGGACGTGAAGAGGTTCGTAGCTTTTTAATGAGTAGTGTTGGATTTTTAGCTGAATATTTCCATATTGATGGTATTCGTTTTGATGCAATCAGTAATTTAATTTATTGGAAAGGAAATAAAGAGCTAGGAATAAATGATGGGGCTCATGAATTTATGCGTCGCATGAATAATCATATGAAAGGATATTATCCTGGAGTTATGTTAATTGCAGAAGATTCTAGTGATTTTTCTGGAGTTACAAAATCACCTGATGTTGGTGGGTTAGGTTTTGATTATAAATGGGATTTAGGATGGATGAATGATACGTTAAAGTATATGAAGTTAGATCCTGTTTATCGTAAGTATGATCATAATTTATTGACTTTTTCAATGGCATATTTTTATAGTGAAAATTTTATTTTGCCATTTTCTCATGATGAAGTAGTTCATAGTAAGGGAACGATTGTTGATAAAATTTGGGGTAATAATGAACAAAAGTTTGCACAGTTAAAAACCCTTTATACTTATATGATGATTCATCCAGGTAAAAAATTGAATTTTATGGGTAATGAATTAGGTGAATATAAAGAATGGGATGAAAAAGTATCACTTGGATGGAATATTTTAAAATATCCTATTCATGATTCATTTCATAAATTCATGATTAAATTAAATGAAATATATGTTAATCATTTATGTATGTATCAACAAGATTATGGCTTTGATGGTTTTGAATGGTTAGTAGTTGATGATAGTAATCAAAGTGTTTTTGCAATTGAACGTAAAGATACTGAAGGTAATTCATTAATTGCAGTAATGAATTTTACAGAAAATAAACATATTGGTTATAAAATACCAGTTAATAAACCGGGTAGTTATAAAGAAATTTTAAATAGTGATACTGATATTTATACTGGTAGTAATTTTGTAAATAAAAGAGCTATTAGTGCTAAAAAAGAGAAAACTTTAAACAAAGATTATTATATACCTGTAAATATAGCGCCATTTGCTAGCATGATTTTTGAATATAAACCAAAAAGTGAAAAAACAAATAAGGGGAAATAAGATGTTTAAGACTAAAGAAGAATTTAAATATGAATTTTCAAAAAGAATTATTGAAACTTATGGAAGAACAGTTGAAGAATCGCATATTACAGAAAAGTTTTTAGTATTAGAATTAATGGTAAGGGATTATGCTTCAGTTAATTGGGCAACAAGTAAAGCATTAATTAGAAACAATAATCAAAAACAAATGCATTATTTTTCGATGGAATTTTTAATGGGTCGTTTATTAGTTAATAATATGATGAACCTAGGAATATATGATATTGCTAAAGAAGGATTGGCTGAATTTGGTATTAATATTCATGATTTAGAGGAATTGGAATCTGATGCTGGTCTTGGAAATGGTGGATTAGGTAGATTAGCAGCATGTTTTATGGATTCTTTAGCTTCACTTGCTTATCCAGGGCATGGACATACAATTCGTTATGAATTTGGATTGTTTAAACAAAAAATTGAAAATGGTTATCAAATTGAATTACCTGATCAATGGATGCAAACTGGTTTTAATTGGGAAGTAAGAAAACCAAAACATCGTGTACCAGTTAAATTCTTTGGAAAAATTGTTTATAATGATGCAACTGGAAAATATGAACATATTGATACAGAAGAAGTATATGCAGTACCTTATGATGTACCAATTATTGGTAATGATACAACAACTACTAATACTTTAAGATTATGGGGTGCTGAGGCTAGTGAAAACATTCCTGCTAATCAAGATTTTAGACATTATATTCAAAATGTTCGAGATATTTGCCAGATGCTTTATCCAGATGATTCAACACCAGCTGGTAAAATGTTACGTTTGAAACAAGAATATTTCTTTACTTGTGCGGGATTAAGTTCAATTGTTAAAGCGCATTTAAGAAATTATCCAAATTTAGATAATTTTCATGAAAAAAATGTTATTCAGTTAAATGATACTCATCCGGTTCTTGCAATTCCTGAATTAATGAGAATTTTAATTGATGAAAAAGGTTATGAATGGGATGATGCTTGGGATATTACTACACAAACTTTTGCGTATACAAATCATACAATTTTAGCTGAAGCATTAGAAACATGGCCAATAGATGTAATGCAAACATTATTACCACGTATTTATCAAATTATTGAAGAGATTCATCGCCGTTTTATTGGGTATGTAAAAATGGTAAGTAACCGTGATGAAGAATTATTGAATCGTGTAATGATTTTAAGAGATGGTTTGGTATATATGGCACGGTTAGCTATTGTGGGAAGTTTTAGTGTTAATGGAGTGGCTAAATTACATTCAGATATATTAGTTGAACGTGAATTAAGAGATTTTGCTGTTTTGTATCCAAATAAATTTAATAATAAAACAAATGGGGTAACTCATCGTAGATGGCTTGCATATTGTAATCCACAACTTGCTTCTTTAATTACTGAATATATTGGTGATGAGTGGATTAAACACCCAGAAAAATTAGAAGATTTAATGAATTATGTTGATGATGTAAATTTACAAGAACGTTTCTTGGAAGTTAAAAAAGAAAGAAAACAAGTTTTAGCTGACTATATTTTAAAACATAATGGCATAAAAGTTGATGTTGATAGTATTTTTGATATTCAAGTTAAACGTTTACATGCTTATAAACGTCAGTTATTAAATATTTTACATGTAATTGATTTATATTTTAGAATGAAGGAAAATCCTGATTATCGTATTGAACCAAGAACATTTATTTTTGGAGCTAAGGCGGCAAGTGGATATTATTTTGCAAAAAAAGTTATTAAATTAATTAATAGTGTTGGAGATGTTGTAAATAATGATCCTGAAACAAATAAATATTTAAAAGTTATTTTCTTAGAAAATTATGGAGTAACTTTAGCTGAAAAAATTATGCCAGCTGCTGATGTTTCTGAACAGATTTCTACTGCAGGTAAAGAAGCAAGTGGAACCGGTAATATGAAATTTATGATGAATGGTGCAATTACTTTAGGTACTTTAGATGGAGCTAATGTTGAAATTTCTCAACTTGTTGGTGATGAAAATTGTGTTATTTTTGGTTTAAAAGATCATGAAGTTAAAGAACTACAAGTTAATGGTAGTTACCATGCTTGGGATGTTTATAATAATAATCCACGTATTAGACGTGTTATTGATAGTTTGATGGATGGTACATTTATTGAAAATAGAGAAGAATTTAGAGTTATTTTTGAAGAATTGATGAATAAAAATGATGAATATTTCTTATTAGCTGATTATGATTCTTATTGTCAAGCACAAATGAAAGTTAGAGATTTATATAAAAATCGTCATAATTGGGCTAAGATTTGTTTGATTAATATTGCAAAAAGTGGATTCTTTTCATCAGATCGAACTATTCAAGAATATGTTGATGATATTTGGCATTTAGAAAAATTAAAATTTTAGAAGATAAAGATTAAAGGACTGTTTTGATTAACTAAAGAAATTAGTTGATTTAGATAAGTCCTTTTTTATTATGAGTTATATTAGATTACAATAATTTATTTCAATTTTTGTAAAAAAAATTACAAATATTATAACTAATAATTAAAAATATCATATGTTAAAATTATAATATCCTAATGAAAGGGGATACAATAATAAAAAGGAGATGATAAAAAGTAATGGTTAATTGAATATTAGAAAAATTAATTATATATCAAAAATGAGGAAGGATATGATAAAATGCGATACATAAAAAAATATTTATTACTATTATTACTGTTTTTGTAACAATAACTACTGCTACAAGTAATATTGTAATAACAAATGCATTAGATAATGTGAATCAATATGCAATTATGCGTGAAAAATTTCATGATATGGCTGTTGGTGGAGATTATGATGTTAACGATCCAATTGTTAAACCAATGTTAAAATCAATCAATGATACTGCACAGGCATATTGGGATAATATGAATAAAAATCCTGTTTCTAATGCAATAAATGGAAGCTATATGAATGAAGATGATACTGCTTTAGATCCAAATTTAGATGCATCTAAAGATTATGTTTTTCCAGAGTATCCTTTAGGAAAACGTAGAAGTGGGAGTAGTTCGTATATTAATGCAAATTCGATTCAGTTTACATATCAATATATTAGAGCGATGGCTTTAGCATATGAAACAAAAGGATGTGCACTATATAAAAATAAAGATATGCTTGAAGATATTAAAATGGCATTAGAGTTTATGAACAAATATCATTACAATCAAGCATTTAAACAAGGAGATAAGACTGTTCCTTATGGTAACTGGTTTTCTTGGCGTTTGGGGGCACCAGTATATTTAGGGGAAACATTATTACTTTTATATGATGATTTAGATAAAGAAGTGATTAACAAATATGCTACAACTATGGAAGAATTTGTTAACTGGACTTCTTTTACAGGTGCTAATTCAACATGGAATGAAAGAGTAAGTATGTATACCGGTTTATTAACAGAAAAAGAATCCTATATGAGCCATATTCAATCTGTTATGCCTACAGTATTAAAGTATACTGAACCAGGAGATGGATCTTTCCCTGATGGATATTATGAAGATGGAACATTTATTCAACATACAACATTCCCTTATAATGGTGGATATGGTTTAATGTGTTTAACTGATACGGCTTATTTATTATATATGCTTTCAGGAACAAAATGGGATCTTGGTGAAGCTAGTGCTAATATTGTATATGATTGGGTTATAGATTCATATGAACCAATGGTATATAATGGATTAAGTATGGATGCTTTTCGTGGTAGAGAAATTACTAGAAGTGATACAACTCAACCTAGAGGTGCATTGATTATTGCCAATGCAATGTTAATGTTAAGTGAAAATGCTCCTGAAAACATTCAAGAACAATTTAAAGGGTGTATTAAACAATGGTTTAGTAATGATTTTATGATTGAACAGATGAACGCTAGTGCTGATACACCATGGTATAAATTTCCTTTAGATACAGTTGTTAAGGTGAATAATATTTTAAATAATGATAGTATTACACCAATAAGTTTTGATGGAACAACTTATCAGATGAATAATGGAGCACGTACAATTCATTGGTCAAAAGAAGGATGGGCTTATACAATTGCAATGTCTTCTCCAACAATCAAAACTTATGAAGGTGGTGATTCCAATAATAAAGGATGGTATATTGGAAATGGTGCTACTTATTTATATACAAATGATTTAGAACGTACTGAAGGAGTAGAAAAAGCAACAAAAGATTGGTATCGTATTCCAGGAGCTACATCAGTATATGGAAGAAATCAAGGGACTCAATACAATTTAAATCCATTTGCAGGTGGAGTCACTGATGGTGTATATGGTGTATCTGGGATGGATCTCTCAATGACAACTCATGATTTGAAAGCAAAAAAATCTTGGTTTATGTTTGATGATGAAGTTGTTGCTTTGGGAAGTAATATTAGTGGACAATACGATGTAGAAACAACACTTGAAAATTATAAAATTGATAATGAAAATAGAACTTACTATGTAGATGGTAATAAACAAACTATGACGATGGATGGTGCAGAAATTGCTTATGATAATGCTAAAACATTCCATATGAGTGGAAATGTAGAAGATTCAGATATTGGATTTTATTTCCCAAACAACTTAGATATTAATGTAAAAAGTGAAACTAGATCAGGAACATGGTCTTCTTTAGGGGAATATAATCGTGATACTAATACATATAGTGCTGATTATTTTACTGCTTGGATGGATCATAGTGCAAACGGAAATGGTGCTAATGATAGTTCATATTCCTATGTATTATTACCAGGGAAATCTGTAGATGAAACAACTGAGTACGCAACAAATAGTGATATTGAAATTATCCGACAAGATGATAAGGCACATGCTGTTTATGAAAAGAGTTTAGGTACATTAGGAGTAAATTTCTGGCAAAAAGGATATACTTCAGTTGATTTAGGTAATGTTAAAAATTATGTAACAAGTGATAGTCCTGCTTCTGTTATGATCAACGATACTGATAATGGCTTAAACGTTTCAGTTACAGATACAACTCAACAAAATAAAGATTATATAACATTAGAAATTAATCGTGAAGTAAGCGGAATAGTTAGTAGCGACAAAGAAATAGAAGTTATTCAAATGGCACCTACAACAATTATTAAAGTTAATGTTAAAGATGCTGATGGTAAAAATTTCCAAATTAAGTTTTCATATGATGATGTGGATTTAAAACCTACTTCTATTGCAAATGTTTCTATGGATGATGATGCTTTAGTAGTAGATATCAATCGTGAAGTAAATGCAAAAAGTTATTTGATTCATTATGGCGTTGAAAGTGGAAAATATACAGATGTTTTAGAAACTGAAGATTTAACAACACGAATTTATGGATTAACACCAGATACTACTTATTATTTAAATGTACAAGCAAAAAATGGTGAAAATATTAGTGAATTTGGTAAAGAAGTTTCTTTTACAACAACAGCAACAACTTCATTTTTTGATGAATTTGAAACAATGGATAAAATGTTAACACATACATCAAATTGGGACTTTGATTCAGGAAATGCTGGACAAGGTGGACAACCAAATAACTTTGAGGGTGATAGTACGCGAATTAAACGTGTTGGTTCAAATAAAAATAGTGAAGAGTCAATTGTTTATATGCTTCCAAGTCTTCAAGATTTTAATTTAGAAGTATATGGTTATGATAATTCTATTGGAACAATCAATATATATACATCACAAGATGGAGAAATTTGGCAAAAACAAGAATATCGTAAATCAACGCCTGTAAATACAAAAAATGGATGGTTTAGACAAAATTTATTAACACCAGATAGCGGTGTAAATGAAAATGCAAATTATCTTAAAATTGAAGTTTGTGATCATCCAACAAAAGTATGGGCACCACAATTTACTAGATTTGATGCAACAATGAAAAATTCAAGTAATCTTAAAATGTTGAAGGATTCAATGCAAAATGATAGTAAAACATATTTAACTAATGATGTTGATTATACAACTTATTTAGAAGATGATGTAGTAAACGCAACAAGTGATAATGGGGAATTATTATATAGTTATACAAATATTAAAGAAGGAACAATTATCGCTTATGTTAAAGATGGTGGGAAAATTGATGTTCTTACATCAAAAGATGGTTTGACTTATCAGCCATTAGAAGTTTCAAAAGAAGAAATAGAAACAAAAGATGGATATACTAAAATAAAAATTCATATTCCTGAATTGGAAGAAAATACTGATTATTTAAAAATAGCAATGTCAAAAGATAGTATGATTTTAGATGTTGCATTAAATTATGTTCCAGAAAATGCAGATATTCAACAAATTCGTTTTGTTGATGAAAAAATTGATGGAGTTATTGATTATGATATTGTCCCTTCTATTAAAGTAGCTCCAATGAATGCACAAAGTAAACTTGTTTATAGTTCAAGTAATGATGATATTGCTTCATTTAAAGATGGTACATTACAGTTTATAAAACAAGGTACGGCAACAGTGAATGTAGAAGTTAATGGAAAAGATATATCTGCATCTTTGCCAATTACTGTATATAAAGATATGGCATTAAAAAAGACAGCAACTGCAAGTTCATCAAAAGCTGGTTATGGAGTAGCAAATGCTGTTGACGGTAACACTGACACAACAAGATGGCAATCTAATACAGAAGGTAAAGAATGGATTCAAGTAGATTTAAGAAAAGAAACAACATTTGATGCAATTGATCTTAGTTGGTATTCAAATGGTGAAAGTTATGATATTTTGATTTCTAATGATGGAAAAAATTGGAAAACTATTAAATCAATAACAGATGCTAAGTATGGTCAATATGCACGATTTGATTTTGATGAACCAATAACTGCTCGTTATGTAAAAATACAAGGGGTAAGTGAAGCTCAATATTCATTATTTGCTTTCCGTGTTTTACAAAAAACAGGAAGTGAAGACGAAGTTGAATTAGAACCATGGAATCTAGCATTAAATAAACCGGCATATAGTAGTGGATTACATCCAAGTGATGGAAATGGAAAAGCAGAAAAATATGCCGTAGATGGAAGTATTGCTACACGTTGGGCATCAAGAAGAACAAATGATGAATGGTTTTATGTGGATTTACAAGCTAACTGTAATATACAAGCAGTTAATATATTATGGGAAACTGCTTCAGCAAAAGAGTTTAAATTACAAATATCTAATGATGGTAAAACATGGATTGATATGGCACATATAAAAAATAATAGTGTACAAGGAGATTGGACAAATCATACTTTTAGTCAAGATTATGTTGGTAGATATGTGCGTATGCAAGGAATTGAAGCTAATACAAAGTATGGATATTCTATTTATGAATTCCAAGTAATGGGAACAACAATTGATGATCCGGATAATCAAGATATTAATAGTATATCATTTGTAGATACTACAATGAGTATGTTAAAAGGACAAACAACTACACTTGATATTATAACTGATCCAGAAAATATCATCTCTTCTAGTATTGGATGGAAATCATCAGATCCTAGTTTAGTAACTGTTAATAACAATGGTAAAATTACAGTTAAAGGTAAATCAGGATTTGCAACAATTACAGCTTATTCGATAAAGAATCCTGATGTTAAAGCAGAGTGTATAATTAATATTACACCAAATGCTGGAAAAGTAATTAAGGTAGAAGGGTTATCTTTAATAAATACAATCGATACACTTGCATTAGGTGATATTCATCAATTAAGTGCTAAAATTACTCCAGAAAATGCTACACATAAATATATTATTTGGTCAAGCAGTGACGAAACAATTATTCAAATCGATGCTACTGGAAAATTAAAAGCTGTTGGAATTGGAGTGGCAACAATTACAGCAAAAACAACTGGGGGAACAAGTGTAGATTTAACAATTACAGTTAAAGAAGTTAATAGAGATGCTTTACAAGAAGCATATAATAACAATAAAGATAAAACTAGCGAAACTTATACACCAGTAAGTTGGCAAGTATTTGATGAAGCAATGCAACATGCAAAAGCTGTATTGGATAATGAAAATGCTAGTCAAAAAGAAGTAGATCAAGCATTAACAATTTTAATAACTGCAGTAGAAGGATTAGTAAAAAAAGCTAATAAGTTTGAATTACAAATTGCAATTGACTTAGCTAATGCAATTACTGATGAAGATTTAGAAAAAGTAATTCCAGTAGTAGTTGATGAATTCATTGCAGCAAGAGATGAAGCTAATGCAGTTTACAATAATGAAAATGCTTCACAAGTTGAAGTAAATAATGTATTTGATAGACTTGCTAGTGTAATGCAAAAATTAGAATTCTTCAAGGGTGACAAAACAGCATTAAAAGCATTCATCGATAAAGTAAGTGGATTAGAAGCTGATAAATATATTCAAGCTACATGGACAGCATTTGAAACAGAATTAAGTGAAGCAAAAGCTGTGTATAAAGATGAAAATGCAATGCAAGAAGAAGTAAATAAAGCTTACAGTGAATTAGTAACAGAATTCTTGAACTTAAGATTAATTCCAGATAAGAGTCTATTAGAAGAGTTAATCAATCAAGCAGAAGGATTAAATAGTGCAAACTATACAAAAGCAACATTTGATGGATTAACAAAAGCATTAAATGAAGCAAAAGTAGTATTTGAAAATCCAAATGCTTCACAAGTTGAAGTAGACAATGCAAAAGCTACATTAGAAAAAGCAATTGCCGGATTACAAACAGTAACAATTGATAACACAGTAAGTACACCAGTAAATAATGGTGATACAACTACAAGTGTAAAAACAGGAGATGAAAGCTTAACAGGAATGTTTGCAACAATAGCATTATTAAGTGTAGCTGGGTATACAGTGTTAAAAAGAAAAGAAGATTAATATAAATAAAAGACTTCTAGACTATTAAGATTTCTTAATAGAAAAGAAGTCTTTTTTTATTTAATAAGAATTTGGATTCGTCAACGGGTATATTGTAAAAATAAAACTATAAGGGTACCTTTAAAATAAGGTACCCAAAAAAGTGTCAGAAAATATTATTTCCTGAACATGTTTTTATTACACTCTGGACATTGGCAGCTGTATCTTCTTTCTTTTGATCCGTTATGTAATTCTATTTCCAAAAATTCTTCCAGTATCCAATCAGGTACGTCTTCTTCATACCCGCATGATTCACATTTCATCCTGACCATTACATCATTTTCAATAAACTGCATAAGTTCTTCATCAGTCCATCCCTGTTGCTGCTGGTCTGGTTCGACTTTTGAGATACTTTGAGTTGTAGATGCATCCGTTTCGATATCGTCTGTCATTTTTTATCCCTCCTTCAAAAGGATCATATGTCTCTGCATAATTCATTATTTCTCCACATGTACATAGTAGAGGATCCCTCTGAAATGATTGTATCATATAATATCTGAAATGTGTCTTTTCCTTATTTATTTTAGCTGCTGCTGCTCTTTCTTTTTTGTACTGAACTTTACGTTTAAGTTTTTTTCCAACCAGTTCTGCCATTCTGTCATATGTCTTTAAACTTTTGTTTGCATAGAATCCAAAATATCTTACCATCTTAAAATTTCTTTCAGGACAGTGTAGAACAACATTATTGATAAAACTGGTAACTGGTTCGATTACATCAATACGCTTATCATCTTCGTGTCGGTGATAAAACCAGTGAACTGTTTTATTGATATCATCATATTTTACTATCCTGCTTTCGGCCATGACCGGTCTGCTGGTATACCTGGTGATATATTTAACGCAATCATTGATATCGTCTTCATCCTGATCTTTTTTGAATTTAGGAGCATGGACATAGAAACCTTCAGTGTATTTAGTATAATACCAGAGTTTTAGTCTTCTGAAGGTCTCATTGTTACCGATTCTTTTATCAAGATAATCAAGTAGCTGATATCGCCATGTCTGTCTTAGTTTTTTATAGGACATAAAGGAAAAGTTTTTAATTTTATCATTTTTTGTATCGTATGCATCTTCACATACTAAAATATGAATATGAGGATTCCATTGGAGATTACGCCCAAAAGTATGCAATGAAGCGATAGCACCAAATATAATATTATTTCTGGTATCTTTGTAGAGATATTTGGATTTGTGCTTTGTTTTTTTGCAGATATGATTCTTTTTAAATCTGTTTTTCATTTTACGGTATTTACAGTCATTGAAAAGAGAAGCCAGTACATTGCGAGATACAGTGAAGAAACCCTCAAGAAGAGATCTGTCTTTTAAAAAGAAAGGTCTAAGTTCTTTAGGGATAGTAAAAACAATGTGTCGATGTTTTGATTCAAAAGCCATAGCAGAAACATGAGCAGCACGTTGCTGGGCAGCTTTTGAACCGCATTTGCTGCAGAATCTGGAAGAACAGGTATGAGGGACAATAGTTTCATGACCGCAGTTAGGGCATTCGAAAAGATCGAAACCTAAATAAACAGAGGAGCAAAGAATAGTTTTTTGAATATTATCAAAAGTAATATCACGCAATTTACCAGAAAGATAAAGATTGTGAATATATTCAAAATTATCAAAGAAAATGTATTTAAAAGATTCTTTAGAATTTTTTTTAAAATATTGTCTTAAATTAAAAAGAGCTAATGTATCAGTAGGTACAGCTAAATCAATCATCTAAAATCACCAGTTCTATTATAAAACAAAAAAAGGGAGATAATCATAAAAGTTGTGATTTATCACCCAATGGACAAAATTTATTTTTGTCCTTTTTTTAAATAAATGTGTAAAATATAATAAAAAAAGATGATGGATGTAATTTGTTTTTAAATTGATTTTGTTTAACAACATCTATATAATATGTTTAAAATTATGATAGCTATTAAAGATAACTACTGAATGAAAATTTTTATTGATGTATAAATATAAATTTAATGTAATATAATATAAAGTAAAAATAGGATGATTGCTTAAATTGTTTGGATAAGCTATAATGTGATTGATAAAAGAGGTGAGAGTCATGGAAAAAAGTGCTATTAGGATGATTGCACAGATGATATCTTTAAATAGAATAGAAGTATTATTTTTAAAACAATATTATGGGGGTTATAGCCCAAAATTCTATTTACGAGATATGAGAAATAATAGTCTTAAGGAAATAAAAATTGCTGATAAATATGAAGATGATAGATTTATTCATTACTATTTCAATGAAATTGAAATAGATTTTTGTCGTGTTTATCAAATTGTTGATGCGTATGGTTTATCTGAAACATTACAATATAGTAAACTTGTTTATGATGAAGATTTTTTAAATATGAATTATTATGATGGTGACGATTTAGGTAATAATTATCATATGGAATATACTGAATTTAAAGTATGGACACCAACGGCATTAGAGGTGAAAGTATTGATTACAAAAAATGACACTACTTGTAGTTATAATATGAAAAGATTAGATAAAGGGGTGTTTTATGCTAAGATTGAAGGGGACTATGATAATTGCAGATATGTTTATTTAGTTAGACATCATAATGAATATTGTTTTACAGTGGATCCATATGCTTATAGCTCATCTTCTAATAGTCAAAGCAGTATAATTATTAATTTAGATAAAACTAAAATAGAATTAAATCGTGAATGTTTGAAGCCACTTTTAAAGAAAACAGATGCGATTATTTATGAAGCAAATGTTCGTGATTATACAATGTATGATAATTGTTCAAGTAAATATAAAGGGAAATTTAAAGGAATATGTGAAGAGGGTTTAAAAACTAAACATGGTAATAGTGCGGGATTAGATTATTTAGTTGAATTAGGAATTACTCATTTGCAGTTAATGCCGATTCAAGATTTTGCTACAGTTGATGAAAATCATCAAAAAATGTTATATAATTGGGGTTATGATCCGGCTCAATATAATGTACCTGAAGGAAGTTATTGTAGTGATCCAAATAATGGATATAGTCGAGTTATTGAATGTAAGGAAATGGTTTCTAAACTACATTCTAAAGGCATTAGGGTAATTATGGATGTTGTTTATAATCATGTATATGATGTTAATGCTAATGCTTTTGAAAGATTAGTACCAGGTTATTATTTTAGAAAAAATCCCGATGGTAGTTTATCAAATGGTTCATGGTGTGGAAATGATGTAGATAGTCAAAAAAAGATGGTTAGAAAATATATTGTTGATATGTCAAAACGTTGGCAGCAGTTTTATGGATTTGATGGTTTTCGTTTTGACTTAATGGGTATTATTGATATTGAAACTATTAATGAAGTTTATCGTGTATGTAGTGATTATGATTCATCATTTATTTTATATGGTGAAGGGTGGAACATGCCGACAAATTTACCTGATAGTGAAAAGGCAATGCAGTACAATCATGATAAGTTATTAAATATTAGTTTTTTTAATGATACTTTTCGTGAGGTTATAAAAGGTGGTAGTGGTGATTCTGTTTTAGTTAATAAGGGTTTTGTTACAGGTAATTTATATGAAACTCAGCGAGCAAGAGATGTTATTAATGGCTTGAGTTGTTATTCAAAAGTTGATCAATCAATTAATTATGTTGAATGTCATGATAATGCAACGGTTTTTGATAAGTTGTATATTTCTAATGTTGAAGAAGGATTAGATGGTATTTTAAATCGTGAAAAAAATTTAACAATTATAACATTATTGTCACAAGGAATTCCTTTTATTCATGCTGGACAGGAGTTTTATCGTACTAAAGGTGGCGTTTATAATTCGTATAACTCTCCTGATAATATTAATTGTATTAATTGGGATTTTCGTGATATTTATAAAAAAGATGTTGATGATATCAAAAAAATTATTAAGTTACGTAAAGAAAATAAATGTTTTCGATATGCTTCAAATGAAGAAATTGAAAAAAATGTTGTTGTAGAAAATATTGATTATAAGATGGTCAAATATGTATTAAAACAAGATGAAGGAATGTATAGAGAATTTGTAATTTATATTAATCCATCTAATTTTACATTTGATTATCAAGAAAAAGAATATGAATATATTTATGGTAAAATTGATAATGGACAAATTGGAGCAAAGACGATTGTTATTTTAGCTAAATAAAGGAGAAGTAAATGAAATTAATTGTAGGATTAGGAAATCCAGGTAAAGAATATGCTGGAACACGTCATAATTGTGGGTTTATGGTAATTGATCATTTAGCTAGTAAGTTAAATGTAGATGTTGATCAAAATAAGTTTAAAGGATTATATGCTAAGGTAAAATATCACGGTGAAGATATTATTTTATTAAAGCCTCAAACATATATGAATCTTTCAGGAGAATCAGTCAATGCAGTGATGAATTTTTTTAAGATTGATAAAGAGGATTTACTTGTGATATATGATGATCTAGATATGCCGGTTGGTAAATTAAGATTAAGAAAAACAGGTAGTGCTGGTGGTCATAATGGTATTAAAAATATTATTGCCCATTTAAATAGTCAGGATTTTAAAAGAATTAGAGTAGGGATTGATCGTCATAAATATATGAACGTAGCTGATTATGTTTTATC
This sequence comes from Thomasclavelia spiroformis DSM 1552, assembly GCF_025149465.1. Taxonomy (NCBI): domain Bacteria; kingdom Bacillati; phylum Bacillota; class Erysipelotrichia; order Erysipelotrichales; family Coprobacillaceae; genus Thomasclavelia; species Thomasclavelia spiroformis. The sequence continues at coordinate 1,867,526 of NZ_CP102275.1, read as the reverse complement.
ACGTTTTTCTAAAGTTGAAAGTGAAGCAATTGAGCAAGGAATTGAAAATGCAGCTAATGCAGTGCTTGATTATCTTGATAATGATTTTAATCATGCAATGAATTATTATAATTAGAGGTAACTATGGATTGTTTAGATAATATTTTAAAACAGAACTTAGCTTTTAATGCTTTGTTAAATGGTAAAGGAAATATCGTCGTTAATGATGTTAGCGATGAGGCACTATTATTAACTAGTGCCTTTTTGAAGTTGAAAAGGAATATTGTTGTAGTGAAGGCTAATCAATACGAGGCAAATATGCTTTATCAAAAAGTAATGTTACTTAATGAAAAAGATGTTTCATTGTTTGCAGTAGATGAATCATATCGTATTGAAGCTTTAGCAGCATCTCCTGAATTGTTAGGACAAAGAATTGATACAATGTATCAATTAACTAAAAATGAACCTAGAATTTTAATTACTCATAGTCAGGCAATAATAAGATATTTGCCAACTAAACAATTATTTATAGATAATTGTTTAAAAATAAAAGTAGGAATGCAAATAGATATTTATGATTTAAAAGCAAGTTTGTTAAAATCAGGATATCAAAGTATAATTAGAGTTGATCAGCCTTTTTATTTTTCTAAACGTGGTGGTGTAATTGATGTTTTTTCAATTCAATACGAGAATCCAATTAGAATTGAATTTTTTGATGATGAAATAGAAAGTATTCGTTTTTATAATCAAAATACTCAAAGAACAATAGAAAATATTAATGAAATAACAATCTTACCAGCAAGCGATATTTTATATGATGATCAAGAAGTGACAAAAGTCATTAGTAAAATTAATGATTTAAGGGATAGTCAAGCTGAAATATTAGATGAATTATATTTAGAGGATTTTTTAAATAAAGTATCGATTGACCAAGAAAATCTTCGAAATCATGATACAAGTTTTTCAATGTATTCATATTATAATTTATTTAACCAAACAACTAGTATTAGTGATTATCTAGATGATCCTTTGATCATTCTTTCAAATAGCCAAGATATTAATTTTGCTTTTAAAAATTATCTAGAAGAAAATTTTTATTATTATCAAGAATTAATTAATGTTGGTAAAAGTGTAAAGGGTTTGAATTTATTTAGAGATCTTTATGAAGTTACAGATAAAGCAACGATAGAATTTAAATCATTTGCAACAGATGAAAAAGATGTGATATTTAATGGTCGAACTGTTATGATTGATAGTCAAGATGAAAAGATGCTGATTAGTCAAATTAGAAGTTATTTAAAACTATCGACAGTAATTATTGCATTAGATGATGAACGTCAAATTCGTTTAATTAGTGAATTATTAAATCGCCATGAGCTTTTATACACTATGCTAGATAATAGTGGTGAATTTTATTCAGGGTTAAATCTTGTTATTGATAAAATCGGTTTTGGTTTTGAGTTAGTTGATGAAAATATTGTTGTTATTAGTTCTAATGAGTTATTTAAGACTAAAAATGTAAAAAAACCTAAGTATTTTAAATATAAAAATGCTAAGGTTTTAAAGGATTATCAAGAATTAGAAATTGGTGATTATGTAGTTCATGATAATTATGGAATAGGTCAATACTTAGGAATTAAAACTTTAGAGGTACAAGGGGTTCACCGTGATTATTTATATGTAGCTTATGCTGGAGATGATACATTATACATTCCTGTTGAACAATTTAATTTAGTGCGTAAATATTCAAGTAGTGAAGGGAAAGTGCCTAAGATTAATAAATTAGGTAGTTCACAGTGGCAAAAAGTTAAAGCTAAAGCGAGAAATAAAGTTGATGATATTGCAGATAAATTAATTGAAATATATGCTGCAAGAATGAATCAAACAGGTTATGCGTTCCCTGTTGATAATGAAATGCAATTTGAATTTGAAAATGCATTTGGTTATGAATTAACAGAAGATCAAGTACGCTCAGTTAAAGAAATTAAAGAAGATATGGAAAAACCGCAACCAATGGACCGTCTTTTATGTGGAGATGTTGGTTTTGGTAAAACTGAAGTAGCATTAAGAGCAGTTTTTAAAGCTATTTTGGGTAATAAACAAGTGGCATTTTTGTGTCCAACAACGATTTTATCAATGCAACATTATAAAACAATGTTAGATCGTTTTGAAAATTTTCCAGTAAAAGTTGCTTTATTAAATCGTTTTACTTCAACTAAACAAAAAAATCAAATTTTAAAAGATCTTAAAGAAGGAAATATTGATTTATTAGTTGGAACACATCGAATTTTATCTAAAGATGTTGAATTTAAAGATATTGGTTTATTGTGTATTGATGAAGAACAGCGTTTTGGAGTTAAACAAAAAGAGAAAATTAAAGAATATCGAAAAACAATTGATGTTTTGACACTTAGTGCTACTCCAATTCCTAGAACATTACAAATGTCATTAATGGGGATTAGAGGTTTATCACAAATAGAAACGCCACCTAAAAATCGTCAACCGGTACAAACATATGTAATTGAAAAAAATGATGTATTGATTAAACAAATTATTGAACGTGAATTAGCACGTGATGGACAAGTTTTTTATTTACACAATCGAACAAGTAATATTGCCAATACTGCAGATAAAATTGGTAGAATGGTACCTGGCGCTAAAGTTGTTGTTGGTCATGGAAAAATGGATAAAAATGAAATAGAAGATGTAATGATGCGTTTTGTAAATAAGGAATACAATGTTCTTATTTGTACAACAATTATTGAAACAGGAATTGATATCCCAAATGCTAATACTATAATAGTTGAAAATGCTGATAAATTCGGTTTAAGTCAACTTTACCAAATTAAAGGGCGTGTTGGGCGTAGTAATCGAGGTGCTTATGCATATTTATTATATAATCCATCTAAAGTATTAACTGAAGAAGCTAGTAAACGATTAAAAGCGATTAAGGAATTTACTGAATTAGGCAGTGGTTATAAAATTGCAATGCGTGATCTTGCAATTAGAGGAGCTGGAGATATTTTAGGTGGAACACAATCTGGTTTCATCGATTCAATTGGATTTGATATGTTTATAAAAATATTACAAGATTCGGTTAATCAAAAAATGGGAAAACAAGAACAAGAAATTGATATTAAAAGTGTAAATGTCAATGTTGATGGCTATATTCCTCATGATTATGTATCTAGCGATATTGAAAAATTAGAGTTATATCAACGATTAGATAATACTAAAACAATTAAGGCGATTGATCATTTAAAAACTGAATTTATTGATTATTATGGTAAATTACCTGATGAAGTTTCAGCTTTGATTGAAAAACGTAAGCTTGATATTTTAGCTTCATCAAAAATTATTGATGTTTTAGAAGAAAAGAAAGGTAATATTGAAATTACTTTTAGTAGTGATTATAGCAAAAATGTAAAAGGAGATCAGTTGTTTGAATTAGTAAATCGTTTGTTTACTAGACCTAGATTTAAACAAATTGATAATAAAATAGTAATTATACTACCAAAAGGTAATCAGTGGTTAAATAGATTAAATGAATTAATTAGTATGCTTAGTTAAAAAAGGCTGTAACGCTTAAAGAATTTTGATCTTTAGGTGTTGCAGCCCTTTTCTATATCTAAATAGTTAATAATGAATAATTGTTAGTACTGTTTTTTATTAAAATTATTAGTTGTTAATAAAAAGTATCAATAAAAGTTTTATTAATAGTTATACGGATTTAAAGTTTTTTTATTCGAAATAGTCTTAGATAGACAACGTTGAATAAAAAACTTTTGAAATATTTGAAAAAATATATATCCAAAAATTAAACCGATTAAATTATTTACAATACGTAAATATACTGCTTCTTTAATTCCGTATATACTAGATGCCATTAATAATGCCCCGAAACAATTAAAAATTGTTTTACTTCGATAGGAACTAGAAAAACCTAAGCATAATCCTGAAATAGGACCATATAAAGTAGTGAGTGAAGGAGGGATGATTGGAGTTATGATAGCAAAAAGAAATGATCCAATGAATGCTCCTAGGATACGATTAATTAATCGTTCGTTTATATTGATTGGATAACTTGTTATAAGAGAGGAACAAGCAAACCCTACCCACATGAAGTGGTTTAAATTAAAGAAATTTCCAATAAAAAACAAAGCAGACATTATAAAAGCAATTTGAATTTGCCATTGACTTTTTTGATTATAAATATCAAAATCATTTAAAACCTGATGTAAAGAAGTGTTTTTATGCTTATGATGGTGTTTTATATATAAGATGCTTGCTAAGATAAGATAGCCAATAAATGTCATTTGAGCTCGCTGATAAAATACAGATGGTCCAATTTGTGTTCCTGATAGAAAAATATATCCAAAAATATATAATCCACCGTTTCCCATTTCTGGTTTTTCACATGATAAAACAAGAATCGTAAGAATTGATAAGAAATTTACTATTAATCCTAAAAAAGGGGGGATATTTTGCATTAAAAGAGGAGAAATTAATAAAATAAGAAAAATGATAGCTAAGCTAATTAAAGAATGTGTAATTTTGTAGCCAAAATCTACAAATCTAATACTAAGTAAAGCACAAAACAAAACAACAGCCATTGAACTATTTTTTTGTCCAAAAAAAGTAGTTAAAATGGATATGTATATAATAGAAAAAACAACAAGTAAAATGGCGCGGGTAATAATAGCAAAAAAATAAAGTTGCTTCTCTTTAGTTGTTTGAGATTCTTTAATATATTTTTTTAGTGTACTAGGATCAAGTTGTAGCATATTATAAAATTTCATTTATACTCTCCATTTCTTTATATAATTTAAAAAGTGAGTTTGCTTTTTCAATTGATTGGATAAGATTATGAAAAGTTTCTTCTCCTAGCTCTTGCTTTAAAAAAATATAAGGTTTTAATAAAATTTGATAGTTTTTATCCATTTCTAAAAGCCCCCTAGGTGTAATGATAAGATAGTAACTTCTTTCATCAAAAGGGCACTTTATTTTATTTAATAATTTTTTATTAAAAAGATTTTTTAAACTTCGACTTACTGCTTCTTTTTTCATATTTGTAGCTTGACTAATTGATAGGGGAGTTTGGTGTTCTTTTGAAAGATAAATGTGTGAAATTATTTCCATTTCATTTGCTGTAAGAGAACGCAATTTTTCTTGAGTTAAAATCATTCGAGCAAAAGAATGGAAAAGCTGTATATTTTTGCTTAGTATTTGCCACTGCGGTTCTGTCATTACGTACACCTCCTAATATAGTTAACATTGTTAATTATATTAGGGAGTTCTACTATTGTCAAGTTTTTATTATTACTGAATTAGTTTTCTAAACGTAATAAGATGAATTAGGTTATTATTTTAGATGAAAATTTTAATTCTAATTTTTGATTATTTCCATAATAATTAGATTTTTAAATATTTTAAGATAGAAGAAACATTAATTTTATCACTTTTTAAGTGATAAAAGGATAATAAATATTATGGAACTTTAAAATTTCTTTATCATGGTTTCATTTTCAATAGATATTTTTATATTATTTCTAATGAAGGATAATCTTTTTTGTTTTATCATAATTTATCGATAAAAATTCCATATTTAGAATATTTTTTAAACTGTGGATTAATTGTAAAATCAAGAATTTTCTTCAATTTTAATCATAATCTTTGTGATGTAATCAGTTTCATTAGAAATTACAAAATCATTCAAACCGACTTCATAAGCGTAACCAGTAAGTTGTAAATTATTTTTATTAGCATAATCTAATATCTGTTGATATAGGATTGGTAATTTATCCCATGTACCTTTTTGATAACCACAAAGATATTTTCCTTTTGGTTTGATAAGGCTATGGCTATTTGGAACTGACTTTTTGTTTAAGGCAATCGTATATACTCCTTCGTATTTATCAAAATTCATCTTATTTATGTTATCAAGTGAAATAAAACTTCCTATTCCCATACGTATTTGCTCTATTCCCCATACATCTTTTAAGTAATAAAAAATTTGTGATATATCATCTTGTGAAAAATCATATGGATAAACTAAAATCCTTTCTGATTGACACACTTCAATTCTAATTTCTTGCTTTTGCAAAGTTTCACAAAAAATAATTTGTTTTTTCTTGTTTTGGATTATAGTTTTAATCTCTTTTAGTTTTTGAATTTGTTTATTAATTTCTTTTTCTTTTTGTTGAACAATTTTTAAAAAATTAATAGATGTAGGATTTTTTCGATAAGTTTCAATTTCTTCAATACTCATATTTAATTCTTTCAACATACGAATATATTCAAAATCAATACTTTGTGAAATATCATAATAGCGATAACCATTTTCAGCTTTTGTAAGTGGACGGAAAAGACCAATTTCATCATAATAATGTAATGTCCGTTTATTTACCTTGTGTAATTTTGCAAATTGGGATGTTGTTAACTTTTGTATTTCTTTTCTCATTTTTTATCTCCTTATTGACATTACAGTTACTGTATACTTTATCATATATTATATAAAAAATGAAAGCAAGGAGAAGAATAATGCAAATAAAATTACGAGAATATCAAAAACAAGATTTTAAGGCTTTAGAAACTATTATTAAAGAAACGTGGCATTATGATGATTTCAGCAGTCCAAAAATAGCCATCAAGTTGGCAAGGGTATTTCTAAGTAGTTGCTTAACAAACTATACTTTTTCAAGAGTAGCAGTAGTTGACGGGAATATTGTAGGTATTATAATGGTAAACAATATTGCTAAACATAAATGTCCACTTTCTAATCGACTATTACAGATAAAGTCAATACTATCATTGCTTAGTTCAAAAGAGGGACGAAAGATTTCAAAAATATTTAGCAATATTAATGAATAGATAAACAATTATTAAATGAAAATAATAAAATCTATTCAGCAGAACTTGTCTTATTTATTGTAAGTTCTTCATGTAGAGGAAAGGGAATAGGGAAAATGCTTTTTCAATCAGTACTGAACTATATGAAACAAAAAAAACTGAAAGAATTTTATTTGTTTACAGACACAAGTTGTAATTATGGTTTTTATGAACATCAAGGTATGAAAAGAAGATTAGAAAAGAAGCATATATTTAACATTAAAGAACAGCAAGCGATAATGAATTTCTTTATTTATGATTATCAATGTTAGTACGGATGATTATTTCTTTTATTGAATAATTTTTTTGATATAATTTTACACAATTTAAAATAGTATTGTATATAAAAATCCTCTCTTTAAAGTAAGGAGAGGATATCTTGTTTGTAAAATTGTTAGATAACTAAAAAATATATATTTGTTTATTTCTTTATTTTATTAATTTTTTATTCAACTATAACTGCAGTTCCACTAGTAGTAACCATCATCATGCCATTTCCGCTTCCTAGCATTTCATAGTCAATATCAATTCCAATTATTGCATTTGCACCAAGTGCTTTAGCACGCTTTTGCATTTCTTCTAAAGCATTTTGACGACATGCCATAAGTTCATCTTCATATCCAGCACTACGACCACCAAGTATATTTCGTAGCCCTGCTCCGATATCTTTAAACATATTAATCCCTGAAATGACTTCTCCAAACACGATTCCCTTATATTCGCGAATGACTTTCCCTTCGATTTGATTTGTTGTTGTAATTAACATATGCATCCTCCTTTTTTATATTATATAATTAATAATTCAAGAATGCTAATTATTGTATAATTTTAGTGGGCTTGTGGAAAAGAGATATAATAAAATGAACCCTATTATTTTGATATGTACCCTCTTTACTGGACAAGCCAGTAAGGAGGGTTTTTATATGAAATATGATTATGTATTTAAGTTGAATTGTGTTGAACTATATAAAAATGGTCGATGGCATGAAACACCAGAAGGAATTGGACAAAAAAACTTTAGAAAAAGAATTACTACATGGGTCAAAATCGCTGACTTACACGGAATAGATGCTTTAAAGCATCCTACCACTTGTACTGAGTATACTGCGGAAGAAAGATACGCTTTAGTTGCCAGAGTTCTAGCTGGAGAATCTCAAAAAAGTGTTGCAATAAGTGCTAATATTAATGACAGTCAATTGTCAAACTGGGTAAAACGATATAAAATATATGGATATAATGGTCTCGATTTAAAGAAGGGACGACACAGTAAGGAGCAGCCTATGAAAAAATCTATAATATCAAGTGAACTTACTCCTCCTGAGAAAGAGGAACTAATACGTTTAAGAGCAGAAATTGAATATCTTAAAACCGAAAATGAAGCAATAAAAAAATCAATCGCCTTGAGACGAGAAAAAGAGGTTGCGCAACTCAAGGCGAAAAAGCAGCAATCGTTAAAGAACTCTGTGAAAAAGGATATCGATTAAAGCATCTTCTAAAGGCAATAGGAATCGCTAAATCGACATATTACTTTGAAATTAGCAAAGGCGATGTTGTAGCTAATCGAAATAATGAGATGATGAAACTGATAAAAGAAATCTTTAATCAAAATAAGGGACGCTATGGAGTTCGTCAAGTTCATAGAGAGCTTCTAAATCGCGGTTATCTGGTAAATCATAAGAGAGTACAACGACTTATGTATAATATGGGATTATTCGGTAAACGTCCTAAAGAGAGATACCATTCTTATAAAGAGAATGTGGGGAATGTAGCTGATAATATTATTAATAGAAATTTTAATGCGAGTAGACCATTACAAAAATAGACTACTGATGTATCTCAATTCAATTTTTCTTGGGGTAAATGTTATATTTCTCCAATATTAGATATGTTTACAAATGAGATTATTTCCTATGATTTATCACTGCATCCTAATCTTAAACAAATTACAAATCTACTGCAATAAAAGAATACAGAAAAAAACAAAATGGATGCCACCTGTTTTGTACAGATTAGCATCCATGGCATAATTTTTTAAAACTAAATTTTAACATGTCCAGAAAACTGGGTACACATAAATTTAGTATTTAATAATATGGTTCATTTTACTTTTTTATTACATTTTTTTATTCATGTGCATATTTATTTAAAATAGTATCGAAATCTAAACCGATTTTAAATCCTAATGTAAAATAGTCGTCGATACAGTTTTGAAATGCTTCAAAACTGTATGTGTCCATTATTTTTAATGCATTTTTGTATACTTTTATTAATTGATCAGCAACATTATTTAGATCACTAATTTCTTGATAATTTTTTAAACTATCAACATGTAATTCAAATCCAATTGAAAGTAACATATGCAATCCATCAATAAAACAATCTAAAATTTCATCATGATCACTAACTGAACTATCCCAAAAACTTGAAACCTTAGTAACTTCACCGACTTTTCCAAGTTCACAAAGAAAAGCTAATGTTTTCATTTTAACTTTATCTTTATTTAAAACTTCTCGATTACTATCGGTAACTAATTTTAATTCGTTGATTACATGTTGTTGATAAATTTTATTAATTTCATTCATTAATAATCACCTCTTGATATTATTATACTCTTTTTTTTATGTAATTCATTAATTATGATAATTCAATATAATCATTTCGAAGATATTCTTTACTATATGTGTTGTTAGTTAGATCTTGAACAATGGAAAAAAATGATTCATCTTCAAGATAGCAAGTATAACTAACGCGTTCTAAATATTCAATATTAATACATTTAATTTTATGTACCTTAAGTAAATGATCAAATTTTTTAGTAAATGAATAATCGATGGTAATTTTATATAGTGGCACACTGAATTTTTCAACGATATCAGCTTCTTTTAATGCATCAGCAACACTTTGGCGATAAGCCCTAGTTAAACCACCAGCACCTAATTTAATTCCTCCAAAATATCTTGTTACAATAGCAATGATATTTGTTAATTCATTTTTTTCTAACACATCTAGCATTGGTAAACCGGCAGTTCCACTTGGTTCACCGTTATCATTAGCTTTTTTTTGATTACCTACAATATAAGCAATACAATTATGAGTTGCATCATGATATTTATCTTGATATTGGTGAATAATAGTATCGATATCATTTGGATCATTGCATGGAATTAAAGTGCAAATAAATTCTGATTTCTTTATTATCCATTTATATGTTGTAATTTCTCTAATTGATTTCATCAAATCCCTCACTTCTTTATTATCATAGCATATATTACTAGAAATATGTTAATAAATTTGATATATTAGTGACGTGATTATAGGAGGAAAAAAATAATGAAAAAAATCGCAATTTTAGCTGATAGTGGATGCCAATTACCAATTGGAACATTAGAAAATCAAGGTATATATATTGTTCCTCTAACTATAACAATGAATAATAAGGCATATTTAGATTTTGAAGAAATAAGTGCTTTAGATGTTTTTGAAAGAATGAATGAAACAGGCGAGATAATTAAAACTTCACAGCCATCAACTGGAGTAATTCAAGCAGCAGTTAAAAGAATAATAAATAATGGTTATGATCATATTATTGCTATTTCAATTGCTACTGGATTATCATCAACGTTAAGTGGAATGAAGTTAGCTTGTGATATGGCACAAATGCCAGTTACTTTGATCGATACCAAGGGTACAGCTAATAATCATCGTTATTTAATTAAGGTTGCTAAAAAATTAATTGATGATCAAAAAGATGTAACAGAAATAGAAAATGTTTTAACATCATTAATTGAACAATCAGCTACTTTAATTATGACACCTAATTTAACACATTTAAAAAAAGGTGGAAGAATTACACCAGCTGTAGCAATGTTAGGAAATTTATTAAAAATTGTTCCTGTAATGAAATTAAATTATGAACTTGGTGGAAAAATTGATAGCTTAGATAAAGTCAGAACTGTAAAAAAAGCAAATTTAAGAATTATTGAACATATGGTTGATGAATGTAAAGTTAATAATCATGATTATATTTTTGCTATTGAACATGTTTTAGCCGAAGAACTAGCACAAACAATGAAACAAGTGTTGATTGATAAAATTGGAGAATGTCAAATAGTAGTTAGAGAATTACCTTCAGTTGTTGGTGCTCATATGGGTGTAGGAGGTATTGGATATCAATATATAAGAAAATATGAGGGAGTATCATGGAACGAATAACAAGTTTTAGTGTAGATCATACAAAATTAGATAAAGGAATTTATATTTCAAGAGTGGATGATAATTTAACAACTTATGATATTAGAATGACTGTTCCTAATTTACAACCTGCTTTAGATCCTAAGGCTGCACACACAATCGAACATATTGGCGCTACTTTGCTTAGAAATGGTGAGCATAAAGATAAAATAATTTATTTTGGGCCAATGGGATGTATGACAGGATTTTATTTAATAACTAAAGAACTTGATTTAAATCAAGTAATTAAAATAGTTAGAGATATTTATGATCAAATTTCAAAATGGGATCAAGAAATTCCTGGTGCTAAAAAGGAAGAATGTGGAAATTATACTTTTATGGATTTAAATAAAGCAAAAGAATCAGCTAAAGAGTTTGTAAATAGTAAATGGCATCATCAATATCATTATTTATAAAATAGATAGAAAATTGTTTCTATCTATTTTTAGTAATAAAAAAGATTGTAAGTGAAGTAAACCCCATTATTCAAATGTGGATTTATTTCAAAATACAATCTTTTAATTTTCAGTTGCAAGTGATGAAACTGCATCATAGATATAGCTTTCATCTGCTTTATCGCACATAACAATAATTATATCACTAGCTTTTAAATATGTATCTCCTTTAGGAATAAATTCTTTACCATCGCGATGTAAAGAAACAATTAAACAATTTTTAGGCCAATTAATATCTTTGATTTGATGATTGTCCAAATATGAATCAACGTTGATCATAAAATCTAGAAGTACTTTCTCTCCAACACCTTTATAAACTGAAAAATTACGTTTTTTTAATAAGTTTTCCAATAGACTTTCATATATTGGCTTAGATTTTAATAAATCCGCAACAATATATGCAATAATACTTACTGTTGTTATTGGGAGTAAATGACTAAGTGAACCAGTCATTTCAAAGATTAATATTATTCCAGTAACTGGAGCTCTAACAATTGCAGTAAAATATCCTGCCATTGCTAATAAAATGAAATTATTGATATAATTAGGGTCCAAATTTAAAAAATTAACAGCAAATATTCCAAATAGACCACCAATTAAACAGCCAATAACGAGCAATGGGAAAAAGATTCCTCCAGGAGCTCCTGAACCAAAACAAATAATGGCAAATGCAAATTTTCCAACTAAAAGCGTCACGATCATTAATGCAGTTAATTTTCCTTCAATTAGTAAATCAACTAATGTATCGCCACTACCTAATAATTGAGGTGTTAGAAAACCAAGAATTCCAGCTAAAATAAATGGAATTAATAATTTATGGAAAGTTTTTAATTGATCATTTTTGTTATATAGACTTTGAACATACAATAATGCTTTATTATAAAAAGCCCCAGCAAGTCCTAAAATTATTCCTAAAATTATAATCATCCAATAATATTTTGATGGTAGTGCCCCAACTAATTTAAAAGAAAAAACTGGATCCATTCCTAAAATACTACTCATTACATAATCAGCAGCAATTGATGATGTCATTACAGAAATAAGTAATGGTGCGGAAAAATGTTTGTGAACTTCTTCTAAAGCAAAGATTACTCCAGCTAATGGAGCATGAAATGCTGCAGCTAGACCAGCACTAGCACCGCATGTAAGTAAATAACGTTCCTCGGTTTTACCGCGTTTTAAAATTTTTCCAATCCCTTTAGCACTCATAGCACCAAGTTGAATTGATGGTCCTTCACGACCTAATGCAAGTCCACAAAAATTTGTTAAAAAACCGCCAATAAATTTGTTTATTAGTACGCGCCACCATTTAGCATCGATTTTACCAGCAATCTCACCCTCTAATTGAGGAATACCACTTCCTGAAATTAACGGTTCATTATCTACTAATTTTGAAACAATAAAAGCGATTATAATTAGTACAATAAACCATAATATAATGGTAAGAAATGATTGCTTACAAAATGATAAAACTTGCTGTAATAATGATGCTCCATTACTAAGACAAATTCGATAACCAACAATTACTAAACCACTGATTATTCCAACTAATAATCCCTCTAATAGTAAAACAATTTTAAATTGTTTAAAATTTAATATATTAATGAGATTTTTTTTCATTTTTATCCCTCACCTTTTGACAATATTATAAACTATCATTTTAAAAAATCAAAGTTGTTTTCAATTATTGTTTTAAATATCAACAAAATAATATACAATTAAGGCGGTGATAATATGAATAAACGCTTAGATGCAATAGAAATAGTCATTGATGTTTTTAATGAGGCAATGGCTATTCAAGACTTATATTTAAGAAAAAGTAAATTTAAAGAATTATCGATGAGTGAAACACACGTAATTGATGCAGTTAATAAATTAGAAATTCCCTCAATGACAAATGTTGCAAATAAACTAAATATTACTACAGGAACTTTGACAACAGCAGTTAAGCGAATAATTGAAAAAGGTTTTTTAGTAAAAAAACGCTCAAAAAAAGATCAACGTGTGTATTATTTAAAACTAACTAAAAAAGGTTTTGAAGCTTTAAAAATTCATGATCAATTTCACAAGGAATTAGCGGATTTATATCAAAGTGCTATTCCAGAAGAACATGTTGAATGGTTATTGCAAACTTTAAAACAAATAAAAATTAATTTAGATAATTATCGTCAAGAACTTGAAGATAAGTAATTTAAAAAATAAACAATTAAATATCGAATTACAGCACTTTTTATATTAAGTGCTGTTTTGGTATTTAAAAATAAAAAAGGTGTAATAACTGAAAAGTTATTACAACCTTTTGAGCTAAAGAATTTAAATACGTTAGTGGTAAACATATGTTCGTGTGCGATATTTATTGAAATAATTCATTTAGCTGATTGCTTGCCATAACTAGTAAAGTAATTGATTTAGGATGATAAGATTCGACAATTTTTATACAGGTAGTAATAGTATTACCTGATGTAATTACATCATCAAAAATCAATACATCTTGATTGTATAATTGTTTGCCATTTTCAATCTTGATTATTTTTTTTACAAGAGTACGATTAGTTTGTGTAGTTTGTTTATAATCATTTGTTTTGTATAATCCGGTAAATATATTATTACTGAAGTTTTTAACTAACATTTCATTGGGGTTGAATTGTCTTTTTTGGTTATCTTTTTTACTGCTAGGGACAGTTACAATAAGATGTTTACGATATTTGTACTTAAAATTTAAAAATACGTTAAAGAAAGCATCTTTTAAAGCATAATCTCCTTGTCCTTTGTATTGGAATAAAGTTTTTTTAAAAAAATCATTATAATAATATAAAATTGTTAAAGGATATCCCTGATAAATATGACATTCATTATACAATTCAAATTGGTTAAGGCAATGTAAACATAGAGATGGCTGATAAATTAGATGATAGAGACTAGGAACTCGATTAATGTCATTGAAACAAATCAAACATTGTCTTTTTTGATTGTTTCGATACATTCTTTAATCGCCTTAGTTTTATATGGAGTAAAGATGCTAATTGATCCAGTAGGAAAATTAGCTTTTCTCCCGACTCTTCCACATATTTGAATCAATGTTGCTGTTTCATAAATACGATTATCACCATAGAGTATAATTACTTGTATGTTGCTAATAGTAATGCCTCTTTCTAAAATTGTTGTAGTGATAAGAGCATCTAGTTTACCTGATTTTAGATCATTTATTAACATGTGAATGTTTTTGGTTCTAGAACTTACGGGTTTAGTTTTGATTCCTAGAACGCTGAAATATCGATAAGCTGTGTTTGTTAGCTTTATTGTTGGTACAAAGATTAAAACTGGTTTGTTTTCTTTTTTGAATTTTAAGATCAGTTTAACTGCGATAATGTACATTAATAATGTATTTGATATATAACATTTAGGAATATCTAGTGGATATCCGTGATATCGTTTTGTCATTGATAAATCAGGTGTTTTTAATAACGTAGCAGACATATAGACGTAATTACCTTTGATACTGTTTTTTAAAAATGCTTTTAAGACTTCATTATTTGCATAAGGGAAAGCATCGTATTCATCTAATATTAATAAATCGAAGAAATTTGGATATCTATATAATTGATGGGTTGTACAAATAATAAATTGACCATCAGTTTTTGTTGTATGACCACCATAAACACAAGTAATTGTTACATTAGTAAATTGACTTTCAAATCTTTTTGCAAGTTCAATTACTAATTCTTTTCGAGGTGTGGTAAAACAAACGTTATGACCAGAGTTTAAAGCATATTTAATTAATGCATAAGTTATCTCGGTTTTACCAGCTCCGCATACGGCTTTTAAAATTGTATTTTGGTGTTTTTTGTAGCGATTCAATAATTCGTTTGATAATTTTTCTTGAAGGGGAGTTAACTGATAATCTAATTTAAAGTCAGCATTCAAGTTTACTTTTTTAACAGTATTTGAAATTGTTTCATTTGCTAAACCGATATGAATACATTTACGACAATAAGAAGTGTTATTAAAAGTATAAAAATATTTTGGATCTTGATTCTTACAACGTGGACATATCATCTTTTATCACCCGCTTATATTATAGCGTATATTAGCCAATATTTTATCTTAAGTTTATGTTTAATTTTTCTTGGTTTAATTTCAAAATTGTTTAGCTATTAATTGATAAAAAAGGCTTTTATTTGATATTTTTTTTGGTTTTTAGACATTTGTTTAGAGATATATCGACATCATTTTTAAAGATGCAAAATTTGTCGTGTGAAATGATTTTATCTTTGAACTAATGTGTAATATACTAACATTGACCATTGTTAAAGGGGTGAATTAAATGCAAGGAAAAGTAAAATGGTTTAATGCTGAAAAAGGTTTTGGATTCATTGATCGTGGTGAGGGAAAAGATGTTTTTGTTCATTATAGTCAAATTGAACAAGATGGATATAAGACATTAAACGAAGGCGAATTAGTTGAATTTGATCTTTATCAAAGTGAACGTGGTATGCAAGCCAAGCATGTTGTTAAAATATAAAAACATGCAATAGAAGTGTTTAATAAAAATTAAACCTTCTTTTTTTTTGAAAAAATACATTATAAGATATCATTATATTTATTTGGTAAAATATATTTGCAGGATAATCAATATTATAAAAATATTTTTTTAAAACAATGATTGTAATATTTATTGATGATATAATTATTTTGAAAAAATCAATAAATTTTAATTTATGAAAGGAGTTTTATTAATGAAAAAAATAGTTGCGGATATTCATATGCATACTATTGTTAGTGGACATGCATATGGTACAATTAGAGAAATGGTATTATCAGCAAAAAAACAAAATTTATATTTAATCGGGATAAGTGAACATGGACCTGGTATACCTGGTACAGTAAATCCATTTTATTATTCTAATTTAGAAGTTATTACCAAAATAATTGATGGAATAGAAGTTATTCATGGATGTGAAATTAATGTATTAAATGGAGGGAGACTTTCTCTTGAACAAGATTATATAGATTATTTAGATTATGCAATCGTAGGTATTCATAGACAGTGTTATAAAGATGAGGGAATAGATAAGAATACAGATAATATTATTGAATGTATGAAAAATGAAAAAGTATTTTTTGTTTCTCATCCTGATGATGATCATACGCCATTAGACTATATTAGATTGGTGCAAGCTGCAAAACAATATCATGTAGCTTTAGAGGTAAATAATAGCTCATTAGTGAAGAAAAAATATAGGCTTAATTGTTATAGTAATTATGAAAAAATGTTAAGTCTTTGTCAGGAATATCAAGTTCCTATAATAATAAGTTCAGATGCTCATGATCCAAGTTGGGTTGGAAAATTTGATTTAGCTTATGAATTGTTGGAAAAGTTGAAAATAGATGAAAAATTGATATTAAATAATGATATTGATAAGTTGAAAAAGTTTATTAGAATAAGTTCACATAAAAGTATTTTGTAGACTAATAAATGTTAATTTATAGTGAAATTAAAACAATAAAAGATATAGCTAAATGTTTTTTTTTAATAAAATGTCTTTTGAAATATGTATTCTTTATATAGTTTTTACTATTTATTTATAAAATTTATCTTTAAATTAAGTAAAAAAAGTGTTTTAATATTTGATGGTGATAAATTTATTTAATTAGATGATGAATTTAAATAGTGCTCATTTAATCATATAAATTTAATTAATTTTAAATGCTCTTATATAACAAATAAAATTATTAAATTAATTTGGAAGTTTATTTTTTATTTTTGGATAAAAGAAGAGGTATTTAGAATTATGAAAGTAACATAATTTGGGCTTTTAAATACATTTATAAAATGTTATAATATCTTAGACTAAAGCTATAAAAGAGGAGCGTATTTCATGGCAAGTAGAAAAGAAGAAATTAGAAAAGAAATAAAAAAGAAGAATGAAAAAGAAGGTCTTAATCCTGAAGCAGTAAATAATATTGTTGATTTACAAGACCAAACTGGTGAAGATATTAAGGTAGAAGATTTCCAAGGGGTATATGATGGAAATGTTATTCCTTTTAGTACAACACCACATTCAACTAAAAAAAGTTTAATTGGAAAAATTAAAGGAATCTTTGATGATGAAAATAAACAATTAAAAAAGCTTGATAAAATGGCAGATCAAATTATTGCCTTAGAGTCAACTTATGAATCTTTAACAGATGAACAATTAGCTAATAAAACAAATGAATTCAAAGAAGCCTTAGCTAATGGAAAAACATTAGATGATATTATTATTGATGCTTTTGCAGTAGTTAGAGAAGCTGCGTATCGTAAATTAGGATTAAAAGCATTTAAAGTACAGTTAATGGGTGGTATTACTTTACACGAAGGTGATATTGCAGAAATGAAAACAGGTGAAGGGAAAACGTTAACATCTATTTTCCCAGTTTATTTAAACGCTTTAACAGGAAAAGGGGTACATGTAGTTACTGTAAATGACTATTTAGCAGGACGTGATGCTGCTAATAATGGTCAGGTATTTAACTTTTTGGGGCTTACAGTTGGTTTAAATAAACGTGAACTTACACCAGCACAAAAACAAGAAGCTCATGGTTGTGATGTTACTTATACAACTAATGCTGAACTTGGATTTGATTATTTAAGAGATAATATGGTGACTAAATTAGAAGATAAAGTATTAGTTCATGGTTTAAATTATGCTTTAATTGACGAAGTTGATTCTATTTTAATTGATGAATCTAGAACACCATTAATTATTTCTGGTGGACGTAAAAATACTGCTGCTTTATATTTACAAGCAGATCGTTTTGTTAAATCATTAAAGGCTGATGAAGATTATGAAGTTGATATCGAAAGTAAAACTGTTGCTTTAACAGCTCAAGGGATTACAAAAGCTGAAAAAGGATTTAAAATTTCAAACTTATATGATCCACAACATACATCATTAGTTCATCATATTAATCAAGCATTAAAAGCTAACTATGCAATGACTCGTGATGTCGAATATATGATTGCTACTGAAGATGGTAGTCGTGATATTAGAAATGCTAAAATTATGATTATTGATCAATTTACTGGACGTGTAATGCCAGGACGTGCTTATTCTGATGGTTTACATCAAGCTATTGAAGCTAAAGAAGGGGTACCAATTAAAGAAGAAACTGAGACACGTGCTACAATTACATATCAAAATTTCTTTAGATTATTTAATAAATTAGCAGGGATGACTGGTACTGCAAAAACAGAAGCAGAAGAATTTAGATTGATTTATAACATGCGTGTTATTGAAATTCCAACTAATAAACCAGTTATTCGTGATGATCGTAATGATAAAATCTATTCAACAAAAGTTAATAAATTTAAAGCGTTATGTGATGAAGTTGTTGCTCGTAATGCATATGGTCAACCTATTTTGATTGGTACAGTTTCTGTAGAAACATCAGAAGTGTTATCAAGAATGTTAGATCGTCGCAAAATTAAACATAACGTATTAAACGCTAAAAACCATGCTAAAGAAGCTGAAATTATTGAAAGAGCTGGTCAACGTGGAGCTGTTACGATTGCAACTAACATGGCTGGTCGTGGTACTGACATCAAATTAGGTAAAGGTGTTGCTGAAATTGGTGGTTTAGCTGTTATTGGTTCTGAACGTCATGAATCTAGACGTATTGACAATCAGTTGAGAGGACGTTCTGGTCGTCAAGGAGATCCAGGATATTCAGTGTTCTATGTATCTTTTGAAGATGAATTGATGGAACGTTTTGCAGGTGAAAGATTAAAATCATTTACAGAATATTTAGAAGATGATCAGGCAATTGAAAATAAAGTTGTTACAAAAGCTATTGAAAGTGCTCAAAAACGTGTAGAAGGTCAAAACTTTGATTCTCGTAAACATATTCTTGAATATGATGATGTAATGCGTCAACAACGTGAAATTATGTATAAAGAACGTGATGATATTATGTCTGAACAAAGTTTGGATGATATTATTAAGGGAATGTTTAATCAAGCAATTGAAATGACTGTAAAACATTTTACTAAAAATGATGGTAAACATGATGTGATTGATGTTGAGGGAGTTGTTGATTTTGTTGCCAAAAACTATATGTTATTGGTAGAAATTAATGCTACTAATTGTGAAGCATTAGTGCATGATCCTAAAAAATTAATTGATACACTTACTGAATTGGTATATAATCAATATAATAGTCGTTTTAATACAGAGTTAGAACCAGAAAGAAGATTACAATATGAAAGAAGTGTTCTTTTAGGAGTAATTGATTATACATGGATTAATCATATTGATGCTATGACTAAATTGCGTAACGGTATTTACTTAAGAGCTTATGCTCAGAAAGATCCATTAGCAGAATATACCGAAGAAGCATTCTATATGTTTGAACAGATGACTATGACAATTGCAGATACTATTTCTCGTAATATTATTCATATGGGTATTCGTCCAGGTAGTGAAATTGAACAAGCTATCCCACATTTAAAGATGGAACTTACTTTTAAATAATGGAATTATATGAGATTAAAAATGGGCTTAATAAAGCCCATTTATTAATAGAAGAGTTTTATCGTTCAATTGATATTGAAAGCTACCGTAGAGAAATAGAAGGACTTACAATTGTTACTGAACAGGATAATTTTTGGGATGATACAAATAAAGCTAAAATTACTTATGATAAATTAAATAAAATGAAAAAAATCGTTGATCAATATGATGTTTTAGCTACAACATTAAATAATCTTGATGAAACATATGAATTAGTAAAAAGTAGTGAAGAAGTAGAATTTTTGGAAATACTTGAAAGTGATTATCTTAAGTTTCAAGAAGATTTAGATAAATTTGAAAAGATGATGCTTTTATCTGGTGAACATGATAATTTAAATGCGATTGTTGAAATTCATCCTGGAGCTGGAGGAACAGAAAGTCAAGATTGGGCAGAGATGTTATTTAGAATGTATCAACGTTATGCCTCAAGAAAAGATTGGAAAGTTGAAGTGCTTGATTATCTTGATGGTGATGTTGCTGGGATTAAGTCGGTTACAATGCTTATTAAAGGGGAAGATGTATATGGTCATTTAAAAGCTGAAAAAGGTGTTCATCGATTAGTTCGATTATCACCATTTGATTCTGCTAAACGTCGACATACCTCATTTGCATCAGTTGATGTAATGCCTGAGTTTAATAATGAAATTGAGATAGATATAAAAAATGAGGATTTGAAAATTGATACCTATCGTGCTAGTGGTGCAGGTGGTCAACATATTAATAAAACTGATTCAGCAGTTAGAATTACACATATTCCTACTAATATTGTTGTAACTTGTCAAAGTCAGCGTAGCCAGATCAAAAATCGTGAACAAGCAATGATTATGCTTAAAAGTAAACTTTATCAATTAATGTTAGAAAAACAGGCAAGTGAATTAAAAGAGTTAAAAGGGGAACAAAAAGAAATAGCTTGGGGTTCTCAAATTCGTTCGTATGTTTTGCATCCATATTCATTAGTAAAAGATAATCGTAGTAATTATGAATCTAGTAATCCTAAAGCTGTTTTAGATGGGGATCTTGATGGATTTATATATGCCTATTTAAAAAGTACAATAGGAGGATAGTATGAAAAAGCGCGTTTATGAAACAATAATGATTATTATAGGTAATTTAATTTTAGCATTTGGATTATGTGCCTTTGTTACTCCAGTGGGGTTAATTAGTGGCGGTGCATCAGGGATTGGAATCGCAGTTAAATCAATAACTGGTATTAATATTTCATATACTGTGTATGTGATAAATTTTATTATGTTTGTTATTGGTTTCATTTTTTTAGGAAAAAAATTTGCTTTTGGCACTTTATTGAGTACATTTTTATATCCAACATTTATTGCTTTATTTGAAAGAATTCCCCAGCTTGCAAATATCACTAATGATATTTTACTTTCAGCGTTATATGGTGGTTTATGTATTGGATTAGGTTTAGGTTTGGTTTTAAGAGTTGGTGCTAGTACTGGAGGTATGGATATTCCCCCTTTATTAGTGAATAAAAAAACGGGGATCTCAGTCGCTTGGTTAATTAATATATTTGATTGTGGAATATTATTATTGCAAGTTATTTTTTGTCCAATTACGATTGAAGCAGTTTTATATGGGATAACGGTTGTAATTATTACTACGATTGTAGTAGATAAAGTAATTATTCTTGGTGAAACGAAAATACAGGTACTTGTTATTTCACCAAAGTGGCAGGAAATTCGCAAAATAATATTTGATGATATTAACCGTGGATGTACGTTATTAAATGTTACTACTGGATATTATCAAGATAAACAACTTGCAGTCATGGCTGTTGTTTCAAAACGTGAATTACATTTACTAAATGATATGATTTTAGAAATCGACCCTACTGCATTTATTATTAGTAATGAAACACATAGTGTTAAAGGAAGAGGGTTTACATTGCCATCTGTTGAATTACAAAAAAACAGAGATTTTCATAATTGAAACTCTGTTTTTTATTTATTATTTTAAGTCAATATATAATTCTACGTGACCACAATTAGGGCAATAGCGGCATTTTAATTCATGAGTTGTTTTTTTTAAGTTATCATCTTTAATGATTAATTCTAAATAACTTAAGGATGCAACACCACTATCTTTAATAAAGCAATTATCTTTTAAAATGTGGTTGCAGACTGGACAGTTTTTTTCTGTCATATTTTTACTCCTTTCTCTTTATATTTTTTTATTTAATTTTATTGTAGCATAAAAATATTGAGATTTGTCCCCTTTATTCGATAAAATATGCTATAATGGTTCACGAAGTATTAACATACTTTGAGTATAATGCTTTAGATAGATAGGAAAGGAGACAGTCGAAAGAACGGCAAAATATATGATAAAACTTACGAATGTAACAAAAATATATAAAACTGGAGTAAGAGCATTAAATAATATGAATCTTACAATTGAACCAGGCGAATTTGTGTATGTTATCGGAAGTACAGGTGCAGGAAAATCAACTTTTATTAAATTATTGTATCGAGAAGAAAAGGCAACTACAGGAAAAGTTGAGGTAGTTGGTCAAGATGTATCTAAAATAAAAAATAGTAAAGTACCATATTTCCGTCGTAATATTGGGGTAGTATTCCAAAATTTTAGACTATTACCTAAAAAAACTGTTTTTGAAAATGTTGCTTTTGCATTGGAAGTAATTGATACACCTAGAGTAGAAATTCGTCGTAGAGTAAGAGCTACTTTAGAATTAGTTGGACTTGAAGATAAAGTAAATTCTTTTCCACATGAATTATCAGGCGGACAACAGCAACGTGTTGCTATTGCAAGAGCTATCGTAAATAGACCTAAAGTATTGATTGCTGATGAACCAACAGGAAATTTAGATCCTGAAACATCAAAGGAAATCATCAGTTTACTTGAACGAATTAATGAAAAACAAAATACTACAGTATTAGTAGTTACTCATGATAGTAAAATAGTACAAGAACATAAGAAAAGAACTATTTTAATTGAAGATGGATGTGTTAATGCTGATACTAGTTTGGGAGGTTATGAAATTTAATGAATGAGTTAATTAGTTGTGTAAAAAATCTTCCGAAACATTTAAAAACAGCTCTTCAAAATATTTGGCGAAATGGTGTAATGTCAATTTCTTCAATTTTTGCAGTTACAATTACTTTGTTATTAATTGGAGTAATTGGAATACTTGCTTTAAATGTTCAAGATATGAGCTCTAGTATTGAAGAGGGTGTGCGTATTTATGTTAAATTAGAACGTGATATCGATAGTGCAAGAGAGCAAGCTATTGGTGATGAAATTAAGAATATTAAAGGTGTTGAAAAAGTAACTTTCTTTACTAAAGATGAAGAATTAGATAAGTTAATTGATAAACAAGGTGAGGATGGAGCCCGTTTATTTGAATCATATCGCGATGATAATCCATTAGGTGCTGCCTATGAAGTTGAAGCTAAGGATGCTTCAAAATTAGCTAATATTTCTGATAAAATTAGTAGTATTACAGGAGTTAATACTGTTAACTATGGTGGTGAATCAACTCAAGATATGGTTAAGACATTGCAAACAATTCGAACTGGTGGAACCATTTTTGTTGTTGCCTTAGCTGTTGTTGCATTATTTATGATTGCTAATACAATCAAAATCACAATTACTGCTCGTCAAACTGAAATTAGTATTATGCGAATGGTTGGAGCAAGTAACTGGTATATTCGTATTCCATTCATGCTTGAAGGGATGTTAATTGGTCTTATTGGAGCAATAATTCCAGTTATTGTATTAGTATTTGGATATGGGATGATTTATGATTATGTTGGCGGAATGTTTATGTCGGCAATGCTTTCATTAAAAGAACCTATGCCATTTATTCGAGATTTTTCATTAATCTTAGTAGCTCTTGGTGCTGGTGTAGGATTAGTTGGAAGTTTTGTTTCAATTAGACGTTTTTTAAAGATTTAAATAATTAAAAGCAGAAAAGGTTATTCTTTTCTGTTTTTATTAGGGGAAAATATATGAAAATAATAGAGAAATTAAATGAAGATTATTTGAATAATGTAGATTTTATTTATATTTATAAACATGGTGCTAAAATTATTAAATTTGATTTGCAATTATGGGTTTTTTATTTTAATGATGTTTATTTTATTAAAGGTGTACAAAGAGCAATAATTGATTTTTTGAATACTTTATCAGGAAATTTAAAATTAGTGATTCATAATAGCTCTTATGATCAGTTACTTAAAGAAAAATTTAATTTAGAACCTAAAATCATTGCTTATCAATATAGTTATTTAAAAAAATATGTTACAATATCAACAGAAATAAAAATAAAACCAATTGGAATAGAATATCTAAATTTTATTGAACAAAATTATTTAGCACCAGTTGATCATCAATATTTACAAAAGAGACTGGATGACAATGTATTTGTTGGAGCATTCATTGGAGATGAAATCGTCGGTTTTGCGGGGATTCATGATGAAGGAACGATTGGCTTTGTAGAAGTGCTTAAAAAATATCGTCGAATGAAAATTGGTACGGCTTTAGAAATATATTTAATTGATCGATTATTAAAAACTAAAGAAGATGTATATCTTCAAGTAGAAACTAATAATGATGTTTCAATGAGATTCCATGAAAAATTAGGTTTTTTGCGTGGAGATGATATTATATCCTGGTATTTATAGGGGGAAATAAAATGGAAGAATATAGTTTTGATGACTTGAAATATTTACAAATACCATTACCAGAAGAATTATTAAAATTAAAATGGTTTGGTGATTTTGAAAGAATGAATAAGAACATAGAAATGAAATTGTCAAAAGATATTTCTATAGGCTTAAAAAAGAGGTTGATTCATGAACAAGAAATAATTAAAAGAATGCCAAAAGAATATCCATTATCTTATCAAGAAGCATTAGATATTTGTTGTAGTAAGTTTATTGATTTTAAAGAAGAAGAGTTAATTCAATTACAAGATGAAAATGCTGTAGAATGGATATTTATAAATGGTAAACCTAAATTTAGAAATGATTTTTTTGATAATATTTTAAAGACAAGAAATGATTATGTTAAAAGATTAAAGAATAAAAATGAAATTGAAAGTAGAGAAAATAATTTTAAATTGTTAAATGATACTATGCATGAAATTAAAGAAAAAGGGAAATTGACATATCATTTCCATTTAAAGACTGGAATTATTCTTAATGATAATACACCAAAAAAAGCAAGAGTACATTTACCCTTGCCACTAGAAAACTGTCAGGTAAGCAATTTTAAGCTATTAAAAACAATTCCTGAATATAAAAGTTTAAATAAAGGTGATTATCCACAACGAACAATCTATTTTGAAGATGATAAAAAAGAATATTATGTTGAATACGAATATGATAATACGATTGAATATGTTGACCTTGATGCAAATAAGGTTTCTAAAAGTCAGCCAACATTTTATCTACATGAACAAGCACCACATATCGTCTTTACTCCATATATAAAAGAACTTGCAAAAGAAATAGTTAAAGATGAAACAAATAATCTAGTTAAAGCTAAATTAATATATGAATATATTACAACACATGTTACATATTCGTTTGTTCGAAATTATTATACTATTCCCAATATTCCTGAATATGGGGCATTAGGTGGTAAAGGTGATTGTGGAATACAAGCGTTATTATTTATTACTTTATGTCGATGTGTAAATATTCCTGCAACCTGGCAAGCTGGTTTATATGTAACTCCATATGATATTGGCAATCATGATTGGGCAAGATTTTATGTAGCTCCATATGGTTGGTTATATGCAGATTGTTCGTTTGGTGGCAGTGCTTATCGAAATGGCGATAAAGAAAGATGGCAATATTATTTTGGACATTTAGACCCATTTAGAATGCCTGCTAATAGTGATTATCAATTTGATTTATTTCCAACCAAAAAGTTTATTCGCCAAGATCCTTATGATAATCAAACTGGAGAAGCCGAGTATGAAGATCGAGGTTTATATTTAGATGATTATCAGTTACATTTAGAAGTAATAGAAATTACTAAAAAATAAAATGTTTATTTTAAAGAGCCAGATTGGCTCTTTTCTTGTTTTTCTAATAATTCTAACCAACGTTCATTTTTTGAATCTAATTGTTTAACTAAATCATCACGTAAGTTTGATAATTCAATTAATTTATTAAAATCATTTTGATATTCATTCATTTTATCATTGATTGTTTCAATCTGTTGCTCTAAATCTAAAATAATTCCTTCCATTGCTTCTAGTTCTTGTTTTTCTTTAGAAGTCAATTTTATTTGTTGTTGTTTCTGTAACATCTTTTGTTCTTTATATCTTAATGCCCCATCACCCTTAGTTTTAGAAATCGAATTACTAATATCAAGATAACTACTATAACCACCATTACAATATGTAATTTGCCTATCTTTAAAGACAAATAAGCTATCACAAATACGATCTAAAAAATAACGATCATGAGAAACAGTTATAATAATGCCATTAAAGCTATCTAAATAATCTTCTAAAATAGCTAAAGTTGTAATATCTAAATCATTAGTAGGTTCATCAAATAATAAAACATTAGGGGCTTGCATTAAAATATTTAATAAATATAGACGTCTTTTTTCCCCACCAGATAGTCTAGAAATATATGTATGTTGCAGCGATGAATCAAATAAAAAACGTTCGCACATTTGTTTTGCACTAAATGTACCTTCAAGGGTTATTAAATTATTACTTGTTTGTTTTATAAAATCAATAACACGCATATTTTCATCTAAATCATCACAAGTTTGTTTAAAATATCCTATTTTGATTGTATCGCCATAGATAACTTCACCATTAGTTGGTTTTAGTTCTTTTGCAATAATTTTTAGTAAAGTTGATTTACCACAACCATTTACACCAATGATTCCAATACGATCAGTACGTTTAAATAAATAAGAAAAATTATTAAATAAAATTAAATCATCAAATTGGACACTGATATTTTTAAGTTCAATTGTTTTCTTCCCAAGTCTTGAAGCAACATTGATCATTTCTACTTTATTTACAGTTTGAATATCATCGATATTGTTTAACTGCTCAAAACGTTGAATTCTTTCTTTACTTTTAGTACTTCTAGCTTGTACTCCTGCTCTAATCCATTCAAGTTCTTTTTTTAAAAATAATTTTCTTTTACGCTGGTTTGCAAGTGCTTCTTCTTCACGTTTAGCCTTTAAATCAAGAAATTTAGAATAATTAGCTTTATATTCATATATTTTGCAACGATCGATTTCAATAATTTTATTAGCAACTCTTTCTAAAAAATAACGATCATGTGTAACCATAAAAATAGCTTTATTGAATTTGATTAGATATTTTTCTAGATATTCAATCATTTCATTATCTAGATGGTTAGTAGGTTCATCAAGAATTAATAAATCACATGGTTTTAATAAAGTAATTGCAAGAGCAACTCTTTTTTGTTGACCACCAGATAATTGTTTGATTAATTGTTGATGATTTGTTATCCCTAATTTATTTAACATGGCTTTAATTTCATATTCATTTACTTTACTTTGATCAATGATATCGTATACTTGTTCAATTACAGTATTATTTTCATTGAAATCAGGGTTTTGAGGTAAATATGAAATTGTTATATCTTTTTTTTGAATAATTTCACCTTGATATGTTTCTTGGTTGGCGAGTATTTTTAGTAATGTACTTTTTCCAGTACCGTTGATGCCGATTAAAGCAACTTTATCATTTTCTTCAATTGAAAAAGAAACTTCATCGACAATTTTTTTAATTCCGTTTGTTTTAGATAAATTCTTTACACTTATTAACATAGTATTCTCCTTGTTTAATATTTTAACATGTAATTAGTATTTGTAAATTAATTTTAGATAAATGTAAACATTCGCATGTGATCTTATCTTATCTAAACATAAGTTATATTAGGAGGTGATAATAATGGGAATGCCACAAATCGATTGTATGCCAATTAAAAAAGAAAGTGCTTTAACATCTTTGTTACAATCAATTGCATTACAAGAAGCTGCATTAGCACATATCTTAAATGCTGAAGGAGAAAAAATTCAAAGAGTAGTATGTGAAGCAAAATGTGTTGATGATCTTTTGAATGTCAATGAATCTGTTACTAATACAATTCAAGCTGTTAGTACACTTGAAGAAATGCTTAAAGATAAAGCAATTGCAGTTATTGACGAACTTAGTGGGCGTGTATGTTAGCTTGCTAGTATATAGCACTTAGATTAATCTAAGTGCTATTTTCTTTAATATATGTTATAATTAATGATAAATTGAAAGTGAGTTGACACTATGTTTGAACGAGAAAATAGTTCTTATCATCTTACAATCATGGAATTAAAGGACTATATTGATAATTCATTATGGAGTGATTTTCATTTACATATAACAGATATTTATCATTTAAACGTTATTTGAATTTAGTAAATGCAGTTATGAATTTGGCTGGAATGTTAAATTTAAAAAAGGAAACAAGACATTATGTACAATATATCCTAAAAAAATTATTTTACAGTGATGATCGTTATTGATCGTAAAGAAAAGGAATATTTTGAAAGTAGT
Source organism: Thomasclavelia spiroformis DSM 1552 (assembly GCF_025149465.1). Classification (NCBI taxonomy): domain Bacteria; kingdom Bacillati; phylum Bacillota; class Erysipelotrichia; order Erysipelotrichales; family Coprobacillaceae; genus Thomasclavelia; species Thomasclavelia spiroformis. The sequence goes on along the minus strand of NZ_CP102275.1, from coordinate 1,838,847 downwards.
TTAACTTCTTTTGGTAAAAAAATACGAGATATTTATAAACAAACAAAAAAAGGAAATGGTCAAAGGTGGTTAATGATAGATTTAAAAGATCATGATATTTGTTATGAAGATGTAAAAAAAGATTTTAGCGATTAGCGCAATGAACTTTTAGTTTGATTACATAGTCATGTGAAAATCACATGACTTTTTAAATAACTGGATTTACTTATTTATGGTGGTTATAAAGATATGGTATAATAAAATAAGGTGATTATAATGAAACTTATTAAACAAGAGTATGTAGATAAAGGTTTACCAAGAGGTTGGAAACCTTATTATATTTATCAAATAGTTGTAAATAATGAAGTAGTAGGAAAAGTAGTATTACGTGAAGGAACACTTGAAGAGCGTTATTATGACGGTCATGTTGGTTATAGTGTTGATAAACAATATCGAGGGCATAATTATGCTTATCAAGCAGTAATGTTATTAAAAAAAGAAGCATTGTTGTTAGGTTTTGATAAGTTAATAATAACGTGTTCTCCTGATAATTTAGCATCTAAAAAGACAATTTTAAAATTAAATGCTCAGTATTTACAAACAGTAATGATTCCAAAGGAATTAAGAAAAGATTTTGATGAAGATGAAATCAAAAAAGAAGTATATTTATTAGAGTTAGGAAGGTAGAAGATGAGATTTTTACATATTAGTGATATACATTTAGGTAAATTACTGTTTCAACAGAATTTACTAGAAATACAGATTGATTTATTGAATCAAATAATTAATTATTTAGTTGATAATGATATAGATGTTTTAATTATGGCTGGAGATATTTATGATCGTAGCGTACCTAGTAACGAAGCAATTGAGGCTTTAAATGATTTTTTATCTTTATTGATATTAAAGCATCATAAAAAAGTATTGATGATTGCTGGTAATCATGATAGTGCTACAAGATTATCTTTTGCAAGTGGATTATTGAAACAAGAGGGATTATATATTGAGGCTTTTGTTCAAGAGGAAATGAAACCAGTTGTAATTGACGGAGTTAATTTTTATTTATTACCGTTTTTTAAACCATCATATATTCGTTATTTATATAATGATGAAAGCATTACTACTTATCAAGATGCATTTGCAGCTTATATGAAAAGACAAAAGATCAATCTTGATGAAACTAATGTCTTGATTACACATCAATTTATTGCTGGTAATAAAGAGGTTATAAAAAGTGAAAGTGAAGCTGTATTAAGTGTTGGTGGTAGTGAAATTATTGATGTTTCGCTAGTTAAGCAATTTGATTATGTTGCTTTGGGTCATATTCATGCACCACAACAAATTTCTTGTGATACGATTCGTTATAGTGGTAGTTTAATGCGTTATTCTTTTGATGAAGTTAAACAAAAAAAGAGTATTGTTGATGTTTCAATAGCTAATAAAAAAGCGACATATCAATTAGTTGAGTTAAAACCAAAGCAAGATTTAATCAAAATAACAGGATATTTTGATGAAGTTATGAATTATGATAATAATCATAATGATTTTATTGCAGTTGAATTATTAGATACAAAAATTGTTCCTAATGCTATCGATTATTTAAGAAAGAAATATGAAAATGTTTTACAAATAACATATCCAAATTTAATTTCAAAACAAATTACAAATAATACCAAAGCTGATATTGGTTTTGAAAAACTTTCTTCACTTGAATTATTTGAGCAATTTTATGAAAAAATCAAAGGAAGTAAGCTAGATAAGGAGGCAAAAGCATTGGTTGCAGAAATATTAAAGGAGGAACATAATAGTGATACCAAATAGTTTAATAATGTCAGCTTTTGGTCCTTATCAAAATGTTGTAGAAATTAATTTTGATATTTTTAAACAAGATGGTCTATTTTTAATTACTGGACCAACAGGGGCTGGTAAAACGATGATTTTTGATGCTATTACATTTGCCTTATATGGTGTTTCTAGTGGGGGTGAACGTAGTGTAGAACAATTTAGATGTAATAATGCTGAAAATGATGTTGCTACATATGTAATTTTAGATTTTACATTGCATAATCAACGGTATGTGATTAAACGTTCACCAAAATATACTTTAGAAGGAAGAAAAACTCCTAAAATGCCTACGGCATTATTAACATTACCTAATGGTAAAATTGTTGATGGAGTAAAAGAAGTAAATGCTAAAGTAAAAGAGCTTTTAGGAATTGATGAAAAGCAATTTAAACAAATTGCAATGATTGCCCAAGGTAAATTTACAGAGTTGATATATGCTGGTAGTGATGAAAGAGAAAAGGTATTAAGAAATTTGTTTAAAACTGATAATCTAGTTTATTTAGAAGAACAGTTAAAAGATAAAGTAAGAGAATATCGTAATAAATATGATGTATTATTTAGACAACGTGAATTATTAAAAGAAAATTTAGATATTGAAGATGATAATTATCAGGATTATTTAAACGATTTTGAAAAAAAATTAAATGATGATGAAAAAAGATATCAAGAGCAGTTTGAAAAATATACCCAAATAAATCAATTATTAAATATTACAACTTTGAATAATCAAAGACTTGATAAACTTGATAATTTAAAAATAAAATTAAATAATTATCTAGATAATGAAAAATATTATCAAGAATTAAAAGAAAATATTGCTCTGTTAAAAAAGGCAATGAGTTTACAAACAGATTATCAAAATACAGTACATTGTAAAATAAAAATTGATAAATTATTAAAAGATTATCAAAATACAAAAGATACAAAAGAAAAAATAAAAAAAGAATTAGTAGATAAAGAAAAAAAATATCAAAAAAAATCTACTTATCAAAATCAAAAATCTAAATTACAACTAGAACTACAAAAAAATAAAGAATTAAAACAAAAATATCAAGAATATCAAAAAGATGTTTTAAAACAAACTTCAATAAATAAACAAATCAACATTATTAAAAGTAAACTAGTAGGTTTAGAAGATAAGCAACAAAAATATCAGAAGATGATTGAAAGTGATAATGATAGTGTTTCTAAATTAGATAAATTGAAAAGTGATTATAAATTAGTTGATAAAGAATATCAAAAATTACATCAATATAAATTACAAGTACATCAATTAAGTGAAGATTATGATAAATTATTATTTGCTGAAGAGGAAAATTATGATTTGCAAGATGAATACCAAAGAGTAGAAAGTATTTATATGGAAGAAAAGGTAAAATATGATACTCTTGAAAATCGTTTTCGTTTAAGCCAAGCGGGGATTTTAGCTAGTCAATTGAAGGAAAATCAGCCTTGTCCTGTGTGTGGTTCATTAAATCATCCTCATTTAGCTAATTTTAATGAAGGAATTGTTTATCAGGAGGATTTAAAAAATGCTAAACAGGTATTTGATAAATGTAGCGAGCGTAGAAATGATTTGTATAATACATTAATGTTAAAAAAACAAGAAATTGTTTTGCTTCAAAATAAGTTAAATAGTGATTCTAAGCGTTTAGGAATTGAAGAGGAGTTAGATAAGGAAGTTTTTATTAAGGTACTTGGGAGTGTTAATATTGAAGAAAAGAGTTTGTTTGATAGAGCTAAAGAGCTAAATGATGAAATTATTTATTTGAATAAATTAAAAATTAGTTTAGATAATCATCGTAATGATTTAAAAATAATTGAAAAGCAAATAAGTGATGCTATTGAACAGATGGATCTTTATAAAGCGTCCTTAAATCAAATTGTTGGTAGAATTAAGTCTTTGGATCATTTAAAAGAATTAAGTGATGATAAGATTAATAAGATGATTAGTGATAATGAAAAAGAAATTATTAATTTGGATTTATTGATTAATCGTCTTGAAAGTGAGTATCGCAGTTTAAATGATAAGTATATTCAATTAGAAACTAATACACAGTTGATTGATAAACAATTAAGTGATGAAAATAGTAATTATCAAAAATTAATGACTATTTATAAAAATGGACTTAATGAATTGTTTGATAGTGAAGAAGTATTTTTAGCTTTATCATTGCAATTAGATACATTGATTGATAAAGAAAAAGAATATAATGATTATTTAATTGGTAAAGAGACGTTACAAAATCAAATTAAAGAATTAAAAGAAGAGTTAAAAGATGTAAAATATATTGATATTACTCAAATGAAAAAATATAGTAATTGTTTAAAAGAACAGTTAAATAATTTACAAATTGATTTGAATAAGCAAAAAGTAAAATTAATTACTCTTCGTAATACAATTGAAAATATTATAAATATTGATAAACAATTAAATGATAGTTATGATATTTATCAACAGTATTTGGATTTAAGTGAATTGACATCAGGTAAAAATAAGTATCGAATTTCATTTGAACGATATGTTTTAGCTGCTTATTTTGAAAATATTTTAACTTATGCTAATATTTTATTGAAACGAATGTCTCAAGGAAGATATCAGTTATATCGGCGTGATAATCGCTCTAAAGGGGCGGGAAAACAAGGATTGGAATTAGATGTTTTGGATTTAGAAAATGGGATGCTTAGAGATGTTAAGACGTTATCTGGGGGAGAATCGTTTAAAGCAGCATTGTCTTTAGCATTAGGTTTATCTAAAATGATTCAAAGTTTTACTGGAGGAATTGAGCTAAATACATTATTTATTGATGAAGGATTTGGTTCTTTAGATAGTCAGTCATTAGATCAAGCGATTGATTGTTTGATCGATTTACAGCAAGATGGAAAATTAATCGGAATAATTTCTCATGTTAGTGAGTTAAAAGAAAGGATAGATCATAAAATTATTCTTTCTAGAGTGAATAAAGAAACGTATATTTCTATTGAATAATGTAGATATAAATAGTAAAATAAACGGTGATTATAAGGAGATGAGGAAAAATAATGGCAAATAATAAGAAAAATGATGCGATATGTGCAATGGAAGATGATTTTGCACAATGGTATACCGATGTATGTAAAAAAGCTGAATTAATGGATTATAGTAGTATAAAAGGTTTTATTATCTATCGACCATACAGTTATGCAATGTGGGAAGCAATACAACAATATATGGATAAACGTTTTAAAGAAACTGGTCATGAAAATGTTTATATGCCAATGCTTATTCCCCAATCATTATTACAAAAAGAATCTGATCATGTTGAAGGGTTTGCGCCTGAATGTGCAATCGTAACTAAAGGTGGTATGGATAATTTAGAAGAAAATTTAATTATTCGTCCAACTTCAGAAACTTTATTTTGTGAACATTATGCAAAAATTGTAAATTCATATCGTGATTTACCAAAATTATATAATCAATGGTGTTCAGTTGTTCGTTGGGAAAAAACAACACGGCCTTTTTTAAGAGGTTCAGAATTTTTATGGCAAGAAGGGCATACTATTCATGCTACTAAAGAAGAAGCGTATCATGAAACTTTACAAATGTTAAAAATATATGAAGAAACAGCAAGAGATTTACTTGCTATTCCAATGGTTACTGGTCGTAAAACAGAACGTGAAAAATTTGCTGGAGCTGAAGCTACATATACAATTGAAGCTTTGATGCATGATGGAAAAGCATTACAATCAGGAACTACTCATTACTTTGGACAAGGTTTTGCCAAAGCATTTGATATGAAATTTTTATCAAAAGAAAATAAATTAGAGTATGTATATCAAACTTCATGGGGTGTATCGACACGTTTATTAGGTGCAATTATTATGGTTCATGGAGATAATAATGGTTTAGTTTTACCACCACGTGTGGCACCAATTCAAGTAATGATTATTCCAATTCAACAGCAAAAAGAAGGTGTGTTAGATAAAGCTTATGAATTAGAACAAAGATTAAAAGCTGTTGGGATTAGAGTCAAAGTTGATGCTAGTGATAAAACACCAGGATGGAAATTTTCTGATGCTGAAATGCGTGGAATTCCATTAAGACTTGAAATTGGACCTAAAGATATTGCTAATGATGTTTGTGTTCTAGCAAAAAGAAATGATGGTATGAAAGCTGTTTATTCTTTAGATGGAAGTCTTGAGGATACGATTAAACAGTTATTGGATACTATCCATCAAGAAATGTATCAAAAAGCTTTAAAACATCGTGATGAAAATATTCGTCAAGCTAACAATTATGATGAATTTAAAGAAATCCTTGAAACTAAAGGTGGATATATTAAAATGATGTGGTGTGGCGATGAAGAGTGTGAGGTTAAAATTAAAGAAGAAACTGGAGCTACAAGTCGTTGTATTAAAGAAGATGAAGAAGCATTTGGAGATGTTTGTCCAATTTGTGGACGTCCTGCTAAAAAAGTTGTTTATTTTGCTAAAGCTTATTAATGTTAAAAATTATAATACTATCTAACCAGAAGCATAAATCTTCTGGTTATTTTTAAATATATAAAAATATAAAGAGCGTATGGTAAATTATACGCTCTTTACATCATTATAACGCTTCTTTCATGGATTTTACATATTGTCCAATATATTTTGGAGCATCTTTTCCGTATTTTTCAAGCAATTTGATAATAGCAGAACCTACGATAACCCCATCTGCAATTTTAGCCATTTCATTTGCTTGTTTAGGTGTAGAGATGCCAAAGCCAATTGCACAGGGGATATCAGTATTTTCACGTACAATCTTAATAATAGAAGCAAGATCAGTATTAATTTCACTTCGTATACCAGTGACACCAAGACTTGAAACAATATATAAAAAACCTTCTGCCTCTTTGGCAATCATTGCGATACGATTTTTTGAGGTTGGAGCAATGAGTGAGATTAAAGCAACATCGTATTCTTGACAAAGAGACAGAAACTCTTCTTTTTCTTCAAAGGGTAAATCTGGAATAATAATACCATCAATTTCAATTTTTTTACAAGTAGAAATAAATTTCTTTGCCCCATAAGAAAATACAACATTGGCATAAGTCATAAAGACCATCGGAATTTTTATATCATTACGAATTTTTTTTACAAAAGCAAAAATTTTATCTGTAGTAATACCTCCGTTTAACGCACGAAGATTTGCTCCTTGAATAACCGGACCTTCAGCAGTTGGATCAGAAAATGGAATTCCAAGTTCAATAAGATCAGCACCATTTTCTACAGCAGCATTGATTGTTTCTTCAGTAGTTTTTAAATCAGGGTCACCGCAAGTAATAAATGGTATAAATGCTTTACCATTTTTAAAGGCTTTTTTAATATTATTCATGAATATCCTCCCCTCTATATCTAGCAATAGCAGAGCAATCTTTATCTCCTCTACCAGATAAAGTGACTACTATAATTTTATCTTTAGGCATTGCTGGAGCAATTTTCATTGCATATGCAATGGCATGAGCTGATTCAATAGCTGGAATTATTCCTTCAGTTTTAGCTAAATATTCAAAAGCATTAACTGCTTCATCATCACTAATAGCAACATATTCAGCACGTTTGCAATCGTGTAAATAAGCGTGTTCAGGGCCTATACCAGGATAGTCAAGTCCCGCAGAAATAGAATAAACTGGAGCGATTTGACCATCATTGTTTTGGCAAAAATAAGATTTCATACCATGGAATATTCCAAGTTTACCTGTAGCTATAGTAGCAGCGGTTTTGAATGTATCAATTCCTCTACCAGCAGCTTCACAGCCAATTAATTTTATATTTTTTTCTTTAATAAAATGATGGAAACTTCCAATTGCATTAGATCCACCACCTACACAGGCGATAATAGCATCAGGTAATCTACCTTCTTTTTCTAAGATTTGTTCTTTGATTTCTTTTGAAATAATAGCCTGAAAATCACGAACGATAGTTGGAAATGGATGAGGTCCCATAACTGAACCAAGGCAATAATGGGTATCATTAATTTGCGAAGTCCATTCTCGCATAGCTTCAGATACAGCATCTTTGAGTGTTGCTGTTCCAGTTTTTACAGGGATAACTTTTGCTCCAAGCAAACGCATGCGATATACATTGAGAGCTTGACGAATAGTATCTTCTTCTCCCATAAAAATAACACATTCCATGTTCATCAAAGCAGCAGCTGTAGCAGTAGCAACACCGTGTTGACCAGCACCTGTTTCAGCGATAAGACGGGTTTTTCCCATCTTTTTTGCTAAAAGGGCTTGACCAAGTACGTTATTGATTTTGTGAGCTCCTGTATGGTTTAGATCTTCACGTTTAAGATATATTTTTGCACCATTAAGATCTTGGGTCATTTTTTTAGCAAAATAGAGTTTTGAGGGTCTATTTGCATATTCGTTAAAAAGTTCAGTTAGTTCTTTGTTAAATTTAGGATCATTTTTATAGTAATTGTATGCTTGTTCTAGTTCGATTACGGCATTCATTAGTGTTTCTGGAATATATTGTCCACCATGAATGCCAAAGCGTCCATTAGGGTTAGTCATATTTTTCTTCCTTTCTAATAGTGGCAACAAGGGCTGCCATTTTTGTTTTATCTTTTAATCCATTAGTTTCAATACCGGAACTAACATCGATAGCATATGGTTTAGTTAAGTTGATTGCATTTTCAATGTTATCGAGGTTTAAACCTCCGGCAAGAAAATAAGGTCGTTTAAGTTTTGTTATTAAATTCCAATCAAAAACAGTTCCTGTACCTTCTCCTGAGTCAAGTAGGATATAATCTGCGATACTATTTTGTATTATGTTAATATCAGTTTTTTTAGTAATTTGAAATGCTTGAATAATAGGTTTATTAGTAAGTGTTTTTAGTTGTTTGATATATTCTTCGCTTTCATTTCCATGAAGCTGTGCAATATCAATGATATTTTTATTTAATAAATTAGCAACATTTTCAATGTTTTCATTTGTAAATACGCCCACTGTCTGTATTTGACAGTCAAGTTGTTGTTTTAATTTAGCTGCTTTTTTAAATGAAATATAACGTTTACTTTTTGGTACAAAAACAAAACCAATATATTCTGGATGAAGTTTATTTACAACATCTATATCACAAGGTCGAGAAAGACCGCATAATTTTATTTTTGTCATATCGTACCTCTTAAATTGGCTAATGTTGTTTTTTTATCAGAAGCTTTCATCAATGTTTCACCAATCAATATAGCATCCACACCAATTTCACGAAGTTTTGTAACATCTTCATTACTAGTGATACCACTTTCAGAGACAAAAAGGATTTCCGGAGGAATTAGTTTACGAAGTTTGTGACTATTGTTTATATCTACTGAAAAGTCTTTAAGATTACGATTATTTACACCAATGATTCGTGCTCCAGCATTTAAAGCTATTTTTATTTCATCTTCACTGTGTGCTTCCACTAAAGCAGATAAACCAAGAGTATTACAGATATTGAGATATTCTTTAATTTGTTTTTCTTTTAAGATAGAGCAAATTAAAAGTATTGCAGATGCTTTTAGCACTTTTGCTTCATAAATCATATATTCATCTATAGTAAAGTCTTTGCGTAAACAAGGAATCGAAACGGTATTGGCAATTTTATAGAGATATTCATTACTTCCAAGAAACCATTTTGGTTCAGTCAATATAGAGATACAATCAGCGTTGGCTGCTTCATATTCTTTAGCAATTTGTAAGTATGGGAAATTTGGATCGATGATTCCTTTGGAAGGTGATGCTTTTTTGCATTCACAAATAAAAGAAATATCATTTTTTTTAAGGGCTTTTTCAAAAGCAAAATCACCTTTAGGAAGTAATAAAGCTTGTTGCTTAATTTGTTCAAGTGGTGTTTTCTTTTTTGTTTGCTCTATGCGTTTTTTTGTGTAGTTGGTAATTTGATCAAGAATTGTCATTTTTCTGCCTCCGGATAATTACTTATTTCAATAAGTTTATTTAAAGTCTTTAATGCTTTACCTGAATCAATTAAATTTGTAGCAAGATCAATACCATCTTTTATGCTATTAGCTTTACCGCCAATATATAATGCAGCTCCAGCATTCATTAAAACAGCATTTCTTTTATGTCCTTTTTCACCGTTTAAAATAGCAAGCGTGATTTTAGCATTTTCTTGTGGACTGCCACCTTTTAAAGCATCTTTTGTACAACGTTTAAAGCCAAAATCTTCAGGAGTAATAACAGATGATTTGAACCAACCATCATGAATTTCACAAATGGTAGTTGGAGCACTCATAGAAATTTCATCTAATTTATCTTGTCCATATACGACCATGCCTCGTTTAATACCAAGGTTCATAAGAACTTGGGCGAGTGGTTCAACAAGATAGTCATCATATACACCAAGTAATTGCATCGTAGGAGTACCTGGATTAGTAAGAGGTCCAAGAATGTTGAATACGGTACGGAAGCCAAGTTCTTTACGGATGGCACCGACATATCTCATTGAAGTATGATATTTTTGAGCAAAGAAGAAACACATACCGACTTTATTTAAAAGTTCAATGCATTTTTTAGGACTTTGATCAATATTTACCCCCAATGCTTCAAGACAATCAGCAGTTCCACATTTTGAAGAAGCTGCGCGATTTCCATGTTTTGCAACTTTAATTCCACCAGCTGCAATAACAATGGCGGAGGTAGTTGAAATATTGAAACTTTGGGCATTATCACCTCCAGTACCGACGATTTCGAAAAGTTCCATCCCAGTTTCTACTTTTATTGCATGTTCTCGCATTGCTGTAGCACAGCCGGCAATTTCATCAGTTGTTTCGGCTCTAGCACTTTTTGTTGATAATGCTGCAAGAAAGGCAGCGTTTTGAGTAGAAGTTGTTTTACCGCTCATTATTTCGTTCATTACAGTATAAGCCTCATTGTAAGAGAGGTCTTTTTTATTTACAATTTTTATAATAGCTTCTTTAATCATAATTTATATCTCCTTAATGAAATTTTTAAGTATAGTTATACCATTAGGTGTCATGATTGATTCTGGATGAAACTGAACGCCGTAGATAGGATATTTTTTATGTTGTACTGCCATTATTTCATTATCAAGAGTAAAAGCAGTTATTTTTAGGCTTTTAGGAATAGTATTTTTATCTGCTATAAGAGAATGATATCTTGCTACTGGAATAATTTCAGGACAATTTTTAAAAAGTAAACAATTGGTATCTAATTTTACTTTGGATTGTTTACCATGCATTAGTTTTTTTGCATAAGTGATGGTTGTGCCAAATGCAGCACAAATTGCTTGATGACCAAGGCAAACGCCAAGAATTGGAATATTTTTACCAAGTTTTTTAATAATTTCAATGATGATTCCAGCATCTTCAGGTCTACCAGGACCAGGAGAAAGAATTATTCGGTCAGGTTTTAGTTTTTTTACTTCTTCTATTGTTATTTCATCATTACGGACAACTTTTATATGTTGATCTATCTCACCAATTAATTGATAGAGATTATATGAAAAACTATCATAATTATCTATTAATAAAATCATATGTTTACCTCCCTTGCAATTTTCAAGGCATTAATAACAGCTTGAGCCTTATTAATACATTCTTCAAATTCTTTTTCAGGAATTGAATCAGCAACAATACCTGCTCCACTTCTTATAAATACTTTGCCATTTTTCTTGTAAGCAATGCGAATAGCAATACAGGTATCCATATTTCCAGTAAAATCAATATATCCAATGGCTCCACCATAAATGCCACGTTTATTATTTTCTAATTTATCTATAAGCTGACAGGCTTTAATTTTAGGTGCACCAGAAAGTGTTCCAGCTGGTAGTACTGCTTCAATAGCATTTAAAGCATCGTATTTATCACTAATCTCACTGCGGATTGTAGAGCCAATATGCATTACATGAGAGTAACGTTCAACAGAATGAAGTTTTTCTACTTTTACTGTATTAAACTTACTTATTTTACCTAAATCATTTCTACCAAGATCTACTAACATGTTATGTTCAGCAAGTTCTTTTTCATCGCTTAGTAATTTAATTTCAAGTGTTTTATCTTCTTTTTTATTTTTACCACGTGGTTTGGTTCCTGCTAGAGGAAAGGTATGTAAAATTCCATTTTCTAGTTTTACTAAAGTTTCTGGTGATGCACCAGCTATTTCTACATCAGTACCTGAAAAATAAAACATGTAAGGTGAAGGATTGATGGTACGAAGAATACGATAAGTATTTAAAAGACTACCTTCAAAAGGCGCTGATAGTCGATTAGAAAGTACGATTTGAAAAATATTGCCTTCATGAATGTGATATTTGGCTTTTTCGACCATACTACAAAATTGTTCTTTATTGAAAAGTGGTGTAACTTCTCCAAGTAATTTTCCATTAGGTTCAATTTTTTTCTTACCTTTATAGATAAGTTCTACAAGTTGGTTTATTTCCATAACTGCCTTATTGTATCCTGTTTCTAGATCATTTAGTGACATATTAACAATAAGAATAATTTTTTGTTTAACATTATCAAAGACAATAACTTTATCAAAAAGCATTAAATCAACATCTTTGAAATCTTCAAGATCTTGTGCATTACATTTAACCGAAGGTTCACTGTATTTAAGATAATCATACGAAAAATATCCAACAAGACCACCGGTAAAAGGCGGTAGATAATCAAAATTAGGGCTTTTGTAATCTGCAAGAATTTGACGCAAGTAATTTGATGGACAATTTGTTTTTATCTTGAAATTACCAATTTTCATTTCTCCATTTATACAAGTAATTTCAAGTTTGGGATTAAAACCTAAAAAAGTATATCGTCCCCATTTATCATCTGTATAAGCTGATTCAAGCATATAGCAGTGTGTTGATACGTTTTTTAGGATTTTCATCGTTTCAATTGGTGTTGTGAAGTCTGATAAAATTTCACAGCTGATAGGTAGTATATTATACTTACCTATTGCTGCAATTTTTTTTACTTCACTAAAATTTGGTGAAATTTTCATATTTTTTACCCCCTATAAAATTTTATAAAGAAAAACTCCTTTAACTTATTACTGTCAAAGGAGTTTTAAGTAAACAAAAACGCCCATGACAGAATAATAAATCTGTCAAGGACGAATAATACAATGATAAAAACACTATCCGCGGTGCCACCTTGATTCATAGGAATGACCCTATGCACTTAGCAGGATACCAACATATCCCCGGCAAATGACGTCTGCCTACAACGTCGCAGAATACTTTGTGAAAATCACATTTGACTGCGCCCTCAGCGGTCCATTTGACAACTTGTTTCTTACCTGACTCTCAGCATCTCAGGCTCTCTGTAAAGGCATCATTGCCGTTATCTCCTCTTCAACGGTTTAATTTATTTAGTTATTTATAATATATTATTTTTTATCTATTCTGTCAATAGGAGTTTAAAAAAACAAAATATACAAGTTTAAAAAAACAAAATATATAATTCTTTGATTAGAATATTTATGAGATTTTTATATGTTTTATCTAAGATGTTTGTCATTGACACATTTTGTTGATGGATTATAATAATTAAGAGTTATCAAAGAATTTAATAAGGGTATTTAAAGGGGGTAATAAAGTGAATGATGAACGAATGGAGAGTAAAAATGTATTACCGTTATTAATAGAATTTAGTGTGCCGGCAATTATCGGAATGCTTGTAAATGCAATATATAATGTTGTAGATAGAATGTTTATTGGTAATGCTCCTGGCTTAGGAGCAGTAGGAATAGCCGGAATTACGATTAGTTATCCAATTACACTGGTATTAATGGCTATATCATTAATGATTGGAGTAGGAGGAGCAACACGCTTTAGTATTTCACTTGGTATGAAGAAGAAGGATCATGCGGCAATTTATCAAGGAAATGCGATAATACTTACAGTTATTTTTGGGATTATTTTTACAATATTTGGAAATATATTTATTAATCCAATTTTGGAAATTTTAGGTTCAAGTAAGCAAGTATTGCCATATGCAAGTGACTATTTATCAATTATTTTATTTGGAGCTGTTTTTCAATGTATTGCAATTTGTGGTAATAATTTTTCTAGAGCTCAGGGAAACCCTAAAAATGCAATGATATCTCAATTAATTGGAGCTGGTTTTAATATTTTATTTGATTATATCTTGATTATGAAAATGAATATGGGAATGCAAGGAGCTGCAATTGCTACGATTGGTGGGCAGTTTTTAAGTATGATCTGGCAACTTTGTTATTTATGTTCTAATCGTTCTTTAATTAAATTAGATTTAGAACATTTAAGATTAAAAGCAAAGTATTCAATTGATATTATTAAAACGGGAATACCAGCTTTTTTAATGCAGATGGCCAATAGTATTTTGAATTTTATTTTAAATAGCAGTTTAGGTAAATATGGTGGAGATATTGCAATATCAACAGTAGGGATTATTACAAGTTTTCAAACAATCTGTCAAATGCCGTTAACTGGTTTGATGCAAGGTCAACAGCCATTAATTAGTTATAATTATGGAGCTAATAAACCTAATCGAGTTATTGAAACTTTGAAATATTCAATAATTGGTGGAACAATTATTGCGTTGATTGGATTTTTAGCTGTACAGTTATTACCTGATACGATTATTAGAATGTTTAATGATGAAGTTGAGGTAATTACTTTAGGAACTAAAGCAATTAGAATTTGGTTTATTTGTTTACCGGTGTTAGGAATTCAAATTATGGCAGCTAATTATTTTCAATGTATTGGAAAAATAAAAGTAGCTAGTATTTTGAATTTGTTACGTCAGATAATCATTTTGATTCCAGTAATGTTATTATTGTCTTCTTTAATTGGATTAGATGGAATATTTATTGCTGTACCGATTGCAGATTTTAGTGCGTTTGTAATTACAGTTATATTATTTATTCAATCATTAAAAAAGAATTTTATGCATAAAAAAAATCAGTGACAAAAAGTCATTGATTTTTTTAATCTGTTATTTTAATTGAATTAATTACTGGTTGGTTTTGTGCTTCAACTGTACCATTATTATCAGTTACAGGAACACTTGTAGCAATTTTATCAACAACGTCCATTCCTTCATATACATAACCAAATACAGCGTATTGACCATCTAATGAGGCATTAGTTTCATGCATGATAAAAAATTGTGAACTTGCACTATCATAGTCCTGTGAACGAGCCATAGAAATAGCACCGCGAGTATGTTTTAAAACATTATCAACACCATTTGCACTGAATTCACCTTTGATTGTTTCATCAGATCCTCCTGTACCATTTCCTTCAGGATCACCACCTTGAATCATAAAACCATTAATAATTCGATGGAATGTTAAACCATCATAAAATCCATCTTTAGCAAGTTTAACAAAATTAGTAACAGTAATTGGTGCTTCATCAGCGTTTAATTCTACTTTAATTACACCATAATCTTTAACATCAATTACTGCATGATGATTGCCACTTAATAAATCATCTTTTTTATCTTTTGAATCATTGTCACCACCGCATCCTACTAAACTAATAGCTAGAAGCATAACCATCCCAAATTTAAATAATTTTTTCATAGTTTCTCCTTTTCTTTTTCTCTGTATATATTATTATACAAAAAAATAATATTACTTGTCCATATAAAAATAATTAAAACTGACATGATTAAATGTTATAAAAATATGATAAAATAAATGACAATGAAAGAAGAGGTTTTTTATGAGACAAAAAAGAATTGCTTTAATTAATGATATAACGGGCTATAGTCGCTGTTCAATTGCTGCACAACTACCAATTATTTCAGCGATGTCAATAGAATGTGTTTTTATTCCAACTGCAATTTTGTCAATTAATACTTATCATTCAAATTATTTTTTTGACGATTATACAAGTAAGATGAATGATTATATTAATACTTATAAACAAATTAATTTAGAAGTTGATGGAATTGTAACAGGTTTTTTAGGATCAAGTAAACAAATAGAAATAGTAATTGATTTTATCAAAACATTTAAACAAAAAGATACATTTGTATTAATTGATCCAGTAATGGGGGACCATGGAAAATTATATAAAACTTATACGCCTCAAATGCAAGCTAAAATGCGTGAATTGATTCCATATGCAACAATTTTAACACCGAATCTTACAGAATTATATGCTCTTTTAGATATTGAATATCCAAGTGAGATTCCTAGTTATGATGAGTTAGAAAAAATGTGTAAATGTTTAGTGGATAAAGGAGCAAAAATGATCGTTGTAACAGGAATAAATGTTAAAAATAAGTTGATTAATTTTGTTTATGAAGAAGGTAAAAAATATCGTATTGTTGAAGTGGAAAAAATTGGGGAGGAAAGAAGTGGAACGGGTGATGTTATTAGTGGTGTTATTGCTGGAAAATATTTATTAGAACAGGATTTTTATAAAAGCGTAGTGGTAGCTGCTGATTTTGCTTCGAAATGTATTAAATATAGTCAAGAACTTGGTGTTGATAATCATTTAGGTTTATGTTTTGAACCGTTTTTAAAAGAATTATAAGGGGGAAAGTAAAATGGTAATTTTGTATACTTTATATGAAAATAGTTATATTGACATTAAGGAATTAAATGATTTAACAGGTGTCACTTGTTATGTGAATTGTACTAATCGTTGTTTTCTAGCGTGTACGTTTTGTCTAAGAAATACTAAACAGATGATCAAGGATAATTCGTTATGGTTAGAATATGAGCCATCAGTTGAAATGATTATTGATGAGTTTGAAAAATATAATTTGAATGATTTTAAAGAAGTGGTATTTTGTGGTTTTGGAGAGCCATTGATTCGTCATGATGATGTGATGGAAGTAGCAGGATATTTAAAGTCAAAAAGAAGTGATTTGCCAATTAGAATTAATACTAATGGATTAGCTTCTGTTGCTTTAAATAGAGATATTACGCCTGATTTTGAAAATTTGATTGATACATTATCAATTAGTTTAAATGCGCCTAATAAAGAAGAATATTATCAAATAACTAGATCTAAATATGGAATTGATTCTTTTGATCATATGTTGGATTTTGCTTCAAAATCAAAAAAGCATGTAAAAAATGTTGTTTTAACAGTAGTTGATATTATTGGAAAAGAAAAAATTACTAAATGTCAAAAAATTGCAGATGATTTAAATGTTGTATTGAGAGTGCGTCCATTTGAAGAGTAAAAATTGTTTATTAATAGTTCTTGTGATATAATGGTTTATCAAGTGAGGTATTTACAATGATGCAATTAAGTCGAGAAGAAAGAATGTTACAAGTTGAAAGTATGACGAATATTCGTGATTTAGGTGGTTATGAAACACAAAGTGGATATTATACTAAAAGTCACAAATTTATTCGTTCTACTAATCCTAGTAAATTAACGGATGAAGAAAAGGAATATTTGTATAATTATGGAATTAGATTACAAATTGATTTAAGAAGTGATTTTGAAATAGAACAACAACCTAGTTCACTTATTGGATATAAGGATATTGAATATATTAGAATTGATTTAATGAAAACTAAAAATTTAAATGTTTTGCCTAAGGAAATTGCAAATTATAAAGATTTAGCTGGTTTTTATATTTATATGTTAGAGGCTAATAAAGAGCAATTTAAAGAACTTTTTGAAGTCTTTTATGACCATCCTTATGATGCAATTATGTTTAATTGTTCAGCTGGTAAGGATCGAACTGGAGTAGTTGCTGCATTATTATTAGATTTAGCAGGGTGTCATGAATATGATATTGTTAAAGATTATTCAGAATCTTATGAAAATAATTTGAGTTTGATTCCAGAATTAGAAAAAATTATTGATGCTAAAAATCATGTTTATTTAGAATCCGAGCCACGAATGATGATGGAGTTACTAGATTATTTAAGAAGTAATTATGGTAGTGCTAAAGAATATCTGATTAGTTGTGGTTTTGATGAAGAGAAAATTATGGATATAATCGAAAATTTTATAATTTAATGAAGAAAATCTCCTATTTATAGTGTATATGATAATAGGAGGTTTTTTATGAAGGGAACAAATACGTTAACATTTAAACAAAAGCAAGCTGTAGTTAAGAGTTTATTTAAGCAATATCATCGAGCTAAGTTAAGATTGTATTGTTTAGAAAATATGAATTATTATCCTCAAGTAAGTACAAGTGTAATTAAAGAGACTAAGAATCAATATAAGAAATCTATGGCAGAACGTTTAAATAGTGGAATTGAGGATAAAGATGAGTTAAAGAGTTTAATTTCTTCGTTTGAAATGATTATTAAGGCATTGTCTCATGATAGTCAATTGATTATTGTTAATGAGTATGTTGAACAAAAAGAAAATGAATGGTGGGTTGATTATTATAGTCGTGCAACTTATTATCGGTTAAAAACAAGGGCTTTGGAGGAATTTTTATTTTATGTAAATGTTTATTGAGGTAACATTATTATTTTTCTTGAAATGGTTATAATTTAAGATATAATGAGAAAGACAACTATATTAAAGTCAAGTAGTAGATTATGAAATAGTATGAAAATAAATTACTTGAAAATATAGTATTTGATCTTTGAAATTGTGAATGAAAAAATGTTAAAAAGAACTATCGTAAAAATAGCTTATTTTAATAGAATTTAGTTCGATAAATGTTTTGATTATTTAAGAGAATTTATATCAAAAGTAATATGATTTATTTCAAGATGATAAATGATTCTTAAAAGTTTTCTTACACAATGACCTAAAGCGCAAAGATGTCCTTTGCCTTGACTTCGTTTTAAATGATAGTAGTTATTAAATGCAGGGTTGTGGCGTATTACAGGTATGATGACTCGATAAAGTGTTGCCCTTAGATATTTAGAACCTTTCTTGGTTATGGCTGTTTTATCAGCTGAAAATTCGCCAGATTCACTGATATATGGATTCACACCTGCAAATTTAATTAATTTTCCTGCATTTGAGTATTTACTTATATCACCAAGTTCAGCTAAAATAGAAGTACCAGTAATAATTGATATTCCTGGTATTGATGTGATAGAAGAATCTTGTGTGATGGCGAGTTCTTCTATTTTTTTATCTAATTCTTCAATTTGAAAGTTTATTAAATCAATACTGGAAATAACCGATTGAATGATAAAAGAAATAGAAACATCATGAATACCCACAGAATTAGAAGCTAATTCTTTTAAGTCTTCTGCTGAGAAGATATTACAGTATTTAAAACATTTTCTTAAAGAACGAATATCTGTATGTGCAATGGTATAGGCATCACCATATTTTCTTAAAATATTTAAATATGTAATGGTGTATTCATTATTAAATAATGTATTAAATTCAGGAAAAACAATATCAATATGTCTTTGAAGAATATTCTTCTTACGATTCATTTCAATTGTCAATTGTGTACGATAGCGAGTTAATTCTCTGGCCTCCTTTAATTTCTCATCTTGAATAGAGATGATGCGATAGTAATCTTTATCTAGGAGAGCTTTGGTAATTAAAATAGCATCTTCTTTATCACTTTTAACAGTTTTTAAAGAAGCTTTTCTAAGGTTCTTAGTGGTAATAGGATTGATTAAAGCAACTTTATAACCTTTAGCCAATAAACAGCTTTCAATGGCAAAGTTATAGTGTCCTGTATCTTCCATACCGATTAAAAGTTCATCTTGTGTGTATTTATTAAGTTCGTCATAAAATTTTTGAAATCCATCTTTATTGTTTTTGAATAAAAAAGGATCACATAAAGATTCGCCAGTAGAAGCATCCATGATAAAAGCGGCATGTTTATATTTGGCAATGTCAATTCCAACAAGTTTCATAATTATCAATTCCTTTCTTAAGATGATTTGTGATTGTGAAATCAGATCCACTTCAAAGGTATCAAAAACCTGGTGTGTTCAGAATTCAAAAGACTCATACAACTAATAATAAATGCGATACAAAGAAGTGGTAAGATCCTTTCTGAAAAGTCAAAGCAATAAGGAAAAAAATACAAATCCACATTCACAATTACACATTTTAACACAACCTGAAGTGATACCAAATAATTCAGGTAGAAAGGAGAATTGGTATATTAGATTTATTACTCTTTGTATGAGTAACTTCAATATACCAGGAAAAAAAGGAGAATAATAGATGTTTGAAAAATTGTTTAAATTAAAAGAAAAAGGAACAACGATTAAAACAGAAGTTATTGCAGGTGTGACAACATTTTTAGCAATGGCTTATATTTTAGCAGTTAATCCAACCATGTTAAAAGAAGCAGGATTATCTTATGATAGTGTCTTTTTAGCAACAGCTCTATCAGCTGGAATTGCAACTTTGATAATGGGCTTACTTGCAAATTATCCAGTTGCTTTAGCACCAGGAATGGGTGTAAATGCATTATTTACATATACCATAGTTCTTACTATGGGTTATAGTCCCGAAGCTGCACTTGCTGCAGTTGTGGTATCAGGATTGATTTTTTTAATTATCTCGGTTACTGGTATTCGAAAAGCAATTATTAATGCTATTCCTCATCAATTAAAGTTATCGATTGGAGCTGGGATTGGATTTTTTATTGCTTTTATTGGTTTTAAAAATGCTGGAATTATCGTTGGAAGTGATTCGACGTTTGTCGCGTTAGGAGATTTAACAAATCCAGTTGTTTTATTGGCATTATTTGGTATATTGATTACGATTATTTTGATGGCTAAAAAGGTTCCGGCAGCTGTGTTTTATGGTTTGGTCATTACGGCTGTTGTAGGAATTATTTTTGGGTTATTTGGTGTAGAAGGTATGCCTAAAATGCCTAGTGCTATTGTTTCGTTTGATTTAGATACAAGCGGTTTTGGATTATTTATGAATGGCTTTGGTGAACTATTTTCACATCCTGATTGTGTCGTTGCTTTATTTTCATTGTTATTTGTTGATTTTTTTGATACTGCAGGAACTTTGATTTCTGTTGCTAATAAAACTAATTTAGTTGATCAAAATGGTGAACTTGAAAATATTGAACAAGCATTAGTTGCTGATTCTGTTGGAACGGTAATTGGTGGGATTCTTGGAACATCAACAGTTACTTCGTTTGTCGAATCTACGGCTGGAGTTGAAGCAGGTGGAAGAACGGGATTAACAGCTTGTGTTACAGCAGTTTTATTTTTGTTATCAATCTTTTTTGCACCGGTATTAAGTGTGGTAACTAGTGCTGTTACGGCACCGGCTTTAGTTGCTGTAGGAATATCTATGGCAAGTCAACTAGGTGGTATTGATTGGGATGATATTATCTATGCTTCATCAGGTTTTATTACGGTAATTATAATGGTTTTAACGTATTCGATTTCTGATGGAATTGCATTTGGATTTATTGTCTATGGTCTTACTAGTGTTGTTGCTGGAAAAGGAAAAGATATTAAACCAATCGTATGGATATTGATTCTGGTGTTTGTTTTATATTTTGCATTTATTTAAAAAGGCTTTTAATAAGCCTTTTAATTATGCAAAAATATCCAGAAATTTAAGTAAAGTGCAAAAATAATCCAGATAAAATATGGAAGTAAAAGATAAGCGGCACTATGTTTGATTTTGTAAAAAAGATAAATTAAAAAAATAGTAGAGATATTTAAAGCTAATAAAATTGCTAAAGCTAAAAGAAAGTTTTGATAATTAAAAAAAACTATAGGCCAACTAAAATTAAGTATTAATAAAAAATAGTATAAAATTAAGGCTGATTCTTTATTATTATTTTTTTCTCGATGAATTAAGTAGCTTGCAAGTCCAATTAAAATATATAAAATAGTCCAAACTATAGGGAAAACAATACTTGGTGGTGCTATTTTAGGGATATTTATTTTTTTATATAAATCCATAGAATTCATTGTTAAAAGAACGCTTAAAGCACCAATGCCAAGAGAGATTGTAATATTTAAAATAATATATTTATATTTTTTCATTAGTATCACCAATAATATTATTGACAAATAACTATAGAATTATAAAAATTTGTTCATATTATTTCCATATAAATAGTAATTAAGATATAATCTAGTAAGTGAGGTAAGTATAGATGAAATTAATATCGTGGAATGTAAATGGAATTAGAGCTTGTATCAATAAAGGTTTTTATGATATTTTAAAAGATTTTGATGCAGATATATTTTGTATTCAAGAAACAAAGATGCAAGAGGGACAGATTGAAATAGAAGATCATGGGTATTATTTGTATATGAATAGTGCTGTAAAAAAAGGCTATAGTGGTACTTTAGTTTTTACAAAAGTAAAACCTCTTAGTTATAGTTATGGAATTAATATTGAAGAGCATGATCAAGAAGGACGTGTAATCACTTTAGAATATAATAAGTTTTATTTGGTGAATTGTTATACGCCTAATAGTCAAGATGGCTTAAAACGTTTGGAATACCGCCAAGTTTGGGAAGATGATTTTTTAGCATATTTAAAATCATTGGAAGAAAAAAAGCCAGTTATATTATGTGGAGATCTTAATGTAGCTCATCAAGAAATTGATTTAAAGAATCCTAAGACTAATCGTAAAAATGCTGGATTTAGTGATGAGGAAAGAGCTAAAATGACTCAATTGTTGAATCATGGTTTTATTGATACTTTTAGATATTTATATCCTGATTTACAAGGAGCTTATTCTTGGTGGTCATATCGTTTTAATGCTCGTAAAAATAATGCTGGATGGCGAATTGATTATTTTATTGTATCTGATTGTTTAAAAGAGAAAATTAAAGATGCTTATATTTTTAAAGATATTATGGGAAGTGATCATTGTCCAGTAGGTTTAGATATTGAACTTGATTAATAATAAAAAAGATGAATTATCAAGATACGATAATTCATCTTTTTGTTTAGATTGAAATAATTCCAATTGTAGACAAGATTGAACTTAATAAAATAATAATTAATCCTGGAACTACAATATATTTCATACAAAATAAATAAGCTTTTTTACGTTTAAATTTAGAACTAATTTCAACTTCATTAATAACTGTTTTAAATCCAGTAACTTTTATAATTAATAAACAAGTACAAATAGCTGAAATTGGCATCATAATTGAATTAGTCATAAAATCAAAGAAATCAAGAATGCTTAAACCAAGTGGATTAATAAAATCTAGTACACCAAAACCTAGAGAACAAGGAATTCCTAAAATAAGGATGCCTGCTAAAATAATTGTACAACATTTTTTTCTAGAAAGATCAAAACGATCTTGAATAATTGATACACAACATTCCATTAATGAAATTGCAGATGTTAATGCTGCAAATAAAACTAATAAAAAGAACACAATTCCAATAATATTACCTAATGCCATACTGTTGAATACATTTGGTAAAGTTATAAACATTAATGATGGTCCAGCATTTAATGTATTTGGATCACCGTTGGAAAAAGCAAAAACTGCAGGTACAATCATTAATCCAGCTAAAAAAGCAACAACTGTATCCATAATTTCAACTTGAGTAATTGAACGTTCCATATCAATTTCTTTTTTCATATATGAGCCATATGTAAATAAGATTCCCATTCCAATTGAAAGTGAGTAAAACATTTGTCCCATAGCTGCAACTACTGTCATAATTGAAAATCTCGAAAAATCAGGGATTAAATAATATTTTGCTCCTTCGATTGCACCAGGTGTAAATAATGTATATCCCGCAATAAAAATAGCCATTATAATTAAAGCTGGCATTAAGATTTTACTGCACTTTTCAACTCCTTTTTCAACTCCTAGCAATACAACGACAAAAACAAGTATTGCAAAAACAATTAACCATAAAACTGGTTGAATAGATGATGATGAAAAATTTGAAAAATAATTATTACTAACTAAATTGGCAGCATTATTTTTAATATACTCAAATAAGTATTTGCATACCCAGCCACCTACAACACAATAATAAGGGACAATCAGCATTGGTACAATAGCATTTAACCATCCTCCAATTCGAAGTTTTTTTGCTCCTAATTTTTTATATGCAGCGATTGGACTTTTTTTAGTTTTTCTTCCTAAAGAAGTTTCACTTATTAATAAAGCAAAACCAAAAGTAACTGCAAGGATAAAATAAGTCAATAAAAAAATACCTCCACCATATTTGGCTGCTAAATATGGAAAGCGCCAAATATTTCCTAGACCAACTGCAGATCCTGCAACTGCCATTACATAGCCTAGTTGTCCTGAAAAGGTACTACGTTTGTTTTTTGTTTCCATTTGTTTCTCCTATATGTTATTTTCTCATGCTTTATTATAATAAAAAGGTAATTATAAAGTCAACGGTTTATTATTTATTTGTTATATTTTGGTAAAATTTGTCTTATATATTTGTAAAAAGAATAAAAAAACTTAATTTTTTTAAATTAAAAAGCAATTATTATATTTAATAGTAATTGCTTTTATATATATTATTTTTGATAGATGATTTTTCCATTTTTGATGGTCATTAAAATGTTAATGTCAAGAATTTCATCAATTTCTACTTTGCATGGATTTTTATCTAAAATAATCAAATCTGCATGTTTTCCTTCTTTAATTGATCCCTTATACTCTTCTTCAAAATATTGATAAGCACTATTGATAGTAACTGCTTTTAAAGCATCATAGACAGAAACTCTTTCATCTTTACCTAAAATTATACCATTTTTAGTAATGCGTTTACATGCACACCAGACACTTTCCAACATATTTGGCATAATTACCGGTGTATCTTGATGAAAAGTATATATTAGATCATGTTTTAAAGCACTATTGATACATGAGATTTTTTTAGCGCGTTTGCCTAAATTTTTTAGATGAATGTCACCCCAATAGTAAATATGATTTACAAAAAAGCTAGGAATCATATTAATATTTTTTAGTTGTGGTAGTTGATCTGGTCGTAAAGTTTGACAATGAATCATTACTGGGCGAGTGTCAGTAGGAATGTTTTTAAAAGCATCTAATAGTTGTTTTGCAGCCATATCGCCATTACAATGAGTAATTAATTGTACGTGGTGTTTTAATGCTGTATTAACGTAATTTTCTACTTCCTTATCTTGGTAAATTGGGTAACCACAATAATCATTACTATTTTCATAAGGTCTCGAGATCCAAGCAGTTTTACCTTGTGGTGAGCCATCTAAAAATAGTTTGTAACCTCCTAATTTAAAATGATTTTGATACTGATGATAAGCTTTATTTTGCTGGTATATTTCTTGATTATCTTTTATGTCCACATATCCAACTATATCTAGAAACAATTTATTTTCTTTAGCTAATGTATCTAGTAAATTAAATTCTTCTTTTTTTATATAGCCTTCTTGTAAAGTAGTAATACCATAACTTGCATATATATTTAAGGCATCTAAAAGTTGTTTTTTTAAATCAACAGAAATATTTATTTTAGATGATGTGGTAATAAAGGCTTGTTCTTCTAAATAACCATTTAATTGGTTATTTTCATCACGTCCATATTTGCCGCCAATTGGATCTTTAATATTATCATCAATCTTTAATAATTGCATAGCTTTATGATTAATAACACCCATGTGGCCTGAAGCATGTGAAATTAATGTAGGATAAGGTATTTTATCAAGTTCACTTACGTGGGGATGACGTTGTTCTTTTAAGAAGTTATGATCATAGCCAAAGCCAACTATCAATTTGTTTTCGGGGTAATGAGTTATTTTAATAAAATTATTGAATTGTTCAATAATTTCGTCAATACTAGTACATTTAGTTAAGTCAACTAGATTTAGTGTTTTAGCTAATGCTACAACATGACTATGACTATCAATAAATGCCGGCATTAAGCATTTATTATTTAAATCAACTAACTTAACATCACTAGAAATATATTGCTTTAAATCTTTATAATTACCACATTTTTTAATTAAACCATTTTCAACATAGATAGCTTCATAACTAGTATTTTCCATAGTTAAGATATCGCCATTATAATATAATGTTTTCATACATACCTCCTAGTTTAGTATAGACTGTTAAAATAAAAATATGTAATAATTTACATATTTTCACTTTCAACTAAGACACAGTTAAGATAATAATTTAGTTTTGATTCTTTAATTATTTTGATCAAGTTATCATCATAAGTACCTGGTTGTAACCAAATATGTTTTATTTTTAATTTTTTGCATTTCTCAATATATGTTAGTGCTATTTTGGGATTAACAACAAAAACAGCAACATCTATTTGATTATCAATACTAGATAAATTAGGATAAATTGTTTCTCCATTTAATTCATTATAAATTGGGGAAACACCATATACATTTTTATTTAATTTTTTTAATCGCTGATATATTTTATAACCATATTTTTCTTGATTAGTAGTTACACCAATAACAGCAAAGTTTTGTTTGTTTAATAAAATTTCTTTTGCTTCCATATTAATTCTCCTTTGCTTATATAATAACATTTTTATTGATGAAAAGCAGTTTTTTTTTGCTCTTGAGCAGTAAAATAGATAGTGTTACTATAGTATAAAAGGAGGATGGTTTATGGGATTTAAAATTATAAATGGGGATATTACAGAAATAGAAAGTGATGCAATTGTAAATGCAGCAAATTCATATTTGCGCCAAGGTGGTGGTGTTTGTGGAGCTATTTTTAATAAAGCTGGAGCTAAAGAATTACAAAATGAATGTGATCAAAAAGGGTATTGTAAACCAGGTGAAGCGATAATAACAAAGGGATATAATTTAAAGGCAAAATATATTATTCATGCAGTGGGTCCAATTTATCGTGATGGAAACCATGGTGAAAGAGAGGTTTTGGAAGCTGCTTATCGTAATTCTTTACTTCTAGCAAAGCAATATAAACTTCGTTCTATTGCTTTTCCATTAATATCATCAGGGATATATGGATATCCTTACAATGAGGCATTAGAAGTTGCTAAAGAGACAATTAATAAGTTTTTAATTGGCAATGATATGGATGTTTATTTAGTGTTGTATAAATGAAAAAAGACGCTTAAACGTCTTTTAATGTACTAATCATTATTAGTTATATAATCAAAAATATCTTTTCTAATTTCATTTTCGAGTTTATAAGTGAATTGTACAACATTGTTATTAGTATTTGGCATGATTGTTTGAATTGGTTTTCCATATGTATGCATAAGTCCTAAGTAATAGAATTCTTTTGAAGTGTTATCATTTTTATTTTTCCTAATGAAAAGATGTATTTTAACATGATTTGTATCTTCGTTGTATATTCTAACTACTTCTTCTGATGTTAATGTACGTTTTGGTTTAGAAAAACAAATTATTGTATTTTGATCAATTAATTTATCTTCATATTTAATTGTTTTGCTTATACCTTCCTCTTTATCATAATTAATAAATACAGGAAAAGTATTTGTATGTTTATCATATTTATAGCCACCAATATTTAAAGGAACTAGATTTTGCTCCCAATTTAGTAATCTACAAACATCTTCGTAAGTATATTTTTTATATAAGCATAGTGAAGTGTCTTTATATGTATTGGTATAATTTTTTTTATAACGAGTTATTCCAAAATTGATAAGATCCATGATTTGTTGTTTAAAATTTAGATCATTTAATTGAGCTTTAAATTGTGTTGATATCTTTAAATTTTTATCAATAAAAATAGCATCTTTAAAGGTTGCTTTGGCACCGCCGGTTGCAAAATTTTGACTTAATATATTTATAATAGTAGTATGACTAATTTTAGGTAAATCAATATCATATACATTTTTTAGCTTTTCTTTTAGATTATTAAGTAAATCTGATTGGTTTTTTATACAAACCTTAATTGCTTCTAATTCATGAATTCTTTTCCCAGAAGCTAGTTTTGTTGATATGTATGCTAGATATTGTTCTTGGATAGGGTTGAATTTTATTGAATAATCTTTTTCGTATTTTGATAAAAATTTATGATATGAACCAAGATTTTTGTTTTGAAAAATTCTTAAGACATCAATAGAATCATATTTATCAAAATCTTGTAAACTTGGAATACGTCCAAGTTTTTGTTTTAATTGTAAATAGCTTTCTTTGATGATTTTTATATCAGAAAAATTAGCTTTATCAATTGATTCAAATATTTTCTTTTTTGAAATACGATCAAAATTAATTGTTGAGGCGCCAGGTATAAGTAAAGAACCCTCACTAACAAATCTTCTTAATGTATCTTTGTTATAACTTTGATTACCGCTTAAAGCAATTGGAATTAAAAAATTCTTTTCATAATTACCAATAAAATCAATCACAACTACACATTCTTTTGAATGATCTTTGCGTAAACCACGACCTAATTGTTGTACAAATACAATTGCTGACTCAGTTGGTCGAAGCATAATTACTTGATTAACTTTAGGAATATCAATTCCTTCATTAAAAATATCAACTGTAAAAATATAATCTAGATAATCAACAGAATCATCTGTTTCTAGTTTATCCATAGCATCACGTCTTTTATTTTCATCATCTTCACCAGTTAAAGCAACAGTTTTATAACCACGTTGATTAAATAAATTAGATAACTCTTTAGCTTCACCTTTACGACTACAGAAGACTAAACCACGGACACGATCACCTGAAAATCCATAATTATTTATTTGTTCAATAATATGATCAACACGACTTTGAGAAGTTAAATGATTAAAATCACTTTTATCTTCTAGTGATACTCCGTTGACTTGTAAATCAGTTATTCCATAATAATGAAAAGGACAAAGTAAATCATATTCCATTGCTTGTTGTAAACGAATTTCATAAGCAATGTTATAATCAAACATTTGATAAATATCAAAATCATCGCTTCTTTCAGGAGTAGCAGACACTCCTAACATAAACTTTGGTTTAAAATAATTTATTAATTCTTGATAAGAATTAGCTCCAGCTCGATGAACTTCATCGATAATGATGTAATCAAAATCATCTGGATCAAACATTTTACGATATTCTTGTTTATGAATTGTTTGAATTGTTGAAAAGATGTAATCAGCATCAGTTTCTTTTTTATTACCAGTAAAAATGCCAAAACTATGATTGTTGATTATTTTTTGAAATGACATCATGGCGTTTTGTGCAATGTTTTCTCGATGAACTACAAAGAGCATTCTTTTTGGATTAAATGCTTTGACATCAAAAGCACTTAAATAAGTTTTACCGGTACCTGTTGCGGATATTAGTAAGGCTTTATTCTTATTTTCGTTTCTAATTGATTTTAGTGCGTTTAATGCAGCTATTTGCATTTTGTTGGGCTTGATTTTTGTATTTGTTTTTAGTTGTATTTTATTTTTTTGTTTAGTGTATGTTTTGCTGTATTCATTGATCCATTGGTTTGTTAAAGGAAATGAATTTTGCCATTGTTGATTGAATTCTTTTAAAACTTGTTTTGAAATATCACTATTGTATGTTGAAGAGAGTTTTAAATTCCATTCTTGGTTTATTGATAGTGCGTTTTGGGTTAAATTAGAGCTACCAATGATAATGTTATATGTGTCATTTTTTTTGAAAATATAACCTTTTGGATGAAAACCAATTTTAGGATCATCATATATTCTTATTTCTAGGTTATTGAATTTAAGTAATTCTTTGAATACTTTTGGTTCGTTAAAACCTAAATAAGTTGAAGTGATGATTTTACCAGAAATGTTTTTGTTTTGTAAATCTAGTAATGTTTGTTTTAGTGTAGCTAGTCCTGATAAACTAATAAAGGCAATTGATAATTGAAAACTATCACATGAGTTTAATTGTTGGATTATTTCATATGATAGTTTCATACCTTGTTTGTAATCGTTGAATAATAATTGTGGTTGATATGTTTGATTAACTGTATTTAGTGTATGTAAATTTATGTTTGGTTGTAATGTTAGCGTCATGTTTAGATTCCTCGTTCTTTGAGTTTTTCAATAATTTGAATATCAGCAGGAATCCAATTAATATCTTGTTGATCTAATGTGATCCATTTAATTGAATCATGAACATTTAATGTTATTTGTTCATCTTTTAATGAACAAATAAAACAATCCATATCTAAGATAAATGTTGGATATGTATAATTAACATTCATGAAAAATTCATCAATATTTATAGATGTTTCCAATTCTTCTTGAATTTCTCTAATTAGAGCTTGTTTACTTGTTTCTCCAGGTTCTACTTTTCCACCAGGAAATTCAAACATTCCCGCAAATTCACCTGTTTTTCTACTAGCAATCAATATTTTATTGTCTTTTTTTATAATTGCAGCAGCAACTTTTATTGTTTTCATTTAATCACCTTCCTGTTCGATATTATAACAATATTAGTCTTTTATTTAAAGAAATGTGTTATATCTATATTTAAATCATTGAATTTGTATGATTAAATCAAACATTAAAATATGTAATAATTTATAATTAATTTTGATAATGTTAGAAATATGTGTTCATTTACTGTTTAGTAATTAATAATATAAATAGCATGATTTAATAAATTATGATAAACTTTACTTACATGAGGTGTGAGTATGAAAAATAAGTATGTGGTTTTAGATTTTGAGACTACTGGAGTCAATAGATATCATAATGATGAAGTTGTACAAGTAGCAATCGTTAATCAGGATGATGAAGTTTTGATTAATGAATTGTGTAAACCTAAGCATCATTTTTCTTGGCCAAGTGCTCAAAGAATAAATGGTATTTCACCATTGATGGTAAAAGATAAGCTTTGTTTTGAAAGCTATATTGATAGGATAATAGAAATATTTGATAATAGTGAATTTATTGTATGTTATAATATTGCTTTTGAACAAGGAATGTTAAAGAATTATGGAATAGATATAAGTAAATATGTATTTAAAGATCCGATGAAAGATTTTGCTTATATTTATGGTGAAAGAGGATATCATGGAGGTTATAAATGGCAGTCATTATCAACATGTGCTAAATATTTTGGATACAATTTTGCAGCTCATGATGCATTAGAAGATGTAAAGGCAACTAGATATTGTTTTGAACAAATTGAAGCATATAAAAATGGTAAAATTGAAAAGTCATATTTGAATAATTGGAAGTTATTATTTGAACCATTAGTTATTAAACAAGGTAAAAAATATTATGAAGATGATTTAGTTGATGTTATTTATTATGGGGATAAACAAATAGTTGCTTCTGTTAAAGAAGATATTACACATATGATATCAATTGAATTTAATAAAAGTAGCATAAAGAAAATAGTTTGTGATTGTCCAAATGCTTCTAGTGGTAATAAATGTAAGCACATGGCAGCAGTTCTTTTTAAAATAAGTGAATAGCTTTGTGGGGGATAAAATGATTAATAAATTTCGACTAAAAGTAGCATATAAGGAAAATAAAATAACAATAGATGTTGATGAAAATATAACATTTAAAATGTTAAGTGAAATAATTAATGAAAAATTGTTATTGAATAAATGCAAGTTTTATGAATTTATTCATAATGATCAAATTATTGATAGTGTAAATAAAGAAGATGTTATTTTAAAAGACTATTTAGAATTAGAACAGGAATTGATATATCATACGGGATTGAAATCTAATCCATATTTTATAAAAATAATTGTTTGGGATTATGTTATTGATACTGATGATGCTGTAATTAAAAAATTTATGAAATTGGTTAAGAAAATGGATCAAGAAAAGCCTAAACAAATTTGTTATTTAAATAAAGCACAAAGAAAATTTATTGATACAGTATTAAAAGATTGTTATGATTCATTAGAAAATCATAGTTTTGGTGGTGAATATCATTATCGAATACTAAGAAAAGGAAATGATTATTTATTTGTAACATTAATATATTATATGTTGGATGATAAATATGAATTATATTTATATGATTCTATGGATGAATTAAAAAATAAATTATATAGTTATTTAATCACTTTTTATGATACGAATAGGGCTTATTTTAAAGGGTATCAAGGAAGTAATCGTAATATTTTTGTATTATATAAAAATGATGAAACTATTATACCTGGTGAGTTTGAAAATATATATAATGCCATAAATCGCATAACTCATATGTTTAATAGTATAGATAGTGATTATTTATTTGCTGGTCATGATAAGTGTTTAGTATATGATTTTGCTGATGATAAATATTGGATTGAATAAGTATGTCATCTTTAAATAGATGACATTTTATTTTTAAATAAAAATTATTTAAGGGGGAATTAAAATAAAAAAAGTAAAGATAACTGTTTTAAAAACTACGTTTGATAAAGAGCTAGCCAAGGAATATGGTGCAGATGGGTTAACTGCTTGTCCGATGTTAAAAGAAGGACAAGTATTTTATGGGGATTATGCTAAACCTGAAGGTTTTTGTGATGAGGCATGGAAAGCAATTTATCAATATGTTTTTGCACTTTCACATGGAGCAAGTAGTGATGTGTTTTATTATGGAGACTGGATTAGAAAACCTGGTGTAGCGATTTGTAGCTGTAATGATGGGTTAAGACCGGTTATTTTTAAATTAGAGGCAACGGATATTGATTCGAAGATTGATTATACTCCAGTTCATTAAGTTAGTTGAAGGGATTATAGATGGAATTTAAACTTATTGATAAAGGTAATTGGAAAAGAATATTTTGATCACTATTTTTTTTAATGTTCCATGTACTTATAGTATGACAATTAAAATGGATATAACTATATATCCAGCGATGTTGTATTATATTACTAAAGTTGTAAATAAATATGATGAATTTAAAATGGCAATTGATTAAAATAGTAGATTAGGTATGTTTGATACAATGCTAGCGAGTTATACGATATTTCATCAAGATACGAAAACTTTTTCTAATCTTTGGACAGAATATTATTGTAAATATGAAGATTTTTGTAAAGCGTATGAAGATGATATGCTTAAGTATGCAAATCAAAGGGGATTATTTGTAACAGCGAATGTTCTTAAAAATAATTTTCCTGTTTCAATGATTTTATGGACTTTATTTAAAGGGTCTAATTTGAATTTTCAAAAGAGTTATGGTTTTTTACAATCGATATTTACAATGGATAAATATTATAAAGAAAATGATAAGATTTTATTACCTTTAGCAATTTAAGTTCATCATGTTGTTTGTGATGGTTTTCATATATATCGTTTTGTAAATGAATTACAGAAATTACTTAATATTTATTTGAAATAATTGCTAATGGATAAGCAATTATTTTTGTTTGTATGGTTATTTTATTTTAAAGATATGATAATAATATGATCATTAATGTAAAAAAATTAAAATTTTATAGGAAAAATATAATAAAATTAAAAAATAGGTTTGTATATAAGTAATATTTATGCTATACTCTCCAAAGTGTTTAGAAAGGTATATACAATGATTGAAAATAAATTTGAACAATTAGGATTAAGTGAAGAAGTATTAAAAGCAATTAAAGATATGGGTTTTTCTAAACCCTCACAAATTCAAGAAAAAGCAATTCCAATATTATTGACTGGTGTTGATGCGATTGGTCAAGCTCAAACAGGAACTGGTAAAACTTTAGCTTTTGGTAGTGTTTTATTATCAAAAATAAAACCTATTGATGATAGATTCCCTCAAGCAATAATTTTGTCACCAACTAGAGAATTAGCAATGCAAATTCATGAAGAAATGAATCGTATTGGTAAGCATAATGGAAGCAAAATAGTTTGTGTGTTTGGTGGAAGTGATATTGAAAAACAAATTCGCTCAATAAAAAAAGGAGTAGATATAGTTGTAGGAACTCCAGGACGTGTTATGGATTTAATGCGTCGAAAGGTTTTAAAGTTTGACAATGTCAAATATGTTGTTTTAGATGAAGCTGATGAAATGTTGAATATGGGCTTTGTTGAAGATATTGAAACAATATTAGAAAAAGTTGATGATGCTCGTCAAACGATATTATTTTCAGCAACAATGCCAGCTGGAATTAAAAAGATTGCTCAAAATTATATGCATGATGATTTTAAACATGTAGCAGTACTTTCAAAACAAACTACGGCTACTTCTGTAAAACAATTTTATTATGAAGTAAAGCCAAAAGATCGTTTTGAAACATTGTGTCGTTTAATAGATGTTGCTAATATTAAAACAGGAATTATTTTTTGTCGTACTAAACGTAGTGTAGATGAAGTAACTGAACAAATGCAACAATCTAATTATAATGTTGAAGCAATGCATGGTGATTTGAATCAAAATCATCGTATGAATACATTACGTAAGTTTAAAAAAGGGACAATTAATTTCTTAGTTGCAACTGATGTTGCTGCAAGAGGGATAGATGTTGAAAATGTAACTCATGTAATTAATTATGAATTACCTCAAGATATTGAATCATATGTTCATCGAATTGGACGTACAGGAAGAGCTGATAAAGAAGGTTTAGCTTATTCGATAATTAGCCCTAAAGAGGTAAGTTTTTTAAAACAAATTGAGCGAGTAACTAAATCAACGATTACAAAAGTAAATGTTCCAACATTGCAAGAAATTTTTGAAGCTAGAATTGGGGCATTGATTAGTGATGTTGAAGATGTTATTTTAGCTGGTAACCATAAAAGATTTAAACAACTTGTAAATGAAATTGATCCAACGATGTTAAGTGATTTTACAGCTGCACTATTATATATAAGTTATCAAGAACAGCTTGGTTATGATTATCAACGTGATGTAATTCAAGAAATAAATTCTAAAAAGTATGATAGAAATAATAAAAATTATACTAGATTATTTTTAACTGTTGGAACAATGGATCGAGTTAAAGTTCCGCAAATTATTGATTTTTTTATTACTAATGCAGGAATTAGAAAAGATGATATTGGTGATATTGATTTAAAACGTAAATTTACGTTTGTTGATATTAAGAAAAAAGTTGTTAATAAAGTGGTTAAAAATTGTAATAAAAGAAAGCTTAATAATCGTAAAGTTGAAATTGAAATTGCAAATAGAAGATAGTTTTAAGATGAAAGATTGTGTTTTATTAATACAATCTTTTTTTGTTTAAAAATGTTTTTTAATGATGATTGTTTGATTTTAAGCGATTATATCAAATAAAATAGTTTTTTTATGATTTTATTGTAATAAAATATAAAAATTTAAAAGCGCTTCCACTTGAATGGAAGGGCTAACATGTGTATAATATAATCATGGATTAATTCTAAGGAGGATTATATTAATGAAAAAATATGTCTATATGTTTAGTGAAGGAAACGAAATGATGCGTGACCTTCTTGGTGGTAAAGGTGCTAACTTAGCTGCGATGGTTAATTTAGGGTTACCAGTACCACAAGGATTTACTGTTACTACAGAAGCATGTAATGAATATTATGCTGATGGAAAAATCATCAATGATGAAATGAAAAAACAAATTGATGAATGCTTAGAAAGATTAGAAAAATTAGCTGATAAAAAACTTGGAGGATTAGAAAATCCATTATTAGTTTCAGTTCGTTCTGGGGCAAAATTCTCTATGCCTGGGATGATGGATACTATTCTTAACTTAGGTTTAAATGATGAAACTGTTGAAGTTGTTGCTAAACAAACAGATAATCGTCGTTTTGCTTTTGATAGTTATCGTAGATTTATTCAAATGTATTCTGATGTTGTTTGTGAAGTTGACAAAGAATTATTTGAAGCAAAATTGACTGAATTAAAAAATTCTAAAGGATATGAAAGTGATTTGGATATCACTGCTGAAGATTTTGAAAATACAATTATTCCTCAATATAAAGAAATTTTCAAAAGAGAATTAGGAAGAGATTTCCCGCAAGATGCTAAAGAACAATTAATGGGGGCAATTTTAGCTGTATTTAGATCTTGGAATAATGAACGTGCAATCATTTATCGTAACTTAAATGGAATTCCACATGATTTAGGAACTGCTGTAAATGTTCAACAAATGGTATTTGGAAATATGGGAAATGATTCTGGTACAGGTGTATTATTTACTCGTAATGCGGCTAATGGTGATAATCATATTTATGGGGAATATTTAATCAATGCTCAAGGTGAAGACGTTGTTGCTGGTATTCGTACACCACAAAAAATTGCTAAATTAGAAGAAGATATGCCAGAAATTTATAAACAATTAGTTGAAATTGTTAAAGGTTTAGAAAAACATTATAAAGATATGCAAGATTGTGAATTTACTGTTGAAAATGGTAAATTATATATATTACAAACACGTAATGGGAAACGTACAGGTAAAGCTGCTTTAAAAATTGCTGTTGATTTAGTACATGAAGGTTTAATCAATAAATATGAAGCAATGACTAGAGTTGAACCTGATCAAATTTCTCAATTATTACATCCTAATTTTACTGCCGAAGCATTAAAATCTGCAGATCCTGTTCTTGAAGGATTACCTGCATCACCAGGAGCTGGAGCTGGTAAAGTATACTTAACTGCTGAAAAAGTACATGAAAAAGCTGTTGCTGGAGAAAAAGTTATCTTAGTAAGACATGAAACTTCTCCTGAAGATATCCAAGGTATGGTTGATTGTGAAGGTATCTTAACTTCTACAGGTGGTATGACTAGCCATGCAGCAGTAGTTGCTCGTGGTATGGGTAAATGCTGTATCGTTGGTGCAAAAGCTTTATCTATTGATTATGAAGCAGGAACATTTACAATTGATGGAAAAACATATCCAGAAGGAACAGAATTATCATTAGATGGTTCTACTGGTAAAGTATATTTAGGTGTTTTAGATTCAGAAGAATCTGAATTAACAGGTGATTTTGCTGAATTGATGTCATGGGCAGATGAAATTAAAAAATTACAAGTACGTGCTAATGCTGATAGTCCACGTGATGCTGCTGTGGCAATTAAATTTGGTGCAGAAGGTATTGGATTATGTCGTACTGAACATATGTTCTTTGAAGGGGACAGAATTGAATATGTAAGACAAATGATTTTATCTGATACTGTTGAAGAAAGAATTAAAGCATTAGATGAGTTATATAAATTCCAAGTTGAAGACTTTAGAGGAATTTATCGTGCGATGGTTGGATTACCAGTTACTGTACGTTTAATTAGATCCACCTCTTCATGAATTCTTACCTCATACAGATGAAGAATATCAAGCTGTAGCTGATAAATTAGGTAAGACATTAGAAGAAGTTAAAACTAAAGGAGCTGCTTTAAAAGAAACTAACCCAATGTTAGGACATCGTGGTTCTCGTTTAGCTGTTACTTATCCAGAAATCTATAATATGCAAGTTAAAGCTATTGTTGATGCTGCTATTGATGTTGAAAGAGAATTAGGATGTACAATTGTTCCTGAAATCATGTTACCATTAATTGGTAGTGAAGCGGAAATTGTTTATGTAAAAGATAATGTTACAAAAGCTATTGAAGCTGCAATCATGGCTAAAAATGCTAAAATTGAATATAAGATTGGTACAATGATTGAAATTCCAAGAGCTGCTTTAACAGCTGATGAAATTGCTAAACATGCAGAATTCTTCTCATTTGGTACTAATGACTTAACTCAAATGACTTATGGATTCTCACGTGATGACGTTGGATCATTCTTACCAGAATATATTAATCGTAAGGTAATTCAAGTTGACCCATTTGTTTCTTTAGATCAAAGTGGTGTAGGTCAATTAATTGAAATTGCAGCTACAAAAGGTCGTAGTGTTCGTCCAAATATTAAATTAGGTATTTGTGGAGAACATGGTGGAGATCCAGAATCAATTAAATTCTGTCATAAAAAAGGTTTAACATATGTCTCATGTTCACCATATCGTGTATTAATTGCACGTCTTGCTGCTGCACAAGCTGCTGCTGAAGAAATTATTCTTGAACATACTACTGACAAAGTATTAGTTGCAGATAAATAATGATTATTAACGTCTCTTTGGTTTAAAGAGACGTTTTTTCTTTTTATGCTTCAATAAATTTGTTATAATGATACCGGTGATATAATGAAAAATATAGTTATTATAGCAACGGGTGGAACGATTGCTGGTAGTGGTAAGATGGGAAAAGCAACAAATTATCAAGCTGGAAAGATCAATATTGATGAAATAATTGATTCAATTCCAATGATCAATGAAGTTGCAAAATTAAAAGCTATTCAACTTTTTAATGTTGATAGTAATGAGATAGATGAAAAACATTGGCTTATTTTAGCTAATAAAATAAATGAATTAGTAGACTGTGATGACGTTGATGGAATTGTTGTTACCCATGGTACAGATACTTTAGACGAAACATCTTATTTTTTAAATTTGACTATTCATACATATAAACCAGTTGTATTAACAGGAGCAATGAGACCGGCTAGTGCAACTAGTGCAGATGGACCAATGAATTTATATCAAGCAGTTTGCCTAGCGTCTAGTGATGAAGCTTTAGGACATGGAGTAATGGCTTTATTTTCAAGTACTATTTATTCTGGTCGAGATATTCAAAAAGTAAGTAATTTTAAAATAGATGCTTTTGATCAAAAAGAATTTGGATGTTTAGGATATATGCATGATGATAAGGTAAATATGTTTTCTAGGACATTTAAAAAACATACTTTACATTCAATTTTTAGTAAAAATTTACCTGAATCATTACCATCAGTTGGAATTGTTTATTATTATGCTGGTGCTAAAGTTGAAATATTAACATTAATGGCAAAAATACACCAAGGAATTATAATTATTGGTAGTGGAAGTGGCAATTATAGTAAAGCTTGGTTGGATGAAATTGAAAGATTAAATAAAATAGGAATCATTTTTGTTCGTGCTTCAAGAGTTAATCAAGGAATTGTTTATGAAAGTGAAATATTTGATCCTAATAATCGATGTATTCCTTCTAATACATTATCTGGACAAAAAGCACGAGTGTTGTTAATGCTTGCAATGAGTAAAACCAAAAATGTAAGTGAAATTAAGAGAATTTTTGATGAATATTAAAGGAGGCTGACATTTAGTGCGGATTAAGTTAAATTTAGATAGTCTTGCAATGATGTTATTTTGTGCTCGTTTAAAAGCGTATAAAGAAGTTCCTTTAACTACAGATGAATGGCAGATGGTTGAACAGACGATTAGAAAAAAAGGATTAAATGGACCAGCGAGTTTACTTTCAATGACAAGAAATGAATTAGAGGATATTTTAGAAATTAATGAATTCATTGCTTATAAAATGGTTAAAAGATTAAGTACACTTAATTTATTTTTAAGTGTGCTTAATAATCTAGAAAATAATGGAATTAATATTACTACTAAATATGAAGAAGATTATCCAATTAGACTAGTGAAGCATTTAAAAAAAAGAGCACCGCTTTATTTGTTCTATTGTGGTAATATTGAAAATATAAAAGATGGAATATCTTTAGCAGGATTAACAAAAGTTAGTAAAAAAGATCGTACGTATACTAGAAAATTAGTTGATAAAATTATTGATAATAATTTATCTTATATTTCTAATGATTCTAAAGGAATAGATGAAGTAGCATTGCATTATGCTTTAAGACGTGGTTGTTCATGTGTTAATTTTGTTTGTGAAAGATTAGCAGCAAAACAAAGTGATTTTAAAAGATATTTAAAATCAGGATGTTTGGTAATGTTAAGTGCTGAGGATCCTTATTGCTATTTTGATATTACTAATGCAATTGATCGTAATAGTTATGTTTGTGCGCTTTCTAAATATCAAATAATTATTTCTAGTAGTATTAATAATGGTGCAACATGGTTTACAGCTTTACAAAATTTACATAATAATTGGACAATTCCTTTAGCGGTTGAAGGATTATATTTAGGTAATGATCGTTTATTGGATATGGGTGTTACACCAATATATGTTAAAGATATTTTATCTGATGATTCGTTTGATAAAATTTATGATAAAAATAAAAATGATATGGAAGTTACAGAAATCAATATTGATCAAATGTCAATATTTGAGTTTTTAGGAGAATAAAATGAAATTTGATTATAAAAAATATCCAATTACTAGTGTAGTAATTGGTATATGTATGATAGTATATATATATACAACTTTAAAATATGGAATTGAAATGAATGTATATCAAGGAATTGAAAGTGGCGGATTTAATCCGATATTAGTAATCCATTTAAAAGATTATTATCGTTTGATAACTGCTAATTTTATTCATTTTGGATTAATGCATATCTTTTGTAATTGTTATTCGCTTTTAAATTTTGGTTCAGTAATGGAATATTTATTAGGACAAAAACGTTATGCGATTGTAATGATTGCTTCAATGTTTGCTACAACCATATTTCCATGTGCTTTATATTTGATTAATGGCAGTGGGGCAAATAGTGTTATGGGTGGTATATCTGGAGCAATATTTGGTTTGATGGGAGCGTTGTTAGCACTGGCGATGGAGTTTAAAAGTGTATATGCATATGTGTTTAAACAAATAGCATCTAGTGTGATATTGATGTTATTGATATCATTTCTAGTTCCTTCGATATCTTTGGTAGGCCATGTTTCGGGAATGATTGGTGGTTTTATAGCTATGTTATTGATAATTAAATTTATGCCTCTAGATATTTGGAAAAGTTATGGGGCACATAGTAATTATAATACCTTCAATTAGATATAGAATATAAGGAGAAAAATTATGAAACAAAAAGTAAGAAAAGCGATTATTCCAGCTGCTGGATTAGGGACGAGATTTTTACCAGCAACTAAAGCATTAGCAAAGGAGATGTTACCAATTGTCGATACACCGACAATTCAATATATTATTCAAGAAGCAGTAGATAGTGGGATTGAAGAAATTTTGATTATTACTAACAGTAATAAACACTCGATGGAAAATCATTTTGATAAAAACTATGAATTAGAAGCTCGCTTAACTGAATCTGGGAAAATGGAACAAGTTAAAATGATTCAAGATATTGCTAATATGGCAAACATCTACTACATTCGCCAAAAAGAACCAAAAGGATTAGGTCATGCGGTATTATGTGCAAAATCATTTATTGGTGATGAACCATTTGCAGTGTTATTAGGAGATGATATTGTTGTAAATGAAGGAGGGAAACCTGCATTAAAACAATTAATTGATGCCTATATGTCTAAAGAGGCATCAGTGGTAGGTGTGCAAACAGTTCCTCATCAAGATGTATGCAAATATGGAATTGTTAGTCCATCTAAATCACATTCTATTGAATGTAATGGAAGACTAGTTAAATTAAGCGATATGGTGGAAAAACCTGAGGTAGATAAAGCACCGAGTGATATGGCAGTGTTAGGAAGGTATGTGTTAACACCAAAGGTATTTGAGTTATTGGAAACTCAAGGAAAAGGAGCTGGCGGAGAAATTCAATTAACTGATGCAATTAAACGTTTGATGGATATTCAAGCGGTTTATGCATATGATTTTGAAGGAATTCGCTATGATGTAGGTGATAAATTTGGTTTTATTAAAGCAACGATTGATTTTTCGTTAAATCGAGATGATTTAAAAGAAAAAGTACGTGAATATATTGAGTCAATTGTAAAGGAAGATAAGTAATGAGTTTTCAAGAAAAATATCAAGAATATAAGCAAAGAAAAGAAGCAAAAGCATTTTTTAATCAAAATAATGCTGAAAAAGTACTTGTCAAAGATTATTTGATAGCTCTTCTAGTTGGAACAGGTGTTTCAATTGTTTTAGGTTTTATTATGGAAACAATAATTTATAAAACAGGTATTAATTTTTCTTATATTGCTTTTTTAGTTGGTGTTTTAGAGGCAATGGCAATAAAAAAAGTTTTACATAAAAGTGGGAATAATTTAGCAATAATTGCAGTAATATCATATGTATTAGGTGTATTAATTGCTCAGACACTTTATTTAATAATGCTGATGCCTTTAATTGATGGTCAGTTATTTATTAATGTGTTTATAACATGTTTTAAAAATTTATTTGTTGGTGATCTTTTAGGGACAATTATCTTTTTATTTGGAGCTGTAGCTGCTTATATGACTTTAAAAGATTAGATATTATTGAACTTATTGGTTAATTTAATTGATCAATAAGTTTTTTTGTTTAAAGTATCTTTATAAGAATTTTATGATAAAGAATATGTTTTGTAAGTGTCTTTCAGTATTTATAACTGGCAAATAAATAGGGGACGTAGTATAATGTATTTATGCAAAAGGAGGATTTATAAAAATGGCTAAAAAGTATTTATCAATGGATGGTAATACTGCTGCTGCTCATGTGGCATATGCATTTACAGAAGTAGCAAGTATCTATCCAATTACACCTTCATCTCCAATGGCTGAAAATGCTGAAGCGTGGGCTGCTCAAGGAAAGAAAAATATCTTTGGCTCACCTGTTAAAGTGATTGAAATGCAATCAGAAGCCGGAGCTGCAGGTGCTGTCCATGGGGCTTTACAAGGTGGTGCTTTGGCAACGACTTTTACAGCATCTCAAGGATTATTATTGATGATTCCTAATTTATACAAGATTGCAGGTGAATTATTACCGGGAGTTTTCCATGTATCTGCTCGTGCACTTGCAACTAGATCATTAAATATTTTTGGAGATCATCAAGATATTTATGCATGTCGTCAAGTAGGAATGCCGATGATTTGTTCTCATTCTGTTCAAGAAGTAATGGATTTAGGAGGGATTGCACATTTAACTGCAATTAAAGGTTCTGTTCCTGTAATGCATTTCTTTGATGGATTTAGAACATCACATGAAATTCAAAAAGTTGAAGTAATGGATTATGATGTACTTGCAAGTCTTTTGGATCGTGAAGCACTTGCAAAATACAAAAAACATGCTTTAAATCCACATACTAATCCAGTAGAACGTGGTGGAGCAGAAAATGATGATATTTACTTCCAAGGACGTGAAGCACAAAATAAACATTATGATGCGGTAGTTGAAATTGTTGCTGATTATATGAAAAAGATTTCAGAAATTACTGGTAGACATTATGCACCATTTACATATTATGGTGATTCTAATGCAACTAGAGTAATTATCGCAATGGGATCTGTTACAGAAACAATTAAAGAAACTATTGATGAATTAAATAATCAAGGTGAACATGTAGGATTAATTAAAGTACATTTATATCGCCCATTTTCATCAAAATATTTATTAGATGTATTACCTGAAAGTGTTGAAAAAGTTGCTGTATTAGATCGAACAAAAGAAATGGGAGCAACTGGTGAACCATTATATTTGGATGTTTGCAGTGTATTAAAAGATGTAGATCATGTTAAAACTATCGTAGGTGGACGTTATGGTATGGGATCTAAAGATACTACACCTCGTCAGATTAAAGCTGTTTATGATCATTTATTATTAGATGATCCATTTACTTCATTTACAATTGGTATTAATGATGATGTAACTAATTTATCATTAAAAGAAGATCCAGATTTTAACGTAAAAGCTGATTATACTGCATGCTTATTCTATGGTTTAGGTTCAGATGGTACCGTTTCAGCAAATAAATCATCAATCAAAATTATCGGAGATCATACTGATTTATATTCACAAGCTTATTTTGCTTATGATAGTAAAAAAGCTGGGGGAGCTACTCGTTCTAATTTAAGATTTGGACATAGTCCAATTAGAGCAACTTATTATGTAAATAATGCTGATTTTATTTCTTGTTCATTAGATAATTATTGTTTAAAATATGATATGTTAAAGAACTTGAAAAAAGGAGGTATTTTCTTATTAAATACTGAATTTAATGAAGATGAAATCGTTGAATATTTACCAAACAAGCTAAAGAAACAATTAGCAGACTTAGAAGCTAAATTCTATATTATTAATGCAAATAAAATTGCTAATGAAATTGGTATGGGTAGAAGAACAAATACAATTCTTCAATCAGCATTCTTTGCTTTGAATCCACAAATCTTACCAATTGATGAAGCAATTAAATATATGAAAGAAATGGCTAAAAAAACCTATGGTAAAAAAGGTGATGCCATTGTTGAATTAAATTATAAAGCTATTGATGCAGGTAAAGATGCTATTATTGAAGTTAAGGTGGATCCAAGTTGGTCTGATTTAACTGTAACTAGTCGTCGTGTAAGAACTGGTGATGATCATTTTGATAATTTCGTATCAATTATTAATAAATTAGATGGATATGATTTACCGGTTTCTGCATTCATGGATAAATTAGATGGTTCAATGCAATCTGGAGTGGCAATAAAAGAAAAACGTGCAATTGCTACTGAAGTACCTCGTTGGATTAAAGAAAACTGTATTCAATGTAACAACTGTGTTATGGTTTGTCCACATGCAACAGTTAGAGCATTCTTAATTGATGGTGAAGAAATGGCTGATTTACCAGAAGATATTAGCGATGATGTTTTAAAACCTATCGGTAAAAATGTTGATGGATTGGTTTATCGTATCCAAGTGTCACCTGATAACTGTGTTGGATGTGGTTTATGTGTAACTGAATGTCCAGGTAAAAAAGGTGAAAAAGCTCTTGAAATGGTACCGGTAAAGGAAGAGTTAAAACACGCTAAATTAGCTGATCATATGTACCAACATGTTGAATATAAGACTGATAAATATCCACTAACCACAGTTAAAGGTGTAGGATTTATGAGACCTTATTTTGAAGTGTCTGGAGCTTGTGGTGGATGTGGTGAAACACCATACTATCGTTTGGCATCTCAATTATTTGGTAAAGATATGATGATTGCTAATGCAACAGGATGTAGTTCTATTTATACTGGTTCTACTCCATCGACACCATGCAATATTGATAAAAATGGAGAAGGTCCAGCATGGGCTAACTCATTATTTGAAGATAATGCGGAATATGGTTTTGGTATGAAATTAGCTGAAAATTATAAAACAAATCATTTATTAAGTGTAATTGAAGCTAATAAGAGCGATTGTGAACCAGAATTACAATCATTATTAGATGAATATGTTGCTAGCAAAGGAAATCGTGAACAAGAAAGAATAATTGTTGATAAAATGTTACCGTTAATTGTTGCTTCTAAAAATGAAGGAATAAAAGAATTATTAGACCAAGAAGGAGATTTGGTAAGCAAATCACAATGGATTATCGGTGGCGATGGTTGGGCA
Organism: Thomasclavelia spiroformis DSM 1552; assembly: GCF_025149465.1. Taxonomy (NCBI): domain Bacteria; kingdom Bacillati; phylum Bacillota; class Erysipelotrichia; order Erysipelotrichales; family Coprobacillaceae; genus Thomasclavelia; species Thomasclavelia spiroformis. Next base: position 1,794,044 of record NZ_CP102275.1, on the reverse strand, counting down.
TACGACATCGGTTATGGTGGTGTTGATCATGTATTGGCTAGTGATCAAAATGTTAATATCTTAGTATTGGATACTGAAGTATATTCTAATACTGGAGGACAATCTTCTAAATCATCACAAGCAGGTTCAATAGCTAAATTTACCGCTGGAGGTAAAACTGTAGCTAAAAAAGATCTTGCTCAAATTGCTATGGCATATGGACATGTATATGTAGCTCAAGTGGCTATGGGTGCTAATCCTATGCAAACAATAAAAGCATTTAAAGAAGCAGAAGCATATAATGGACCATCATTAATTATTGCTTACTCTCCATGTATGGAACATGGTATTAAAGGTGGTTTAGCAAATCATCAAAAACAACAAAAAGATGCAGTAGCATGTGGATACTTTAATTTATTAAGATATGATCCACGTTTAGAAGATGAAGGAAAGAATCCATTACAAATTGATTCAAAAGAACCGGATTTCGATAAATTTAAAGATTTCTTGTTAAGTGAAAATCGTTTTGCACAATTATCAAAAATTAATCCTGAACATGCTGATGAATTAATGGATAAATGTTTGAATGATGCTAAAAAACGTCGTGAACGTTTGAATAGAATGATTTAAATATTATAAAAGAAGAAGCTGTAGCAAATTAACTTTTTAATAAAGTTATATTTGATATAGTTTCTTTTTATTTTGTTAAATATTTTAATTATGTTGTTATTTTTGTATAAAAAATGAATAATTGTAAATAATATAAAAGACTAATAAGTTTAAAAGTAAAAAAAATTAATACATTTTGTAAAAAAAACTTTACATTTGTAAATAAAGGTGTTAATATTAGTTTGCGCTTGAAAAAGCAAGAGAGATCATTGAAAACTAAACAGAATTAAAGAACACACGTCAAAGAGAAAAAAAGAAGAGCTAAACAGACAGGAAATTGTCTGAGAGAGATAAAAGGACAATGGAGAGTTTGATCCTGGCTCAGGATGAACGCTGGCGGCGTGCCTAATACATGCAAGTCGAACGCGAGCAGCAATGCTCGAGTGGCGAACGGGTGAGTAATACATAAGTAACCTGCCCTAGACAGGGGGATAACTGCTGGAAACGGCAGCTAAGACCGCATAGGTATGGACACTGCATGGTGACCATATTAAAAGTGCCAAGGCACTGGTAGAGGATGGACTTATGGCGCATTAGCTGGTTGGTGAGGTAACGGCTCACCAAGGCGACGATGCGTAGCCGACCTGAGAGGGTGACCGGCCACACTGGGACTGAGACACGGCCCAGACTCCTACGGGAGGCAGCAGTAGGGAATTTTCGGCAATGGGGGGAACCCTGACCGAGCAACGCCGCGTGAAGGAAGAAGGAATTCGTTCTGTAAACTTCTGTTATAAAGGAAGAACGGCGGATATAGGGAATGATATCCGAGTGACGGTACTTTATGAGAAAGCCACGGCTAACTACGTGCCAGCAGCCGCGGTAATACGTAGGTGGCGAGCGTTATCCGGAATTATTGGGCGTAAAGAGGGAGCAGGCGGCGGCAGAGGTCTGTGGTGAAAGACTGAAGCTTAACTTCAGTAAGCCATAGAAACCGGGCTGCTAGAGTGCAGGAGAGGATCGTGGAATTCCATGTGTAGCGGTGAAATGCGTAGATATATGGAGGAACACCAGTGGCGAAGGCGACGGTCTGGCCTGTAACTGACGCTCATTCCCGAAAGCGTGGGGAGCAAATAGGATTAGATACCCTAGTAGTCCACGCCGTAAACGATGAGTACTAAGTGTTGGGAGTCAAATTTCAGTGCTGCAGTTAACGCAATAAGTACTCCGCCTGAGTAGTACGTTCGCAAGAATGAAACTCAAAGGAATTGACGGGGGCCCGCACAAGCGGTGGAGCATGTGGTTTAATTCGAAGCAACGCGAAGAACCTTACCAGGTCTTGACATCCGGATAAAGACCTCAGAGATGAGGGGATAGATATATCCGAGACAGGTGGTGCATGGTTGTCGTCAGCTCGTGTCGTGAGATGTTGGGTTAAGTCCCGCAACGAGCGCAACCCTTGTCGCTAGTTACCATCATTAAGTTGGGGACTCTAGCGAGACTGCCAGTGACAAGCTGGAGGAAGGCGGGGATGACGTCAAATCATCATGCCCCTTATGACCTGGGCTACACACGTGCTACAATGGATGGAGCAGAGGGAAGCGAAGCCGCGAGGTGAAGCAAAACCCATAAAACCATTCTCAGTTCGGATTGTAGTCTGCAACTCGACTACATGAAGTTGGAATCGCTAGTAATCGCGAATCAGCATGTCGCGGTGAATACGTTCTCGGGCCTTGTACACACCGCCCGTCACACCATGAGAGTTGATAACACCCGAAGCCGGTGGCCTAACCGCAAGGAGGGAGCTGTCTAAGGTGGGATTGATGATTGGGGTGAAGTCGTAACAAGGTATCCCTACGGGAACGTGGGGATGGATCACCTCCTTTCTAAGGAGAAGAGGAAGTGTGGAGAAGATTCTGTTTAGTTTTGAGTGAAACTCGAAGAAGAGAGAAGCTCAGAGATCATTGAAAACTGGATAATAGACAAATTGCGAAAGAAAGAGATCGAGATAAGAAAATTATTGAGGTCTTTCTAGAGAAAGTCGAAAGAAAACTAAGAGAATTCAACACTGAAACAGTCAGTAAGAAGGAAATAGTGATCAAGACACCGAATAGGTAAAGTAGGGAAGAGCGTATGGCGGATGCCTAGGCACAGAGAGGCGAAGAAGGACGCAGCAAACAGCGAAATGCGACGGGGAGCAGTAAGCATGCAACGATCCGTCGATGTCCGAATGGGGGAACCCATCCGGGATAGAGACCGGATATCCTGCAGTGAACAGATAGCTGCAGAGAGGCGAGACTCAGGGAACTGAAACATCTAAGTACCTGAAGGAAGAGAAAATAAAAATGATTTCCTAAGTAGCGGCGAGCGAAAGGGGAGGAGCCCAAACCGATTTTAGGATCGGGGTTGTAGGACTGTCAGGAAAGAGCAAGAAGGCATTATAGGCGAACGGACTGGGAAGTCCGGCGAGACAGGGTGAAAGCCCCGTAGCCGAAATAGTGAAGAAGCTTGAGACAGCACCTGAGTACGGCGGGACACGAGGAATCCTGTCGGAATCTACCAGGACCATCTGGTAAGGCTAAATACTCCTCTGTGACCGATAGTGAACCAGTACCGTGAGGGAAAGGTGAAAAGAACCCCGGGAGGGGAGTGAAAAAGAACCTGAAACCATATGCTTACAAGAAGTTAGAGCCCGTTAAAGGGTGATAGCGTGCCTTTTGTAGAATGAACCGGCGAGTTACGATATGCAGCGAGGTTAAGCAGGATATGCGGAGCCGAAGCGAAAGCGAGTCTTAACAGGGCGCTAGTTGCATGTCGTAGACCCGAAACCGAGTGATCTAGCCATGACCAGGTTGAAGTTGGGGTAAAACCCGATGGAGGACCGAACCGACCCCCGTTGAAACGTTGGCGGATGAGTTGTGGCTAGGGGTGAAATTCCAATCGAACTCGGAGATAGCTGGTTCTCCCCGAAATAGCTTTAGGGCTAGCGTCGAGAGAGAGTCATGTGAAGGTAGAGCACTGAATATGTGATGGCCCCATCCCGGGGTACTGAATATAATCAAACTCCGAATGTCACAGAGACATGCTCGGCAGTCAGACAGCGGGTGATAAGGTCCACTGTCAAGAGGGAAACAGCCCAGACCATCAGCTAAGGTCCCAAAATATATACTAAGTGGAAAAGGATGTGGAGATGTCCAGACAACTAGGAGGTTGGCTCAGAAGCAGCCATCCTTTAAAGAGTGCGTAACAGCTCACTAGTCGAATGACTCTGCGCCGATAATTTACCGGGGCTAAGTATATTACCGAAGCTATGGATTTGCGATGAGCAAGTGGTAGGGGAGCGTTCTATGAGCGAAGAAGCAGTACCGGAAGGAGCTGTGGAGCATATAGAAGAGAGAATGCCGGTGTGAGTAGCGGAACGTGGGTGAGAATCCCACGCACCGAAAACCCAAGGTTTCCAGAGGAAGGTTCGTCCGCTCTGGGTAAGTCGGGACCTAAGGCGAGGCCGAGAGGCGTAGTCGATGGACAACAGGTAGAGATTCCTGTACTTACGGTATGAATGAAGGAGTGACGGAGAAGGCTAGGTGATCCTGCGGCTGGAAGAGCAGGTGCAAGCGAGGTAGCAGATATCCAGGCAAATCCGGATGTCGAGAAAGCGAAGGCGTGAAGCGGATGGAAAGCCAAGGCAAGTACAGAAGTCATTGAAGCCAGCTTCCAAGAAAAGCTTCTAGTGAAAATCATACAGTAACCCGTACCGAAAATGGACACACATGGGTGAGGAGAGAATCCTAAGGTGAGCGAGAGAACTATAGCTAAGGAACTCTGCAAAATGACTCCGTAACTTAGGGAGAAGGAGTGCTCATAGAGATATGAGCCGCAGTGAAACGGCCCAAGCGACTGTTTACCAAAAACACAGCTCTATGCTAAGTCGAAAGACGACGTATATGGGGTGACGCCTGCCCGGTGCTGGAAGGTTAAGAGGATGTGTCAGCGCAAGCGAAGCACTGAATTGAAGCCCCAGTAAACGGCGGCCGTAACTATAACGGTCCTAAGGTAGCGAAATTCCTTGTCAGGTAAGTTCTGACCCGCACGAAAGGCGTAACGATTTGGGCGCTGTCTCAGCTGTAGACTCGGTGAAGTCTTAGTACCTGTGAAGATGCAGGTTACCCGCGACTAGACGGAAAGACCCCATGGAGCTTTACTGTAGCTTGATATTGGACTTTGATGCAGGATGTACAGGATAGGTAGGAGACTGAGAGACATGCACGCCAGTGTGTGAGGAGTCGCTGTTGGGATACTACTCTTCCTGTATTGGAGTTCTAACCGGATGCCATAAGCTGGCAACGGGACAGTGTCAGGTGGGCAGTTTGACTGGGGCGGTCGCCTCCCAAAGAGTAACGGAGGCGCCCAAAGATACCCTCAGCTTGGATGGAAATCAAGCGCAGAGTGCAAAGGCAAAAGGGTGTTTGACTGCGAGACCAACAAGTCGAGCAGGGACGAAAGTCGGGCTTAGTGATCCGGCGGTGCTGAATGGAAAGGCCGTCGCTCAACGGATAAAAGCTACCCTGGGGATAACAGGCTGATCTCCCCCAAGAGTTCACATCGACGGGGAGGTTTGGCACCTCGATGTCGGCTCATCGCATCCTGGAGCTGAAGTCGGTTCCAAGGGTTGGGCTGTTCGCCCATTAAAGCGGTACGCGAGCTGGGTTCAGAACGTCGTGAGACAGTTCGGTCCCTATCTGTCGTGGGCGTAGGAAGTTTGAGAAGATCTGTCCTCAGTACGAGAGGACCGGGATGGACATATCAATGGTGCACCAGTTGTCACGCCAGTGGCACAGCTGGGTAGCTAAATATGGAAGGGATAAACGCTGAAGGCATCTAAGTGTGAAACCCACTTCAAGATGAGACTTCCCATTACGCAAGTAGGTAAGACCCCTTAAAGACGATAAGGTTGATAGGTCAGGAGTGTAAGCATGGTGACATGTTCAGCGGACTGATACTAATAGGTCGAGGACTTAACCTAAAGAGAGAAGAAGAAGCAATAGGAGCTATTATCCGGTTTTGAGTGATTCTCGAAAGGAATTGCTTAAAAGAGAAGATCTGGTAGCGATAGCATGATGGACACACCTGTACCCATACCGAACACAGAAGTTAAGCATCATAACGGCGACGATAGTACTGCGGTGCGACAATAGCAAGCTGCCGGTTCTTTTTTTATTTTGGGATCATATATTCTTCATCATATACCGGTACCTTCTCCGGTATCTTTTTTTGTTTCTTCTTCTTATACATGAATACATATTTTTTTGATTTTATTAATTACTTTTATTAAATGAATATTTGTAGTATAATAACGATGGTGATAAAATGAAAATTAAGTTATATTTTGGACAAGAAGATACAATAAAGAAATCTGGAATTGGGCGTGCCTTTATTCATCAAAAAAAGGCATTAGAATTAAATAATATTGCATATACTACTGACAAAGATGATTTAGATTATGATATATTGCATATTAACACAATTTGGCCTGATAGCTTTAAAATGATAAATCAGGCTAAAGAAAATAATAAAAAAATAGTTTATCATGCGCACAGTACAGAAGAAGATTTTAGAAATTCATTTATGTTTTCAAATTCTATTTCTGGAATATATAAAAAATGGCTAATTAATTTGTATAGTAAAGGTGACTATATTATTACTCCAACTGAATATTCGAAACAACTACTAGAATCGTATGGTATTAATGTACCGATAAGTGCTATCTCTAATGGAATTGATTTAAAGCAATTTAATCCTCAAGTTAATCAAATTAAGGCTTTTGAAAAAGAATATAATATTGATGATGATGATATTTTAATTATATCTGTCGGTTGGTTATTTGAACGCAAAGGTTTTGATACATTTGTTGAAGTGGCAAGAGAACTACCTAATTATAAATTTATGTGGTTTGGTGACATTAAATTATCTCATCCTACAAAAAAAATTAAAGATTTATTAGATAATTTGCCTCCTAATTTAATTTTACCAGGATATGTAAGTGGTGATATTATTAAAGGAGCTTATGGTAGATGTAATATCTTTTTCTTCCCATCTAGAGAAGAAACTGAGGGAATTGTTGTTTTAGAAGCTCTTGCAAGTAAATGTAATATTTTATTAAGAGATATTCCTGTATTTTCTAGCTGGTTGAAAGACAAAGAAAATTGTTATATGGGTAAAAATACCAGTGATTTTGTCTCTATTATAAAGAAAATGATAAGCGGTGAATATCCATCATTAATTAATAATGGCTATGAGGTAGCTAAGAAAAAAGAATTATCAATAATTGGTAAGGAGTTATGTGATGTTTATAATCAAGTTTTAAACTCTAACTAGAGGTGAGTTTATGGAAAAAAAATCTAAAAAAAAATATATTTTTAATATTGTGTTGATTTTATCATTAGGAATATTAGTTATATATTTAACTATGAAAGATGACCTAAAAGCATCATTGGAAGCATTAGTAAATGCATCGCCTCTTTGGATTGTATTTTCAGTATTTTTAATGGGTATTTATTATATTTTAGATGGAATTAATTTATATATATTTGGAAGATTGTATAAAAAACATTATAGTTTTAAACAGGGATTTAAAAATGCTATATCTGGAACTTTTTTTAATGGTATAACTCCTTTTTCTAGTGGAGGACAATTTGCTCAGGTGTATATATTTAATCGACAGGGTATTTCTCCTGCGAATTCTGCAAGTATATTATTAATGGTATTTATTGTATATCAAAGTGTTTTAGTTATATTTACAGCATCTGTCATGCTTTTTAAATATAATATTTATAGTGATAGATATACTGGTTTTTTTTCATTAGCAATTATTGGTTTTTTAATTAATTTTTTTGTAATTACTGGATTGTTTTTAGGAGCTAAATCAAAGAGACTTCAAAATTTTATTTGTAATAATGTTATTAGATTTTTAAGTAAAATTAGAATTGTTAAAAGTTATACAGACACTTCTATTAAAGTAACTAGATCTTTAGAAAATTTTAGAAGAGAATTAAATATTTTACAGCATAATAAAAGTGTCTTGATTAAGTCATCAGTTATTAATTTGTTTAAATTAATAATTATGTATAGTATTCCTTTTTTTGCAGCTAAAGCTTTGTATTTAAATGTTTCTATTGGACAATTAGCTGAATTTATTGGAATATGTTCCTTTGTATATATGATAACTGCTTTTGTCCCAATTCCTGGAGCAAGTGGAGGTAGTGAAGGTGTTTATTTTATGTTATTTTCCCCTGTACTTGGAGAAATTGGGACACCAACCACATTATTGATTTGGCGTTTTGTTACTTATTATTTGGGATTAATATTAGGAGGTCTAGTTTTTGCTGTTGATAGAGAAATAAATGGATAGGAGTAAATATATGAGAATTGCAATTTTTTCAGATACATATACACCAGATATAAATGGGGTGGCCACTTCTACTAAGATTTTAAAAGATGAGTTAATTAAACATGGTCATGAAGTTTTAGTAGTTACAAGTGAATTGCCTAGTGAAAGTGATTATGAAGATGATCCAAATGATAATATTTTAAGAGTACCTGGATTAGAAATTCAGGCATTATATGGATATCGAGCATGTAATATATATTCGTTTAAAGGAATGAAAGAAATTAAAAGTATGAATATTGAAGTTATTCATGTACAAACCGAATTTGGAATTGGGATATTTGGAAGAATTGTAGGAGAAGCATTAAATATTCCAGTCGTATATACATATCATACAATGTGGGCTGATTACTCTCATTATGTAAATCCAATTAATTCTACAGCAATAGATGGATTGATAAAAAAAGCAATTACAAGGATTAGTAAGTTTTATGGAGATAAAAGTGCAGAATTAATAGTTCCTTCTATTAAAACAAAAGAAGCGCTGGAGAAATATGGGTTACATAAAAATATGCATATTATACCAACTGGCTTAGAATTAGATAAATTTAATCCTAAAAATAAAGATGATAAATTAATTAATCAAATTAAAGAAAAATATGGAATTAAAGAACAATTTATTGTTACTTTTTTAGGACGTATAGCTAAAGAAAAAAGCATTGATGTATTAATTGATGCAATGAAAGAAATTGTAAAAGAAAATGATAATATATTATGCCTAATTGTAGGCGGTGGACCATATTTAGATGAATTAAAAGAATTAGTCAAAGATGATCAGATTGAAAAATATATAATTTTTACGGGCCCAAAACCTAGTCAAGAAGTTCCTAGTTACTATCATCTTTCAAATGTGTTTGTATCTGCTTCAGTTACAGAAACACAAGGATTAACATATATTGAAGCTATGGCCAGTGGTATACCTGCAGTTGCTCGCTATGATCAAAATCTGGAGAATGTAATTATTGATGGAGTAAATGGATATTTTTTTAAAGAAACAAATGAATTAGTATCTATTTTATTAAATATGATGAATAGTGATTGTTCAAATATGGCAAGAGAAGCATATTTACATGCTATGAAATTTAGTAGCGAGGTATTTTATGAAAAAGTTATTGATGTTTATAAACTAGCAATTAAACAAAAGTATTATACGTATAAAGTTAAATCAATATATGAAATAAAAGATACTATGAATGAAGTTGTTTTTTTATTTGATGAAAGTGAAATAATCTTAGAGTTAAGTGATAAAATTATTAGATCATATGATTTAGAGATAGGAAAAGAAATAAGCAAAGAGACTTTTGATATTTTAAAAGATCATGAACAAGTTACAAGAGCATATAATAAAGCTTTAAAATTTTTGACAATTAAAGATTATACTTATAATCAAATGAAAAAAAAGTTGATGGATAGTGGTAATTATGATGATGCACAACTTGATACTACACTAGAATTGCTTCAAAACAAGAATCTGATTAATGATGAAGAATATACAATGAATTATCTTAAACGTTGTACAAGATTAGGTGTAGGTTTAAATAAAGCAATTTATAATTTGCGCAATTATGGAGTTAGTGATGAAATAATTGATCAATGTTTAGAAAAGAATAGTTTTGATGATGAATATCTTGCTGCTACTAAAATAATTGATACTTATTATAATCGTAATATTGGTTTTTCATATAAAGCAATGTTAAAGAAAATTCGTGATAAATTGTATATAAAAGGTTTTACAAATGAAGCAATTGAAAAAGCTTTGTCTGATTATGATTTTGAATTTGATTACGAAAAAGAACACAATGCTTTAGAAAAAGAGTTTATTAAACAAAAAAAGAAATATTCAAAAAAATATGATACTAACCAATTGAAAGAAAAAATTATCAATAATTTATTAAGAAAAGGTTATAATTATGAAGATATAAAAGAAATTATGAATAAAGAAGGAGCACTAGAGGATGAATAAGATAAATGAATTAAAACCAGGCGATGAAAGTGTTGTAATTGAAGCTTTAATCAATCGAGTTGTAACAGGTAAAACAAATGGAGCTAATCGTTCAACATATTTGAGTATGACATTACAAGATGTTACAGGATTGATCGATGCAAAACTTTGGAATGCTACTAATGAACAGGTGGAAACTCTTACAGTAGGAAGTGTTGTATATGTTAAAGGTGATATTATTAAATATAATGAGGATCGACAAATGAAAATTATAAAAATTCATGTTGCATCAAATGATCCTAAAGAACAAATAAAATATTTAAAAAGTGCTCCAAAAACTGGGCAAGAATTAATTGGTGAAATTATGAAATATATTGATCGTATTGATAATTTAAAACTAAATCAATTGGTTAAAGTATTATTTAAAGAACATCTTGATAAATTAACAATTTATCCTGCAGCGAGTAAAAATCACCATGAATATGTATCTGGATTGGCTCATCATACGTATAGTATGCTAAAAATTGCTGACGCCCTATGTAGTTTATACCCTACATTAAATAAAGATTTACTTTTTGCAGGGATTACATTACACGATTTAGGAAAAATTGTTGAGTTAAGCGGTCCTGTTGTACCTGAATATACGATTGAAGGTAAATTGTTGGGGCATATTTCAATTTCGCAAGCAATGGTTAAAGAAATGGCTGATAAGATGAATATTGAAGGTGAAGAAGTTACCTTATTACAACATATGATTTTGTCACATCATGGTAAAAATGAATTTGGTTCACCAGTATTACCACAAGTAAAAGAGGCTGAGATTATTTATTTGATTGATAATATGGATGCGAGAATTAATATGTTAGAAAAAGCTTTAGAAACAATTGAGCCAGGAAGTTTTTCTAAAAGAGTTTTTGCGTTAGAAAATAGATCTTTTTATAAGCCTAAAATAGGTTAAATTTAATGTATAGAAGTTATAGACGTCATAGTCTATAACTTTTTTTTAAAAAAGAGATACTCATCAAAGTACCTCTATAAAAGATTAAATTAATTTTTATTTATTTCGTTTAAGATTAGATCTAAATTTACATCGTTACTACGATCTGTAAAATTAATTTCTATCTTATCATCTTGATTATAACGAGGAATAATATGGATATGAAAATGCATTACAGTTTGTCCAGCCATTTCGTTTGCATTAGTTAAGATGTTTACACCATTAGCATTTAAATTTTTAACAATTTTATTTGCTAATTTTTTTGTTACAACAATTAAGTGAGTCAATGTTTCATCATTTACTTCTAAAATATTTTTATAATGTTTTTTAGGAATAACTAAAGTATGACCATCAGTTGTCTGGCTTAAATCTAAAAATGCTAAACAAACATCATCCTCATATATAATTTTTCCAGGTATATCTTTTTGTACAATTTTACAAAAAATACAATTTTCCATAATAATCTCCTTTAATGTTTATCAAATCTATAATATATATATTAGCATAAAAAAAGATAAGGGTAACCCCTTATCCTAAATAATCAGGTTCAGTTTCTTTTATTTCATCTCTAATAGCATTTTCATGAACATCAAAGTTATATTGTTTTAAATAATAAGTTTCCATTTTTGTAGACATATCACTAATAGATGATAAATTAGACTTAATATCATCTTCCACTTCACTAGTATCAGTGTTATAAACATACACGATTGCATATTTAGAATCAGATGTTTCAATTACTTTATTGTGTACACCATCTTTAGTAAAATCATCTAATTTTTTAATTATATTTGAATCAACAGTTGTAGTTTCAGTAGTTACCATTCCAACATCACTACCGCTATTTTCATTCATGACTGTATCAAAATCAGAACCTTTTTTTATTTCTTTAAGTAATTTTTTTGCACCTGCTTCAGTATCAAGTGTAATTGTTTTTAGATATTTAACTTTATATTCTTTTATTAATTTTTTATAATTTTTATCAATATATTTTTCTTTAAGCATTTGTTGTTTAACACCTATTGATAAAACTTGATCGATATATTGTTGTCTATTTTCTAAACCGTATTGTTTAGCAATATCATCCAATGAAGTTCCACTTTCTTCTTGTGATGCAATTTCTTCATTTAATCTAGTATTAAAAGCATCTTCATCAGTAATTTCTTGATCAGCAATATAAGTAAGTGCAAGTGATAAAACTTCTGAACTACCAAATTGTTCTAATAAATAATGATATATATCATTTTTACTAATTTCAGTACCATCAATATTAATAGCTGTTTTACTTCCATTTTCAACTTCACTTGAATAATTTACAGCAGATGAACCACATCCAACTAATAAAGTACTTGCAATAGCTATAGGAATTATTTTTTTATTCATTATTCCGTACCTCCTCTACTAGTTTCGCGTTCTTGTAGCGCTGTTTCAATGATACTATTTACCATTTTCTCAATATTTTTATCTTCATATTTTACATCATAAGATTGATATGCAATATATGGAAGATATGAATCATAAGCAATTAATGGTGTATCAATAGTTAAATTCTTTTTAATTGTTTTTTTAATTTCTTTTTTATCTGTACTGGTTACAGAAACGAAATAATAACCATCAGTTCCACTAATAGCTTCACTAACTTCCCCAGCATTTAATTCAAAAATTTTACTTTCAACTTCACTACCATAAGTACTACTTAAACCAGATGTAGTATCAACAACACCTAATCCACCTTTATTTACTTTAGTTGTAGAATCATCAGAATATTGTGTTGCAACTTCTCCAAATGATGTACCAGAAGCTAATGCAGTAGAAATTTGTTCAATTTTTGCAGTTTCTTCTTGAGTTGGATTTTCTGAATCAGCAATAGAAACCTTAATAATGCTAGCAAAACGTGGAGTAGCATAAGTATAATAATCGTCAAAAACTTCATCAAAATTATTCTTTACATAATCTAGTAAAAAATTAGATTTTTGATAAGCTTGAACCATTGCTTTTTCATACTCATCTAATGTTGAATATCCGCTACTAGCTAAAACAGTTTTGATTTGGTCTTCTGCTTGATCACCATATTGTGCTTCATAATAAGTTTGAATTTGTTCTACAGTACGGGATGCATCAATTTCCATATCTTTATCAGTTGGAAATTTATCATCCATCAATTTTTGTAGAATAGCTTCAAAATAAGCACTTTTACCCCTATTTGTATTAGTGATATCTGCAAAGATATCATCAGCAAATATATTTTTATCGCTCTTTCCTTTACTTAAAGAGGCAACTACATATTTACCGTCTTCTTTAACTGTGTTTGAGTTACTACATCCAGTTAATAAGAAGCTAGTTACTACTAAAGCAGTAGCACATTTTCCCAATTTCATATTTTTCCTCCTTACTTTTCCATAACGATAAGATTATACTATTTTCTGGTTTTAATTTCAATAAATTAGGCAAAAACACACTAGCAATTGTTATTTTAACATAATTTATAGTATGTAGGTGGTAGGAGGTAACTAAATGAATAACTGTAAATATAACCAAATTAGTACTCTAGTATTATTTATTATTTTAGTTATTGTCGGTATTTATTATTTTTAAAAGGAGGCGATTATTATGACATGTCAAGATAATTCTTTTACTCTAGTATTAGTTTTATTTATATTATTAGTAATTATTTGTAATATGTGTTAGAAAAAAGGATGTCAAAATCGACATCCTTTAAAAACTAATACGACAATTTATCTTGATGATGTTCTTTGTATACTTGATAAATAATTTTAATACTTACAAGTAAAGGCATTGCTATAATCATACCCACTATTCCAAATAAAGAAGAACCAGACAAAATTCCAAAAAGTACCCATAAAATACTTAAATCAATTCGTGAAGAATAAATTCTTGGTGTAATGATATATGACATAACAATTGATTGAATAAAAATTAAAATACATAAGAAAATAATAGTTGAAGATTGCATTCCTAGAGATGTAATTAAACCAAGACAGTTTGCAATTATTGGACCAACATATGGGATAATTGAACTAACACCTGAAACAACGCCTAAAATTAACCAATTAGGATGTCCTATTAGTACATACATTATCATTGTTGTAATTGCCTGTGCAATTGCTCCAATAAAAAATGCCTTAACGTACTGAACCAATGATAAATCAATTTCTTTTAAATAAATAGGTAAATTACAATCAATTTTAATTGCAATATTTTTAATTGTTTGACGAATACTATTAAAAATATTTGACATATAAATAGCTAGGATAACATAGATAATAAAATTAGTTAAATTTACTAAAACTTGATTTAATACATCAATGGTTGCATCCAAAACAGTAGGATCATTAAAAAACTGATACACACTTTTTTCAATATAGCTTGTAAGTGAGCTAATATCATAATTAAAATTATTTTGAATAAATCTACCAATTTCCTTCAATCCTGCATTAAAAGTAGGATACATTTCAAAAATACTTTCATAAATTAGTGGAATTACTAATAAAATAATCAAAATTAAAATTGTAAATACTGCTAAATACGTTAGTATTACTGAAACAGCACGCTTTTTTAAATATTTATCAATAAAATTAATAAATGGATTTAAAACAAAAGCAATCGTAAATCCAACAATAAATGGTCTAGAAACTAACCATATCATGTTAAGAAGACCAATCCATAAGTCATTTGTTGTAATTATTAAAAGAATAATAACAAGAACAATCATTAGATTTAGTAACGTATGAGTAATTCTTTTCGAGGAAATAAATTGCTGTAACTTCTTTAAAAACTCCATTTTCATACCTCCGTTACCTATAAATATACCACAATTTGGTTATAATATAAATTGTAATGGATTTCAACAACAAAAAAGAAAAAAATATTACTAATATTTATCATTTTGTTTGTTTTTTATTAACTTATTTAGTAGAATTAGTTAGAAAAAGAAAGGGGCTTAATTATGTCAACTTTAAAAATAGAAAATCTACATGTTAGTGTTGGTGAAAAAGAAATTCTAAAAGGAATAAACTTAACGATTAACACAGGTGAAACTCATGCTATTATGGGTCCAAATGGTAATGGTAAATCTACTTTATTATCAGCTATTATGGGACATCCTAAATATACAATTACAAAAGGAAATATTTATTTAGATGACCAAGACGTAATTCAAATGAGTGTTGATCAACGAAGTAAAGCAGGAATATTTTTAGGGATGCAATATCCTCAAGAAATTCCAGGTGTAACAACTTCAGATTTTTTACGTGCAGCGGTAAATGCTCATCAAGAAAAACCTGTGTCATTATTTAAATTTATTCGTGAATTGGAAAAAAATGTCGCAGATTTAAAAATGGATGAAAATTTAGCACATCGATATTTAAATGAAGGTTTTTCAGGTGGAGAAAAGAAACGTAACGAAATATTACAAATGAAGTTACTACAACCTAAATTTGCATTGTTAGATGAGATTGATTCAGGTCTAGATGTTGATGCATTAAAGATAGTTGCAAATGCAATTAATGAAATGAAATCAGATAATTTTGGTTGCATTATGGTATCACATTATGAACGTTTATTTGAATTAGTACCACCAAGCCATGTTCATGTATTAGTTAATGGAAAAATTATTTTAAGTGGTGGTAAAGAAGTAGTAGAAAAAATTGATCAAGAAGGTTATGACTGGGTAAAAGAATTGGGAATTGAAATCACAAGTGATGAAAAGAAACCTATTTTACTTGAAAGTTGTGCTAATAAAGAAAGAATGAAAATTAAGTAATGAAGCAGTTACAAGATATTAAAAATTATTTAGTTATTAAAAATGGTACAATTATAAGTCAAATTTGTAATGAAAATATTGAAATTAATAATAATAAAATAATTGTTAATGATGTTTCATCATTGCAAATAGTTTATCTAATTGATCAAGTTGGAAATTATTCAATCGATTTAGAAATAAATGGATCACTAAAATTAATTGAAACATATAATTTTAAACAAGATACTACTTTTACAAAAAATATTAATATAACAAAAAATAGTAACGTATTAAGATATATTGATAACCAAAGTACTTTTAACATTAATGCTAAAGTAATTGAAAATGTTAAAGTAATGCAAGATAGTGATGTTAAATGTGCATATGTAGAATTATCAAATAGTAATATTGAAATGGATGTAAATTATTCATTAGTTAAAGAAAATGCTAATGCTAATATTCGTCTAGCTACACTTGCTAAAGAAAAAGAAAATAAGCATATCACTATTTCAATTGTTCACGAAGCACCTTACACTACAGGAATCATGAATAATTATGGTGTGACAAAAAATGAAGCAAGTTTAGTAATTGATGGCATTGGAAGAATAAAAAAAGGAAATTGTCAATCAAATAGCCATCAGGCAAATAAAATCATTGTTTTTGATAAATTATGTAAAGCAAAAGCAAACCCATATTTATATATTGATGAATATGATGTTAAAGCAAGTCATGGGGCAAGTGTTGGTAAAATTGATGAAGAACATCTTTATTATTTACAATCACGAGGTCTAAGCAAAGAAGATGCTATGCATTTAGTGACTTATGGTTATTTTATGCCAGTACTTGAATTTATTGACAATGATGAATTAAAAGAATTATTTAATGAAATGTTAAAAGAGAAGGTGGGTATTTAATGTTAGAAGTTGCAAAGATTCGTAAGGACTTTCCAATGCTAAATGGAACTAAAATGCATGATCAGCCATTAATTTATTTTGATAATGGTGCAACAACATTAAAACCTCAATGTGTAATTGATGCAGTTTGTAATTATTTAACTAATTACTCTGGTAATGCTCATCGTGGTGATTATGATTTATCTCATGATGTTGATGTTCAGTTTGAAAGAACTCGAGAACTTGTTTCAAAGTTTATTAATTGTGATAGTAAAGAAGTTGTTTATACATATGGATCAACTGATGGATTAAATTTAGTTGCATTTGGGTATGGTTTAACACATTTAAATGAAGGTGATGAAATCTTAATTACTTTAGCTGAGCATGCTTCAAATACATTACCATGGTTTGAGGTCAGTAAACAAACTGGTAGTGTAGTTAAATATATTGATTTAGACGAAGATGGACGTTTAACTGTAGAAAATGTAATTAAGGCTATTAGTGATAAAACTAAGATTATTTCTATTGCTCAAATTACAAATGTTTTAGGATTTGATAGTCCCATTAAAGAAATTTGTAAAATTGCTCATGAAAAAGGAATAATTGTTTGTGTTGATGGGGCACAAAGTGTACCGCATCAACGAGTGGATGTAAAAGATTTAGATCTAGATTTTATGGTTTTTTCTGGGCATAAAATGTGTGGACCAACTGGAATTGGAATTTTGTATGGTAAATATGATTTATTGCAAGATACTACTCCAACTCGTTTTGGCGGTGGAAGTAATTCAAGATATAAAAGCTGTGGATTGGTTAAATTAAAAAATGCACCAACAAAATTTGAAGCAGGAACACCAAATATTGAAGGTGTAATAGGATTAGGTGCTGCAATTGAATATTTGATGTCAATTGGAATGGATAATATTCATGAATATGAATTACAACTCCGCCAATATGCAGTTAAAAAATTATTGGAGTTAGATAATATTGAAGTATATAATCCAAATGGTCAAGGAGCAATTACTTTTAATATTAAAGGAGTATTTAGTCAAGATGGAGCATCTTTGTTTAATACTTATGGAATTGCAATTAGATCAGGACAACACTGTGCTAAGATTTTAGATGAGTTTTTAAAAGTAAGTCAAACACTTAGAGCTTCATTTTATTTCTATAATACTTTTGAAGAGATTGATAAATTTATTGAGGTATGTAAGAAAGGAGATGATTTTTTAGATGCCTTCTTTGGATAATATGATGATGCGACAAATAATTATGGATCATTATGAGTCGCCTCGTAATCATGGTTTAGTAAATGATGATAATTATAAATCAGTGAATATGGATTCAGAAACATGTATCGATAATATTGATATTCAAGCATTGATTGAAGATAATGTTATTAAAGATATTCGCTTTGATGGTGAAGCTTGTGCTATTTGTACTGCTAGTACATCAATTATGTCGGAACTATTAATTGGTAAAACAATTGATGAAGCAAATAAAATTATTGAAAATTATCAAAATATGATATATGAAAAAGATTATGATCCTGAAATTATTGAAGAAGCGATTGTTTTTATGAATACTCATAAACAAGCTAATCGAATTAAGTGTGCTACTTTGGGATGGACAGGAATAAAAAAGATCTTAGATCAAGAATAGGAGGGAACATATGGCTAAAATAAAAGATGATTTATTTGATCATGAATATGCCTATGGTTTTAATGATGGCGATGTTTCAGTTTATAAAACTCCTAAAGGAATTAATGAAGAAATTGTTACTGAAATATCTAAAATTAAAAATGAACCAGAGTGGATGTTGGAATATCGTTTAAAAGCATATCGTTGCTTCATGGAAAAACCAATGCCTACTTGGGGTGTTGATTTAAGTAGAATTGATTTTGATGAATATACATATTATATTCGTCCTAGCGATAAGCAAACTAATAAATGGGAAGAGGTTCCTGAAACTATTAAAGAAACATTTAATAAATTGGGAATTCCAGAAGCTGAGCAAAAATATTTATCAGGTGTCAGTACACAATATGAATCAGAAGTTGTTTATCATAATATGTTAAAAGAAGTGAATGAAAAGGGAGTAATTTTCTTAGATATTGATAGTGGTTTAAGAGAATATCCAGAAATTTTTAAAGAATATTTTGATACTGTTATTCCATATAATGATAATAAATTTTCAGCATTAAATGGTGCTGTTTGGTCAGGCGGTTCGTTTATATATGTTCCTCCGGGAGTAAAACTAGAAAAACCATTACAATCATATTTTAGAATTAATTCTGAGCAAATGGCTCAGTTTGAAAGAACTTTGATAATTGTTGATAAAGGTGCGGAAATTCATTATGTAGAAGGTTGTACAGCACCTAATTATTCAAAAGATTCATTACATGCTGGAGTTGTAGAAATCGTTGTTAAAGAAGGAGCTAAATGTCGTTATACGACAATTCAAAACTGGTCAGACAATATTTTAAATCTAGTTACTCAAAGAGCTAAAGTATTTAAGAATGGTTCAATGGAGTGGGTCGATGGAAATATTGGTAGTGCGGTAACAATGAAATATCCTACTTGTATGTTAATGGAAGAAGGAGCTAAAGGTTCATGTATAACTATTGCTGTTGCAAGAGAAAATCAAATTATGGATTCTGGATCAAAGATGATTCATTTAGCGCCAAATACATCTAGTAGTATTGTTTCAAAATCAGTATCGCGTCGCGGTGGAAAAGTAAATTATCGTGGTATGGTACAACATGGCAAAAATGCTATTAATGCTAAAAGTAAGGTTGAATGTGATACATTGATTCTTGATGATATTTCTACTAGTGATACTGTTCCTACTAATTGGATGATGAATAATGAATCAATTATTGAACATGAAGCAACAGTTTCAAAAGTTTCTGATGAACAATTATTTTATTTGATGTCTCGTGGATTAACTAAAAAAGAGGCAATGGAAATGATTGTTATGGGATTTATTGAACCATTTGCAAGAGAATTACCAATGGAATATGCTGTTGAATTAAATCAGTTAATTAAACTTGATTTTGGAGATCAAGGTATTGGATAAAATTGAATTAAGAAAACAAATGATTAAAAAAAGGTTAGATTTAAGTAGTGAAGATCATGCTGCTAAATCTAATCTTATTATTTCTAAATTAAAACAGCATCCTGATTTTATTAACGCTAAAACAATTGGAATATATGTATCATTTAAAAATGAAGTTGATACAATTTCTTTAATTAAAGAAATTATCAATAAAAAAAATGTATGTGTCCCTAAAATTGATAATCATTTGATGAATTTTTATTTAATAAACTCTTTAGATGAATTAAAAAAAAGTAGTTTTGGTATCTTAGAGCCCTCAAATCAAAGTAAAATCATTAATAAAGAAAATATTGATCTATTAATTGTTCCAATGGTAGCTTTTGATCTAAACCATAATCGTTTAGGTTATGGAGGAGGATACTATGATTGCTATTTAAAAAAATATTCCGGTAAAGTGATTGGCCTAGCATTTAGTTTTCAAAAAATAGAAGCACTACCTGTTGAATCGTTCGATATACCAATTAAAACGATTATTGATGAAAAATAATTTTAGTTTTGTTATAATGATGAGTGAAAAGTAAGGTGAAATTATGTCGAGAGAGAAAACAGTAGTCAAAAATACATTAATTATGGCAATTGGTACTTTTTTACCAAGAATAATAAATTTACTAACTACACCAATTATTACAAGCTCTACTACAGATGCTCAATTTGGTCAATTAGACTTAGTTACAACTACAATATTGTCATTTATTGTACCTTTATGTACTTTACAATTAGAACAGGCATTGTTTAGATTTTTAGTAGATGCTAAAAATCAAAATGAACAAAAAAGTGTAATTACCAATGGATATACAATGATTTTTTCATTAATGTTAATTGTGGGAATTATTTGTTTGTTTATTCCAATTGATCTATTTAATGGAAGTTATAAATTTTTAGTAATTGGATATATTTGGATTGAGATTATTGCAACAACTTCAAGATTTGTTTTACGGGCTTTTTCTAAATATAAAGAGTATTCAATTTTAGCAGCTCTTGTAGTAGTGGTTAATTTTATTATTGTTTCAATTTGTTTGTTGTGGTTAAAAACTGGTTATATTGGAGTATTAATTGCTTTGACATTAGCTGATGTTGTAGGCTTTATATATGTTTTATTTGTATGTAATATTTTTAAATACTTTAATTTTAAATATTTTAGAGTTAAATATGCAACTAAGATGTTACAGTATGCTTTACCATTTATTCCTAATACCGTATCTTGGTATATTAATCAATTATCAGATCGTTGGATTATTTCAATTTTTTTAGGGGCAAGTGCTAATGGAGTATATGCTTTAGCAAATAAAATTCCTTCAATTGTTAATATCTTATATCCAGCATTTAATCTAGCATGGACAGATTCAGCAACAAGAAGTGTTAATGATCCTGATAGTGCAAAATATTATAATCGGATGTTTAAGATGTTGTTTTGTATTGTTTCGGCTGGAACAGTTTTATTATTGGCAACTTCACCAATTATTTTTAATATTTTGTGCCGAAATAAGTCGTTATACGAAGCTTTTAATTATACACCAATATTAATTATTGCTACATATTTTTATTGTTTTTCACAGTTTTTTGGAAGTATTTATGTTGCTAAAAAAAATGCTAAAAATATGTCAATTACAACAACAATGGCAGCAATCATTAATATTTTGATTAATTTAATTTTGATTCAACAAATTGGTGTATTAGCCGCAGTTCTTTCAACTTTAGTTGCAAATTTATTTTTAGCGGGATACCGTTTTATTGATTTAAATAGAAAATATTGTCGTTTAAGAATTAATAAACGATTAACGATTTTATCAATCATTGTTATTCTTATTATTTCATTGTTAGCTTATTGCACTGATCCAATTCTTTGGGTTTTAAACATAGTTTTAGCTTTAGGTTATGCATATTTTATTTCAGGAGATATTTTTATAACAATGTTTAAATCATTTATTAAAAAAAGATAAGAACTAGAAATTTATAAATTTCTAGTTTTTTAATATGTAATAAATTATTTATATAGAGAATATAATTTATTGGTGATTTGATGAAAAAAAGGTATCTATTAATTATTTTAGTAATTGTAGTAATTATATATTTTATAAGTACAAGTTTTACACCAATAATAAAAAAATTGCTGATAAATACGTAAATCGTTTTTGCTAAATGATTATAAATAATGTAGAATTACCTGTTGAAGTAGATCACCAAAAATTAGTAAATATAAAACGTAGTGGTGATTCAATAGCAAGTATTAACTTTGATACAAGTTATGCTGCAGATATTGGAGCCAAAATTGTCGATGAATTAGAAAAAATATTTTTTGAAATTGAAGAAGGAAAATATAAAAAAAAAATTACTCTATTTACCAATCAAAACTAGAAAAAGTAAGTAATAATACTGGTATTATTGCAAGTGTTCATTTGGGAATGCTTTTAAATAATCCATTTTTAGCTGATTTTGGTTCTAAAATAAATATTAGATATAAATCAATATCAGCAATAACATCTTCTTTAGATAAAGAAATAAAAAGTTATGGTGTGAATCATATAATGATTTCTTTAACTATAATAGTTAAAATTAAAATGATGGTATTAGTACCATTCTATGATGAAGAATTTAATAAATCATATGATTATCCTTTAGTTATGGAGATAATAGAAGGAGAGGTTCCTAATTGGTATCAAAACTAGAAATATTACAACGTTTTTATCAAATTTATCTAGATTATGAAAGTGATTATTTTACTTATCAAGGAAAACAATATTATTTATGTCAAATAAATAATTTTACTAACTATTATGAATCATATATACATGCACTAAATTTAATTGGATTTCAAGTTGTCTATAATTGTTTTAATCGTCCCGTATCAATGAATCATATTCTTTATACTTATCAAAACGAACAATATAATCTAGAACGTTTTATTATTCAATCATTAATTCCCCTAAATCAAAAAATAAATATTTTAAAAGTAAAAGAAAGCTGGTGTAAAATTCTTGATGAAGCAAAAAATAAAATAGGTAATCATGCTTCTAGAATCAATCATTTTGAGCATTTTATTGTTTTATCATATTATTACCAAGGGTTAGGTGAATGTGCAATTAGTATATTAAATCAAATAAAAGAAAAAGAATTACTATCGGGAATAGAACATTTTATATTTGAAGATAGCTATGGAATACTCTGTGCACCAGGTAATTTAGTAATAGCTTCAAGAATTAAAGATTTATCTGCAGCATATAAAAACCAACTAATTACGATAAATCAATTGGAAGAATATATAAATTATATCAGATTATCAAATGATGAATTGATTTATCTATATGCTCGATTATTATTTCCCGATATATTTTTTAAAAATGTAATTAAAGAAGATTGCAATGATTCATTAATGAAAAAGAAACTACTAAATATTTATCAAAATATTGATAATGAAAAAAGAACAATCAAAGATGCATATCAAATGCTATATAACTACGTAAATATTCCCTATATTCCTTGGTTATAAAATATTGATTTTAAGATCATTAGCTAGTAATATTTTATATATAGGGGGAATATGTGTGAATAAAAAAATAATAAAACGAATCAATAGCTTTAAATATGCAATTGAAGGAATAAAAGCAACTTTTACATCACAAACAAATATGAAAATACATGTAACAGTTATGCTTTTAGTAATTATTGCAGGAATAATTTTAAAATTAGATAGTTCTAAATGGAAAATATGTATAATTTTATTTTCTTTAGTATTGGCAGGTGAATTATTTAACACTGCCATTGAAGCAATTGTAGACATGGTTATGCCTGAATTTCACCTCAAAGCTAAATTAGCCAAAGATGCTGCTGCAGGTGGTGTACTAGTATTAGCAATTGGTGCTGCAATTATTGGTTTAATGATCTTTATACCAGAAATTATGAAATTATTTTAAGAGTAGATAATTTAATATTATTTATAAATAAGATATAAACTTGAAAGTGAGCTATAAGTATGAAAGATTTAACAGGTGAATTAAAAAACAAAAAAATAAATAATATTAAATTACTAAATTATGGATTTATTAAAAAAGATCATAGTTATATTTATAAAACTAAAATATATAATAATAAATTTGAAGCTATTATAAATATTTCCAAAAATCAACCAACAGCTGCACTTATTGATTTGGAAAATAATGAGGAATATATACTAGTAGATATTAAAGAGGCATCCGGTAATTTTGTTAATAGAATCAAAGAAGAATATGAAAATATAATTAAAGATATTATTGATAAATGTATGGAACCTGATATATTTAAAAGTTTACAGGCTAATGAAATTATTAAATATGTTAAAGAAAAATATAATGATGAATTAGAATATTTATGGCAAAAGTTTCCTAACAATGCAATTTGGAGAAATAAAAAAAATAATAAATGGTATGGTGTATTATTAGTTGTAAAAGAAAATAAATTAGCTATTGAATCAGATAAACTTGTAGAAATTATTGATTTACGATTTCAAAAAGAAAATATTCATAAAATTATTGATAATAACAGATTTTATCCAGGTTATCATATGAATAAAAACAATTGGATAACAATAAAACTTGATAATTCTGTTGAAACAAAAAAGATTTTTGAGCTTATCGATAATAGTTATAATTTATCATTAAAAAAATGATGACAATATTGAATACTCCTGTCAAGTAATCTTTTTTATAGAACAAGAGTTTTATCTAATTAACATAATTTAATAATATTAGAGGGAAAAGTAATGAACATTAGAAATTTAGAATATTTTATTAAAGTAGTGGATACTAATTCTTTTACAAAAGCAGCAGAAGAATTATTTATTTCTCAATCTGCAATTTCACAACAAATAAAAGCTTTAGAAGATGAATTATGTTTTCCTTTAATGATTCGAAACCGTAAAGGATTTGAGTTAACTCAAGCTGGTAAATATTTATATATTGAAGGAAAAAATATTATTGCAAATATAAAAGAAATAGAAAATCATGCAACTTGTATTTCTAAAAATAATAATAAAGAATTGAAAAAGCCCTTAGAATATTTAGCGCTAAATATCCTGAAATAAAAATTTCAATTAAAGATGGAACTTACGATACAATATCAGCTAATAATATTAATGATGTAACTGATATTATGATAGGTGAACAACGAAAAGCTTTTTCAGATAGGTTAAATAATGTTTATATTGGTGATTTATATTATTCTATTAAGATTTCTAATGCAAATAATTTATCAACTAAAAAACACTTACAATCAATGATTTAAAAGATCAAAATTGTATTGTTATTGCAAGTAGAGAAGAATTTGCTAAAGAAATAGAGTTCATGAAAACAAAATTAGGATTTGATGGTGACGGTATTTATGCAACTACTTTAACACAGGCAAATTTGATGGTAGCTGCAAATATTGGCTTTTTACCGATTGCTAGTAAGCAAAAAGAGAAGATAGATGATGGTAGTATTACAACAATTCCATTACTAAAAAATACTACGATATTAAAATCAGAATTATATGGTTTTTATAAAAAATTATCTGATGAATTTACTTGTCAAAAATTAATTGAAATTATTAAAGATGTCATGGAATAAGAAATATCTTATTCTTTTTGGCAATCTAAAATAACCTGGGGTTCTGGGGTTTTAGATACTAAATCATAACGGGGAAAAGTTGTTCCCCGTTTTTTTGTATCTTTCTATGAGAAAATGTACTTTTATTTGATATCTGTATTTTTGATTGGATACATGTGATATGTGGCATCATCATTGAGGCAGTACATGACCCTGTTTTTAAATCTATGCCAGTTAAGATATCCATTTGAACTATGTTTGAGTAATTTTATTGATTTATTTCTATTTTCAATGATTCCATTGGAAATGCGTTTCCCATCTGCTCTTATAAATGAATTGACGATTTCCCGTTTCCATTTAGTAAGTGTATTTGCAAAATCTTTCATTTCTTTAATAGGACTGCTTTTAAATAGGGTAATCAGTTCGTCGATATTTTTTTTGGCACTGTCATAAGAAGAATCCCTGTAAAAAACATCCAGCTGATATTTAAGGTCATAAGCTAAATCTAATTCCCGATCATCCCTGATCATATAGTCAAAAATATCATAGTAGTTGAAATATCCCTGAAGTACTTTATTATATTTCTTTTCTACATTGGGATCGTATATGCACTTGTTGTTATTGGAGAAGAGCATCCAGTGGAATTTTTTCAAAACATAATAATGTCTGGATACTTCTGATAATTCATTTTTTTCAGCTTCGGTAAGGTTTTCTTTTTTGTTAAGGTAATTTTTTCTGGAGTAATAGCGATTCATGGAATTGATTCTTACTTTATCCAGTTTTCTGTGAAATTCCTGCTTGACATGATAGTGATCAACAGCACATAAGGCATCAGGAAACATAATTTTAGAAACAACACGATATGATTCCCACATGTCGAATGATACAACTTTAACTTTTTTTCTTTCTGATAAAGGAATATTAAAGAAATAATCCATCAGTACCTGTTTTCTTCTTGATGGAAGTACATCAACGATATTTTGTGACTGAAAATCAAGAAGAACACAGATGTATCTGCTTTTTTCGGATTTAAAAGCATAAACTTCATCAATGCACAGATATTGAGGAAGCTGCCTTCTTGACATGCAGACAAATGAATCAAAAATATGAGCGGCAGTTGTCTGTGAAATATGATAACGCTGAGCTACATCTTTAAATGTTGCAGCAGGATGCTTCAAATCTCTAAGGATATTATATACAGTCGCTAAGGAGATTCGTGAACCGGCAACAGAAAAAGGATTAAGTTCATAGAATGTTTTATTGCATTTTTTGCATCTGTATCTTCTGGCTCGATAATCAATCACACATCTATGACTGGTCAAAACAGTGGATAGGTTACACTAAATTGGACAGTTTTTAAGAGAACTGTTACAATAGAAAATCAAGAAATGAGGTAATCTGAAATGGCAAGAGAAAGAAGAACTTACAGTGATGAATTTAAACAGAAAATGGTCGAATTATACAACAGCGGAAAACCAAGAGCTGAGCTGGTTCGTGAATATGAACTGACTCCATCTGCTTTATCTTCATGGATCAAAAAGTACAATAATACTGGTTCGTTCCATGTCGAGGACAACCGCAGTGATGAAGAAAAAGAACTAATCAGACTCCGCAAGGAAAATCAGCGACTGAAGATGGAAAATGATATTTTAAAGCAAGCAGCGCTGATCATGGGACGAAAATAAATGTTATCATTTCCAATGCAGATAAATATCCGGTCAGCGCAATGTGTAAATTACTAGATATACCTAGATCATCATTATATTATAATCGTAATAATAAATTAAATAAGAAAAAATCCAATGATCATTATCTGACTGCTTTAGTAAAAGAAATATTTAAAAACAGTCGAAACAACTATGGTTCAAGAAAGATTAAAATAGAATTGGCTAAACTGGGCCATATTGTCAGTAAAAGAAGAATTAGACGTATTATGCAGGAAAATGGCTTAGTATCAAGCTATACAGTTAAACAGTATAAAGTACATCACGCAGCATGTAATAATGATAATATAGAAAATAGACTCAATCGTAATTTTAATCAAAAAGAGAAATGAAGGTAGTAGTTAGTGATCTGACGTATGTTAATGTGGATGGAAAATGGAATTATATATGTCTTATGTTAGATCTATATAACAGAGAGATTGTAGGATATGCAGCCAGTAAGAATAAAAATGCCAAGTTAGTAGAAAAAGCACTCTATTCAATAAAATATGATTTACGAAAAGTAGATTTGTTTCACAGTGATCGAGGAAATGAATTCAAAAATGAAGATATTGAAAATGCATTAAAGGCATTTAATATAAACAGGTCATTAAGTGCTAAAGGATGTCCGTATGATAATGCAGTTGCTGAAGCAACATATAAAATTATAAAAACAGAGTTTGCATTTAATAAAAGGTTTGAAAGTTTTGAAGAACTGGAACTAGAATTATTTGATTATGTAAACTGGTATAATAATGTGAGGATACATGGTTCACTTGGCTATAAGACACCAGTTGAATTTAGGATGTTCTCATAGAAATTGTCCAAAAAAGTGTTGACAATCCACTCCTTTCTTTGTTTACAGGTAAATAATAGAACCAAAAAAGGAAAGAAGATATAAAAGTTATGTGGTTATAAAAATAACGGGGAGATTTCTGGAATTAAATTTACATAAAACAAAATAATCATCGATAAAACAGGAAAATTTATGCTTAAGGTAATAAAAGTGAGATGAGTTGAGGATAGGGAGGGCAGTAATGACGATCTTATAAAGATCATGAAAAGTCAAGGAAATAAAAGGGATCATATCTTCAGCCAGGATAGCATGTGTTTTACCGCAGGATTTGCACATGATGCGAGTGATTCTGATTCTAATTTTTTGATTGAAAATAAAGATAGTACGAAAGTAGTAGGCATGTCTGATCCATAAAGAACCATGACAGTTAGGACATAGAATATTATCAAAATTTAAAGAATTAACGGAATCGTTATATGACTTGGATATTAAAGCTTCTAATTTATTCAGGTCAGGAAGAATAGTATTGATTTTTTTATTAAAATGGGTTATTATCATATTGTTCTTATGGAAAGGATGTATACAGACTGTGGTAGGAAAGTATGCATCCTTTTTTCTTTCTCAAAATTTCAGATAAACTGATAAAATAATTTTATCAAAAACCCCGTGAATATGGAAAGAATATAAATAATTATAATAAAAGAGCACCCCTATATATTTGAGTGCTCATTAAAACCCCGTAAAAGATTAGATAGTCTTCTTTTTTTATAAGTTTTTCTTATAAATGTTGACAATAAATCAAGATAAATAAGCACTAAATGAGGTGATATAATAAAATGAAAGGTAAAGGTGATTAAAAATGAAGAAAGATGTAGTGGTTTTAATTGGAGCAGGAAGTATTGGTGTTGCGTGTGCTAGATGTATTGTAATAGGTAAACGTTTGATTATTGGTGATATAAATTTAAAAACAGCTAAGATGGTTGAAGAAGATTTATGTAATGCTGGTTTTGAAACTAGTAGTATACAAGTTGATTTAGTTAGTCGAGAATCTATTTTAAAGGTGATAAAGGAAGCATTGAAATATGGAAATATTAAAAATGTAATTAATGCAGCAGGCGTATCGCCTAGTCAAACATCAATTAAAAAAATATTAGAAGTTGATTTATATGGAACAGCAGTATTGTTAGAAGAATTTGGAAAAGTAATTAGTGAAGATGGAAGTTGTATTGTTATTTCTTCACAATCAGGACATCTTCTTAAAGCATTAAGTCAAGAAGAAAATGAATTGTTAGCTTTAACACCGACTGATGAATTATTAAATCTAGAAATATTAAAAGAAAATAGATACATTACATGCATATCAGCTTGCTAAAAGATGTAATGTTTTAAGAGTTGCTGGTGAGGCAATAAAGTGGGGGAAAAGAAATGCTAGAGTAAACTCAATTTCATCGGGAATTATTATTACATCACTTGCAAATGATTAATTAAATGGACTTCGTGGAGAAAATTATAAAAAGATGTTAGCTTTAGCTCCAGCAAAAAGAGCAGGAACTCCAGATGAGGTATGAGATTTGTGTGAGTTTTTAATGAGTAGTCGAGGAAGATTTATTACTGGAGCAGATTTTTTAATTGATGGGGAGCAAGTGCATCATATTGGTATGGTGATCTTCAATATATGAAAAATACAATGGGAAACTAATAAATGATAAGTTTTAAATTATTGATTATTTGTGATACTAATTATGCAATTAATATAATGAAGATATAAATTTAAAAATATATTTATATGAAAGAAGTTAAAATTGAAAAAAGTGATAAGATGTTAATTAATCAGTTATTAATTGTATGGAAAAATTCTGTAAAAGAAACACATTTGTTTTTATCCAAAGATGAAATAGAAAATATTGAACCGTACGTGTTTCAAGCATTAAATAGTATAAAACATTTGATTATTGAAACTGATGATAATGGAGATTCAATTGCATTTATGGGAATAGAAGATAATAAACTTGAAATGTTGTTTATTGCACCTGATTTTAGAGAAAAAGGATTAGGGAAGAAATTACTTTTATATGGAATTGAAAATTATCAAGTGTATGAACTGGTGTAAATGAGCAAAATCCTCAAGCTAAAGGATTTTATGAATATATGGGATTTAAAGTTTATAAAAGAGATGAATTAGATGTACAAGGGAATCCTTATCCTATTTTGCATATGAGATTAAAAGATTTTAATAAAAATATCCTATAAAGGATATTTTTATTGTATATAGTAAATTTTTATAAAGTATAGTATGATTTAACTATTATAGGAGGGTGTTATGGTAGAAATTGATGCTATAAAAAATAATATAACTATACTTTCTAAAAAAATAGACTGTTTAAATATTGATAGTATATTTGTGGAACATGATGGAAAGATAGATAAATTTTTTTATACTGAAGAAAAGTTACATGAATTAAGAAGTTGTTCTAAATTATTAGTTGCAATGGCAATTGGTATTGCAATTGATAAAAAGATGTTAACATTAGATACTAAAGTTTATTCAATATTAAAAAAATTAGTCGATATTAAAAATGAAAAAATAAAAAAATGGGATATTAAAACTTTATTAACACATACAACAGGTTATAAAGAAATGATAATGACTGCTAAAGAAATTAAAGAAAAGAATTTAGATATAAATAATATCTTAAATTATGTATTAAATGTTGATATTCCTTATCAAGTAGGAACAAAATTTGTTTATAATAATGTTGAACCATTTATATTATCTGTATTTTTTCAAGAAAAATTTAAAATAAAGTTATCTGATTTTATTAATGAAAACATATTTAAAAAATTAGATATAAAAAAATACCAATGGGATGATTACGGTAAATATTGTCCTGGTTGTACCGGATTATTTTTAAAACATTCAGATTTTCATAAGATAGGAAGATTATTATTAAATGACGGAGTGTATAATGGCATTCAGGTAATATCTAAAAATTGGATTAATATGATGTGTTCATTGCAATTTGAAATATCATCAGTATATAAAACAAAAGTAGCGTTACCTATGCTTGGTGCTGGTTATTATACTTTTATTTCAAAAGAAGGTTATGTATTTAGAAATGGTTCTAACGGACAATATATTATTTTAAATAAAGATAATAATTTACTTATAACTATAATGTCATCTGAAAAAAACAGAGAAAATGTTATGGAAATTTTAAGAATATTATTTAGTTAATAAATTATGAATTTATTTTGATAATATCAATTCAAGGAGGTAAAGTTTATGTCATTAAAATTAGTTAAAGGTTCTTATGAATATAAAAATCAAATAATTGATATGTTGAAGGAATGGATAGCTTATAATGAACAACATCCTAAAGCTAATACTTCTCCGTATGCTATTTTTAAAAATGATTATCATGACTTTGATTATTACTTAAATAATTTAGAAATTAAAGAAGCAAATGATAATTTAGTAGCTGACTCTACATTTTTTTGCTTTGATGATCAAAGAAATATCATGGTTGGTGTTGTTAATATTCGTCATGATTTGAATGAATATTTATTAAAATATGGTGGTCATATCGGTGATGGAGTTAGACCTAGTGAAAGAAGAAAAGGGTATGCTACTAAAATGATTAATTTAGCTTTAAAAGAATGTAATAAACTCAAAATTAAAAGAGTATTATTAGTGTGTGATAAAAATAATATTGGATCAGCTAAATCTATTATTAGTAATGGTGGTATTTTAGAAAATGAAGTTGTCAATGCTGATAAAATTATTCAAAGATACTGGATAGATTTAGAATAGAAAAGGATATTTTATATAAAATAAAAACTCATGAACATTTTTAAGTTCATGAGTTGCTTTTTTATTGGAGCGGGTGATGGGAATCGAACCCACGTAGTCAGCTTGGAAGGCTGAAGTTCTACCATTGAACTACACCCGCATCGCTCTATTATATTAACATAAATAATTAATATATGCAAGATATTTTTTAAGAAATGGTGACCCGCAGGCGATTCGAACGCCTGACCCTCTGATTAAAAGTCAGATGCTCTACCGGCTGAGCTAGCGGGTCATATTGGCTGGGGTACCTGGATTCGAACCAGGGAGATGACAGAGTCAAAGTCTGTTGCCTTACCGCTTGGCTATACCCCAAGAAGATGGTGGAGGAGGGCGGATTCGAACCACCGAACCGAAAGGAACTGAGTTACAGTCAGCCGCGTTTAGCCACTTCGCTACTCCTCCATCATGGTGCCGGCTAAAGGACTTGAACCCTCAACCTACTGATTACAAGTCAGTTGCTCTACCAATTGAGCTAAGCCGGCGTATTTTTTATTTTAATGGTGGAGGTTAACGGACTCGAACCGCTGACCCTCTGCTTGTAAGGCAGATGCTCTCCCAACTGAGCTAAACCTCCATCGTTTGGTGCCTATTTATATTATCATCTACTTTTTAATAAGTCAACAAAAAAATGATAAAAATAAAAAAGAAACGATCAAGATTGATCGTTTCCTATTAATATCCAGGTTTACCTAATAATTTAAACATGTTTTTCTTATAAACTTCAACCCCAGGTTGATTGAATGGATTAACCCCTAATAAGTATACAGACATTGCACATGATTTTTCAAAGAAGTAAACCATGTAACCAAAACTATATGCATCCATTTTATCTAAAGTAATTAAAATATTTGGAACATTACCTGTATTTACATGGGCATCAATAGTTCCTTGGCAAGCTTTTTTATTTACAAAATCAACAGATTTTCCAGCTAGATAGTTTAAACCATCTAAATCATCTTTATCATTTGGAATAATCATATCACCCATTGGTTCATTAATTTGTAAAATTGTTTCATATAATACTTTAGAACCTTCTTGAATAAATTGACCTAATGAGTGTAAATCAGTTGAAAAAGTAGCACTAGTAGGTAAAATACCTTTTCCTTCTTTACCTTCTGATTCACCGTATAATTGTTTCCACCATTCAGCAACCATAGCTAATTGTAATTCATAAGTTACAAACATTTCAGCACTATATCCTGCTTTGTGTAAAATTTGACGTGCAACACCATATTTATATGCATCATTTTGATCTAAATCAGGGTTACTATATTTATTCATTGCATCATTAGCACCTTTTAACATTTCATCAATATCAATACCAGCCATTGCAATAGGGAATAGTCCAACTGGAGTTAATACTGAATAACGACCACCTACATCATCAGGAATTACAAAAGTCGTATAACCTTCTTCAGTTGCTAAAGTTTTTAAAGCTCCACGCGCTTTATCGGTTGTTGCAACGATTCTTTCTCTTGCACCTTCTTTACCATATTTAGCTTCACACATTTCTTTAAAAATTCTAAATGCAATTGATGTTTCAGTAGTAGTACCAGATTTAGAAATGACGTTAATTGCAAAATCTTTACCTTCAATATATTCAGCAACTTGTTTAATATAGTTAGATGAAAAAGTATTTCCTACATAAATTATCTCTACTTTATTTTTAGGATATAAACCGTTGATTGCTTCAATTGCAGCACGTGCTCCTAAATAAGAACCACCAATTCCACAAACTAGTAATACATCAGTTTTTTCTTTTAAATTAGCAGCAGTTTTTTTAATTAACTCTACTTCAGCTTTATCATAATTTTCTGGTAATTCAACCCAACCTAAAAAATCATTACCAGCTCCTGTTTTATTATGAATCATATCATGAATTTCTTTAACAGTATCTTTGTATGATTCTAAGTTTTCATTTAATTTTGCTTTTGATAAATCTAATGTAATCATTTTAATTTTCCTCCGTAATTCCTTGTTTAAGCCATTTTTCCATGGCTTTAGCTAGTGGTGTAAAACCATTAGGCGTTTCAACGATTGAGCGTCTAGGATTTTTATAGTAGACACGTTTATTTCGCCTGCGATATCGATTATCAATGGCCTTTAAACTTAATTTAGCGTGGTTGGTTTCTTCATCAAAATCAATCACTTTAACTTTAATGAATTCACCAACTTTTACAAAGCTATCAATGCTTTTGACGAATTTATCAGATATCTCTGAAATATGAATCAATCCAGTTGAATTATCTGGTAAGCTTGCAAAAGCACCATAAGGCTGTATACCCGTAATTTTTACATCAACGATATCTCCA
Organism: Thomasclavelia spiroformis DSM 1552; assembly: GCF_025149465.1. Taxonomy (NCBI): domain Bacteria; kingdom Bacillati; phylum Bacillota; class Erysipelotrichia; order Erysipelotrichales; family Coprobacillaceae; genus Thomasclavelia; species Thomasclavelia spiroformis. The sequence continues at coordinate 1,760,087 of NZ_CP102275.1, read as the reverse complement.
CGGTTTACTTTTGGGACCATTTATAATCACTCCTTGCTTTAATATTATAACATAATCTGAATAAAAATATTTCATTTTAATAATTTTTATTATGAATTTTCATATTTTAAAAATCAAAAAAAATCAAGAAAATAAAATTTGTTAATATTATTGCAATTTTTATAGATTATAAATAAAATATTGTATATTCACTTTTATAAGTTCTAATAATTAGTTTAAAGTGTTAAAATATACACAAAGATAAGGAGATGTTATAAATGGAAAATATGAGTACAATCGAAGAAATAGAAAAAGTTATAAATAAACTTCGTCCATATTTAAATCGTGATGGTGGCGATATTGAATTAGTTGATTTTAAAGATGGAATCGTTTATGTAAAAATGTTAGGAGCTTGTGCAGGTTGTGCAATGCTTGATGAAACATTAAAAGATGGTGTTGAACAAATTTTAATGGAAGAAGTACCTGGTGTTTTAGAAGTTAAAAATGTATTAGAAGGTATGGAATATTAATAAAATTTGAGATTAATCTGATACTATTATAAGATGAAATAAGCTATAAATCATGATAGAATGATAGTATCAAATAAATTGCTTGCAATATTTTATCGAATATATTATTATGTATCTGTTGTTTTTGGAATATTATTATTTAAATTATGCAAACTATGTTTAGGTGATAGTATGCAAGAAAATATTAGACAACAAAAAATGATTGCCAGTATCTTATTGGATATTGGTTTAGATGATGAGTTAATTGGAATAATTACCTCACTTACAAAAGAACAAATACAAGAAATAAATAAAAAAGACTCTTATTAAGAACTACTAGATGAAGATCTATGATGTAGTGGCAACCCTATTTTTAGAAGGTGCCTAACTGAGCAAGTTATATACTTGAACAATGAGAGAAGGCTTCCTAACTATGTATGCTTTCTCTTTAGGAAGCTTTTTTATTTGTAAAAGGAGAAAGAAAATGAAAGAAAAAATATTATTTACTTCAGAATCAGTATCTAAAGGTCATCCAGATAAAGTTTGTGATCAAATTAGCGATGCTATTCTTGATGCGTGTTTAAGTGAAGATCCTAATTCTCGTGTAGCTTGTGAAGTATTTGCTACTACAAATTTAGTTGTTATTGGTGGTGAAATTACTACTAATGCTAAAGTTGATTATGAGCAAGTTGCTCGTGATGTTTTAAAAGATATCGGATATGATGATAATGAAAAAGGTATAGATTATCGTACATGTAAAATTCAAGTAGTTATGGATTTACAATCATCAGATATTGCATTAGGTACAAATGATGAAGTCGGTGGTGCTGGAGATCAAGGAATTATGTTTGGTTTTGCCTGTAAAGAAACAGAAGGGTATATGCCTCTACCAATTTCAATTGCTCACCATTTAGTGCGTGTTGCAACTGAAAAGAAAGATAGCGGTGAATTTAAATATGCTCGTCCTGATATGAAAGCACAAGTAACTATTGATTATACAGAAAGTGAACCACGAATTGATACAATTTTAATGTCAATACAACATGATCCTGATTTTAAAGAAGCAGAGTTTAAATGTTATATTAAAGAAGAAATAATGGATGCAGTGGTAAAGAAATATAACTTAAATACTGATTATAAAGTATTGATCAATCCAACTGGACGTTTTGTAATTGGTGGTCCTCATGGTGATACTGGTTTAACAGGACGTAAGATTATTGTTGATACATATGGTGGCTCAGCTCGTCATGGTGGTGGGGCATTTAGTGGAAAAGATCCATCTAAAGTTGACCGTTCAGCAGCATATATGCTTAGATATATTGCTAAAAATATTGTGGCAGCTGATTTATGTGATAAAATTGAAATTCAAATTTCGTATGCAATCGGGGTAAAAGAGCCAACATCTATTTTTATTGAAACATATGGAACTGAACATGTTAGCCATGATGTTATTTTAAAGGCAATCAAAGAAAACTTTGATTTAACACCAGGAGGAATTATTGATACGTTAAAATTACGTCAACCAATTTATTTAAAAACAGCTGCTTATGGTCATTTTGGACGTGGTGATATTAATTTACCATGGGAAAAGCTAGATAAAGTAGAAATTTTAAAAAAATATTTATAGAAAAAATGCTCGATTTATCGAGTGTTTTTTTATGTTTGGTTAAAATAATGTAAATTTTATATATAATATAAGTATTATTTTATAAATTTATATTGTATAATATTCATATACAAAGGAGGAATTCTTATGAAAATCTCAGTAAGAGGAAAAAACATTGAAATCACAGAAGCAATCGAATCAAAAATTTCAGATAAATTATCTAAACTAGATAAATATTTCATTGTAAGTGACAATGTTGAAGCAAAAGTATTATGTCGAGTTTATCCTTATGGACAAAAACTTGAAGTTACGATTCCTACTGAATATGTACTTTTAAGAGCTGAAGTAGTAGATAGTGACTTATATACTGCAATGGATTTAGTAGTAGATAAACTAGAAGGGCAAATTAGAAAGTACAAAACTAGATTAAGTCGTAAATCAAAAGATAATAAACTTGCGTTCAACTTATCTTCAATTGAAGATGTTGAAACAGACGATGATGTTTTAGTAAAAGTAAAATCTATTACACCTAAGCCAATGGATATGGAAGAAGCAATTATGCAAATGGAATTGATTGGACATTCATTCTTCGTTTATCGTGATGCTGAAAGTGATTCTATAAGCATAGTATATCGTCGTAATGATGGTGACTATGGTTTAATTGAAACAGATTAATATAATTTTAATGTTGTAATTTAACAAAATAAAAAGCCCAAAAGGGCTTTTTATTTTTGGACAAGGTTGCAACCTTGAACATAATTTTTCTTGACCATTAACTTATCGATATCGTTTAAAATAGTAACTTTTTTAATTGACCAGTCAGGAGCAACAAGATTATCAACATTACCATCTCCAGTTAGACGTTCAATTACAATATTTTCTGGTAAATAACTTAATTGTTCAGTAACTAAATCAATATATTCATCACGAGTAAGCATAGTAAATTCATTGTTTTGATATATTTGGTTTAACTTAGTATTTTTTATTACATAAAGCATATGAATTTTTAAAGCTTGAATATCTAATTTACCGATTTCTTTAACTGTTGTTAGCATCATCTCATGAGTTTCAAAAGGTAAACCATTGATAATGTGGACACAAACATTAATATTAAGCTGGCGTAATTTATTTAAACCATTAATAAATTCTAAATAACTATGACCACGATTAATTAATTTAGCTGTTTTATCATGGATTGTCTGTAATCCTAATTCAATCCATAAATCGCATCGCTTATTAACGCTATCTAAATATTTTAATATATCATCTTCTAAACAATCAGGACGAGTTGCAATACTAATTGCAACTACGTCTTTTTTGTTTATAAATGGTTCAATACAATCGCGTAGTTTTTCTACGGGACCATATGTATTACTATTAGCTTGAAAATAAGCAATATATCTACAACCAGGCCATTTTTTTTGTAAAACCGCACTAACATCATCAAACTGTTTTTCAAGTGAATCTTTTACATTTCCCGCAAAATCACCAGAACCACTACTACTACAAAAAATGCAACCACCAATTCCTTTAGTACCATCACGATTTGGACAAGTAAAATTGGCATTAAGACTTACTTTGGCAACTTTATGATGATATTTATTTTTTAAATAATAATTAAAAGTGTGATAACGCTTGTTATCATTACTAAATTTAAAAACATTCATTTTTATCACCTAAGATATTATAACACAAGGAGAAAAATATGGTATTACAACTTGAACATGTTACAAAATTTTATACATATGACAAAAATAAACAAATAATTATTAATGATTTTACAGTTAAATTTCCTAAAATTGGAATGGTAGCAATTATAGGTAAAAGTGGTAGTGGAAAATCGACATTATTAAATTTAATTGCTGGAATTGAAAAACCATGTAGTGGAAAAGTATTGATAGATGGATATGAATTGGATTATCGTCAAATTAGTGAATATCAAAGTAACTATATAAGTTATGTTTATCAGTTTTATAATTTAGTAGAGTCACTAACAGTACAAGAAAATATAGTTTTACTAGCTAAGATAAAAGGAAAGTCATTTTCATTAGATAAACTATATCAATTTAGTGATAAATTAGAAATTACCTCATTATTAAAAAAATTCCCTCGAGAATTATCTGGAGGACAAAAACAAAGAGTCAGCTTAGTTCGAGCTTTTTTATGTAATACACCAATTTTACTTGCAGATGAACCAACTGGAGCATTAAACGATCAAATGGCAAATGAGGTAATGAAACTTTTAAAATGGTATTCAAAAAAGCATTTAGTTATTATTATTTCACATAATTTTAATTTAGTATCTAAATATACTAAAATGATTATAGATTTGGATAGCAGACAAAATATTTATGATTTTCATCATGCAATTGACTATCATAAATATTTTTTTAATATAACTAAAAAAGTAAGTAGTTTAAATTTTTATTTGAAAAGACAAATAATTTATCAAAGAAATAAGATAATAATGATGTTATGTTCGCAAATTTTTGCAGTTTGTACTTTTGTTTTGTTGATAAGTGGTATAAATGGTGGATGGGAATATTTAAAAAGTAATTTTAATAGTGATCCACTTAAAGAAATCATAGAAATTAGTAAAAAGGATTATGACCAAATATTTTTTAGTGATGAACAAATTAGTGGATTAAAAAAAGATAAATTAATTAATCGACTTTCTTATAAACTTGATTTTAATTTGGGTAGTTTTAAAAATGATAAAGAAATTTATTTAACAAGTTATCAGGTTTATAAAAGTAATAATATTGATTTTGTTGAAGGTAGTTATCCTGATTATGAAAATGAAATAATGATAAATCAAGATGCATTTAAAAAATATAATATAAAAGTTAATGATAAGCTTGATTTTATTATAGATAAACAAAAATTCTCATTAACTATTTGTGCAATTATCAATGATAATGTAAATAATGGGATTAATGTTTATATTGATAGTAATTATCTTGATAAAAACTTACAAGAAAAAATAATTAGTAAAGCAAGCGTGATTGTTAAAAGTAAAAATTATCAACAATTGGTAAAAAAATATGATCAAGATTATTTTGTTATTAATTTACATAATGAATATTTTAATAGTTATCGTACATTAATTGATATGGCAATAATGGTTGCTATTTGCTTTTTAGTAATAAGTTTTGGTATTTCATTGATTTTAATTTCAATTATTTTAAAAACAATCTTAATTGAAAGAAAAAAAGATATATGTTTAATGTTATCTAATGGCTTGTTATTGAATAAAACAAAGGGATTGTTTGCTAAAGAAGCAGCATTGGTAGGAATGATAATAGGGATCATAGCAATGTTAATTTCACAATTTTTATTGATGATAATTGATATTTTTAAAATAAGTGATCTGATATTTAAGATACCGGATTTATTTATTTTACCAAAATTATTTTTATCTAAGTATGATTTGTATTTTGTTATGATTTTAATTTACATTGGAGCATGTTTTTTGGTGGGAATTATAACAAGCTTTCAAATTAGTAAAATGGATATGAGTGTATTGTTGAAGGAGGATTAATTAAGATGTTAGAGATAAAAAAGTTATCTAAACGATATGATGATATCATTATTGATAATTTGTCAATTTGTTTTCCAAGTACGGGAATGATTGTGATTGTAGGAAAGTCAGGTTGCGGTAAAACAACATTATTAAATATTTTAGGAGGAATTGATCAAGAATATGATGGTGAGGTATTATTTGATCAACAAAATATTAAAACGATCAAAAATTATTGTCGAAAACATGTAGGCTTTATTTTCCAAAATTTTAATTTAGTCAATTGGTTAAATGCTAAGGAAAACTATATACTACCAAGATTTTTTGGTAATATAATCTTCAAAAGGGAAATAGAAGATCGTCGTGAAAAATTAGAACTAACATCTTTTTTAAAAAAGAAACCAGTACTTTTATCAGGAGGGCAAAAGCAAAGAGTAGCAATGTTAAGAGCAATGATAAAAAATGTAGATATCTTGCTTTGTGATGAACCGACAGGATCTTTAGATGACGATAATGCAAAAGTAATTTTTGAATTATTAAAACAAGAAGCAAAGGAAAGATTAGTAATTGTAATTACTCATAATGAACAACTTGCTTATCAGTATGCAAATCAAGTATTTACTTTTCAAAATGGTAAATTGTTAGGTAAATATCGAAAAGATAAAAGTGATAATTTTTATTGTCGTCTTAAAGAAAAGAAAAATCCGTTTGATATATATAAATTAGTATTGATGCAATACCGAGCTGATTTTTTTAGAAATACAAAAATTGTAACAGGTGTTGTAATGGCACTGCTATGTATTATGATTACTTTTACTTTAAGTGATTCACTAACTAAACAAATTCAAAAACAACTCAGTAATATTTTTCCAAGTCAGCTTATATCTTTACAAACACGTAATAATATTCCTTTAAAGTATCAAGATTTAGTTGATTTAAAAAATAATAAAGATATTACATATTTATATGGTGAGATGAAAGATTATGAGTTTATGGGAATATCTTTACAAGAAAGTTATCAAGGTGATAAAACTATTTATATTAGTGATATGACTAAAGGATTGAAAAGTGATAAGTTAGAAAAAGGAAGAAAAATTAAAAATGATAATGAAATTATTTTATCAAAAACTACAGCGATTCATTTAAATAAAGATTATGAGCAGTTGTTGAATAAAAATATCTATGGATATTATTTGTATGGTGATGTTATCAAAAGAGTTGTTTTAAAAGTAGTTGGAATCAGCAATGAAACAACTGTTTTTGATACTATTTATATTAATGAATTAGCTAATGTTAAACATGTAAGTGAGATATTTGATAAAGATATTAATGAGCTTGTTTTTTCAATTGGAATGATTAATATAGATAATCAAGTTGATGTTGATGAAAGTTTAGAAAAATTAAGAAAAGAAAATAAGAATTTTGAGTTTAAAGTTGCAGGTGATGATATTAGTGCTAGAATTGATGATTTTTTGTTGCAGGTACATCGAGTATTGGTTTTATTTTCTTTACTTGCAATTGTATCAGCTTGTTTTTTAATAGGAGAGGTATTGTATTTATCAGTTGTTGAAAAGACAAAAGATATTGGGATTTTTAAGTGTTTAGGAGCTAGTAAGTTGCAACTTCGATTATTGGTTTTGTTTGAATGTTTTATGTTAGTTACAATAGCATATTTGTTATCATATTTAATTTTTAATCAATTAGTTAATCTAATTAATGAGATTGTTGAAATGGGATTACAATTAAATTTATCCAAGGCTTTTATTCAAATTGATAATCAGTTATTAATAATTATATATATAGGAGCACTATTTTTTGGATTACTTAGTAGTTGTTTTCCAGCTTATTATACTAGTCGTTTGGATCCTGTTAAATCTTTAAAATATCAAAGATATTAATTGATGAATTATGTTGCATATGGTTAGTTTTGTGATATAATAGATGAGTAACAAAAAAATCTATGAATAGGACTAGTAGTAATTTATGCTTTTATTTAGAGAGTCAGTGGGTGGTGAAAACTGATAAAGCAGATTATGAACTCACCTAGGAGATGCAGCGGTGAATTAACAGTAGTCGTTGCCGTTGACTGCGTTAAGGTTTCGAGGGCTCAGCCTTTTTTAGGCTTTGAACTAAGGTGGTAACGCGATATTGAAGTCGTCCTTAGATAGGATGACTTTTTATTATTTTAAGGAGGAATTATAAAATGCCGTTTAATCACAAAGAAATTGAGCCAAAATGGCAAAAATATTGGGATGAACATAAAACATTTAAAACTGATTGTTATGATGATAGTAAACCAAAATATTATTGTGTAGATATGTTTCCTTATCCATCAGGAAATGGCCTTCATGTAGGACATCCTGAAGGATATACTGCAACTGATATTGTTTCAAGAATGAAAAGAATGCAAGGGTATAATGTATTACATCCGATGGGATTTGATTCATTTGGTTTACCAGCTGAACAGTTTGCAATTCAAACAGGACATCATCCTGCAGAATTTACTAAGAAAAATATTGAAGTTTTTAAAGGACAAATTAAATCTTTAGGTTTTTCATATGATTGGGATCGTGAAATTGCAACAAGTGATCCTGAATATTATAAATGGACACAATGGATTTTTACTAAGTTATATGATGCTGGACTTGCATATGTTGATGAAATTCCGGTTAACTGGTGTCCTGAGCTAAAAGCCGTTTTAGCAAATGAAGAAGTAATTGATGGTAAAAGTGAACGTGGAGGATATCCAGTAATTCGTAAACCGATGCGACAATGGGTATTAAAAATTACTGAATATGCTGAAAGATTATTAAAAGATCTTGATGATTTAGATTGGCCAGAAGCTACTAAACAAATGCAACGTAATTGGATTGGTAAATCAGTAGGGGCTAATGTTGATTTTAGAATTGATGGAACAGATAAAATCTTTACAGTATTTACAACACGTTGTGATACTTTGTTTGGAGCTACATACTGTGTAATGGCACCAGAACATCCATACGTAGATGAAATTACGACACCTGAACAAAAAGAAGCGATCGAAGCTTATAAACAAAGTTGTATTAGTAAATCTGACTTAGAAAGAACAGAATTAAATAAAGATAAAACAGGAGTATTTACAGGAGCTTATGCAATTAATCCGGTAAACGGTAAAAAAATTCCAATTTGGATTTCTGACTATGTTCTTGCAAGCTATGGTACTGGTGCAATCATGGCGGTTCCTGCTCACGATCAACGTGACTGGGAATTTGCAAAAAAATTCGACATCGAAATTATTCCGGTATTAGAAGGTGGAGATGTTGAAAAAGAAGCGTATGTTGAAGATGGTGTTCATATTAATTCAAGCTGGCTTGATGGTTTAGGAAAACAAGAAGCAATCGATAAAATGGTTGCTTGGTTAGAAGAACATAAATGTGGACAAAAGAAAGTATCTTATAAATTAAGAGATTGGTTATTTTCACGCCAACGTTATTGGGGAGAACCAATTCCAATTATTCATATGGAAGATGGAACAATGAGAACTGTTCCACTTGAAGAATTACCATTAGAATTACCAGCAACTAAAAACTTCCAACCACATGAAAGCGGTGAATCACCACTTGCAAACTGTGAAGATTGGTTAGAAGTGGAAATTGATGGTAAAAAAGGTCGTCGTGAAACAAATACAATGCCACAATGGGCAGGATCTTGCTGGTATTATATTCGTTATATCGATCCTCATAATAGTGAAGCAATTTGTGATCCAAAATTATTAGAAAAATGGTTACCAGTTGATTTATATATTGGTGGAGCTGAACATGCGGTATTACATCTTTTATATTCACGTTTCTGGCATAAAGTATTATATGATGCTGGAATTGTAAAATGTAAAGAACCATGGCAACGTTTATTTCACCAAGGAATGATTTTAGGTGATAATAATGAAAAAATGTCTAAATCACGTGGAAATGTAGTAAATCCTGATGATATTGTTGCAAGTCATGGGGCAGATGCTCTTAGATTATATGAAATGTTTATGGGACCACTTGAAGCAGCACTTCCATGGTCAACAAATGGACTTGATGGAGCACGTAAATGGTTAGATCGTGTTTATCGTTTATTTATTGAACAAGATAAATTAAGTGATGAAAATGATCATAGTTTAGACCGTGTTTATCACCAAACTGTTAAAAAAGTAACAGATGATTTTGAATCATTAGGATTCAATACAGCAATTTCTCAAATGATGATTTTTATCAATGAATGTTATAAAGCACCAACAGTATATAAAGAATATGCATTCAACTTCATTAAAATGCTTTCTTGTATAGCGCCTCACGTTTGTGAAGAAATGTGGCAATTATTAGGACATGATAATACACTTGCTTATGAACCATGGCCAACATATGATGAAAGTATGTTAGTTAGTGAAACTGTTGAAATGGGTGTTCAAGTAAATGGTAAATTAAGAGCTAAAATTCAAGTTGCTAAAGATGCGGATGATGAAAGTGTTAAAGAATTAGCTTTTGCACAAGACAATGTTAAAGCTCATACTGATGGTAAAAATATTGTTAAAGTGATTGTTGTTAAAAATAAAATTTGTAATATTGTTGTTAAATAAAAAACTACAGTATCATTATAGTGGTTTAATAAAAAATTATAATTTATGATGAGACGTTAGTTAGAATAATTAACGTCTTTTTTATTGTGATTTGATAGATGAAAATATTATTTTTTAATACGTTGTAATCACCGAATTCAACATATTTATAAAGCTGAAAATTAATCTGATGGAGATGTTGAAAAGGTACCAATACTAAAAATAGATATTTTTTTATTTAATGGGAGACTTAATTCAATATAATATAATCAAAGAAATAAATTGAAGATATAATGAATTAAAAAATATATTACATAAGATAATGAATATGTTAATATTAAATAAAAATTAAAGTAGAGGTGAGATAATGAAAGAATTTGATAAATTAATACGAGAGATAAAAGAATGCCGTTATTGTGAAAATAAATTTGATCATGAATTTCATCCAGTAGTTTGGGGTCATCAAAACGCTAAAATTATGCAAATTGGTCAAGCTCCTTCAAATAAAGTTAATCAAAATTTAGTTCCTTTTAGTGATTTAAGTGGTAAAAGATTATTACAATGGTATCAAATTGATCAGGGGACTTTTTATAATCAAGATATTTTTTATTTGACATCGTTAGCACATTGTTATCCTGGAAAAGCAGCTGGTAGTGGAGATCGACCACCTCCTAAATGTTGTTATCAAAAGTGGTTAAATCAAGAAATGAAACTAGTTAATAATGAGATTTATATTATTGTTGGTAGCTATAGTGCAAAATTATTTTTTCCTGATAAAAAGTTAACGGATTTAGTTTTTGAAAATCAAAGATTAAATAATAAACTTACAATTGTATTACCTCATCCATCACCTTTAAATATGCGATGGTTTAAAGCAAATCTTGGATTTGAAAATAGATTAGTAGAAATTAGAAAAATAATTGCTGCTTATTGTGGTTTAAAGTAATTTAGATAGAAAATGATGCTAAGTAAATACATAAAATAGACGTTAGTGATTGCTAATGTCTATTTATACTCTACAAAAAAGAAGTTTTTAACTATGTATGTATTATAGATAGGTTCATTTTCAAGCCAAATAGTATAGCTTTCTGTTACTGTTTTATCATCATAAGAAAGACTAATAGTATCTATATTAAAAACAGCTTTATCAAAAAATAATGCAAAAATACTTATAATCATAGTTAAGATAAAATAAGCTAAACATACAAAAAAGCTAGATATAATTATTTTTAAAATATTTTTATTATTTTTTATAGATTGTTTTATAAAAATAAGACTTGGTAAAATAAAAAATTCAACAATGATTAAAATTTTAAAAAAGATAGTTATTCTTGGATGGAAAAAGATATGGGGATCTAAGTTAGAATTAATAATTAAATATAAAGATAAGATTATTAAAATATAAATAAATATTTTGGTTAATATTTCTAATTTTTTAAATTTATTAATAAAATTAGACATTTTTATGCTCCTTTAAAAAGTATATTTTTAGAATACATGATATACTACTAGTAGATAAAATAAATATTAATAATATGGTAGGGTAAAAATAATAAAAAATCAATGAAGGGAGATTGTGTTCTATATAAATAATCCAATTATTATCTAAAAAAAAGGAAAATATAAAATAATCAATAATATATGTGATTCAATGCATATGATAGTGAATTTAAAAATAGTGAGGGAAAGATATGAGTTTAAAAAATAATCATTTTTTTAATTTGTTTATAAGTAGTAACAATAGGATTAGTAATAAAACTTGTATTAGATAACAAAGAAGACAAAGGGTTTGTATCCTTTAGGTAGACAATATTTAGAATATGCTTTTATTGAAGATCGGTATGATGTTCAAATACTTGATGAGAAGGGAAATGATATAACAGAAAAATTTATAGAAGAAAATAAAAATATTATAAAATCAGTGATTGGGACACAATCATGAAAAATTTTGTAAAAGAATCAGGTAGTATGTCTACGGATGATAAATATATTGATGATAATTAGAGAATTAAAAAAGTTATTATTTTAAAAGCGAGAACATATATATTAATTGATGAAAATGTAAATTTTTATGAAGTCAATATTATAACTTTAAAATTATTTAAGAAAAGATAAAATTTAAGTTGCACCGAATAGTGGAAAAACGTTGTGATCAAGAAATTAAATATATATTTAAAAGTACTAGTTTTCTAGTGCTTTTTTTAAATTTTAATTTAAGAAATTAGGTGATTTGTCTCATTATTTCAATATAATTAATATATATTGTTTGAGTTAGATAAAATTATTGCCATATTATATTTAGAAATTTATTTTTAGTGTTAAAAAATAAAAATATGAGAGGAGGTAATTTTCATGCCCAAGAAAAGTATATATTTTAAATTTGATATGCTTATTTTATCGTTATTAAAACAAAGGGATTGTTGTGGCTATGAGATTACTAACTCAATAAAAGAATTATCAGATGGGGTTATTGATATTAAAGAGGGTTCTTTATATCCAAGTTTATATAAGATGGTAGATAAAGGATATATTTCAAGTAAAGATGAATATGTAAATAGGAAATTACGAGTTTATTATCATATAGAAGATGCTGGAAAAGAATACTTAGAACAACTTATTAAAGAATATTTATTATGAGAAGAAAAAATCTAAATAATTACTGAGCATAATGGTTAATTGATAACAAAAAAAGTGTACTATAAAAGGTACACTTTTTAAACGTGAAATTGTGTTTCGTTTAAACGAAGACTATAGCCATTTGAGTGTTTGCATACAGGACAAACATTTATTGCTTCATTACCTTCATAAATAAAACCGCAATTTAAGCACATCCATTTAACATTACTTGATTCTTTAAATAACTTATTGCTAGTTAATAAACTATGATATTTCTTGAAACGTTCATGATGATATTGTTCGATTTCGCTAATCATAAAAAATGAAGTAGCAATATCGATATATCCTTCTTCTTTAGCTTCGTTTCCAAATTGTTTATAAATAGTAGTTGCTTCATCATATTCATGTTTAGAAGCATCTTCAAGTAAAGAAGCAAGATCTTGACCTAAATCAACAGGATAATTAGCATGCATTGAAACGTCTTCATCTTTAAATACATCCTTTAAATAATTGTAAAAAATAATAGCATGTTCTTTTTCTTGGTTAGCAGTGAAATAAAGCATGTCTTGAATAATAGCTAAATCATTTTTACCAGCTATTTTAGCTGCGATTTCATAACGCATACGAGCTTGACATTCTCCTGCAAAAGCACGGAGTAAATTGGTTTTTGTTTTTGATTCCATAATAAATACCTCCGCATATATTTTGAACAAAAAAAAGAAGATTAAACATAATCTTCTAATTAATTTTGTCTTTATTCATACCTGTTAATTCAATATATTCGTTTTTAACATTTTGTAATAATTGCATGAATGTCCAGTTAACATTTGTTTGAGTAACAATTGCTTTAAGTGGGATAAAAGGAATATTAGCTTCTCTAAAAATTTGTAATAAGATATCAACTTGTTTTTCTTCAAAACCAGCCATTACCATCATATCATCTTGAGGGATGGTAGTTAATGCTTCACTACCCCTTTGAAAATCTTCAATTCCTAAAATATAACCGATTGGATTCATTAAATCACATGATTCAACAATAATAATTTTAACATTCAATTTTTCTAAAATAGAAATAATTGCTTTACCAGCTTGAGTTTTATCAATATTATATAATAAAACAGTTTCTTCCATAATTTTGCCTCTCTTTCATTATTAGAGTATCATATTTATTTTAAATGAGCAACTAACATGATAGATATTTATCGTATCTAATAAAATGACCATTTTATCATTAAAAATATTGACGTAAAGTAAAAAAAAGTGTATAGTAAATAAGCAACAAATGATAGCAGCACATAGAGTTTTGAAAAGAGCGTTTATAACTGATGTTTGTAAAGTAGCTAGCTGCAAAGTGAAATACTTAATATAAACACAATTCAAATAATCTATGCAATGTTATTGTTTTATGCAAATAAAACAATAAATGGAGGAAAATTTTAATGTCACGTTATACAGGACCACAATGGAAAATCTCTCGTCGTTTAGGATTTTCAACTTTAGAAAATGGAAAAGAATTAAACAGAAGACCATATGCTCCAGGGCAACATGGTCAAAAAAGAAAAAAACCAACTGAATATGGATTACAATTAGCAGAAAAACAAAAAGTAAGACATATGTATGGAGTTAACGAAAAACAATTCCATAATACATTTAAACGCGCAGGTAAAATGAGCGGTATTCATGGTTATAACTTTTTCTGTTTATTAGAACAAAGATTAGATAATGTTGTTTACAGATTAGGGTTTGCACCTACAAGAAGAGCTGCAAGACAATTAGTAAACCATGGTCATTTCTTAGTAAATGGAGTTAAAACTGATATCCCATCTTATACAGTAAAAGTTGGAGATGTTGTTGAAGTTAAAGAAAAATCTAAAAATTTAGCAATCATCAAAGCTTCGTTAGAAAATAGAGTACATACTCCTGCTTTCGTTGAAGTTGATGAAACTAAAATGTCTGGAAAATTCACTCGTTTACCAGAAAGATCTGAATTAAATCAAGAAATCAATGAATCATTAATCGTTGAATACTACAACCGTAAAGGTTAATAACTTAAAGAAAATAAGGTATATCATAACTATATTGCAGCTATGTTATACCTTTTTCTTTGCCTAAGAAAATATTTTAATTTAAAAAAGTATATAAATAGAACTGTTTTTTTGGTATAATTAAGTAAATGTGGAGGTAAGTATGACAGATAGTAAAATTTGTATTGCTTTAGATTTTAAAAATAAAGTAGAAGTAAAAGAATTTTTAGAAAAATTTAAAGATGAAAAACTATATGTAAAAGTAGGTATGGAACTTTTCTATGGTGAAGGAATAGAAATGGTTAAGATGATTAAAGAAATGGGACATAATATTTTCTTGGATTTAAAATTACATGATATTCCAAACACTGTAAAAAGTGCTATGAAACAACTAGCAAAATTAGATGTAGATATGGTTAATGTGCATGCTTCAGGTGGTAAAGCGATGATGAAAGCAGCAATTGAAGGTTTAGAAGAAGGGAAAATTGGAAAAGAACGTCCAAAATGTATCGCAGTTACTTGTTTAACATCACTTGATCAAGAAGTATTAAATGATGAATTGTTAATTGAAAAACCATTAGAAGAAGTTGTTTTAAAATGGGCAAATAATGCTAAAGAAGCTGGATTGGATGGAGTTGTTTGTTCGCCATTAGAATCTAAAATTATTCATGATAATTTAGGTGTTGATTTTTTAACAGTAACTCCAGGAATTCGTTTAACTAGTGATAATGTTAATGATCAAAAACGTGTTACAACACCAGCTATGGCTCGTGAACTTACATCAAGTTATATTGTTGTAGGAAGAACAATCACTAGTAGTGATGATCCATATGCAACATATAAAAAAGTATATCAAGATTTTCAAGGTTAAAGGAGAAAAATGATGAAGGAATTAATTGCAAAAGATTTATTAGATATTAAAGCGGTTTTTTTACGACCAAATGAACCATTTACGTGGGCTAGTGGAATTAAATCACCTATTTATTGTGATAATCGTTTAACGCTATCATATCCAAATGTGCGTAAAGATATTGAAAATGGTTTAGCTAAGTTAATTAAAGATAATTTTCCAGATGCTAATTGTTTAATGGGAACAGCTACTGCGGGAATTGCTCATGCAGCATTAGTAGCAGATATATTAGATTTACCAATGGGATATGTCCGTGGGGGAGCAAAGAGCCATGGACGTAATAATCGTATTGAAGGTAAAGTTGAACCAGGAATGAAGGTTGTTGTTGTTGAAGATTTGATTTCTACAGGTGGAAGTTCTTTGGAATGTGTTGAAGCATTAAGAGAAGCTGGATGTGAAGTGATTGGATTGATTGCGATTTTTACTTACGGTTTACCTAAAGCAACAACTAATTTTGAAGCAGCAAATTGTAAATATGCAACTTTAACTGATTATGATACATTAATTGAAGTTGCTAAACAAAATAATTATATTAAAGATGTGGATATGGAAAAGTTAAAAGCTTGGAAAAAAGATCCTAATGATGAATCTTGGATGGCTAAATAGTAAATAACTATTTAGCTTTTTGTTTATAATAAACATATATACCTTTTTTGATAATAGTTTATATATTAAAAGATTTTAAAGTTAGCTTTTGTATAAAATTTTATTTTTATAAAAAATATTGATGTTTTAATTGCTTTTTAGATGTGCTATAATTTATAATGCTATAGAAATAAATATTAACAGCTTTGGAGGTGTACAATGCTAAAAAGTATTAGATATGTTCTAAAAGAGAATTTTACAAATTTATTTAGAATATATTCAATTGCAAAATATGAATTGTTATCAGATATGCGTGATTCCAAATTAGGAGTATTTTGGAATTTTGCAAATCCAGCAATTCAAATTATTACATATTATTTTGTTTTTGGTATCGTTGCTAAACGTAATGCAGTCGATGGAATTCCTTTTATTCAATGGATGCTTGCGGGGATGGTTGTTTGGTTTTTTATTAGTCCTTGTATTACTCAAGGTGCTAATGCAATTTTTTCTAAAGTAAATGTAATTACTAAGATGAAGTTTCCGGTTAGTGTTTTACCAGCTACGGTTGTTTTGAAAGAATTATTTAATCATGCTTGTATTATGATTTTAATGATTGTTTTTTTTATACTTCAAGGAATTTATCCTTCAATTCATTGGCTTGGAATAATTTATTATTGTTTTGCTGCTTGTTGTTTTGGAATAAGTTTATCAATGATTACTTCAGTTTTGAATATGATTGCTCGTGATACTAGAAAACTAATTTTGGCTTGTATGCGTCTTATTTTGTATTTAACACCAATTTTATGGCCGATTTCTCGGTTTAGTGGAACAGGAATATTTGATAGTACAGTGCGTTTTATTATGAAGATAAATCCTATTTATTATATTGTTTGCGGTTATCGTGATTGTTTCTTATATCATTATGGACCTATGTATTATTGGAGACAATTAGTTGTTTTTTGGCTTGTTACTAGTGTTTTATTTGTCGTTGGATGTTATATGATGTATAAGTTTAAACATAAGTTTATAGATATGATTTAGGTGGTAATGATGAAAGATTATGCAATTAAATTTGAACATGTTTCAAAAATATATAAGTTGAAGAAAAAAAATGATGGCAAAAATAAAAGTAATGAAGCTAAACGTTTTTATGCATTAAAAGATATTAGTTTTGAAATTCCTAAAGGTGAAGTAGTAGGAATTTTAGGAACTAATGGTTCTGGTAAATCAACTCTTTCACTTATTTTAGCTGGAATAAGTGAAATTGATAGTGGTACAATGCATATTAATGGTGAACAGTCACTTGTTGCAATTAATACAGGATTGAATAAGCAGTTGACAGGACTTGAAAATATCAATGTTAAAGGAGCTTTATTAGGTTTATCTAAAAGGAAAATTCAAAATATTATTGATGGCGTAATTGAATTTGCTGAATTAGGTGATTTTTTATATCAACCGGTAAAAAAATATTCAAGTGGAATGAAATCTAGATTAGGTTTTTCGATTTCATTGTATTTAGATCCGGATATAATTATTGTAGATGAAGCATTGTCAGTCGGAGATAAGGGTTTTGCACAAAAATGTATTAAAAAAATGAATGAACTCAAAGATCAAGGAAAAACAATCATTTTTATTTCTCATTCTTTACCACAGGTTCGTAGTTTTTGTCATAGTGCAATATGGATTGAAGGTGGGATGTTGAAAGAATATGGTGAGGTTAATGAAGTTTGTGATCTATATGGAGAATATGTAGATTATTATAATAGTCTTTCAAGTAAAGAAAAAGCTAAGATTAGGGATAAGAAATTTGAAAAAAGAATTGTGAAAAATCCACAAATTGGTTTTTGGGAAAAAGTAATTGATCGAATAAAAGGGTAGGTGTAATTTATGAAGAAAGTTATTACATATGGAACATTTGATTTGTTTCATGTAGGACATTTGAATATTATTAAAAGAGCTAAAGCTTTAGGAGATTATTTAGTGGTTGCTGTTAGTTCAGATGAATTTAATGCTAAAAAAGGGAAGAAAGCATATCATTGTGATCAAGATCGTAAAACGATTTTAGAAGCGATTAGATATGTTGATGAAGTTATTTTTGAAGAATCATGGGAGCAAAAAATAGATGATATAAAAAAACATGATATTGATGTTTTTGTTATGGGCGATGATTGGGAAGGTAAGTTTGATTATTTAAAAGAATATTGTGAAGTTGTATATTTACCACGTACAAAAGGTATTTCTACAACTAAAATTAAAGACGATTTACATAAATAGATGAAGTTAAGTATTATAGTTCCTTATGATCGCTACATAAACTATTTATATGATTGTTTAGAAAGTATCAGTCAACAACAAATTAAAGATTATGAAACTTTATTGATTATTAGTGATGAAAATCAAATTACTGATGATTTAAAAAAATATGATATAAATTTGAAAATCATTAATGCAGGAATTGATGCTAATGTTGCTAAAAAAAGAAATATTGGGATTGATAATGCTACTGGTGATTATCTATATTTTATTGATTGTGATGATTATTTAATGAAAGATACATTATCATTATTACTTGAAAAAGCTACTAATAATGACTTAGATTTAGTTAGTGGGATTCGTAAATTCACTTGGTTTAAAAAGAAAGTTTTTGAAACAATGGATGATGAAAAAAATGATGAATTGGATCTTAAAGATAAAGATCACGATCGTAAAAATAAGTTTATTAATAAAGTTTATGATGAAACTAATAGTAGTGAATATAAAACTGATATTTTAATTAGAACTCGTCATGGATTAAGAAATATATCAGTATTAAATATTTTAATCAAGACTAAATTAATTAAAGAAAATAGAATTAGATTTAATGAAGAATTTAATTATTATTCAGATGCACCTTTTGTTGTTCAATTGTTAAAATATTCAAATAGCTTTATGTATGATGAAAATGCTATATATGTAAAAAGAAAGCATAATGATCCAATTAACACTCCTTCACTTTCACAAATAAAAGATCCTGATAATCGTTTTAATGAATTTATTAAAGCACACAATTATTGTGTTTCATTGGTAGATGAAAATGGTTATATTCGTTATTATCTAGATGCAAAAATGGTTAGTTATTATATTCGTTTTTTTGCTAAAAAGATTCGTCGCAGTAAAAATGATTTGTGGCGAAATGAACGCTTTGAAATTATGACGACAGTACTTAAAAACATTAGACCGGAATTGTTAAATAAAAGTTCTAGATTTAGTCGAAAATTAATTGAAGCGGGTATTAATGGTGATATTGAATTAGCTAAAAAGATTGTAAATCGTCATTTAGCAAAGCTAAAATTTAAAAAGATCTTAAAAAACAAAAATGAAATGAATAAATATTTATATCGTCATAAATATATTAATCAACCAATTGAAGAAAATACGATCATGTTTGAAACTTTTATGGGAAAAAGTTATGCTGATTCACCTAAATATATTTATGAATATTTAGCTAAGAATTATCCAAATAAATATAAATTTATCTGGGTTTTAAATGATCCTAAAACTAAACTTCCTTATGGGGGAATTAAAGTTAAAAGATTTACTCGTAAATATGCTTATTACTTAGCTAAATCAAAATATTTTGTTTTTAATGTGCGCCAACCGCTATGGTTTAGAAAACGTGAAGAACAAATATTTTTAGAAACATGGCATGGGACACCGCTTAAACGTTTAGCGTTTGATCAAGAAGAAGTTACAGCAGCTTCACCAACCTATAAAGCACAATTCTATCGTCAAAAACAAGAATGGGATTATTTGATTGCGCCAAATAAATTTTCAAGTGATATATTTAAAAGTTGTTTTATGTATGATGGTAATATGTTAGAAACAGGATATCCAAGAAATGATTTATTATTAGCTAGTAATCGTGATCAAATTGCAATTAATTTGAAAAAGAAATTAAATATCCCATTAGATAAAAAAACAATTTTATATGCACCAACTTGGCGTGATGATGAATATTATGGTAATGGTAAGTATAAGTTTAAATTGAAATTGGATTTAGATTTGTTGAAACAGGAGTTAGGTGATGAGTATGTTGTTTTATTAAGAACTCATCATTATATTGCTGATAATTTAGATGTGACAGGACTAGAGGATTTTGCTTTTAATTTAAGTAAGTATGATGATATTGCAGAAGTATATTTGATTAGTGATATTTGTATTACTGATTATTCAAGTGTTTTCTTTGATTTTGCGAATTTAAAAAGACCAATGTTATTCTATACTTATGATTTAGATAAATATCGTGATGTTTTAAGAGGATTTTATATTGATATGGAAACAGAATTACCAGGTCCATTAGTTTATACAACCCAAGAAGTTGTTGAGCGTATAAAAAATATTGATGCTTTAAATAAAGAGTTTTCTAATCGTTATGAGCAATTTTATCAAAGATTTTGTTCATGGGAAGATGGTAATGCATCAAAACGAGTTGTGGATATAGTATTTAAATAAGGGGTATACCCCTTATTTTTACATGGAGGTTATGATGAGATTAATAAAAAATCTATTAGGTAAATTAATTAGACTATTATATCGTTTAGTTTATCGTTTGATTCCTTGTCAAAATGATACAGTATTGTTTATTTCTTTTCATGGTAGAGGCTATTCAGATAATCCAATGGCATTGCATAAATATATGTCTACGCATTTAAAGTATCAAAAATATCGATGTATTTTTGCGATTAAAAATCATAAAGAAAAAAATATTGAAATTGAAAATGCTAAAATTATTGAATATTTCAGTATCCCTTATTTCTACTACCTAGCAAGATCTAAATATTGGATCGTTAATTGTAAATTACCTAAATATGTATTAAAAAAGCCAAATCAAATTTATTTACAAACATGGCATGGAACACCATTAAAAAAATTAGCACATGATATTGAAGTACCTGAAGGAACTACTTTTTACCGAAGTGAAATGACAGTTGAACAAATGTGTTCAACATATGATAATGATGTAAGTAAATATAATTATATGATTTCACCAAGTGCTTTTACTACTGAAGTGTTTCAAAGTGCTTTTAAAATTGATCGAGCACGATTGATTGAAACTGGTTATCCTCGAAATGATATATTATCAAATTATAAAGAGCATGATTTAGATGTAATTAAATCAAAATTAAAGATTCCTAAGGATAAAAAGGTTATTTTATATGCACCTACATGGCGTGATAATTCTTATAATTTAAAGGGATATACTTTTAAATTAAAAGTTGATTTTAAAAAATGGCAAGAAATGCTAGGTGATGATTATGTTGTTATTTTTAAACCACATTATTTAATCGTTAATGACTTTGATTTAGAAGGTGTAAAAGATTTTGTCTATTTTGTGGATCCTAAGGAAGATATTGGTAATTTATATTTAATTGCTAATATTTTAGTAACCGATTATTCAAGTGTCTTTTTTGATTATGCGATTTTAAAAAGACCGATTTATTTTTATATGTATGATTTAGATAGTTATCGTGATGAATTAAGAGGTTTTTATTTAGATATTTATCATGAATTGCCAGGTGAAGTTATTGAAGATGAGACAATATTATTAAATAAAATTGAGATGAATGATTTTAATTTTGATAAACTTACAAAATTTAATCAAAGGTTTAATAATCATGAAGATGGTAATGCATCAAAACGAGTATTAGATATATTATTTAAGTAGGTGAAAAGATTAATGGGATCAATGAAGATAATTGTTAATATAATTTTAAGAGTAGTTAATGTATTTGTTGGTTTTTTTTCGATAAAAAATAATCAAGTGGCATTTGTTTCTTTAGAAGCTAATAAATTAGAAAGTGATTTGAAATTGATTTATGATAAATTAAGTCAAGATCATAGTTTTGTCTTAAAAACAGTTTTGATTAATTATAATAAAAAAAATTTAATTAATAATTTTTTATATTTGCTTAATTGTATTAAGCAAATATATGTAATTAATACATCTAAAATAGTTTTAATTACTGATAATAACTATGTTATTAGTAACTTTAAACGAGAAGGTGTAAAAGTAATTCAAATTTGGCATGCAACAGGTGCAATCAAAAAATTTGGAAATGCAATTAAACGAGAATACCCAATTAAAAATTATGATTATGTTATTGCTAATAGTGTATATTGGAAAGTTCCCTATCAAGAAGCTTTTAATGTAAATAAAGAAAATGTTGTAGTAACTGGAATGCCACGTGTTGATCATTTGGTTGATCAAAACTATATTGAAAAAACTAAATTAAAGTTACTAAATAAATATCCACTTTTAAAAAATAAAAGGGTTATTTTATATGCCCCAACATTTAGAGGAAATATTTATCAAGGAATGAAAAGTGTGGATTTTGATGCTAAAAAATTATTAGATCAACTAAATGATCAATATGTTTTAGTTTATAAATTACACCCACTTTTATTAGATGTACCAATTACAGATGATCAAAGAATTATTAATTTAAATCATGAAGATACTCATGATTTATTTACGATTAGTGATATGTTGATATCGGATTTTTCTTCAATTATCTTTGATTATTCTTTTTTTAATAAACCAATGTATTTTTTTGTTCCGGATTTAGATGAATATTTATCTACTTTAGGATGTTTTGTTGATTATCAAAAAATAATGCCAGGAGCAATCTGTTTAAATGAAAATCAGCTTGCTGATGCCATCATTGTTAATAAACAATATGATATTGAAGCATTTTCAAAAATGTTTTTTAAATATCATGATGGTAAAAATATTGAAAGAGTTGTTGAATTAATAAAAAAAGTACGTCATGAGTAAAAATGATGTACTTTTCTGCCTAGAGATATTTTTCGTACATGAATAGGTTAGAGTAGGAGGGATGTACATGTACGAAGATTACATGGAAAATTTATTTGATCGAAGACCTATGCCGATTGTCGCACCAAAAGTTGGAGAAATATTTTTGTATACAGTAAGAAGAGGTGATAATGTATATGCGATTTCTAGAAGATTCAATACTCGAGTAGATTATATTAAAAATATGAATGATCTAGATAATCAAATGATGATTTTTCCTGGTCAACAATTATTAATTCCGGTATTATTTGAAAAAATACCACCAGTAAAACCACAACCACCACAACCACCTATTCAACCACGACAATCATATGAACTATATTTTTAAAATAACTAGATTTTTTGAGTAAAAGAGTTTATTATAATGTTAAATATAAACAAGGAGAATAATATGAAATTGCACGCAGGAAGTAAACGTAATTTAACATTGGTAATGGATTTATATGAATTAACAATGGCATATAATTATTTTAAACAAGGTAATAAAGATCAGTATGTTTATTTTGACATGTATTATCGTAAAAATCCGGATAATGGGGGATACTCTATTTTTGCAGGGTTACAGCAATTGATTGAATGTATTGATCATTTGCATTTTAGTGAGGGAGATATTGAATATCTCCGCTCACTAAATAAATTTGATGAAGAATTTTTTGATTATTTAAGAGATTTTCATTTTACTGGAACAATCTATGCGGTTAAAGAAGGAACACCTGTATTTCCTAATGAACCGTTAGTAACTATTCGAGCTAAATTTATCGAAGCACAATTAATTGAAACTTTATTATTAGTAACAGTAAATCACCAAAGTTTAATTGCGACAAAAGCCAATCGAATTGTAAAAGAAGCAAAAGGTCGTCCGGTAATGGAATTTGGAGCAAGAAGAGCGCAAGGTTATGATAGTGCTACTTATGGAGCAAGAGCAGCATATATTGGAGGAGTTGCAGGAACTGCAACCGTTTCAGCGGGAATGATGTTTAATATTCCCGTGGTAGGAACAATGGCACATTCATTTGTACAATCGTTTGATAGTGAATATGAAGCTTTTAAAACATATGCACTTACATATCCTGATGATTGCGTTTTATTAGTTGATACTTATGATACATTAAAAAGTGGGGTACCAAACGCAATAAGAATTGCAAATGAAGTGTTAGCACCAATAGGTAAAAAATTAAAAGGGATTAGACTTGATAGTGGTGATATTGCTTATTTATCTAAAAAAGCAAGAATGATGTTAGATATTGCTGGTTTAGTTGATACAAAGATTACAGCATCTAATTCATTGGACGAATATTTAATTCGTTCTTTATTAGATCAAGGAGCAAAAATTGATTCTTTTGGAGTTGGTGAAAACTTAATTGTTTCAAAAAATTCTCCAGTATTTGGTGGTGTATATAAACTTGTAGCAATTGAAAAAGATAATAAAATTATTTCAAAAATAAAGATTTCTGAAAATGTTGAAAAAATAACAAATCCTGGATATAAAAAAGTATATCGTTTATTTGAGAATGAAACTGGAAAAGCAATCGGTGATGTTATTGCTTTCCATGATGAAAAAATAACAAGTGATCAAGATTTAACTATTTATCATCAATCCAATATTTGGAAATTTAAAACAATTTTTGCCAATACATACACAGTTGAAGAACTACAAGTACCGGTATTTGTTGATGGAAAAAAGGTTTATCCTGAATATACTCTTGATGAAATCAGAGAGTATTCAAATATTCAAAAACAACGTATTTGGGATGAAGTATTCCGTTTAGAATATCCTCATGATTATTATGTGGATTTAACGAAAAACTTATTAGATCATAAAATAAAAATGCTTGAAGAAAAAAGAAAGTAATTTAATTGAGGTAGTTAAAGATGTCAAGATTTGAACGTAAAGTTGAAAGACAAAAAAAAGAATTTGAATTTACGAAAAAAGTAGAGCCGCAAAAAACTAAATTTCAATTATTTAAAGAAAATTTTGGTTTTAGATGGATGAAAATAAATATAAAATCAACTATTGTTTTAATGTTGGATTTTATTTTAGTAAGTATTATTTTTATTCCTTTATTGATGAATGTTGTTGGAGCGAGAATGGCTTTTGTTTTAGGTCATGGATTTATTACTAGTTTTTTAGTTGTTATTACTTTTAAATTAATTAATAAAGAAAAAACAGTTTTTTGGCAATTGTTGGGTAGATACTGCTTTCTAGTTATTTTATTATCAATTACATCATTTATAGCTGGATTATTAGTATAAGAGGTCAATATGATTATTACAGTAGTAGGATTAGGTGTTATTGGAGGAAGCTTTGTTAAAGCATTAAAGGGCCTAGGACATCAAGTTTATGGAATTGATATTGATCAAAAGACTTTAAAAAGTGCTAAAGATGGTGGATATAT
Source organism: Thomasclavelia spiroformis DSM 1552 (assembly GCF_025149465.1). Classification (NCBI taxonomy): domain Bacteria; kingdom Bacillati; phylum Bacillota; class Erysipelotrichia; order Erysipelotrichales; family Coprobacillaceae; genus Thomasclavelia; species Thomasclavelia spiroformis. The sequence continues at coordinate 1,734,510 of NZ_CP102275.1, read as the reverse complement.
TATTGAAGGTTATCAAGATGATAAAGAAATTATTAGTAAATCAGATTTAACGATTATTTGTTTGTATCCATCTTTAGTTTTAGAATTTTTGAAAAACAATCAGTTTAAAAAAGGAAGTATTATAACTGATGCAATAGGAATCAAATCATATTTTTTACAAGAAGCAATCAATATTATTGATAAAGATGTTGAATTTGTAAGTGGGCATCCAATGGCTGGACGAGAAAAAAAAGGTTTTGAATATGCCAGTAAAGAAGTGTTTAAAAATGCAAATTATATTTTAATTGAACATCCTGTTAATAAAAAAGAAAGTATTACATTTATGGAAGGATTTGTAGCTAAATTAGGATTTAAAAGTGTTAAAATCATGTCGCCTGAGGCTCATGATGAAATTATTTCTTTTACATCACAATTGCCACATGCTCTTGCTGTAGCACTTATAAATAGTGATAATGAAAAATATAATACAGGAAAATATATTGGTGATTCATATCGTGATTTGACAAGAATTGCAAATATTAATGAAAGTTTGTGGTCAGAATTGTTTTTAAAGAATCGAGATAATTTATTGAATTCGATTGATTCTTTTGAAATCCAATTAGATTTAATAAAGCAAGCTTTGTTGGATGAAGATGAATCTTTATTAAAACAGTTATTTATTAAATCATCTAAAAGAAGAGAAAAATTATGAAATCGTTGATACATTGTATCAGCGTTTTTTTATAATTAGTATAATATATTAAACAATTTGTTAAATATTGTTGCATTATTACTATAAATAGATATAATTAGTATGTTAAAAATAGGAGGTGATATTATGGATATAGGAGGTAAGATCAAAATGTTACGCCAAGCAAATGGCCTTACATTAGAAGAATTAGCTAATCGAAGTGAATTAACAAAGGGGTTTCTTTCGCAATTAGAACGTGATTTAACATCACCTTCAATAACAACTTTAGAAGATATTTTAGAAGCTTTAGGAACTAATTTGCAGGAATTTTTTAGTGAAAAACCAGCAGAACAAATTGTTTTTAAAAAAGATGATTTTTTTGTAAATGAGCAGGATGATTATATTATTTCATATATTATTCCTAATGCTCAAAAAAATGATATGGAACCTATTTTAATCGAAATAGCTCCAGGTAAACAATCGATGGCTCTTGACCCTCATGAGGGTCAAGAATTTGGCTATGTTGTTCAAGGAAAAGTTAAGTTAGTATATGGAGAAAATGAATTTGTATTAAAAAAAGGTGAAACTTTTTATTTAAAAGGGTTAGTATCACATTATTTGGTTAACAATAGTGAAACTAAAGCAAAAGTTATCTGGGTATCGACACCACCGGTATTTTAGGAGGTATTATGGAAAAATTAATTGAATTAGATAATTTAACGAAAGAATATAATGGACAAGTAGTTTTAAAGGGAATACATCTAGATATTAATGAAAAAGAATTTGTTACTTTATTAGGACCTAGTGGTTGTGGTAAAACGACTACTTTAAGAATTATGGGTGGATTTGAAGAAGCTAATGGTGGAACTGTATTATTCAATGGGCAAGACATTAGTAAATTACCGCCATATAAAAGAGAATTAAATACAGTTTTTCAAAAGTATGCTTTATTTCCGCATATGAATGTTTTTGATAATATTGCTTTTGGTTTAAAAATTAAAAAGATGGATAAAGACACGATTGAACATAAAGTGAATCGCATGCTTAAGCTTGTTGGTTTAGAAGGATTTGGATTAAGAAATATTAATCAATTATCTGGAGGTCAACAACAACGCGTTGCCATTGCTAGAGCATTGGTAAATGAACCAAAAGTTTTATTGCTTGATGAACCACTAGGAGCGCTAGATTTAAAACTTAGAAAGACAATGCAAATTGAATTAAAAAATATCCAACAAGAAGTAGGAATTACTTTTGTATATGTAACTCATGATCAAGAAGAAGCATTAACAATGTCTGATACAATTGTTGTTATGAATGAGGGGCAGATTCAACAAATTGGTTCACCTACTGATATTTATAATGAACCAGAAAACCGTTTTGTGGCACAGTTTATTGGTGAATCTAATATTATTGAAGGAATTTTTATTGAAGATTATTTAGTTGAATTTGATGGACAATGTTTCGAATGTGTTGATAAAGGGTTTGATGAAGGACAAGAAGTTGATATTGTATTAAGACCAGAGGATTTAGATATTGTAGATGTTGGTAAGGGAAAGATAGAAGGAGTAGTCACTTCTATTGTATTTAAAGGTGTACATTATGAAATAATGGTAAAAGCAAAAAATCGTAATTATAAAGTACATACAACGGATATTAGTGAAGTAGGGAAAAAAGTTAATTTAGATTTTTGGCCTGAAGATATTCATGTGATGGATAAAATGGGTAGTTATTGATGAAACATTTTCGTAAATTAGTTGGCCCTTATTGTTTTTGGTTATTTATTTTAACGATTATACCAATGTTTTTAATAATGATGTATGCTTTTATACAAAAAGGTAATGCAATAACAACATTTAGTTTTACATTAGATAATTTTTCAAAATTTTTTGATCCAATTTTTGTTTCTGTATTAATTAAATCATTTATTTTAGGAATTATTACGACTGTGTTATGTTTATTAATTGGTTATCCAGTTGCTTATGCAATTTCTAAATGTAAAGAAAATACGCAAACTATCCTTATTTTATTAATTACATTTCCGACATGGATCAATATGTTGATGCGTACATATGCTTGGATAAATATACTTAGTAGTAAGGGAATAATAAGTAATGTATTTCAGCTTCTAGGCTTTGGTGAGGTCAGTTTTTTATATACTGATTTTGCAGTGGTATTAGGGATGGTATATGATTTTTTACCATTTATGATTTTACCGATTCATGCTTCATTATCAAAAATGGATAAATCTTTGATTGAAGCAAGCAATGATTTAGGAGCTAATCCAATTACTACTTTTTGGAAAATTACTTTTAGATTATCATTAGGTGGTGTTTTAACCGGAATTACAATGGTTTTTTTACCAGCAGTTTCATCGTTCGTTATTCCAAAATTATTAGGTGGCGGACAATATGCATTAATTGGTAATTTTATTGAACAACAATTTATTAATGTAGGTGATTGGCATTTTGGTAGTGCTGTATCATTGATTCTTGCTGTTTTAGTTATCGTTCTTATGGGACTTATTAACAAGGTAGAAAAATATGCGGGATACCAGGAGGAAACTAAACGTGAAAAAACTAAAAAATTATAAACCTAGTTTTAATAGTAGTTTATGGATTGGTTTAGCTTTAGTATTCTTATATTTACCGTTGTTAGTGATGACAATTTTTTCTTTTAATGATTCGAAATCATTATCTAATTGGAGTGGCTTTTCATTACGTTGGTATCAAGAATTATTTGCCAATCAACAAATGATTGATGCAATCATTGTTTCGGTAAGTATTGCAATTCTTTCAACAGTTATTTCAACGATTTTGGGGACAATTACAGCAATTGGAGTTTCAAAATCAAAACCGATATTGCGAAAAATATTATTACAAGTTAATAATATACCAATTATGAATCCAGAAATTGTAACTGGAATTTCATTAATGTTATTATTTTCGTTTATGAAAATAGAAAAAGGGTATATCACAATGTTAATAGCACATATTGTATTGTGTACCCCTTTTGTTATTACTAATGTTTTACCAAAAGTAAGACAACTTGATGATAATTTAGCTGATGCAGCAATGGATTTAGGAGCAACACCGTTTCAGGCACTTACTAAAGTGATTATTCCACAGATTAAACCAGGGATTATATCTGGAGTATTATTGGCATTTACATTATCATTTGATGATTTTATTGTTTCGTATTTTGTTAGTGGTAATGGAATTGAGAATATTTCAATTGTTATTTATAACATGTCAAAACGTACTAATCCTAGTATTTATGCATTAGCAACGATTATTTTAGTTGTTGTATTGATTGTTGTTGTGTTAGGAACAATTATTCCTCGAGTTTTTCCTAAAGCGACTGATAAGTTATTAAAAAGTAAAGTTGTTAAAGTTATTTTAGCAGGATGTTTATTAATATCGGTAGGTTGGTCAATTTCAGCTGGAATAGGAAAAAAGACTTTAAGAGTGTATAATTGGGGTGAATATATTGATAAGTCAGTTATAAGTGATTTTGAAGATAAGTATGATTGTAAAGTTGTATATGAAACATTTGATTCTAATGAGATTATGTATACTAAATATGTAAGTGGCAATAGCTATGATATTATGGTCCCTTCAGAATATATGATTGAAAGATTGATTAAAGAAGAACGCTTACAGCCAATTGATAAATCAATAGTTACTAATTTCGATAATATAAATAAAGGAATATTAGGGCAGTCGTTTGATCCTAATAATGATTATTGGGTACCTTATTTTTGTGGAAACGTTGGGATTTTATATGATAAAACTGTTGTTGATAAAAATGATTTAAAAGAAGGATGGAATATTCTTCGTAATCCAAAATATAAAGGACAAATATATATGTATGATTCAGAACGAGATAGTTTTATGGTTGCTTTAAAGGCATTAGGTTATTCAATGAATACAACTGATAGAAAAGAAATAGATGATGCTTATAATTGGTTGATTGATCAAAGAAGTGAAATGGATCCTGTATATGTAGGTGATGAAGTTATTGATACTATGAGTAGTGGTGTAAAAGCAATGGCTATTATGTATTCAGGGGATGCAACAACTGTAATGAGTGAAAATCCTAATATGGAATATTATTTACCTGAAGAAGGAACTAATGTTTGGTTTGATGGATTTGTTATTTCTAAGGAGTGTAAAAATACTAAATTGGCAAATGAATTTATTAATCATATGATTTCAAATAGTAATTCATATAAAAACACTATTGAAGTTGGTTATTTGACTGCTAATGTAAAAGCAGCAAAAAAAGCTTCTCAAAATGATTTTAAAGGAATTAGTGCTTATGATATTCGTACTGATTCAAAAGATGAAATATTTGCATATCAAACAAATGAAGTAAAAGAAATGTATAATCTACGTTGGACAAAAGTAAAGTCAAAATAATCTTAAACTGTTGGTAAAAACCAGCAGTTTTTTTAAAAAAAAGAATTGATTTAATCAAAGTTTTTTTTATCAAAAGAAGAAAAGTGTAATTTTTTTGAAGAAAAGTCTTGCAAAATTAATATATATGTTATATTATATAAAGGCAGTCCGGTGAAAGACACGGAAAAGTGAAGAAAAAATATTAATGGTTCCATGGCCAAGTTGGTAAGGCAGCAGACTGCAACTCTGTTATCATCGGTTCGAGTCCGGTTGGAACCTCCATTAAGTGCCCAGGTGGCGAAACTGGTAGACGCACAGGACTTAAAATCCTGCGGACCTTAAAATCCGTGCCGGTTCGATTCCGGCCCTGGGCACCATTTAACAAAAAAAGGACTTGCAAAAGCTTGAGAAAGATGTTAGAATATGGAAGCGTTGTAAGGAAGAAGAAGCGCTAGTAGCTCAACTGGATAGAGTGCTTGACTACGGATCAAGAGGTTGTGGGTTCGATTCCTGCCTAGCGCGCCATTTAAAAAAGCAAAAAGCGGGAAGTAGCACAGCTTGGTAGTGCACCTGGTTTGGGACCAGGGGGTCGCAGGTTCAAATCCTGTCTTCCCGACCATTTAAAAAATAAGAATTGGGGCCTTAGCTCAGCTGGGAGAGCACCTGCCTTGCACGCAGGGGGTCAGCGGTTCGATCCCGCTAGGCTCCACCAATATTAGATTATAGCATTGCTGTAGTTGATTACGGCGGGGTAGCTCAGTTGGCTAGAGCAATCGGTTCATACCCGGTGGGTCGGGGGTTCGAATCCCTTCCCCGCTACCAATTAAATATGAGGTACCCGTAAGAGACAAACAACAAGGACCCTTAGCTCAGTTGGTTAGAGCTATCGGCTCATAACCGATCGGTCGTTGGTTCGAGTCCAACAGGGTCCACCAATAATGCGAGGGATTACCCAAGTCCGGCTGAAGGGATCGGTCTTGAAAACCGACAGGGGATTAACGTCCCGCGGGGGTTCGAATCCCTCATCCCTCGCCATTTATTTAAAAAAAGAATATCGCGGGATGGAGCAGTCTGGTAGCTCGTCGGGCTCATAACCCGAAGGTCGTTGGTTCAAATCCTTCTCCCGCAACCAAAATGGTCTGGTAGTTCAGTTGGTTAGAATGCCGCCCTGTCACGGCGGAGGTCGCGGGTTCGAGTCCCGTCCAGACCGCCAATTGGTTCCGTAGCTCAGTCGGTAGAGCAGAGGACTGAAAATCCTCGTGTCGCTGGTTCGATTCCGGCCGGAACCACCATTATAACTGTGTTAACAGTTTTTATTTTGGTCATTTAACAAAAAAAGGACTTGCAAAAGCTTGAGAAAGATGTTAGAATATGGAAGCGTTGTAAGGAAGAAGAAGCGCTAGTAGCTCAACTGGATAGAGTGCTTGACTACGGATCAAGAGGTTGTGGGTTCGATTCCTGCCTAGCGCGCCATTTAAAAAAGCAAAAAGCGGGAAGTAGCACAGCTTGGTAGTGCACCTGGTTTGGGACCAGGGGGTCGCAGGTTCAAATCCTGTCTTCCCGACCATTTAAAAAATAAGAATTGGGGCCTTAGCTCAGCTGGGAGAGCACCTGCCTTGCACGCAGGGGGTCAGCGGTTCGATCCCGCTAGGCTCCACCAATATTAGATTATAGCATTGCTGTAGTTGATTACGGCGGGGTAGCTCAGTTGGCTAGAGCAATCGGTTCATACCCGGTGGGTCGGGGGTTCGAATCCCTTCCCCGCTACCAATTAAATATGAGGTACCCGTAAGAGACAAACAACAAGGACCCTTAGCTCAGTTGGTTAGAGCTATCGGCTCATAACCGATCGGTCGTTGGTTCGAGTCCAACAGGGTCCACCAATAATGCGAGGGATTACCCAAGTCCGGCTGAAGGGATCGGTCTTGAAAACCGACAGGGGATTAACGTCCCGCGGGGGTTCGAATCCCTCATCCCTCGCCATTTATTTAAAAAAAGAATATCGCGGGATGGAGCAGTCTGGTAGCTCGTCGGGCTCATAACCCGAAGGTCGTTGGTTCAAATCCTTCTCCCGCAACCAAAATGGTCTGGTAGTTCAGTTGGTTAGAATGCCGCCCTGTCACGGCGGAGGTCGCGGGTTCGAGTCCCGTCCAGACCGCCAATTGGTTCCGTAGCTCAGTCGGTAGAGCAGAGGACTGAAAATCCTCGTGTCGCTGGTTCGATTCCGGCCGGAACCACCATTATAACTGTGTTAACAGTTTTTATTTTGGCCTGTTGGAGAAACGGTTAACTCACATGCCTTTCACGCATGCATTCACGGGTTCGAATCCCGTACAGGTCACCATTTAGTAAATTACAACCTTTAGGTTGTTTTTATTTTATATAAAGAGGTGTTATGATGAAATATAAAGAATTTAGGATGATGATTTTTTCGATTGTTATGTTTTTATTGATTAGCGGAGCATGTGTTTATTTTGCAATAGACCATAATAAATCAAAAGTAATTATTGGTCTAATATTATTATTTGTGCTTTTATCAATAATAACAACTAAGTATAATATGAAGATATTTAATGATTCAATGATGATTTATGAATACAAAGGAATTGGAATTTTACCGGCATTAATTGATTATAAGGATATTAAAGATGTTGAATTAATTAGTAAGCATAAAATAAAAATAAAGCATCGAACTTCATCTACTTTATATATATTGAATGCTCAAGAGTTTTATAATGAACTGATGGAAAGAATGAATGAATATAAAGATCAAATTGCAAAAGTAAATAAAAAATAAAAAAGCACTGTTAAGTGCTTTTTAGTTATCTTAATAAATTCCTTGAGATATCATTGCAGCTACGACTTTTTCAAATCCAGCGATATTTGCTCCTTTGATTAAGTCATATCCTAATCCATATTTTTCAGCAGCAGCAACTGATGAATTATGGATATCAATCATAATATTATGAAGTTTTTCATCAACTTCTTTTGCTGTCCAATTATAACGCATAGAGTTTTGTGACATTTCTAATGCAGATACAGCAACACCACCAGCATTAGCAGCTTTAGCAGGAGCTAAAATACCACCATTTGCTAAGAAGTAATGTACTGCTTCAGGAGTTGTTGGCATATTTGCACCTTCAACGATATATTTAACACCGTTAGCGATCAATTGTTTAGCTTCTTCTTCACCGATTTCATTTTGTGTAGCACATGGGAAAGCCATATCAACTTTTAATCCCCATGGTTTTTCACCTGGATGGAATTCACAACCAAATTTTTCAGCATAATCTTTTAATTTAATATCATTTGATTCACGGATTTTGCATAAGAAATCAATTTTTTCATCAGTAGTAATTCCTTCTGGATCATATACATATCCATCACGTCCAGAAATTGATACAACTTTAGCACCATATTCTCTTGCTTTTAAACAAACTCCCCATGCAACATTTCCATATCCGGAACATGCGATTGTTTTACCTTCATAAGTATCATTAAAATGAGCTAAAACTTCTTTTCCAAAATATACAGCTCCAAAACCTGTTGCTTCTGGTCTAATTAAACTTCCACCATATGGCATTGGTTTACCAGTTAATACGCCGTTTTCAAATGCCCCTTTAATACGTTTATATTGTCCGTATAAATATCCAATTTCACGAGCACCTGTTCCAATATCTCCAGCTGGTACGTCTACATCTGGTCCAATATGACGATATAATTCAGTCATAAAGCTTTGGCAGAAACGCATAATTTCATTGTCTGATTTTCCTTGTGGATCAAAATCAGAACCTCCTTTACCACCACCGATAGGTAATGTAGTTAAAGAGTTTTTAAATATTTGTTCGAATCCTAAAAATTTGATAATTCCTAAATTTACACTTGGATGTAATCTTAAACCACCTTTATATGGTCCAATTGCACTTGAAAATTGAACACGATAACCACGGTTAACATGAACCTGTCCATTATCATCCATCCATGGTACTTTAAACATTAAAGTTCTTTCTGGTTCTACTAATCTTTCTAAAATAGCTTGTTTTTCATATTCAGGATGAGCTTCAATTACCGGTTTTAAACTTTCAAGTACTTCTTCAACAGCTTGAATAAATTCCGGTTGATCTGCATTTTTTTCTTTTACTTGTGTTAATACTTTAGTAATATAATCCATATTGTTTCCTCCTTATATATTTAATATAATACTATTAAAGTGATAATAAATAAACATTTTAAAAAATAAATATTAAGATAATAATATTTTATTATTTAAGTTAATAATTTAATTAATAATCTACAAATTATTTCTTGACCTTAATTATTTATTTTGATAGGATATTAGGGTATGGATTGTTACTTTAAGCAGGCAAGACCAAATATAATATGCTTTTTTGCATACTTATATTTGGTCTTTATTTTTTTAATGATCCATCAAAATATATAATCATTAGACTATGATGAAGGAAAGGAAAGAAAATTATGAGAAAACAGGGAAGTAAACTTCTTTTAGTAGTTTTGACTTTTTTCATGATATTTGGATGTGTAAATGTATATCCGGTTAAAGCAAAAACTACTCAAAAAGAGTATGAGATTTATCCAAAGCCACACTCGATTAATTACGAAGAGGGCAATTATAGTATCGATGCTATTAATATTGTATATGAAAATGGAATTGATGCTGATACTAAAATTAGACTGAACGAAATTTTGACAACATATGAAATTGAAGGAAGTGTTTCAAAAGAAATTCAAAATGGAAAAACTAACATTTTAGTTGGAATTAATAATTCAGGTGAATTTGTTGATGAATATGTTAAAGCAAATTATTTATTGAATGATCCAGATTTATTTTCAAAATTAGATTCATATTTATTAACATCAAGAAATGATATTATTACAATTCTTGGTAAAGACAGCGATGCTGCATTTTATGGAATTACAAGTTTATATCATATTTTTAATCAATTAGATAATAATTCAATTTGTAATTTTACAATTGAAGACTATGCAGATGTAGCTAGTCGTGGATTTATTGAAGGATATTATGGAAATCCTTGGTCAACTGAAGATCGTGTTCAATTGATGAAATGGGGAGGATATTATAAATTAAATTCATATTTTTATGCTCCTAAAGATGATCCTAAACATAATGCAAAATGGCGTGAGTTATATAGTCAAGAAGAAATTGAAACAAAAATTAAACCATTAGCAAAAGCTGGTAATGAATCAAAATGTCGTTTTGTTTTTGCTTTACATCCATATATGAATAATCCAATTCGTTATAATTCTGAAGACAATTATCAAGCGGATTTAAAAGTTATGCAGGCAAAATTTGCTCAAGTTATTGAAGCTGGTGTACGTCAAATTGCAATTTTAGCTGATGATGCTGGAAATGTCGGAAGCCAAAATTATATAAGAACATTAAATGATATGACTGCTTGGATCAAAGAAATGCAAAAATCTTATCCAGATTTAAAACTTACATTACCATTTTGTACTCAAGAGTACATGTATAATGGAGAAAGCTATTATCGTGATTTTCCTGAAAATGTTCAAATTGTTATGACTGGTGGAAGAATTTGGGGAGAAGTATCACAAAATTTTACTAATACTTTTACAAATAATACAGGACGTGGTCCATATTTATGGATTAACTGGCCGTGTACAGATAATTCAAAAAAACATTTAATTATGGGTGGATATGATACTTTCTTACATCCAAATGTAGATCCTGAAAAGATTCAAGGAATTGTATTAAATCCAATGCAACAATCAGAACCAAGTAAAGTTGCAATTTTTGGTAACGCCTGCTATTCATGGAATATTTGGGAATCTAAAGAAGAAGCAAATCAATGCTGGAATGATTCATTTAAATATGTTGATCATAATAATTCAACTGAAACTGAAGCTTCAAATGCATTACGTGAACTTTCTAAACATATGATTAATCAAAATATGGATAGCCGTGTAACAGCATTACAAGAATCAGTTGATTTAAAAGATCGTTTAACAACATTTAAGGATTTATTAAATAAAGATGCTACAATCGATGAAGAACTTATTGATGATTTAATTAATGAATTTAAAATTTTACAAAGTGCTGCAAAAGTTTATCGTGAAAACGCTGGAGATAAGCGAATTAGAGATCAAATCATTTATTGGTTAAATTGTTGGGATGATACAACAAATGCTGCATTATCATTTTTAAACGGTATTAAAGCTTTACAGCAAGGTGCTGATAGTTCATTGATTTGGGAAAACTTTTCAGCTGGACAAAGTGCTTTTGCAAAATCTAAAACATATGGCTTTCATTATGTTGATCACCTTGAATATGCTGAAGTAGGGGTACAACATATCGTACCATTTATTAAAGCAATGGAATCTTATTTATCGCTTAAAGTTTCAACAATTGTTGATCCAGATAAGCAAGTAATTTCAGTTATTACTAACCGCAATGATACACCAACGCAATCAACTGATTTAATGTTAGATGGTAAAGATGATACTTTTGCTCAATGGAAAACACCTAATTCATCTAAAGTTGGAGAATATGTAGGAATTACATATACTAAAGCAATTGATTTAAAAGAAGTTAAATTCTTGATGTCAAATTCTGCAACAAACAATAAAAATACTTTTATTAAAGCAAAACTTCAATATACTGAAGATGGAAAAATTTGGAAAGATATTGAAGGAAGTGAAGTTGGAAACAAGGCATTACAACTTAGTGCAACTGGTTTAAATTTATCGGTTAAAGGAATTAGAGTTATTTGTAGTGAAGCTACACCAGATATTTGGCTAGCAATTCGTGAAATTTATGTAAACGGTAAAAGCATAAATAGTGTGGAAGATCAATTTAATCCAACTGTTATTAAAACTAATACATATCGTGTATATCAATCATACAATGAATCAAATTTAACAGATGGAAATGATAATACATTTGTATGGTATCAAACTAATAGTGGTGATATGAGTTTAGTTGGTGATTATGTTGGATTAGATCTAGGTAAAGTAGTTCCTATTGATAATGTTCGTTTTATTATGGGAAATGGTGATTATTGGAGTAATTATGATTTGGAATATTCATTAGATGGTAATGAATACACTAAATTTAAATCTTATAGTCAAGACACGAATAAAAAAATTGTTGAAGAAGATTTTAATGGTATTCAAGCTCGTTATGTTAGAGTTAAAAATACTAAAGATAAACATACTTGGTTAAAAATGTCAGCATTTGAAGTAACACCAATTTTATCTAGTGGTAATGTTGATACAAATAATGATGATTTAAAATCAATTACAATTGATATTACAAATGATACAGGATCAATTACTCCAAGTGATAATATTACATTAAATCCTCAAGAATATATTGGTTTAACTTTACCAAGAATTAGAGATTTATCTAATATTGATTTACAATTAGTAAATGGTGAAGATTTAACATTACAAGTATCAAAAAATAATGTTGATTGGCAAAATATTGATTTTAATGAATTGCCTGATGGACGTTATATAAGATTAATCAATCAAACAGATAAAGCGATTACTTTTAATATTACAAAATTTGTAGTTACATCTTTTGAAATTACAACACCAACATTATATGATACAAACTTTGGAATCACTCCAGGATGGGGAGAAAGTGAAGACTGTCGTGATAATGGAGCAGCATTTGATAATAACATTGATACAATTACTGAATTTGGTACTTTACCACAAAAAGGTCAATATGCAATTTATGATTTAGGTCAAGTACGTAATATCAATAAAATTGCAATGTATTGTCAAGATTCGGCTGTTAACTATCTTCGTGATGCAGAAATCTTGATTTCAAATGATTTAAATGAATGGACTAAAGTTATTACAATTGGAGATGGTATTGAAAATAAAAATGATGCTAATGTAAAATGTATCGATTCAGATGCTGGGTATAAAGCTTCAAGTACATATCCTAATAAAGTATATGTAGAAGGTAATGTAGATAACATCGAAGCTCGTTATTTAAAAATCTTAGCTACTGCAACTAATAATAATCGTGCTGTTGTATTTAATGAAATTGTTATTAATGATGGTGAATATGTTAAAGTTTCAAACAATCCAACATTTGCATCAAACGTAATTGAAGTAGCAGGTTTTGTCCCAGAAAATATGTTTGATGGTGATTTAACATCGGCATATAAACCAAATACTAAAGATGCTGGATATATTAGTTATACATTATCTGAAAAATTGGATGTTAAAAAAATAAATATTGTTCAAAGTGGTAGTGTATCTAAGGCTAAAGTTTTAGTGTTAGTTGACCAAGATGGTCAAAGACAATGGGTAGAAGTTGGAGCATTGGATAAATCATTAAATGAAATATACTTACCATTCTGGAATAATATCTATGAATTAAAGATTGAATGGGAAGTAAATAATATACCTACAATTGCTGAAATAGTTTTATTAAATGATTCAAAATATGGGGTTGATCATAGTGAATTAACAAACTATATCAATAGTTTAGAAATTAATGAATTAGAATATACAGCTTCATCATATCAAGCATTTTCAAAAGTATTAGCTGAAGCAAAAGCTATTAATAGTGATAATAATAGTAGTGCAAGTAGTGTTGATAAAGCTTTAGCTGATTTAAAAGAAGCTGTAAATAATTTAGTAAAACGTGGTAATACACAATTAATTAAAGATAAATTAACCGAAATTGAAGCATTAATTGAAACAGATTATTCACCAGAATCATGGCAAAAATTACAAGTAGTTGTCAATGAAGCTAGTGAGTTATTAAATAAAGATGCAGCTGAAATTACATTAGAAGAAGTGTCTAGTATTATTAATAAATTAGATGAAGCTATATCTAATTTAGAGATTAAAGCTGATAAATCATTGTTACAAATTGCTATAGAAGAAGCTAAAAAGATTACAGATGAACAATTAAATAAAGTTGTACCAATCGTTGTTGAAGAATTTAAAGCAGCTTTAGAAGAAGCTACAGAAATTTTAGCTGATGATAATGCAACTCAATCTAAAATCAATGCATCATTTGATCGACTTGCAAGTGTAATGCAAAAATTAGAATTCTATAAAGGTGATAAAAAGGCATTACAAGAATTAGTTAATAAAATTACATTACTAAATTCTAACGATTTTACTAAAATAAGCTGGGATCAATTAATACCTGTATTAAATATCGCCAATCAAATCTTAGCAAATGAAAATGCTTTAGTAAAAGAAGTAAATGATGCATACGAAGCATTAGTTAGAGCATATTTAAATTTAAGATATAAACCAAATAAAGATTTATTAGAAGATTTAATTAATACGGCTTCTAAATTAAATGCTAAAGATTATACAGTTGAAACATATAATTTATTACAAACAGTTTTAAAAGAAGCAAATAATGTTTTAATAAGCGAAACTGCAAGTCAAGAACAAATAAATCAAGCATATAATAACTTAAACAATGCAATTAAAAATTTAGTAAAAGTTAATCAAGAAATATCATCAAAACAAACAGCTTTAAAAACTGGAGATATATCGATTACACCATTTGTATTACTTGCAATGTTAAGTATTGTATGTTTACTTACAATTTGTAAAAAAGAAAATATTTAATTTAAAAGGCTGAGTTATACTCAGTCTTTTAATATAAAAATTTATCAAATTAAATAAAATTTATCTTTTAATTTAATAAAAAATATGATATATTGTATACAATGAGAGGTGGATAATATGAAAAAACTAATTAATTTACAATTACATCACCATCATTGGATTGCCTAGGGTTCTATCAACGTTGATACAACCCATTTTGTGTATAATATTTATGGGTGTATCTAATGGCAATTTGTTTATAAACGAGTCATTAGTAAATGACTCGTTTTTTTAATAGAAGGGGGAATTTAGGTGGAAGAATTTAAGTATTTAATACCAGAAGAGAGTATTGATGCAATTATTAGTAATGTATCAAGGTTAAGAGAAATTGAAAATGATTTAAGAAATATTTTTTCAAAAAACAATTATAAAGAAGTATTAATGCCTTCATTTGAATACGTTGATTTGTATAAACAATTAGATAGTGGTTTTGAACAAGAAAAGATGTTTCAATATATTAATCATGAAGGAAAAAATGTAGCGATGCGTTGTGATTTTACAATTCCTTTAGCTCGATTTTATTCAACTAATAGTTATGAAAATGAGGAAGCTAGATATTGTTATTTTGGTAAAGTGTATCGTAAAGAAACAATGCATAAAGGACGTTCTAGTGAGTTTTTTCAAGGTGGTGTAGAGTTGATTAATAAAGCAGGAATTGCTGGTGATAAAGAATGTTTGAATATGATTCAAGAATCATTACCACATTTAGGATTAAGTAATATCTTAATTGAGTTAGGATCAGCCGCATTTTTTAATCGCTTATGTTCTTTAGTTGGTGATAATACTGATGAATTAAAGGAAATATTGAAATATCGTGATATTAGTAAAATGAAAAGATTTGTTGCTAAAAATAACTTTGATAGTAAATTAAATTCATTACTATTAACATTACCAACAGCTTTTGGTTCTTTGGAATCATTAGAACCAATTATTGCTAATATCGATGATGAAATTCTTCAAGAAGCAATGAAACATTTAAAAGAATTATACAATTCATTGGATAATCAACAAAGTATTATCTTTGATTTAGGAATGGTACCGACAATGAAATACTACACTGGTTTGATGATTAAAGGTTATAGTGATAAATGTGCACAACCAATCATTTCTGGGGGAAGATATGATGATTTATTACCACGATTTAATAAAAACGTTGGTGCAATTGGTTTTTGTTATCACATGAATCATATTTTGAAAGCTTTAGATAAGGAGGGGGACAATCATGATTAAAATTGCGATTACTAAGGGAAGAATTGAAAAGCAAGTATGTAAATTGTTACAACAAGCTGGATTTGATATGGAACCGATTATTAATAAAGATCGCGAGTTATTAATTGCAACTAAAGATGGATTGGAAATGATTTTTGGTAAGGCTAATGATGTCGTGACTTTTTTAGAACATGGAATTGTTGATATTGGTTTTGTTGGAAAAGATACATTGGATGAAAGTGATTTTGAAGATTATTATGATTTAATAGATTTAAATATTGGTAAATGTTATTTTGCAGTTGCTGCATATCCACAATATCGTAATAAAAAATATGAACGTAGGAAAAAAATAGCAAGTAAGTATCCTAAGGTGGCTAAAAATTATTTTGGTAAAAAAGGCGAAGATGTCGAAATTATTAAGCTAGAAGGTTCTGTGGAATTAGGACCAGTAACGGGAATTAGTGATGCAATTGTTGATATTGTCGAGACAGGGTCAACTTTAAAAGCAAATGGATTAGAAGTAATTGAAAAGATAAGTGATATTTCAACTAGATTGATTGTCAATAAAGTAAGTTTTAAGTTTAAAAAAGATGAGATAATGAATTTAGTAAATAAATTAGAAGCAGTAACGGGGGAATAAAGATGTTAAAAGTTATTAATTATAATGGTAATTTAGAGGCAATTGCAGCCAAATTAGATAATCGTAAAGAAAGTGTAAGTAATGAAGTAAATGAAATAGTTTTAAAAATAATTGATGATATTAATAAACGTGGGGATGAAGCATTATTTGAATATTGTTTAAAATTTGATGGTTATAAAATTAATGATCAAAAAGATTTAGTTGTTAGTGAAAGTGAAAAAGAAGAAGCTTTAAAACAAGTTGATGAAGATTATTTACGAATTCTTGAAAGAACTAAAAATCAAATAATTGAATTCCACAAAAATCAAGTAGATAAATCATGGTCATTATTTAAAGATAATGGTGTGATTATGGGGCAAATGGTTCGTCCAATTGAACGGGTTGCTTTATATGTACCAGGTGGAACAGCTAGTTATCCTTCAACGGTATTAATGAATGCCCTGCCAGCTAAATTAGCCGGAGTTAAAGATTTAGTAATTATTACACCGGTTAAAGCAGATGGTAAAGTTAATCCAATTATTATTGCTGCTGCTAAGGTTTGTGGTATTGAAACAATTTATAAATTCGGTGGTGCTCAAGGTGTTGTAGCCATCGCACGGGGGACTAAAACAATTAAAAAAGTTGATAAAATTGTAGGACCTGGAAATATCTTTGTAGCTACTGCTAAGAAGTTAAGTTATGGTTTAGTTGATATTGATATGGTTGCAGGACCTAGTGAAGTACTAGTAATTGCTGATGAAAATGCTAATAGTAAATATATTGCGGCTGATTTAATGAGTCAGGCAGAACATGATAAATTAGCTAGTGCTTTGCTCGTTACAACAAGTAAAGATTTAGTTGAAAAAGTTAATCAGGAATTAAAACGACAAATAGAAACTTTATCAAGAAAAGAAATTATTGAAGAATCATTAAAAAACTATGGTGGTGCAATTATTGTTAAAGATATTGATAAAGCTTTTGAAGTATCTAATTATTTAGCTCCTGAACATTTAGAAGTATTAGTAGATAATCCAGTAAATACATTACCAAAAATAAAAAATGCCGGTTCGATTTTTTTAGGGGAATACTCACCAGAACCTTTAGGAGATTATATGAGTGGAACAAATCATGTTTTACCAACTGGTGGAACAGCTAAATTTTATTCAGCTTTGGGTGTATATGATTTTGTTAAATACTCATCATATAGTTATTATCCTAAAAATGTTTTAAGTGAATTTAAAGATGATGTAATTAAATTTGCAAAAAGTGAAGGGTTAGATGGACATGCTAATTCAATTGCAATAAGATTTGAGGAGGAGTAATATGCGAATTGGTAAAATAGAAAGAGAAACATTAGAAACTAAAATTATTGTTCAATTAGACTTAGATGGTAGTGGTAAAAGTGAGATTGATACAGGAATTGGTTTTTTTGATCATATGTTGACATTACTGGCATTTCATGGAAATTTTGATTTAATTGTTAAATGTGATGGGGATTTAAATGTCGATTGTCATCATACTATTGAAGATATTGGAATTGCTCTTGGTACATGTTTAAAAGAAGCTTTAGGGGATAAGCGAGGAATTAGGCGCTATGGGGCATTTACAATTCCTATGGATGAAGCTTTAGTTACAACTAATTTAGATATAAGTGGTCGTCAATTTTTGGTTTTTAATGTAGATTTAACATGTGAAAGAATTGGTACGTTTGAAACTGAAATGACTGAAGAATTTTTCCGTGCATTTGCATTCAATTCACTAATTACACTTCATATTAATGAACAATATGGAACTAATAATCATCATATTGTTGAAGCTATTTTTAAAAGTTTAGGTCGTGCTTTAAAAGAAGCTATTAGTATTGATGAATCAAATAAAGATAAAATCGTATCATCAAAAGGGGTACTTTAAAATCAAGAAGGGGGTAAAAATATGGTTGTAATTATTGATTACAATATTGGTAATTTAAGTAGTGTGGCATCGGCTTTAAAGCGAGTAGGAATCGAAGCAATTATTAGTCGCGATAAAGAAGAAATCTTAAATGCTGATGCTCTTGTTTTACCAGGTGTAGGGGCTTTTCCAGTAGCAATGAGTAATTTAAAGAAATATGATTTAATTGATTTATTAAATCAAAAAAAAGATGCTGGAACACCGATTTTAGGAATATGTTTAGGGATGCAAATTCTTTTTGAAAAAGGTTATGAAGTTAAGGAAACTAAAGGATTAGGATTTTTAAATGGTGAAATAGTATTTATGGATATTGATGAAAAAATTCCGCATATGGGATGGAATCAATTACATTTTAATCATGAACATCCAATTTTAAAAAATATTCATGAAAATGATGATGTTTACTTTGTCCATTCATTTATGGCTAAATGTCCTGATGACCAGTTAATTGCTTATACAGATTATGGTACTACAAAAATAACTGCAATAGCAGCTAAAGAAAATGTTATTGGGTGTCAGTTTCATCCAGAAAAAAGTGGAGCAGTAGGTAAACAAATTTTATTAGCGTTTAAGGAGATGATTGAATGTTAGTTATTCCAGCGATTGATTTAAAAGATGGTCAAGCTGTTAGATTATATAAAGGAGATTATAATCAAAAGACAGTTTATAGTAATAATCCTGAAGAATTAGCTAGAGAGTTTGAAACAATGGGAGCAAAATGGCTTCATGTTGTAGATTTAGATGGAGCTAAAGATGGAAAATGTATTAATTTAGAAACAATAAAAAAAATAAAACAAACTACTAATATGGCTGTGGAATTAGGTGGTGGGATTAGAAATATGGAAACAGTTGCTTTATATTTAGATGAAGTAGGAATTGATCGTGTAATTTTAGGAACTGCAGCTCTTAATGATTCAAAATTTTTAAAAGAAGCAATAAGTAAATATGGAGCAAAGAAAATTGTCGTTGGAGTTGATGTTAAAAATGGATATGTTTCAACTTCTGGTTGGTTAAAAACAAGTGATGTACCATATTTAGATTTTATTAAAGAACTAGAAAAAATAGGTGTTGAGTATATAGTTGTTACAGATATTAGTAAAGATGGAACTTTACAAGGACCAAATTTTAAGATGTATGAACAAATTACGAGTGAGTCTAAAATTAATTTTGTTGTATCAGGAGGGATTAAAGATAAACAAAATATTTTAGATGTTGCAAAAAAAGATTACTATGCTTGCATTGTAGGAAAAGCATATTATGAAGGAAAAGTTGATCTAAAGGAGGTTATCGCATGCTTACAAAACGGATAATTCCTTGTTTAGATATAAAAAATGGTAAAGTTGTAAAAGGGGTTAATTTTGTGGGATTAAAAGATGTTGGTGATCCCATTGATTTAGCTAAACGTTATGATGAACAATGTGCTGATGAAGTAGTATTTTTAGATATTACTGCAAGTTATGAAGAAAGAGATATTATTAAAGATTTAATTGAACGTGGTGCTAAAGAATTAACGATACCCCTTGCTGTAGGTGGCGGAATTAGAACGCTTGATGATTTTAGAATGATTTTAGCTAGTGGTGCTGATAAAGTATCAATAAATTCAGCAGCCATCAATAACCCTAATTTAATTAAAGAAGCAGCTGATGAATTTGGTGTACAATGTGTAGTTGTTGCAATTGATGCTAAAAAAAGAGATGGTGGCGGTTATGATGTATATGTTAAAGGTGGTCGTGAAAATACCGGAATTGATTTAATTGAATGGGTAACTAAATGTCAAGAACTTGGAGCTGGAGAAATCTTGCTTACTTCAATGGATGCTGATGGAACAAAAGCCGGTTATGATTTAGAAATGATAAATGCAGTATGTAATGTTGTTGATATTCCCGTTATTGCCAGTGGTGGCTGTGGTAGTATTCAAGATATTGTTGATGTTTTTGAAAAAACAAACTGTGATGCAGCATTGGTCGCTTCATTATTCCATTTTGGCGAAGCAACAGTTGAAGACGTTCGAAAAGAACTTAGAAAACATAATATAAATGTAAGGAGGGCAGTATAATGAAACCAGATTTTAAAAAGATGGAGCTAATTCCTGCAATTATCCAAGATTATCGAACTAATGAAGTATTGATGCTTGCTTATGTTAATGAAGAAGCATATAAAAAAATGTTAGAGACAAACCAAACATATTTTTATTCACGTAGTCGAGATGAACTTTGGCATAAGGGTCAAACATCTGGACATTTTCAAAATATTAAAGGAATGTATTTAGACTGTGATTTGGATACTTTATTGATTTATGTTGAACAAATCGGAGCAGCTTGTCATACTGGTGCTTATTCTTGTTTCTTTAATGAAATAAAGCCATTTAATAATATTAATATTTTTAAAAGCTTAGAAACCTTAATTAATGATCGCAAAATTAATCCAATTGAAAAATCATATACTAATTATTTACTAGATCAAGGTGTTGATAAAATTTGTAAAAAAGTTGGAGAAGAGGCTAGTGAAACGATTATTGCTGCTAAAAATAATGATAAAGAAGAATTGATTGGTGAAATTGGTGATTTATTTTATCATGTCTTTGTTTTAATGAATAATCAAGGAATTAGTTTAGAAGATATTGAAAATAAATTAAAAGAACGTCATAAAATTACTGGTAATAAAAAAGAATTTCATACACGTGGAGAATATTAAGATGAAATCAATTGATTATCATATTCATACTAAATTTTCTGGTGATAGTGATGCAAGTCCTGCTGACTATGTAAAACAAGCAATTAAAATGCAATTAGAAGAAATCTGTTTTACAGATCATCGTGATTTTGATTATCCAATTGATTCATTTGATTTAGATATAGCAACATATTATCAGGCCATTATGGCATTAAAAAAAGAATATCAAGATAAAATTAAAATTAAATGGGGAATTGAAATTGGTTTAGATTTAAATTCTTTTCAAGAAATCAATAATTTAATCAATCAATATCCATTCGATTTTGTTATCGGTTCAATTCATGTAATTAATCATACGGAATTTTATTATGGTGACTTTTTTAAAGGACTATCAAAAGAGCAGGCCCATCGTCATTTTTTTGAAGAAACATTAAAATGTGTTAAAGCATTTGATTGTTTTAATGTTTTAGGACATTTAGATTATATTATGCGTTATGGTCCTTATGATAATAAAAAAGTTGAACATGCTAAATATCAAGATATTATTGATGAAATATTTAAAACATTAATTGATAAAGGTAAAGGGATTGAGGTAAATACATCAGGTTATGCTGTTAATGGAAATTGTGGTTTTCCAAATTATAATCAAGTAAAACGTTATTTTGATTTAGGGGGAAGCGTAATTACTATTGGAACTGATAGTCATACAGTTGAGCGAATCGGTCAACATGTAGAAGATGTAAAAGAAAATTTAGAAAAAATAGGTTTTAAAGAAATTAGTACTTTTACTAATCGAATTATAGATAAGTGATGAAAACAATTTATCTTTTTTAGATTTAGACGGTGTTTTAAATAATCAAAAGATAATTCAAGAAAGTAAAAAAATGCAAGTTATCGATGAACAGAATTTGATTAATTTAAATAAATTAATTAAGACTATAAAAAAAGAGGATAATTGTTCAATTATCCTTAATTCATCATGGCAACTTGTCAATGAAAATATAGATATTTTAAAAAGTTATTTAAATAAATATGATTTAAGAATTGATGATTATTTAAAAATAGATAATCAAAAAAATAAAGGTGAGTTAATTATTGAATATTGTAATAAACATCAAATTTCATTTTTAGATATTTTAGTTATTGATGATGGTATGATTAGTGAAATAAAAGATCGTTTAATTAAATGTGATTTTAATCATGGTTTTACAGAAGTTGAATTACAAAAAGCAATCAAATTATTAAAGATGTAGAAATACATCTTTTATTTTTAGATTACTATTGACTTGAAGTCAACTTTAAGTTGTAAAATAATAGAGAGTTTTGAAGTACTCTTTATATTATATAAAAGGAGGACAAAAAATGGACACATTAT
Organism: Thomasclavelia spiroformis DSM 1552; assembly: GCF_025149465.1. Classification (NCBI taxonomy): domain Bacteria; kingdom Bacillati; phylum Bacillota; class Erysipelotrichia; order Erysipelotrichales; family Coprobacillaceae; genus Thomasclavelia; species Thomasclavelia spiroformis. Next base: position 1,711,963 of record NZ_CP102275.1, on the reverse strand, counting down.
TTCCTAGAGGAGAAAAAAACGAAGCTTTTAAAGAATATTTTGTAGGACAAAGTTATTTAAATATGCTAACAACAATAGGGGTAGCAATTGGAAATGTAACTTTTGAACCTGGATGTCGCAATAACTGGCACATTCATCATAAAGGAGGACAAATCTTACTAGTAACTAATGGTCGTGGATATTATCAAGAATGGGGAAAACCAGCTCAAGAATTAAAACCTGGTGATGTGGTGAATATTCCTCCAGAAGTTAAGCATTGGCATGGGGCAGCTAAGGATAGTTGGTTTTGCCATTTAGCAATCGAGGTTCCAGCTAAAGATGCATCAAATGAATGGTTAGAACCAGTAAGTGATGAAGATTATTTAAAATTAAAATAGGAGTAAAATTATGATGGATAGACCGTATATATTTTGTCATATGTTAATGTCACTTGATGGAAAGATCGTTGGAAAATATATGGATACAAAAGAATGTGATGAGCCTAGTGAGCAATTTTATGAAATTGCTTTTGGTAAAAATGCATATTATAAACATCAAGGGTGGCTTTCTGGAAGGGTAACAACAGATGATAATTTTACAATGTATCGTAAACCTAAGTTAGATAAGACAGCACCAATAGTGCCATCAGGTGATTTTATTGCAGATGGTAATTATTCAATGTATTATGTATCTATTGATCCATTAGGTAAATTAGGGTGGCAAAGTAACACTTTGACATATGAAACTACTACAGCTCATGTACTAGAGGTTTTAACTGAAAAAGCTAGTAGTGCTTATAAAGCAATGCTTAGAAAATTAAATATTTCATATGTTATTGTTGGAAAAGATGAGTTGGATTATAAACTTTTAATGGAAAAACTATATCATAAATTTAATATAAAGACATTAATGTTAGGTGGAGGAGGTGTTTTAAACTGGTCATTTATTCAAACAGGATTATGTGATGAATTAAGTTTAGTAATGGCGCCAGTTGCTGATGGGGCCAGCCAATCACCTTCAATTTTTGAAACTAAAGAAGATTTAACTAGTGATAAACCAGTTGGTTTTGAATTAAAAAATGTTGAAGTATTAGAAAATGGTGGTATTTGGTTACGTTATCTTATAAAAAATTAATGGAGGTATTAAAAATGGAGAAAAAAATATTAGTTAGTTATTTTTCATGTAGTGGAGTTACTAAAAATGTTGGTCATCGTATTGCTTCATTAATAGAAGGTGATGAATATGAAATTAAGCCGAAAATCCCATATACTGCAGCTGATTTAAATTGGATGGATAAAAATAGTCGCAGTACAATTGAAATGAAAGATGCTTCATCTCGTCCAGAAATTGGGGATACTTGTACAAATATGGACGAATATGATGTAATTTTTGTTGGTTTTCCAATTTGGTGGTATGTTGCTCCAACAATCATTAATACTTTTTTAGAAAGTTACGATTTTTCAAATAAAACAATTGTTCCATTTTGTACATCAGGAGGTAGTGGTGTAGGTAAAACTGATTCAATTCTTCATCAATCATGTAATGATTTAGTAAATTGGAAACCATGTAAATTATTAAAAAGTAATATGAGTGATCAAGATATATTAAATTGGATAAATAGTTTAAATATATAAATAATATGGCTGTAAAGAAATAGTTTTTTAAACTAAATTCTTTATAGCTTTTTTTTGTACTATTAATTTATTTTACAAAATAATAGAATAATGTTTATAAAAATGGGAATAATTTTTTAAGATACAAAAGGAGTTGGAAATAATTAATGATTGAATCTGATACAATAAAGTTATTACGTGAATGCGATGCAGGTATTAAAATGGGGGTTGCATCTATTGATGATGTTTTAGATTATGTACATGATAAGACATTTTTTAAATATCTTGTAAATTGTAAAGATGGACATGATAAACTTAAAGAAGAAATTCAGGTTCTTTTGGATAAATATCATGATGATGGAAAAGAACCTAATCCAATGGCAAAAGGGATGTCATGGATAAAAACAAATGTAAAATTAGTTATGGATGAATCCGATGAAACTATTGCCGATCTAATGACAGATGGATGTAACATGGGAGTAAAATCGCTTAATAAGTATTTGAATCAATATAAAGCTGCTGATGAAATAAGTAAGGATATTACAAAGCGATTAATAAATCTTGAAGAAAAACTTGTTATTGATATTAGATGCTTTTTATAAGTATAAAATAAAACAACCATTGAAATTCTAAGGAATATCGATGGTTATTTTTTGTTTTTTTAATTTAATAAATAGATGGAAAAATTTAAGTATCCCGCAAAAGTTACCCATAATAAATATGGGATCATCAAATATCCAGCAGGTTTTGATATTTGATAAAATAAAATAGTTGTTTTAAAAATCAACAACCATAATAAAACAAGCCAAATAAACGCAAATAAATATAATTCTAAATTGAAAAAGATAATCGACCAAAAGAAATTAAATATAAGTTGAATTCCATATACAGTTAAAGCAGTTTTATTTGGTTTTTTAGATATAAATACTAGATATGATGCAATTCCCATGAGAATATATAGAATCGTCCAAACCACTGGAAACAGCCAACTTGGTGGAGCTAAAAACGGTTTATTAATTAAATCAAAAGTTTCCATATTATTTCGTGTTAGAAGTGCAGATATAATCCCGATTGCAAGTGGTATAATAAGACATGTAACTAAAGTTTTCCATTGAATTTTCAAAAAATCCCCCCTTACTATCATTATGATTTAATAATATTTTTTATTCTAACTAATGAAATTTAAATATAAAGTAGTTTAAAAGATACATAATAATTTTTCTTAGAAGAGATATCGAAAATAATAAAATTTTTGTTAAATTAATTGTTATATTATAAATATTTTGTAGTATGTTGTTTTAATCACATTTTAGAAATCAAATTTTAATTGGTTTTCTTTATTAGAAGAAACATTACGCTTAATAACTTTATCATGACTAGTTAAATAACCTAATAGCATTTCACTATTTTCATCATGACTTTTCATATTTTTAGCAACCAATTGATGATTACAGGCATAACAATATAAACAGCCATGATTACAACAACTATATGCACCAATATCGATGCTGGCTAAACAAGAACAATTAGCACGATTTTGATTAGTTTTAATATTCAAAGGATAGCCAATTAACTCTTCAATATAACTTTTCTCTAAACAACTGCCTTTTTTAATACCGTATTGTTCTAAATGATACTTTTCACTACATGTTTTAATTTCTAAATGATATTTTTTAGCAATTTTACCTAAATGATCAGCTAATAAATAAACATCATCATCATTTAATTCATTGAATTTATTAATAATATTTTTATAAATATCTAAAAAACTAATTATTACCGTATTAGTATACTTATATAAAAGCTGACACATTTTTTTAAACATTTGAAGATGAAATTTAATGGTATAACGTTCATTTAATAAAATTGGATCATAGCGCCAAATTATTCGATTTTTTCCAATTAAATTACTAAGTTCAATAAATGTTTTAATAATCTCTAACTTCAATCTTACATTTGGTTCAATGTCTTTATCATAAGGGGTAATTGTAACCATAAAAAAATACTGATAACCCATTTGTTCAATTTCTTTTAAATACGGTATAATTGCTTTTGGATCTTTAGTACAAAAAGCAATACAATCAACCACATCTTGATTAATTTCAACATAACTTACTTGTTGACTATTATACGGATTTCTAACTAACACATATCCAGCTTTTAAACGATTAATAAACCATTTTGGATATAATGCACATATATCACTTCTTCCAGAAACTTGTAAAATCATTTACATCCCTCATTTATTAATATAGTTATTATTATAATATAAGTTATCTCTAAATATATCAAATGAAATTTAATAATATTGTAATTGTAACATTAAATATGCTATTCTTATAAAAAGAAAGGGTGATCACATGAATAAAAGACAATCACAAATTTTAGATTTACTTGCAAAAAATAAAAAGATGGAAGTTACTAAATTATCTGAATTATTAAATGTATCACAAGTAACAATTAGAAAAGATTTAGTAATTTTAGAAAATAGTGGAATTATTGTCAGAGAACATGGTTACCCGTCTTTCGAAACTATCACTACATTTCTTTAGAACTTATGTCCAATTTTAATATCAAAAATACTGATTTTTTCAGTGTTTTTGATTTTTTTTATTTATTTTTTAGGATATAATATTCATAGTGGTAGTAGTGATATATTATTTGGAGGTGTTTTCATGGCGTATTTCCTTAAAAAATCGACTCTTAAAGGACGTACTTATTTATCTATTGTCGAAAGCTTTTATTCTCATGATAAACGTGGGGCTGCCCACCGTACTTATAAATCTCTTGCTTCTGTTGAAACATGGAAAGCTAAAGGTATCGATGATCCTATTGCTTATTTTCAAAAGCAGGTAGATGAACTCAATAACTCTCGTAAAAATGAGGATGTACCTAAAATCTCTAATGTCTCTCCTGAACTTTATCTTGGGTATTTCCCTTTTGTTTCACTTTTGAATCAAATGAATATTCAAAAAAATGTTAATTATTTTCATTTAGGTCATCAATTTCAATATGACCTTTATGAAATTTTATCATCTCTTATCTATGCTCGCCTGGTTTGCCCTTGCAGTAAATATAAGACCTTTCATGAAGTTCTTCCTCTACTTAAAGACCCTATTCATTACTCATATGATCAATTATTAGATGCTCTTGAATTTATTGGTAATGATTATCATAAGTTCATTGAAATATTCAATGAACAACTTAAATCTCTATATAAAATCAATACCGATAAAACATATTTTGACTGCACAAATTTCTATTTTGAAATTGATAAAGAAGATGATTTTAGACGTAAAGGTCCTAGTAAAGAAAACAGAAAAGATCCAATTGTAGGAATGGGTTTATTACTTGATGCCAATCAAATACCTATTGGTATGAAGCTCTATCCAGGTAATGAAAGTGAAAAACCAATATTACGTGATATCATCAATGATTTAAAAAAGAAAAACCACATAGATGGTAAAACCATCCATGTGGCAGATAAAGGATTAAACTGTGCTCAAAACATTGCTTTTTCTAAAGAAAACGGAGATGGATATCTCTTTTCTAAATCAATAAAGGGATTACCAGAAAAAGAAAAAATATGGGTTTTGCTTGATAATGATGACTGGCAAGAAGTTAGAAGTAATAATGGGACATTATTATACAAATATAAATCATGTATTGATAAATTCCCTTATACAATTGAAGTAGACGGCAAAAAGAAAACTGTCTCTTTAACCGAAAAAAGACTCTTAACGTATAATCCAAAATTAGCTTCTAAGAAAAAATATGAGATTAATAAACAAATCGAAAAAGCAAAAGCTTTATGTTATTCTCAAGCTAAACGTACGGAATATGGAGACTTAGGCAAATATGTCCAATTCGTAGATGATGAAGGAGAAAAGGCAAAAGCAACGATTAATCATTCGATAATAGAAAAAGAGCTTCAATTTGCGGGATACAATTTGTTGGTTACATCAGAAATAAAAATGGAGGATCAAGATATATATAATACTTATCATAATTTATGGAGAATAGAAGAATCCTTTAAAATAATGAAAAGCGACTTAGATGCAAGACCAGTATTTTTACAAAAAGAAAATACAATTAAAGGACACTTCTTAATCTGTTACCTCTCTATCTTATTGGAAAGAATATTACAATTTAAAATATTAGACAACAAATATAGTACTTCAGATATTATAAAATTCATAAGAAGCTTTAGAGCCGTAAAAGGTGAAAATAAGTATATCAACATCACTTCATCAAGTAACTTTATAAAAGATTTTGAAAATATAACAAACTTACCTTTAACAAATTATTACCTTACAGAAAGACAAATCAAACAAATATTTAATTACAAAATATAAAAAAATAGCAGGAAATCTCAAATTGATTTTCTGCTGTTTTTTTAAACTATCACTATGTTTTAATGTTGGATACCAAAGTCAGGTAATATAAGTTATCTCTAAATATATCAAATGAAATTTAATAATATTGTAATTGTAACATTAAATATGCTATTCTTATAAAAAGAAAGGGTGATCACATGAATAAAAGACAATCACAAATTTTAGATTTACTTGCAAAAAATAAAAAGATGGAAGTTACTAAATTATCTGAATTATTAAATGTATCACAAGTAACAATTAGAAAAGATTTAGTAATTTTAGAAAATAGTGGAATTATTGTCAGAGAACATGGTTATGCTAAATTAAATGAGAGTGATGATATTAATAATCGTTTAGCTCGTCACTATGAAACAAAACAGAAAATTGCTAAATTGGCTGTAGAAAGTATTGAAAATGGTGAAACAGTTATGATTGAATCTGGTTCTTGTTGTGCATTAGTTGCTATGGAAATTGCAAGAAGTAAAAAAGATGTAACTTTAATTACTAATTCAGCATTTATTGCTGATTATATTAGAAAAATTGGTAGTGTGAAAGTTATTTTGCTTGGTGGAGAGTATCAAAATGAATCACAAGTAATGGTTGGCCCTTTGACTAGAAAATGTGTTGAAGCATTTTTTGTGGATAAATTATTTATAGGTACAGATGGATTTACAATTGAAACGGGATTTACTGGTAATGATTATATGCGCAGTGAAGCAGTAAAAGATATGGCTAAACAAGCGTCACAAGTTATGATTGTAACTGATTCAGACAAGTTTAGCCAAAAGGGTGTTGTTAATTTAATTGAAATTGAAAAAGTTGCTTGTGTTTATACAGATGATAAGATTCCTAGTATAATTGAAGATTATTTGAATAAATGCAATATTAAGGTAATTAAAGCTGAATAATGAATTTAAAAAAAACAATCGATTCCTTTATCTAAGAAGATTTTTTGATATGCTTTTAAATCTTCTGGGTAAAGGGCTTTTTTATTTTTTAAAGCATATTCTTTTTGTAAAAGCTCGTATTTTTTTTCACCAAATTGATGGAAAGGCAATAACTGAACTTTTTTTGCTTTAACTTTAATTAAAAGCTCACTAAGATTAATAGCATCATTTAAAGAGTCATTAAAATCAGGAATAACAGGAATTCTTGGTAATAGCGTTAATCCGTGATCAATGGCCCATGTTAAATTATCAATAATTAATTCATTATGTACTTTGGTACCTTCATAGTGCTTATTTGTATCATAATGCTTAACATCAAATAATAATAAATCAAACATTACAGCTAATTCCCTAAAAATATCACTTTGAATATAACCTGTAGTTTCAATGGCAACATGTAAATTATGTTTCTTTAATTTAGTTACTAGTTCTTTTAAAAATTTTGGTTGAGCCATCCCTTCACCACCAGAAATGGTAACCCCACCACCAGATTCTTCATAAAAATCTTGATCTTGTAAACAAATATCAACAATTTCATCAATTTCCTGGTATTTACCTTCATGTGATAAAGCATTATTAAAACAACTAGATACACATTGTAAACAGCCGACACATTTATCAAAATCAATTTTAATTTGATTATCAATCAATGAAATTGCATGGTATTTACATGTATTGATACATGTAAGACAATGATGGCATTTATGTTTATCATATAAAATCTGTACTTTTTCTAACTGTGATTCTGGATTAGAACACCAAGCACATTTTAAAGGACAACCTTTAAAAAATAAGGTTGTTCTAATTCCCGGACCATCATGAATACTAAATTTTTGGATATTAAAGATGATTCCTTTATTCATATTATCGCTCCTTTGTTTACATCATAACATGATGATTATCAAAAGTAAAATAATAATTTCATTTGAAATAGTTGTTATTTATATATGAAATATATTGACTTTAAATTAAAAAAATATATAATTTAATTAGATAATGAAAGTAATATTACTTTCAAATGAAATAAAAAGAAGAGGAGAAGTCATATGAATAATCAAGCGCATTTTGGAACATTAACACCAAGAATGAATGAATTTAGAGAAAAACTTTTGGATAAAAAACCCTATATTTGTGCTCAAAGAGCATTGCTTGCAACAGAGGCTTATCAAGAAAATCAAAATCAACCAGTAGTTATGAAACGAGCTTTGATGTTAAAAAATATTTTAGAAAAAATGTCTATTTATATTGAAGATGAAACGTTGCTTGTTGGAAATCAGGCATCTTCTAATCGTGATGCTCCGATTTTTCCTGAATATACTTTAGAGTTTGTTCTTAATGAATTAGATTTATTTGAAAAACGTGATGGGGATGTTTTTTATATTAGAGAAGAAACTAAAGAAGCAATTCGTTCAATTGCACCTTTTTGGGAAAATAATAATTTAAGAAGTAAAGGTGCTGCCTTGCTTCCAGAAGAAGTAAGTGTATTTATGGAAACTGGTTTTTTTGGAATGGAAGGTAAATTAAATTCTGGTGATGCTCATCTAGCAGTTGATTATCAAGAAGTTTTAAAAAAGGGATTAATTAGTTATGAAAAACGAGTTTTAGAATTAAAGGCTAATTTGGATTTATGTATTAGTGAAAATATTGATAAATATCAGTTTTATAAAGCAGTATTAGTTGTAATTGAGGCGGTTAAAACTTATGCAAATCGTTTTTCTAAATTAGCTAAAGAGTTAGCTAATAAACATACTGGTAAACGTAAAGAAGAGTTATTAAAAATAAGTCAAATTTGTCAAAAAGTACCATATTATCCGGCTGAAACTTTTCAAGAAGCTTTACAATCTACATGGTTTATTCAACTGATTTTACAAATTGAATCAAATGGACACTCACTATCATATGGTCGCTTTGATCAATATATTTATCCATATTATCAACACGACATTGATAACGGCTTAATTACTGATGATGAAGCAGTAGAATTACTTACAAACTTATGGATTAAAACAATGACAATTAATAAAGTAAGGAGTCAAGCTCATACCTTTAGTAGTGCTGGAAGTCCAATGTATCAAAATGTTACAATTGGTGGACAAACGCCTGATAAAAAAGATGCAACAAATAAATTATCATATTTAGTGTTAAAATCAGTTGCGCAAACAAGATTACCACAACCAAATCTAACTGTTCGATATCACCGTAACATGCCTAAAGCTTTTTTAGATGAAGCAATTGAGGTAATGAAATTAGGAACTGGTATGCCAGCATTTAATTCAGATGAAGTTATTATTCCTTCATTTATTGAAAAAGGTGTTAAAGAAGAAGATGCTTATAATTATTCTGCAATTGGTTGTGTTGAAACTGCTGTTCCTGGTAAATGGGGATATCGTTGTACAGGAATGAGTTATATGAATTTCCCAAGAATTTTATTAATTGTAATGAATGATGGTATTGATCTTACTTCTAATAAACGTTTTGTTGAAGGTTGTGGACATTTTAAAGAGATGAAATCTTTTGATGAATTAATGAATGCAATTAATATGACGATTAGAAAATTAACAAGAATGAGTGTAATTGTAGAAAATGCTATTGACTTAGCATTAGAAAGAGATGTACCGGATATTTTATGTTCAGCTCTTGTTCAAGATTGTATTGGTAGAGGTAAAACGCTTAAAGAAGGTGGAGCAATTTATGACTTTATTTCTGGTTTACAAGTAGGAATCGCCAATATGGCTGATAGTTTAGCGGCGATAAAAAAATTAGTATTTGAAGAAAAGAAAATTACTCCTGAACAATTATATAATGCACTAGAAGATAATTTTACTAGTGAAGAAAATCAAAAAATTCAACAAATGTTAATTAATGATGCCCCAAAATATGGTAATGATGATGATTATGTTGATAATTTAGTTGTTGAAGTATATAACGTTTATATTGATGAAATGAAAAAATATCCAAATACACGTTATAATAGAGGACCAATTGGTGGGATTCGTTATGCTGGTACTTCAAGTATTTCAGCAAACGTAGGACAAGGTTTTTCAACTATGGCAACACCTGATGGACGTAAGGCTCGTAGCCCTCTTGCTGAAGGATGTTCACCGGCTCATTCAATGGATAAAAATGGACCAACTGCAGTATTTAAATCTGTTTCTAAATTACCAACTCATGAAATTACTGGTGGTGTATTATTGAATCAAAAAGTTACGCCACAATTACTTGCAAATGATGAAAATAAGGAAAAATTGGAAATGTTAATTAAAACATTTTTCAATCGTCTTGATGGCTATCATGTTCAATATAATGTAGTTTCAAGAGAAACATTAATTGATGCTCAAAAGCATCCTGAAAAACATAAAGATTTAATTGTAAGGGTGGCAGGATATTCAGCATTCTTTAATGTTTTATCAAAAGCTACTCAAGATGATATTATTGAAAGAACAGAACAGACATTATAAAAGGAGAAATACAATGGAATTTATAATTGATACAGTAAATTTAGAAGAAATCAAAGAAGCAGTTGAATACTTACCGATTGTTGGAGTAACCAGCAATCCATCAATTGTTAAAAAAACTAATCCTCAAGATTTCTTTAAACATATGAAAGAAATCAGAAAAATCATCGGTCAAGAAAGAAGCTTACATATTCAAGTAATTTCTACAGACTGTGATACAATTATTAAAGAAGCGCATCGTATCTTAAAAGAAGTAGATGATAAAGTATATATCAAAGTACCGGTATCATATGAAGGAATCAAAGCTATCAAGCTTTTAAAAGCAGAAGGAATCAATGTTACGGCAACTGCAGTGTATGATTTGATGCAGGCATATATGGCTTTAGAGGCAAAGGCGGATTATATTGCGCCATATGTAAATCGAATTGGAAACTTAGGAGCCGATCCATTTGAATTAATTGCTGAATTATCAAATCGAATTATGATGGATGGCTATGAAAGTAAAATAGTGGCAGCATCATTTAAAGGAGTGCAACAAGTAAAAGATGCCTTAAATAATGGAGCTCAGGCAGTAACAGTACCAGTAGAAGTATTGAAACAGATATTTGCTAATCCAAATATAGAAAAAGCTGTAAATGATTTTAATCAAGACTGGTATGCAATGTATGGTGATAATATTGGAATCTGTGATTTAAAAGACTAAAAACGCACTTATGTGCGTTTTTGCATTATGATTAGAAATTATTTGAATATTGATGTATTATTAAGATATTAAGAATTGTTGGAAAGGAAAAAAAGAAATGGGGAAAATTGTATTTAGTGATATAGATGGTACTTTATTAAATTCTAAACATGAAATTACATCATTAACATTGATAGCTATAAAAAAGTTGAAAGAACAAAAAATTCCTTTTGTTATAACATCTTCTCGAAGTCCTTCTTGCATTTATCCAATTTTAGATGAATATCAATTCAATGTACCTATTATTGCATATAGTGGGGCATTAATTATGGATGAAAATAGAGACATTGGTACTATGTCAAGATTTTGGACTACATAAATGTAAGAAATTTAATTAATTGATACTAATTAAATAATCATGCTCATATTCATTAGGTGATTTATAATCACAATGTGAATGTACTCTTATTGTATTATAAAATCCTTCTATGTATTCAAATACCAGCTTATATGCATGATTATAATTTATAATCTTAAATCTGTTCAGCCATTCCCTTTTTATCAATGCATGATATGATTCTATACACGCATTATCCCACGGTGTTCCTTTTTGTGAATAGCTTCTTTTCATCTGCTTAGTTAATCTTTTGTATTTCTTCGATGTATAGTGCACTCCGCAATCTGCATGGATTACTATTGGTTTTGCGCTTTTTCTTCTTTTTTTAGCTGTTTCCAGACATTTTAATACTTCATCTACTTCTAATGTTTTGCTTAATGTCCATGCTATTATTTTTCTTGAATAGAGATCCATTATACTGGTTAAATATACAAATTCTTCATCTGCTGTCCAGATATATGTTATATCAGTACACCATGCGATTTGGTGCTTTTGGATTAAAATCTCGGTTTAGAATATTTTTTAGTTTATTTGAAAAATCACAGTCTTTTGTTGTTATTGTATATGGTTTGATATAATGAGCTTTAATATTGTTTTCCCTCATTATGTTTCCTACATATTTTTCACTTATTTTTTCTCCCTCTTTTTTTAGTATTTCAGTTATTTTAGGAGCTCCATATATTTCTTTTGAATCCTTATAGATCTTCTTGATTCTTTCTGTGATTCTAGCTTTTCTGATTTTTCGTTTACATGGTTTTCTTTTCAAATATTCATAATATCCTGATTTACTCAGTTGTAATTTTTTTAGCATACCGGTAACTGAAGTCTGTTTATCTTTTTTAGATTTTTCTTTTATCCTTTTATAAAGATCCTGCTTAGTTAATTGCCCAGTATGCCAATAGCCTTTTTTAGGACTTCTAAAGCATCCTGTGTATCTTTCAGTTCTTTTTTAATCTGGCAATTTCTTTAGCTTCATCACTTGAATAATTACCGCTTCCTCTTGAATTAATTACGCCGTCATTACTACTGGCATCTTTAAGCCATTTATGAACAGTGCTATCAGCAATACCAAACTGTTTAGCTATAGCTACTTTAGATTCATCAGGATGTTCTAAAACATATTGAACAACTCCCTGTTTAAATTCATCTGTAAATGTTGGTTTAGTCATCATCATATACCCCTTTTCTATTTTTGATTTAAGCTTATGACATTGTATCATATACTAGCTAGTTCTTCCATTTAACTGGTACAGTTTTTATTCTAGCATCAACATTCTTTTTCATAAAGGAATTGATAAAGCAAAAATAAGAGAAATTATAATGTTTATTGAAGAAAATAATTTTGATTTAGCTTGGGGAATTTATTCTTTTGATCAATGGATTGTAAAAGATAAAAGTGATAAACGTATAATAAGAGAAGAAAATATTGTAAAAGTACAGGCAATACAAGGAAATCTTGATACAATAGATAAAGATGAAGTTCATAAAATTCTTTGTATATGTAATCCAAATCAAATTTTGCAAATTGAACAAAAACTGAAAGAAACTTTTTTAGATTGTTCTATTGTAAAATCATCTGACATTTTATTAGAAATTATGGCTGATGGAATTTCTAAAGCGACAGCAGTTAAGAGGTTGTGTAAGCAATGGGATATTGCGCTTGATGATACAATTGCATTTGGTGATAATTATAATGATGCAAAAATGTTAAAGATGGTTCATTATGGTTATCTTATGGATAATGCTCCTGAAAAATTGAAAGAGGAAATTAGTTTGCATACGCTTGATAATGATCATGATGGAATCTATGATGCACTTTTAAAACAAAATATCATATTAAAATAAATACCGTGCTGAAATCACGGTATTATTAATATATTTATATTTTTTTAGGTTGATAACGCATATTTGATACTGTATAAATTGTTACGAAAGCTTCAGGATCTTCGTGATTTAAATAATTCATTAGTTTTTGATATTCATCATTATCAACAATTGTTATAATTTCATTTCTTTTTTCTAAGTTATAAGCACCAATAGCTTGGTAGATCGTTGCTCCACTATGTAAAGTATTAATAATAAAATCACGAAGTTCATTTTCTTTTTTACTAATAATACAAACTCTTCTTTTAATATTTTGCCCAAAAATAAAATGATCTAAGACAATTCCATTAAAGTATGTTCCTAAAACACTTAAAACAACAGCTTTTTCATCATAAATTAATGCTGACATTAAAGCTATACACATTCCTGATAAAAACATTGCTTTGCCTAAATCAATATATAAATACTTATTCATAATTTTAGCAACAATATCCAAACCACCTGATGAGGCATTACGATTAAATAAAATTGCAAGACCAATACTAACTAATAAAACATAACAAATAACATCAAGTTCTTGACTATTAGTAATAGAATGATAATTAGGTAAAATGGTTTCATATATCCCAATAAATATTGGTAAAAGAATACTCGTATAAAATGTTTTAATCCCAAATTCTTTACCACATAAAATAAATCCAATAATTAATAAAACAATATTTAAAATCATTGTAATCATTGATAATGATAAAGGAATATAGTGGCTGATAATGATAGCTAATCCAGAAATACTGCTAATTGAAGTTTGACTGGGAACTAAAAACAAGTATACAGCTGAAGCAATAATCGCAATTGCAATTGTAAGAATTGTCGTTTCTTTAATTAATTCATAATAATTTATTTTTTGTTTATTCATTACTTTTCTTCCTTTTTAAAAAATTCTATAATAGTATAACATATTAGAAATAAAAATGCCTAGAATTTGTAGATCTAGGCATTTTTATAGGATGTAATTACCTTTTTTGTATTTAAATTAGCTAAGTTTATAATTGATTGCAAACGGGATTAATCAAAATATATAAAACCAAGGTAGAATAAGGTTTTTAGTTAATTATATTTGGATAACTTTATTTTTTCTAAATATACCATCTTAAGCAAAAAAAGGTGTAACATTTAAAGATAAAAAATTTTTATTTGTTACAGCCTTTTTTGTCGTGGAACATAGAGTTCTGCGAAAATTATTTTATCATATATATTTATATTTTCAAGTAAATTTGTCAGTTTATTAACAAAGATGTTCTTTTTATTTTTTTGTTGTAATAATCGCTACTTTTATTGAAAATTAAATAAATTTTTAATAAAGAAAGGAATATGAATTATGCAACAAAAAAAATTTAATGAGGTAGCAAAAGAATGGTTAATAATTAAAAAATTTTCAATTAAATATTCTACATATACAAAATATGAAACAATTATTACAAACCATTTAAATAAACAATTTAACAACATGAATATTAATGAAATCAGTGAAAAAATAGTTATTTCCTATTTCAATGATTTATTAAATAATAAAATTTATGCAACTAGTACAATTAAAACATTACGTTATGTTTTAAAAGCAATATTAGATTACGCTCAAAAAAAATATAATTTTAATAATAATAGCTTTCAATACATTAAACTAAAAAAATCAAAACCAGTAATTAAGATTTTAACCTTAAAACAAAAAAAACAATTAGAACAATATTGTTTTAATCATCAAAAAAACTATACACTTGTAATTATTTTGTCATTATATGGAGGCTTTCGTTTAGGTGAAGTCGCTGGTTTAAAATGGTGTGATGTTGATTTTGAAAATCACTGTATTAGTATTAATCGTACGATTGAAAGATTAAAAACAACTAATTCTAATTCTAAAACAACATTAATGGCATTGGACCCAAAAACTCATACTTCTAAACGAATTGTTCCAATGCCTGAATTCATTATTGACTTTTTAATAAAATATTACAAAAAACAATCTAATCCTAAAAAACAAAACTATATCTATACTAATTCAATAAAAATACCAGACCCTCGTAACATTCAATATCATTTTCATAAAATATGTAACACATTAGAATTCAAATGCAATTATCATACTTTAAGACATACTTATGCTACCAATTGCGTTATGAATGATATCGATATTAAATCATTATCAGAAATGCTTGGTCATTCTAATGTTTCAATTACATTAGAACTTTATGTTCATTCATCATTGGAATTTAAGAAATCTCAAATTAATAAACTTAAAACCCCTTCTTATGTCGCAGAACTCTATGTTCTGTGAAAAAGAAGAAATGAGGGATAAAAATGTATTGGTATATTGCTCATGTAAAAGCTGGTCAAGCTAGCAAGTTAGTTGGCTCGCTTAATAAACAAGAGGATATTGAAGCATTTGTTCCCAAAAAAGAGCAGTGGTATAGAGCTAGAGATAAAAGAACATATGTTATTAAAGAGCTATATCCCGATTATGTTTTTATTAAAAGTAAACTTAATAAAGATAAATTCGATGAAAAGTTCAAAGTTTTCTTTAGAACAATTGAAGGGTTAATCGAATTACTTGATTATAAAGATGTATATCCTTTAACACTTGATGAACAAAGTTTTTTAGAAAGATTATTCGATGGTGGTTATGTTATTAAGCATACATTAGGTAATATAATCAATTCACGTTTTAATGCAATTAAAGGACCATTAATTGGATTAGAAGATAGAATTATTAAATTGAATCGACATGATCGTTTTGTAACATTAGATTGTAAGATCTTTAATGGTAAATTTAATGTTGCAATTGAGATGGTAGATTAATGAATTGGTATGTATTATATACGTTGAGTCATCGGACTCAACGTATTCTTGGAAACTTGAATAAAAAGAAAGAATTAGAAGCATTTATTCCAAGTTATGAAGTATGTCATCGTTATACTAAAGAAATAACAATTAAACCTATGTTTAATAATTATATTTTTATAAAAACAATGTTGAATCAAGAAGAATTTAATACTTTATTATTCAATATGAAAGAAGATAATAATGGATTAATCAGACAACTTAAAAATGCTGATACTTCAGCATTAACAAAAAAAGAAATTGAATTCTTTAATTTAGTTTTAGATAGTAAACATGTTGTTAGATTATCACATGGTTATCAGGAAAATGGCATTACTAGGGTAATAAGTGGACCATTAGTAGCTTATGAAAATCATATTGTAAAAGTTGATAAACATAATTGTTGTGCTTTTTTAGACCTAATCTTTTTTGACCGAAGAATTAAATTAGGTATAGACATTTTAGGCAAGAAATAGTTGAAGCGCTTGGTAATCCGCCTTCAATGATTTTTGGAACATATTATTAGTTTCTATGGGGTAGGGGAAACTGTACCCAAAAGCACATAGAAACTTTTATTTTATATAAAAATTATGTCTGTATTTGATGATATAAGGAGGGGGAATTTTATTAAAAAGTTATTGATTGTGGGAGCAGGCGGACATGGTAGATGTTGCCTGGATATTATTAGAAATTTAAATTGTTATCAGGAGATTGTTTTTCTTGATGATGGCAATGTAAATAACATAATCAATGACTGTAAAGTCATTGATACTGTCGATAAGATGGCTAGTTACTATCCAGCTTATCAACATATCTTTATTGCTATTGGTAATAATGAGCTTAGAAAAAAGCTTATTAGTCAGGCTAAAGAAATTGGATACTGTGTTGAAACAATTATTTCAGCACACAGTATTGTATCTAATTATGCCTCAATTAATGAAGGAACAATTATTTTTGATAATGTAGTAGTCGAAGCTAATGCAGTTATTGGTAAAGGTTGTATTGTTACATCTAATGCTACAATTAATCATGATGCAGTAATTGAAGATTATTGCTTAATTTATTCAAACAGTGTAATTAGACCTAATACATTAATTGGTTCAATGTCAAGAATTGGTAGTAACTGTACAGTTACTTTCAATACTAAAATAAAAGCTAGTAGTGATATTGAAGATGGTTTGGTTATAAAATCATCTAGCGAATATAGTTTTGAGGTGGGTGTTTGATGTATAGAGGATTTGTTAAAAGATTAATTGATTTTGTTTTAGCGTTGTGTGGACTTATTGTTTTAAGTCCTGTTTTTATTATTTTATGTATTTGGGTAAAATTGGACAGCAAAGGTCCAATTTTGTTTAAACAAAAAAGAGTTGGGATTAATAAAACATATTTTAATATCTATAAGTTTAGAACAATGTATATTGATACGCCAAAAGATATGCCAACACATATGTTAAAAGATCCTGATCAATTTATTACCAGAGCTGGAAAGTTTTTAAGAAAGACATCGCTTGATGAATTGCCACAGATCATTAATATTATTAAAGGTGAAATGGCGATTATTGGGCCAAGACCTGCTTTATGGAATCAGGATGATTTGATTGCCGAAAGAGATAAATATCATGCCAATGATGTAAGACCAGGTCTTACCGGATGGGCACAGATAAATGGTCGTGATGAATTAGAAATAGATGTAAAAGCCAGATTAGATGGAGAATATGTTAAATGTATCTCTTTTTTATTTGATGTAAAATGCTTTTTTGGAACAATTACATCAGTTCTTAAATCAGATGGTGTAGTTGAAGGTGGAACAGGTTCAATGAATGGAGATAAGAAATAATGAAAATACTAGTTATTTCACAATATTATTATCCTGAACCATTTAAGATTCATGAAATTTGTGAAGAATTGGTAAAAAGAGGTAATGAAGTAACTGTAATAACTGGGAGACCTAATTATCCTGATGGTGATTTAATTGATGGTTATCCAATGTCACAAAACTTAAATGGTGTACAAATAATTCGAGCTAATATAGTACTTCGTGGACATAATCCTGTTTCATTAATTTTGAATTATTTAAGTTATCCAAAATTTGCAAAAAAAGAAATAAAAAAATTAGACAAAAGATACGATATTGTATTTGTTTATCAATTATCGCCTGTTTTAATGATTAAACCAGCATTATATTATAAAAAGTTGTTTGGAAAAAAAGTTTATGTATACTGTCTAGATTTATGGCCTGAGTCTTTAAAAGCATTAAAATTACATGAAAATAATCCAATCTATCGCATTATGTTAAAAATTTCTAATAATCTTTATAGAAAATGTGATTTCATTAGTGTTACTTCACCTGCATTTTTAGAGTATTTAGAAGAAATAAATGGTGTGAATAAGGATAAGTTAGATGTTATTTATCAACATGGTGAAAAAATGTTTTTAAATGTTAAGCCATATGTTAAACAAAGTAAGTTAAATATTGTTTTTGCTGGAAATATTGGTAAAGTACAAGATTTTGATTGCTTAGTAAAGGCAATTAGTCTCTTATCTGATGAACATAGAAGTAAGATAAAAATTACAATTATTGGCAGTGGTTCATATTTAGAAGAATTGAAAAATAAAGTTAAAGAAAATCAATTTGAAGAAGTATTTGTTTTTACAGGTAGAAAAAAAGTAGAGGAATTAAAAGAATATTACAATGATGCTTCTGTTTTTTTATTATCGCTTGAAAAAGGGAGTACTGTTGGCAAAACGATTCCTTCTAAATTGCAGACATATATGTCGGCTGGAAGAGGGATAATTGGGAGTATTGATGGTGCAACTGCTGATATTATAAAAAATGCTAGAGCAGGAAAAGTTTGTAGTGCTGGAGATTATACTGCCTTATCAAAAATAATAATTGAATTATTAAATAATGAAAAGAAATTAGTGGAGTATGCAGTTAATAGTCGTAAATATTTTTTGGAAAATTTCACAATAGAAAAGTATGTAAATCAAATATCTAATAAAATGGAGGAACTAGTATGACGCAATTCAAAAATAAAACATTACTGATTACCGGAGGAACTGGTTCCTTTGGTAATGCAGTATTAAACAGATTTCTAGAAACTGATATCAAAGAAATCAGAGTGTTTTCTAGAGACGAATTAAAACAGGATAATATGAGACATGAATATCAGGCTAAATATCCTGATGTTTTTCATAAACTTAAGTTTTATATCGGTGATGTCCGTGATATAAACAGTATCAAAAATGCTATGCATGGTGTTGATTATGTTTATCATGCAGCCGCTTTAAAACAGGTACCATCCTGTGAGTTCTTTCCAATTGAAGCTGTTAAAACAAACGTTTTGGGAACAGAAAATGTTTTAACAGCAGCAATTGAATGTGGTGTTAAAAGGGTAGTATGTTTAAGTACCGATAAAGCAGCTTATCCTGTAAATGCAATGGGAACAAGTAAAGCGATGATGGAAAAAGTAATCGTTGCTAAGTCTAGAACAGTAGATCCAGATAAAACAGCAATCATGTGTACAAGATATGGAAATGTATTAGCATCAAGAGGTAGTGTAGTACCTCTTTTTATTAACCAGATAAAAGAAGGAAATGATCTAACTGTAACCGATCCAACGATGACAAGATTTGTTATGACATTAGAAGAAGCAGTAGATTTAGTATTATTTGCTTTTGAAAATGGTGAAAGTGGAGATATCTTTGTTCAAAAAGCACCTGCTTGTACGATTGAAGTACTAGCTAAAGCCGTTAAAGGATTATTTAATGTTGATAATGAAATAAAAGTAATTGGTATTAGACATGGTGAAAAGATGTATGAAACATTACTTACTGATGAAGAATGTGCCAATGCAATTGACTTAGGAAACTTCTATCGAGTACCAGCGGATAAAAGAGATTTAAATTATGACAAGTATTTCTTTGAAGGGATAGCAAGAACTAATTTACAACAATTTAATTCACATAATACTAAATTAATGACTTTAGAAGAAGTAAAAGAAAAATTAATGGAAGTCAAGTTAGTAAGAGATGAATTGAGTGAATGGGAGAATAGATAATGTCTCGAATATTATTTATTAATTCGGTCTGTAATGGATCAACTGGAACAATTTGCAAAAACCTTTATAAAGCGGCTGTTGAAGCTGGACATGAATGCTGTATAGCATATGGGAGAGGAGAAGCACCAAAAGGATTTAAAACAATTAAAATAGGAAATAAATTAGACATCTATTTACATGTACTAAAAGCTAGATTATTTGATGCAAGTGGATTTGGTAGTAAGCATGCAACAAAAGAATTTATAAAAAAAATAGATGAATTTAAACCAGATATTATCCATTTACATAATATCCATGGATATTATGTAAATATTGAAATATTGTTTAAATATTTAAAAGCACATCCAGAAATAAAGAAGATATGGACACTACATGATTGTTGGGCATTTACTGGTCATTGTGCTTATTACACTTATGCCAAATGTGATAAATGGAAAACATGTTGTAAAGGATATTGTCTTAATAGAAATGAATATCCTAAAACGATTTTTTCATGTGTAACAAGGAATTATACAAATAAAAAAAATATATTTAGTAATGTAGAAAATATGATTTTAGTAACACCAAGTAAATGGCTAAAAAATGAAGTGAAAAAATCATGTTTAAAAAATTATGAAACAGTAGTAATACATAATGGTGTAGATACAAGTGTTTTTAAACCAACTTCATCAGATATTAGACAACAATATGGAGTAGAAAATAAAAAAATAATATTGGGTGTAGCTTCCGTATGGGATAAAAGAAAAGGTTTAGATATCTTTATTGAATTATCAAAACAATTAGATGATGATTATCAAATTGTTTTGATTGGTTTAAATTCGAAACAAATCAAACAATTACCATCAAATATTATTGGTATATCACGTACAGAGAGTGTTCAAGAATTAGTTAAATGGTATAGTGCTGCGTATGTTTATTTTAACCCTACACTTGAAGATAATTACCCCACAACAAATTTAGAAGCTATTAGTTGTGGAACACCTGTAGTTACATTTGAAACAGGAGGAAGTCCCGAGAGTTGTCTTAAAACAAATATTGCTTTTAGTAGTACTTATGTTGATAGAATAAAAAATGTAGATTTTAGAAATTTGGAATATATGATAGGTGATCTTGATGATATGAATAAAAATTATTTTAAGCTTTATTGCTGATGTTTGTAGTAATGATAAATTTTTATAAGATATACCTAGTTTGAATGCATATCTATTTTACACTTATAAAAATATTTTATGAGAAAAATTAATTATACCTATTTAAAAAAATGTTTAATAGTATCTAAATAATTTGATATTGTTTATATTTGTGAGGAGGTACTTTATGAGATTAGTTATATATACTAATATATTAACACCTTATAGAAAATATTTTTTTGATGTATTAAATGAATTTTGTAAAGAACGAAATATTTTCTTTAAGGTTTTAGTAATGTCAAAAACAGAACCAGATAGAAATTGGAATTATGATGATCTTAAAGGAGATTATACTATATTATTAGAGGGAAAAACTATTTCTGTAAAAGGTATTTATATTCATATTAATAAAAATTTAAAAAATACGATAGAAGGTTTGAGACCAACACATGTTGTTTGTGCAGGAAGTTATTTGTGTCCAGGAGTATATAAATTATCAAAACTTAAAGAAAAATTCAATTACATAATATATTTTTGGAGTGAGTCTCATTTGAATGAAGATAAAAACAATGGATTTTTAAAGAAAAATATTAGTTGTTGTATTAAAAATAAAATATATAAAAAGTTTGATGGCTTTTGGTATGCGGGAGAATTTTCTTTAGATTTTATAAAAAAATATGCTAAAGATAATTTTAAAAAAATTTATGTTCCTAATTTAGTTGATTATCATATATTCGATTATCATCTATATAATCAAAATGATAAACAAAAAATAAAAGAAGAATTTGATATAAAAGATGATAAAATTCTTTTTATTTGTCCTGCAAGATTAACTTATGTAAAGGGGATAGATAAATTTTTGGATTTAATTAGTATGTCTAAATATAAGAAAAGAATTTCTATTATAATTCCAGGAGAAGGAGAATTGAAAGAAATTATCATGGAAAAAGCTAAACAATATGATATAGATATTAAAATTCTAGGTTATT
Source organism: Thomasclavelia spiroformis DSM 1552 (assembly GCF_025149465.1). NCBI lineage: Bacteria > Bacillati > Bacillota > Erysipelotrichia > Erysipelotrichales > Coprobacillaceae > Thomasclavelia > Thomasclavelia spiroformis. The sequence continues at coordinate 1,689,636 of NZ_CP102275.1, read as the reverse complement.
TAGAACAATCTGTTGTTGCTAAGTTATATTCTATTTCTGATTTCTTTTTAATGCCCTCAAGGTCGGATGCAAATCCTTTGACTTGTATTGAAGCGCTATGGGCAGGTTTGCCTTTAATTGTATCAGAACATGTTGGTAATCATAAGGAAGTAATTCAACAATTAGTTAATGGATTTGTTTTTAGTTATTCAAATACTGAAAGTATTGAAAATATTTTTAAAAATATTATTAATTGGACAGATATACAATATAAAAACGCTAAAAATACATCTTATCAATTAGCCAAAAATAACTATATGACAGAGGACGTGATAAAGAGAATTTATGAAGAAATGAAGAAAGATTAGAGGTGAGAAATTTTAATGTATTTTAAAATAAAAAAAAATCATCTTTTGATATTTTGTTTATCTTTAATTATAATATTTATTTTAGGTATTCTTTTGATTCCAAATAATCAAAATGAAATATATTTAAATAATTATTTGATTGATTTCACATATTTATTAATATCATATTTTATTCTTGGATTTAGTATCTTGAAAAATAAATATGATTTTTTTTCACCGACCATTATTTTTTCGCTTTTATATCTTACTATGTTTTTTGTAACTCCGATGTATGATATTTTATGCGAAGAATACTTATGGTTTGGTGTGGATTTGTTTAAATTTGGAATTAAAGGATCTACTATAGCGTTTGTTGGTTATTTATCATTTATGATATTTAATAATTTAAACGTTCCATCATCTAAACAAAATAAAATAAATATAAAATATGAGTATTATGGAAAAAAAATAGTTGTGTTTATTGTATCAATGTATGTAGTTTGTTTTATTGCAAATGTTTATTATCTTACAAGAAGTAATAGTATTTTATATATATTTACTTTAGGTATATTAGGAAGTGGAGGATTTTCTGTTTCGGATGCAAATTTAGGAGCTATTTCAATGTTCTCATATGCTTTACCCTCAATAACATTATTATATATGGAGTATGGGAATAATAAATTTTTAAAATTTGTTTTTTTTAGTGCAATGTTTGTTTTACAAGTAGCAAGGGGATTTAGGTTTTTTATTATACAAATTATTATTATGTTTTTTTCATACTATATTTTAAAAAGTGGGAAAAAATTAAAAATTCGTGATTTGATATCAATAGCGATTTGTATTTTAATTCCGACATTATTAATGACTTTGTTTAGAAATACTATTAGAAGCGGAAGTGGGATGGATTTATCTATAATCTCACTTGATGTAATAAAAAAAGCTTTTGATGAAGCACTGTGGGATAATTTTCGTATATATAAAACTTACTATGGTTTAATTAAAGCAGTTCCTAATTTAACAAATTATTTATTTGGTGCACAAATGATTATTTATACAATGATAATGTTTATCCCAAGAATGCTTTGGAAAGGTAAACCAAGTAACCCTGGGACTGAAGCACAAAGGTTGGGAATTAATCAGTACGCAGTCGACGGAGGAAGTGCATATCCGGGTTTAGGAGAATATTATTATGATAGTGGATTATTTGGAGTAATAATGTGGTCTAGTATTTTAGGTTGGTGGCTAAAGAAAGTTTATATTAAATATCGAATAAAAAGTGAATCAGTAATTGATTTAATGATATATTCTACAATTTTAGGGATAATACTACAATTAGTAATTAGAGGTTATACTCCAAGTAATTTTTGGATGATTGTTTTTTGTATGTTACCATATTGGTTTATAAAACGATTTTTTAAGAAAAAGGTGATTGAAAGAAATGAATAAGATAATAAAAAATTATATATATAATATAATATATCAGTTTTTTTTGATAATAATTCCTTTGATTACTGCGCCTTATTTGACAAGAGTAATGAGTCCTGAATATTTAGGAAAATATGGTTATATAAATTCTGTTATTAGTATTATAACAACTGTAGGATTACTAGGATTAAATAGTTATGGCTATAGACAAATAGCATATGATAGAAATGATAAGCATAAAGTATCTAAAACTTTTTCTGAAATTTATATATTAAGAATTGTATTGTTGATTATCATATCTATTTTTTATTTTCTTATCATATCTTCTTCAGAAGATATGATATATTATTTAATTCAATATTTATTAATAGTAGCACAATTTATTGATATTTCTTGGGTGTTTATTGGGTTTGAAGATTTGGGAATTGTAACATTAAGAAATTTTGTAGCTAAAATTATTACAGTTATTGGAATATTTTTATTTGTTAAAGAAAATGAAGACTTATGGATATATTTTATGACATTTTCTTTAACAACTTTAATTACAACAATATCTATTTATAACAGACTGAAAAAATACGTTTCGTTTTCATTTTACTATATAAGAGATATATTTTTTCATTTAATACCATCAATAAAATTATTTATACCACAAATTGCTACATTATTATATTTGCAATTCGATAAAGTAATGCTACTACAAATAACTTCTTCTGCTTCTCAAGTGGCATATTATGATTATGCTGATAAAATAATAAATATACCTCTAGCACTGATCACTGCATTAGGTACAGTAATGATGCCGAGATTATCTAATTTATATTCAAATCATGAAGTTGAATCAATATCTATTTATGTTACAAAGACACTAAAGTTTGCATTATTTTTATCTATGCCAATGATGATAGGAATTTTTGTTATTTCTAAACAATTTATTCCTTGGTATTTGGGATCTGAATATACTTTTGTAATAAATACTTTGTGTTTTTTATCACCAATGATTATTTTAAATGCCTTGAACAATATATTTGGAACACAATATTTAACAGCTACAAATAAAACGAAAATTTTAACAGTTGCATATTATGGAGCAGCTACAATTAATATTTTATTAAATTTTTTATTAATACCAAAATATGGATGTATTGGTGCTGCTATTGCAACAATAATTTGCTTATTATTTGCAGTTTGCTTTCAATTTTATTATATAAATAAACAAATTAGATTAAGTATTTGTTTAAAAAATGGAATGATAAATTTGTTTAATTCGTTGATTATGGGTATTCTTATTGTGATAGTAACCTATGGGATGAATGCAACAATATTTACAACATTTTTTCAAGTTATATTGGGAATCGTGATATATATGTTGATTAGCTATTTGACTAAAGATGAAATGTTACTCTATATATTAGATGAAGGAAGGAAAATATTTTGGAAGAAGAAATAATCAAAATTGCCATTTTTGGTGATAGTATAAGTGAGGGAATTGGTAGTAGAAAAATTAATTATAGTAATTTTTTAAAAGAAAAAATCGAAGACAAAGGCTTGAAATGTAAAATATATAATTATGCATACACGGGGACTACTATAAAATATATGGAAACATTAGAGTCTGAGTGGAAATCAAAATACTATGATTATGTAATTATTTTTTATGGTAATGTAGACGGAATGTTAAGGCCAAATCAATTGCATAAACCAAATTATTTTAAATATTTACCTAAAAGATATAAACAAAATGGAATGTTAAATCCTAGGCCATATTTTTCTTCAAATAAATATAAAAGATTCATCCAAAAACTTGATTCAAATTTTCGGTGTTTTTTAAATAAATTGCTTTTGAATTTACAAGGAACAACAGTTTTATGTGATATTGATACATTTGAGAATATATATAAGAAATATTTAGAATATTTTAAGGAAGTGGATACAAATGTTATTACTATTTCCACTGTATATGTAGATGATAAATATTTTCCAGGGACAAATTTTAAGTATTTGAAGTATAATTCTATTATTAAAAATTTATCTATAAATTTTGATAATGTAAAATTTATTGACATGTATAAATATTCAAAATTTTATTTAAATGATGATTTTTACTACGAAGATTATTTTCATCCTAATGAAAATGGATATAAAAAAATAGCTCAATTAATATTCAATAACATTTATTTAATTAATAATAGCAAATAGAAAAAATATAACTATGATCTCTAAATTAGTTATATTGATATATTATGGAGGATTTTATGGAAAAATATAAAGTAATTGTGGCACATCCTGGGAAGCAACATTCATTTAGGCTTGCATCATCACTAAAAAAAAGTGGAATATTATATAAGTATATGACAACTATTTACTATAAAAATGATTCAATGCTATTAAATTTTTTGAAAAAAATACTTAGTTTAAATGAAAAGGCTAGAATTGAAAATAGAAGAAATAATGATTTAGCTGATTCTGATGTAGTAGAATTATATAAATTTAGAGGATTAGTAGAAATATTTTTAGCAAGGTTTGATAAATCTAGAAAGATATATACAAAATGGCAACAACTGACCTCAGACGCATTTGGTAGAAAAGTGGCAAGATTTGCTATCAAATACAATGTTGATGCGGTTATTAATTATGATACTAATGCTTATAAATGTTTTGAAATTTTAGAAAAAAAAGCTCCATCCATATTAAGAATAATGGATGTTAGTGCGGCCAATAGGTTATATATGAAAGATATATATGAAAAAGATTTTAAATTATCAGGTGAATTTGCAAAAAAATTAAAAGAAGAAAGATTTTTTTTATGGAATGAAAATAGTTGTGATAGGTTAAATAAAGAAATTAAATTAGCACATAAATTTTTAGTTCCTTCAAACTTTGTAAAAGAATCTTTATTATTTAGTGGTGTGAAAGAGGATAATATTAAAATCTGTCCTTATGGGACAAATTTTAATATTACTACAAGTAAAAAAAATAATTCTTTTCATATTCCTTTAAAAGCAATATATGTCGGTAATGTGACAGAGATGAAAGGCATATATTATTTATTAGAAGCTTTTTTAGAAATTCCTAAAGAAAAAGTAGAATTAACAGTTGTTGGTCATTATGACAATAGTGATGGATTGTTTGATAGATATTTTCAACATATAAATTTTATAGGAAGAGTTAATCATGCTAAAGTTAAAGAGTTTTTAGATAATTCGGATATTTTTGTATTTCCTTCTCTAGGAGAAGGGTTAAGTTTATCTGTTTTAGAAGCACTATCATGTGGGTTACCGTGTATTGTTAGTAAAAATAGTGGAGCAAATGATGCTATTATTGATGGCAAAAATGGTTTTGTAATAGATATTCAAAGTCAAAAACAAATTAAAGAAAAGGTATTATGGTTTTTGGAAAATAAAGATTTAATTCCAAATATGAGGATGAATGCAATCAATTCTGTTAAAGAATATTCATGGGATTTATATAATATTAAAATGAGTACTATTATAATGGATTGGTTAAATGAAAAAAATAAAAAGGTGGAAGTATTATGAATAATCAAATTTATTCTAGTGAAGAGTTAAAACAAATACAAAGAGTAGAATACGAATTATTGGTAGAAGTAAAAAAGGTATGTGAAGCTCACAACATAGAATATTTTTTAATAGGTGGAACAACTTTGGGAGCAATACGACATAAAGGTTTTATACCATGGGATGATGATATAGATATAGGGATGACAAGGGCTAATTATGAAAAATTTTTGAAATTAGCCCCACTTTTCTTAAAAGATAAATATCAATTACAAACACCAAATAATGATAAAAATATACCATATTTTTATTCTAAAATTAGAATCAATGATACTATTTTTATGGAGTATTGTAATCGTAAAATTAATATGCATCATGGGATATACATAGATGTTTTTCCATTTGATATTGTTCCTGATGATGATGTTGAATATAAAAAGATGTTTGATGAATTTCAACATTTAATTAGATTATATTCATTAAGACAAATTCCAGATTTAGCATCAAAACCTAGTAGTTTATTAGGAATAATAAAGTATTTTATAAGAAAAATACTTCATTTTATTTTAAAGATTATACCTGCTGATTTTTTCAAAAGGAAATTATATAAAGTAGCAACACAGTATAATGACAGTAATAATAGTTCTTACTGTTGTTTGAATTTTCCTATTTTTAAAACTGAATATATAAAAAAAGAGGATTTGTATCCTTTAAGAAATCATAAATTTGTAATGGATTTTTTTCCGATTCCAAATAATTATAATCAATATCTAAAAACTCATTATGGTGATTATATGAAATTACCAGAAGAAGATAAACAAATTGGACATAAACCATATAAGATTAAGGTTAATGATAAATAAAGGTAAATAAATTTTCATAGTGGAGAATAGTTAATGAAAAAGGTTATTACATATGGAACATTTGATTTATTTCATGTAGGACATTTGAATATTATTAAAAGAGCTAAAGCTTTAGGAGATTATTTAGTGGTTGCTGTTAGCTCAGATGAATTTAATGCTCAAAAGGGGAAAAAAGCATATCATTGTGATCAAGATCATAAATTGATTCTTGAAGCAATTAGATATGTTGATGAAGTGATTTTTGAAGAATCATGGGATCAAAAAATAAATGATATAAAAGAGCATGATATTGATGTTTTTGTTATGGGCGATGATTGGGAAGGTAAGTTTGATTATTTAAAAGAATATTGTGAAGTTGTGTATTTACCACGTACTGAAGGTATTTCTACAACTAAAATTAAAGACGATTTACATAAATGTTAAGTTGGGAGAATAAATAAAATGAAAATCTTAGTAACCGGAGCTAAAGGTTTTGTTGGAAAAAACTTAGTTAGTACATTAAAAAATATCAAAGATGGTAAAGATAGAACTAGACCATCATTAAATATCGAAGATATCTATGAATATGATATCGACAGTGATGAATCACTGTTAGATACATACTGTAAAGACTGTGATTTTGTCTTTAATTTAGCTGGAGTTAATCGACCTAAAGAGCAAAGTGAATTTATGGAAGGTAACTTTGGTTTTGCTAGTAAGCTATTAAATACATTAAGGAAATATGATAATAAATGTGGCGTGATGTTATCAAGTTCTATACAAGCGACCTTAATTGGCAGATATGCAGACAGTGATTATGGAAAAAGTAAGCTTGCAGGTGAAAATCTGTTTTTTGATTATGTAAATGAAGTAGGAAGTAAGGCATATGTATATCGTTTTCCTAATCTGTTTGGTAAGTGGTGTAGACCAAATTATAACAGTGCAGTAGCAACATTCTGTTACAATTATGCTCATGATTTAGAGATTCAGGTAAATGATGCAAGTGTTGAACTTGAATTATTATATATTGATGATCTAGTTAATGAAATGCTTGATATTTTAGAAGGTAAAGAACATCATTGTATATTTGATGGTGTTGATGCAATTGAAGATAAAGATGGAAAATACTGTTATGTACCGACAACTCATAAAGCAACATTAGGACATATTGTTGAACTGTTAGACAGCTTCAAAGCACAGCCAAATACCTTAGTTATGCCGGAGATCCCAAATAACAGCTTTGCAAAGAAACTGTACAGTACATATTTATCATATTTACCAGAGGAAAAAACAATATTTCCTTTGAAAATGAATATCGATGAAAGAGGAAGTTTTACTGAATTACTTAAAACAAAAAACTGTGGACAGTTTTCAGTCAATATTAGTAAACCAGGAATCACAAAAGGACAGCACTGGCATCACAGCAAGTGGGAGTTCTTTATTGTTGTATCGGGACATGGACTGATTCAGGAAAGAAAGATCGATAGTGATGAGGTAATTGAGTTTGAGGTATCAGGTGATAAGATTGAAGCAATTCATATGTTACCAGGATATACACATAACATCATTAATTTATCAGATAGTGAAGATCTAGTAACAGTAATGTGGGCAAATGAATCATTTGATCCAGAACATCCTGATACATTTTTTGAAAAAGTATAACGTAACGACATCTTTTTTTCGTATATAGTTACTGAAGGATAATATTACAGTCGTGTCATTGTAATAAGAAAAAAACTTTAGTATTATATATTTAAGGATGTGATAGTTATGATGATGGAAATGTTTTTAGATGAACAAAAGGCAAGAAAATATAATATCAATATAGATGAATGTTATTTAGAAGTGGATCAATTTTTTGAAAAACGTGGTGTAAAGAAAGTTGAAAAAGGTGTGTACAAAGGAACTAAAGACGCTCTTTTTGCAATGGTTAAAGCACAGTGGGAATTACCTAAAACACCATGGTTTTTAAAAATAGTAGATAGCTGGTATTTTAGATATGTTGGTGATACGATTGAATGTCGAGAAGATGCATTAGAATCTTATTATAGAATTTTCACGAAGAACAATGATTACAAAAACGCGAAAAGCTATTAATTTTGACTTAGATAATAATTTATTGAAACAGAATTATCCTTCAAAAAATTATAAGAATGCTTGGCGAGATATTAAAAAATATTTTGAAGATGAAAATTTTATTCATCGTCAGTATTCAGGCTATGTATCTAAAGATGATATCTTGATGACTGATGTTTTTAATCTTGTTGGCAAGCTATCAAGACAGTATCCATGGTTAAAAATGTCAGTAATGATATTTGATGTAACTATTGTTGGTGATGAATATAATCTTTTGCCAATAATTAAAGATGAAACATAATAAAAATGAGTTAAATTAACTCATTTTTATTATATAAAGGGAGGTATAACTAATGGAAATAACTACAGATTATTCAAATGTTAAATGGCAAGAAAATGATAAATTAAAATTATTGATTATTGTAGGAACTAGACCTGAAATTATTAGATTAGCTGCTGTAATTAATAAATGTCGTAAATACTTTGACTGTATCTTAGCTCATACTGGTCAAAACTATGATTATAATTTAAATGGGATCTTTTTTCATGATTTAAAACTAGCTGATCCTGATGTTTATATGAATGCAGTTGGTGATGATTTAGGAGCAACTGTTGGTAATATCATCAACTGTTCTTATAAACTGATGAATCAAATTAAACCAGATGCTTTATTAATTTTAGGAGATACTAATAGCTGTTTAAGTGCTATCAGTGCTAAAAGATTACATATTCCTATCTTCCATATGGAAGCAGGAAACAGATGTAAAGATGAATGTTTACCTGAAGAAACAAATCGAAGAATTGTCGATATTATTAGTGATGTGAATCTGGCATATAGTGAACATGCAAGAAAATACTTACATGAATGTGGACTGCCAAAAGAAAGGGTATATGTAACAGGTTCACCGATGGCCGAAGTATTACATAATAATCTAGAACAGATCAAATCATCAAAGATCTTAGAAAAACTGAATCTAAAAGAAAAAGGATACATTTTATTAAGTGCCCATCGTGAAGAAAATATTGATACTGAAAAGAATTTCTTATCATTATTTTCTGCTATTAATAAAATGGCTGAAAAATACGATATGCCAATCTTATATTCATGTCATCCACGCAGTAAAAAAAGATTAGAACAAACTGGCTTTAAATTAGATAAACGCGTAGTTATGCATGAACCATTAGGTTTCCATGATTATAATTGTTTACAAATGAATGCATTTGCAGTAGTAAGTGATAGTGGAACATTACCAGAAGAAAGTAGTTTCTTTACAAGTGCAGGACATTCTTTTCCAGCTATTTGCATTAGAACTAGTACAGAAAGACCAGAAGCTTTAGATAAAGCTGATTTTATTTTAGCTGGTATTGATGGTGATTCATTACTACAAGCTGTAGATGTAGCAGTAGCTATGAATGAAGAAAAAGATTTAGGTATTCCAGTTCCAGATTATGTTGATGAAAATGTTTCTACAAAAGTAGTTAAACTAATTCAATCATATACTGGAGTAGTTAATAAGATGGTATGGAGAAAGTTCTAACATGTATATCAATACAAGATCTTATCAAGAAATGAAAATATCGATATGTGAAATATTAAATATTGATAATAAGCAACTAGATGATCTACTTGAAAAGTGTTATCAGCAGTTTCAGGCTAATCAACCTGTTTTTATTTTAGATGATCAGTATCAGTATTTTTTAGATTATGTAAAAAAGCATTTAATTGTTGATCTTGATGAAATCCTTTTTATTCATTTATCAAGAAGACTAGATGATGATAACAATGGTTATAACTTAATTGATGTTTTAACTAAAGATACAGCATTATCAGCTTTTTTTAAGAAGTATGGAATAACTTTTAAATATGATGGTGTAATTAGAATATTTAAAAATAATCTAGAAATTGATTTATTAAATGATGATGAAGTATGTAATTATTTACGTTATCGGTTTGGCTATGTAATAAAGGATTATAGTATTAAAGGATATGCCTTTGGAGATGCTTTATATAATAATGATAATTATGAAATAATTCAGGTAGGACCTGAATTATTTCAGTTTATTTATAATTTTGTTGATGATGATTTAATTGATGATTTTATTGAAAATAGTAAATTATATCAGTTTGATTATTTATTACCGTTTAATCAAATATGGTTTGAAAACTATGAAGAATTAAATGATCAAGAAAAACAGCATCATTTAGTTGTTAAAGTATTACAAAGATTATATGCCTATAAATATGAAAATACGATTTTTGATGATGATAACCCTGTCATTGGAATTAAAAATAATCAAACAATTAAGGAGAATAGTTTAATTTCTAAAATAGAAGTTAATTAATTACAAATATTAAAGAGGCTGTAACGTTTAATGGTTAAACCATATGCGTTTCAGCCTCTTTTTGTTGTGTGATAAACATTGGCGCTTACCCCTATTCAATTAATTTAGTAATTAACAATATTCCAACTGGATATAGACATAACATCATTAACTTATCAGACAGTGAAGATTTAGTAACGCTAATGTGGGCAAATGAATCATTTGATCCTGATCATACTGATACTTATTATGAAGAAGTAAATAAAAATGATAAATAATTTTGTATTAAATCTTGAAATATATGATTGGATAACAATTATTTATGTAGTAGCAGGAATTGCTTTATTATTTGGGTAAGTATAGGTAATAATTGTGTGTTTGGATTGATTGAAAATAAAGAAAATTTAAATGTGATATGTATTTTGATAAAATTAGAAAAAAGATGACTTAGACAACAAAATATTTTGAAATAGTAGATGCAAATATTTTAACAACAAAAATAACTTTTTATACAATAATTAATTTATTAACTTTAGCCACAAAAGATTATTTAGTGCCTAAAAAGAAGTTATTAGGAATTAGAAAAGCATATTTAATTTTAAATGAAGCAATATTAAACTATGAATATAGATTAATAAAATTAGAAGAATTAAATGATGCAGTAAAAAAGAGAAGACGTTATTACTGTATATGTTTATGAAGACTGATGAAATTATAACTATTTAATCATTAAAATAAGTAAAAATATATTTTAATAAGTATATGATACTGAAGGGTAATATATTGATCGTATTGCAATAATAGACCAATTTAGGTATTATGTATTAAAGGAAGTGATATTATGATGATGGAAATGTTTTTAGATGAACAGAAAGCAAAAGAAAATAATATAGACATTGAAGAATGTTATTTAAAAGTAGATCGTTTTTTTAAAAGACGAGGTGTAAAAAAGTTAGATAAAGGTATATATTTTGGTAAAAAGAGTGATTTTGATGCCTTTATGGAAGCACAGTGGGACTTACCTGAAACACCATGGTTTTTAAAAATAGTAGATAAATGGTATTTTAGATATGAAGGCGATACGATTGAATATCGAGAAGATGCATTGAAATCATATTATGAAGTCGAAGCAAGAAATGCAAATTTTCCATGGTAGAAAAGCAATTAATTTTGATTTAAATAATAATTTATTAAAACAATATTATCCTTCAAAAAATTATAAGAAAGCATGGAAAGATATAAACAAATATTTAGAAAACAATGATTTTATACATCGTCAATATTCAGGTTATGTTTCTAAAACAGGAATAAGTATGGCAGAAGTAGGAAATATAATTGGAAAGATGTCAAGGAAGTGGACATGGCTTAATAAATGTGTAATGGAATTTGATGTTACAATAGTAAGTGATGAGTATAGTTTTATATCAAGAATTAAACAAGAATCTAAAGTTACTAGTAAAGATGAGTTGGTTTAACTCATCTTTATTGCTTTAATATATAAAACTACAAGTAAAAACATGATTAAATAAGTATATGTTATCGAAGGGTAATATATTGATCGTATTGCAATGATAGACCAATTTAGGTATTATATATTAAAGGAAGTGATATTATGATGATGGAAATGTTTTTAGATGAACAGAAAGCAAAAGAAAATAATATAGACATTGAAGAATGTTATTTAAAAGTAGATCGTTTTTTTAAAAGACGAGGTGTAAAAAAGTTAGATAAAGGTGTATATTTTGGTAAAAAGAGTGATTTTGATGCATTTATGGAAGCACAGTGGGATTTGCCAAAAACACCATGGTTTTTAAAAATAATAGATAAATGGTATTTTAGATATGAAGGTGATACGATTGAATATCGAGAAGATGCGTTAGAGTCATATTATCGAATTAAGGCAAGATATGCAAACTTTACATAGTCGAAAAGCAATTAATTTTGATTTAAATAATAATTTATTAAAGCAATATTATCCTTCAAAAAGTTACAAAAATGCTTGGAAAGATATAAAGAAGTTTTTACTTTGTAGTAATTTTATACATCGTCAATATTCAGGTTATGTTTTTAAAACAGGAATAAGTATGGCAGAAGTAGGAAATATAATTGGAAAGATGTCAAGGAAGTGGACATGGCTTAATAAATGTGTAATGGAATTTGATGTTACAATAGTAAGTGATGAGTATAGTTTCATATCAAGAATTAAAAAAGAATCTAAAGTTATTAGTAAAGATGAGTTGGTTTAACTCATCTTTATTGCGTTATTATAGAAAACGATTACATAAAAATAAAATAAAGATTGACCTAAAGTAAACTTTATAGTTTATAATATTATTGAAAGCGAGGTAACTATATATGAATGATTTTATTTATGATATTCCAGTAACTGTTTATTTTGGTAAAGATCAGTTAAAAAATTTAACAACAGAATTAAAAAAATATGGAAAAAATGTTTTAATGACTTATGGTGGGGGTTCAATTAAAAAGAGTGGTTTATATGATAAAGTCATTAATGAAATAAAAAAAGCTGGTTTAAATTTATTTGAATTATCAGGAATTGAACCAAATCCTAGAATTGAATCAGTACGTAAAGGAGCACAAATATGTAAAGATGAACATATTGATGTATTACTTGCAGTAGGTGGTGGATCAACTCTTGATGCAACAAAATTTATGGCAGCAGGAGCATGTGTAGATCATGATCCATGGCTATTTTTAAGTGAAAATGCGCCTATTGAAAAAGCATTACCAATTGTAACTATTTTAACTCTTGCAGCAACTGGTTCAGAAATGGATAGTGGCGGAGTTATTACTAATTTAGAAACAAAAGATAAAATTGGTAGAATGGCAAGACCGATGCTACCTAAAGCATCATTTTTAGATCCTACTTTAACATACAGTGTCAGTGCTTATCAAACAGCCTGTGGTAGTGCTGATATGATGTCACATATTATGGAAGTATATTTTAATATGGAACAAGATCTATATATGTTAGATACATTTATGGAAGGAATGATGAAAACAATTATTAAATATACGCCAATTGCAATTAAAGAACCAGATAATTATGAAGCAAGAGCTAATTTAATGTGGACTTCATCATGGGCAATCAATGGACTTGTTAATGGTGGAAAACAACATGAATGGAGTTGTCATCCAATGGAACATGAATTAAGTGCTTATTATGATATTACTCATGGTCTAGGTTTAGCAATCTTAACACCAAGATGGTTAAAATATTGTTTAGATGAAACAACAGTGTCTAAATATTATCAATTTGGAATAAATGTATTTGATATTGACAAAAGCTTACCACCAATGGAAGTTGCTAATCTTGCAATTAAAAAATTGGAAGAATTTTTCTTTGAGACATGTAAATTAGATAGTAATTTTAAAGCAATTAATATTGATGAACAATATTTTGATATAATGGCAGCTAAATCATGTAATAATGATGTATTATATGGCTTTAAGCCATTAAAACAAGAAGATATTAAAAAAATATATCAAATGTGTTTACAATAAAAAGATTGTAATACATCAAAAATAGCACTTAAACAGTGCTATTTTTGATATTATTAGATTGTATAAAATATAAAAAAATCTAGTTATAGTACATTTCAATGTCAACTTCTCTAGATTTTTTTTAAATTGTTTTTATAGATCATTTATTAATATCAGTAATAGAAATCATAAAAGAAATTAACACTTCAAAGTATTTTATTGACATCAATGTAGATACTAAAGATTATGATTTTAATATGATACTATGATTATATTACTTAAATTTATAAACGGATAATATGAATTAAGAAATTATGCAGACATGATATTTGATATATGTGGCTAACTAATGATTAAACTTCTTTTTTGGATAATTTCTATGAAAAAATTTAAAATGAAAAGTTTGTTTTTCTATTGCTTTAGATGTATCGTTTAAATATATTTTAGTTGTCTGTATGAAAAATGTCCTAAAAAGTGTTAAATAATTGATAATGATGTTCTATTAATTAAAAATTGATAGACTTTTGTCTGTTTTAAATAAGAAGTCATTTTAGGCGTTTTGTAGCTATACACTTATATAATGGTGAAAAATCTTTAACAGTAATGATTGCTTGAATTTATGCTATTCCAGATATCGAGATTATGTTAAACAAGGTTCTAAATATAAAATTCAGTTAAAATATTTATGTAAGAATGAAAATGAGATAGGAACTTTTTGAAATCAATATTTTTTTAATAATTAAACATAAATATAATTATACTCTAAAAAAGAAATATAATATTGTTATTTATAATTAATCAACTAAAAACAACTTAAATTATTTTGATTTATTCAAGAAATTATATATTTTGTATATTGACTGCTTTAATTATAAATAGTAAAATAATTATATACAAAGTAATATAAAAGAGATGTTACTGTTAAATCAGGCATGACCTAAGTATTGTTAATAACATGATAGTATTATTAACATTGCTTGGGTTTTATTTTTAATGCTAATTAAAAATAGGAAATGGAGGGATGAAAAGATTAGACTGACAATAAATTAATTGTAAATTGGGGAATTATTATTTAAAAAGGAGAAAAAGAGAATGAAATTAGGAAAGAAAATTGTTTCATTAATGATGGTTTTAGCAATGATTGCTGCAACTATATTTAGTGTAAATATTTCTAATGCTGCAGCTTTAACTAATGAACAAAAAGCTCAAGAGTTAGTTGCGAAAATGACATTAGAAGAAAAAATTGGTCAAAAAATCATGCTTTCATTTAGAAGTGGGTGGACAATGAAAGATGGTACAAAAATTTCATCAGTTCAAAATATAAACGATGAAATTTACGAAATTATTGGAAAATATGATATTGGAAGTGTTATTTTGTTTGCTGCAAATTTTGCGTCTGATGCTAGTATCAATGTTGAATTGACAGATGGATTACAAAAGGCAGCAATTGATCCAAATTTAGGAGAAAATAATATTCCTTTAATTATTGCAACAGATCAAGAAGGGGGGATAGTTTATCGATTGACGGGAGGAACTGCTTTGCCAGGAAATATGGCTGTAGGAGCTACAAATGATCCAGAAAATGCATTTAAAGCTGGAAAAGTTATTGGTAGTGAATTAAGTGCAGTAGGTGTAAATACAAATTTTGCTCCTGATGCAGATGTCAATAATAATCCTAATAATCCAGTTATTGGATTACGTTCATTTAGTAGTAGTCCACAATTGGCAGCAAAGTTTACTACAGCTTATATTGAAGGAGTTCAAAGTCAAAACATAGCTACTACTGCTAAACACTTTCCAGGACATGGAAACGTTGCAACTGATTCTCATACTGGCTTGCCTTCAATTGATGCTACTAAGGATGAGTTATATCAAATAGAATTAGTACCATTCCAAGCAGCAATTGCTGCAGGGACTGATATGATTATGACAGCACATATTCAATTCCCAAATGTTGTTGAGGAAAAAATATATTCATCAAAACAAGATGAACATATGTCACCACCTGCTACTTTATCAAGAGAAATTTTAACTGATTTATTAAGAAATGAATTGAATTTTGATGGTGTAATCGTGACTGATTCAATGACGATGAATGGTGTTGCAAATTATTTTGATGTAAATGAACGTAATTTATTAGCGGTTAAAGCAGGGGTTGATATTTTAGATATTCCATTTAATGATATATCTTCATGGGCTGATATGGAAACTAAATTGATTCCGTTAATTGATGCATTTGTTGATGCTTATACTAAAGAAGATGGCTATAATGGGATAAAATTATCTATTGAGGAATTAGATAAGTCAGTTGAACGAATTTTAACATTAAAATATAATCGTAATATCATGGAATTAGTTAATGATAATACAAGCTTACAAGATAAAAAAGCAAAGGCTTTAGAGGTAGTAGGATCAGTTGAAAATCGTGAAACAGAAAGATTGATTTCAGCAAAAGGAGTTACTGTTGTTAAAAATGAAAATGATGTTTTACCATTGAAATTAACTAGTAATTCTAAGGTATTATTTGCAACTACATATTCTAGAAATAATAATCGATTTGTTTTAGCGTGGGAAAGAGCAAAACAGGCTGGAATTATTCCAGAAGGTGCGGATTATAAAATCTTACAACATTATAATTGGACTGGTTTAAATGATAAAGTCAACAGTGCAATTAATTCAGATGGTTCTAAGTTTCAAGGAACAAATCGTGATTTATTAGATTGGTGTGATGTCTTAGTACATGCTTCAGAAATATCTAAGGCTTCAGGAATAGATGGCTATATCGTTGGTTGTCCGCAATTATTTACTAATTATTGTAAGAATTTAGGGAAACAAACAGTTGTAATTTCCTTAAATCATCCTTATGATGTCCAGGCATTTCCTGATGCTGATGGCATTTTGGCAGTATATGGAACAACTAGTTTAGGTTTAGATATAACTGAATCTTTTGGAGGCGGAACAGTAGGGGCAACTGCTGCGTTTAGTCCAAATCTTACTGCTGGAACTGAAGTGGTTTTAGGTACATTTGGAGCTTCTGGAAAGTTACCAGTTGATATACCAAAATATGTTCCAGGATCAAAAGTATATTCAACAGACGAAATTGTTTATAAATTAGGTTATGGTATTGAATATGAAGCATTAGCTAAGGATCCTGATAGAACTGCTTTAGTAGAAGCAATTAATAAAGTTGAGACATTAAATAAAAATAATTATACTGAAGAATCATGGCAAAGTGCCAAAAATGAATTAGAAACATTAAATGATATTTTAAAAGTTGCTAAAAACGTTAATTTAACTCATAAATTAGCACAAGCAAAAGTTGATGAAAATACACAAGAGTTAAAAAATCAATATGATAAAGTTTTAGAATTATTAGTACCTATTAGTATTGATAAAACAGCATTAAAGATTGCGCTAGATTTAGCTAATGTAATTACTGATGAAGATTTAGCTAATGTTGTACCAGTAGTAGTAGAAGAATTTAAAGTGGCAAGAGATAAGGCTAATGAAGTATATAATGATGCAAGTGCTAGTCAAGATAAAGTAGATGCAGTATTTGATCGACTTGCTAGTATCATGCAAAAATTAGAATTCTTCAAAGGAGATAAAACTGCTTTAAAAGCATTTATTGATAAAGTGAGTGGTTTAGAAGCTGCTAAATACACAGAAGCTACATGGACACCATTCAATGATGCCTTAACAGCAGCAGCTAGTGTATATGAAGATGAAAATGCAATGCAAGAAGAAGTAAATAATGCATACAATGAATTAGTCACAGCGTTCTTGAAGTTAAGATTAATTCCAGATAAGAGTTTATTAGAAGACTTAATTAATCAGGCTAATGAATTAAATAGTGCAAATTATACCAAAGCAACATTTGATGGATTAACAAAAGCCTTAAATGAAGCCAAAGCAGTATTTAATAATCCAAATGCAACGCAAGTTGAAGTAGATAATGCAAAAGATGTTCTTACAAAAGCAATCGCAAACTTACAAACAGTAACTGTAGATAATACAATAAAAGCACCAGTAAATAATGGTGATACAACTGTAAGTGTAAAAACAGGTGATGAAAGCTTAGTAGGAATGTTTGCAGGAATTGCTTTATTAAGTGTCGCTGGATATGCATTATTAAGAAGAAAAGAAAATGATTAAAAATAGTTAATTTAAAGTAATTTGAAGTTTTAAGTTATAACGGGGAAAATATTCCCCGTTTTTATGTGAAGATTAGAGGATTGTTAAATATGTAAATAATTAAATAATAGAAGACATGATAAGAATTAGATACAATGAAATTTAATTTAATTTTCTTTTTTACTTAATGAATTATATTGTTTTTATATAGTATTAAATGGTTATTTATGCTATAAATAGGAATTTATGAAATTATGGAGGGAATTTAATATGAATGAAGAAATTAATAGATGCTGCTGACAGGGCAATCAAAGAAGAAAGATTTGACGATTTAATGGAGTTTTATACTGAAGATGCAGTATTAGTTGTAAAACCTGGGCTGGAGGCAAAAGGAAAGGAAGAAATTAAGAATGCATTTATAAAAATAGCAGCTTATTTTAATAACAGTGTTGTTCCAACACAAGGGAAAATGTTGATGATTGAAGCAGGAGATACTGTACTTGTTTTATCACAAACTTTATTAGATGCAAATAAAAAAGAAGATTCAGAATATAGTATGGATCGTAGAGCTACTTATGTTTATAGAAATGTTAATGGAAAATGGTTATGTGCTATAGATAACTCATATGGTACAACATTGCTCGACTAGAAGTAATAACAAAACAAAAGCGGGGTTATCTATATTAAATGATATTTTTAAAATGTTAGATTGTTAATCCAGTGATATATTGATAACGAATTATTAGATAAAAAAGTTCTGATCGAGAGTGTAAATAATTTTGTGTAAACTAATCCACCAATGGTAGAATTAAATCAACTGCCAAAGGAGGATTTTTATTATGAGTAAAAAAGATATAGTTAAATATATAATTGATGAGTATGGTGTTACATCACCTACTGACATAACTAATGCATTAAAAGACTTATTAGGTGAAACATTACAAGATATGTTGAACTCTGAATTTGATGAATATATGGGATATGACAAGTATGATCAAAAAACAGATAAAACTAATTATCGTAATGGAGTTTACAAAAAAAACAGTTAAAACATCTCAAGGGAATATGGATTTAAATATTCCAAGAGATAGAAACTCATCATTTGATCCAGTTATTATAGAAAAACACAATCGTGATATTAGTGATGTTGATAACAAAGTTATCAACTTATATGCCCGTGGTATGTCTGCAAGAGATATCAGTGATACTATTAAAGATATTTATGGTGTAGAAGTTAGTGCAGCTATGATAAGTAAAATAACAGATAAAATTATACCTAAAGCTTTAGAATGGCAAAATAGACCATTAGATACTGTATATCCAATAGTCTTTATTGACTGTGTTCATTTTAATGTTAAAACAGATAATATGGTTACCAAAAAAGCTGCATATGTTGTCTTAGGGGTTAATGAGAATGGATATAAGGAAATACTTGGTATTTGGATTGGCGAAAACGAAACAGCTAAATTCTGGCTATCAGTACTAACTGATTTAAAGAATAGAGGAGTTAAGGA
The DNA here is from genome assembly GCF_025149465.1 of Thomasclavelia spiroformis DSM 1552. Classification (NCBI taxonomy): domain Bacteria; kingdom Bacillati; phylum Bacillota; class Erysipelotrichia; order Erysipelotrichales; family Coprobacillaceae; genus Thomasclavelia; species Thomasclavelia spiroformis. Next base: position 1,669,975 of record NZ_CP102275.1, on the reverse strand, counting down.
TATATTAATTATTTGTAGTGATGGTCTTCCAGGCATTAAACAGGCAATTGAATCAGCATTCCCAAATACAGTACAACAAAGATGTATAGTTCATCTAATTAGAAATTCATGTAAATACTTGAGTTATAAAGATAGAAAAGAATTCTGTAAAGATCTAAGAACAGTATATACAGCATCTACAGGTGATAAAGCATTAGAAGCACTAGATAAGTGTAAAGGTAAATGGGGAGATAAATATCCGTATGCATTTAAGCCATGGGAAGATAATTGGAATGAAGTTTGTAATATGTTTAATTATGTTCCAGAACTAAGAAAAATCATGTACACAACGAATGCAATTGAAAGTCTAAATAGTGCATTTAGAAAGTTTACTAAAATAAGAACAGTATTCCCAACAGATGAAAGTTTATTTAAATCTTTGTACTTAGCTCAGGATAAAATAACAAGTAAATGGAATGTCCCATATGGTAATTGGGGGATTATATATTCTAGTCTTCAAATCATCTTTGAAGGGAGGCTTTAACGAGAACGTTTACAATTAAATATATTATGATATGATATAAAAAAGTAACTGTATGATTACTCAATACAGTTACCCATCAAATTCTATCATTGGAAATAGACTTTACACAAAATAATTTACAGGCTCTTCTGATCAAATAAAATTGGAACTTTTTTAAATCATATTTATGCTTATTTATCAGCTTTTTTGAATGATATGGTTTATTTGTTTTCTAGATGAATTTATAAGTTTTTTAAGACTATTTAAGATTTGTGAAATCTGATAAATTTTCTAATATTTTAATTATTTATGCTACATAATAAGTGTGTAACCACGGACCTCAAATGATTAGTAGATATTTCAAAAAATTTTAAAAACAAGATAATTGATATAGAAAAAATGATAAAATGTTATTGGAAGATAGATGTGTATATATTATTTATCCGGACATATCATATAAATGAGCAAAGATGTTCAAATATTATTTGCTATGTATTAAAATATGATATTACTGATAAAAATTAGATAGTATTAAGGTTGAAAAACTACGCCATAAGACATCATTTATATAGGAAGAAATAAAAAAATTATGGCAGTTAGAAGAAGAAAATTTTCCTTTTACAGATATGATACTATTTACAATATATTCAGGTTTTAGATCGATTGAAATAACAATGATTAAAACTAAAGATGTGTATTTAGATAAAGGATATATTATTGGTGGAACAAAAACAGCAGCTGGAAAAATAGGATGGTTTCCATTCATTTTAAAATTAAAAAAATGTTGAAAATAGATATGATATAAATAATGAATTTTTATTTATGGATTATAATATGATGGAAAGAAAAGTAAGTAAATTAACATATGATAAATATCGAGGAAGATTTGAAGAGGTTATGCTAATGTTAAAAACAAATCATACTCCTCATGAAACAAGACATAGTTTTATTATATATACGAAAAAAATCAGATATTAATGAGTATATGTCAAAGCTAATAATTGGTCATGAAATAAGGAATATTACAGGGAAAGTTTATATCCATCAAATTATCGAAGAACTTTGTTTAGAAATGGAATTAATTATTAGACAAGTATAATTTATTGTTTGTTAGCAATTTATCACCCATTGTAAAATTCTGTGAAAATTTTAAGAAGTTTCTTTAGAAAATTACGAAAAAACAAATAGTAATAAAAAAAGCCTTGATAAAATCAAGACTTTTTTAGTTTTTTAGAAAAATTCAAATTATTTGCAAGCTTCTTCAATAGCTACAGCAACAGCAACAGTTGCACCAACCATAGGGTTGTTACCCATACCGATTAATCCCATCATTTCTACGTGAGCAGGAACTGATGAAGAACCAGCAAATTGAGCATCACTGTGCATACGTCCCATAGTATCAGTCATACCATAAGAAGCAGGACCAGCAGCCATATTATCAGGATGTAATGTACGTCCAGTTCCTCCACCAGAAGCAACTGAGAAGTATTTCTTACCTTGTTCAATACATTCTTTTTTATATGTTCCAGCAACAGGATGTTGGAAACGAGTTGGGTTAGTAGAGTTACCAGTGATTGATACATCTACACCTTCTTTATGCATGATTGCAACACCTTCTCTAACGTCATCAGCACCATAGCAGTTAACTTTAGCACGAGGACCGTTTGAGTAAGCTGTTTTTGATAATTCTTTTACTTCACCTGTAAAATAATCGAATTGAGTTTCCACGTAAGTGAATCCGTTAATTCTTGAGATGATTTTTGCAGCATCTTTACCTAAACCGTTTAAGATAACTCTTAATGGTTTTGTTCTAACTTTGTTAGCTTTTTCAGCAATTTTGATTGCTCCTTCAGCAGCAGCAAAAGATTCATGTCCTGCTAAGAAAGCAAAACATTCAGTTCCTTCATCTAATAACATAGAACCTAAGTTACCATGTCCTAAACCAACTTTACGATCATCAGCAACTGATCCTGGAATACAGAATGATTGTAAACCAACACCAATTGTTTTAGCAGCATCTACAGCTTTAGTATCTCCGTTTTTGATTGCCATTGCAGCACCTACAGTGTAAGCCCAGCAAGCATTTTCAAAACAGATTGGTTGAGTTGATTTTACGATGTTATATACATCAATTCCTTTTTCATCGCAAATAGCTTTTGCTTCTTCGATTGATTTAATATCAAATTTAGCTAATGCAGCGTTAATTTGATCAATTCTTCTTTCATAACTTTCAAATAATGCCATTTTCGTACCCTCCTATTATTCCTTTCTTGGATCGATGTACTTAGCAGCATCATCGAATCTACCATAAGTTCCTGTAGCTTCTTTGATTGCTTCATTAGCATCTTTTCCAGCTTTAACCATGTCCATCATTCTACCTAAGTTAGTGAATTCATAACCAATAATTTCATTATTTTCATCTAATGCGATTCTGTTGATATATCCTTCAGTTAATTCTAAGTAACGAGGACCTTTAGCTTTAGTAGAATAAGCAGTACCAGTCATACTTCTTAATCCTTTACCTAAATCTTCTAATCCAGCACCGATAGGTAAACCACCTTCAGAGAATGCAGATTGAGTACGTCCATAAACAATTTGTAAGAATAATTCTCTCATTGCAGTATTGATAGCATCACATACTAAGTCAGTATTTAAACCTTCTAATAAAGTTTTACCAACTAATGCTTCTGAAGCCATAGCTGCAGAGTGAGTCATTCCTGAACATCCAATAGTTTCGATTAATGCTTCTTCAATGATACCTTCTTTAACATTTAATGTTAATTTACAAGCACCTTGTTGAGGAGCACACCAACCAATACCGTGTGTTAAACCAGAGATATCTTTAATTTCTCTAGAATATACCCATTTTCCTTCTTCAGGAATTGGAGCACAACCATGTGAAGCACCTTGTTTGACACAACACATTTCTTCTACTTCGTGTGAATAAATCATTTTTTCTAACTCCCTTCGTGTTTTTCGATTATAAATAGCTAGTCACACTATTATAAGGCGAACTAAAATCACCTGAGTAAAGTATAGAATAAAGATGCTTCAAAGTCAATGAAACTTCAACTAGAAAACTAAGAAAATCGACAATTTTTTTATTATAAAAATCAAAAAATAAAAATATTTTTGTAAATTGCTTGAAACGTAAGTTAGATTATGCTAACCTGTAATTAGTTAGAAACAACTAACTTTGTGTGAATAAATGATTTTTTTTAAATCAGCTTAGTCACCTGATTTAAAAAATCAAAAGGAGGAAAAATTAATGAGTAAAATTAAAAGTATATATGCTCGAGAAGTATTAGATTCAAGAGGAAATCCTACTGTTGAAGTAGAGGTAAGTAGTGAATGTGGTGCATTTGCAAGAGCGATTGTTCCTAGCGGGGCATCAACAGGAATTTATGAAGCAGTAGAGCTTCGTGATGGTGATAAAAATCGTTATTTAGGTCTAGGAGTTAGTAAAGCTGTAAATAACGTAAATGAAATTATTGCACCAGCATTATTAGATATGGAAGTAACTGCTCAAAGACAAATCGATACTAAAATGATTGAACTAGATGGCACAAAAAATAAAGGTAAATTAGGTGCTAATGCTATTTTAGGAGTATCTTTGGCAGTAGCTAAGTGTGCTGCTAAAAGTTTAAATATGCCACTATATCGTTATATTGGTGGTGTTAATAGTCATGTTTTACCAACTCCAATGATGAATATTATTAATGGTGGAGCCCATGCTGATAACAATGTTGATTTTCAAGAATTTATGATTATGCCTGTTAGTGCACCAACATTTAAAGAAGCAATTAGAATGGGAGCAGAAGTATTCCATGCATTAAAAGCAGTTTTAAAAACAAAAGGATTGAATACTGCTGTTGGTGATGAAGGTGGTTTTGCACCTAATCTTGCTTCAAATGAAGATGCTATTAAAACAATTTTAGAAGCAATTAAAAAAGCCGGATACAAACCTGGTAAAGATATAAAACTAGCAATGGATGTTGCAAGTAGTGAATTTTATCATGATGGTAAATATGTTTTACCAGGAGAAGGTAATAGGGAATTTACATCTAAAGAATTAGTTGATTTTTATGATGAATTATGTAGTAAGTATCCAATTATTTCAATTGAAGATGGTCTAGATCAAGATGATTGGGATGGTTGGGATTATTTAACTAAAAAATTAGGAAATAAAGTTCAATTAGTTGGTGATGATTTCTTTGTAACTAACACATCACGTTTAAAACAAGGAATTGAAAAAGGTGTTGCTAATTCTATCTTGATCAAAGTTAATCAAATTGGAACACTAACAGAAACATTAGAAGCTATCGAAATGGCACAAAAAGCTAATTACACAGCAGTTATTTCTCATCGCTCAGGAGAAAGCGAAGACACAACTATTGCAGATATTGCAGTAGCAACAAACTCCGGTCAAATCAAAACAGGTTCAGCTTCAAGAACAGATCGTATCGCTAAATACAATCAATTACTTAGAATTGAAGATGAATTAAACATACAAGCTGTTTATTTAGGTGATAAAAGTTTTTATCAATTGTTAAAATAGTCTTGATTAAAATGTTATAATGTGCTAACATATACTTGGTTAGCAAATGATAACTATATAAAATCAAAATATCCTTTCAAACATACCCAAAACTTTTGGTTTTATATCCAACAAAATAAATCAAAAAAACCTTCAAATTATCGATTTATTAAAAAAATGGGAATATTTAATCATACTAATTAGCCATTATAATTATTATTCCTAGTGCTTAAAAACCAGAGTATTCTGGTTTTCTTTTTTTTAAATTATTGTTATACTAATAGTGGAGGTTTTTTATTATGCAAGAATCTGGAGAAATGTATTTAGAAACAATTTTAGTCTTAAAAAATAATAATGAATTCGTTCGTTCGATTGATGTTGCTAAACATTTAGGATTTAGTAAACCTAGTGTTAGTCGCGGAGTTGGGATTTTAAAAGCAGAAGGTTATATTGTAATCGATGATAATGGACAGATAAATTTAACTGACAAAGGAAATCAAAAAGCTAAATATATTTATGAAAAACATCGTATTTTAACTGAGTTTTTAATAAAAATTACTAATGTATCTAAAGAAATTGCCGAAGCAGATGCCTGTAAAATTGAACATGTTATTAGTGATGAGGTATTTGCAGGAATTAAAAATTATTTAAATGAAGCGTAAGATTTTTCTTACGTTTTTAGTTTGTTTAAAAATAAATAACGATAACATGAAGCTGCACTAATTAATAAGGTAGATAATAAACCAGCAAGTAAACTAATTGCAATACTAAATACCCCAATATAATGACTTAATCCATAAATAAGTACGATTTCTAAACTACATTCAATAATGCTAATGATAAACATCAGCTTATTTTTATTTAATGCCTGTAATAAGGCGCTAAGAGGAGTTTGTAAATAAAATAAAGTAAAAGGAATAGCCATGTAACGAAGATAATTAGCACCGTCAGTTGTATTATATAAAAACTTTAAACAAAACTCAGGGAAAAAATAAAAGATCAAAGTAAAGGGAACGCTAATCAATAAACAAATAAACAATGCAAATAACATATGTTTTCTAGCGCTTTTTATTTTACAATAAACAACATCATCAGTAATTATCGGTAAAAATAGGCGATAAACAACATTATTAAAAAAAGTCGGGGTTACTAATAAGGAAATAACATAACCGCTAATAATTGCATATTGTTGATGAATCATACTTTCACTATAATTAAACTTTACTAAAACATAAACTAAAATAATTGGTTCAAGAAACGATACTAAACAATGATATAACCTTGAACCAGTTAAGGGCATCGCAATATTTAAAACATCTTTTAATACTAAATTATCAAAAATCTTAGAACGCTTAAAATTATCAATCTGATGATTACCTAAACGAAATAACATATATATAATAGAACAAAGTTCACCTACTGACATTGCTAATGTTGCAAAACTAACTAAATATTGATCTGTTAAAAATGAAAACTGTCTAATCATCAAATAACTAAAACCCAAGCGTGCAACTTCTTCAATAAAACCTGCTTTAGCTACTAAAAAAACATTTTGTTTGGCTAAAAAATAATTTTTGATGATTCCACTAATACCTACTAAAGGAATAAATAAGACTAATGATAATAAAGGATAAAATGCATTTTCATTCCTTAATAAATTATGACTAATAAATTTAGAAGCAAATAAAAGAGAACTAGAAACAATTACACAAGTAAAAAAACAAATTGCAAAAGCTGAAATAATAATCTTTTTATTATTATATTTAGGATTGGCAACTAATCTAAATACAGCTGAAGGAATTCCTAATTGTCCTAATGTAATACATAAAGATACTGTAGGCATAACTAATATATATAAAGCCATTGCTTCGCTGCTTAACTGACGAGATAAAATAATTCTATTTAAAATACTGAATATTTTAGCTAGAGTTGAACTAATTGAAAGAATAATAAAAGAATTTATTAGTTTTCTTTTCATAAAGCACTTCCTTTCTGATGAAATTTGTCATATAATGTTTAGGTGATTTTGAAATGGAGGGCTAATATGGAATCGATAAATGATTTTAAATTTAATAAACGTGATCTTAATTTTTTAATTAAATTAAAAGCCCGTGATTTTAAACAACAAAATATTCATAATATTTCTGAACAACAAATAAAGAATTATTTATTTGAACGTAAATGGAAACAAAGAGATGCTATTCCGATGTGTGAAATTATTGATGATATCATGAATCTTGATTTTTCAGAAATATTTGATTATTTAAGTTTACAAGTTATTAAAGAAGCATCTCGATTGAGTATCAATGATTTTTCTGATTTAATTTCAAAGTAGTTGCTTAAGCAACTATTTTTATTTGAAAACAAAGGAGTATTTATGAGGTGGCAAATTTTAAATGATTTAGACTACAAACACTATATGCAAGAATATAAGATAAATTCACTATTAGCTAAAATTTTTGCATATAAAAATTATAGTAAACCCCAAGTAGATTCATTACTTTCAAATCGTTTGATCTATCATGATTTTTCATTATTTTCAGAAGCTCAAATGACATTAGAAAGAATTCATGAAGCAATTGAAAACAATGAAAAAATCTGTATTTATGGTGACTATGATTGTGATGGAATATTAGCAACATCCATCTTAGTTGAAGCTTTTAGACAATTAGGGATAGAAGTAGGTTATCATATCCCTAGTCGCTTGCAAGATGGTTATGGCTTAAATGTTACGCGTGTTGAACAAATGGCAGCTAAGGGATATAGTTTGATTATTACAGTTGATAATGGAATTAAAGCTAATGAAGCAATTGATCTAGCTAATGAACTAGGAATTGATGTTATTGTAACGGATCATCATAGCCATGATGATAATTTACCAAATGCTTTTTCAATCATTCATACAGCAATTTCTCCTGATTATCCATATAAACCAATTTCAGGGGGTTTTGTCGCTTATAAATTAGCTAGTGCCCTATTAAATAGACACGATAAATATTTATTTTGTTTAGCGGCGATTACTACAATATCGGATATGATGCCATTACTTGATGAAAATCGTTCATTAGTTAAAAGGGCTCTTGAATTTATGAAAGAAAATAAATTTCCCCAATTAGAATTATTGTTAGGAAATAATCAAAAATATAATGTGACAAGTATCGGCTTTATCATTGCTCCTAAAATCAATTCATTTGGACGTCTTGGTGAAATAGTTAATCCTAATCATCTTGTTAAATATTTTCTACAAAATGCCTCAATAGGCATTTTACAAGCAGTAAGTAGCAAAGCAATTGAAATCAATAGTAAAAGACAAACGATGACTAACCAACAATATCAAACAGTGTTAGCTTCATTAGATGCTAATGATAAGTTTTTATATTGTTATGAAAATGAGGTTCATGAAGGATTAATTGGTTTAGTAGCAGGAAAGTATACACGTCAATATAACCGACCAAGTTTTGTTATGAGTTTTGATCAAGATAAAAAGATATATAAGGGAAGTGCTAGGGCAATTGAAGGATTATCTTTAAATAATATTTTTAAAGAAGTAGAAGATGTGCTTGATAGTTATGGTGGTCATGAATTAGCTGGAGGTTTTAGTGTCAGTAAAGAAAATGTTGAGAATTTAAAATCGCGTTTAAAGGTATATTTAGATGAAAAATTAGAAAATTATCAACCGCCTTTGATTGATGCAATTGAAGTCTTTGGTGATGAAATAAGTAAAAATAGTGTAAAACAATTGGAGCTGCTTGAACCGTTAGGTAATGGCAATGAAGAAACATATTTTTATGTTAAAGATTTAGTAGTAAATAAAGTTATTCAATTATCTAACGGTAAACATTTACGTTTTGATCTTGATTTGGCTAAAGCAAAAGTACAAGCATTGTATTTTAATCAAGGAAAACTATATGAACAATATAAAGATGCAAAAACTATAAGTTTAGTTGGTAAATTTAATATTAATGTATTTAATAATGTTGAAACGATTAATATTATTATTGAAGAAATTAAATAGTTTTATTTAAAAAATAAAAATGATATAATTATATATCATAATAAAGGAGAAAAAATTAAACATGGATTTAACTAAATATGTAGCTGATATAAAGGATTTTCCTGAAGAAGGAATTATTTTTAGAGATGTAACACCATTAATGCAAGATAAAGAAGCATTTAAAGAAACAATTGATCAATTTGTTTTATGGGCAAATAACTTAGAGGCAAAGGTTGATATTGTAGCAGGTCCGGAAGCACGAGGTTTTTTATTTGGTTGTCCAGTTGCCTACAATATTAATGCTGGATTTGTTCCCGTTAGAAAACCTGGCAAATTACCACGTGAGACGATTAATGAATCATATGATTTAGAATATGGAAAAAATGAGGTACATATTCATAAAGATAGTATTAAATCAGGAGAAAATGTAATTATTGTTGATGATTTACTAGCAACTGGAGGAACAGTTGAGGCCACAGTTAAATTAGTTGAAAGATTAGGTGGCAAAGTAATTGGAATTGCTTTTTTAATTGAACTTGAGGCTTTAAAAGGAAGAGATAGATTACAAGGATATAATGTTTATTCATTGTTAAAGTATTAAAAGTAGTGATAAAAATGATTAGGGGGTGTTGTTTATGGCAGAGTATAAAGGTGCTAATGATGTTGTTTCAATTGATGATATTTTAGATGTGTGTGGTAAGTATATTACTAATAAAGATAGTCTAACTTTAATTAAACAAGCATATGATTTTATTATGGATAAACATAAAGATCAAAAAAGAAAAAGCGGCGAACCGTATACTAATCATTTAATTTGGGTAGCTTATATTTTAGCAACATTACAAACTGGTCCAGCAACAATTACAGCCGGATTGCTTCATGATGTTATGGAAGATTGTAATGTTAGTCATGACGAAATGGTTGAGCGTTTTGGTTTAGAAATTACGACATTAGTAGAAGGGGTTACTAAAATCGGTAAAATGCCTTTTAAAGATGAAGCTGATGTTTATGCAGAAAATCATCGTAAGATCTATATCGCTATGGCTAAAGATATTCGTGTTATCTTGATTAAATTTGCTGATCGTTTGCATAATATGCGAACTTTACAATACATGCCTCCTCATAAACAAAAAAGAATAGCAAGAGAAACATTAGAAGTTTATACACCGATTGCTCATCGTTTAGGGATCAATGATATTAAAACAGAACTTGAAGATTTGAGTTTATATTATCTAGATCCCGTAGCATTTAAAGAAATTTCGAATCTTTTAGCAGTTAAGCAAGAAGAAAGAAAAGAATCAGTAGCTAAGATGATGGCAAAGGTAAAGAAAATGCTTGATGAAAATAATTATGAATATCGAATTTTAGGAAGGGCAAAATCAATTTATAGTATTTATAAAAAGATGTTTGTTAAAAAGAAAAGATTTGATGAGTTATATGATTTATATGCACTAAGAATCATTACTAAAGATAAGATGGATTGTTATAGTATTTTAGGAGTAATTCATGATCATTATCGACCAATTCCAGGACGATTTAAAGATTATATCGCAATGCCTAAACCAAATATGTATCAATCATTGCATACTTCAGTAATTGGTGAAGATGGTAATACTTTTGAAATTCAAATTAGAACTGAAGAAATGGATGAACTTGCTGAACTAGGGGTTGCGGCTCATTGGCGTTATAAAGAAAATAAAGGCTATTCATCTAAAAAAGAACAACAAGAAATTGGTGAAAAATTACAATGGTTAAGAGAATTTATTTCTTTAAGTGATGATATTAAAGATGGCGATGCTAAAGAATATTATGATTCATTAAAAAGAGATATTTTTGAAGCTAATGTATATGTTTTAACTCCACAAGGTAAGATAGTGGAATTGCCTAATGGTTCAACACCAATTGATTTTGCTTATCGAATTCATACTGAAGTTGGACATAAAGCCGTTGGAGCAATTGTTAATAATGTTATGGTTCCAATTGATACTAAGTTAAAGACGGGTGATGTAGTTGAAATAAAAACTAATAAACAATCACAAGGACCAAGTGAAGATTGGTTAAAATTTGTTCGTACGGCTGGGGCTCGTAATAAAATTAGACAATTTATTGCGTCAAAAGAAGCTGAAACTAAAAAAGACTTAATCGAAGATGGTCGTAAAATTTTAAGAGAAGAGCTTAGAAAACGTCAATTAGATGAAAAGAAATATATGGATCCTGATACTTATAAAAGTTTTTTAGGATCATTTGGAGCTCGTAGTTTTGATGATATTTTGTATTTTATTGGTAAAAAGAGTTTACCAATCATGACTTTGATTGATCGTGTTGTTCCTAAAAAAAGAGGTTTCTTTGATAATCTTTCAAAGATGTTACAAAGAAATAATCAAATTAATGAAAAACAAAGTAGTAGGGGTAATTCTGGTGTTGTTGTAAAGGGAATTGATGGTTTGAAAATACAATTATCTAAGTGTTGTAACCCGATTCCTGGTGATGAAATACTAGGTTTTGTTTCTCAAGGACAAGGAATCAAAGTTCATCGTAAAGATTGTCCAAATATTAAAGTGCCAGAAATTCAAGCTCGATTAATTGACGTGTATTGGGATTTTGCTTCAATTTCAACGATGAAGTTTCAAGCTGATTTAGAAATTACTGGTTTGGATCGAACTAATTTATTGAATGATGTAATTACGGTATTAGGTCAATTAAAAATAAATATCTTAAATATTCGAGCTGATGTTGTTGATATGAAAGCAATTATTAAATTAAAGATATCAGTTGAAGATGCTTATCGTTTGCAACAGGCAATGGATAATGTTGTTAAAATCCAAGGAATTTTTGAAGTTAAAAGAGTTATTCATTAAAACATTAAATAAACTTGCATTTTTAAAAAATATTATATATAATCAACTTAATCCAATGAACAGGATTAAACAGCTAAGTCTTTTTCTAGAGAAAATACGGTTGGTGAAAGTATTTAAAAGAGGGCTGTGGGACACTTGGGAGGAGTTACTTTGAAATTAGTAGGAGTAAACGTATGTCGCGTTAAGACAAAAGAGCATGTTTGATAACATGAATTAAGGTGGTACCGCGTGAATAACGTCCTTATTTAAGGACGTTTTTATATTTAAAAGGAGGAAAACGATGATGTATAAAGCACCACGAGGAACAGTAGATATTTTGCCTGATAAAACAATAAAATGGCAGATGTTAGAACAATTAATTAGAACAATTTGTGCTAATTATAATGTTAAAGAAATAAGAACACCAATTTTTGAACATACTGAATTATTTAATCGTGCAGTTGGTGATACAACTGATGTTGTTAGTAAAGAAATGTATACTTTCAATGATAAAAAGGGACGCTCAATCACTTTAAGACCTGAAGGAACAGCAGGCGTAGCTAGAGCATATGTAGAAAACAAAATGTTTTCTAACCCAGATAAAATAACAAAATTATATTATATTGGACCAATGTTTAGATATGAACGTCCTCAAAATGGTAGACAACGTCAATTTCATCAATTTGGAGTAGAGATGATCGGTTATGAATCACCGTATTTAGATGTAGAATGTATGACTATGGCAGTTACTCTAGTTGAAGCATTAGGATTAAAAGGAGTAAAATTACATATTAATACATTAGGTGATGAACAAAGTAGAGAAGCTTATCGTAATGCATTAAAAGAACATTTTGCACCATATTTAGATGAATTATGCAGTGATTGTAAAAATCGTTTTGAAACAAACCCTTTACGTATTTTAGACTGTAAAGTAGACTGTGATCATCCATCAATGAAAAATGCACCAAAGACAATTGATTATTTAAGTGAAACAGCTAAAGAACATTTTAATAAAGTATGCGAATTATTGGATGATTTAGAAATTGAATATGAATTAGATACAAATTTAGTAAGAGGATTAGATTATTATTGTCACACTGTCTTTGAAGTTATTTCTGATGATCCTCGTTTAGGAGCTGGTTCAACAGTTGGTGGCGGTGGTCGCTATAATGGTTTAATTAGTGAATTAAATGGTCCAGAAGCTCCAGGGGTTGGTTTTGCTTTTGGAATGGAACGTTTATTAATTGCAATGGATGAAGAATTGAGTGAAGATGAAGGATTAGATGTTTATGTAATGCCTCTAGGAAGTAAGGCTAAAGATCTTGCTATGCAAATTACAACAATGCTAAGAGCAAATGGTTTTAGTGTTGATATGGATTATCAAGACCGTTCGTTAAAAGCCCAATTTAAAACAGTAGATCGTATGCATAGTCACTTTGCTTTGATTATCGGTGATCAAGAAGTCGAAGATGAAGTAGTAAATATTAAATGCACACATTCAAAAACACAAGATGTAGTACCGATTGAAAATATTGTAGCATATATTGAAAATCATATGGAGGGACATGATCATGAATAGAACACATAATAACGGGGAACTAAGAATAAGTGATGTAAATAAAATTGTAGAATTAAAAGGATGGGTAGCTAAGAAAAGAAATCTTGGTTCGTTAGTATTTATTGATTTACGTGATCGTCATGGCATTACGCAAATCGTTTTAAATGAAGAAATGGAAGCTTTAGCTAAAGATATTAAAAATGAATATGTAATTCATGTAGTTGGTAAAGTAATCGAACGTAGTTCAAAAAATCCAAATATGCCTACTGGTGATATTGAAATTGAAGCTAGTCAAATTGATATCATTAATACTGCAAAAGTAACGCCAATTTATACAAGTGATGATACTGATGCAAGCGAAGATGCAAGAATGCAATATCGTTATTTAGATCTTAGAAGACCAGTAATGCAAAATAAAATTATTACACGTCATAAAATAACTCGTAGTATTCGTGATTTTTTAGATAATCATGATTTTATTGATATTGAAACACCATATTTAAATCGTTCTACTCCTGAAGGTGCTAGAGACTTTTTAGTTCCTTCAAGGGTACATAATGGTTCATTTTATGCTTTACCACAATCACCTCAATTATTTAAACAATTGTTAATGGTTTCTGGATTTGAGCGTTATTATCAAATTGCACGTTGTTTTAGAGATGAAGATTTACGTTTAGATCGTCAGCCAGAATTTACTCAAGTAGACGTGGAAATGAGTTTCATGACAACAGATGAAATTATTACTCTTGGCGAACAATTAATTGCTAAAGTGATGAATGATGTAAAAGGAATTGATTTAAAATTACCACTTCCTCGAATGACATGGCATGAAGCAATGGAAAAATATGGGATTGATAAACCAGATATTCGTTTTGGTTTAGAACTAGTTAATTTAAACGAAGTTGTCAAAGATGTAGATTTCATGGTATTTAAAAGTGCTTTGGAAGCAAATGGACATGTTAAAGGAATAAATGTTAAAGGAGAAGCCAATAATTTTTCTCGTAAAGCAATTGATAAATTAACAGATATTGTTAAAACATATAAAGCTAAAGGATTAGCATGGTTAAAAGTTAAAGATGGAAAAGCTGAAGGACCAATTGCTAAATTCTTTAGTGATGAACAAATGATACGTTTACTAACAGCAATGGATGCTAGTGATGGTGATTTATTATTATTTGTAAGTGATGCTAAATATAATGTTGTTTGTGATGCTTTAGCAGCACTTAGAAATCATTTAGGTAAAGAATTAAAATTATATCGTCAAGATGAATATGCATTTTTATGGGTCGTTGATTTCCCAATGTTTGAATATGATGAAGAAACAAAACGCTATTATGCAGTTCATCACCCATTTACTCGTCCAAAAGATAGCGATCTTGATAAAATTGAAAATGATCCTGCTAACTGTTTAGCAGATGCCTATGACATTGTTTTAAACGGATTTGAGTTAGGTGGCGGTTCACAACGTATTTATGAACAAGAATTACAAGAAAGGGCTTTTAGAGCATTAGGTTTCACACAAGAAAGAATCAATAGTCAATTTGGTTGGTTTGTTGAAGCATTCCAATATGGAACACCACCACATGGAGGATTTGCTTTAGGATTAGATCGTCTGGCAATGATTTTAACTAATAGTGAAAATATTCGTGAAGTAATTGCATTTCCTAAAAATGCTAGTGCTGTATGTCCAATGTCTAAAG
Organism: Thomasclavelia spiroformis DSM 1552; assembly: GCF_025149465.1. Lineage (NCBI taxonomy): Bacteria > Bacillati > Bacillota > Erysipelotrichia > Erysipelotrichales > Coprobacillaceae > Thomasclavelia > Thomasclavelia spiroformis. Next base: position 1,654,847 of record NZ_CP102275.1, on the reverse strand, counting down.
CTCCAGGTAAAGTTGATAAAGAACAATTAGATGAACTTAAAATTGCGGTGATTGAAGATGAATAAAGAAAGAATTGATGGTGTTATAGCTAATATGAAGGAAGCTGGTCTTGATTATTTATTGATCAGCGAACCTTCATCAATTGATTATTTAATTGATTATATTAATAATCCTGGTGAAAGAATGTATGTTTTAATGCTAGGAACTAAAGGTGATCATAAGTTATTTTTTAATAAATTGTTTTTTGTCGATAAAGATTTAGGGATAGATATTGTTTGGCATAGTGATGTAGATGATGCTACACAAACAATTGTTGATAATTTAAAAGATGCTAAAAAAATAGGTGTAGATAAGCATTGGAGTGCTAACTTCTTACTTGATTTAATGGAAAAATTGCCAGATGTTAAATTTATTAATGGTTCAAAATGTGTTGATTATAAAAGAATGGTCAAAGATGATCATGAGCAACAATTAATGATTGAAGCTAGTCGTATTAATGATCAAGCCATTCATGAAGTGATTCATCAAGTATCTTTGGGACTTTCAGAACTTGAAGTAGCTGCAAAATTAGGCGATATTTATAGTAAATTTGGTGGAGAAGGTAATAGTTTTGATGCTATTATTGCCTACGGTGCCAATGGTGCTAATCCCCATCATGAAAATGATGCTAGTCGCTTAAAACCTGGAGATAGTATCATTATTGATATGGGATGTAAGTATCAAGGATATTGTTCAGATATGACAAGAACAGTATTTTATAAAGAAGTCAGTCAAGAAGCTAAAGAAGTTTATGAATTAGTTAAAGCTGCTAATGAAGCAGCTGAAGCTATGATTAAACCAGGTGTAAGACTTTGTGATATTGATAAAACTGCTCGTGATTTGATTACTAAAGCTGGTTATGGAAAAGAATTTAATCATCGTTTAGGACATTTTATTGGGAAAGATGTTCATGAATATGGCGATGTTTCTGTAAACTTTGATTTAGAAGTTCAAGAGGGAATGGTTTTTTCAATTGAACCAGGGGTATATTTACCAGGTAAATTCGGTGTAAGAATTGAGGATTTAGTTTTAGTTACTAAAGATGGATGTAAGGTTTTAAATAGTTATACTAAAGATTTGATTGTAATTTAGTTTTTGTGATAAAATGATGGCGAGGTGACATAAATGTATTATTTTATAGGAATAAAAGGTTCAGGAATGGCACCACTTGCAGAAATTCTTCATGAACTTGGAAATGATGTTTGTGGTAGTGATATTGATAAATATATTTTTATCGAAGAAGAGTTGAAAAAGAGAAATATTCCGATTTATTCTTTTGATGCTGATAATATTAAAGATGGTTATACTGTTATTATTGGAAATGCTTTTAGTGATGATCACGTAGAAGTAAAAGCGGCATTAGCTAATCCGACAGTTAAATGTTATCGTTATTTTGAGTTTTTAGGAAAATTTATGGAAAACTTTATTTCAATTAGTATTGCAGGAACTCATGGTAAAACAACAACAACTGGAATGGCTTATCATTTGTTTGAAGATTTTGATAAAACTACAGTATTAATTGGCGATGGAACTGGTCATGCATGTAAAGACAGTAAATATTTTATTGCTGAATCATGTGAGTTTCAGGATCATTTTTTACATTATTATCCTAATTATGCAATCATTAATAATATTGAATTAGATCATGTTGATTATTTTGGTAATTTAGAGCGTTATATCGAGTCATTTGAAAAATTTGCTAATCAAGTAAAAGATACCGTAATTGTTTGGGGTGATGATCCAAATATTAAAAAAATAAATTTTGAAAAAAGAGTTATGAGATTTGGTTTAAATGACTATAATGACGTTAGAGCGGTAAATGTAATTGAGAATAATTTAGGTTTTTCCTTTGATGTATATATTCATAATGAATTATTTGGGCACTTTAATTTACCGTTCTTTGGTAATCATATGCTTTATAACTCACTTGCAATTATTACACTTGGCTATTTAGAAAATATGGATAGTGAATACATTCAAGATAAATTATCAACTTTCCAAGGAACAAAACGTCGTTATAGTGTAACCGAAGTTGGTAATAATATTTATGTAGATGATTATGCTCATCATCCAACTGCAATTAAATATGTGATTGAAGCTACTAGAGTTAGATATCCTGGTAAAAAAATCGTTGCAGTTTTTAAACCAGATCGTTTTTCACGCGGAGCAAGGTTTGCAGTAGAATTTGCACGTGCTATGGATTTAGCTGATTATCCATATTTTTGTCCATTTCCAGAAAATGCTGTTAAAGAAGAGGGGATTGACATTGATATTTATGACATAGCTAAAAATTTACCAAGGGCAAAGGTTATCAATGAAGATCAAGAAGCAGCTAAAGAGTTAGCTCAATATGATGATGTCGTATTCTTGTTTATGTCGAGCAAAGATATTTATAAACTGGAAGAAAAAGTTATCGCAATAAAAAATTCTATATAAGTATTTAAGATTGTGGTATAATATGAATTAGAAAGTCGAGGTAAAGTTATGACTGCTTTAGATATTTGTTACTGTGTTTTGATTTTGTCAGGGGCTTTTGCTTTAGTTTGTTTAGGTATTTTATTACTTCGTAGTTCAATTACAGTCAAACAAATTGGTAATACCGTAGAAATGGCTCAAAATACAATTAATAAAGCTGAAAAGATCATGGATGATATTTCTTATAAGTTAAGATTATTGAATGCTCCAGTAGAATCAATTGCACGTTTTTTTGACCCTAAACGTCCTAGATTTAGTTTGATTGGAACAATTATTAGTTTTTTTAAAAAGAAATTTTAGAAAGGTGAGATTATTATGAAAATTGGAAAATTTATTGCAGGTGTAGGTATTGGAACAGTAATCGGTATGTTATTAGCACCAAAAAAAGGTAGTGAATTGAGACAAAATCTTAAAGATAAATCTCAAGAGTTGTATGATAAAGCTCAAAATATGACAAAAGAAGATATCGAAACATTAGTTAATAATACAATTGAAGAAATCAAACAATCAATCGAAGAATTTGATTTAGAAGAATTTAAGGAAACAACAGGAGCTAAATTATCTAATTTAAAAGATAAATTAGAACAATTAGCTAACTCAATTAAATCAAGTGATGAATATGCAAATTTTAAAGAAGCGGTTAATAAAGTTAGTACAGATTTAACTAGTACGATAAGTGAAATCAAGACAAAAATTCAAGACAAAGATTTTGATGCAGTAAAAAAACTAGATGATGCAATGGATGATATCGAAGATGAATTAGATATTATCATTGAGGATTTAAAAGATTAATGAAAAAGGTTACGATTTATGATGTTGCAAGAGAAGCCGGCGTTTCTCTTGCGACTGTTTCTCGAGTAATTAATGGTTCTAGTGTTGTTCGAGATAAAACAAAACAAAAAGTCTTGGAAGTTATTGAGCGCTTAGATTTTAAACCTAACGATATTGCACGAGGACTAGCCACAAGTAAAACAACAACAATTGCGATTGTTTTTCCTCAATCATTATTTGCTCATGTAAAAAATATGATTGGTGGTATTGGTGATACTGGAAGACATTTAGATTATAATATCAATATGTACACTACTGATGATATTGGTGATGAAAATACAGTTGCTGATATTACAGAACGTTTGGTTAAATCTAGAGTAGATGGTGTTATTTTATTTAATAATGAAAATATTGATGAAATGATTGAATCAATTGTTAAATATAAATTACCAATTGTAGTAATTGGTAAAAAGATATCTGATGATAATATTGGATCTATTTATATCGATGTAAAAAAAGCAGCTGAAGAAATAGTTGATCGTTATTTAGCTAAAGGAAAAGATGATATTGTTTATATTTTACCAAAGCAGAATTTAATCAAGAGTGATGAAATTATTGAAGGAATAAAAGAAACATATAAAAAATATGATAAGGTTTTTACAACAAACCAAATTCTTACTAGTTCAAGTCATTATGAAAATACATATCCCTACTTTGTAGAATACTTTAAGAATCATAAACATGATTTGGTATTTTGTGGGTATGACAAAGATGGTGTAGCAGTAATTAATGCAGCTCAGGAAAATGGAATTAAAATTCCTGAAGAAATGGAAGTTGTAGGGATGTTGAATACTAGTTATTCAATTATGTGTAAACCTACTTTATCGTCTTTAAATGTGCCTGTATATGATATGGGGGCACTTGCAGTTCGTTTGTTGACTAAATTTTTACATGATGAAAAAATTGAGTCAAAAGAAATTGCTGTAAGACACATGTTTATTAAACGTAATTCTACCAATGAATAGAAAAGTTTCTATTCATTTTTTTTTGAGGTAAATACTTATGAAAGAAATAAGAAAAATAAAAGCAGTAGCTGTGGGATATGAAGAAAGAAAGGGCGTGATAATTTAAAAATAACGGAGGATAAAAATAATGAATGATTATATACAAAACCCAAATGAAATTTTTTTAAATGACTGTAAAACATCATGTTTTATAAAAAATGTTGTAAAAGCATCAAATATTATCATCGGTGACTATACATATTATGATGATATTGAGGATCCAATTAAATTTGAACAAAATAATGTTCTTTTCAATTATCCCGAATTTGGTGATAAATTAATTATTGATAAATTTTGCTCAATTGCATCTAAAACAAAATTTATTATGGGGCTAGCTAATCATCGAATTAGTAGTGTAACAACATACCCATTTAATGTTTTTGGAGGTTTATGGAATAAAAATACACCTGAACATTTATCACAGTTGCCATTTAAAGGAGACATTGTTATTGGTAATGATGTCTGGATTGGAAGAGAAAGTGTGATTATGCCAGGTGTTAAAATTGGTGATGGAGCAATAATTGGTGCTTATTCAGTAGTAACAAAAAATGTTGAACCATATAGTGTTGTTGGTGGAAATCCAGCTAAACTTATTAAAAAACGTTTTGATGATGAATTAATTGAAATATTATTGAAAGTAAAATGGTGGGATTTTGAACCTGAAAAATTAGTAGAATTTTTACCATTATTGTGTGACCCTGATTTAAAAAAAGTGAAAAAAGTATTTAAGGAATATTTAAATAATAAATAATTATTTATCTAAGATGTAAAGGTGATAAAAATATTGACTTAAATAAAATTTTTTGAAATAAATATTATGATACTATAATATAAGGTGATAGGATGAAAATTATTAATGGAGATTTATATATAGATCAAGTAGAAGAATTAATCTATGAATATACAGAATATTTGAATCGTGATTTATTATTTCAAAATCTTGATGAGGAATTGGCTGATCTTGCAAAAAAGTATACTGATCCTAATGGTAGACTACTTGTATGTATTGAAAATAATAAAGTAGTAGGGATGGTTGCTTATCATCGTTATGATAATAATTGTTGTGAAATGAAAAGATTGTATGTAAAAAATAAATATCGAGGTCAAAAAATTGGAGAAAAGATGGTAAGAGAATTATTAAAACTTGCTAAAAATGATGGCTACAAGGAAATGGTTTTAGATACGATCAAACCATTACAAGAAGCAATTCATTTATATAAAAAGCTAGGTTTTCAAGAATGTGATGCCTATTATTATAATCCAATGGAAGATGTAATTTATATGAAAAAAGAATTATAATTTTTGAGTTGACCATTAAAGATGGATTATTGACTTATTTTTGGTTTTAGAATATAATCCCGTCTTTGACAGTTGTAAATATAAAAAAATCCATAAAGTATTGAATATATCAGCACTTTTTGGATTTTTTCTTTTGTATTGAATATGCGTAAATTATCTGATTTTCGTATTTTTTATTATATTTCTCATTTTTTTCTTTCCAATTATCTCATAATCCGTTCTAAAACCGAACAGCTGATGAAGTTCATCCGTTATCTGTGTTCTTTTATATGCTGGTATATAACCGTTATACTGGGTATCTATCACTTCCATTTCTCTTAGTGTTTTCAATATTTCATTTACTGTGTATTTATTTTCCAGTTTATCTGCCAATAGCCTATAAATGATCAATGAAATAAAACATGTGAGAAAATGCGCCTTGATTCTTTCTTTGTTCTGTAAATATACCGGTCTTGCTTTGAAATCTGTTTTCATGATTCTGAAGCATTCCTCTATCTGCCATCTTCTTTCTGAAACCTTGATGATCTCATTTACATTGTCATCTTCAAGATTTGTAGTAATGGCATAAAATCCATCATACATCTCTTCTTCATGAATTTTTTCGTGATTTAATGCAAAATATTCTTCTATGATTTCACCGTTTTTGTCAGTTGTATGTTTTTCAATAAATCTTGCAGGATCATTTGGATTCTTTCTGTTCTTTTTCAATTTTCCTTTTTTATTTATCATCCTGCTTGCGCGTTCGATCTGCCTGTTTCTTATTTTCTTTTGATAGCTTGCATATTTAGGTGAATATGTAATGATAAGTCTTTCCTCTAAAGGACTTTCCAAGGGCATTTCCTTATAGAATATCCTGTTTTGGTTTTTCTCGTCGCTGAAATCGATCTCATCAATATTGATCCTATGACTGTTTTCAACACCGATTTCATAGAAACCGCTATGTTTTAATGCAACTTCCCTGTCATCCTTTTTGAGTTTCTTCAGTGACTGAGTGATGATATATGCTCTATCCTGTATGCTGTTGAATTTCTTGTTGGTTTTAGAGGCAAGACCGGCATCACTGCAGTAAATGAATTTTGAAAGTTCAAAATCCTTGATAATTCTTTCTTCAAGAGGCTTCAAGGTTGTCTGTTCGTTCCTGTTTCCTTCATATAGATCAAAAGCCAATGGAATACCATCTCCATCCATCATAAGTCCCATACCTACAACTGGATTAGGTCTATTTTCTTTGCTTTTACCATATTTTCTGAAATCATCATCATCTTCAATTTCAAAATAGTAATTAGTGCAGTCATAATATAATGCACCGGTATTTCTTGTTTTTATAAAATGGCTGTTTTTATAGAGTTCAGACTGAATATAGTCAGATTCTTCTGCCAGTACAGACAGAGCCCGATAAACATCGTGAAGCTCATATTTAGTTTTTTCTAACAGAGTCGAAGAAAACTCATAAGAAGAACGCTTGCTTGAAGGACATAGAATCCTTGAATAAATCAGATCAGAAAGAACAGCATTGATATCATAGCTGAACTGGTGCCGGTTTTTTATATTCCTGCAGATATTATCGAGGCGGAGCTGATAATAAATATACTGAAGAAAAAGGTAGCCGCAGTTAAATTTTCTTTGAACGTCCTTATCGATGATTCTGGTAGGGACAAAGGGGATGATAGTATCCTGATTGATGTCATTGTCTTTGACAGTCAGTTCCTTAGCATAATTCTTTGCCCAGGTAATGACTTCATCTCTGGACATGTTTTTTTCAGAACAGAGATCTTCGATCTTACCAAGCTTTTGATAAATTTTAGTAGTACGGGAACCATTATTATAAATATCCCTGATAATATAGATAAATTCATGATTTTTAGATTTGGAAATATTGATACGCATAAAAGACCTCCAAAATATATAAATATTATAACACAAGATACGAAAAAATACGATATAAAATAACAAAAAAGTTGACAAAAAAATAAAGCATCTATCAATGCTTTTTGAATTTTTTTCAATTATGACTGTCAAACTCCCGAGTAGTAGGGATGGTTGCTTATCATCGTTATGATAATAATTGTTGTGAAATGAAAAGATTGTATGTAAAAAATAAATATCGAGGTCAAAAAATTGGAGAAAAGATGGTAAGAGAATTATTAAAACTTGCTAAAAATGATGGCTACAAGGAAATGGTTTTAGATACGATCAAACCATTACAAGAAGCAATTCATTTATATAAAAAGCTAGGTTTTCAAGAATGTGATGCCTATTATTATAATCCAATGGAAGATGTAATTTATATGAAAAAAGAATTATAATTTTTGAGTTGACCATTAAAGATGGATTATTGACTTATTTTTGGTTTTAGAATATAATCAATTATGACGTTGAAGGAAAATAGTAGTCAAAATAGGCATTTAAGAGACCTTGTGGTTGGTGTAAACAAGGATGTACTACTGATGAATACACTCTGGAGTTTCTAGATGAAAAGTCTAGACGGGTAATACCGTTATCTATTTTGAAAGTGCATGTTATAAACATGAATAAAGGTGGTACCGCGAGATTTCGTCCTTTAAGATGAAGTCTTTTTTATTTATATGGAGGATAGGAAATGAAGATTTATGATGAATTAGTATGGCGTGGGCTAATTAAGGACGTTAGTTCACCAGATTTAGAAGAGAAATTAAATAATGGGGGAATGACTTTTTATATTGGAACTGATCCTACTGGAGATAGTTTACATATTGGACATTTTTCATCTTTTTTAATTTCTAAACGTTTAAAAGATGCTGGACATAATCCAATTTTATTAGTTGGTGGTGCAACAGGTTTAATTGGTGATCCAAAGCCAGATACTGAAAGACCGATGATTACTAAAGAAACAGTAGAACATAATTTTAATTGTCTAAAAAAACAAGCACAAGATATTTTTGGATTTGAAGTTGTAAATAACTTTGATTGGTCAAAAGATCTTAATTTTATTGATTTTTTAAGAGACTATGGTAAATATTTCAATGTTAATTATATGCTTAACAAAGATATTGTAAAACGTCGTTTAGATGCAGGAATCACATATACAGAATTTTCATATATGATCATGCAAGCTATGGATTTTGAATGGCTTTATAATAACAAAAATTGTGTAATGCAAGTTGCTGGTCAAGATCAATGGGGTAATATTACGGCAGGAATTGAATTAATTAGAAAAAAAGATGGTAAAGAAGCTTATGGTTTCACAATGCCATTATTAACTAAGAGTGATGGAACTAAATTTGGTAAAACAAATGGTAAAGCTATTTGGTTAGACAAAGAAAAAACATCACCATATGAGATGTATCAATTCTTTATTAACTCAGAAGATGAGAAAGTAATTGATTACTTAAAATTCTTAACATTTTTAACGCCAGAAGAAATCATGGAATTAGAAGAAAAAAATAAAACACAACCACATTTAAGAGAAGCTCATCAAGCATTAGCTCGTGAAGTAATTACTTTCTTACATGGTAAAGAAGCATACGAAGAAGCACAAAATATTTCTAAAATGTTATTTTCAGGACAAATTCAATCACTTACATTAGATCAAGTAAAAGTATGTTTTGAAGGAGTAGCAAGTGTTGATGTAAATGAAGATTTAAATATTTTAGATGCTTTAATCACTTGTGGTGGAGCAAAAAGTAAACGCGAAGCTAGAGAATTTGTAAACGGTGGTTCTGTTTTAATTAATGGTGAAAGAATCAAAGATGTTGACTTTGTTGTAAAAAAAGAAAATGCTTTTGGAAATGAAGCTACTGTAATACGTCGTGGTAAAAAGAATTATTTTGTAATTAAACATGTTTAAAAATAAATTAGTTAAAATATAATTATTGAAAAAAGGGTATTTCATATAAGAAAGTACCCTTTTTACATATATAAATATGATGAAAAAATTATACTATTTGTTGCTATAAATTAAAGATGTATGCTAAGTCTTAAAATCGTTTCATCTTTTATTTGAATCTATTTAATGAATTCAATATTAGAAAGCAGATATATATTTAGTTTATACCTAACTACCTATATCTTTGTTATTTAATATGTGAAGGTCTGGAAAATATAAAAATAGTTTTTAACCTTGTAAACATACATTCTATTTTATGCTAAATTTCAGTTGCTTTGTTCGTTTATTATTAGGAATTTTTTACTATTGTCAATTATTGTTATTTTTGTGAATTTTTTAATTTTATTATAGATATACTAATTTGTTTACATTCTATATCACTCATGTTGTTTATCAGCCGTTTACAGTTGACTAATATTTTTTATATTTGGATAGATTAATAGAAGTTGTATTTTATCTTATTTTAAAGTATGTTTTTGCAAAGATTTAAAATGGCAATTAAAAAAAACAAAATAATACGATTCTTAAAAATAAGTAATTACTAAAAGAATCGTATTTTATAAAGAAGTTATTAAATTGATAATTGTTATTTTTTACGAGGAGTCTTTTTCCATAACATCGTATTTTTTTCATTAGTTAAACTAGTAAGCAAGTTATTTTTAGCTTGAGGGTATTTTTTATACAAATCATTTAATAATTGTTTAAACTCCTCACGTTTAGTATGTTTATCAGCTGGACAAGTTGATTCAACGATAGGAATATTTGCTTCTTTTACTGCTGCAACGATGTCAGATTCGTAAGCATATACTAAAGGACGAATAAAATTCATATCAGTTCTACTTAAATACATCTTTGGTGTAAATGTTGCAATTTTACCACCATAAACCATATTCATAAATAAAGTTTCTACAGCATCATCACCATGATGAGCAAAAGCAACTTTATTACAACCATATTTCTTTGCTCCATCAATAACTAAAGCTTTTTTAAATTTTGAACATAGTGAACATTGTAATCTACCATCATCGGTTTTATTTAATTTAAGGATTTCATAAACATCACTAGGTTCATGATAAAGTTCAATTTCATTCTTTCTACAAAAAGCATCAACTTCACTAAAATCCATATTAGGAAATCCCATTTCAACATGAACACCAACAACATCAAATTTAACATCAGCAAATTTTTTATAAAGAGATAAACAGTATAATAATAGTACTGAATCTTTTCCTCCAGAAACACCCACACAAATTTTATCATTATCTTGGATCATATCAAATTCCTGATCAGCTTTACGAATACATCCTAATACTTTTTTCATTGTCATATTAATCACCTCCATCATTCTACAAAATTCTTTTATTAAAGTAAAGATGTTTGCAATTTATTATAATCCTATGTAAAATGTTTAAAGGTGATAATATGGATGGAATAATATTAATAAATAAACCTAGTGGCATGACTAGTCATGATGTTGTTAATAAATTAAGAAAGATTTTAAAAACAAAAAAAGTTGGACATTGTGGTACTTTAGATCCTGATGCTACAGGAGTATTAGTTGTTTGTGTAAATAAAGCAACAAAAGTTTTACAGTTTTTAACAAGTGATAGTAAAGAATATATTGCAACTCTATCTTTAGGAACAAGTACTGATACTTATGATGCTAGTGGTAAAGTTTTAGAAAAGAAAGAATATAGTGGTTTAGATAAACAAGTAATTATTGATTGTTTTAATAATTTTGTAGGTAAGCAAATACAAAAACCACCTATTTATTCAGCAATTAAAGTTAATGGTAAAAAATTGTATGAATATGCAAGAAATGGTGAAGAAGTAGAAATTCCTACAAGAGAAGTTGAAATTAATTATCTTGAAATTATGGATATAAAAGATAATTTAATTAAGTTTAAAGTTGGTTGTTCTAAAGGAACGTATATTCGTTCGTTATGTTTTGATTTGGCTAAAGCATTAGGTTATCCTGGTCATATGCAAGATTTAATAAGAACTAAATCAGGTAATTTTAGTATTGAAAAATGTTATACATTAGAGCAGATTGAAAATGGTGATTTTGAATATCTTAGTTTAGAAGAAGCATTAAATAGTTATAGAAAAATTGTTATTGAAAATGAAAAAATTGTTTATCATGGTAAAAAGATTAAATCTGATATCGATGAACAAGTAGTTATTTGTAATAAAAACAACCAAGTATTGGCTATGTATGGACCTGATGGTAATGGGTATTTGAAAAATATTAGAGGACTATGGTAATGGAAATAATTTATTTAAATAAAGAATGTAATGATGATTTAAAGGATAGTTGTGTTGCATTAGGTTTTTTTGATGGGATGCACTTAGGACATCAAAAATTAGTAGAGAAAGTTATTGAAGTCGCTAATAAAAAAAATTTAAAAAAAGCATTATTGACATTTGATCAACATCCTAAGTCTTATCTTGCAAATGTTTCGTTTAAAGAATTAATGAGTTTAGATGATAAAGCGATGTTTTTAGAAGAATATGGCTTTGATTATTTGTTTGTATTAAAATTTGATTTTGAACTAGCAAGTATGAGAGCACTTGATTTTATTAATGAATTTATTGTTAAAACGAATATTAAACATATAATTTGTGGTTTTGATTTTCATTTTGGAAAAAATGGAGAAGGTAATTTTGAAACATTAATACAAAATGAAAAAAATAATTATGAAGTATCTGTAATCAAAAAACAAGAATATAATCATCATAAAATCTCTTCATCATATTTAAAAGAAGCATTAACAAATGGTAATGTTGAATTAGTTGAAAAATTATTGGGAAGATATTATTGTGTTAGTGGAAAAGTTGTTCATGGTTTGAAAAATGGACGTAAGATAGGTTTTCCAACTGTTAATATTGATGCAAATAATTATTTTTTACCTAAAAATGGGGTATACGGCGTTATTATTGTAATTGATGGTAAAAGATATTTAGGAATGGCTAATCTTGGTTATAATCCAACTTTTAATGTTTTAACAAAAGTATCTTTAGAAGTTAATATTTTTGATTTTGATCAAGATGTTTATGGTAAATATGTAACAGTGTTCTTTATTAAAAAAATTCGTTATGAAAAAAGATTTAATTCAATTGATGAATTAATTAATCAATTGAATCAAGATCGTAAGCAAATAAAAAATGAAATCCAGCTTATAAATGAATAATAAATGTTCATAATATAAGTGGTGATTTAATGATTTATATATGGCTTGTTTTTGCTAGTTTTATTTGGGGGATAAATGTTTTAGTAATGCGTTATATGCTTGTTTATACGTCTTCTATTTTTTTAGCAGCATTAAAGGTTTTATTATCATTGATCGTTATTTTTGTGATTATGAAAATTAAACATATTTCATTTAAACATGATCAATGGCCATTAGCATTAAAAGTTTCAATAGTATCGATTAGTCTTAATTTTATTTTAACTTTTAGTGGCTTAAATTTAATTGCTGGTAGTTCAAATGCCATAATCAATGCTTTGGCACCAATTGTAACAGTAGCACTTGGAATGCTTGTTTATCATTTAAAAATAAATAAACATCAAAAAATTGCTTTAATACTTGGATTAAGTGCTTTTATCATTTCATTAGAATTTAATTTTAATTTATTGAATATTGGCTATTTAATGGTGTTTTTTGGTGTAGTTTTATATTGTTATGGTAATTTATTGATGCAACATGAATGTAATAAAGAAGATAATTTAGCGTTTAATTTCCAATATTTATTACTGGGATTTATTGAATTATTTATAGTAAATTTATTTACTTTAAAGACTAATAATCTAAATGATATTTCATTAGTGTTATGGATTTTATTTATATTGTTTTCTGGTGTTGGTTTTGCTTTGATTCAATTAATTTATTTTAAAGCCGTACATGAAATAGGTAGTGTAAAAACAAGTTTTTTATTAGGTTTGAATCCCGTATTTACATATATAGGAGCTTTGTTTTTAGGTGAAAAGTTTAATTTATATAAGTTTATCGCTATGGTAATTATGGTAATAGCAATGATTAAAGCAAATAAAAAAGATAGTTTAGAAAACTAACTATCTTGATAATATTTAATTAATGCTTGAGTACCTAAATTATCATAGCCTTTTTCTTGTAATGTTTTAAACATTTTTAAAACATCATTTAAAACTGGTAAATCAAGGTTATTATGATTAGCTTCATTTTTAGCGATATCCATATCTTTGATAAAATGCTTAATATAAAATCCTGGTTCAAAATCATCTTTTAACATTTTATAACCATTATTGCTCATTTGCCAAGAACCAGCTGCTCCATTAGAAATACAATCAAGGACTAATTGACAATCTAAATTAGCTTTTTTAGCATAACTAATGGCTTCACAAACACTAGCTAATGTTCCGGCAATAGCAATTTGATTAGCCATTTTAGCATGTTGACCACTGCCAGCATTTCCAACATAATTAATATTTGTTCCTAAAACATTTAATACAGGTTTGATTTTTTCAAAAATTTTTTTATCACCACCAACCATAATTGATAAAGTTCCCTTTAATGCACCAATATCTCCCCCAGAAACTGGAGCATCTAAACTAAATATTTGTTTATCTTTACATATTTTATAAATTTTTTGACTTAGACAAGGTGTAGATGTTGTAAAATCAATTAAAATACTATTAGGATTAACATTTTCAATAATTCCGTCACTTTCAAAATATATTTCTTCAACATCTTTAGGAAATCCTACCATAGTCATGATAATATCTTTATCTTTAACGCATTCTTTAATACTATCACACCATGTAACTTGATCAAGGATATCTAAAACTTTATCTTTTGTTCTGGTATAAATTGAAACATCATAGTTAGCTTTACATAAATTTTTAACCATTCCTTTACCCATTACACCAACACCGATAAATCCAATTTTCATCATCTTTTTTCCTCCAATAAATCATCAAATAATTTTATAATTCCTTGTTGTATTGTATCATTAATCTTTTCGGGATGCCACTGGATTCCAATAATATTGTCTTTTTCAATTGCTTCAATAACATTATCATCACTAATTGCGCTAATAGTAAAACCATCTGCTAATTTATTGATAGCTTGATGATGAAATGAATTGGTCATAAACTTTTTACCCAAATACTTTTCTAGTAAAGTATTTTTTTTAGTTTTTACTAAATGATGATAACCTGTGATATTTTCTTGAACATGATGATCAATATCTTGATATAATGTACCATTAAAAGCAACATTGATAGTTTGAATTCCCCGACAAATTCCTAAAATTGGTTTATTTTGGAGACTAAATGATTTAATTAAATCAAACTCTAATTGTTCTAAAAATGTTAATTCTTTTTTTGTTTTAGGATGTAAATTTTCATGATAGTAGCTAGGGTCAATATCTACACCTCCGGTTAGTAAAAGACCATCACAATTATCGGTTAAAAAAGATAGTGTATTTTTACAAATTGATGCAACCATGATAATATCAAGATGAACAAACATTTTAAGATAATTATGATAAATATATAAGACATTTTTATCACTATA
The DNA here is from genome assembly GCF_025149465.1 of Thomasclavelia spiroformis DSM 1552. NCBI lineage: Bacteria > Bacillati > Bacillota > Erysipelotrichia > Erysipelotrichales > Coprobacillaceae > Thomasclavelia > Thomasclavelia spiroformis. The sequence continues at coordinate 1,639,779 of NZ_CP102275.1, read as the reverse complement.
TGAACGAAGTGGAGCTAGTATTTTTTTTGACATTAAATAATTCCTCCTATCTAACTATATGAAATAATACAAAAATAATGTAAAGTATTGTAAATTCTCTTTAGACATGCTAGTTATGTTGTGGTATACTCTATTAGTAAGGTTAGTGTAAAGAGGGATGTTTAGATGAAAATTTTAGATGATTTACTAGCGAAGTTTGGTAGTCAAACAGTAATAATAGTGTGTATTTGTATTTTATTAGTTATTTTTGTAACGATAGTATATCGAATGTTTAAGTTAAAAGTGTATCGTAAAGAAATTATAGAATTAGAAAATCAAATGAATGCTGTTAAATCTTTACCGATTCAATATCGTTTAGGACGAGTAAAAGGAATTGGTAAAAATATGCCTGAAGTACTTGAAAAATATAATTTATATGTAAAAGAATTTGATGATTTAAATAGTTTTCAGACTAATGATATCGTTCCTTTGATCAATGAAATAGATGAGCAGTTATATTATCGTAAGTTAGCAGGAGCTAAAAGTAAATTATATAAATTAAAAGAAGAAATTTCAAATTATGAAACAAAATCACAAGATTTATTAAAAAGAATTGAAGTAATTACTGAAGTTGAAAATGAACAACGTCTAGAAATAATTAAAATAAAAGAAAAATATCGTGCTGCAAGTGATAATTTTGCTAATGTCCGTTTTAAAATAGAAGATTTTGTTCCAAGTATTCCTGGAATATTCAATGAAATAGATGAACGTTTTGTGGTACTTGAAGAGATGATGAATAATCAGCGTTTTGATGAAGCTAAAACATATGCAGGTAAAATTGAAAAAGATGTAGATATTTTAACAGCTAATTTACGTGATTTACCGACATATATTTCTATTGTTCGAAAATATATTCCTAAACGTTTAGAAGAAATATATGCAATTATTGAAGAGATGAAGGAAAAAGATTTTTCTATTGAAAAGTTATCTGCAGCATCAAGATATAATCAAATTGGTGATGCTTTAGAACAAACAATTCAAAATATTAAGGATTTAAAATTAGAAAATGTTGGGGCTTCAATCGAAAAAATGACTGAAGATTTGAATGATTTAACTAGTGATTTGGAGAAAGAACAGACTGCTTTTCATCAATATGAAGAAGCTCGTAATAATTGCTATCGTCATATTGAACGTTTAGATGATGGTTTGAAAAAGACAGTTAGTTCATTAGCTGAATTGCAAGAAAATTATTTATTAGCTGATTATAAGATTACTATTGCCGGAGAGTATAACAAATTTAAGCCAATCGTAGATGACTTAGCTCGATTAACTGAAATAATTGAATCAAAGAATTTTTCTTATAGTGCTTTAATTGATGAATTCAATGATTTAATTACACGTTGTCAACCTTTTGATGATGCTTTGATTAAATACAATGAACTAGAAAGTTCACTTCGCTTAGAAGAAAAAAGAGCATTAGATGAATTAGATAATATTAATATTGTTTTGTTGGAAATAAAATCCGAAATTAAAAATAAACATTTACCAATGATTAGTGAGTCATATAAAGATTATATCGATGATTCTTATCAAAAGGCAGATGAAATAATGAAATTTATTCGTCATCGACCAATCGATTTAAAAAGATTATCAGAACAAGTGGATGCTGCTAGAGATGTTATTTATAAATTATATGATAATGTACATAATTTAATTGTAACTGCAGAAATGGTTGAAGAAGCGATTATTTATGGAAATCGTTATCGTAGTTCGTTTTTAGAAGTAAATACTGAATTAACTAAAGCTGAGTTACTATTTAGAAATGGTGAGTATACTAAAGCTTTATCTACTGCTGTTGATATTATTGAAAAAATCGACCCAGGGTCATATGAGATGTTAATTAATAAAAACACAAAGTCAGAGTAGGACTTTGTGTTTTAATTGCATATAATAAAAAGGAGGGGTTTTATGATATATTTGGATTATGTTGCAACAACACCGCTTAGACCAGAAGTTTTAACAACATATAATAATTTATTAGAGAAGTATTTTTTTAATGCTTATTCAATATATGATAAAGGAATTGAAGTTAATCGTTTAATGGAACATTCACGTAAATTGATTAGTGAGATGCTTAAAGTTAAAGAAGATGAATTGATTTTTACTAGTTGTGGTAGTGAATCTAATAATTTAGCGATTAAAGGTGTTGCTTTTCAGTATCAAAACCGTGGTAAACATATTATTACAACAGCAATTGAACATTCCTCAGTTTATGAAACATGTAAGGAATTAGAAAAGACTTTTGGATTTGAAGTTACTTATTTAAAAGTTGATCAAAAAGGGCGTATTTCTTTACAAGAATTACAGGATAGTATTCGTGATGATACAATTTTGGTATCAATTATGTATGTAAATAATGAAATTGGAGTAATTAATCCAATTGAAGAAATTAAACAAATTGTTAAAAAATATGATAAAATAAAATTACATTTTGATATGGTACAAGCATTAGGAAAATTGCCAATAAATTTAACTGATGTTGATCTAGCTTCATTTTCTGCTCATAAAATATATGGTTTAAAAGGAAGTGGGTTATTATTTAAAAGAAGATCGACAACAATTGTGCCACTAATCAATGGAGGTCAACAAGAATTTGGTTTACGTGGTGGAACATCAAATGCTTGCAGTAATATTGTTTTTGCAAAAACTTTACGTCTAGCATTAGAAGATTTTGATAATAAAGCAAAACATATCAAGATGATCAATAGCTATGCAAGAAAATGTTTAAATCAAATTGAGGGAGTTATCATCAATAGTGATGAAACATGTTGTATTAGTTCAATATTGAATTTTTCTTGTCCGGGGTACAAACCAGAAGTTATTTTGCATGATTTGGAAAGTGAAGAGATATATCTTTCAACACGTAGCGCATGTTCTTCTAAAAGTGAGAATATTTCTAGAATAATGGCACAACTTAATCTTGATAAAGAAATTGCTTCAAGTGCGTTAAGAATTAGTTTTGGAGAACATACGACTATCGAAGATATTGATAAATTCTGTTATTATTTACAAGAGAGTTTAAGAAAATTAAAGAAACAGAGGTAAAAAATGGAAGCAAATTATATATTAGTTCGTTTTGGTGAGCTTACAACTAAAGGAAAAAATCGTAAATTATTTACTAATCGTCTTTTAAAAAATACAAAAGAAATATTATGTGAGTTTAAACAATTAAAATATGATTTACAGCATGATCGTATGTATGTAATTTTAAATGGAGAAGATTATGAAGCAGTTTGTAATAAATTAAAAACGGTATTTGGAATTTATTCATTTTCTGTTGCTTATAAGATAAATAAAGATTTAGATCAAGCAAAACAAGCAACATTAAAAATAATTGAAAGTAATCCAGGAACTACTTTTAAAATTAATACTAAACGTTCTGATAAAAATTTTCCTGGTAAATCTCAAGAAATCAATCGTGAAATTGCAACATATATTTTTCATCACAGTAAAAAACAATTAAAAGTAGATGTTCATCATCCGGATATTTTAGTAACAGTTGAAATTCGCTATGATGCAATTTATGTTATGGATAATATCGTTAAAGGTGCTGGTGGTTATCCAGTTGGTGTTGGTGGAAAAGCTTTATTGATGATGTCTGGAGGAATTGATTCACCAGTAGCTGGATATTTAACTTTAAAACGTGGTGTAGATATTGAATGTATTCATTTTGCTGCACCACCATATACAAATGAATTGGCTCGTGAAAAAGTTTTGGATCTAGTTGATAAACTACGTCATTATACACATGGTCAAATAAAAGTGCATATTGTTAATTTTACTAAATTACAGTTAGCAGTATATGATCATTGTGATGAAAGTTATGCAATGACAGTAATGCGTAGAATGATGTATCGAATTAGTGAAATAGTTGCTAATAAAAATCACTGTTTAGCTTTAGTAAATGGTGAAAGTATTGGTCAAGTTGCTTCGCAAACTTTAGATAGTATGCAAGTTATTAATGAGGTTGTAAAAATTCCAGTACTTCGACCAGTTTTATGTTTGGATAAGTTAGAGATTATTGATATTGCTAATGCAATTGATACTTATGAAATATCAATTCGTCCACATGAAGATTGTTGTACGATTTTCACCCCAAAAGCACCAGCAACTAAGCCAAAAAGTTATAAAGCTGAAGCGTTTGAAAAAGAATTTGATTTTGAAAAATTAATCGATGAATGTGTTGAGACAATTGAAGAAATTGTCATAAATAATAATTATAAACAAAATAATGATATTTTTTAAAAAATGATGTATAGATTTTTAATCCTGACACAAGATATATGTGTCAGGAGGTGAAGATATATGTCACAAAATTCTAATAGAAACAAATTAGTTGTTCCTGGAGCAAAAAATGCAATTGATCAAATGAAATACGAAATTGCTAATGAATTAGGTGTTAATTTAGGTCCTGATGCATCTGCGCGTAGTAATGGTTCTGTTGGTGGAGAAATTACTAAGCGATTAGTTGAAATGGGACAAAAACAAATGAGTGCATCTAGTAATTATAATCAATCTAAATAGTATTTTGAAAGCTTGATAGATATTTTATATCTATTAAGCTTTTTTAATAAAAAAATTTAAATTAAATGCATAATTTAAAAATATCAACACAAAATAAAGGTGTCAGGAGGTGAAAATATATGTCACAATACTCTAGTAAAAACAAATTAGTTGTTCCTGGAGCTCAAAATGCAATTGATCAAATGAAATATGAAATTGCAAACGAATTTGGCGTTAATTTAGGTCCTGATACAACTGCTCGTGAAAACGGTTCTGTCGGTGGCGAAATTACTAAACGATTAGTAGCTATGGGACAGTCACAAATGAGTTCATCTAAATACAATCAATCAAAATAATTTAAAAGTTTATAAATAAAAATAGTGCTTAAGCTAAATAAGTTTAAGCACTATTTTACATTCCAAATTCTTTTGCGTAAATAAGTTTTCCTTTAATTGGTTTAACAGTTTCTTGTAATTTTATTGCCATAAAATTTTTTGAAGGGATTCCCTCAGGCACTTCAATTCCTAAATCTTTTGCTTCAATATAACCAACCTTAGGATAATATGTCTCACTTCCTAGTACCATTGAATATTGATAACCTAAATTTTTAGCAATTTTATGTCCTTCATTGATTAATGCCATTCCAATTCCTTGTCGTTGATATTTTGGCTTTATTGCAAGTGGTGCCAAAACTAGTACTTCATTATCATTTACTTTAGCTTTTGTAAATAAAATATGTCCAGCTAATTCAGTGTCTATTTTAGCCACTAATGATAATTCAGGAATAAAGGCATCACTTTTTCTTAGTTCAACAACTAAATCTTGTTCATTACCATCTGCGTGTTTACTACTAGCAAAAGCTTCTTTAATAAGTTTATATACTTCGTTATAATCATTTGATGTTTCTTGTTGTATGATCATTATTTTACTCCTTAAATTTTATTTTTTCTTATTATAACATAGTTAAATTAGCTTTAGAGATATTTATGTTTTATTATTGATGATTGAGGGGCATAATTTTATTAGTTTGATTTTTAAGACAGTTTTTAAAAATTGTTGAGTTTAATTGTCATTTTATGTACAATTAGTATGTATGAGATAATTTAAGGAGGAAGTTATATATGGTAAAAGTAATGGCAATAAATGCTGGAAGTTCATCGTTGAAATTTCAGTTGATTAATATGCCAAGTGAAGAGGTTATTACTTCGGGAATAGTAGAAAGAATTGGATTAGAAGAAGGTAACTTCGAAATGAAATATAATGGTGAAAAATTCACAAAACAATGTCCAATTAGTGATCATAGTGTGGCAGTACAATTATTATTAGATGCTTTAGTCGATCATCATGTAGTAGAAAATTTACATGAAATTGATGCATGTGGACATCGAATTGTTCATGGTGGAGAATATTTTAACGATTCAATAAAAGTTGATGAAGATGTTGTGGCTAAAGTTGAAGAACTAGCAGAATTAGCTCCACTACATAATCCTGCTCATATTATTGGTTATAATGCGTTTAAAAATGCTTTACCAGGAGTAGAACATGTATTTGTTTTTGATACTGCATTCCATCAAACGTTGGATCAAGAAAGATATTTATATCCTTTACCAATGGAATATTATAAAGATTTAAAAGTACGTAAATATGGTGCTCATGGAACAAGTCATAAATATGTTTCACAAGTTGCAAATGAAATGTTAGGAAAACCAGAAAATTCTAAAATCATTGTTTGTCATTTAGGAAATGGAGCAAGTATTTCTGCTGTTCAAAATGGTGTATGTATCGATACCTCAATGGGATTTACACCATTAGCAGGTGTAATGATGGGAACTCGTTGTGGTGATGTTGATCCATCAATTATGCCTTATTTATGTAATAAATTAAATAAAACAGCTGATGAAATGTTAGAAATTTATAATAAAAAATCAGGAATGTTAGGTGTTTCAGGAATTTCTTCAGATTCTCGTGATATTGAAGATGCGTTTTATAAAGGAGATGAGCGTGCAAGATTAACAAGTTCGTTATATGCAAGAATTGCATCTAAATTTATTGGAAGCTATTTTGTTGAAATGGGTGGACTTGATGCAATTGCCTTTACTGCTGGTGTTGGTGAAAATGCTTCTTATTTGCGCCGTTTGATTGTTGATGATATTGCAGATGCTTTAGGAGTAGTTTTAGATGATAAAGCTAATGAAACTAGAAGTAAAGAAAATCGTTTTATTTCTAGTGAATCTTCTAAGGTGAAAGTAATGGTTATTCCAACTAATGAAGAAGTAATGATTGCAAGAGATACAATTAGAGTTTTAGATTTATAATTGATATAGGTTATTGATGAATTTCAATAACCTTTTATTATATCATTTTTATTTATATTTTTTTTAAAGTATGATATAGTCTAGTAAATAAGGAGTGATGATATGGATCAAGAAATTATAAAAAAAATCAGTGAATATGACTATATTGCTATTTATCGTCATGTAAATCCTGATTTTGATGCATTTGGTAGTCAATTAGGAATGTATGATATACTAAAAACAACATATCCAAATAAAAAGGTATATGTGTGTGGGGATTTTAGTAGTGATTTAGTTGACAAATATATTGTTGGTATAGATTATAGTAAGGTTGATTATAGTAATGATGTATTAGCAATTATATTGGATACAGCAAATAGAGAACGAATCGATGATGATGGTTATTTAAAATGCAAAGAAATTATTAAAATCGATCATCATGTAGTTGTCGATAGTTATGGTGATATAAATTATGAAGATAGTAGTGCTAGTTCAGCGAGCCAATTGGTTGCTAGACTCTATAAAGACAATGATGAATTAAAGATTTCTAAGGATGGAGCTGCTGCTTTGTATTTAGGAATTGTTGGTGATACTTCAAGATTTTTGTATCGAAATACTGATGAAAGAACTTTTGATGCTTGTATTGCCTTATTAAAAACTGGAATTGATATTGTTGAAATATATAATCGAATTTATTTAAGAAGCGCTAGTGAGTTGGAAGTTAATAAGTTTATTTTAAATAATTATCAAGTTGAAGGTGGCGTGGCTTATTATATTTTAACTAATGATGATTTAAAAAAGTTAAATATTAGTCGTGAAAGAGGTTCTGATTTTGTTAATATCTTATCAGGAATCAAAGAATACAAAGTATGGATGGCTATTACAGAAAATGTTGTTGATAATAATTGGCGAGTAAGTATTCGTTCACGTGATGTAGCAATCAATCAAGTAGCTGCAAAATATAATGGTGGCGGTCATGTTCTTGCAAGTGGAGCTAAATTAGAAAAAATTGAGATGTTACCAAATTTAATTAATGATTTAAAGGAGCTTATTGATGAAAAATTTAAATGATATATTTTCAAGTTTTATTGAAGGGTTTTCAATGCGTGGTAATGTAGCCCATGAAAGTGATAAGTATGCGTTTATTAAAGCTTTTATTATTACTGTGATAGTTGCTTTGATTAGTGAATATGTACTATTAATTCCTCTTAATCCTCGTTCACCTCAGTTTATTTTGTATTTTAGTTTCTTGTTGTTGATTTTTAATGGATTTTATTTTATCTTTAATCGAGGATTTAATAAAATTATGAAATATAGTTTGATTTTAGTAGGGATTTTAATTGTTTTAATACCAGCAGGGACTTTTATTAGCTCACCGATCTTTAATGCTAAAAGTTATCAAAAACAGTTAGTTCTTGATAAAAAAGCTGATTTTTACAAAGATAATAAGACAATTTCATATGAATCAATTCCAGTAGTTGATCGTGAAAGTGCGATTAGACTGGGAGACCGTAGAATGGGAGAAATGGTTGATTATGTTTCTCAGTTTGAAGTAGATCAATCTTATGAACAAATCAATTATAAAGATAATCCTTATCGTGTAACACCTTTAGAATATAGTGATTTAATTAAATGGTTTACTAATCATGGAGATGGCTTGCCTGCTTATATTAGAGTAAATATGGTTAGTCAAGAATCAGAAGTAGTTAAGTTAAAAGAAGGGATGAAGTATTCTAAATCTGATCATTTTGGTAGAAAGATTGAACGTCATTTAAGAGCTAGTTATCCATCTTTGATGTTTGATACACTAGCTTTTGAAATTAATGATGATGGTATTCCTTATTGGATAGCACCTGTTTATGAGTACAAAATTGGTCTTTTTGGTGGAAAGGATATTGTTGGGGCAGTTTTGGTTAATGCGATTAACGGAGATCACGATTATTATGATATTAAAAAAGTACCTGAATGGGTTGATCGTGTGTATCCTTCTAATTTGATTTTAACGCAATTAGAAAATTATGGAAAATATACTAATGGATATTTAAATACACTACTTTCTCAAAAAGGTGTATTACGTCCTACTGATGGTTATAACTATATTGCGATTAATGATGATGTTTATTTGTATACTGGCTTAACATCGGTATCTAAAGATGCATCAAATGTAGGTTTTGCGATGATTAATCTTAGAACAAAGGATGGTAAGTTTTATAATATTTCTGGGGCTGAGGAATATTCTGCAATGTCTTCAGCTGAAGGAGAAGTACAAAACCTTAAATATAAAGCAACATTCCCAATTTTAATAAATGCAGGTGGTCAACCAACATATTTTCTATCGCTAAAAGATGATGCTAATCTAGTTAAAAAATATGCTTTTGTAAGTGTTGAAAACTATCAATTAGTTGCCACAGGTGATAGTGTTGCTCAAGCAGAACAGGCATATTATGCTTTATTGGAATCAAATGGTAAAAAAACTAATGCCGGTGATTTTAAAACAAATAAATTGACGGGAATAATTAGTGAAATTAATGAAGCTGTTGTTGATGGCAATAGTACTTACTATTTTAAAATTGAAGGAAATGATACGATTTTTATTGGTGATATTAGTTTAAGCGATTATTTTCCACTTGCTAAAGTGGGGGATAATGTTACTGTCGAGTTTGTAAATAGTAAGGATAATAGTGAAGTTATTAGTTCGATTAAATTTAATTAGCAAAAAACTGTAGTTTTTTGCTTTTTTTACTTGAGCTGATACTATATTTACAAAATAAATTATGTTATAATCTTACAATGAATTGAGGTGTTTATATGAAGCCAAGAGTATTGGTAGTCGATGATGAAAAAGATATTCGTGAATTAATCGGCTTTTATTTAAATAAAGAAGGTTTCGAAATGTTGGAAGCAAGTAATGGTGAAGAAGCTTTAGACATTTTTGAAAATGAATATGTCGACTTAGGGATCATTGATGTAATGATGCCAGTTATGGATGGTTTTGAATTAGTTGAAAATTTAAAAGAGTTTAAAGATATTCCCGTAATTATGTTAACTGCAAAGGGTGAAAGTAAGGATAAACTTCGCGGTTTTTCAGTAGGGGTAGACGATTATGTTGTTAAACCATTTGATCCAACTGAATTAATGGCGAGAGTTAAAGCGGTATTAAAAAGGTATAGTGTCAATACATCAAATATTATTAAATTAAATGATGTAGAGTTTGATGGCGAAAAATATGAAATTAGATATCATGATGAAATTATTCATTTACCGCTAAAGCAATTTGAATTAGTTTTTGAATTAGCTAAACATCCTGATCAAATATTTAGTCGGGAACAATTGATTGAAAAAATATGGGGAATGGACTATGATGGATTTGATCGTACAGTTGATGTACATATTAAACGAATTCGTGAAAATTTAGGACATTTACCAGGTTTTAAAGTTGTTACAGTAAGAGGACTAGGATATAAGGTAGAAGTTGAATGATGAAATCGATTTATGGCAAGTTGATCTGTGGCTTTTTAATAACGATTGTTTTTAGCTTTTCGGTTGCTGGGTACGTTGCGTTAAGAAGTAATTATGATCAAATTGAAGATATGGCTAAAAATGAATTAAATGCTACTAGTGAATATGTAGCCGGAATATTAAATATTTTAGAAGATGCAAATGTAAGTAATACAATGAATCAATATGCAATTAGTTCGGAAGTTAATATTACGCTTTTTTCACCTGATTATGGCTATTATCAATATGGTGATGGTTCAACCATACCATCAAAAGAAACAATGCAAAAATATTATTATGATGAGCGTAAAGATGGGTATTATCATCAAGAAAATAGTGTTCAATCATATGGAAAAAAAGTTAATATCAAAGATAAAGATGTCTATATGTACGTTCAAAAAGATACTAGTTATGAAAAAGGTATTTTCGCAAATTCAGCAGTATTGATCTTAGGATGTGTATTTTTATCAGGGAATCTAGTTTTTATTGCTATTGCTGATATTATTGTTAAACCGATTACTAGATTAACTAATGCAACTAAAGAATTATCTAAGGGTAATTATAATGTTAGAGTAAATTATGTTGGTGATGATGAAATATCGAAATTAAATCAAGGATTTAATCAGATGGCACAACAATTAGCCAAGCAAGAAGAAACACGTCAAAAATTTATTTCAGATATTTCTCATGAATTTCAAACACCATTAACTGCAATTCAAGGATTTGCAAATATTTTAAAAGATGAAGACTTACCAAAAAGTCAACGTCAAAAATATGCTGATATTATTTTATTTCATTCTAAACGTCTATCAACGTTATCTAAAAATATGTTACAGTTAACGTTACTAGAGCGTGAGGAAGTGGAATTAGAATATACTACTTTTTCGATTGTAGAACAATTATCAAGAGTTATTTCAACCCAAGAAAATCAAGCTATTTTAAAAGATATTGAAATTGTATTTGAAAAACCTCGTAAAGATATTACCGTAAATGGTGATGAACAGCGCTTAGAACAAGTTTGGATCAATATCATTTCTAATGCAATTAAATATACTGATAATGGTGGATTAATTACAATCAAAGTAAAAAAGACTTCAAAAGAAGTTGAAGTGTCAATTGAAGATACTGGTCGAGGAATGTCTAAAGAAGTTATTTCTCATATTTTTGAACGTTTTTATCGTGAAGATAAAGCACGAAGTGTTGAAGGTAATGGTTTAGGGTTATCGATCGTTAAATCAATTATTGATTTACATCATGGTAATATTGATGTAATATCACAAGTTGATGTGGGATCTACTTTTATAATTAAATTACCAAATGAAAGAAAAACTTTTGATTTAAAAGAAAAATTATCATTGAATAGGAAGGATTAATACATGGAATTATTGAAGGAAAGAATTTTAAAAGATGGAATAGTAATTATGCCTAATGTTTTACGAGTAGACAGTTTTTTGAATCATCAAATTGACTGTACATTATATCGTCAAATTGCAAAAGAATTTAAAGAACGTTATAAAGATACTAAAATTAATAAAATTTTAACGATTGAAGCTTCTGGAATTGGAATTGCTTTAGCAACAGCGTTTGAATTAGGCGATGTACCAGTTGTTTTTGCTAAAAAAGGAACAGCAAAAACTACAAGTACCCATCTATATACAGCAAAAGTTCATTCTTTTACAAAAGGAATTGATTATGATGCAATTGTTAGTAAAAAATATTTAAGTGAAGATGATAATATTTTAATCATTGATGATTTTTTAGCTAACGGACAAGCTGTTTTGGGTCTGATTAATATTATTAATCAAGCTAATGCTAACGTTGCTGGAGTTGGAATTGTAATTGAAAAAGGATTCCAAGATGGTCGTAAATTAATTGAGGAAAAAGGATATCGTGTTGAATCATTAGCAATCGTAGATGATTTTAAAGATGGAAAAGTGATCTTAAGATAATGAAAAGGGGATACAAATGTATTTAAAAAGAATTGAATTACATGGTTTTAAATCATTTGCCGATAAAGTTAATATTGAGTTTCAACCAGGAATCACTGGAATTGTAGGGCCAAATGGCTGTGGAAAATCTAATGTTGCTGATGCAATTAGATGGGTTCTTGGTGAACAGTCTGTTAAATCATTACGCGGTTCGAGCATGTCTGATGTTATTTTTGCTGGGAGTGAAGATCGTCGTGCTCAAAATCTAGCGGAAGTTACTTTGGTTTTTGATAATACGGATCGATATATGAAATATGATTATAATGAAGTAGAAATTACTAGAAGGCTTTATCGTCAAAATAATGAAGCAGAATATTTGATTAATAAACAACAATGTCGTTTAAAAGATATTGTTGATTTAATCATGGATACTGGTTTAGGTAGAGATTCTTTATCGATTATTTCGCAAGGAAATATTTCTAGTTTTGCTGATAGTAAACCAGAAGAGCGACGTGGTATTTTTGAAGAAGCAGCAGGAGTTTCTAAGTATAAAAAACGTAAATTAGAATCGATTCGTAAGTTAGAAAGAACTACTGAAAATTTAGATAGAATTGGTGATATTGTAGTTGAACTTGAAAAACAAGTTGGTCCTTTAAAACGTCAAAAAGAAAAAGCAGAGAAGTTTTTAGCGTTAAAAGAAAAACTAACTTCTATTGAGGTTAATGTTTTAATTAATGAAATTAGTGAGGCTAAAAAATCATTAGATGAGTTTAGTGTAATGATCAAAGATTTAAATGAACGTCAAGTTTCTTTAGAAACTGACATTCATTTAAAGGAAAATAGTAATGATGAAATTAAAAAGAAAATGTTTACTTTAGATCAAGAAATAAATGTACTTCAAACTAAGTTATTAGAAGCAGTATCTAATGTTTCTAAATTAGAAACAACAAAAGTTGAAATTGATCAAAAAAGAAAACATGCTTTAGAAACACTAAGTAAAGAAAACTTACAAGAAAGTATAGCCAATATGAAGGCTATCTTAGGAGATGTTGTAAGTGAATATAATGATCGTGTGGAACGTTTAGAAACTACTGAAAAAGAGCTAAACGAATTAGTTGAAAAACAAGATCAACGTAATAAAAATCTAAATGATTTAAAAGATGAAATTGAAAATTTAAATAATGAAATTAATAAAAATAAATCACGTAAAGAAATTTTAGTAGATGTTGTTGAAAATAAGTCTAATTATAATAATGGCATTAAAACAGTATTATCTTTAAGTAAAAACAATAAAAATATTATTGGAATTTTAGGCGATTTAATTAATGCAAAAGAGGGCTATGAATTGGCAGTTTCTTCATCGTTAGCTGGAGCAATTGAATTTATTGTTACCGAAGATGATTTAACAGCCCGTGAGACAATTAAGTTTTTAAGGGCTAATAAAGCTGGTCGAGCAACATTTTTACCAATCAATACAATGAAATCTCGTAGTGTTCGCCAAGAACATTTAATCGTTAGTAAAACTATGGAAGGTTATCTTGGAGTTGCTAGTGATTTTGTCGAGTTTGATGAAAAGATTGCAAATGTTGTCTTGAGTCAATTAGGAAATATTATTGTAGCTAAAGATATTGATTGTGCTAATGAGATTAGTAAAGCAACATTCGAACGTTATAAAGTTGTATCTTTAGATGGAGATATTGTTAATGTTGGTGGTTCTTTGACAGGTGGTAGTTTTAATCGTCATAAATCATCATTACTACAAAAAAAGGAATTAGAAGAAGTTACAGCTTTACTTGAAAAGCAAGAAAAGGAATATGTTAATAAGCGTAATCAACATAGTGCTTTGGATAATGAAATTAAAGAAGTTTCACATACATTATTACAAAAGCAAATGGCTTATGCTAAATTAGAAGTTGTTGTTCAAGCTAAAAGAGAAGAATTAATTAAAGCTAAATCAGAGTATGAAGCATTAGCTGATCAAAGTGTAGAATTAGAGGATTTTGCTAGTGGTAAAACAGAAAATAAATTAATTGATCAGTTAAATGAAGCAATTAAGTATCGCGATGATTTAACTGAAGAAATAAAATCTAAACGTGAACTTAGAATGTCTTATGTTAATCAAAATGAAAGTTTAGAAGTTGAATTAAGACAGTATCGTAAAGATTTAAAAGAAATTCAAAGTCAAATAAATACTAGTGCAATAAATGCAACTAAATTAGAAACAATGCTTAATAATCATTTGATGCGTTTAAATGATGAATATCAAATGACTTATGAATATGCTCTTGAGCATTATCATGAAAATATTGATGTTGAACAAGCAAAATTAGATGTTTATGAATTAAGGACTAAAATTTCAAGACTTGGTAATGTTAATATTGATGCAATTGAAGAGTATAAAAAAATAAGTGAACGATATGAAAATATGAATCGTCAACGAATTGATTTAATGCAAGCTCAAGATAGTATTTTAGAAGCTATTAAAGAGATGGATGAGATTATGATTGATCGCTTTAGTAGTACTTTTGAGAAAATAAATATTGAATTTAATCATGTTTTTAGAAGTTTATTTGGTGGTGGCGTAGCTAAAATTAAATATAGTGATCCAACTAATATTTTAGAAACAGGAATTGATATTGATGTTCAGCCACCAGGTAAAGCAGTTCAAAATATTACATTGTTTTCAGGTGGAGAAAAGGCTTTGATTGCAATTTCATGTTTATTTGCAATTTTAAAAGTTCGACCTGTACCAATGTGTATTTTAGATGAAGTTGAAGCAGCATTAGATATTGCTAATGTTGAAAGATTTGCTAAGTATTTAAAAGAATTTTCAAATACTACGCAATTTATTGTTGTTACACATCGTGAAGGAACGATGGAAGAATGTGATCTTTTATATGGAGCAACGATGCAACAAAAAGGAGTTACTAAATTAGTAAGTGTTAAATTAGAAGAGGCAATTGAAATATCTGATCCAAGTTAGGAGGGAATTAAATGGGATTTTTTAATAAGATTAAAGAGAAGTTTGTTGGTAAATCAGCTAAGCAAAATGAAAAATATGTTGCTGGTTTAGATCGTTCTAATGTTACTTTTTCTGATCGAATCAATGAACTTGCAGCACGCTTTCGTGAAATCAATGAAGATTATTTTGAGGAATTAGAAAATATTTTGATTATGTCTGATGTTGGAGTTTCGATGGTTATGAAAATCGTTGATGAAATTAAAAATGAAGTACGTATTCAAAATATTACGGATCCAAAACAAATAAATGATATTATTGTTGATAAGATGTTTGTTATTTATGCTAATGATAGTGTTATGACAACAAAGATCAATTATGCTAGTGAAGGCTTAACAGTTATTTTAATGGTTGGAGTCAATGGTGCTGGTAAAACAACAACAATTGGTAAATTAGCTAATCGAATTGTTCAAGATGAAGGTAAAAAAGTGATGGTAGCAGCTGGTGATACATTTAGAGCTGGTGCTATTGATCAATTGGCTGTATGGGCTGATCGTGTTGGGGTTGAAATTGTTAAAGGACGTGAAGGTGGCGATCCTTCAGCAGTTGTTTTTGATGCATTAAAACAAGCAAAAGAAAAAAATGTTGATGTTTTGATTTGTGATACAGCAGGACGTCTTCAAAATAAAGTTAATTTGATGAAAGAATTAGAAAAAATGAATCGTATTATTAAACGTGAAGTGCCAGATGCACCACATGAAACTTTATTAGTTATTGATGCAACAACTGGTCAAAATGGTGTAAGTCAAGCTGTTGAATTTTCTAAAATTACCGATATTACTGGGCTTGTTTTAACGAAGATGGATGGTACAGCTAAAGGTGGAATTGTTTTATCGATTAAAGATCAATTAAATATTCCAGTTAAATTTATTGGTTTAGGTGAAGGTGTTGATGATTTACAAGAGTTTGATTTAGATCAATATATTTATGGATTGTGTAAAAATTTAGTTGAGGGATAAGATGGAATCTAGCTTAGAAAAAAAACAGCGTGTTAATTTGTTGATGGATTGCTATGGAGATTTATTGACAGAAAAGCAACAAATGTATTTAGATTATTATTATCATGATGATTATTCGCTTTCGGAAATTGCAGAGATTTTAGATGTTAGTCGAAATGCGGTATTTGATAATTTAAAAAAAGCTGTTCATTTATTAGAAAATTATGAAGAAAAGCTTCAGTTGATGAAAAAACATCAAGAAAGACTTGACTTAATTAAAAGAATTGAAGATGATATGTCTTTAGAGCATAAAGAAATAGTAGAATATTTAGAGATGCTAAGGAAAATATAGAAAGGGGTATTTATGGCTTTTGATTCATTATCAGAACGTCTGCAGGGAACATTAAAAAAAGTTTCCGGACAAGGACGTTTAACAGAAAAAAATATGGAAGAAATGCTAAGCGAAATTCGTTTAGCGTTATTGGAAGCGGATGTTAACTTCCAAGTTGTTAAAGAGTTTATTGCAGCAACTAAAGAAAAGGCATTAGGACAAGATGTTTTAGGTTCTTTGAAACCAGGACAAGTTGTTGTTAAAATTGTTCATGATGAGTTAGTTGAATTATTAGGAACAACTGTAGCTACAATTGATTATAATAAAAAACCAACAGTAATTATGATGGTTGGGTTACAAGGTTCTGGGAAAACTACAACTGCTGGTAAGATTGCAAATTTAATCAGTAAGAAAAATGGTAAAAAACCATTATTAGTTGCTGCCGATATTTATCGTCCAGCAGCAGTTGATCAGTTAAAAACATTAGGGGAACAATTAAATATTCCCGTATATGAAAAAGGAACATCACAATCAGCTGAATCAATTGTTGAAGAAGCAATGCGTTTTGCTCGAGAAAACAACAATGATGTAATTATTATCGATACAGCTGGGCGTTTACATATTGATGAACCATTAATGCAAGAGTTATCAAATATTAAAGAAATTGCTCATCCTCATGAAATTTTATTAGTAGTTGATGCTCTTACTGGACAAGATATTGTCAATGTTGCTAGTTCATTTAATGAACAATTAAGCATTACTGGTGCAGTACTTACAAAATTAGATGGGGACTCTCGTGGTGGGGGTGCTTTATCAATCAGACATATTACCCATGTACCAATTAAATTTATCGGTACTGGTGAAAAATTAGATGCAATTGACTTATTCTATCCAGATCGTATGGCAGATCGTATTTTAGGAATGGGAGATGTTGTATCATTAGTTGAAAAAGTCCAAGATGTTTATGATGAAAAAGATACAATGAAAGTATATAAACGTATGCAATCAGGTCAGTTTGGTCTTGATGATATGCTTTCACAAATGCAGCAATTAAGAAAATTAGGTCCACTTTCAGGTATTTTAAAAATGATACCTGGAATGCCAAAATTACCTAAATTAAATGATGAAGATTCAGACCGTAAATTAAAAGAAACTGAATCAATCATTTTTTCAATGACTAAACAAGAACGTCGTAATCCTAGTATCATTACACTTTCTCGTAAAGAAAGAATTGCTAAAGGATGCGGTAAAGATATTGCAGCTGTTAATCGTTTATTAAAACAATTTGAAGAATCAAAGAAAATGATGAGCATGTTAGGTAATTTTGATCCTAATACTGGAATGCCTACACATGGAATAAAATCAAAAAATCCACATGTGGGTAATGCTAATCGTAAAAAAGTACGTCATAAAAAGAAAAAGAAAAAATAAGATCTATGTAATTTTACATAGATTTTTTATTTACATATGATTTTTACAAAATATAGTTGCAATCTCTAATTTAAAAACAGTAATTTAATCAATCATCCTATCAAAAAAATTAAAATATTGATCAGTGTTATGATACATAATATATTGTAATGTATATTTTTATTCTTTTAATTATCTTTTATATAATAATGACATAAAATAGCTTTAGGTAAAATAAAGTTTCTCTTGGAAAAATAATGATGAATACTTATAATATAACTAGAAAGTAGGGAAAATAAATGAATGTTGAGATTATAAATGTTGGAACAGAATTATTATTAGGTGAAATTGTTAATACCAATGCTACCTATATTCAAAAAATGTGTAAAGATTTAGGTTTTAATGTATATCATCAAACTACAGTAGGTGATAATCCTAAACGTTTTAAAGAATGTTTAAAAATAGCTTTTGATCGTGGCTGTGATTGTGTTATTACCACAGGTGGTTTGGGGCCAACTCAAGATGATCTTACCAAAGAGCTTTCAGCTCAATTTTTAGGCTTAGAAATGGTATATTTAGATGATGAAGCTAAAAAGGTGGATGAAAAGTGTCGCTTTGTTACTGGAGTTGAAAAAATTCCCGATAATAATTTTAAGCAGGCATATTTTCCTAAAGATTGCTTTGTTTTAGAAAATGAGGTAGGAACAGCTAATGGTTGTGTCATGTCTAAGGATGAAAAAATGATCATTAATTTACCTGGTCCACCAAAGGAAATGAAATATGTAGTAGATCATGTTTTAAAAGATTATTTAATGCAGTATAAAAAAGATGTTATTTATACATATGATATTTTAACAATTGGAATTGGTGAAAGTAAAATCGATGAATTATTGGAAGATATGATATATCATCAAGATGAAATTAGTATTGCTTTATATGCTTCAGAAGAAACAGTTAGAATTCGTTTAGGTTGTAAAGCTTCTAATCAACAAGTTGCTGATGATAAAGTTAAAACAATCAAAGAAAAAATTGAATTACTAGTAGGTGATTATATTATAAAAGAAGTACATCTAAAAGATGCACTAGCAAAAATTATGCCATCATATGTAATTCAATACGAATGTGATGATTTTAGATTAAGAGATGATTTTAATTTAGGAAATAATTGTACAAAAGACATATTAACAATAGAAGTTGATTGTATAAAACATCGTTTAGGAGCAATTATTAAAATTAAATTTGATTATTTAGGCAATGAAGATAGTTTTGAAGTACCTTTATTAAAAGATCCAACTCTATCATATAGTAAATTAGAATCAAAAATTATTAGTAAATTATACCAATTTTTAACCAAATAATTACTTTATTTAATTATGACTAAAAATAAGAAAGGATTAAAGTTATTGGATACCAATAAAATTAATTCTTTCTTTTTTTCATAATTATATAATTTAGTAAATATATTTCATTTATAACATATGATTAGATAATAAGATGTTTAATAAAAAGCTATTTTAATTAAATTGATGTCGATAAAATATATAATAGATAAAATCTAGATGTTTTCCTCTATAAAATGAGTATCATATAAATTCCAGTATTTTTGATATACTCTATCTTTTTGTTTATCAAGATTTAATTGATACATTCTAAATGTAACAAAAAAATTTTTTGGTCGCCAATATTCTTTATAAGAATAACAATATTTCATTCCTATTTGTTGCATTACTTTTCCACTTCTTGGATTATTTTTATCATGAGTTGCTGTAATGTATGGTATACCATCTTTTTTCAATTGATTAATAAGAGCCTTACTTGCTTCACATGCAATTCCTTTATGCCAAAATTCTTTATGAAGGGCATAGCCTAAATCATGACTATCATCCATGTCTACTTTAATATAGCCAATAAGCTTATCGTTTTCTTTTAAACAAATTGCAAAACAATATTCTTTATTTACAAAACGTTTTTTATAAAAGTCTTCGGTATCTTTTATATTTTTTATAGGATACCATGGCAAAAAGGTATTTACTTCTTCATCTTTTAAAAGTAAATATAAAGCTTGGATATCTTTTTTTTTAAATTTTCTTAATATAAGTCTATTAGTTTCGATTTTTGAAATAGCCATTTTATTTTCTCCTCAATGAATCATAATTTATAAAAATTACTGGAATATTATTTTATAAAGGGGTTAAATAGCATTTAAATTTCTTCTTCGATTAATTCAATAAATTTATTAGCGGCAGCAGATTTAGTTCGGCGTTTTGGATAAGCATAGCCAATACTGCGTACAGGAAGAGCTTCTTTTAATTTGATTTCATAAAGTTCATTTGAATTTAATGAATTTTTAGAAAATTCTCTAATAACACAAGATATTCCAAGATTAGCACGAGCAAAATCTAATAGTAGATTATGAGCTCCAAGTTCAATAGTTGGTTTGAGTAATAGGCCTTTTTTTGCAAAGAAATTATCAAGATAATTTCTAGTATTTGATGATTTTTCTAATAATATTAATGGCTTTTTAACAATTTCTTCAAATGTATAGTAATATTCATCTTTATTTTTAGAAACAAAGATATCATGAACTTGAAAACATTCTTTTATGATTAAAGAATCATCTTTAATTGGTAAATTCAAAAAACCGATATCTATTTGATCAGATTTCAACAATTCTCTAGTTTCTAAACTAGTGCGATTAATTACTTTTATCTTAACTCCAGGATACAATTGTTTAAATTTAACAATATAATCTGTTAGAAAATATTCACTAAAACTATCACCTGCCCCGATTACTAATTGTCCATCTTTTAAATCATGATAATTCGATAACTGATTTTCTGCTTCTGTAATTAAAAATAGGGCTTGGTCGATTTGTTGATGTAATAATTTTCCTTCTTTAGTTAAACTAACTCCTTTAGAATTACGTACAAATAGTTGTGTTTGTAATTCTTTTTCGATACTACTGATTGTTTGTGAAACTGCAGATTGAGAAATAAATAAATTTCTAGCGGCAGTAGAAAAAGAAAGTGTTGTTGCAGCTTCATTAAATATTTTATATTGTTCAAGTTTGATATTCATATAAGTACTCCATATAATAAAATCGATGTGTTAGTTATTCTAATAACTAAAGCTATAATATAATTATCTAATGCTCAAGTCAAATTAAGTAATAAATTGGTTGAATTTTTTATGAAAAAAGGGTATAATACTATACATAAATAAAAGGGAGTAGCTGGCACGTATAAGTGTTTACGCTTTCGTCAATACGATGATTATTCATCCGGAACGTAATGGAACAGCGAGACTTTTATTGCATCATAAACATGCAATAGGGGTCTCTTTTATTGTGTGTAAAAAAATGGAGGAAAAAATATGAGCGCATTTTACAACAAAGATATTGACTCTGTTCGTCAAGAAGTCAATGGTTCATTAGAACCGTTAAGTAATCAACAAGTTAAAATTAATCAAGAAAAATATGGTTTAAATGAACTAGTTGAAACTAAAGCAAAAAGTATTCCAATGATTTTTTTGGAGCAATATAAGGATTTTCTAGTTATAATTCTTATCGTTGCAGCATTGATATCTGGTTTTTTAGGTGATATAGAAAGTGCAATAGTAATTTTAATTGTTATTACAATCAATGCTATTTTAGGTACTGTTCAAACAGTTAAGGCTGAGCAGTCATTGAATAGTTTAAAAGAATTATCATCGCCAAGTGCTAAAGTTTTAAGAGATGGAAAAATTATTGAAATTCCAAGTAAAGAAGTGACAATTGGTGATGAGGTTCATTTAGAAGCTGGAGATTACATTCCTGCAGATGGAAGAATTATTGAAAATGCGAGTATGAAAGTTGATGAAAGTGCATTAACTGGAGAAAGCTTAGCTGTTGAAAAACAAACTGATATTATCGATGGTCAAGTAGCTTTAGGTGATCGTACGAACATGGTTTATTCTGGTAGCTTTGTTACTTATGGACGTGGAAAATTTTTAGTAACTGCAATTGGAATGGAAACAGAAGTTGGTAAAATTGCCCAATTATTAAAGTCTACTGAAGAAAAAAAGACACCATTACAAGTTAATTTAGATAATTTTGGTAAAAAGTTATCAATTATAATTATCGTATTTTGTGCAATTTTATTTGGATTAAATATTTATCAAGGTGGAAATATTGGCGATGCCTTTATGTTTGCGGTTGCTTTAGCTGTAGCTGCAATTCCTGAAGCTTTAAGTTCAATTGTAACAATTGTATTATCTTTTGGTACACAAAAGATGGCTAAAGAAGGTGCCATTATTCGTAAATTACAAGCTGTTGAAGGATTGGGTAGTGTTTCAATTATTTGTTCAGACAAAACAGGAACTTTAACTCAAAACAAAATGACAGTTGAAGATTATTATATTGATGAAAAAAGAATCATGGCTAAAGATATCGATCCATCTAATCCAGTTCATAAAGATTTGATGAGATTAAGTATTTTGTGTAATGATTCAACTAATATCGATGGAGAAGAAATTGGAGATCCTACAGAAACAGCATTAATTAATTTAGCAGATAAATTAGGAATTCCACCACAACGAGTTAGAAAAGCATATCCAAGATTAAGCGAATTACCTTTTGATAGTGATCGTAAAATGATGTCTACATTCCATCTTTTAAAAGATGGTTATACAATGGTTACTAAAGGTGCCGTTGATGTTTTAATTAAAAGAACAAAATATATTAGAAAAAATGGTGAAGTATTACCAATTAATGAAAATGATATTAAAAATATCAATGAAATGAATCTAGAATTTTCAAGAAATGGGTTACGTGTATTAGCAGTTGTTTATCGAAAATTTGATCAAGAAAAAACATTAGTGCCTGAAGATGAAAATGATTTAATTTTCTTAGGTTTAATTTCAATGATGGATCCTCCAAGAGTTGAAAGTGCTGCCGCGGTAGAAGAATGTATCAAAGCTGGTATTATACCAATTATGATTACTGGTGACCACAAAATTACAGCTTCAGCTATCGCTAAAAGAATTGGTATTTTAACTGATGAATCACAAGCGGTTGAAGGTAGTGAAATCGATAATTTAACTGATGAGCAGTTAAAAGATTTTGTTGAAGATAAACGTGTTTATGCAAGGGTTTCTCCAGAACATAAAATTAGAATCGTACGTGCATGGCAAGAAAAAGGAAATATTGTTTCGATGACTGGTGATGGTGTTAATGATGCGCCGGCTTTAAAACAAGCTAATATTGGTGTTGCAATGGGAATTACTGGTAGCGAGGTTTCTAAAGATGCAGCATCAATGGTTTTAACAGATGATAACTTTGCGACAATTGTTAAAGCAATTGAAAATGGACGAAATGTTTATGCTCACATTAAAGATGCTATTCAATTTTTATTGTCTGGTAACTTTGGAGGTATCTTAGCAGTTTTATATGCTTCAGTTATGGCATTACCGGTTCCATTTGCACCAGTGCATTTATTGTTTATTAACTTGCTTACTGATAGTTTACCGGCAATTGCACTTGGATTAGAACCACATAGTAAGAAAGTAATGGAAGAAAAACCACGACCAATGAATGAATCAATTTTAACTAAACCATTTTTAACTAGTGTAGGAATTGAAGGATTTGTAATTGCAGTAATGACAATGATTGCATTTACAATTGGATATCAAGATAAAAATGCTACTTTAGCTAGTACAATGGCTTTTGCAACATTATGTTTATCTAGATTAGTTCATGGATATAACTGTAAATCAAAAAGTCCTATTTTATTTAAAAAGGGATTCTTCAATAATAAGTTTTTACAAGGTGCATTTTTAATTGGGTTTGTGTTAATTACATTAGTAGTTACAATGCCATTTTTACAAACAATGTTTAAAGTACAAACTTTAACAATGCCACAATTATTTACTGTTTATGGTTTAGCGTTAGCAAATTTACCAATAATCCAATTACTTAAATGGATTAGAAATAGATAAGAATTTAGAGGATAGAGTAAAATCTATCCTTTTTTGTAACCATTATGACTTATTTATTGTCTATATAGTGAATCGATTCAAAGGAGGTATCAATTTGAAAAACAATGTTGAACTAAACATTGATTTAATCATAGAAGAATATAGTCCTTACATATTTAAAATTATTCATAATCTAGCAGGAAATATCTTATCTTATCAAGATATCGAAGAAGTTATGGCTGATACATTTTATCTTTTTTGGAAAAATCAAGATAAGATCAAAACAAATATAAAATCATATTTAGCTTCTATTGCTAAAAATTGTACTTATAATAAATTAAGACAAATAAATCAATATCTAGAATATGATGATCAACTTTTAAATAAACAAGGATACAAAGAAGATGAATTTGATTATATGTTGATTATAGAAGAAAAAATGAAACAATTAAC
The DNA here is from genome assembly GCF_025149465.1 of Thomasclavelia spiroformis DSM 1552. Lineage (NCBI taxonomy): Bacteria > Bacillati > Bacillota > Erysipelotrichia > Erysipelotrichales > Coprobacillaceae > Thomasclavelia > Thomasclavelia spiroformis. The sequence goes on along the minus strand of NZ_CP102275.1, from coordinate 1,615,414 downwards.
TGATCAAGAAAAAGAAATATTTCATCTTTATTATATTGAAGGATATAAAATCAAGGAAATTGCTAAAATGAAAAATCAAAAAACTAATTATATGAAAGTAAAACTACATAGAATCAGAAAAAAATTAAGGAGAGAATAAAGATGCAACAAATTGATACTAATAAAATAAAAACTATGACTAGTGATAGAATTGCTTATACTCTTTATGAAAGGAATAGAATCATGAAAAAAAAGAAATTAAAAAAAGCATTATTTAGTGCAGTTACATGTATTTTATTATTAGGAGGAATCACTACTGTTGATGCTTTAAGTCAAGGCAAAATTAGCAATACACTTAAAAATACAGTTAAAGTTATTTTAATTGGTGATGATAATCAAAAACGTGAAATGGAAGGTGAACAATACGTTGATGAAAATGGAGATATTTGGATTAAATATAAAGATGATACAAGTCAAAATGAAATAGATGTAAATAAAAGTGAATTAGAAAAAGAAGGGTTAAAAACTGATATTGAAATAAATAATGACAATGGTCAAGGAAATATTGAAATAAACGAAAATAAATAAACATATAAAATCTCACATCTTGATAATGTGAGATTTTAATGTTTAATAAAATAGTAAAGACTTTTTCTTTTGTTTGTACTATAATAAAAACATATGAGGTGAAATAGATGGAAATTTTATTAAAAACAGATTCAAGAAAAGTAAAACCTGGAGATACATTTATTGCAATTACTAATGTGGTTAGAGATGGACATGATTATATCGAACAAGCCATAGCTAATGGAGCAACTAAAATAATTGCTGAACATGGTAATTATAGTGTTGAAACGGTGATTGTTGAAAATACACGTAAGTATTTAAATGAATATTTATATAAAAACTATTATCCTTTGATTAAAGACATTAAATTAATTGGAGTTACGGGAACTAATGGAAAAACAACAACTTGTTTAATGATTTATCAAATGTTATCAATGTTAAAACAAAAGGTGGCTTATTTAGGAACTGTTGGTTTTTATTATGGTAATATAAAAAAAGAAGTTGTTAATACTACCCCAGATGTTGATGTATTATACAGTATGTTATTAGAAGCCAAAAATAATGGAGTAGAATATTTTGTAATGGAAGTAAGCTCGCATGCTCTAGCAAAACAGAGAATTTATGGATTAGAGTTTGATGAAGTTGCTTTTACTAATCTTACTCAAGATCATCTTGATTATCATAAAACATTGGAAAATTATGCTAATGCTAAAAGAAAATTATTTGAAAAAACAAGAAATAACAAAATTGCAATAATCAATGGGGATGATATTCATCATCAACATTTTATGTTAGAGGGTAATAATAATATTGTTATTGATCGTGATGTAAAAATTGAAAATGTTGATTTTTCACACTTAGGAACTGAATTTGATTTTAGATATTTAGATAATAGCTACCATGTAAGATTAAATATGGTTGGTAGATATAATATTTATAATTATTTAACAGCGTTATTATTAGTAAATAAATTAGGGTTTAAGATTGAAGATATTTTATTGTTAAATGAAAAATTAAAAGCTCCAGCTGGACGAATGGAATTGATAAAATATAATACAAATAGTATTTTTGTTGATTATGCTCATACCCCTGATGCAGTTGAAAATGTTTTAAAAAGTGCTCAAGAGTTCAAAAAAGGAAAAATTATTACAATAATTGGTTGTGGTGGTAATCGTGATGCTACTAAGCGTCCAATCATGGGTAAAATTGCAGTAGATAATAGCGATTATGTTATTTTTACAAGTGACAATCCTCGTAAAGAAGAACCAGAAGCTATTTTAAATGATATTACAGCTAATTTAATTAGTGATAATTTTGAAATCATTGTTGAGCGTCAAGATGCTATTTATAAAGGAGTAAAAATGCTTGATGAAAATGATATTTTGATGATTTTAGGAAAGGGTCATGAAAATTATCAAGAAACAAAAGATGGTAAAAGACATTTTAGCGATCAAGAAGAAGTGCTTAAGTGTATTGATGGGTGTAATTGTTAATGAGAGTTCAACAAGTCGATATTGAAGAGATTATTTTTATTAAAAAAGATTATCGAAAAAGTATGTATGAATCAATTAAACGAATTGGCTTATCGTTTCCTATAAAAGTAGTTATTGAAGATGGTAAATATTATTGTCAAGATGGTCATAAGCGTTTATCAGCAATCATGGATATGAAAGAAGAAGAGATTTATTTTAAAAGACGGAAGATAAATATTATTGTAATGAATAATGGTAATAGTCGTTCTAATGATTGTTGGCGTTCAAAAAATATGCATTAAAAAACTGTAACTTTTGTTACAGTTTTTATTTGACTATCTTATTCATTAATTCTACTGTATCCATAGCATCTTTAACATAAAAATCAGCATTTATTTCTTTAGCAAAATCAGCTGTTAATACAGCACCTCCAACAAAAATAGGACACATATTATCGATTTCTTTTAATAATGCAATAGTTTTTTCCATGGAAACAACAGTAGTAGTCATTAAAGCACTTAAACCAATGGCTTTTGGTTGATGCCTATGATATGCTTCAACAATTGTTTCAGGTGGTACATCTTTACCTAAATCAATTATTTTATATCCATAACTTTCTAAAACCACTTTGACAATGTTTTTACCAATATCATGGATATCACCATGAACAGTAGCCATAATAATAGGACCTTTAGTTGCTGAAGTTTCTTTAAAAGTTTCTTTAATTACACCAAAAGCTATTTTTGAAGTTTCAGCTGCTTGAATTAGTTGTGGTAAAAAAATGATATTATTTTCATATTGTTTTCCTACAGTATCTAAAGCTGGAATTAAAATTTGGTTGATAATTTGTAAACCAGGTTGTTTTTCTAGTTGTTTTTTTGTTGCATTTATAACTTCTTCTTTTAGACCATGAATAATAATGTCATTTAAGCTAAAATCTGATGGTTTTGATTGGCTTGTAATAGTTTGATTAGATTGTTTTTGAATATAATTAGTAGCATCATGATCATAATTAAATAAAACATTAAAGGCATCAATAGCTGCCATCAATTCTTGATCTAAAGGATTGATGATTGGTAAATCTAATCCATTAGTCATAGCCATTGTAAGAAATGTTTTATTTAATAATGGTCGATTAGGTAAACCAAATGAAACATTACTAACTCCAAGAACAGTATGAACCCCTAATTCTTTTACCATTTTTACAGCTTTAATTGTTTCTATAACATCTTTTTGTTGAGCAGAAACAGTTAAAACTAAGCAGTCAATAATAATGTTTTCCTTACTAATACCAAATTTTTTTGCAGTAGCAATGATTTTTTTAGCAATTTCATAGCGGTCTTTTGCCATAGATGGAATACCATTTTCATCTAATGTTAAACCAATTACGACCCCACCATATTTTTTTACAATAGGAAAAATTGCTTCCATTGTTTCCATTTTACCATTAACTGAATTAATCAATGGTTTACCATTATAATAACGACATGCCTGTTCAATTGCCTCAGGATTAGAACTATCAATTTGCAATGGTAATGAAATTACTTCTTGTAATAACTTAATAACTTTTTTCATTGTACTAACTTCATCAATACCTGGAAGTCCAACATTAACATCAAGTACATGAGCACCAGCTTGATCTTGTTTAATTGCTTCGACAATCAATTCATCATAACGTTCTTCTTTTAACGCTAGTTTTAATTTCTTTTTCCCAGTTGGATTTAAACGTTCACCACAAACAACAATATGATGACCAAATTCAACTGTTTGATTACCGCTAGATACCCTAGTTGCAATCACTGGTTTAGTTAAAGTAATTTTTTCAGGTAAAGCATCTTTTAATCTTGCGATAAATTCTGGTGTAGTTCCACAGCAACCACCGATGATTCGTACACCATTTTTTACATGTTCAATACTTTTTGATACAAATGTATCAATATCCATGTTATAACACGTTTTACCTTCGACTAAGCATGGTAATCCAGCATTAGGTTGAATCATCACAGGGACAGTAGCAACTTTTAAAATATCATTGATAATTGGAGTTAATTCAATTGGCCCCAAAGAACAATTAACACCTAATACATCAACATTTAATCCTTCTAAAACATTAACCATTGTAATAGGATCACAACCTGATAAAGTTCTTAAATTACTTTCAAATGTCATTGTTACAAAAACTGGTAAATTACTATTTTCTTTAACAGCTAAAATACCAGCTTTAGCTTCATAAATATCAGTAAATGTCTCTAATAAAATCGCATCAACTTTATCTTTTGCAATCAAAACTTGCTTTTTTATAATTTCATAAGCTTCATCAAAAGTCAAAGTACCCATTGGCTCTAGTAATTGTCCAATTGGTCCAATATCTAAAACAATATAACTGTCATTTTCTCGATTAGCTTTTTTACGAGCTATAATTGCATTATTGATCGCAGTTTCAATTATTTCATTATATTGATATGGCGCATCTTTTAATTTTAATGGATTAGCTCCAAATGTATTAGTTGTAATAAAATTAGCACCAGCATTTAAATAGTCAAGATGAATCTTTTGAATTAAATATGGATCAGTTATATTTAAATACTCAGGAATTTCTCCAGCTTTTAATTTTGCGGCCTGCAATTGTGTTCCCATGGCACCATCAAAAACTAAAATTTCTTTTTTCAATCTTTCTTGTAACATCTTTGTCCCTTCTTTCTATATATACAATCATTTAAATTAACACATGAAAAACAATGTCTAATCTTTCTTGTATCCCCAATACCGATTAATCCAATCATTGATTTTTGTGGAATCAATAGATTGTTTTCCTGGACAGTTAACCCAATATGTTTATCACAAGCTAAAGCTTGTGATAATTTTTTATTTAGTTCAAGAGGTACACTACCATAACCAGGACAAAAACGATAAGTATGACTACCAAAATGTTGCTTATTTTCAAATTCATCACATTTAGCTTCTAGATAACTACTAGCTAACGCATCTAAGACAGTCATTTTAGTTATATCGATCATTGCATAATAACGAAGCATTTTATCAATTTCAATACCTAATGAACAAGCAATAATAACTACTTTATTACAACTATCAAACAAATCGATTAATTCAGGATAATCTAATGAAATATCTAATTCTTTTATTTTTAGTGGATGATGTTTTAATGTATAAATTTGATACATGAATTTAGGTTGAATCTTTGATATTTCTTGTAAACATTCATCCAATAATAAATCAGTTTTTTTATCGACTTGATTATTTAAATAACCTAAATACTTTAAAGCATTTTCTTTAATCATTGATAAATTCTTTTAAAATATTATCTATTCTAGCGATTATTTCTTTGGCTATTTCAGGTCGATTCATCGTATAAATATGAATTCCTTCAACACCATTAGTAATCAAATCGATTATTTGGTATACAGCATAATTGATTCCTACTTCTTTCATAGCTTTAGGATTGTTTTTGAAACGTTCAATCATTGCTGATAAATTATATGGGATATTGCTACCACTAAGTTTAGCAATCTTTAATAATGATTTAGAATTAGTTGCTGGCATTATCCCAGCAATAATAGGGACATTGATGCCTTTGATTCTAGCTTCTCTTAATAAACGATAATAATAGTTATTGTCAAAGAAAATTTGAGTAATTAAATATTGTGCTCCAGCATCAACTTTTTTCTTCAAAGCATCTAAATCATTTTCTAATGAAGTAGCTTCTTGATGTACTTCAGGATAACAAGCACCACTTAAACAAAAAGTATCAGGATAGTTTTTGGTAATAAATTCATTTAATTCACTAGCGTATTTAAAATAATGATATGTATTCTTAGGATCATAATCTTTAGGATAATCACCACGCAATGATAAAATATTTTCAATTTTATTTTCTTTTAAAGCATCGATAATTTTAATAAGTTGTTTAGGTGAAGCATCGATACAACTTAAATGAGCAACAGCTTCAATGTTGTAGTCATTTTTAATTTTTGAAGCAATTTCAACTGTATTTTTAGTAGTCGATCCCCCAGCCCCATACGTTACAGAAATAAAATCAGGTTTTAATTTTGATAACTCATCAATTGTTTGATAGATTGAACTAATATCACCATCATAATTTTTAGGTGGAAATATTTCAAACGATAATGTCGGTCTTTTATGTAATAAATCAATAATTTTCATACTTCTTCCCTCCAATAAAATATTATGATTATTATAGCGATAATTGAGGTATATCGTCAACTAAATATTTTTAGAATCGTTGTCAATAATTCCTTCAATAACATTAATTATTTGATTAGCTAAATTTGCTAGAACTAAGATTGCAATTAGTTTTTCATTTTTATCATTAATATCAAGTTGATTAGTATTGATAAGATTATCAATTAATGGCTTTAATTGTGTTTGGTTAGTAGTTATTTCAATAAAACGATCATAGATTATTTCTAAATTTTCGTTTGTTTCATATATTGGTAATAAAAGATCTTTGATTTCTTGAATTGTAATAATATTTTTTAAATTATAAATTATTAACATGCCAATAATTTGTTCTTTAGTATATTTTTTTCCTTTAACTGGTTTAATGATTCCTGCTTTGGAGTAATTATTAATCATTGTTTTAGTAAGTAACTTATCATCTTGATAGCGTTTATTGTCATTTAAATTTGTTTCAAATAAAGTCATTATTTGATCCATATATAAATCTAATGAAGGAATATCTTGACTTTTTAAAATACTTTTATTAATTACTTTATCAATAATCTGTTCTAGTTCGTTCATATAATCACCTCAATGATATTTTATCTTATTTATATATAGGATTCAATAACTGATTGACATATATTATAATAATGATATTATATAATATAGTTATGATAACTATATAAGGAGGTATTATATGTGGATAATTGATAGAGCAATGGATAGAGTTAGTTGTTTGACACATTTGATTGGAGCGATATTTTCGTTTTTGATGCTGTTTGTAATGATTATAATGGCAAAGATTTGTAAAAGTGATTTAGTAAGTTTAATAGGGGCGATTGTATTTGGAGTATCGTCAATTGCTTTATACAGTGCTAGTAGTATGTATCATTATTATAATGGAGATAATAACAATAAAATAAAACGTTTTTTACGTAAATTAGATCATTCAATGATTTATGTATTGATTGCAGGAACATATACACCAATATGTCTAAAATATTTATCATATCCTCATAGTGTTTATTTCTTGAGTGTAATTTGGTTTATTGCAATCGTTGGCATTATTATTAAATTATTTTGGTTAAATGCGCCTAGATTTATTTCTACTGCTTTTTATTTATTGATGGGATGGGCTTTGATTTTTGATTTTCAAGCATTCAATAAAGTACCTTTAGGATGTTTTGGTTTAATTGCTGTAGGAGGGATAAGTTATACAGTTGGAGCAATTATTTATATTATAAAAAAACCAAATTGGTTTAGCAGTTTTGGTTTTCATGAATTGTTTCATATTTTTGTAATGATTGGTTCATTGTTTCATTTTTTAGCAGTGATTATTTATGTTTTATAGGGGTGTTTATTGTGGTTAGCAAAAGTTTATTGTATAATGTCTTTGGGTGATAAAATGAAATTAACAAAAAGAGATAAAATATTGTATTTGGTTACATTGATTTTAATAATTGGTGGAGATCAGTTTACTAAACATTTAGTATCATCATCAATGCAACTTGGACAGTCACAGGAAATAATCGATAACTTTTTTTATTTTACATATGCACAAAATACCGGTGTGGCCTGGGGAATGCTTGCAGGTCATTTAGAATTATTTATTATAATTGCATTATTGTCGGCTATTTTTATGATTTATTTTTTTACCAAAACCAAAAGTAGAGAAGTTTTAACACGTTTTGGATTAGTACTTACTTTTGCTGGAATGGCTGGTAATTTAATTGATCGTATTGTACTTGGTTATGTACGTGATTTTATAGATTTTGTTATTTTTAATTATAATTTTCCAATTTTTAATATTGCTGATATTGCAGTTGTAATAGGAGTTATATTAATCATTTTTGAAATTATTTTTGAGGAGCGCATACATGGAAAAAATTAATTTATTGGTAGAGAATAACAATAATTATCGATTAGATAAGATTATTGCTTTAAATATGGAGGAATTATCAAGAACACAGATTCAAGAAATGATTGGTCGAGGTTTAGTTTTAGTAAATGGAAAAGTAGAAAAGGCGAGTTATAAGACAAAGTTAAATGATCAAATTGAAATCACTATTGAAGACAATAGTGATTTAGAAATTGAAGCTGAAGATATTCCTTTAAATGTTGTTTATGAAGATAAGGATGTAATTGTGATTGATAAACCTACAGGAATGATCGTTCATCCTTCACCGGGAATTACTAGTGGGACTTTAGTTAATGCCCTTTTATTTCATTGCAAAGATTTATCAGGAATCAATGGAGTAAATCGTCCGGGAATAGTTCATCGAATCGATAAAGAAACAAGTGGATTATTAATGGTAGCTAAAAATGATATAGCACATCGTTTTTTATCAGAACAATTAAAGGATCATAGTGTTACAAGAAGATATGTTGCTTTAGTACATGGTTTGATTCCTCATGTTCAAGGCAAAATTGATGCACCGATTGGACGTAATCCAAATGATCGTCAAAGTATGTGTGTAACAAAAAATAATAGTAAAAATGCGATTACAAATTTTACAGTTTTAAAACGTTATAAAAATATGAGTTTAATAGAATGTCGTTTAGAGACAGGACGAACTCATCAAATTAGGGTACATATGAGTTATATTGGTTATCCTGTGTATGGTGATCCTAAATATGGATATCGTAAAGATGATTGTAGTCATGGACAGTTTTTACATGCTAAAAAATTAGGTTTTATTCATCCTACGACAAAAGAATATATGGAATTTGAAAGCGAATTACCGGATTATTTTAAAGCTAAATTGGATGAATTAGAGGAGGAAATGAAAGATGAGTAAAGTTATAAATTGGACACAATATTTTATGGGTGTTGCAAAATTATCGGCTTTTCGTTCTAAAGATCCTAATACTCAAGTAGGGGCGTGCATTGTTAGTCCAGAAAATAAAATCGTTGGAGTAGGCTATAATGGTCTTCCTTGGGGTTGTGATGATAAAGAATTTCCATGGGAAGTTAGAGAAGGGGATTTATATGATACTAAATACCCATATGTAGTTCATGCAGAATTAAATGCAATTTTAAATAGCATTGGAAATTTAAAAGGATGTCGTATTTATGTTTCTTTATTTCCATGTCACGAATGTGTTAAAGCAATTATTCAAAGTGGTATTAGCGAAATTGTTTTTGAAGATGATAAATATAGTGGAACTGATAGTGATCGTGCGGCAAAAAGAATGTTGGATGCAGCTGGAGTAAAATACACTAAAGTACCACCGATTTCAATTGAGTTTAAATAAGATATAATTTGTAATTAAGTTATATCTTTTTTTATTTTATTAAAACCTAATATAAAAAATCGATTATCCGCATAAATATGGTATTTAAAGACTATTCATCAATTAGAAAAGTAACTATTTTACTACGAATTTACCATGATTGAATAAGTCTTGATATGACGGAAAAAAGTAAGGGAGATTGAACAAGATAGTGTCTCTCCCTTTTATCGACTATGCTTATAATGTATTTTCCTTTGCACCAGCTTTCAATGCTTTTTTATGTCACGTTTTTTAAGTCCTAACACAATATCACTCCTAAAAATAGAATAGTTCCTGAAATTTTTTATCAAGTGCAATACACAAAATAAGTGCAAGTTTAGCAGTAGGATTGAATTGTCCTGTTTCAATGGAACTAATTGTATTCCTAGATACTCCAACCATTTCCGCTAAAGCTGATTGTGATAGTTTTTTTTGTTCGCACCTTTTTGAGATTGTTTTTTAATACCAGTTTATCCTTCATTAAAATAATTCCACACAAAATTTATAAAAGCAGTATGCAGAAAGTACCAATAGAATATTTCCACAAATAAGATTAAATTTCTTTTTCAGTTTGATACCCTCATAAACAAATGCTAAACCTGATGTGCAAGTAAAGAGGGATATTATATCTGCTGGGGATTGAACTCTTATCAATTTAATTATCATTATGGTGCAACCTAAAATAATAAATCACCAAAGCGAAAATGCGTCACTTTTGGTACGTATATCTTTTTCTCGTTCATCGCCTAAAAAATTTTCTCGTTTTGCTTTTGCTAAAACTTCTTCTTTATTCATAAAATGCCCTCTCTTTTTGTTAAGTTTTATTGTCGATTGCTTTTGCACAGTTTACTTGTCAAAAATACTGTGTGCAAATCTGATGAGAAATGTATGTGTAAAGCATATATTTAAGGTATTGTATTGAATGTTAAAGTTACTACTTTAAAGATAGAAACCATAATTAAAAGTTAAAGTTATAGGTTTCTATCATTTTTTTATCAAATAATTAATAATAGACATGTGTTGTTATTTACTTTTAATTTATAAAAAAGAATTTTTTTCAATGTAATATTGGTAGTTTTTCTTGAATTTTATTACGTTTAGTGATATATTTATTACAGTAACCGTAGTAAGGAGGGATAACTTATGCGGGATAATGTAAATGGTGGTGCGCTTACAGAAGTTACATTTTATATCTTACTTTCTCTTTATACACCTAAACATGGATATGCTGTTATGCAATTTATTGAAGAAAAAACAACAGGACGACTTTTATTAGGTGCAGGGACTTTGTATGGTGCATTGAATTCATTGAAGAAAAAAGGCTGGATTATGCCTTATGGAGATAGCGAAGATAGAAGGAAAGAATATATCATTACCACGCTTGGAAAAGAAATAGTAAAAAAAGAGCTTATAAGACTAGATCAACTTGTAAGTGTTGCAAATGAAATTGTTGGAGGGGCAATATGAGAAAAAAATGTTATCGCTTTTTTGGAGGGCTGTTGATTGTGCAAGCAAATTGGTTAAATAAAATGTCTGAAAAAGGTTATCGTCTTGTTCAAACAGGGAAAATGTTATATGAATTTGAAGAATGCAAACCAAATCAAGTAAAATATTGCGTGGAGTTTATTGGTCATAAAACAAAAGATGATGCAAAAGATTATTATGATTTTTTAGAAGATATGGGTTATAAGGTATTTTATAAAAATATTAATCTTAATTATTCAATTGGAAAAGTACGCTGGCGCCCATGGGCTGAAAAAGGTGGGCGAATTGCAACCAATAATAGTACTTTTAATCGAGAATTGCTAATTGTAGAAAAGAAGAATGATGGAAAGCCATTTGAACTTCATACTTCTTTTGAGGATAAAGAAAACTACTATCGTAATTTACGTAATCCATGGCTCTTAATTCTACTTATGTTTGTCATATTTACTGTTATGGATCGTTCTTTAGTTTTTGGTGTATTTGCTTTAATTTCTTTATTTCCTGTTATTATATATCAAATGGAAATAATGAAAGTAAGATATGAAGCAAAGACAAAAGAATGGTAACTTATATATGCATTAAATAACTGATTTATTATGATAGTAGCCGCATTGATTTTCTTGTTTAATAAGATGAAATTAAAAAACTAATCTGTTTATGGATTTGAGTTATATCAAAACGAATTAGGAAATAGATTGCATAATTCAAAAAGCAGGTATACTTAGAGGTATTACCTGCTTTTAACATGTTCAATATGTAATAGTATAATAATTATTGACGAAGTCTAAATGTTTTAGAAGCATAACGATAAACTAAGATACTAGCAATAATTATATAAATGACACAAAAAGCAATCATTATCAAACCAAATACAAATGCATTCATTCGTAAATAAATAAAAGCAAAACAAATTAAATAAGTTAAAGACATAATAACATTATATGTACTACTTTTTGTTTCGGTCATACTATTATAGGGCTGTAAAAGATAATAACAAGTAAGATAATGAATTGAAAAGAAAATACTTGTTGCAATAATACAAATAAAAACTATCAAATATATCCATGGATCAGTATTTTTATCAGTTATGTATAATAAAATAGGAAGTCCAATAGCGATTATCGATGCTGGCATTAAATTAATACAAATGACATCACGTAAACGTAAATAAAATAAAGAAATAATTACGTCTTTACGACGATAAAACGAGTATGTAAGCATACTGTGATCACAATTACGAAACATTGCTTGAACGACTGATTTTCCAGAATTAAAAGAATAAATAATGAAAACAAAATATGGTAAAAAGTTTAATAACATTTTATTCATTTGAGGGTGTATATTTGGAAAAGAAAGTAATGCTATAATTGCTGCAATTAATAATCCAAGTGCAAATACAGTAATTCTTTTAGCGCTACGCCATAGTAGTTTTTGATGACGTTTAACAAATAGTTCATTAAAATAAGCATATCCTTTTTTCTTACTAGTAATTGATGCATCACTACTAATTGATTTTAAATAATTATCGTTTGTTATTTGTTTTATTGAAACATTAATAGCCGAAAATTTTTGTCCAAGTAAAACTTGATACATTGGTCGATATAAAGAAAAACGATAAATATAGCTAAATCCACAAATTCCTAAAGACATGATAATCAAAATTATTATGCCAACTGATAATGGTAAAACAAAACCAGTAAGGAATGGAAGATAAGCTAATAACCAACAAATTCCAATCGTTGTCCAAACAGCTTTAACAGGACTATTTTCATTACGGATTTTACCTTTAGCTTTATATTGATAAAGTGAATAACAGCCAGAAATAATCTTAGCACCACAAAGAGCTAAAGGAGATAACAAACAAAGATAAAACGGAAAACCAAATACAATATTAGCATAAATTAAAAAGCCCAAAAAACCAATTACAATTTTTAATAATTCATATAAATAATTAGTAACTGTATATTTAGTAGCATCCATCTTCATTAAAATAATTGCATAATATTTATCGCGACTAGGATCAAAGAGACGATTATTAGAAACAGCTCCAGCTATCGTTAAAAACAATAAAATATGAACAAAATATGTTGGTTGAAGACTGATATCAATTCTACCAAGCATTATAGGAGCGATTAAAAAGATTCCTAAATAAAGACCTTTATACAAAAATATTTCAACAATTTCCCATAGCAAAGAAATAACATATGCGATTCTTTTTAAAATATTGCTTGCATATAAAGAAGCAGGAAGAATTTTTTTTATTAGAGGTAATTGTTTTAATGAATAGATAATTGTGTTGACTCGATAAGTAATTTTTAATTTAAAGGCAATCCAAAATGTTTTAAGCATAATCTTCCTCCCTTAGCATCGCTAAGATCTTATCTTTAAATTCATCATTATCTAATTGATCTTTTGATACTTCCTGTAGTTTACCATGATTCAAAATAACAATTTCATCACATAAATCCAATGCTAACTCCATAATATGTGTAGATAAAATTAAAATACGATCTTCTTTTAAATGACGTAAAACATTTTTCATTTCTTCAGCAACTACAACGTCTAATGAAGTTAATGGTTCATCTAAAAGTAAAACATTAGGTTTTAAAATAATATTTATCAGCATTTGCATTTTATTTTTCATTCCATGAGAAAAATCTTTCAACAAACGATCACGATCTTCTTTTTTTATATTAATATAATCAAAATACTCATCAATACTTTTTAAATCAGTAATTTGTTTTTCATTAATTTCTAAAAAGAATTTTAAAAACTCACGTGCTGTTAAAAACTCAGGAACAGTAGGAGTTGAAAGTACATATCCAATATCTTCAATTTCAAGAGCACGTTGTTGATTATTTTCTTGTAATAATACAATACCTTTATCTATTGTTATATCTTGATTAAGACAGTTAAATAATGTTGTCTTTCCCGCTCCATTTCGCCCTAATAGACCATATATTTTCCCCGGTTTAAACGTAAAACTAATGTCTTTTAGTACTTCTTTTTTTTCAAAACTTTTTTGTAAATGTTCAATAATTAGTTCCATTAATATTCCCCTTTATAATAAAATATATATTATTATATAATATTTATAATTATTTTAAAATAAATAATTTCTAAATAAATATGATATTTTATTTAAAGTATATTTGAATCATATCAATACATAATAAAAAAAGGATAACAAAAGTTATCCAATTAAATTTTTAATGCGTTTGTAATTAGTCATATTAGTTTTTGTAACTTTGTTTAACATCTTAGGACCGTATTTTTTTGCAATTTCAACTGCAATAGCATCAACACTAGTGCTATTACCATGAGGTAGATTCATTTTTAAACTACGTGACATATTAGTGAAATATTGCAAATATGCATATTTTGACAATATCATTGAGCAAACTATGGCTAAATACTGTTCTTCTCCTTTTTGAACAAAGGTCAAGTCTTTTACAACAATTACTTCATGTTTTAAATAATTATAATACGTTTTTGGGGAAACAAATTGATTAATTAATTTGTTTTTAACTGGCATACCTACTTTTTGCATGACATTAGTAACAGCCTGATTATATAATTTTGCTTTAATATTAGCTAAATTATTCCCTGCTTTTACCATTGCATTATAATGCGAATTATCAAGGAGCAATAAACTATAAATTAACCGGTCTTTTATCTCTCTAGCAATACGAACTAATTCGTGTACATCCATTTCTTTTGGATCACGGATATTTAGACTAACTAACCAATCTATGTCACGTTCATCTACATAACAAGCAACAACGCAAAGTGGGCCGAAGAAATCAGCTGACCCAGTTTCATCACAACCAATATGGCTAATCTTTTGATAATTATTAGGGTCTTTAGAAGAGCTGTTTGCTGTTTTAGAGTCGCTAAAAGCCACAAGTTTATCGTAAGCATGCATATTAATAAAGTTCATTCTTTTAGAATTATTGAGTTTTGCTACATTCATGTTCATTACTTGTCCTCCTAGTCCTACTAAAATAGTATAACATATTTTTAAATTTTTTGACAGTATAAATTTGTTTTGTTAAAATGTATATCAAAGAAAATGAGGTGTTTTCATGGATTTTGCAATAAATTCATTAATTATTGATGTAATAATAGTTTTTATTTTATTAATAATGTTAATTTTAGGGTACATAAAAGGTTTTGTTTATCGGGGCTATGATTTAATGGCAACGATTGTTTCTTTAGTGATTAGTTTATATGCTTCTTCACCGTTAGCTAATATATTTAAAATTTATCAAGTTGAAGGAATAGGGGAAGTTATTGGTGATATAGTAAATCGTTTTATTATCTTTTTGATTTTATTAGCATGTTTAAAATTGCTGCTTTTTTTTCTTGGTTTAATTATTAAACCACTTTTAAAAAGGATTATTTATGCATTTAAATTATTTGAGCATATTGATCGTTTGCTTGGAATAATTGCTAGTTTTATTGAGGGAATAATTATTATTTATTTAGGATTAGTTTTTATTATTATGCCAATATTGTCTGGAGGTAAGGAAGCCGTTGAAAATACTATTTTTGCTAAAAAAATTTTGAATTTAGTACCGACTGTTACTAATGAAATAGAAGCGATTAATAATGTTGGTATAGTTATTGATAATGGAATCAATTATGATAGCTTTAATAGTGAAAACATTTATTATATTGCACTTACTTTAAATAAAGCATATGATAGTGGTATTATTAGTCAAGAAAAATTAGATAAAATGATGAATAATTATTGGCAAGACTTTAATCAAATTGAAAATCCTATTAATTTAACTCAAAAACAATATGATGAAGTAATCAAATTATTAAATAAGTTAGATAGTACGAAAATAAATGTAGAGATGATATTAAATAAAATAGTAGTGAGTGAGTAAAGATGAAAAACATATATGATACATTAGAATTTAATCAAATTAAAAATAAAGTTATAAGTTTTTGTGTAGGAAATTTAGCTAAAGATAAAATTACTAAATTACAGCCCTTTGATGATTTAGACGATTTAAAATTAAACCAAAAGTATCTTGATCAAGCGATGCAGCTTATTTATAAATATGGTCGTTTACCAATTGGATACTACAATGATATTGAAACTTTATTATCAAAAGCTAATAAAGATGGGATGTTATTTGGTGAAGATTTTGTACAAATAGTTTATTTATTAAATAATGTTAAAGAAATAATTAATTATTTATCAGATAAAGAATTAGAAGAAAATGAATTGATTCAATTATGTAATCAATTCATTTTACCAAAACAACTATTAAAAGAAATTAATCGTTGTATTGATAGTAGTGGTAATGTTTTAGATAGTGCTAGTAAAGAATTACGTCGAATCAGAAGACAAATATTATCGATTGAAACAAATATTAGAGCTAAAATGGAACAAATTAAAGTTGCCAATAAAGATTATTTATCACAAGAAGCTATTTCTAGTCGTAATAATCATTTGGTTTTACCGGTTAAAGCTGGAAATAAAAATAGTGTTAAAGGAATTGTTCATGCTGTTTCAGCTACTGGTTCGACAATGTTTATTGAACCAGAAGTGATTGTAGCAATGAATAATCAGTTGATTCATGCTCGTGATGATGAAATCAAAGAAATTAATCGAATTTTAATGGAACTTTCAAAACAAGTTAAAGATAATTATGATTGTTTACATGAAAATCAAGAATTATTAGTAAAAGTTGATGTAATTTTTGCTAAAGCTGGTTATGGAATTCAAATTGATGGTGTTGTTCCTAGTATTAACGAAGATTATGCTAATTTTAGTTTAATTAAAGCTCGTCATCCGTTGATTGATCGTGATAAAGTTGTTGCAAATAGTATTGTTTTAACTAGTCCTAAGCGAATATTGTTAATCAGTGGATCAAATACTGGAGGAAAGACAGTAGTTTTAAAAACAGCTGGGTTATTAAGTTTAATGGGATTATGTGCAATGGCGGTTCCTTGTAATCAAGCAACGATTCCAATGTTTGATCAAATATGTGTTGATTTAGGTGACGAACAGTCAATTGAACAATCATTATCAACATTTTCAAGTCATATGAAACGTTTAGTTGAAATTACTAATGAGGCAACTGAAAAATCGTTAGTTTTATTAGATGAAATTGGTTCGGGGACTGATCCTAAAGAGGGTCAAAGTATTGCAGAAGCAATTTTACGATATTTACATCAAGTAAATCCAATTATCGTAGCTTCTACACATTATTCTGGTTTAAAGGAATATGCCAAAAATGAAGAATATATTTTAGTAGCTGCAGTAGAATTCGATCAAGAAAATATGAAACCGACATATCGTTTAATTGAAGGTAGTGTTGGTAATTCATATGCTATTGAGATTTCTTCAAGATTAGGTTTAAAAAAAGAAATTGTTGAATTAGCTTATCAAATTAAAGAAAGTAGTTTGACTGATAGTGATAAATTATTGGAAAAGCTTCAAGATGAATTAGCCCAAATTCAGATTCAAAAAGATCAATTAGAAGCTTTAAATCATGAAGCTACTAATAAGATAAATAAATATAATCGTTTAATTAGTAATTTTGAAAAACAAAAAGATGATTTAATGGAAAAAGCTAAAAAAGAAGCTAATCAATTATTAGAAGATTCAAAACAAGAAATTGATTTAGTCGTTGAGGATTTAAAAAAACAAGCAGTATTAAAACAACATGTTGTTATTGATGCTAAAAGAAATCTTGATTTATTAAAACATGAAGAAAAGAAAGTTGTTAATGAAACAAATCATGTTTATCAAGTGGGGGATATTGTTAAAGTATTGTCTGCTAATCGTCAAGGAGAAATTCTTTCAATTAATAGAAAAGGGATTTTAACAATTGATATGAGTGGTTTAAAACTAAATGCTAAACCTGAAGAAGTTAGCTTTATTTCTAAAAAAGTTAAACCTAAAAAAGTTAAATCAAATCTTAAAGCATTACGTAAATCAACAAATCAAAGTTTTGAATTAAATATAATTGGTAAACGCTATGAAGAAGCAATGGCACTTGTTGATAAATTTTTAGATGATGCCTTAGTAAATAATTATTCAATGGTAAGAATTATTCATGGTATGGGTACTGGTGTTTTAAGAAATGGTGTGCGTAAATTACTTGATAAAAATAAATATGTAGTTAGTTATCGTGATGGCGGTCCTAACGAAGGAGGGCTAGGGGCAACCTTAGTATATTTTGAATAATGAACCGTAAAATGATAAAAGATAAGCTTTCTTTATTACCGCTATTACCTGGTTGTTATTTGATGAAAGATAAAAACGGTGATGTTATTTATGTTGGAAAAGCTAAGAAATTAAAAAATCGTGTTTCTTCTTATTTTGTTGGAGCTCATAATTATAAAACAACTAAATTAGTTCATGAAATTGTTGATTTTGATTATATTGTTACTGATTCTGAAAAAGAAGCTTTGTTATTAGAAATAAATCTAATCAAAGATTATTCACCAAAATACAATATCTCTTTTATGGATAATAAATATTATCCATACATCCAACTTACTAAAGAAAGACATCCCCGTTTAAAAATTGTCAGAAATGCCCAAGATAAAAAACATCGTCATTTTGGACCATTTCCCGATGGAACTGCTGCAAGAGAAACATTTAAATTATTAAATCGTCTATATCCATTAAGAAAATGTAATCACATTCCTAAAAAACCATGTTTATATTATTCCTTAAATCAGTGCCTAGCACCATGTATTCAAACAGTAAATGAAGAAACATATAAACAAATAACATCAAATATTACTAAATTTATTCAAGGGGATACTAAGCAAATAATTAATGAATTGCAAGAAAAAATGTATAATGCTAGTGAAGTGCAAAATTATGAATTGGCTAAAGAATGTCGTGATTTAATTAGTCATATTCAACATGTTACTAGTAAACAACATGTTCAGTTTAATGATTTAGTTGATCGTGATATTGTTGGATATTATCATGATAAAGGATATTTGTGTTTGCAATTATTTTTTATGCGTAATGGTAAGCTTTTGGCCCGTGATTTGAACTTAGTACCAATGCAAGATGATTTTCAAGAACAAATTATTTCTTTTTTAGTGTTATTTTATCAAGAAAATACGGAACCAAAGGAATTATTAGTACCAAAAGAATTGGATGTTTCGTTATTGCAGGAAATTATTAAATGTAAAATTATCAAACCCCAAAAAGGAAATAAAGCTAATTTAGTAGCTATGGCCAATGAAAATGCTAAGGAACAATTGGAAAAGAAATTTTTATTGATTCAAAAAAATGAAGCTTCTACAATTGGTGCAATTAAGCAATTAGGTTCATTGTTGAATATTGACTTACCTAGAAGAATTGAATTATTTGATAACTCTAATATTCAAGGATCGTATGCTGTTGCTGGAATGGTTTGTTTTAAAGATGGATTGCCATCTAAAAAAGATTATCGAAAATTTAAAATTAAGACAGTTGAAGGACCTGATGATTATGCAAGTATGAAAGAAGTAATTTATCGACGTTATTATCGGGTTTTAATGGAAAATTTAGAAAGACCGGATTTAATTATTGTCGATGGTGGTAAAGGGCAAATCAAAGTAGCTAAAGAAGTAATTGATAGTTTGAATTTAAATATTATGGTTTGTGGCTTAGCTAAAGATGATAAACACTCTACTTCAATGCTTTTAGATAGCGAAGGTAATGAAGTTGCTATTGATAAAAAAAGTGAATTATTCTTTTTATTAGTTAGGATGCAAGATGAAGTACATCGTTATGCAATAAGTTTTCATAAAAATGTTCGTTCAAAGTCATTGTTTCAATCAATTCTTGATAATGTTGAAGGAATTGGACCGAAACGTAAAAAATTATTATTAAAAGAATTTGGCAGTGTTAAACAATTAAAAGAAGCAAGTTTAGAACAATTAGAAAAAGTGTTACCCAAAGAAGTAGCAGCTAATCTTTTTAACGTTTTGAAAAAAGACACGTAAAATTAATTCTCTCATATATTAAATTAAGAGGTGAATTAATTAGTGAATATCATTCTTACTCCAAGAGAAAGAGAGGTTTTTACTCTTTTAATAAATAATCATTCAACTAAAGAAATTGCTCAAATATTAAAGATTAGCGAAAAAACGGTTCGTAATCATATTTCTAATGTTATTCAAAAATTAGGAGTTGATTCAAGAATTCAAGCGGTTTTTGAATTGGTTAGATTAAAGGAATTGGAGTTTTAATAGACCGAATTAAATTCGGTCTATTAATTTAAAGTGGTTTTTTATTTATTGTTGGTATATAATGATACAAGGTGATGTTATGAAATTAAAGAGATGGCATTTATATGTAGTAGTAACGTTATGTTTTTGTATTGCATTTATTTCAATAAATCGTAAATATGATGAGTTTTATCGAGTGAATGGAATTAATAATGATAATCGAGCATTGATTGAAATGTATTTAGATGATGAAGAACAAGAGTATTTGATTGAAAATGCAATTGCAGTCAATGAGTTTATTAAATATATTGAAATTCCGGATTTTAATTTAATGAATTATAAGTTTTATAATGCTTTGGATAAAATAAATAAATATCCTGATTTAAATAATTTGATTAGTGTGGGTAATCAGTTGGCAGATAAATTAGAGGTATCTTTTGCAAGTAGGGCTTTAAGTTATTGTGATATATTGATTAAAAATGATCTTGTAGAAGCATATATTAATCAAGAAAATTTTGATTTTGATAATATTGAATATTATCAGATGTTAAGAGCTATTTATGATGAAACTGATTATACATATGTGAGTGATACAAATAATTATTTAAATAAAATGAAAGAGATTGATCAATTAGATGATAATGAATTATATGATAGTTTTAAGCAATTATGTGTTAATTATAATAAAACTTCATTAGCAACACTATTTAATCAAGATCTATTACCGAATGCTAAAAGAATATATAATCCAAGTAAATTATCTATAGTTATAAATAATGAGACATTTATAGGGGGTTATGAACCTAAAAAATTAGTCATTGCCTCAGGAATTCCAAGAATTAAACATTTTATGTATTTACAAGAAGAAACATATCAAAATCTATTAGAAATGTATCGTGCTTGTTATAAAGAATGTGATAAGGGGCTTATTTTAACTAAATCATTTATTGGATATGATGTGGCTCTTTTAGAAGATCGAGGTGTAGTAGCTGGGTATAATGAGTATCAATTAGGAAGTACTGTTGATTTACAAAAATCAGAAATAAGCGTAAAAGATTTTAACCAAACCGATATTTACGCTTGGCTAATGGAACATAGTTATGAATATGGTTTTATTTTACGTTATCCAGCAGATAAAGTAGAAGTAACTGGACATGAATATAGTCCAACTACATTTAGATATGTAGGTAAAGAAATCGCTACTATTTTACATAATCAAAATTTAGCATTAGAAGAATATAAAGATAATAAGGAGTAATTAAATGGAAAGAGCAATCGGAGTTTTTGATTCAGGAGTAGGTGGTTTAACCGTTTTAAATTCAATTAAATCATTGCTTCCAAATGAAAATATCATTTATATTGGGGATAATTATCATTGCCCTTATGGCGATAAGACCCCAGCTCAATTGTTTAAATATGCTAGCGGTATCGTTGAATATTTTATTAAACAAAATGTTAAATTGATTGTTTTAGCATGTAATACAACTAGTTCTACAGTATTAGAACGTTTACAAATGACTTATCCTGAAGTAATGATCATTGGGGTAATTGATGCAACAGTTAATGATTTTATTAATCGTAAGGTAGCAAATACTTTAATAATTGCTACTGTAGCAACAATTAAGTCTAATAAATATCCTGAAACAATTAAACAAATTGATAGTAAAATTGAAACTTTTTCACTAGCAACTCCTAAATTGGTACCTTTGGTAGAATCAGGAAAATATAAAGAAGGAATTTATGATATTTTACATGAATATCTTGATGAATATAAAGAAAGAATTCAATCGATTATTTTAGGATGTACACATTATCCTATTTTAAAAGAGCAAATAGAAAATGTATTGCCTAATATTGAATATGTTTCTAGTAGTGAGGCAATTAGTAAAAGTGTTAAGGATATTTTATTAAGGAAAAAGTTATTAAATTTTAATAAATGTAGTTATACTAAAATATATACTACTGGTGATGTTGATGAATTTATTTATTCATCATCAGGCTTTTTTGATTATACTAATTTAAAAGTTGAACATTTGATTATAGATTAGCTAAGCTAATCTATTTTTTATATTAATGAAAAGATTTTTTGGTATTTTAAAGTATCTGTTTCATAAAATATGATGAGGTGGTAAGTATGCGAATCAAAGTACTTTTAAGCATTTTTGTATGTTTATGTTTAGGATTTGGAATCATTTATTTTAAACAAGATGATAAAAAGGAAAAAAAAGAAGTAGTAAATACAAATTATCAAACCGTTGTTTTTAGAGATGATGATAATATGCTAGTACCGATTGAGATTGATTTAAAACAAAATTTAGAAGACGATAGTAAATATCGTAATTTAATTGAAGTAATGAAATCTAAAGACTATGAGTATTTAGGATTACATCCAATTTTAGATGCAAATTTACAAGTAAATGCGATTGCTATTAATGATAAATCATTAACATTTGATTTTAGTGATCATTTATATGTTGAAAATAATCAAGAAGCTTTGGATATTTTTGAAATGCTATCTTATGTTTTTTGTGTAGGCGACATTGAAAAAATTAATTTAAAAATTGATGGTAATGATGTTAGTACGTTAAAAAATAGTACTATTCCAGCTAGCTGTATTACTAATAGACTTGGAATTAATAATTTTGAATCAACAAGTAATTATTTATATAAAACTGTACCAGTAGTTGTTTATAATACTAAAACAATTAATAATCAAGAATATTATGTTCCAATTACTAAAAGAATTGAGACTCAAGATAATGATATCGATACTAAAGTATCATTGATGTTAAAGGAAATTGAATCTGAACAACCTTTAACATTAGTACAACAGTGTTCATTAAATGAAGGGCATTTAAATATCTATTTAGCAAGTAATATTTTAAATGATAATGAATCAATTGATAATAATTTATATAATCAAATAGTAAAATCAGCAAGTCATTTAGAAAATGTAAAAAAAGTTTCTTTATACATCGATGGTCAAGAAATAGCACCAGTAGAAGATGTAAATGGTAAAGTTGATAATCGAATTAAAATATAATTCAAATTTGTAAATTAATTGTGTATAATGTTATTGGTGATGTAGATGAAGAAAATAGTAATAATGTCTGATAATCATGGATATCGAAATATAATTGAAGAAATAAAAAGATTAGAACCAGATGGGGATTTTTATGTTCATTGTGGTGATAGTGAAGGAATGGAAAAGGATTTAAAAGGTTGGATAAGTGTTCGTGGTAATAATGATTGGATGGCCAAGTTAGATGATGAAATTATGTTCGAAACAGAAGGTTTAGCATTTTTGGTAACACATGGGCATCGATATGGATATTTAAATAGAGAAACGATGATGGTAGATGATTTGCAACGTCATGGTTGTGATGTTTTATTATCTGGACATACCCATGTTCCTCAATGTGATAATATTGATGGATTTTATTTAATTAATCCTGGCTCTACAACTTTGCCAAGACAAGGGAGTAATAAATCGTATTGTGTAATTTATGTAGATAAAGGGCAGCTTGAAGTAGAATTTAAAGAAATTATTTAAAAATACTTGCGCATCTCTTTTGAATATGTTATAGTATTTAAGCAGTCAAGAGAGAGGTCTACGTAGCTCAGCTGGATAGAGCACACGCCTTCTAAGCGTGCGGTCAGGGGTTCGAATCCCTTCGTGGACGCCATTTTAAAAATAATGAGATTGATGAAATCTCTGCAAACCTTTGATACTAATGGTTTTTATCAAAGGTTTTTATTTTTCGTGTAATATGTTTATGTGCAAGCTATGTCCGTTAATTTTAAAACAATATTGTTTAAATGTAATGTCAGATATATAATTATATGAAAATAAAGTGAGATAAAATTTTCTTTTAGTATTTTAAGGTAAAGATAAAATAAAAAATACTTGCATTATATAATTTTATATGTTATATTATTTGAGCAGTTGATAAAGAAGTCTACGTAGCTCAGCTGGATAGAGCACACGCCTTCTAAGCGTGCGGTCAGGGGTTCGAATCCCTTCGTGGACGCCATTAGAAAATAACACACATTAGTGTGTTTTTTTGTTAGTGTGCCACGCATGACATAAGACTAGGTGGTGAAAGTCCACTGTGGGGGTTTCGTACTACCAACCACTAGCCGAAGACAAGGTATCCATCGTAAGGTGTGAACGGGAGGAAGTTGGAGGCAAAGTCCTGACCCAAGGAATACGAACTATTTTAGGCAGAAGCTTATCGGATGAGATTGCTAAACAAATCGAAGTCCAATAGTACGACGGAATAAGCAGTGTAAAGATAGTGGGTACATAGGATGAAAGTGTTATGTCTTACCGTGGGAGGTCCTAGGAACATGATGAAAATGTAATCATGGTGGAAACGTTTGTCCTAGGAAGTCAGCCGAGGTCATAGTAGTGATGATGATAACTGTAATGGTTATCTAGCGAAGGACCGAACATAAGGAGGTGAACTGGAAATGAAAGATACTCAAGATAAAATAGGATACTGTCAACTATCATTAGGCTTACTCTATGAAGATAGTACGGAATACGACAATAGTGGAGAAGTGTATCCTACATCAAAACAAGAGATATCACATACGAAGAACACCAATAGATTTGTAGTACATGAGAAGTTACTTGAAACAATTATGGAGGATGCCAATATAGAAAAGGCAATCCAAAGGGTTATGAGTAATAAGGGAAGTGGTGGTGTAGATAAAATGCAAGTCGCAGAAGTTCGTACGCATTTCGCACAACACTGGTCTTATCTAAAGAAACTTATCATGGAGGGACATTATAGTCCACAAGCCGTTAAAAGAGTAGAAATACCAAAAGATAACGGAAAGAAAAGAGAGTTAGGAATTCCAACAGTGACGGATAGGGTCATACAACAGGCGATAGTACAGGTACTGACACCAATATTTGAACCCCAATTCAGTGACAATAGTTATGGGTTCCGACCAAGAAGAAATGCCCATCAAGCAGTAAGAAAAGTAGTCGAATACGCCAATGAAGGATATCGATATACAGTAGACCTAGATTTAGAGAAGTACTTTGATACAGTCAACCATTCAAGACTTATACAGATATTGTCACAAACTATTAAAGACGGAAGAGTTATATCACTCATACATAAATATCTCAATGCAGGAGTCATAGTAAAACATAAGTTTGAAGAAACTACAAAAGGAGTACCCCAAGGTGGGCCACTCAGCCCATTATTATCAAATATATATCTTAATGAATTTGATAAAGAAATGGAAAGAAGAGGAAATCGATTTGTAAGGTACGCAGATGACTGTGTCATACTATTCAAAAGTAAAAGAAGTGCAATGAGAGTCAAAGAAACAGTGACAAGATATTTAGAAGAGAAATTATTTGTAAAAGTGAACCAAGAGAAGACAAAGGTAGCCTATATTACTGATATAAAATTCTTGGGCTTTGGATTTTATATAGAGAAGAGTGGTAATGTACGAATCACTGTTCACAAGAAATCTAAAGAAAAGATGAAAAAGAGAATAAAGGAAATCACCAAAAGGAACCGACCAATATCAAGTAAGGAATTAGCTAAAGAGTTAAAAGAATACATTACAGGTTGGGTGAATTACTATAGGATAGCGAATATGAGTAAACATCTAAGGGAAATAGACTCATGGATGAGAAGAAGAATACGAATGATATATTGGAAAAGATGGAAGTTAGTAAGAACAAGGTATAGAAATTTACAAAAACTAGGTATTAATAAAAGTAAGGCATGGGAATGGGCAAACACAAGAAAAAGCTACTGGCACATCGCCAATAGCTTCATACTAAAAAGGACACTTACAAATGAAGTATTAAAAATATACGGATTTATAAGTGCACTAGATTATTACAACTCTATAAACTTATGAAACGCCGTGTAGGGAACCCTACGCACGGTGTTGTGAAAGGGGCGAAAGATTTTAATTCTTAGCCCCTATTCAATTTTCTTTAAATAAAAAAAGACGGAATAACCGTCTATAACAATCCTAAAAGTGCTTGCATCAATAAACATACACATGTAATAGAAACCCAACATGTAAACCCTAATAAAATTGGCTTAGCACCACTTTTTATCAGCTTTACAATGTTTGTATTTAACCCGATTGCTGCCATTGCCATTACAATAAAAAATTTACTTAAATCTTTAATTGGAGCGGTAATTGTTGTTGGTAAACTAAATACGGTTGTAATAATTGATGCTAAAACAAAGAAAAGGATAAAATATGGAAAAATATTTTTGAGATTTACTTTGCTGTTATTTTTTTCATTATCACGAGTACGTTTAAAAGCTAGAACTAGAGTAATTGGAATGATTGCAAGCGTTCTTGTTAGTTTGACGATTGTTGCATGGTCTAATGTATTGCTACCATGAATTCCATCCCAAGCTGTAGCTGTAGCTGTAACTGATGAAGTATCATTAACTGCACTTCCTGCAAATAATCCAAAACCATCATTTGAAAGACCAAGGATCCCACCTAATGTAGGGAAAATTAACGCTGCTAGGATATTGAATAGAAAGATAACCGAAATTGCTTGGGCGATTTCTTCGTCATCGGCTTCAATTACTGGAGCGGTTGCAGCAATTGCAGAACCACCACAAATTGATGAACCAACACCGATCAATGTTGCAATTTTTGATGGAATCTTTAAAAGTTTACATAATACATAAGCAACTACTAATGATGTTGTAATTGTTGACAAAATGATTGGCAAAGATGTTGTCCCAATTTTTAAGATATCTTTTAAATTCATCCCAAATCCAAGTAAGATAACAGCGTATTGTAGAATCTTTTTAGATGTGTATGTAATCCCATCTTGAACTTTACTTTTGTCTTTAACGAAATAAGTAATAATCATCCCCATTAAAATAGCAAACACAGGACCACCAACTAGTGGGAAAAGAGTTCCTAAATAGTATGCAGGTAAAGCGATTGCTAAACATAAAATAACGCCTAAAGTATTGTTTTTGATTTTATTCATTGTCTTCCTCCTTTAATCGAGCATATTATACATGATTATTATAATAAATAAAAATTATATATATTTATATAATAATAAAAAAATGTTATGATTGATAAGGGTGATACAATGTTAGATTTTCGAATTGATACTTTTTTAACAGTATGTAAATTTATGAACTTTACTAAAGCTAGTCAATTTCTGAATATTACACAACCAGCTGTTTCAAATCATATTCATTATTTAGAAGAATACTATAATGTTAAATTATTTTATTTTCACGGTAAAAAAATGCAACTTACTAAAGAAGGGCAAATTTTATTAGAATATGCAACTACATTAAAACATGACGATATTTTTTTAAAAAAGCGATTTAATGATATGAAAGAAAAGCATGAATTGATTTTTGGAGCAACACTTACAGTTGGTGAATATATCATGCCTAATATTATTGATGGTCTTTTATCAGATGAAAGTAATACAGTGATTAAAATGAAAGTTGCCAATACTAAAGAATTATTGAACTATATAAATGAAGGAGCGATTGATTTTGCTTTAGTAGAAGGATATTTTAACAAGTTTGAATATGATTTTTTACATTATTGTCAAGAAAGATATGTATGTGTTGCATCAAATGATTTTAAATTAGATCATGTTGATGATATTAGTGAACTGTTTAAATATAATTTAATTATTAGAGAAGTTGGTTCGGGTTCTAGAGAAATCATCGAGCGTTATTTGGGTGATCGTAATTTAAATGTCAATGATTTTGCAAATTTAATTGAGATAAGTAATATTAATACGATCAAACAATTGATTAAAAATAATCATGGTGTTAGTTTTATATATAAAATAGCGGTTGAAAAAGAGTTAGAAAGTGGTTTGTTGAAAGAGATTGATATTGCGGGATTATCAATTGAACATGATATTAATTTTGTTTGGCGAAAAAATAGTGTTTTTATAGATTATTATCGACAGTTATTTAAATTGTTTTTTGAGTATCGATAATTATGTAAATATGAGTTTTTCAATTGAAAAATATTTGAGGGTTGTTATAATAAGTGGTTGAGGAGTGATGAATATGCCTTTAACAGATGATGATTTTTTAAAGAATGGCGTGTTAGGTCAATATATTGATGTAATTGAAAGTTTACGCCAACAAGAAGGTGAAGAAAAAGAACCTGAATATCAATTAGACTTAGATGATGAAGAATAACTAATTTTTTTAAGGAGAATGTATGATTGAAGAATATATTGCAAATAGTCAATTTCAGGATGCTTTAGATTTACTTACAGATTTAGATGATGAAACTGTTCGTTATCAAAGATTGGTTTGTTTATATGGTTTAGGACAATATCAACAAGCTAAAAATGAAGGAATGTTGGCTAAGATAAAGGCTAGTAATACATACTATGATGTTGTAAGTATTTATTTAGCAACATTAAAAGAGTTAGAAGAATTTGAAGAAGCAATTGATATTGTAGTTGAAGAACTGTCAATGCCTTATATTCCATATGAATATGAAAGTGTTTTTAATGCCGCATATGATGAGTTGTTGCTTGCTAAAAAAGAAGCAAACGAAGGAATTGAACGTCATAATAATGCTTTTAGTTTAGATGATATGGAAAATATTTTACAAAGAGATATTGCTAATGAAGATCTTTTGTATATGGCAATTGAGCAAATGGAAGGAATGAATATTCGGCGACTATTACCGGCTATTAGAATTTTTTTGAAAGATGATAGTAAGCCAAGTTTTGCTAAAAGCTTATTGATTGAATTAATGATTGATCAAGAAATCGATGAAGAAATGGTATTAGTAAAAAATGGAGTTGAGTATGAAATTAATCCAAGTTATGCTCCAATGGTATTGAATCAAGAAGTAGGGGAAGCGATTTTATCTTTATTGAGTGAAGTGATTGAAGATGAAAATCCTTCGTTATATAATCTATGTTTTCAGTTTTTGAATTTTTATCTGTATTTAATGTATCCTAAATACATTGATGAATTTGAATATCGAGCAATTGCTGGAGCAATTCATTATTATTTAGCATCGATGCAATATATCGATGTAGAGTTAGAGGATATGGAATTGTTTTATAATTGTGATAAAGAAGAAATTTTGGAAAAATTAGAAGAAATTAAGCAAATTGAATATTAAAGTCACAAAAAAGTCACAAATTTTAAGATATTAGTGTTTAAATAAGTTGAATTAATGAAATTGATAGTATATAATACGTGATGAAACTAATGAAGGAGAATTGTATGAAAATTAATAATAAAAAACTAGAAAATGCAATTGTTGAAGTAACAGTAGCATTTGATAAAGAAGAATGGAAAGAATCTCAAAAAAAAGCATTAAACAAACTATCAAGAAAAGTTAAAATTGATGGATTTAGACAAGGGAAGGCACCAATAGCTGTTGTTAAAGCAAGAATTGGTAAAGGTAAAATTCTTGAAGAAGCAACTGATATGATTTTACAAGCTAATTTTGCTAAAGCACTTGAAGAAGCAAAAGTTGAACCAATTGCACAACCTGCTTTAAGTGTTGATAAAATTGATGAAGAAGAGTTACAAGTTAAAATTTTAGTACCTGTTGAACCAGAAGTTGAATTAGGTGAATATAAAGGGTTAGAAATTAAGAAAACACGTGTAACTGTAACTAAAAAAGAAATTGAAGAACAATTAGCAAATTATCAAAGCCAATTTGCAGAATTATCTGTAAAAGAAGGTGGAAAAGTTGCTAAAGGTGATACTGCAGTAATTGATTTTGAAGGATTTATTGATGGTGTTGCTTTTGAAGGTGGTAGTGGTGAAAACTATCCATTAGAAATTGGAAGTGGATCATTTGTTCCTGGATTTGAAGATCAATTAATCGGAATGGGTGTTGATAAAGAACAAGAAATTACTATTAAATTCCCAGATGATTATGGAGCTGTTGATTTAGCTGGTAAAGAAGCTACTTTTAAAGTAACTGTTCATGAAATTAAAGAAAAACATTTACCTGAAATTGATGATGAATTAGCTAAAGATGTTAATATTGATGGTGTTGAAACATTAGATCAATTAAAAGACCATATTAAAGCAAACATTAAAGCTCGTAAAGAAAATGAAAATGAACAAAAATTCATGAATGATATTTATCAAACATTAATTAAAAACTCAAAAATTGAAAACAGTGAAGCTTTAATTAAACAAGAACAACAAATGATTTTAAAAGAGATTGAACAAAATCTACAAAGTCAAGGATTAAATTTTGATATTTATAAACAATTTACAGGAAAAGATGTTCCTGATATTTTAGAAGATATCAAACCACAAGCTGAAGAACGTTTCAAAATCAATGCAATTATAAAAGCAATTATTAAAGAAGAAAAACTAGTTGCTAGTGATGAAGAATTAGAAGCTGAATTACAATCAATTGCTGATTATTATAAAAAAGAATTAGATGAAGTTAAAAATATTTTCAAAGGAAATATGAGCCGTGTTGAAAATGATATTTTAACTCGTAAAGCTATCGATTTAGTAAAAGATAACTTAAAGAAATAATTAAAAGACGCTCAAGCGTCTTTTTAGTAAATAGAAGATAGGAGGAATTAAAGTGAACGAACAAACTGTATTAAATTTACCGGTAGTTTGTACTCGAGGTATGGTTGTTTTCCCAGAAAACAAATTAACATTAGATGTTGGACGTCCTATGAGTTTAAAAGCACTTGAGTTAAGTTCAAATGAACACGATAACAATATCGTTTTTGTTTCTCAAGTTAATCCTTTAACGGATAATCCTTCTTTTGATGATGTATATCATATTGGTACTATTTGTAAAATTGATCGTAAAGTACGTCGTGATAGTGCAGGAACAGTTAAACTTACTGTACTTGGAGTAAAGAGAGTACGTTTAGATGGTTTTGTTGAACAAAATGGTGCTATATATTCTCAAGTAACTATTCTTGAAGATGAAGTAGGCGATCGTAATGAAGAAGTTGCTTTAGTTCGTAAAGCTACATCTTATTTTGAAAAAGCTAGAAGAAGTATGCCAAATATTCCGCTAGATTCAATTAATCGTCTTACAAGTGGTGTTTCTGCAAGTGTTTTAGCAGATACAATTGGACAATATTTACCTGTAGAATTTACTCAAAAACAAAAAATATTAGAAACTATTAATGTAAATGAACGTTTACTATTAGTAATTAGTTCAATCGAATCTGAAAAAGTAATTAATGAAATTGAAGAATCAATTAATCGTAAAGTACGTGAAAGCATTGACGAAAATCAACGAGAATATTATTTGCGCGAAAAACTTAGAGCGATTAAAGAAGAATTAGGGGATAGTGTTCCTAAAGAAGATGATGCAGAATCAATTCGTGAGGAATTACAAAAAAATCCATATCCACAATATGTTAAAGATAAAATCGAAGAAGAATTAAGAAGATTTGAAACAATGCCAGCTGCATCAGCTGAATCAAATGTTGTTAGAACATATATTGATTGGATGTTAAAAGTCCCTTGGTATCAAGAAACTAAGGATGTTGAAGATATTCAAAAAGTTGAAGATGTTTTAAATGCTGATCATTACGGTTTAGAAAAAGTTAAAGAAAGAATCGTTGAACATTTAGCTGTTAAACAAATGACACAAAATCTAAAAGCGCCAATTATTTGTTTAGCAGGTCCACCAGGAGTTGGTAAAACTTCACTAGCAAAAAGTATTGCTAGAGCATTAGAACGTAAGTTTGTTAAAGCATCTTTAGGTGGTGTTAAAGATGAAGCTGAAGTAAGAGGACATCGTCGTACTTATTTAGGTTCTATGCCTGGTAGAATTATTCAAAGTATGAAAAAAGCCGGGGTTATTAATCCTGTTTTCTTATTAGATGAAATTGATAAAATGTCAAGTGATTATAAGGGTGATCCTACTAGTGCAATGTTGGAAGTTCTTGATCCAGAACAAAATAATCAATTTTCAGATAATTATTTAGAAGAACCTTATGATTTATCAAAAGTATTATTTATCGCTACTGCTAATGATTTAGGTAATATTCCTGGTCCTCTTAGAGATCGTTTGGAAATCATCGAGCTTTCTTCTTATACTGAACAAGAAAAATTAATGATTGCAAAAAATCATTTAATTAAAAAACAATTAGGTATGCATGGTTTGACATCTGAACAATTAACTTTTGAAGACGAAGCAATCATGAAAATCATCCGTCATTATACTCGTGAAGCTGGGGTTCGTGATTTAGAAAGATTAATTGCTAAAGTATGTCGTAAAGTCGTTTTGATTATTTTAAAAGATAAACAAAGCAAAATTACTGTTGTTGCTAAAGAGCTTGAAAATTATTTGGGTAAAGCACCATTTGAACATACTAAAAAATTAGATCATGATCAAATTGGTGTCGTTACAGGAATGGCATATACTCAATTTGGTGGTGATATCTTACCAATTGAAGTAAATCATTTTGATGGTTCTGGTAAGTTTGTAATTACTGGACAACTAGGTGATGTTATGAAAGAATCTGCATCAATTGCTTTAGATTATATGAAAGCTAATAAAGTTAAATATGGTCTTGAAGATGTTAAATTTGATAAAGAAGATATTCATATTCACGTTCCAGAAGGAGCGGTGAAAAAAGATGGACCTAGTGCGGGTGTTACATTAACTACAGCAATTTACTCTGCGTTAAAAAATAAACCAGTACGTAGTGATGTTGCAATGACTGGTGAAATTACGTTAAGAGGTAATGTACTTGCAATTGGAGGATTGAAAGAAAAATCTATTTCGGCACATCGTTCAGGAATTAAAAAGATTATTATTCCTAAAGATAATGCTAAAGATATTGAAGATATCCCAGAGTCTGTAAGAGAAGAATTAGAAATTGTATTAGCTGATCATATTGATACAGTTTTAGAACATGCACTTGTTAAATAAGGGTTAAAAAATTTAACCCTTTTCTTATTTTATGGTACAATGAAATAGGTGATAGAAATGGTAAAAATAAAAAAAGCAGAATATGTACTTTCAGCCGCTTGGAAAAGTCAGTGGCCTCAAGAAACTTATCCTGAAATGTGTTTAGCTGGACGAAGTAATGTAGGGAAAAGCAGTTTTATCAATGCAATGTTAAATCGAAATGGTTTGGCTAAAGTATCTAGTACGCCTGGAAAGACAAGAACATTGAATTTTTTTAATGTCAATGATGCATTGTATTTTGTTGATGTTCCAGGCTATGGTTATGCTAAAGTAAATAATAATGTAACTAAACAGTTTGGAAAAACAATGGATGAGTATATTAAATTACGTTCTAGTTTAAAAGGATTTATTTTATTAGTTGATTATCGTCATAAACCAACTAAAGATGATGTGATGATGTATGAGTTTGTTAAACATCATAATGTACCGGTAATTGTTGTGGCAACTAAAGAAGATAAATTGAAACGAAATGATTTAAAGAAAAATGAACAGTTAATAAAAAATACTTTAGGATTCCATAAAGAGGATAAGTTTATTCGTTTTTCTAGTTTGAAAAAAATTGGAATTGAAGAGGCATGGAATGCTATATATGAATTATGTGATATTGATTTTAATTAGACAGTTTGACTGTCTTTTTTCATATCTAATATTTTTTTGCATATATTTGTATGGGAGGTATATATGCAAAGAATATATTTTGAAAAATGGATTGATTTGAATCATGAATTAACAGAGTTATTGTCTTTATCGGTTGATGAATCAATTAATTATAAGATTGAAAGTGTTGGTGTAAGGGCGATTGGAAGTTTAATTGTAAAGGGGGAATATAACGATGGTAAAAAATTCCATGATGATGTTGATATGGATGTTTTAGCGACTTTTGATAAGATTGTTGATCAGCGTGATTTTAATATTAAAGTAGAAGATTTTGATTATCATATTAAAGATGGTAATATTCAAATAAAAATTGAAGTTGGAATTCATGGGGTAGTTGATGGAGAAGATCGTTATGTTAAAGATGATTCATTGTTTGAAAAAGAAACAGTTGATGAAATTGAAGATTTAATTCGTAAAGAATCGATGATTGATGAACAAGCTTTAGAAAATAATGAAATTGTAAAAGAACCATTAGAAAAAGAAAATAAAGTTGCTGAAAGTAGACCAATAGAACCAATTAGTGATTATGATACGGTTAAAAAAGATGTTGTAAGTAAGGATGTAGAGAGTAAAGAAAAAGCAGTAACTGAAGAAATTGAAGAACAATTACAAGAAAAAGTTTATCCAAGCAAATCACGACCTATTTTTAAAGATTCTAGTGATAGTATTGGTACTTATTATTTGTATATTGTTAAAGAAAATGATAATTATGAAGATGTAGCTAGTCGTTATGAAATTGATGAAAGTATTATTAGAGATTATAATCAAGATAAACCACTAGTTGCTGGCAATGTTTTAATTATTCCTTATGTATGTAAGTAAAATAATTGAAGAAGCCTATTGTTTAAAGGTTATTGGATTAATTAAGGTTTCTCAAAGGGTATATAAGGTAAAGTGTAATGAAGG
Source organism: Thomasclavelia spiroformis DSM 1552 (assembly GCF_025149465.1). Classification (NCBI taxonomy): domain Bacteria; kingdom Bacillati; phylum Bacillota; class Erysipelotrichia; order Erysipelotrichales; family Coprobacillaceae; genus Thomasclavelia; species Thomasclavelia spiroformis. Next base: position 1,580,729 of record NZ_CP102275.1, on the reverse strand, counting down.
ATTTTTTTGTTTGAAGTTTATTGAAAACAGTAATTTGACAGTTATTTTTGATCATATTGAAAGTTTACATTTGGAATGTTTTTTAAAAGTAATAAAAAATGTAAATCATCAGGCAATTACAATCTATGAAGATAAGATGTTTTATTTAAGTAGATGGATAAAAGAAGATAATATGATTGTAAAAGAGTTGAAATTAAAATTTTATTATGAATGTTTGGCTTATTTGCATTCAAAAACTTTTTTCAATTATAGTGCTTCTAAAAGTTTTTTTAAACAGCAAATTGAAGATCTTGAAAGAATTATTCATGAACGAAAAGCTTATTATAATGAGTTAATGAATAATTTTGAAACAATGATTTATAAAAGTCCAACAGGATGGATGTTTGTTTTAAATTATCATAAAATTGAATGTTGTTTGAAAAATGCCTTGGAGATATTAGATTGTTATCGAGATTATGTATGTAATTTAGATACAATTAGATTATGTTTGACTTACAATAATTTTAGTTATGCTCATATTATGATGAAAGAAGGTAAGCTGATTTCGTTTGATCATATTAAAATTAATTTATGTATTTATGATATTTATAATATGTATCAAAAGATACCAGAACTTATTTTTGATTTTGATGTAATTTTGGATAGTTATTTTTGTAAGTTAAAACTTTTAAAAGAAGAGAAGTTATTGCTTAGATGTTTGTTGCATGTTGTACCGATTATTAAATTGGGACATGATGAAATTAATAATATTATTGTTATGTCACGTTTATTATATTATTTAGATTCTATTTCTTCGTTAAATAAAAAGCTTTCAATTGACTAGTGGAATGGTTTTTGTTAAAATGTCTTTAGCAACGATTAGGAAGAGTAGGTTTTGATGTTTGATAGAGAGTCCTTGTTGGTGGAAATAGGATAAAATAAGAAATTGAAGGTAGCCTAGGAGCATGTTTATTGAAACTAAGTAGGTAAACACGTATAACTGCGTTAAAGTTTTTGAGGCATAAATATTATGCAAAGTAAGGTGGTACCACGAGCATTCGTCCTTATGACGATGCTTTTTTATTTATTAAAAATATGGAGGTAAAAATGATGAAAAAGCAATTAGAACCAAAGTATAATCATCATAAAGTAGAAGAAGGAAAATATCGTAAGTGGATTGAAAAAAAATATTTTGAAGCAGGTGATACAAGCAAAAAACCATATTCTATCGTTATTCCCCCACCTAATGTAACTGGTAAATTACATTTAGGTCATGCTTGGGATACTACATTACAGGATATGATCATTCGCTATAAAAGAATGCAAGGATATGATGCTTTATGGCTTCCAGGAATGGATCATGCTGGAATTGCCACTCAAGCAAAAGTAGAGGCTAGAATGCAAGAAGAAGGTGTTTCTCGTTATGATTTAGGAAGAGAAGGATTTTTAAAAAAAGCATGGTCTTGGAAAGAAGAATATGCCTCAATTATTCGTAGTCAATGGGAAAAATTAGGTTTATCACTTGATTATTCTAAAGAACGTTTTACTTTAGATGAAGGATTAAGTGAAGCGGTTAAAGAAGTATTTGTTAAATTATATAATGAGGGATTGATTTACCAAGGTAAAAGAATCATTAACTGGGATCCCATGCAACGTACGGCATTAAGTAATATTGAAGTTATTCATAAAGAAATTGAAGGGGCAATGTATTATTTCAAATATAAAATTGTTGATAGTGATGAAGAATTAGTCATTGCAACAACCCGTCCTGAAACAATGTTTGCCGATCAAGCAATTTTTGTTCACCCTGATGATACAAGATATACGCATTTAGTAGGTAAAAAGGCAATTAATCCAGCTAATGGAGAACCTTTACCAATTATGGCTGATAGTTATATTGATATGTCATTTGGAACAGCAGTTATGAAATGTACGCCAGCTCATGATCCTAATGACTTTGCTTTAGCTAAAAAATATAATTTAGATATGCCAATTTGTATGAATGATGATGGAACAATGAATGAATTAGCAAATAAATATCAAGGAATGGATCGTTTTGAATGTCGTAAAGCGTTAGTTGCTGATTTTGAAGCTAATGGAATCGTTGATCATATTGAAAAACATATGCATCAAGTTGGACATTCTGAAAGAAGTAATGCTATTGTTGAACCATATTTATCTAAACAATGGTTTGTAAAAATGAAACCTCTAGCTAAGATGGCTCTAGATAATCAATTAAAAGATTCTAAAGTAAATTTTGTTCCAGAACGTTTTGAAAAAACATTCAATCAATGGATGGAAAATATTGAAGATTGGTGTATTTCTCGTCAATTATGGTGGGGTCATCAAGTACCTGCTTGGTATCATAAAGAAACTGGAGAAGTTTATGTAGGTAAACAACCTCCTAAAGATATTGAAAATTGGAAACAAGATGAAGATGTTTTAGATACTTGGTTCTCTAGTGCACTTTGGCCATTTTCAACTTTAGGTTGGCCAAATGAAGATAGTGAGTTATTTAAACGCTATTTCCCAACTAATACTTTAGTAACTGGTTATGATATTATCTTTTTCTGGGTAAGTAGAATGATTTTCCAATCATTACACTTTACTGATCAAAGACCATTTGAAAATGTATTGATTCATGGTTTGATTCGTGATGAACAAGGACGTAAAATGTCTAAGTCTTTAGGTAATGGTGTTGATCCAATGGATGTTATTGATGAATATGGAGCTGATACGCTTAGATTCTTTTTAACAACAAATTCGGCACCAGGAATGGATTTACGCTATATTCCTGAAAAGCTAGAATCTTCATGGAATTTTATTAATAAAATTTGGAACAGCGCTAGATTTGTTTTAATGAATATTGATGAATCGATGAAGTATGAAGATTTAACATTTGACAATTTAAATTTATGTGATAAGTGGATTTTAAATCGCTTAAATGAAGTGATTAGAGAAGTAGATATTAATATGGATAAATTTGAATTTGTTAATGTTGGAACAGAGTTATATAAATTTATCTGGGATGATTTTTGTTCTTGGTATATTGAATTAACTAAAGTTCATTTAAATAGTGAAAATGAAGTTGAAAAACAAGCAAGTTTGAATACTTTAGTATATGTTTTAAATGCTATTGTAAAGATGTTACATCCATTTATGCCATTTGTAACTGAGGAAATTTTCCAAGCAATTCCACATCTTGAAGAATCTATTTGTATTGCTTCATGGCCAGAAGTAAATGAAGATTTTAATGATGAACAAATTAATGATCAATTTACATATTTAATTGATATTGTTAAAGGAATTCGTGAAATTAGAAGTCAATATACAATTAAAAATGCAATTGAAGTTGCATATATTATTGATACAAAAGATAGTCAGTTAGAAAGTTTAATGGACCAATGTTTACCATATATTAAAAAATTATGTAATGCAATTTGTTCAGGTTACAATTTAAAAGCAACTGGTGAAGTAGCAAATATTACAATTAAAGGTGGTAATTCTTTATTAATAGAATTAGGTGATTATATTGATAAAGATGCTGAAAAAGAAAAGTTACAAGCTCAATTAAGTAAACTTGAAGGAGAAATTAAACGTTGTCAAAATATGTTAGCTAATGAAAAATTTGTTTCTAAAGCACCAAAAGAAAAAGTTGAATTAGAAAGAAAGAAATTAGCTGATTATCAATCAAAATATGACGCAGTTAAAGAAAAATTAGATACGATGTAATTTATTAAGCCATTAACATTTGTTAATGGTTTTTTTATATTTTTGTAGTAAAAAAATTATTTTAATTGTAAAAGATAATAAGAGGTTTAGTGGATGTGTGGCCTTGAAATAAAAGGAGGATGAAAGACGAGAATGAATGAATTGCAATTAAGTAGTCAAATGGAGATTTCTGGCGGTGGAATAGGAACAGTAGTTTTTTGTGTTGTAATTGGGGCGGCGGTTTATAAAATGGTAAGATCTTCAGCAGGAAGAATTTCAATTCCAAGAATTATTTCAATTGAATGGAGATAGTATGAAAGAATTACCAATCAGTATACAAAAAGAAACTAATGGTGGATTTGCTTTACCATTTATTATTACTATAGCTGCTGTTGTTGCGGGATTAAATACTGCAAGATTAATTAAAACTCATTATTCTATTACACGAAATCGCTAATATGAAAGGCTATTAGCCTTTCATATTTTATAATTATGAGCATATTCTTTTATTGGAGGTAGAATATGAAGATAATTAGATTAGCAATAGTTAGTGCAGTTGGGTTGTCGATATTATTTGGTGGATTTTATTTAAAAGTTTTTTCATCACTTGAAAGTGAAATTGATGCTTACATAGTTCAAGTAGGAATATATAAGCAAGAAGAAAATGCCAATGAGATGATTAATCAGTTAACAAATTTAAAACAACCAAATTACAAATATCAAAAAGATAATAACTTTGTAGTTATAGCTGGAGTATTTTTAAATGAACAGGAGGCAAAGACTATGGGTAATGGTATTAGTGAACAAGGTATTACATGTGTAATTAAACAAGTTAAATTTTCTAATGAACTAAAAGATGATATTGAACAACAAAATTATGAAGCAATTATTAAAGAATTGAGCTCATGAAAATAAAAAATTATCCTGAAAAAGAACGCCCTCGTGAAAAAGCCTATTATTATGGGATTGATAGTTTAACTAATAATGAATTATTAGCATTGATATTACGAACGGGTAGTAAAAAAGAATCAGCATTACAGTTAGCACAGCGGGTTATTAATGAAGTGGGCGGTTTGTCATATTTAAAAGATGTCACATATCATCAGCTAGTTTCTATCAATGGAATAAAAAAGGCTAAAGCAATTAGTATCCTTGCTGTAATCGAGCTTACAAAAAGAATCAAAGGAATTCAAAAGGAACAGACGGTTATTAAAGAACCTAAAGATGGATATTATTTAGTTAAAGATAAGCTGATGTTTGAACAGCAAGAACATGTTATCATTTTATGTTTAAATTCTAAATTAGAAGTAATGAAAGAAAAAACGGTTTTTATTGGTAGTAATAATATTTCAATTATTAGTGGTAGAGAAATATTTAAAGAAGCATTAATTTGTGGTAGTAGTAGGATTATGGTGATTCATAACCATCCCTCAGGTAATCCAAAGCCCTCTTTTGAAGATATTGAAATAACTAAACGATTGTATCGGATGGCTGAGGAATTAGAAATTGAAATTGTTGATCATTTAATTATTGGTAGAAATAAATTTTATAGTTTTGCATCAAAAGAAATTATTGAAGTCTAAAGTTAATTGATTATTTTATATTAATGCCTTATAATGAATGTACGTGTGAGGTGATAATTTGAATAATCGAAAGAAGCAAAGAAATAGAAAGATCATTTTAATTATTACAGTTACAATTATTGTTTTTTCAAGTATTTCATTAATTTTTTCACGAACACAGTGGGGAATTGAAAGAATGATAAGTGATACAGTAGCTGTAGTAGAGTACTATGTAATTAAAAAACCAATTGAGTTTATAAGTAATTTATTTAATGAATATAACGAATTAAAAGATGTTTATGATGAAAATAAGATTTTAAGAGAACAATTGGCAGCTTACGCTAGTGTGGAAGTTAATACAAATGTTTTATCTAATGAAATAGATGATTTAAAAAAGGCTTTAGATTTAAAGGAACTTACAACTGATTATAATGTTAAAACAGCTACTGTTATTTCACGTGATGCAAGTAATTGGACAAATGAAATTACCATTGATTTAGGAAGTATGGCAGGTGTAAAGGAAGATATGGTTGTTGTTGCTTCTAAAGGAATGATTGGAAAAGTTACTTCTGTTACAGAAGTAAGTTCTACGGTTCAATTATTGACAGCTGAAAAACCAGTTTCTGATTTACCAGTACAAATTATGAATGGTGATCAAAATGCATATGGTTTATTAAAAGGTTATGATGTAGAAAGTAAGTGTTATGAAGTAACATTATTAAGCAATATTGATAAACTTGAGCCTAATGCTAATGTTATTACTTCGGGATTAGGTGGAGATCAAAAAGCCCCTAAAGGAATCTATATCGGTGTTGCTGAGGGGATGGATGTTTCTAGTGATGGAACAACGAAGACGCTTAAAGTTAAACCGGCTGAAGATTTTAGTGATTTAACATATGTTTCGGTTGTTTTTAGAGGAAATAATAATGAATAAAAAACTATATCGTTATTATTTAGTGATGGCACTTAGTTTTATTATTGATAGTGTAATAAGCTATTATCTTCCATTTAATTTTGATAAATCAGGAATTACGATTATTCCTTATATTAGTTTAATGATGTTTACACTTTTAAATAATACGATTGGAAATGAACATCGTTACATATTTGCAACGGTATCTGGTTTGTATTATGCTATCGTTTATGCAAATAGTTTATTGATTTATGTTTTATTGTATTGTATGTATGCTTTTTTAGGAAAAAAGTATACAAAATTAGCAACTTTTACGTTATTAGAGATGTTTATCGCCGTAATTGTGACAATAATCGTGCAAGAAGTTGTGTTATATTGGTTGATGTGGATAACTAATATTACGCAGCTTTCAATTGTTATCTTTTTGAAAAATCGCTTGTTACCAACGGTGTTATTTAATTTAGTATTGATTGCTCCAGTGTATTTTATCCATAAAAAATTAGGATTCGAGGGAAAAGTCAATGCATATCAAAGTAAAAGGAGTTAGTGGTCATCTAGTGTTTGTTTTAGATGATAGTCAAGAATTTAATAATTTAATAAAAGAACTAGAAAGTCTTTTGGATTCACCATTATTTAAAAGTAATGGTTTTTATCCAAAGGCTTTTTTTGATTTTAAAAGTCGAATTTTGAGTGTTCGTGAATTAACATGTTTATTGGATTTGTTGTTTGAAAAACAAGTATTGTTATTTGATGGAATCAATATGATTAAAAAAGAACCTAAAAATAAAATTAAAATAATTAATAAAACAATTCATTCTGGAGAAGTATTGAAAATTGATCAGGATGCATTAATTATTGGTCAAATTAATCCTGGGGCAATTGTTCGTTTTAGTGGTAAATTGTATGTTATGGGGCGTGTAAGTGGCTTTGTTGAAGGGATGACACCTAATTCAAGAATTAGTGGACAATGTTTTAAAAATGCTCATATTAGAATTAATGGGGTTTCTCGACAGAGTTATACAAGTTTTGAACTTACAATGCTTTATTATAAAGACAGTGAAATATTTTTAGATAAGGGGGACATGATTTATGTCTAGAGTTATTGTAGTTACTTCTGGTAAAGGTGGGGTAGGTAAAAGTAGTGTTAGTGTTAATGTTGCTAGTGCTTTAGCTTTTAGTAAATTTAAAGTTTGTTTGATTGATGGTGATTTTGGATTGAAAAATCTTGATGTGATGATGGGGTTGGAAAATCGTGTTGTTTATGATTTAAATGATGTAGTAGAGGGCCGTTGTACAATTGAGCAAGTATTAGTTAAAGATAAACGAATTGCCGGACTTAGTTTATTACCTTCATGTAAATCTTTATCATTTGAAAATTTAGATACTGAAATAATGAATGCTTTAATAGAAAGATTGAGTAAAGATTTTGATTTTATTATTGTAGATAGTCCAGCTGGAGTTGAAAAAGGTTTTGAATATTCTTCATCTTTAGCAAGTGAAGCAATTGTTGTTGTAAACCTTGATGTTTCTTCTTTGCGTGATGCTGATCGCGTAGTTGGTTTATTAATGAAAAAAGGTATCAATACAATTAATATGATAGTTAATAAAGTTAATCTTGATGATATTGATAGTAATCGTTCTTTAATGATTGAAGATGCTAAAGAAATGTTATCATTGCCGTTACTTGGAATTGTTTATGATAGCCATGATATGATTGAAGCAAATAATCGTGGTGTACCAATTTTTTTAAATGAACATCATATGTTGCATAATTGCTTTTTAAATATTGCTAATCGTTTGTTAGGTAAACAAGTTCCGTATTTAAAATATCGTAAAAAGAGTTTTATTCGTCGAATTTTTAATACATAATTAACGTCTTTAATCTAATAAAATTCATATAATGAATTAGGTGATAAGATGAGTGATCTTGATGAGATAAGGAAGCGCATGCAAAAACGAAAAGGGACTAAATATCCATTAAATGATGATAATTTTAAACGTTTTTATAATTTTATGATTAAGTTTATGGTTGTTATTTTAGTTGTTTTAGTGTCGATGTCATATGTAAAATTAAATCCTAATACAAAAATTAAAGATTTGGTGTTAAATGATGCAAACTATAAAAAAGTTACTAGCTGGTTATCTGATTCATTATTATCGTTTTTACCTGATGATGCAATTACTACATCTAGTGAAATAAATTATGAACATCTTGATGGAAATTATTATACTAATAATAGTAATCAGGTTTTAAATCTTGAAGCAGGTAGAGTTATTGAAATAGGTAGTGATGGAAAATATGTAATTGTTTTAAGTAAAAAGGGTGTGGAGATTACTTATAGTGAAATTGATAATGTAATGGTAGGCTTATATGATGAAATTGATCAAGGGATGGTACTAGGTAGTTATAATGAGAAGTTCATTTTAAAATTTGAATATTTGGGTAAAGAGATTAGTTATGAAGAGTATCAAAGGATGGAGTGATTGGTATGTCCATCCTTTTACTTTGGTCTATCTTTTTGTAAGTATTGTAAATAATGATTTTTATCGATATTTTAGTGCGTTAGTAATTGTATGTATTCATGAATATGGTCATTATTATTTCGCAAAAAAATTTAAATTTGAAATTGATAAAGTGGAAATATTTCCATTTGGGGCATTTTTAAGTCTTAATGACTTTGGCTTGCATCATATTTGTCAAGAATTAATTATGTTATTAGGTGGTTTATCAGTTCATTTACCGCTTCATATTATTATTAAAATATTTACTGACAGTTCTTATTTGTTAGAAGTTAATAAATTAGTATTTGTATTTAATTTATTACCAATATATCCGTTAGATGGATCTAAAATAATATTATTACTATTATCGCTTTTTAGAGATTATTATCAAGCAATTAAACTACAAATAAAAATATCTTTGTTATCATTATCAATACTGATTGTATTATATAATGAGATGAGTTATTTACTTGTTTATTTTTATTTGTTGTATGCTAATTATGAATATATTAAAGAATTTAGGTTTATGATTATTCGTTTGTTTTTAAAAAGATTAGAAGGAAATGATTATAAGCTTTATAAAATAAATAAAAAAATTTGTTTTTATCGACCATACAATAATGTTTATGTAATTGATGGCTATACTTTTAAAGAAAATCAAATGTTAGAAAAATTAATAAAAAATTTAAAAACTAATTGACTTTACTAGACATATTCAATATAATAAAAAATGTTGTAGACCTCTAGCTACAACCGCACATAAGAGGTATTAAAGCAATGCTGCCTTGGTTGGCGAGTCTTAGAATAATTTTATAGGAGGTGCGATATGTACGCAATTATTGAAACAGGTGGAAAACAAATTAAAGTAGAAGCTGGAGATACTATTTTTGTAGAAAAATTAGATGTTGAAGTAGGAGAAAAAGTTGTTTTTGATAAAGTATTATTTGTAGGTGATAAAACAGCTAAATTAGGTGCTCCTTATGTTGAAGGTGCAACTGTTGAAGCTACTGTAGAAAAACAAGGTAAAGAAAAGAAAGTTGTTATCTACAAATACAATCCTAAAAAACATTATCATAAAAAACAAGGTCATAGACAACCTTATACAAAATTAGTAATCAATACTATCAATGGATAATGATTAATGTATTAATTAAAAAAAAAGACAATCAAATTATTAATCTTAAAGTAACTGGGCATGCTAATAGTGATGTATATGGCAAGGATTTAGTATGTGCTGGAGTTTCAACAGCTAGTATTGGTGTGTTGAATATGTTAGTTAAAAAAGGTTTTTTAGCTAATCATTTAGGTAAAATTGAGATTGATGAAGGTTATATAAATATAGTCGTTGATCATAAAGATGATGTTTGTCAAGTGGTGCTAGAGACGCTTGAAACAACATTTGAAACTATGGTTGAAGATTATGGACAATTTATAAAGATATCTAAAGTGGAGGTGTAACATATGATGTTCAAATTAGATTTACAATTATTCGCTTCTAAAAAAGGGGTAGGGTCAACTAAAAACGGTCGTGACTCTAGATCAAAAAGATTAGGAGCTAAATTAGCAGATGGGCAATTCTGTACAGCAGGATCTATTATTTATAGACAAAGAGGAACTAAAATCCATCCAGGTAACAATGTAGGAAGAGGTGGAGATGACACTTTATTTGCTACAGTTGATGGAATTGTAAAATTCGAAAGACTTGGAAGAGATAGAAAACAAGTTTCAGTTTATCCAGCTGCATAATTAATCCCTGAAAAGGGATTTTTTTGATATGATATAGAAAAGAGGTGGAATCATGCAATTTATTGACAAAGCTAAAATAAGAGTAGAAGCAGGAAAAGGTGGCGATGGGACAGTTGCGTTTAGACGTGAAGCTCATGTACCTAAAGGAGGTCCAGCTGGTGGTGATGGTGGAAAAGGCGGTAGTGTTATTTTTGAAGCTACAACATCACTTTCAACTCTTTTGGATTTAAAGTATAATCGTTTATATAAAGCGCCATCAGGACAAAATGGAATGGCTAAAAAGATGCATGGTAAAGATGCAATTGATACTCTAATCAAGGTTCCAGTAGGAACAGTTATCATTAATGAAGAAACTAATAAGGTCATGGCAGACTTAACTGAAGATAAACAACGTGTAGTGATTGCTAAAGGTGGGCGTGGCGGACGTGGAAATGCCCGTTTTGCAACATCTAGAAATCCAGCACCGCAAATTTGTGAACGTGGTGAACCTGGTGAAAAATTTGATTTGCAATGTGAATTGAAGTTATTAGCTGATGTTGGTTTAGTTGGTTTTCCATCAGTAGGCAAATCAACATTACTATCAGTTGTTTCTAGAGCAAGACCAGAAATTGCTGATTATCATTTTACTACGATCGTACCTAATTTGGGAGTAGTTCAAGTTAAAGATGGACGTAGTTTTGTTATGGCTGATTTACCAGGATTAATTGAAGGTGCTGCTCAAGGTAGAGGACTTGGACATCAATTTTTAAGACATATTGAACGTTGTCGTGTAATTGTTCATATTATTGATATGGGAGCAGTTGATGGACGTGATCCATATGAAGACTATGTAACGATTAATAAAGAATTAGGTGAATATCAGTATCGTTTGTTAGAACGACCACAAATTGTTGTTGCTAATAAGATGGATGAAGAAGGAGCTAAGGAAAACCTTGCTCGTTTTAAAGAACAAGTCGGTGATGAGGTTAAGGTTTTTCCGATTAGTGCAATTATTCATGATGGTGTTGATCAAGTATTATATGCAATTGCCGATACATTGCAAAATACGCCTTCATTTGAATTAAAAGATAATGATGAAGAAAATGTAGTTGTATATACAATGGGTGATGAAGAAGATAAACCATTTGAATTACATAATTTAGGTAATGGTAATTGGAGTATTACTGGTAAGAAAATTGAAAGAATGGTTGCAATGACATCTTTAGTAAGTGATGATTCATTAAAGCGTTTATTAATTAAATTAAGAAATATGGGTGTTGATGAAGCTCTTAGAAATGCTGGTGCTAAAGATGGCGATAATGTAGCAATCGGTGAATTTGAATTTGATTATTATGAATAGGAAAGTTTTAATGACTTTCCTTTTTTTTAGTTCAATGCTATAATTGTTGAGAAACTTTTGATACAAAGTAAAGATAAAATGTATGTAAATACGTAGTATAATAATATAAAGGAGTATATCATGTATAGCTATATAATTGGAAAAATAGTTGAGATAAATGTTGATCATATAGTTGTAGAAAATAATGGAATTGGATATTTAATATATGTAAGTAATCCTTATGAGTTTACTAAAGGTAAAGAAATTAAAGTTTATTTATATCAATATGTAAAAGAAGATGTACTATTATTGTATGGGTTTAAAACTATTGAAGAAAAAGAAATGTTTTTAAAATTAATTTTAGTTAAAGGGATTGGTTGTAAAACAGCAATTGGAATTTTAGCCACAGGAGATTTAGAAAGAATAATTAGTGCAATTGAAACTAATGATGTTAATTATTTAAAAAAGATTCCTGGAATTGGACCTAAAGCTGCAAAACAGATTATTTTAGATTTACAAGGGAAATTTAATGATGTACCAATTACAATTAAAACCAATGATGATTTACAAGAGGCTTTAGAAGTATTGATTGCTCTAGGTTATAGAAAGGTTGAGGTAGAAAAGGCATTAAAAGTTTTAGCTGATGAAAATTTAGATACTAATGGTTATGTAAAAAGAGCACTTAGTTTACTAGTAAAATAGGAGGAATAATATGACAAGAAATGAAGTTTTAGATGCTAATATATCAGAAGAAGATGAAAGTGGATTACGTCCTAGTTCCTTTGATGAATATGTTGGTCAAACAAGTTTAAAAGAAAATTTAAAAGTTTTTGTCGGTGCTGCAAAATTACGTGATGAGCCATTGGATCATGTTCTTTTATATGGACCTCCTGGTTTAGGAAAAACAACAATGTCAATGATCATTGCTAATGAAATGGGGACTAATATTAAAATTACTACGGGACCAAGTATTGAAAAAACTGGTGATTTGGTAGCAATTTTAACTGCCTTAGAACCTGGTGATGTATTGTTTATCGATGAAATTCATCGTTTAAATAAAGTTGTAGAAGAAATTTTATACCCTGCAATGGAAGATTTTTGTGTTGATGTAGTAATTGGTAAAGAGGCATCTACTAGATCAGTACGAATTGATTTACCGCCATTTACTTTAGTGGGTGCAACTACTAGAGCGGGGGATTTATCAGCACCTTTACGGGATCGTTTTGGAATTGTTTCTAAGTTAGAATATTATAGTGAAGATGAATTAAAAGTAATTATTGATCGTACTAGTAGAGTATATCAAATGCCGATGGATGATGATGCTAAAACCGCTCTAGCGATGCGTTCAAGAGGAACACCGCGAATTGCCAATCGCTTATTTAGACGAGTTCGTGATTTTGCACAATTTAATGGTGAAGAAATTATTACTAAAGAAAGAACTGTTGAAGCACTTGATCGTTTGAAAGTTGATCGCTTAGGATTAGATGAAGTGGATCATAAGTATTTATTAGGAATTATTCATCGTTTTAAAGGGGGACCAGTTGGTTTAGAATCATTAGCTGTTTCAATCGGTGAAGAACCTAGGACCTTAGAAGATGTGTATGAACCATATTTATTACAAATTGGATTAATTAAACGAACACCAAGAGGAAGAATTGCTACATATGAAGCATATAAACATTTAAATATTGAATTTAAAGACTAGATAACTAGTCTTTTTTTATGAGGTGATATGATGAAAAAACATGAAATAATAGGTCTATTTTTATTAATGATAGTTTCTACATTTTATTCACTTTCAATGCCGGAGACGACAGTTGATAAAATTGAAAATGATCTTAAGATCGTTATTAGTGTAGAAGGAAAATATAACCAAGAACTTACTTTTGATCGAGTTCCTACAATCGAAGAAGTGTTTAAAAAACTCAAGGTTGAAAATGTTTATGGCTTTGATAATAAAACCGTTCTTGCAACAAGAACGGTTTTTTATAGTGTGCCACGCATGACATAAGACTAGGTGGTGAAAGTCCACTGTGGGGGTTTCGTACTACCAACCACTAGCCGAAGACAAGGTATCCATCGTAAGGTGTGAACGGGAGGAAGTTGGAGGCAAAGTCCTGACCCAAGGAATACGAACTATTTTAGGCAGAAGCTTATCGGATGAGATTGCTAAACAAATCGAAGTCCAATAGTACGACGGAATAAGCAGTGTAAAGATAGTGGGTACATAGGATGAAAGTGTTATGTCTTACCGTGGGAGGTCCTAGGAACATGATGAAAATGTAATCATGGTGGAAACGTTTGTCCTAGGAAGTCAGCCGAGGTCATAGTAGTGATGATGATAACTGTAATGGTTATCTAGCGAAGGACCGAACATAAGGAGGTGAACTGGAAATGAAAGATACTCAAGATAAAATAGGATACTGTCAACTATCATTAGGCTTACTTGGTACTATGTCAAGATTTCGGACCACATAAATGTAAGAAATTTAATTAATTGATACTAATTAAATAATCATGCTCATATTCATTAGGTGATTTATAATCACAATGTGAATGTACTCTTATTGTATTATAAAATCCTTCTATGTATTCAAATACCAGCTTATATGCATGATTATAATTTATAATCTTAAATCTGTTCAGCCATTCCCTTTTTATCAATGCATGATATGATTCTATACACGCATTATCCCACGGTGTTCCTTTTTGTGAATAGCTTCTTTTCATCTGCTTAGTTAATCTTTTGTATTTCTTCGATGTATAGTGCACTCCGCGATCTGCATGGATTACTATTGGTTTTGCGCTTTTTCTTCTTTTTTAGCTGTTTCCAGACATTTTAATACTTCATCTACTTCTAATGTTTTGCTTAATGTCCATGCTATTATTTTTCTTGAATAGAGATCCATTATACTGGTTAAATATACAAATCCTTCATCTGCTGTCCAGATATATGTTATATCAGTACACCATGCCTGATTTGGTGCTTTTGGATTAAAATCTCGGTTTAGAATATTTTTTAGTTTATTTGAAAAATCACAGTCTTTTGTTGTTATTGTATATGGTTTGATATAATGAGCTTTAATATTGTTTTCCCTCATTATGTTTCCTACATATTTTTCACTTATTTTTTCTCCCTCTTTTTTTTAGTATTTCAGTTATTTTAGGAGCTCCATATATTTCTTTTGAATCCTTATAGATTTTCTTGATTCTTTCTGTGATTCTAGCTTTTCTGATTTTTTGTTTACATGGTTTTCTTTTCAAATATTCATAATATCCTGATTTACTCAGTTGTAATTTTTTTAGCATACCGGTAACTGAAGTCTGTTTATCTTTTTTAGATTTTTCTTTTATCCTTTTATAAAGATCCTGCTTAGTTAATTGCCCAGTATGCCAATAGCCTTTTTTAGGACTTCTAAAGCATCCTGTGTATCTTTCAGTTCTTTTTTTAATCTGGCAATTTCTTTAGCTTCGTCACTTGAATAATTACCGCTTCCTCTTGAATTAATTACGCCGTCATTACTACTGGCATCTTTAAGCCATTTATGAACAGTGCTATCAGCAATACCAAACTGTTTAGCTATAGCTACTTTAGATTCATCAGGATGTTCTAAAACATATTGAACAACTCCCTGTTTAAATTCATCTGTAAATGTTGGTTTAGTCATCATCATATACCCCTTTTCTATTTTTGATTTAAGCTTATGACATTGTATCATATACTAGCTAGTTCTTCCATTTAACTGGTACAGTTTTTATTCTAGCATCAACTCTATGAAGATAGTACGGAATACGACAATAGTGGAGAAGTGTATCCTACATCAAAACAAGAGATATCACATACGAAGAACACCAATAGATTTGTAGTACATGAGAAGTTACTTGAAACAATTATGGAGGATGCCAATATAGAAAAGGCAATCCAAAGGGTTATGAGTAATAAGGGAAGTGGTGGTGTAGATAAAATGCAAGTCGCAGAAGTTCGTACGCATTTCGCACAACACTGGTCTTATCTAAAGAAACTTATCATGGAGGGACATTATAGTCCACAAGCCGTTAAAAGAGTAGAAATACCAAAAGATAACGGAAAGAAAAGAGAGTTAGGAATTCCAACAGTGACGGATAGGGTCATACAACAGGCGATAGTACAGGTACTGACACCAATATTTGAACCCCAATTCAGTGACAATAGTTATGGGTTCCGACCAAGAAGAAATGCCCATCAAGCAGTAAGAAAAGTAGTCGAATACGCCAATGAAGGATATCGATATACAGTAGACCTAGATTTAGAGAAGTACTTTGATACAGTCAACCATTCAAGACTTATACAGATATTGTCACAAACTATTAAAGACGGAAGAGTTATATCACTCATACATAAATATCTCAATGCAGGAGTCATAGTAAAACATAAGTTTGAAGAAACTACAAAAGGAGTACCCCAAGGTGGGCCACTCAGCCCATTATTATCAAATATATATCTTAATGAATTTGATAAAGAAATGGAAAGAAGAGGAAATCGATTTGTAAGGTACGCAGATGACTGTGTCATACTATTCAAAAGTAAAAGAAGTGCAATGAGAGTCTGGTACTATGTCAAGATTTCGGACCACATAAATGTAAGAAATTTAATTAATTGATACTAATTAAATAATCATGCTCATATTCATTAGGTGATTTATAATCACAATGTGAATGTACTCTTATTGTATTATAAAATCCTTCTATGTATTCAAATACCAGCTTATATGCATGATTATAATTTATAATCTTAAATCTGTTCAGCCATTCCCTTTTTATCAATGCATGATATGATTCTATACACGCATTATCCCACGGTGTTCCTTTTTGTGAATAGCTTCTTTTCATCTGCTTAGTTAATCTTTTGTATTTCTTCGATGTATAGTGCACTCCGCGATCTGCATGGATTACTATTGGTTTTGCGCTTTTTCTTCTTTTTTTTAGCTGTTTCCAGACATTTTAATACTTCATCTACTTCTAATGTTTTGCTTAATGTCCATGCTATTATTTTTCTTGAATAGAGATCCATTATACTGGTTAAATATACAAATCCTTCATCTGCTGTCCAGATATATGTTATATCAGTACACCATGCCTGATTTGGTGCTTTTGGATTAAAATCTCGGTTTAGAATATTTTTTAGTTTATTTGAAAAATCACAGTCTTTTGTTGTTATTGTATATGGTTTGATATAATGAGCTTTAATATTGTTTTCCCTCATTATGTTTCCTACATATTTTTCACTTATTTTTTCTCCCTCTTTTTTTAGTATTTCAGTTATTTTAGGAGCTCCATATATTTCTTTTGAATCCTTATAGATTTTCTTGATTCTTTCTGTGATTCTAGCTTTTCTGATTTTTTGTTTACATGGTTTTCTTTTCAAATATTCATAATATCCTGATTTACTCAGTTGTAATTTTTTTAGCATACCGGTAACTGAAGTCTGTTTATCTTTTTTAGATTTTTCTTTTATCCTTTTATAAAGATCCTGCTTAGTTAATTGCCCAGTATGCCAATAGCCTTTTTTAGGACTTCTAAAGCATCCTGTGTATCTTTCAGTTCTTTTTTTAATCTGGCAATTTCTTTAGCTTCGTCACTTGAATAATTACCGCTTCCTCTTGAATTAATTACGCCGTCATTACTACTGGCATCTTTAAGCCATTTATGAACAGTGCTATCAGCAATACCAAACTGTTTAGCTATAGCTACTTTAGATTCATCAGGATGTTCTAAAACATATTGAACAACTCCCTGTTTAAATTCATCTGTAAATGTTGGTTTAGTCATCATCATATACCCCTTTTCTATTTTTGATTTAAGCTTATGACATTGTATCATATACTAGCTAGTTCTTCCATTTAACTGGTACAGTTTTTATTCTAGCATCAACTCTATGAAGATAGTACGGAATACGACAATAGTGGAGAAGTGTATCCTACATCAAAACAAGAGATATCACATACGAAGAACACCAATAGATTTGTAGTACATGAGAAGTTACTTGAAACAATTATGGAGGATGCCAATATAGAAAAGGCAATCCAAAGGGTTATGAGTAATAAGGGAAGTGGTGGTGTAGATAAAATGCAAGTCGCAGAAGTTCGTACGCATTTCGCACAACACTGGTCTTATCTAAAGAAACTTATCATGGAGGGACATTATAGTCCACAAGCCGTTAAAAGAGTAGAAATACCAAAAGATAACGGAAAGAAAAGAGAGTTAGGAATTCCAACAGTGACGGATAGGGTCATACAACAGGCGATAGTACAGGTACTGACACCAATATTTGAACCCCAATTCAGTGACAATAGTTATGGGTTCCGACCAAGAAGAAATGCCCATCAAGCAGTAAGAAAAGTAGTCGAATACGCCAATGAAGGATATCGATATACAGTAGACCTAGATTTAGAGAAGTACTTTGATACAGTCAACCATTCAAGACTTATACAGATATTGTCACAAACTATTAAAGACGGAAGAGTTATATCACTCATACATAAATATCTCAATGCAGGAGTCATAGTAAAACATAAGTTTGAAGAAACTACAAAAGGAGTACCCCAAGGTGGGCCACTCAGCCCATTATTATCAAATATATATCTTAATGAATTTGATAAAGAAATGGAAAGAAGAGGAAATCGATTTGTAAGGTACGCAGATGACTGTGTCATACTATTCAAAAGTAAAAGAAGTGCAATGAGAGTCAATGATGCTAGAATAAAAACTGTACCAGTTAAATGGAAGAACTAGCTAGTATATGATACAATGTCATAAGCTTAAATCAAAAATAGAAAAGGGGTATATGATGATGACTAAACCAACATTTACAGATGAATTTAAACAGGGAGTTGTTCAATATGTTTTAGAACATCCTGATGAATCTAAAGTAGCTATAGCTAAACAGTTTGGTATTGCTGATAGCACTGTTCATAAATGGCTTAAAGATGCCAGTAGTAATGACGGCGTAATTAATTCAAGAGGAAGCGGTAATTATTCAAGTGACGAAGCTAAAGAAATTGCCAGATTAAAAAAAGAACTGAAAGATACACAGGATGCTTTAGAAGTCCTAAAAAAGGCTATTGGCATACTGGGCAATTAACTAAGCAGGATCTTTATAAAAGGATAAAAGAAAAATCTAAAAAAGATAAACAGACTTCAGTTACCGGTATGCTAAAAAAATTACAACTGAGTAAATCAGGATATTATGAATATTTGAAAAGAAAACCATGTAAACAAAAAATCAGAAAAGCTAGAATCACAGAAAGAATCAAGAAAATCTATAAGGATTCAAAAGAAATATATGGAGCTCCTAAAATAACTGAAATACTAAAAAAAGAGGGAGAAAAAATAAGTGAAAAATATGTAGGAAACATAATGAGGGAAAACAATATTAAAGCTCATTATATCAAACCATATACAATAACAACAAAAGACTGTGATTTTTCAAATAAACTAAAAAATATTCTAAACCGAGATTTTAATCCAAAAGCACCAAATCAGGCATGGTGTACTGATATAACATATATCTGGACAGCAGATGAAGGATTTGTATATTTAACCAGTATAATGGATCTCTATTCAAGAAAAATAATAGCATGGACATTAAGCAAAACATTAGAAGTAGATGAAGTATTAAAATGTCTGGAAACAGCTAAAAAAAGAAGAAAAAGCGCAAAACCAATAGTAATCCATGCAGATCGCGGAGTGCACTATACATCGAAGAAATACAAAAGATTAACTAAGCAGATGAAAAGAAGCTATTCACAAAAAGGAACACCGTGGGATAATGCGTGTATAGAATCATATCATGCATTGATAAAAAGGGAATGGCTGAACAGATTTAAGATTATAAATTATAATCATGCATATAAGCTGGTATTTGAATACATAGAAGGATTTTATAATACAATAAGAGTACATTCACATTGTGATTATAAATCACCTAATGAATATGAGCATGATTATTTAATTAGTATCAATTAATTAAATTTCTTACATTTATGTGGTCCGAAATCTTGACATAGTACCACAAAGAAACAGTGACAAGATATTTAGAAGAGAAATTATTTGTAAAAGTGAACCAAGAGAAGACAAAGGTAGCCTATATTACTGATATAAAATTCTTGGGCTTTGGATTTTATATAGAGAAGAGTGGTAATGTACGAATCACTGTTCACAAGAAATCTAAAGAAAAGATGAAAAAGAGAATAAAGGAAATCACCAAAAGGAACCGACCAATATCAAGTAAGGAATTAGCTAAAGAGTTAAAAGAATACATTACAGGTTGGGTGAATTACTATAGGATAGCGAATATGAGTAAACATCTAAGGGAAATAGACTCATGGATGAGAAGAAGAATACGAATGATATATTGGAAAAGATGGAAGTTAGTAAGAACAAGGTATAGAAATTTACAAAAACTAGGTATTAATAAAAGTAAGGCATGGGAATGGGCAAACACAAGAAAAAGCTACTGGCACATCGCCAATAGCTTCATACTAAAAAGGACACTTACAAATGAAGTATTAAAAATATACGGATTTATAAGTGCACTAGATTATTACAACTCTATAAACTTATGAAACGCCGTGTAGGGAACCCTACGCACGGTGTTGTGAAAGGGGCGAAAGATTTTAATTCTTAGCCCCTATTCAATTACCTGAGGGTGAAAATTTAATTTCTTTAAATAATGCTTCTAAAGAACAATTAATGACTATTAAAGGAATTGGTGACAAAACTGCCGATAAAATAATTGAGTATCGTCAAAAACAGCGCTTTAATATGATTGAAGATATTAAAAATATTTCTGGTATTGGTGATAAAACATATTTAAGGATACGGAGTTTATTATGTTTATAAAATATCGTTTGATTTATTATGGAATTAGCTGTTTGTTGGTTATTGTTAGTTTGCTGGTACACCCAATTTTTTGGCTGTTTTTATTTGTTTATGGGATATTTGTTATATATCGTTTAAAATTGCATAATTTTATCACAATTTTAATTTTTACAATAATTTTTTCTTGTTTAATCAATTGGCCAAAACCAATTGATGAACCAGTTATTAAAGGTGAAATAATTAATCTTGATGAAAATAGTATTGTTTTAAAAACAAAAGAGACGAAAGTTAAAGTATATGGTGAATTTGTCGGATATGAAATAGGTGATTATTTAGAGATGGAAGTAGTTTATTTTGATATTACTGAACCAACAAATGATCATGCTTTTAATTATAAAAATTATTTATATAGTCAAGGAATTACTAATAATGCTTCGATTAAACGTCTATTAAATTATGAATCAAAACAAACTTTATTTCAAAAACTACAAGAACGTATTTCTGGTAAAAGTAATGTTGATAATTATGCTTCAATGTTTGTTTTAGGAATTAGAGATGATCTTGCTCAAGATGAATATGAACAGTTAACTAATTTATCAATTATTCATTTATTTGCTTTATCAGGTTTACATATTCATATGTTGATGGATATGATTAAAAAAGTATTAAGATTTATTATGCCAATTAAATTTTGTAATTATCTTGGAATTGTTTTGATTGGTATATACGTTTATATTATTCCGTTTAATATTTCATTTGTTCGTGCTTATTTGATTATGGTATTAAGTGTATTGTTTAAAAATTATTTAAATAAGCTGGATTGTTTAGCAATAGTTACAGTATTGATGTTAGTAATTAATCCCTATGTTATTTATAGTTTATCATTTATTTTTTCTTATTTTATTTATTTTGTTATTTTATTAATTAATAAAAATAAATATTTTAATTTATTAGTATATTTTGGTAGTTTGCCAATTATTTTAATGGTTCAATATCGCATCAATATTTTATCTTTATTACTTGGAATCATTTTAGTACCATTAATTACTGTTTTATATCAATCAATTTGGTTATATGTTATTTTTGGAAATATGTTTAATGGGATAGTAGCTATTATTATTTATTTTTTGAATAATATTGTTGTTTTTTGTAATGATTTTTCGATTTATCTTAATTTTTTAAAACCTACTTTATTTTTTATACTAAGTTATTATTTTATTTATTTTAAAATAATTTTAAAATTAAATGTTAAACTTAAAGTTACTAGAGAAGTATTAATGTTATTTAGTTTATTATTAATGTTTTATTTAAAACCATTTTATAATATTGAAGGAAAAGTAGTAATGATTGATGTTGGTCAAGGTGATTGTTTTTTGATTCAACAGCCATTTAATAAAGGAAATATTTTAATTGATACAGGTGGTTTACAAACTAGAGATCTAGCTAGTACGACACTTGTACCATATTTAAATTCACAGGGGATTTATAAATTGGATTATGTATTTATTAGTCATGATGACTTTGATCATAATGGCAGTTATGATTCATTATCTAAGCAAATAAAAATTGATAATACAATTACAACATATCAATCACAAATGAAGATTGGTGATGTTCAAATTGAAATGCTTGATGATGGAATTAGTCATGATAATAAAAATGATGATTCTTTAGTTATTAAAGCTAAAATCAATAATTTAGTCTATTTGTTTATGGGTGATGCTTCAAGTGAGGTTGAAAAAGAATTGATAAAAAAATATCCAGAGTTAAAAGCCGATGTTTTAAAAGTTTCTCATCATGGTAGTAGTACAGGTACGTGCAGTGAATTTTTAGATGTTGTAAGACCTAAAGTAGCTTTAATTAGTTGTGGAAAGAATAATCGTTATAATCACCCCAATGAAGATGTACTTTTACGTTTAAAAGATTATGGAGTTAAAATATATCGCAGTGATTTAATGGGAATGGTAAAAATTGTATATTACGGTAATGACAATTATATTTATTCATGACTTTAGGCAAAAAGTAGGTTATAATGATGATGGAGTGATGGAAATGATAATTGTTATTTATGGTGAAGAAAGTTTTTTAATGAATCAAAAATTAGAATCATTAAAAAAAGACTTTGCCTGCAATGAAGAAAATATGAATTTCTCTATTTATCGTGGTGATGAAGATAGTATAGAGGCGGTATATGAGGATTTAATTACGCCGCCTTTTTTTACGGATAAAAAGATGGTAGTGTTAAAAAAAGCTGATTTTTTAACTACTAAGAAAATAAAAAAAGATGACATGGCATTAAGTTTTTTTGAAAAGTGTTTGGATAATAATAATGATGATGTGATTTTTGTTTTATATCATGAAGGAAATGATTTTGATGAACGTAAAAAGCTTGTTAAAAGATTACGTAAAGAAGCAAAGTTTTTTGAATATGAAAAAATTAATCACTATAAATTATCTGATAATGTTCGTCAGGCAATAAAAAGACGGCAGGCAACTATTGATGAAGATGCCTTAGAACTTTTATTGAGTCGAGTAGGTGATAGTTTAAGTACGGTTGTTTTAGAAGTAGAAAAGTTATGTTTGTATGATAAGCATATTACAATTGAAGGCGTTGACAAACTTGTAAGTAAACCTTTAGATGAAAATGTTTTTTCTTTAACTAGCGCGATTCTTCAAAAAGATCGTCAAAAGATTTTTTCTATTTATAAAGATTT
The DNA here is from genome assembly GCF_025149465.1 of Thomasclavelia spiroformis DSM 1552. Classification (NCBI taxonomy): domain Bacteria; kingdom Bacillati; phylum Bacillota; class Erysipelotrichia; order Erysipelotrichales; family Coprobacillaceae; genus Thomasclavelia; species Thomasclavelia spiroformis. The sequence continues at coordinate 1,557,425 of NZ_CP102275.1, read as the reverse complement.
AATGGTTTTAAATGAAGAACCAGTGAAATTAATTGTTTTAATTGCAGGACAATTACGACTTATGTATCAAGTGAAATTATTAGATCGTAAAGGGTATAATGATAAAGAGATTGGTAAAATTCTAGCAATTAATCCTTATCGTTTGAAGTATATTAGACAAGAAGGTAAAGATTTTGATTTAGATGAATTATTGAAGCGTTTAAATGATTTAGCTAAGTTAGATGAAGCGATTAAAACAGGTAAAATAGATAAAAAAATAGGTTTAGAATTATTTTTGATAAAAATATAGGAGGATTTATGGAATCACTAAGAGAATTATATAAAATTGGAGTTGGACCTTCTTCATCACATACGATGGGACCACAAAAAGCGGCTTTTAAAATCAAAGAAACTTATCAAGATGCAAATCATTATGAAGTATATTTACATGGCTCATTAGCATTAACTGGAAAAGGTCATTTGACAGATAAAATTATCGAAGAAGTTTTAGGTAAAGAAAATGTTGAGATTCATTTTGTCAGTGAAGAATTACCAAAACATCCAAATGGGATGATTTTTAAAATGTACCATGATGATAAGTTACTTGATAGTATTACAGTATATTCAATTGGGGGTGGAGCTTTACTTTATGATGATGATAATTTACAGCCCCCTAAGCAAGTTTATCCTCATAAAAATTTAAATGAGATATTAGAGTATTGTGATAAAAAAGGAATTAATTTATATGACTATGTTTTAGAATTTGAAGGCGATGACTTTAAAGCTTATTTATATGAAATAGTCGATGCAATGTTTGCAAGTGTTGAAGCTGGATTATTTGCTACTGGTGTGATACCTGGTAAATTAAAATTAAAAAGAGTCGCTAAATCAATTTATCAACAAGCAATCAATACCCATCGAAGCGGTGATCGTGATCGTCTTTTAGTAAGTAGCTACGCTTATGCTGTTAGTGAAGAAAATGCGAGTGGTCACCGTATTGTTACGGCCCCAACTTGTGGTGCAAGTGGCGTTTTACCGGCAGTAATGTATTATTGTTATAAACAATTAAATATTTCTAAAAAAGAAATTATTAAGGCTTTAGCAGTAGCTGGTGTTTTTGGTAATGTAATAAAAGCAAATGCTACTATTTCTGGAGCTGATGGGGGTTGTCAAGCAGAAATTGGAAGTGCTTGTTCGATGGCAGCAGCTGGTTATGGCTGGATTTTGGAGCTAAATAATAATTTAATTCAATATGCCGCTGAAATGGGATTAGAACATAATTTGGGTTTAACTTGTGATCCGGTAGGTGGCTATGTTCAAATTCCTTGTATTGAAAGAAATGGTTTTGGGGCTTTAAGAGCAATGGATGCTGCAATGTATGCAAAACAATTAGGATATTTAAGAAAAAATAAAGTTTCTTTTGATGCAGTTGTTCGTGTAATGAAACAAACAGGTAAAGATTTAAATAGCGCTTATAAAGAAACATCTTTAGGTGGTTTGGCTAAAGAATTTGGTTTTGAAGATGAAAACTAGTTCTTTATATATTCATATTCCTTTTTGTTTACATATTTGTGCATATTGTGATTTTTGTAAAGTTTTTTATAATAAGGAATTAGTTGATGACTATTTAGAAGTATTGAAAAGAGAATTAAATGATTTAAATCTTAATATACCATTAAAAACAATATATATCGGTGGCGGAACACCAACTAGTTTAAATGATGAGCAGTTAAAATCATTAATGGATATGATTAGACCATATATAAATAATGATTGTGAAGTAACGATTGAAACTAATCCTGAAACATTAGATTATTATAAGTTGGATATTTTAAAAAAAGGTGGTGTAACAAGGTTAAGTATTGGAGTCGAGACATTTAATGATAACATATTAAAAAAGATCAATCGTAAACATACTAGTGACATGGTTAAACGCATTATTCGCTATGGTCAGCAGCTTGAATTTGATAATATTTCAATTGATTTAATGTATGGTTTACCTGATCAAACACTTCAAGATATTAAAAATGATTTAAATATTATTGAATCATTAAATATACAACATGTTTCATATTATTCGTTGATTTTAGAAGATCATACTGTATTAAAAAACCAAAATTACCAATCACTTGATGAAGATAGCGAAGCGTTGATTAATCAAATAATTGATGAAAAATTAGAGAGTCTAGGATTTATGAAATATGAAATTAGTAATTATTCAAAAAAAGGTTTTGAGTCATTGCATAATTTAACATATTGGCAATATGATAATTATTATGGAATTGGTTTAGGAGCAAGTAGTAAAATTGATAATTGTATTATTGAACATAGTCGCAATTTAAATGCATATTTAAATTATCGTGATACTACTAGTAAAATAGAATGTTCTAAAGAAGAAATAATGTTTAATCATTTAATGATGTCGTTAAGATTAGTTAAGGGATTGGATTTAAAAGAATTTAAGGAACGTTATAATAAGGATATATATGATGTTTATCAAGTAGCGCTTGATAAACATTTAAAACTTAAAACATTAGTAATTGAAGATGGGTATTTGCGTTGTAATAAAGAATCAATTAAATTATTAAATATGATTTTATTGGATTTTATGTAAAATATCATTCTAAATTAGAGTGATATTTTTTCTTTTCTTTTTTTTATAATTTTTAGCACAAAGTTGTTGACAGTGCTAAAAATTGATGTATAATGTATTTAGCACAAAGGAAGAAAGAGTGCTAAGGATGGTGAGAAAAATGCTAACAGCGCGGCAATTACTGATTTTCAAATGTATCGTTGATGAGTTTATTGAAACGGCAGAACCAGTTGGTTCTAAAGCTTTGATGACAAAATATCAATTGCCATATTCTAGTGCAACCATCCGTAATGAGATGAGTTTTCTTGAGGATTATGGATATTTAGAAAAAACCCATATTTCTTCTGGAAGAGTTCCTTCAGTAGAAGGATATCGCTTCTATGTTGATAATCTTGAAAAGCGAGATTTAGATGATGGGTTGAAGAATCAAGTCGCACAAATATTTAGTGATCGTCATCGCACGTTAGATGAAATAATTCATAAAAGCTGTCAAATGTTGAGCGAATTAACACATTTAACATCAGTTGTGTTAGGACCGGATTCAAGTAAAGATACGTTACAAAGAATTAGTGTAGTTCCTTTAGATGATGATCGAGTTACAGCAATTATTATAACTAATCAAGGATACGTTGAAAATAAAGTCTTTGATTTAAGTCGACATCATAATATTGATGATTTAATTAGCTGTGTTAATGTGATGAATGATTTGTTGATTGGAACACCAATTGAACAAGTGGCATTTAGACTTGAACGTGATGTTAAACCTATTTTATCGGCAAAGATTAAAGAACATGAAGAGTTATTTAATGCTTTTCTAGAAGCGTTTGTGAAATTTGCATCAAGTAATGTTTATTTTTCTGGAAAAGAGAATATGTTATATCAACCAGAATATAATGATGTAAATAAATTGAGAAGAATTGTTAGTGCATTTGAAAACTCTCAAGTATGGAATGCCTTACAACCTCTATCTGATGAAGAAGGGGTAACGGTAAGAATTGGAACTGATTCACCAATTAATGAAATTGATGATGTTTCAGTAATATCTGCTTCGTTTAAAACCGGAGCGACAACCAAGGGATCTATTTCAGTAATAGGGCCAACGAGAATGCCTTATGAAAAAGTAGTTTCTTTAGTGGATTATATTTCAAAGAATATTGAACAGGCTTTCTTTGATGAATCAGATGATAAAAAAGATGAATAGAGGTGAATGTAATGGCTGATAAAGAAGTAGTAAATGAAGAATCTGAAAATGAAACTGTAGAAGAAACAGTTGAAAATAAAGAAGAAAAGGAAGCTACTATCGAGGAACAATTAGTAGCTTTAGAAGAAGAAGTAAATACATGGAAGACTGATTATTATAAAGTGTTTGCAGATATGGAGAATCTTAAGAAAAGATTACAAAACGAACATGCAAATGCAATGAAATTTATGATGCAATCTTTCATTGAAGAATTGTTGCCGGTAGTTGACAATTTTGAAAGATCGTTAGCTGTAGAAAATCCAAGTGATGAAATTAAAAATTTCTTAAAGGGATATGAAATGATTTATAATCAGTTAATGCAAGTTTTAAAATCTCAAGGGGTTGAGGTAATTAAAACAGAAGGTGAAGAGTTTGATCCAAACTTCCACCAAGCCGTAATGACAGTAAAAGATGATAACTTTAAACCAAATATGGTTGTTGAAGAGTTACAAAAAGGATATAAATTAAAAGATCGCGTTATTCGTGCATCTTTAGTAAAAGTAAGTGAATAAATAGGAGGAATTTATTATGAGTAAAATTATTGGTATTGACTTAGGTACAACAAATTCATGTGTTAGTGTTATGGAAAATGGTGAAGTTAAAGTAATCGCCAATCCAGAAGGAAATAGAACTACTCCTTCAGTAGTATCATTTAAAAATGGTGAAATTATTGTTGGTGAAGCTGCAAAACGTCAAGCAGTTACTAATCCAGATACTGTTATGTCAGTAAAACGTCATATGGGTACTAGCCATAAAGAACATGTTAATGGTAAAGATTATACACCTCAAGAAATTTCTGCGATGATTTTACAAAACTTAAAAGCAACTGCTGAAGCATATTTAGGTGAAACAGTTACTAAAGCGGTTATTACTGTTCCTGCTTATTTCAACGATGCACAACGTCAAGCAACTAAAGATGCTGGTAAGATTGCAGGATTAGAAGTTGAACGTATTATTAACGAACCAACTGCTGCTGCTTTAGCATTTGGACTTGATAAATTAGATCAAGAACAAAAAGTACTAGTATATGACTTAGGAGGAGGTACATTTGACGTATCTATCCTAGATTTAGCTGATGGTACATTTGAAGTATTAGCTACAGCTGGTGATAACCAACTTGGTGGAGATGACTTCGACCAAAAAATTATGAATTGGGTTATTGATGAATTCAAAAAAGAACAAGGTATTGATTTATCTGCTGATAAAATGGCAATGCAACGTATTAAAGAAGCTGCTGAAAAAGCTAAAAAAGATTTATCAGGAACTATGCAAACACAAATTTCATTACCATTCATTTCAGCTGGAGCTAGTGGACCATTACATTTGGAATTAACTTTAACAAGAGCTAAATTCGATGAATTAACTCGTGATTTAGTTGAAAGAACTGAAGTTCCTGTACGTCAAGCATTAAAAGATGCTGGTATGGATCCAACTGAAATTCATCAAGTATTATTAGTTGGTGGATCTACTCGTATTCCTGCCGTTCAAGAATCAGTTAAAAGATTATTAGGTAAAGAACCAAATAAATCTGTTAACCCTGATGAAGTAGTATCAATGGGTGCTGCAATTCAAGGTGGAGTTATTGCTGGTGATGTTAAAGACGTATTATTATTAGATGTTACACCATTATCATTAGGTATTGAAACAATGGGTGGAGTTATGACAGTATTAATTGAAAGAAATACTACAATTCCAACTACTAAATCACAAATATTCTCAACTGCTGCTGATAATCAACCTGCTGTAGATATCAATGTATTACAAGGTGAAAGATCAATGGCTAAAGATAATAAACAATTAGGTTTATTTAAATTAGATGGTATTGAACCAGCACCACGCGGTGTGCCACAAATTGAAGTAACTTTCAGCATTGACGTAAACGGTATCGTAAATGTTAAGGCTAAAGATTTAAAAACTCAAAAAGAACAATCTATTGTTATCCAAAACTCAACTGGATTAAGTGATGAAGAAATCGATAGAATGGTTAAAGAAGCTGAAGCTAATAAAGCTGAAGATGAAAAGAAACGAAAAGATATCGAAACAAGAAATAAAGCTGAACAAATGATCAATGAAATTGATAAAGCATTAGCAGAACAAGGTGATAAAATTGATGCAACACAAAAAGAATCTGCACAAAAATTAAGAGATGAATTAAAAACAGCTTTAGATAATAATGATATGGCTACATTAGAAGCTAAAATGAGTGAATTAGAACAAATGGCACAACAAATGGCTTCATATGCATATCAACAACAAGGTGCAAATACAAATGCTAATAGCACAAATACAGCTCAAGATGACAATGTTGTTGATGCAGATTTTGAAGAAAAGAACTAATTTATTAAAGCCAAGGCTTTGCCTTGGTTTTATATAATGTAAAGAGGGTGGAAAGATGGCTGATAAAAGAGATTACTATGAAGTTTTAGGGGTGTCGAAACAAGCTTCACCTGATGAAATAAAAAGAGCTTATCGTAAAAAAGCAAAACAATATCATCCTGATATTAATAAAGAGCCTGGGGCTGAAGAAAAATTTAAAGAAGTTCAAGAAGCTTATGAAGTTTTATCAGATCCAAATAAAAAAGCCACATATGATCGTTTTGGGCATGCTGCATTTGAACAAGGTGCTGGAAATGGTGGAGCTGGAGGATTTGGTGGCTTTGGTTTTGAAGATGTTGATTTAGGTGATATATTTGGTTCATTCTTTGGTGGTGGAGGTAGAAGCCGTCAAAGAAATAATGGTCCAAGACGTGGTGATGATCATTTGATGGGCTTGAACATCGAATTTATGGAAGCTGTTCATGGTGTTAAAAAAGATATCAAGGTAACTTATGATGCACCATGTAGCCATTGTAATGGAACAGGGGCTAAAAATCCTAATGATGTTCAAACATGTTCTCGCTGTGGTGGTCGTGGAACAATACAACAACAGCAGCGTTCTCCATTTGGAACATTTGTAAGTGAAACTACATGCCCAGATTGTAATGGAACAGGTAAGGTAGTGCGTAATAAATGTCCACATTGTCATGGTAAAGGCTACGAAACAAAAACAGTTACTGTTGAATTAGATATTCCTGCTGGTATTAATTCTAATCAACGTTTGCGAGTATCTGGTAAAGGTGGTCGCGGTAGCAATGGCGGACCTAATGGGGATTTATATGTGGAAATTCAAGTAAAACCACATGAACATTTCCAACGTGAAGGTAGAAATATTCATATTACGGTTCCGGTTTCCAATGTTGATGCAACTTTAGGTTGTGAAGTTGATGTACCAACTGTCCATGGTGATGTTACTGTTAAGATTCCTGCAGGGACTCAATCGGGTGCAATTTTACGATTAAAAGGAAAAGGTGTCAAGGACTTAAGAGGTTCTACTTATGGTGATGAAATGGTTAGAATTGAGGTTAAAATCCCAACTAAGTTATCAATGGAAGAACGAGAATTGTATACTAAACTTTCTAAATTATCTAAGAAAAAAGAATCACCATTTGATATATTTAAACGTAAGTTTAAAAAATAGCATTATAGATCTAGATTTTTGTAAAAATCTGGATCTTTTTTTATTGTGAAACAAAAACCACGTGCTATGCGCGTGGTAACAATAAAGCTTTAGCGTCTGGGTAAAAAACCTCCTCGTGATATAATAATTGTAGCCTGGCAGCTGCAAATAAAATAACGAGGAGGTTAGTCTATGAAAGACACAAAAAGTTTATCACATGCATCATATAGATGTAAATATCATATTGTAATAGTACCAAAATTTAGAAGGATGGTAATATACAATAAATTAAGACATGATATAAGATTAATTATAAAGACCTTAATTGAAAGAAAACCGGGAGTAGAGCTGATAGAAGGAGAGTTATGTCCTGATCATATTCATCTTCTATTAGAAATACCACCAAAGTATTCTGTGGCGGAGTTTATGGGATACCTGAAAAGCAAGTCAACGCTTATGATATTTGATCGTCATGCAAGTATGAAATATAAATATGGAAATCGAAAATTTTGGGCAAGAGGCTATTTTGTAGATACAGTAGGAAAGAACGAGAAGACAGAGAGAGAATATATTCAAAATCAGTTAGCGGAAAATAAGTTGAGTGATCAAATGAGTATGGAAGAATTTATTGACCCGTTCACAGGAGAACCAGTGGAAGGGTACAAGAAAAAGAAAAAAAGTAAAAGACCCTTTGAGGGTCAGTGAGTAAATGACGTTGCGGCTGTCAAGGCGTTCAGTGGTCGAATGACTAGCGCAACAGCATGCCCTTACAGGGCGGGTGCATACCACGTCTTTTAGGCGTGGTTATGATTTTTTTGAATAAATATTGTATAATAAATAGGAATAAGGGGTGAAAGCGTTATGAAAAAAATAGTATGGATATTAATAATTACATTAATATTAATGGGATGTAATGGTGATCCTACTAAAAAGAGCTCTTATGATGAAAGGCTATATTTTGTTTTTGCAACACCATTAAAAGAACATGAGGTATGGTTAAAGGCAAAAGAGGGTTTTGATGATGCTTGTAAGGAAAAGAAAATACATGGAGATTGGATTGGACCGATTGCAATTGATACGCAAAAAATGGAAGAAGTAATTGAAACAGCAATTTCTCAAAAAGCAGATGCGATAATTACTCAAGGAGTAATTAATAGTTGGTTAATCAATAAGGCTAAAGAAAAGGGAATACCTATCATGTTGGTTGATTCTGATGTTGAAGAAAGTGAGAGATTTGCATATTTGGGAAAAAATTTTAATGAACAAGCTAAATTATTTTTAAATGATATTGAAAAACATTTGGGTAAAGATACATTTTTAGAAATTGGTATTCAAGTTGCTGAAAAAAATTTTGATATTGCAACAGATCAAATCAAAGAAATAGAAAATGTATTTAAAACGCATCCAGGGGGATATGAAATAAAAGTAGTTAGTGAATCTAAATCGGATTCTATCCGTGCTAAAAAAGAGTGGCATAATATACTGTCAACAACAAAGATTAATGTTGCTATTAACTTTGCAGGTGAATCGGCAGTTTCTTGTAATGAAGTAGCTAATCAATTGAATGTCAGAGATTCAATGCTTATATATGGAGTTGACGATATGCCAGAAACAATCGAGCTAATTAAAGATGGTCAAATTGATGGAAGTGTTGTTACATCGTTTTATAATTATGGGTATGAAGCAACAAATTGGTTATATGATTATCTTGTGAATGGAAAAGAGCTAACACAGACAGTTAATAGTGTTAAACTAATTTTAGTGACTAATGAAAATGTATCTAATTATCAAGAGGAATTGAAATGAAAAATAAATCAAAGATCAGTTTTAAAAGAAGTATTATTCAAATAGATATTTGTTTAATTGTAGTAATTGCCGTTTTTATTGGTCTCTATTTCATGTTGAGTAGTAATGCTTCCAAAAAATATAACAATGCCATTCAACTATACAGTGATATTAGTGGGTTTTATGATTATATTGAAAAAGCTAATTTTAGTTTTAAAAGTTATTTATATACTGAAAATGTTGATGATATTGAAAAATATAAACAATCGATAAAAAGAGCTCGAGATAAATTAAACAGTGTAAAAGATGGAATCGATGAAGAATATAGATGGCGAATTGATTTACTTAATAATATGGTTAAAAGTTATCAAAATGCTGCAACAGATACTAAAAATGCAAGTCCAACTGATTATCAAAGTAAATATAATGAATTTTTAAAGCAATATTCTTTATTAGAAAAAACAAGTATTACATATTATGAATATTTAACTGATGATATAAAAAATCAACAAGAAGAAATTCATGATTATGAAAAGAAGTTATTTATAATGTTAGCAATGATAATGATTTTAGGAATAGTTTGGCTGATTTTATTTTCAATTATTACAATAAAATCATTTACAAAGCCATTATATCAAATTCTAAATAACATAAAATCGATAAAACGTGGTGAATATGATTTATCAGATATTTCTAATACTTCAATAGAAATGGAAAATTTATGTATAGCTTTAGATGATATGGCACAGCACGTACAAAAAAATATCGAAAATGAAAAAGAAAAAGCAGCATTAAAGCATCAATTATTAGAAAAAGAAAATGAAAATTTGAAAAAAGATGAATTATTAGCTTTAAGTGAATTAAAAATGCTCCAGAATCAAATAAACCCACATTTTTTATTTAATACTTTAAATATGATTTATAAGACAGCTTATCGTGAAAATGCAACAGATACAGGAGCTATGGTTGATAAAACAGCAATGTTATTACGTTATGCTTTAGATAAAGCAAATAAAACGAGTGATTTATATAGTGAAATAGAGTCTGTTGAAAATTATATTTATATTCAAGAAAAACGTTTTCATCAAAGAATTAATTTTATTTTAAATGTAGAAGATGGTTTACCTAATATTCAAGTACCTGGCTTATTAATTCAACCATTAATTGAAAATGCTGTTAAACATGGATTGAAAAATGTTATTGAAGATGGTGAAGTTGTTGTTAATATTCAAAAGATTGATGAAAGTGTTGTAATTAGTGTAAGTGATAATGGGGTTGGATTAGAAACGGATGTATTAGAAAAGAGTGTTTTGAATGATTTTCAAACAGATAATGAAAAAAGTAATTTAGGATTATATAATGTCATTCAAAGAATTAAAATGTTTTATGGTAAAAATGCTAGTATTTCATTTAATAGTTATCCTGAATGTGGATTTGAAGTTATTATTGAAATTAGGGTAGGTAAGGGATATGTATAAAATATTAATTGTTGAAGATGAAGAAATAGAACGCAAAGCACTAGTCGATTTGTTAAAAGAACATTTTTTTGAGACATTAATTGTCTATAGTGCTACAAATGGATTAGAGGCTCTAGAAATATTAAAAAAAATTGAAATCCATATTTTAATATGTGATATTAATTTACCAGGGATAAATGGCTTAGAAACGATTGCAAGTGCAAAAAAGATAAATAAAGATATCGTAAGTTTAGTTTTAACATCATATAATTATTTTGAATATGCTAAAGAGGCAATTAAATTAGGGGTTGAAGATTTTATTTTAAAACCGGTGTCTAATGAAAAGATGTTTAATGCTATATATCAAGTAATTAATAAGATTGATAGTAGAGAAAGTCAAAAAAACCAAACAACACGTTTGGTAATGAAGATTGAGGAAATAAAGCCAATTGTTGAAAGTGATTGTATTCATAGTATTGTTCAAAATTCTAAATCTAGTGAAATTGAAAAATATTTTTCATTACTTAATATTGCCCCAAAATCAGGTTTTGTTTAGTTTTTCAAGATGATAGCTTTGAACCATATAAAATCCATCAGTTTATCATAGAAATTGAAGATTTAGGATGTTGTTGTATGATGGATAGTTATTATGAAGTGCATGTATTATTTGTATTTAGTTTAGCTGGTTTATCGAAACAAGATATTTTGATATTTGAATCATTGATTAAAAAATATTTTAATGATTTGAAACAAATGGGTGTTGGTACTATTTGTGAAGGGTTTGATGAATTTTATAATTCATATGCTAGTGCAATTGAAAATATTGGTGGTACAATAGAATTACAAAAAAATAATTATAGTAATCGAATGAAGCTTAATTATGATCTTGAAAAATTGTGTTCTGGTTTAATTAATGATTTTTTAAGTATGAATACTTTGGGAATTAAAAGAAAAATTAATTTATTTTATTTAGAAATTTTATATCTTGATAAAGAAGCATTACTCAAGTTAATTTGGAATTTTAATGAAATTTTAATAAATTTATTTAATCAAGAATTTGGCTTTAAAATAAGTATGTGTGATAAGGCTTATGTAATTAAATTAGATGTGGATGATCCGTATCATGAGTTATTAGATAGAATTAATGATTTAATTGATATTTTAATTAAAACGATTAAAAATATTGATACTAAAACTTCTAATGTTTTAGTTAAAAAAGCATTAAATTATATTTCAATTAATTATAATAAAGCAATTACTTTAAATAATGTTGCAGCATATTTAGAAGTAACCCCAGGATATATTAGTAATTTGTTAAGTAGTTATACATCTAAGAATTTTACAGATTTAGTTACCGAATGTCGAATTGAAAAAGCTAAGGAATTATTAAAAGAAAATTATCAAATTAAAGAAATTGCATCTAGTTTAGGATTTGGCAGTCATAATTATTTTTCTAAAGTGTTTAAAAAGGTAACCGGATTAACTCCTAAAGAATATAAAGCTAAATTTGATTAATAGTAAATAAAAAAAAGAGCTAACGCTCTTTTTTAATATTAATTTAAGTAAAATAAAAATAGTATCGAAATACTATTTATATTTTTAAGCAGATTTTCTCAAAGTTCTTAATTCTCTAGCAGAAATTTTTACAGTTGTAGGTTTACCATCTACTAAAATAGTAGCTTTTTGTAAATTAACATTCCATTTTCTTCTACTTGAGTTTAATGCATGAGAACGTGTGTTTCCAGACATAGGTCCTTTTCCACTAATTTGACATTTTCTTGACATTGGTTCTCCTCCTCTTCATTAGCAGTGTTTTAACGTACTGTGATATTCTAGCATTGTTTTTGGTTAAAATCAATCTTTTTTTCTAAAAAGATAACTTTTTCTTGAAATATGATGAAGATTTGAATAAAATCAAGTGGTAATAATTGTAAAGATATTCTTTTTAAGATATAATTATTTAATGACAGGTAAAAATATATTATATACAAGGAGGTATATAAATGATTGAAAAGAATAATAATATGGGTACGATTAATATTTCATTAGATGTCGTAGCTACAATTGCTGGTGGTGCTGCAACAGAGTGTTATGGTGTAGTAGGAATGGCAAGTAAAAAAAGGTTAAAAGATGGTTATTATGATTTGTTACGTAAAGAAAATTATTCTAAAGGAATAGTTGCTCGTAATGGTGAAACTGGGCTTATTTTAGATTTATATGTATTGTTAGGATATGGAATTAAAATGACTGAGATTTTACATGAAGTACAAAAGAAAGTTAAATATGTAGTTGAATCTACTTTAGACGTTAATGTAGAAGCTGTAAATGTCTATGTTCAAGGTGTACAAGGAATAGAGTAGAGGAGAAAGATGATGAAAGTTATAACGGGTAAATTATTTAAGGAAATGGTATTATGTGGAGCAAATACTTTGCATAATAATTATCCTGAAATTGATGCATTGAATGTTTTTCCAGTGCCAGATGGTGATACAGGGACAAATATGTCATTAACTTTTTTAGCTGGTGCTAAAGAAGTTGAAAATTTAGATTCTAATAATATTGGTGAAATTTCTAAAAAACTTTCTAAAGGACTTTTAATGGGAGCACGAGGAAATTCTGGAGTTATTCTATCACAGATTTTTAGAGGTATTTCAATGACCTTACAAGGTCATGAAGAAGCTGATGCCCTACTTTTTGCACAAGCTTTAGAAAATGGTGCTAAGGTTGCTTATAAAGCAGTAATGCGTCCAGTTGAAGGAACTATTTTAACTGTAATTAGAGAAGCTAGTGAAGCAGTAGTTAAATATACAAAAGCTGATATGAATATTGAAGACATGTTTTCTTATTTTGTAAAGAAAGCAGAAAATTCACTTGAACGAACACCAGAATTATTACCAGTGTTAAAAGAAGTTGGAGTTGTAGATAGTGGTGGAGCAGGTTTGTTATTAGTGCTTACTGGTTTTATGGCTGCAATTGCTGGTGAAAAGGTTGATTATGTTGAAATTAAGTCTTCTGTGGCATCTATGGAAGCTATTAGTGAAATTGAAAATGGTGAAGAGGGTTATGGATATTGTACAGAATTTATCCTTCGTTTAGAGCCATCGTTAGTTGATAAATTTAAAGAAGATCAGTTAAAAAAAGAATTAGCAAGAATTCCTGGAGAAAGTATTGTTGTAGTGCAGGATGAAGAAATTGTAAAAGTTCATGTTCATACTTTAAAACCTGGGAATGCTTTAAATATTGCACAAAGATTTGGTGAATTTGTTAAATTAAAAATTGAAAATATGCAAGAGCAAGCAGATACAATCCAAAATAATGGTGGTTCAATTGTTGGAGTGGATGATAAAGGTACTAAATCTAAAAGTGAACCAAAAGAAACAGCAGTTATTTCTGTATGCGCTGGTGATGGATTGAAAGATGCATTTTTAGAATTACACTGCGATTATGTTGTTAGTGGTGGACAAACAATGAATCCTTCGACAGAAGATATGGTTCAGGCTGTAAGGGATGTAAATGCGAAAAATGTAATTATTTTACCTAATAATTCAAATATTATTATGACTGCCCAACAAACAGCAACAATTTTAGAAGATGAGGTAAATGTTATTGTAATTCCAACTAAAACTATTCCTCAAGGATTATCAGCATGTATTATGTTTAATCCTGATGCTACATTAGATGATAATGTTGCTGAAATGAATGAAGCAGTTGGTAATGTAAAAACAGGACAAGTAACATTTGCAATTAAGGATACTAATATTGATGGTGTTGAAATTAAAGCAAATGATTATATGGCTTTAGTTGAAAAAAATATTGTTGCATGTGTTAGTAATAAACTTTCAGCATTAAAAGTTGTATTAGAAAATTTAATTGATGAAGATGCTGAGTTAGTAACACTTATTTATGGTGAAGATGTAAATGATGAGGATGTTGAAGAAATTGAAAGTTTCGTGGAAGATAATTTTGATGTAGAACTTGAAATTGTTAATGGAAAACAACCAGTATATTCATTTATTGTAGGTGTCGAATAATTAAAAATATTGTTGATGAAGTTGTCAATGAGACAGCTTCATTTTTTCTTTATACATTTAAAGTTGAATTGCTTGTTTAATTTTTCTATTTATATTTTATTATTTGGATGCTAGTACTAGAAAATATTTATCTAAAACAAGAATCAAATCATATATTTTAGAAGTAGCAAGTGAACAGCAAAGAGAAATTGGATAAAGCTATCGAAGAATACAAAAAGAGGATTAAATAACAATTGTTAGTATAATTTTTCTAAAAATATTACGTTGAATAATTCTTAATATTTGTATATAATAATGGTGTAAGGAGTGGTTGTTATGCCAATTATTAAACCTATTTCAGATTTAAGAAATTATAATCAAGTGCTAGAAAAAGTATCTGTTGGTTCACCTGTCTATCTGACAAAAAATGGTCATGGTTGTTATACGATTATGGATATTAATGAACAGGAAGAAATGTATGAAAAAGCGAAGAAGTATGATAAACTTGTTGCTGAAGTTGAGCTTATGAGTATGTTAAATGAAAGTGTCGTTTCTGCCAATGAAGAGGGCTGGATCGATGAAGATGAAATGCTAAAACATTTTGAAAAGAGATTTAACAATGACTAAAATTCTCTATTCACCAAAATCAAGAAAAGATTTAGATAATATTTTTGATTATATCCACGATGATTTAAATAATCTAGTTGCAGCCAAAAGAACAGTAAAAGGAATTCTCAATAAAATTAATGAACTTAAGGAATATCCTCAACTTGGACCAGTGTGGTATTTAGAAAACAATATTGACAGTGGTTTTCGTTTTTTAAGATATGAAAACTATATTTTATTTTATCAAATTACTAAAGATGTTATTTTGATTGTACGAGTACTGCATCATCTGCAGGATTATGTTAAACAGTTATTTTAAAAAAATATATTTTTATATGATAAATCTAGAATGTAAAATTGATGTTTATATTGATTCTATGCATAATATTGATATAGGAACGTACTAGAGCATCTGCAACAATTCGTCAAAATTATAATGAAATTTTAAAAATGTATAAAAAATAAAAGAACTTGTTTTCTTTACAGAAAAAGGAAATGGAAATCTAATAGATATGGATATTGAAACATTTTATCGCAGAGAAAAATGTTGAAACTTCGAGAAGAACTTCTGTCAGTGGAAGAAGATAAGATGAATGGTAGTCAAGGATATTCTGTTAGTGAAGTTGTTCAAATGATGAATAATGTTATTAAAAAGGTAAATGATAAAAATATTCGACATTTTGGATATATGATTGGTGATGAAATGATTATTATTTCAGATTATAGATTTTTAAAATCAAATACAAAATGATTATTCGCATGTAAAAGCACTGGTAGTCGCAGACATCTGCACCACCTCAATCGCATAAAGTGCACTACTTATATTTATACACAATTATAGTCAATCATGTCCAAACATGATTGACCTTTTTAAAAAATTATTTTTTGATTCTAAAGTTTTCATTACCCATATACACATCTATTCTATTATGAATGATTCTATCAAGCAATGCCTCTGTTAATGTCGATTTATGCAATTTATCATACCAGTCTCCTGATGGATACTGACTGCAGAAAATTGTTGAACATTTATCATGTCTTATCTCCATAAGCTCAGATATAAACTGTTTTTCTTTATCAGTCATTTCATACATTAACCATTCATCTAATACAAGCAGATCGTATTTTGCGTATTTCTTAACTACTTGTGATAGACTTTTACCCATATTCCTCAGTTCATTATACTTTTCTAATAGCTCAGGCATTCTAATGTAAAATATTTTATATTTTTGTTTTGCCGCTTCATTTGCTAATGCACATGAGAGCCATGTTTTCCCTGTACCACATGGTCCATGAATAATGATGTTGGTTTTTAATGTAATATAATTACATGTAGCCAGTGAGCTAATCAGCTGATGTGTAATGCTTCGATTGTCAGTATAGTGAATATCTCTTAGATCTGCATCTACATAGCGTAATTTAGCCGATTTCTTTAATCTTCTTACCGTTTCGTTATATCTTTGCTGATAAACAAAGTCGATGACCATATTTATTTTTTCATCAAATGTCAAAGTAATATAAGCAGGATTTGTTTCAATCAATTTAATGGCATCTACAACATCTATAATCCCAATTTCTGATGCTTTTCTTACAGTTTCATTATCTATCATTTTGATTTGCCTCCGTAGAACTCTGCACCTCTCAGGTGTCCTGTCGTTTTTCTTTCTTCAGATGCATTTCCTTGTTTTCCTAGTTTATCTTGATTGTTAGATAGAATGGCATTAAGATGTTTATATCTAGGTGATGGATATTTACTTAAAGCTATCTGGCAGGATAATTCAAGTCTTTCATTTGAATATTTATCACTTAGATGTAATACACTCATTGCAGGGTTATAACCCTGTTCCTTAACTTTACATCTTTCAAATATAATCTCTACAACCTTTCTTGTGTAGGTAAACTGTACCCTGTAAAACGGACACCAAAATAAAAAGGATATAACTGTATAATTATTGGTGACTCTGTTTTACAGGGTCTTTTCTTTTGCCTATAATGATTAATAAAGGAGATGATAATTTCATGGGTGTTAATTATTTTTCAGATGAGCAGGTTGCTTTATTAAAAGATAATCCTTATATAGAAAAAATAACAAATAAAAGCATAAAATATTCAATAAAATTTAAAGAAGAATTTTGGAAAAGATATTCCCAAGGTGAACTTCCCTCTGCTATAGTTCAATCTTTTGGTATTGATCCAAAAATTCTTGGTAACAGTCGTCTAAGCAACATCGTTCAAAGAATAAAAATGGAAGCGGATAGACTTGAATCTTTTGAAGATACACGGAGAAAAAACAACGGAAGACCTAAAACAAAAAATTTAACATATGAAGAAAGAATAGCTTACCTTGAATATAAGGTTGCCTATCAGAAACAGGAAATTGAGTTTTTAAAAAAAATAAGATCTGTGGAAAAGAAAGCATTGTGGAAACAGCAAAAGAAAAATATAAAATAATAGAAGAAATGATTTCGCGTGATAATAATCTGCTTAATATATCAAAGCTGTGTAAAGTTGCAGATGTATCAAGAAGCGGTTTTTATAGCTGGAGAAAAAATAAAGACAAAAGAGAAGCCAAAGAAGAAAAAGATCGAAATGATTTTGAACTTATTTTAGAAGCATATAGATATCGTGGATTTGATAAAGGTGCAAGATCTATACATATGAGACTGCTTCACACCGGTGTGAGAATGAATATCAAGAAAATACGAAGACTAATGAAAAAATTCAATTTAAAATGCAGTATAAGGAAAGCCAATCCATACAGAAGAATGGCAAAATCTATGCAGACCAGCAATATAGCTGCCAATTTGGTTGATCGTAATTTTATACAGAAGCCAAGACTAATTATATTGACAGATATAACTTACCTTTTTTATGGAAAAGAAAGAAAAAAAGCATATATGTCAGTAATGAAGGACTGTTTTACAAATGAGATACTGTCGTATGTAGTGAGCAAATCACTAGAGGTTGATTTTGTTTTAAAAACAGTTAATCTGCTTATGGAAAATCATGGAAGTTCGTTAAAAACCAATAAAACAATTATCAATAGCGATCAGGGTTGCCATTATACAAGCATTGCATTTCGAGAATTATTGAAAGATAAAAAACTGAGACAGTCAATGTCAAGAAGAGGGAACTGCTGGGATAATGCACCACAGGAATCATTCTTTGGTCATATGAAAGACGAAATCAACCTAAAAGACTGCGGGACATTTGAAAAATTAGTTGAAATTATCGATGATTATATAGATTATTATAATAATGAAAGATATCAGTGGGATCTGGCGAAGTTATCGCCGAACGAGTATTATCAGTATTGGCTAACAGATAAATATCCTATAAATGTATAAAAGATGCTTTTCAGTCAAGAAAAGCATCTTTACCGTACTGTTCGCGCATGTATTTATAATAATTCAATCTTGCATATTCAAGCCATTTGTCGACATCATTATTTTCCAGATGTAATTCAAATTCCAGCAGCTGTCTTGAAAGGCTTTCACATTCAGTTTCAAGCCAAAATATATATTCTCTAGTTGAAACAAAGTGATGACCATCAAAATATGTTGAATCATCATTAAACATTGATTTTAAATGTTCAATAACATTCAAAACAGATGTGATCTGATTAGGTGATTTAAATATTAAACTTAAAGCTTCTTCATTCCAAAACACATCATCGAATGATGCAAGTTCACAGCAGACATTAAATTCAGGAAAAGCGATCCAGTTAAAATAATGCCCCTTATTAAGAATACCATGTATTCTATATCCGTTATCTTCAACGATAAATTCAATAGAATCTTTAGATTTAATAGCTTTATCAATTTTCATAACTTTAACTAAACACAAACCCACTGATTTTGACCAGTGGGTTAAAACTGTGTCATTCCTCCTGACACAATCATATTAAATTTTCAACATTAAAAATATACCTTTTAATTTAATTGTCCTTGACATAGGGTACACTTTAAGGGTCCGATTTTGCTCGCCCATTTTTTTATACGCACATCATCCCACTCACTTACTTTCACTGATTCAGGCATATCCTGTTCATAGGTAGAATATTTATTCTTTATATAGGCAGGAAACAGCTTGTGGATGTTGATTCGCTTGTTTTGATAATAAATAGTCAATGTTGTTTCTGACACTTTTAGATCAACGGATTTGCCTACATATTCATAAGGAACTGAATACCAGTTTTTTTGATAGGTGATATGGCAATTGACTTGTACTTTTCTGGAATAAAACCAATGACATACTTCAAAAGGTATTTCAGGAAGTGGTTTAAGTGCCTGCTTTTCAACAGCTTCAAATATTTCTTTTCTGCTTCCATCTCTTTTCTGGAATGGAGTAGTATTAAACTCATCAAGCTTTTCTCTTACTGCTTGATAAAGTTCTTCGAATGAATGAAACTCTACATTTCTTAATGATGCAATAATGGTTGTAGCTATTTTGCCAACGGTACCTTCGACACTCGCTTTCTGCTTAGGTTTTCTGACTTGTGCAGGCATAATAGCTGTCATATAATGATTTCCAAAATCAGAATACATATCTGTGAGAATGATTTCTCCTTCTTTAGGATGACTGACAACACCTGTTTTAAGATTGTCACATACAATTCTAACTGTTGAACCACCGAAGTATTCAAACATATGTTTATTACAGTTAATCCATGTATTCATTTTCATATCCTTGGTAGGTTCCACATAAGAATATTGAGAAAATGGTAAAGTTGCGACAAACAGATAAACTTTAACCAATTCACCAGTAGAAGGAACCATGTAATGCATTGTAGGCCCGGACCAATCAATTTCTGTACGAATCCCGGGTTTGTGTTCAATGTGGTTGGTATAGTTGTGTCTTTCGACATGTTGAGCATAACCTCTACAATATTTTGAGTAACTTACTGGATATTTACCATCCTTAGCACTCAAGCAATATTCTTTCCATAATAGTTTTAAGTTAACACCAGGCTTAGACAATTCTTTATGAACATAGTCATAATCCACTGCTAAATAAATGTTTTCAGATTCGTACATTTCAGGGAAAAATAATTTACCCAGCTCATCATCTGAGTACTGATCAATAGTACTGACATCAAATTGAAGCACCTCCATTCTATGTTTTGTTTTGGATGAGGTATGTTTACTAATATGATATTGTTTGGATATCGTATTGAGGGATATGCCTCGATCAATCAATTGTAAACATAGTCTCAAATTGAATTTTACAGCCATAATAAAAGCTCCTTTCATATAATATTAGAGACAAAGTCTCTAACATTATAATAATATAAAAAAGACCACCTATAATATAAAAGGTGGTGCAGTTGTGTATATTCAATAATATCATCTCAGTGGTGTAGTTGTTGAAATTGGTGGTGCACTTTATGCTATTGATGGTGCAGTTCATTGCAAATAATCACAAAATTCAAAGTAAGATGGAATCAGTTTATAAACTGATTCTTTTTTTACAAAAAATTCGTTAATATAAATAGTTAACTTAGACTCATAATTTTTAAGTGTCTCAAGATTATTATACTTGATTATCCCTTTTCTGATAGTGATTTCATTAATGCCAACATCATTTACAACTTCTCTTAAATTTTTTTCTTTATATATTTACTTAACATTAGAACCAGATTTAAATATTTATTTTGAATATTGCAGTATTCATTTAATTTGTTTATTTATTAAGGAAAATTATATTAAAAAAGATCATCCTAATTGATACAAAGTGTAACCACTTATTTGTAATAATTAGGATAATCTTATTTGAATTTTTATAACAATGTTGTCATTTTTTGTAAAAGTAATTTTAATGGTAATCTTTTTTATTATATTGATTCTTACAAAAAATGAATATGTAAAAGGAAATGAGGTTAACCTAATAAATAGGAATTAAGAAAGAATCGTTTATTCCCTTATGCTATGTGACAGAAATTGTGTTTTTTTAAGAAGGAATGTTTTTAATATAAGTGAATTATAAAGATATATGATATAATATTTATAATAAATATGGACTTTTAAATAATGTATTTTGGTTATAGAGGAGTAAAAAATGAGAAGGAAAGATAGAGAAATAACAGATTTTGATGAAATTATGAATATTATAAATAAATGTGATACTTGTCGCTTAGCTTTATTTGATAAGGAATTTCCTTATATTGTACCACTAAATTTTGGTGTAGATATCAGGGATGAACAATTATATTTATATTTTCATTGTGCTAAAAAGGGAAAAAAATTAGATCTAATTTTACAAAATAATAATGTCACTTTTGAAATGGATTGTGAACATAATATTATTCTTTATGAAGAAAGAATGTCTTGTACAATGGGATATGCAAGTGTAATTGGTCATGGTAAAATTGAATTTGTAGACGATGAGGATAAATTAGAAGCGTTAAAAATTATTATGAGACATTACCATTCAGAAGAATTTAAATTCAATACAAATATGATGAAAGCAACAACTGTATTGAGATTAAAAGTTCTAGATATGACAGGAAAAAGAAGAAAAAATATCCATCCTAATGAAAATAAAAAAAGACATATTACACTAGAATAAACATTATTAGTACAATAAATATATTTTTTATTTCTTTAATAAAGAATTTAAATTTTCTTTATAATTATATGATATAATAATTACATAGTTATAAAGATGGAGGTATTATATGGGAGAAAATGAATTACAGAGTAATGGAAGTAAAATTTGTCGGATGTTACTATTTTACTTAGTAGTAACATCATTGTTATATGTAGTTGCAGAAGCAATTTTTAAAGCATTGAATTTAAATGTAATTTTAGTAGATTATTTAAGTAGTATTGTTTCAATAGCAACTACAACTTTATATTTTGTTAAAAGATATCAAAAAAAGTGGGATATTAAAATAAATTGGCGAATCAATGAAAGTTTTGAAAAAAAAGATCTCATTAAATATATTTTATTAGGTTTAGGAATTTCTTTTTTAATGAGTATTCTGGTTTCGTTAATGATGAGTGCATTAGAAAATGTTGTAATTTTTGAAACACCAGACTTTACTGCTAAATACACAACAATTGATAATTTCGTAATTTTTATTTTTGTTGTTTTAATTGGACCAATAATGGAAGAGTTATTATATCGCGGTTTGATTTTTAAAAAGTTGCAAAATTATGGCTGGTGGTATGGAGCGATAATTGTTTCATTATTATTTGCATTAGGGCATGGTAATATTCCTCAAGCAATAGGAGCTTTCTTTATTTCGCTAGTATTATGTTTGGTAACTTTTAAAAGTGATTCGCTTATTCCAGCTATTATTATTCATATGTTAAATAATTTTATTGCTCAAATAAGTGAATATAATAATGAAGTTTGGCAATATATAATGTCTGCGTTTATATTAGTTGTTGCATTAATTGGATTAATTTTATTAATTAAAGAATTTAAAAAACGTCCTAATTTACAATTAAATTATCGTATATCTGATTTTTTTAAGAATGTATGGGGTATCGTATTTTTAATTTTTATGTTACTGATGATTGTTTCAATGATTAAATTTAAATAAAAAATAATATTATTTAATAAAAAGCCTGAAGATAAGTAATTATATAAATTTACATATAATCACTTATAATCAGGCTTTTTTATCATAAATGTTAAATTATATTACAAGTTTAAAAGAGGCTCTATGGATAAAATTATGAAAGTAATATAAAATTTTATTGTAATTATAAATTAATTAATATTTTTGATAAATTTGGATTAATTGAAAATTTTAAAGCAGCGATACCAAGACTTCAAGTCTTTTTATAAAATAAGCCTTTAATACATTTTTAATTTATAATTGAAATATTTTAGAGTATAATTTGCGAAGAATCTTTGTTTTTCATTTAGCATTCAAACTATTATCTCTATAAATGTCTGTTCCATATGAAGATACTAACTTAACTAACTCATCATGAAGATTTCGAAAGACAAATTGATTGCCGTGAAAAATAATTCTATTTTAAGTACTTTATTTCTATATAGCATTATATTTTAATTGAATTTTTTATACAGTAACCTTACTATACATTTTTGTTAATAGTGTAGATATTGCATCACAAGTCATTTTAAATGAAATATCTTTTGCGTACTTATAATCTGTTGAGTATTTGTTCCATATATCTCGAAGTCTTTTATCATTCTCTATAGTCTCTAAAATATTTTCATAATCAGATAATATATATGTACTTCCTCTTTTGATTGTGGTTTTTTCTAAAGCTTCTTTTAATGTTTCTTCATTTATATTTTCGTTATGAAGTGAGTACAAAATATAAATATCATAATAATCTCTAGGACGAGTATTGGCGATACTTCTTGAAAGAACAGTTTCGATTTTTTCAGCAAGAATAGTTTCTAAGTTATAAGCTAATATACAAATAACTTTGTCATCAAACATAGAATTGTGATGGTATTTGATTTCTTTAGGTGTAATTATATCACCAGTTGTTACATCTACTGTTAATGAAACACTAATGGGTGCATAATAGGCTTTTAATGAGACTCTTATTCCAGGGTAATCATCTGTTTTTCTAATATCTGTTACATTGATAAATTCAAATGTAATATCATCATCAATTTCAATGTCACATATTTCTTTGAATATAGCTGTTATTGAATTATGAGTTAAGGTGAATCCTTTAATAGTTGTATCTAAATCCATTGTTGCTCTTGAACTTAATCCTACAATTGAAGAAATAAGAAAACCACCTTTGAAAATGAAATTATTATGGTAATTAGATAATGAAATTCTTTCTAATAATCTTTCTAACATGTAATTTTGCATTACAAGTTGTGGAGAAATATTCTTTTCTTTTGCCATTTTCTTTATGACAGCTTTAAATTGCATTGCATTTTTTGTGATTATAGTAACACCTCCATATAACGCATTACTTTGTCTTTTACCTTTAATTGTTTTGCATATTGCATAAGTAGGTTGATATTTTTGTTTTTAGAATTAGCATATTTTTTCATTGCAGCATTTATAATTTGGATATCGCTACCTTTACCTCTTAGAATATCGCATAGAGTTCTTTCTAGATTATAAATGCAAATAGGGTTGTTGCTAGGCGATTGAATTTCGATAATACCTAAGTCATAGTTTTCAGGAATGACCCGGATCATTTTGATATTTTCTTGTTTAATTGAAGGAGCATTATAGCCTTTAGGAAATGTCATCGTATAAAAACTAGGTGTACGATCAGAATATCCTAATAAATATAGTGCAGTATCATGGGAGTAGATGCCTTTTCTATATTTTTGTTGTAGTGAAAAAAAATCATCTTCCCAAGCACTATTAATTGTATATAGACCACGACCAAATTTTGTTAATTCACCATTTTCTATAAATTTATTTAGTATTTCTCTTGAAATGTTTTCAGCAAAAATTTCTTGTGTACTAATGATTCCACTTGTAGATTTACTTATCAAATTTTCCATTTTATTAAAACCCGTCATAAATATCACCAACTTTCACACATCATATTATAACAAAATAATGTGTGAAAAACAATGAATTGATTAATTCACTTGTAATTTTGATTATCTTTCTAACCTTTGTTTTCTTTTTTATGATTTAAATATTCATTCATTATTAGTTGGATAAAAATTCATGATTTCTTGAAAATTAAGTTCAGTCATATAAATTTCCTCCCGCACATCTTATTACCTTAATGATGTCTTTTTTATTAAAATCAACAATAATTGACGATAATAAAGATTTTATATCAAAATTATTTATGGTTAATTAGCTATAATTGCTTCTGGTTGATGGAGGAGAAAATTAATAAGGAAAATATTTTCATTATATTTTTTGTTTTTATGTTTTAGATAAGTTGTAAATTATATTACTAATGCAATTAAAAATGACTTAATAGTAGGTGATAATTATCTAAATTTTGCGGCTTGTTAAATAATTTAGACAAAAGTGATATGATACAAATTCAATAAATATAGATAAAAAAGAGTTATTTTTATCAGGTTTAAATACTTTAAAATAGACACTATATTTAATATAATTAGGTTATGTATAATTTATAAGTGAGGCAGAAAATGAATATCGGTTTTATTGTATGTATATGTTGTTGTTTGCTTTTTTTAATCTTTGCATTAATTTTTACAATATTAAAAGATAAAGCAGCGATTTTAATTAGTGGATTTAACAGTA
The DNA here is from genome assembly GCF_025149465.1 of Thomasclavelia spiroformis DSM 1552. Taxonomy (NCBI): domain Bacteria; kingdom Bacillati; phylum Bacillota; class Erysipelotrichia; order Erysipelotrichales; family Coprobacillaceae; genus Thomasclavelia; species Thomasclavelia spiroformis. Next base: position 1,532,067 of record NZ_CP102275.1, on the reverse strand, counting down.
TGTCTAAAGACCAAAGAGAAATGTATGATCAAAAAAAGATGAGTAAAGATCAAAGAAATGCTTTTTTAATTTGGGGATTGATTTTTGCTGTTGGGGCAATATTGGCTAATTTTATTTCGCAGTTTTTTGCTATCATTGCATTTATTGTATGGTTAATTATCTTTTTTAAAGATGTACATCTTGATGAAGAAAAAGCTTTTGGAAAATATAAAATTAAATAAAGGAGAGTTTAATATGAATGAAACAGTTTTAGATTTAATTAATCAAGCAGATTTAGCGATTAAAGAAGAACGTTTTGATGATTTAATGGAATTTTATATGGATGATGCTATTTTAGTTGTTAAACCGGGATTAGAAGTACAAGGTAAAAAGGCAATCAAAGAGGCATTTATAAAGATTGCAGCATATTTTAAAAATAGTGTTGTGCCTACTCAAGGAAAGATGATAATGCTTGAAACGTCAGATACTATTTTGGTGTTATCAAAAACGTTGTTGGATGCAAGTAATAAAGAAACATCTGAGTATGCAATGGAAAGAAAAGCAACGTATGTTTATCGTAAAATAAATGGTAAATGGTTATGTGCAATCGATAATTCGTATGGTACTTCATTATTAGATATGTAATTAAAAAGGAGATAGTTATGGAAATATTGGAATGTATTAAAACAAGAAGAAGTCATCGTAAATTTAGTGATCAAATTGTTGAAGATAAAAAAATTGAAAAGATTATTGAAGCGGGAAGATATGCACCAAGTGGTAATAATAATCAAACATGTCATTTTATTGTTATTACTAATAAAGAAGTTTTAATGAAATTAAAAAATCTTGTGCAAGAAGAATTTAGTAAAATGGAAATTGTTGATGGAATGTATCAATCAATAATAAATTCGATTAATAATGCTAAAAAAGGCAATTATGTATTTCATTATAATGCACCGTTATTTATTATCGTGGCTAATAAAAAAGGTTATGGAAATGCTATGGCTGATTGTTCTTGTGCACTTGAAAATATGATGTTAGAGGCAAATGAATTAGAACTTGGAAGCTGCTGGATCAATCAATTACGCTGGTTAGATGAAAATCCCAGAATTAATGAGTACTTAAAAACATTAGGGTTATTAGATGATGAAATAGTTTGTGGTTCATTAAGTGTTGGCTATGTTGAAAAATTAAATCGAACAATAACTAAAAGAACTGGTAATGTTGTAACATTTATAAAATAAAGAAAGGGTGGAAATTATGCTACAACAAGAACGCCACAATCAAATACTTGCAAAACTCAACTTAGAAGGGCAAGTAATTGTTAAGGAATTAAGTCAGGCTTTTAATGTTACTGAAGATTGTATTCGAAAAGATTTAACCACATTAGAAAAAGCTGGGCTATTAAAAAGAATTCATGGTGGAGCAATTCAAGTACGTGAAAATTTACATACAATTAATGTAAACGAACGTTTAAAAATACACTCTCCAGAAAAAAGAATCATTGCTAAAAAAGCGGTTGAACTAATTGAACCAGGAACAATGGTATTTTTAGGAATTTCAACAATTAATTTAGAAATCGCTAAATTAATTTATCAAAAAAACTTAAATATTACTTTAATAACTAATATGATTGATATTATGAAACTATTTACTAATGAATCCTCTACACGGCTTGTTTTTTTAGGAGGTAGTTTTAATCGAGCTAGGGATGGTTTTTTAGGTTCGATAACGATTGAACAAATTAAACATTATAAATTTGATATATCGTTTTTAGGAGTAGTAGGAATAGATGTTTATGATGGGAAGGTTACTACTTATGATGTTGATGATGGTTTAACAAAAAAAGAAGTTATTAATTCTAGTAAAAAAAGTTATATTGTTGCTGAAAAGGTAAAATTAAGGCAAGATGGAAATTATGTATTTGGACATATTGCAGATTTTACAGGGTTTATCTTTGAAGATGAAATTCAAGATAACCTGAAAGAAAGGATTGTAAGATATGGATTAGAAATCATTTAAAATGATTTCTTTTTTTATTATTTATTATTGTATTTTATTGAAATTAATTATAAATAATGTATAATTAAAGTATAAACAAGACAAAACAATAAAAGGAGAATAAAAATGGATAATTTAGCGCAAACCCAAAGAATTTCTATATTAAAAGAAAAAATGTTAAATGAACCACGATATGCTTCTATCGAACAAGCTAGAATCATTACTCGTATCTACCAAGAAAATGAGAATTTATCAATTCCTAAAAAAAGGGCACTATCACTAAAAGCTGCATTAGAAAACTTAGAAATAAGTGTTGAAAAAGAGGAATTGATAGTTGGAAATCGAACTAAAGGTGTACGTTATGGTGTTATTTTTCCTGAAAGTGGCTGTTCATGGATAAATAAAGAATTTGAAACATTACCAACTAGAGATCAAGATAAGTTTTTAGTTAGAGAAGAGGATATTAAAGAATTTAAAGAAAATATTTATCCATATTGGAATGCAAAATCAATGGAAGATGTAATTAAAAATAATTACGGTAAAGAAATTGAGGCAATGGCTAAAGTTGTAAAAATTAATCAAAAAGATCATGCACAAGGTCATATTTGTCCAGATTCTGCATTATGGTTAAAATTAGGACCGCAAGGATTGATGGAAAAAGCTAAGGAAAAATTAAAAACTTGCAATAAAAATCAAAAAGAGTTTTATGAATGTACGATTTTGGTTTTACAAGGTGCTTGTCATTTTATGATAAGATATCATGATTATATTATGAAGATGTTAGATGAAGTTGAAGATGAATATAAAAAATCGTTAGAAAATGTAGCAAATATTTGTTTAAATCTTGCTAAAAGACCACCTGAGACATTTCATGAAGCAATTCAGTCATTATGGTTTTTGTTTGTAATTCTACATATGGAATCTAATGCCTCTTCATTTTCACCAGGTAGAATGGATCAATATACGTATCCTTATTATCAAAAAGATATTGAAGCAGGTAAACTTAATAAACAAGAGGCTTTAGAGATTCTTGAATGTTTATGGCTAAAATTCAATCAAATTGTTTATTTAAGAAACCAACACAGTGCTAAATATTTTGCTGGTTTTCCAATTGGCTTCAATATTGCAATTGGTGGAGAAGATAAAGATGGCAATGATACTTATAATGATTTATCACTATTAATTTTAAAAGCTCAAGAACATTTAGGGTTACCGCAGCCTAATTTATCAGTTAGATTAAATAAAAACTCATCTCATGAATTAATGCAAGCAGCAATTAAAGTTGTGGCAAAAGGAAGTGGAATGCCACAATTCTTTAATGATGAAGCAATTATCAAAACAATGATTAACGACTTAAATATTGAAAAAGAAGATGCTAGAAATTATGCGATTGTTGGATGTGTTGAATTAACCACTCATGGTAATAATTTAGGATGGTCAGATGCGGCTATGTTTAACCTAAATAAAGCTTTAGAATTGACTTTAAATAATGGGAAGTGTTTATTAACAAGTAAACAAATTGGATTGAATTTAGGAAGTCTGGAAACCTATGATACTTTTAATGATTTAGAAGAGGCTTTTAAAAAACAAATTGATTATTTTATTGATCAAATGATGGAAGCGGAAAAAATTGTTGAAAAAGCTCATCAAGATTGTTTGCCAACAGCATTTTTATCTACTGTTATTGATGATTGTTTAGAAAAGGGATTAGATGTAACTAAAGGTGGTGCAAAGTATAATTTATCAGGAATTCAAATGATTCAAGTTGCTAATTTAGCGGATTCTTTAGCAGCAATCAAAAAATTAGTATATGATGAAAAAATGATTAGTAAACATGAGTTACTAGTTTCATTACAAAATGATTTTAAAGGTCATGAAATCATTCAAACAATGTTATTAAATAAAGTACCAAAATATGGTAATGATATTAAGTGGGTAGATGAATTAGGGGCAAAATGGGCTGGTTATTTTAGAGAACGAATGAAAGATTATACAAATTATCGAGGGGGCCCATATCATACAGGTATGTATACTGTAAGTGCCCATGTTCCTATGGGAGAAAATGTAGGAGCTTCTCCAGATGGTAGAAATGCTTTGACTCCACTTGCAGATGGTGGTATGTCACCAGTATATGGTCGTGATATGAATGGACCAACGGCTGTTTTAAAATCAGTGTCACGAATGGATAATTCTTTTACAACAAATGGTGGTTTATTGAATATGAAATTTTTACCAGAGTTTTTTGAAACGGAAACAGGAATGAATAAATTTGAAAATTTCTTAAGAGCTTTTGTTGATTTAGAAGTACCACATATTCAATTCAATGTCGTCAGACGTGAAGATTTACTTGATGCCAAAATCCATCCTGAAAAACATAAATCATTAACCATCAGAGTTGCTGGCTATACTGCCTACTTTGTTGAATTAGCTGGTAAATTACAAGATGAAATTATTGAAAGAACAACTTATGGAAATATCTAAAGCGCTAGTATTTGATATTAAAAGATTTGCAGTTCATGATGGTTTTGGACTTAGAACGACAGTCTTTTTTAAAGGATGTCCATTGCGTTGTAAATGGTGTCAAAATCCAGAAGGATTATTTACAAAAAGAAGATTACTTTATTTCAAAAATAGTTGTATTCATTGTCAACGATGTAAACAGTTTGCAAGTGAAAAACAAATGACATACAAAAATAATCGACCATATTTTAATCATGAATTTCAAGGAGATTTTGATAATCTAGTAATGGCTTGTCCAAGTGGAGCGATTCGTTATGATAGTGAAGTATACGATATTGAAACTTTGCTTGAAAAAATAAAAGAAGATGAAGTGTTTTTTAGAGATGATGGGGGTGTAACTTTTTCTGGTGGTGAGCCGTTAATGCAAGGACAATTTTTAGTTGAAATACTAAAAAGGTGTAAGGAAGAAGGCTTACATACAGCTATTGAAACAACAATGTATGCTTCACTAGACTTAATTAAAAAAGTTTTACTGTATTTAGATTTAATATATATTGATTTAAAAATTTTTGATGAAAAAGAACATGAAAAATATACTAATGTTTCTTCTAAGATAATTAAAGAAAATATCCAATATATTTTAGAAAGTGAACATAGAGATAAAGTTATTATTAGAACCCCATTAATTCCTACAATAACGGCAACAGATGAAAATATTACTAAAATTACTAATTTTCTAGTTAATCTTTACCCTGAAGTAAAATATGAATTATTAAATTATAATCCCTTAGCATCATCAAAATATGAATTAGTTGGTTTAGAATATGGAATAGATAAACAGTATAAAATGTTTGATCAAAAACAAATGCAACGTTTTTATCAAATTGTAAAACAAGCAGGTTTAAAAAATTTAATTATAGAATAAAAGGAGAAAATACAATGGAATTTATAATCGATACAGTAAATTTAGAAGAAATCAAAGAAGCAGTTGAATACTTACCAATTGTTGGAGTAACAAGCAATCCTTCAATCGTTAAAAAAACAAATCCTCAAAATTTCTTTAAACATATGAAAGAAATCAGAAAAATCATCGGTCAAGAAAGAAGCTTGCACATTCAAGTAATTTCAAAAGACTGTGATACAATTATTAAAGAAGCTCATCGTATCTTAAAAGAAATAGATGACAAAGTATATATCAAAGTACCGGTATCATATGAAGGAATCAAAGCCATCAAGCTTTTAAAAGAAGAAGGAATCAATGTTACAGCAACAGCAGTATATGATTTAATGCAGGCATATATGGCTTTAGAAGCCAAAGCAGACTATATTGCCCCATATGTAAATCGAATTGGAAACTTAGGAGCAGATCCCTTTGAATTAATCAATGAATTATCAAATCGAATCATTATGGATGGATATGAAAGTAAAATAGTAGCAGCATCATTTAAAGGGGTACAACAAGTAAAAGATGCCTTAAATAATGGAGCCCAGGCAGTAACAGTACCAGTAGAAGTGTTGAAACAGATATTTGCAAATCCAAATATTGAAAAAGCAGTAAATGATTTTAATCAAGACTGGTATTCAATGTATGGTGATAATATAGGAATCTGTGATTTAAAAGATTAAAAACGCACTTATGTGCGTTTTTTATATATAGGAAATAATGTGATACTTACTTTTAGCTTTAAATATACAAGATTATGGTGTAAAATATGAGTTGGAAGATTGGAGGGGGATAATATGAGTAAAGAAGCATTGATTTTAGATACAATTTATTTATTAGTCATGGTTATTGGCTTTATCTGGTGTTTGCCATATTCAAAATCTATAGATGTGCTTTTTAGTATTTTGATTGGTTCGATAATTTGGGCATTAGTTAGTTATGGAATGTGGGGAGTTTATAAAATATTAGATAGAAAGAATGTATTAAGTGACTTGGTAAATAAATCGTTATCAATCATGATGTATTTACCATATATGTATTTAATTATCTTTTTATTGATTGCCTTTATTGGGATGGTTAGAGTATTTGTTTTTAAAGATTATATATATGCATATACGTTTTTTTCAGCTTTAACGGTTTGTCATGCGACAAAAAAAGCAGTTGAAATGATTGAAAAATAATTAAAAGAGCTTTGTTATAGACTAATGTTTATTAATAAAGCTTTTTTGATAAAAATAGAATTAAGATTTTTTTAAGAATTTTAAATATAGTTCTTTTATTTTTTGATATTATAATGAATATAAAAGGGGGATAAAAATGGAACATACAATATTGATTGTTGAAGATGAGATGGGAATTAGAGATACTGTAAGTGTCTTTTTAAAAAATCAGGGATATAAAGTATATACTGCTACGAATGGACAAGAGGGCTTGGAAGTAGTATCAAAACATGAAATTCATTTAGCCATAGTAGATATTATGATGCCAGTTATGGATGGAATTACGATGACAATGAAACTAAGACAGAAATATGATTTTCCAATTATATTTTTAAGTGCAAAATCAGAAGATATTGATAAAATAACAGGGTTAAATATTGGTGGTGATGATTATGTTACTAAACCATTTGAACCAATGGAATTAGTTGCCCGAGTTAATACTAATATTCGACGCTACGAACAAATCATTAAATTAAAAAATATGACAACAAATGATAATGCTCAGCATAAATTAGTTGTGGGTGGCTTAGAACTAGATAAATATACAAAAGAAGTAAGCGCCAATAATAAAACTGTACGTTTAACAGCAAAAGAGTTTCAAATTTTAGAATTATTAATGAGTTATCCAGGAAGAGTATATTCAGCTGAAGAAATATACCAAGCTGTTTGGAAAGAAGAAGCAATTAATACCGAGACAATTATGGTGCATATTAGAAAACTTAGAGAAAAAATTGAAATTAATCCTAAAAAGCCGGAATATTTAAAGGTTGTTTGGGGAATTGGTTATAAGATTGAAAAGGTGTAGAATAATGAATAAAACAAAAAGAATATTTGGTGTTATTTTTGTAGCTTTTTTATTAATGCTTTCAACAACTGTCATATCTTTATTTGATAATGTTAAAGAGAATATTACTTTTAAAGATAGTTGGGATATTGCAGAATTTTTTAATGAAGAATTCCAATATTTTACTTTAGCAATGATAAAAGAAGTAGATCCAAACTACGAAATTTTATCATATAAACAGGAATTACCAGAAGAAATAAAACAAGGGATAAATAAAAGAGTATCAGATTTAATTAGTGATATGAAATATAATTTTCAAAATGATTCATATTTTGTTTATTTAATAAAAAATAGTGAAACTAATATAAGTGTGACTAATAATACTGATAAAATTTCTGATAATGATGATAAATCAAAATATAATTTCTATGGTAAAATGACATGTGATGCAAATGGCAATTGGCAAATGGAAGGGGATATCAACAATGAAACATTTGCACATTCAAAAACATTAACTAATTTATTGTATTATAGTAATTTAATTGAAACATATGATCAAACTATAATAGATATTGATGGTTATCAAATACCGATAGACAGTCTTGAAATTAATCGTCCGACGAATTTAGAAATAACTTATATTATTCCAGAAAAAGTAGAAGGTTATGGATATATTTCTAGCTATATTAATTCATGGGAAATATATAATGGTTTTTCTGCTATTGCATTAAGTACATGTGCTGTTTTATTGGCGATATTTATTTTCTGTTATCCAATTAGAATTGTTAGTGAGGTTAATCCTTTTAAAACAATAAAAAAATGGAAGGCAGAATTTAATGGAATTTGGTTATTTTTTGGGATAGTATTACTTGTTTCAGGTTGCATGGTTTTGATGGGAAATACAATTAATGGGAGTTTGATTTCTTTTATTAATAAGTTTGATTTTATAAATGGTCTTTTTGTAGTTGTGATTTTAAATTATTTAATGTTATTTTTTACGTTATTAATAATTGCGATAGCCTTATTTATGATTAAATATATTTTTGTATGTGGATTTTGGCGTTATTTAAAAGAAGATACTTTAGTTGGAACATGTTTAAGATATTTAAAAAGTAAACTTGATCTTATTTCGGAAATAGATTTATCATCACCAATTAATAAAACAATCATGAAATATGTATTACTTAATTCTTTGGCAATTATGGTAATGCTGATGTTTTGGAATATTGGAATTATTTTAGTAGTGATTTATACATTTGTAGTATTTTTCTGGTTAAAAGATAAAATTTTGAAGATTCAAAATGATTATAATCAGTTATTAGATGCCACACATCAATTAGGACAAGATAATTTTCAAGTAGACATTGATAGTGATTTAGGAATCTTTAATAGCTTAAAAGATGAATTTAATAATATTAAAGTTGGTTTTAAAAAAGCAGTAGAAGAAGAAACAAAATCACAAAATATGAAAAATGAACTTATTAGCAATGTTTCACATGATTTAAAAACACCATTAACATGTATTAAAAACTATATTGTTTTACTACAAGACGATACATTATCCCCTAACACAAGACAAGAATATATTAGTAGTTTAAATCAATATGTTAATCGTTTGACTTCATTAATTGAAGACTTGTTTGAAGTAAGCAAGGCTAATAGTGGTAATATAAAATTAAATTTGATTAATTTAAATATTGTAGCTTTATTAGAACAAACATATACTGAAAATAAAGAAGTGCTAGAATCTAAAAATTTAACAACGATTAAAAACTATGCTAATAATGAAATAAAATTAAACTTAGATGGAGATAAAACATATCGTATCTTTGAAAACTTATTTACAAACATTTCTAAATATGCAATGGCTAACAGTCGGGTATATTTAGAAATAAAAGAAACTGACGATGAAGTGCTTATTGAATTTAAAAACATTTCAGCTACCCAAATGAACTTTTCAGCTGAAGAAATTGTTGAACGATTTGTACGAGGTGATAAATCACGACATGAAGCTGGCAGTGGTTTAGGTTTAGCGATTGCTAAAAGCTTTACAGAAATCCAAAATGGTAAGTTTGAAATTGAAATTGACGGTGATTTATTCAAGGTTATTATCACTTTTAAAAAATAATTTTGAATATTAAAAAAAAGTAGTATTTTTTATTTCGTTGTGGTAGAATCGTTCCATGATTATTCAAATGGAGGTATGTTATGTATAAGATTTTACTTTGCTGTAGATCAGGTTTAACAACAAGTAAATTAGTGAATTCAATGAAAAAAGAAGCAGCTAGTCAAAATATTGATGCAATTGTTTGGACTGTTGGGCAACATGCACTTGATACATCTTGTTTTGATGCTGATTGTATTTTAATTGCACCACAAAATGAATTTGAATATAAAAAAGTTAAATCTGTAGTAAATGATATAATTCCTGTCAGTATAATTGATTGTGATGATTTTACTAGAATGGATGGAAAAGCTGTTTTAAATAATGCAGTTGAATTAATTGAAAATACTAGGCTGTAATAAAGCAAATTTTGCTTTATACAGCTTTTTATATTATATGAAGATAAGTAAGTATTATGATTCAAGAGTTAAAATTGGTAGATATTTTTTGATAAATAATATACAATATCTTTGGTGATGTTATGTCAAAACAAATTCCATTAAAGCAAATAAGAATAAGTGATAAAAGAATTGAGGTATTAAATAAGATGAATATATATTGTCTTAAAGATTTAGTACTTCATTTTCCTTATCGTTATGATAGTATCGAAGCAACAGCATTGATTAATAATGAAAAAATTACAATTGAAGCAACTCTTGTAGATGAACCTAAGGTATTTTATAATGGTCGAATGTCAAGAATGATTTTTCCAATTTTATATAATCATGAAATTTATCAAGTGACGATATTTAATCGTCATTTTTTAAAGAAAAATATGGTTAAAGGAATGATTCTAACTATTATTGGTAAATATAGTAAAGGTAATATTACAGCTAGTGATATCAGGCTAAAAAAATTAGAAGAAGTTTCTGGGATTACACCGGTATATTCTTTAAAAGATGGATTGACTCAAAAGTCATTTCAAAATTATGTAAAAAAGGCCTTGGCGTTTTATCAAGATCATATTCAAGATGAAGTGCCAATTGCTTATATGATCAAACATCATTTAATTCATAAAGAATTAGCATTAAATTTAATTCATTTTCCAAATAGTAATCGTGATATTCAAGAAGCAATGCGTTATTTAAAATATGAAGAATTTTTAAAGTTTCAATTAACGATGCAATATATTAAATTATCACGTAAAAAGAATTTAGGAATAAAAAAACAATTTGATCAACAAATTATTAATAAATTTATAAATGAACTTCCTTTTGCTTTAACGACTGATCAAAAACAAGCAGTAAATGAAATTTTGGAAGATTTAAAAAGCGATACTACAATGTATCGCTTTGTTCAAGGAGATGTAGGTAGCGGTAAAACTGTAGTTGGAGCAATTGGTTTATATGCTAATTATTTAGCAGGTTTTCAAGGAGCATTAATGGCACCCACTGAAATTTTAGCTACACAACATTTTACTTTGTTGCAAAAATTATTTAAAGATACTAATATTAATTTAACACTACTTACAGGGCATTTATCAAATAAAGAAAAACAAATAATTTATCAACAATTAAATGATGGTAAAATCAATATTGTAATTGGAACCCATGCTTTATTTCAAGAAAAGGTAAATTATTATAAATTAGGTTTGGTAATTACTGATGAACAACATCGCTTTGGAGTAAACCAACGTAAAGCATTAAAGGAAAAAGGACAACAAGTTGATTTCATGATTATGTCAGCAACGCCAATCCCTAGAACATTAGCAATATCTTTATATGGGGATATGGATGTTTCAACAATTAAAACAATGCCTAAAGGTAGAAAACCAATAATTAGTGATGTAGTTAGATCACACAGCATGAAGCCAATCTTAAATAAATTAAAAACCTATTTAGCAAGTGGTGGCCAATGTTATGTGGTTTGTCCATTAGTTGAAGAAAGTGAAGCGATTGATAGTAAAGCTGCAACAAGTATTTATGCAGGAATGAAAAGTTATTTTAGTGGACATTATGAAGTTGGATTGCTTCATGGTAAAATGGATGATGAAACAAAAAATAAGATTATGGATGACTTTAAAGACAATCAGATTCAAATTTTAGTTTCAACGACAGTAATTGAAGTTGGGGTAGATGTTGAAAATGCTAATTGGATGGTTATTTATAATGCTGAACGTTTTGGCTTAAGTCAGCTTCACCAGTTAAGAGGTCGAGTTGGTCGTGGTGATAAGCAGGGATATTGCTTTTTGTTGACAAATTCAAAAAGTAAAGAAGCACTTGAACGATTAGAATTTTTGAAAAATTGTTATGATGGTTTCGAAGTTTCTTTTTATGATTTGAAATTAAGAGGACCAGGAGATATCTTAGGGGACCAACAAAGTGGGTTACCAAATTTTATGATTGGAGATGTTTTTAAAGATGTTAATATTTTAGAAGTATCGAGAAAAGATGCTTTAGAATTATTAAAGAGTGAATCTAATGATCCAGTTTATTTAAAATTGATAAAAGAAATAGAAGAACAGTTAGTTGATAATAATAAATATATTGATTAGATGAGGTGAAAGATATGAAATTAGGAATCGATGCAATGAGTGGTGATTTGGGAAGTAAGATAGTTGTTGATGCTTGCTTGTCATTTCTTGAAAAAAATAAAGATGATGAATTATATGTAGTAGGTAAAATTGAAGAATTAGAAGCGTTAAAAAATTATTCACAAGTTACTTTGATTGATGCTCGAGAAGTATTAGAAATGACAGAAAATATCTTAGCGATTCGTCGAAAAAAAGAATCGAGTATGGTAAAAACAATCATGTTAGCAAAAAAAGGTGAGGTAGATGCAGTTTTATCTTGTGGTAATACGGGAGCTTATTATGCAAGTGCAATGCTTTTTTTTAAACGTTTAGAAGGTGTTGAAAAATCTTGTTTAATGGCTACTTTACCAACGTATAATGATAAAGGTGTTTTGATGCTTGATGTTGGTGCTAATAGTGAAAATACCCCTGAACAATTGAAATCATTTGCAATTATGGGAAATATTTATGCTAAAAATGTTCGCAAAATTACTAATCCTAAAGTAGCTTTATTGAATATTGGAAGTGAGCATCATAAAGGTGACGAAATTCATCAGAAAACTTATAAATTACTTGAAAATATGCAAGAAATTAATTTTGTTGGTAATATTGAAGGTAAAGAAATCTTAAATGGTGATGTTGATGTTATCGTTACTGATGGTTTTAGTGGAAATATTGCTTTAAAAACGATTGAAGGTGTTGCTAGTGTATTAGTAAAAAGTTTAAAGGACGGTTTTATGTCTTCATCGCGTACTAAAATTGGTGCTTTAATGGCAAAACCAGCTTTAAAGCAGTTAATGAAAAAATTTGATACTAAAGCTGCTGGAGGAGCCTTAATGGTTGGTTTTGATAAACCGGTGATTAAAGCTCATGGTGCTAGTGATGCAATTGCTTTTGAAAATGCAATGCATTTAGCATTTGAAATGGTATCAAGTGATGTGGTTAGAAAAATGAAAGAAGGATTGAAATAAAGTGGAATTAGAAAAATTTTTACAGGCTATGGAAATACCATATCATGATATAGAAATTTTTAAACAAGCATTTACACATACTTCGTATGCTAATGAAAATAAACTAAAAAATCATGATTATGAAAGATTAGAGTTTTTAGGGGATGCTGTTTTACAATACCATGTTTCAAGATATTTATTTGATTTATATCCTACTATGCCTGAAGGAAGATTAACAAAATTGAGATCTAAATTAGTTAGAGAAGAGTCGTTAGCACGATTTGCTCGAGAATTGGATTTAGGAACTTATATTTATTTAGGGGCTGGGGAAATTAATAATGGTGGTCGTGATCGTGATAGTGTTTTAGCGGACATATTTGAAGCTTTTATGGGAGCAATCTGTCATGATTGTGGAATGGAATATGTTGATATGATGCTTAAAAAAACGATTTATCGTCATGTTAATGATGTTAATTATGATGATATTACGGATTTTAAAACCAAGTTACAAGAATTAATTCAAGCAGATCAACGTAAAACGGTTACTTATGAATTACTTTCAGCGACTGGCCCATCTAATAATCCTGTTTTTGAAATGGCAGTTAGAATGGATGATATGATTTTAGGTACAGGTATTGGTTCAAGTAAAAAAAGAGCTGAACAGCAAGCGGCTAAAGATGCTTTAAATAAATTAGCAAAATAGCAGGTTTTTAAACCTGTTTTTATTTTTATGTAATAAAACCCAAATGCATTCATATAGTGCATTAAAGGGGTTGAAAGTATGATACATAGAGGGGAAATTTATTATGCAGATTTATCACCAGTAGTGGGAAGCGAGCAGGGTGGTTATCGTCCTGTAGTAGTTCTTCAAAATAATAAAGGGAATCGTTATTCAACAACAATCATTGTTGCACCAATTTCATCGAAACTAACTAAAAATCCATTACCAACACATGTAATGGTTGAAAATAATTGTTTAGAAAAAAAGAGTGTTATTTTATTGGAACAAATTAGAACTATCGATAAACAGCGAATCAGAGAAAAGGTTGGGTTTATTGATAATAAGGTAATGCAACAAATTAATGAGGCAATTAAAACTAGTTTAGATATTAAATAAATTTACTTTTATGGTGTATTTTTGTATAATACGCTCATGGAGGTAATTGGAATGAACATACGTGATATTAAAATGAAAGCAAGGAGCGTTTTAGCAAATCAAAAAAATATATTTTATGTTTTTATTTTTATTAGTATTATTACAACTTTAGTTGATTATGCTGGAGCATCATTTAGCAGAGCAATGATTCCTTTTGCATCATTAATTATATCAATTATCATGTTGCCGTTTTCTCATGGTAATATTGTTGCGTCTTTGATGGTAGTAAATGAACGCGGTGATGAAATTGATATTGAAAATGTTGGTCTTACTGGATTTAAAAGATTTAAACAATTATTTTTTACTTATTTTATCCAATATGTATTTTTCTTTGTAATTGTTTTATTTATTGGTTTAATTATGTTATTGATTACAAAGTTAACAGTAGATGTTGATATATTTAATGAGTTTTCTAATTTATTATTAGCAGAAGGAATGTATGCAAGTGATTTTAATGGAATAATAAATGATCCAACCTTTAGTAATACTGTAACTTCACTAGGTTTAATTGTTGTACTTGGATCATTGATTATTGCAATCGCATCATTAATTTATAGTTTGATTTTTGCGTTAACACCATATATTTTAGAAAAATATAAAATTACTGGAATTAAAGCAATGAGTGAATCAGCAAGAATGATGAAGGGTTATAAAAAGACATTATTTATTTTAAATCTTTCTTATTTAGGATGGATTATTTTAATTTATATAATTGCAGTATTTGTACAGACAATTTTACCTATTCCTATAATTGTTGATTTATTGGTAGCAATTGCTTCTGCTTATTTGTATGCAGTTGAATTACAAACATGCACTGCTGTTTTATTTGAAGAAATTGATTTAGAAGATAAAAATCTTATTTAATGGGGTGTTAGATTGAATTTAATGACAAAAATAAAATTAAATGGACGTCAAAAAGCAATTGGAACAATTCTCATTTTTCCGTGGTATTTGTATTTTGCGCCAATTATATTTAAGTTTTTGATTACATTATATACTTCATATGTTAATAATAATGTTTCGGTTGAAAATATTAATGTTTATTATAATGTATTGATTACATTGTCTACCGCAATCTTTTTATTGATTGTATTTAAAGATTTTATTAGGGAAAATTTAAAAGCATTTAAAGAGAATTTATTAGAAAATATTATTTGGACATTAACGATTGGAATTGGTGCTGTATATGTATTTAGTTTTATTGGTGAAATGATTGTAAATTTATTTTTACCAGCAAGCTTACAAGAAGCATCAAATCAAACGTTAGTTGTTTCTTTGGTTTCATATAATGCAGGGTTAATGGCATTTAATGCTGTGATTTTAGCGCCTATAGTTGAAGAATTGCTTTTTAGAGGTCTGATCTTTAATTCGTTGCGTCAAAGAAGTATGCTTTGGGCCCATTTGATTTCTGCGTTTTTATTTGGTTTTTTACATGTATATAGTTATATTTTAAGTGGTGATATGAGCGAATGGATCAAACTTATCCCATATATGATGGCTGGTTTTGGTTTTTCATTTGCATATGAAAGAAGGCAAAACATCGTTATACCGATTTTTTTGCACAGTATTAAAAATCTAATTGCAATGATTTTAATTTATATTATGTTATAAAAAAAGCGTGTTGAAAAAACACGTTTTTTTATAACATCATGGTAATAATACCGACTCCAATACCTAAAATCATACCAAAAATTATGTCACTTAAGTAATGTACAAATAAATACAATCTTGAAAAAGCCATTAAAAAAGAAAATAATATGTAAAATGCACCGACCTTAGGATAGAAAAAGCATATTACTGTTGCACAGGCAAAACTAGAAGCTGTGTGTCCTGAAGGAAAAGAATAGTCGCTAGGAATAGCAACAAGCATATTTACATCATGAAAAGTATGACATGGCCGTTTTCTTTTTACTAATGATTTAATCGTTACTTGACCAATAATTGTAGCTAAGAGCAGTGCAGTAAGCATTTTTTGTGATAATAGTTGTGTTTTAGTATGAAGGCTTAAAGATAAGATTAAAACTAACCAAATCATGCCAAAATCACCAACACCGGTTATTATCTTCATAAAATTACTAAATAGTTTGTGATGGTAGTATTTTGGGAAAATATAAGAACATTTGATATCGACTTCTTTAATTTTCTTCCGTAAGTTCATCTTCATCCTCCACTTCATTTAATAAAGAAAGTCCAAATTTAAACACATATACAATAATTAGATTAAAAATGATAAATAAAATTAATTTAATTGCAAGTGATGATAAAAAATCATTACCCATAATTAAATGATTATAATCAGGAATAAAACTAATAATATGATGTAATCCATTAAAAATAAAAGTATATATAGATAAAACGATATTAACATAAATATCAATGATTTTTTTAATTATGCTAGCAATAACACTAGGACCATTAATAAAATCTTGAAATGCGACAAATACTAATAATCCAATAAAAGAAACAAGTGCTACGACGGCTAGTGTATAAAGAAAATGTAAAAAACTATCAAAAGATTTTTTCTCTTGTTTTGTTGTTTTTACTTCATTGATTTCATTTTCTGTTTCTATCGGTTGATTTGAATGACCGTTTATGATATCCATTAATTCATTAATGTGTTCAGGGTCATCTTTGATAGTTGGTTTTTTATGAATTGTTTTTTCTGGTATATCATTAAATTCAAAATGATCCACTAATTCTTTAGAATTTGATTCACCTGATACTGTTTCATCTATAGTTTTGTTAGTATCAACAGATTTATCTGTTTTTTTTGTATCTTTATTTTCTTCTTCAAAAATTGAAGATATTGTTGATGAATCCTTTTTTAATATCTCATTTAAAAAATATTGATAAGTATTATTAACTAAATCAATTAATTGCTCGTCATTTTCATATTCTTTAAGTAATCGTTTATATGTTTGCTTAAGAGCAGGTAATGGCATATCACTAGACATTCCTAGTAATGGAGAATACATTTCCATTGTATCATATCTAGCAAAAAGCATAATATTAATAACATCTAAGTTGTTTTTAGCAATTTTAAAGGCACTAGAAATAATTGAATTAGTTGCTGGGCAAAGATCGTTTAAGTATATTACATTCATGAATTTACGATTTGCTGCATAAAGTAGGTTAGGGTAGTTGGCAATTACTAGGGCATTATTTGAAGCAACACTTAATTGTTCCAAAGTAATTGTTAGTACAGATGGATCAGGTAATGGTAGGTTATTATTATCTCCACCGATTACAAAATCAATATGATTATATAATCTTGTTAGTTGAAGATATTGGATAGCTCGTTTTATTTTATGGGTTGAAATTACCGCTATTTTTATATTTTTTTGTTTAAAGAACTGTAATAAATCTTCTGTTCCTTCTTTTATTAATGAATTAGGTTTTAGTTTAGCGTATTCATATAAATCATGTTCAATTAATTTATTTAAATCATCAGGAACAATATCATTAGCAATAGGTAAATTAATATACATTGTTTCCATATTACCTAATGATTTTTCAAATTCTTCTTTTGTTATTGTAATATCATGTGATTTACATATTTTTTTTAAATAATTAAATCTTAATCGATTTAGATCTAACAAGCCACCATCTAATGATAAAATTACAAGCTTTATATCATCAATACTTTGTTTATAAAACATATTAACCACCCCACTGCTTTTTGATTATAGCATAATTTTTGTGTTTTATCATTAAAAACCGCTTGATTTTATCTAAAAATGGGTGTATTATAATACATGTCATCTCTCCTTAGCTCAGTTGGTAGAGCATCTGACTCTTAATCAGAGGGTCCACGGTTCGAGACCGTGAGGGGAGACCAATTGAAAATATAGCTTAAACACTAGGTTTTGCTAGCGTTTAGGCTTTTTTTATTGCTTTAAATTGATATTATTCTTGTTTGGATTTACTGGAATTTAGTTGGATTAAATTATATTAATAGTAGTCAAATGGTAGTCAAAAAAAACTACTCATTGTTGAGTAGTCGTTTTAACATATCTTCACGGTTATTTTTTAATTTATTTTGAACAAAATTTTCAATAATATCATTTTCTCTTAGCTGTTTTTTATCAAGATGAATGTATACTTGTGATAGCATTTTACTATCACTGTGGCCCATGTAGTATTCAGCATCTTTAAGTCTTACACCTGAGTAATATAAAAGGGTAGCATACGTATGTCTAAAGACATATGGAGTAAAGCCAGTAGGATTAAAATCAATATTAAGTTCTATTGCTTTTAACTTAATTTTATCAATTATTTTTTTAATCATCCATTTATAGCTTTGATTTGTCATATAATTGTCGTCACCATTGATGTTTGTGAAAAGTTTAGATGTTTGTATACTAGAAAGATAATAGCTGACAAACGGCAAAATATTAGCGAATAGAGGTACTTCACGAATACTGCTATTATTTTTAGTAAATGCTTGAAAAATGGGCTGATTAAAAGTATATACAACTGTTTTATTTATAATAACGTATCCAGTATTATTATTTATAATAAAATCATCTTTTGTTAGTGCTCTTGTTTCTTCTGGCCTGAGACCACAGTACTTACTCATAATTACGAACATTTTTTCACGATCGGTAAACTCAGCAACTTCAGTTAAATAGAATTCTTCATCTGTTAAAATTCTTTTTTGTTTTTTAGTTTCAATTTTTGGTTTCACTATACGTCGACATGGATTTTTATTTATGATATCATCATCAACAGCATTTTCTAAAATTTGATTCAGCGTCATATATACTTTATTTGCTGTATTAGGTTTATCAATAAGTATGTTGATTAATCTTTGAATATCAGTTTTCTTTATATCAGTAATTTTTTTATAATCTATTTCTACAAAATGATTATTTAAGATTGATTTGTAACTTTGTGCCGATTTAGCGCTGATCAGTGGTTCTTTTGTATTGAACCATTCCCATTTATAATCTTTAAAAAGAGCTTCTGTACTTCTTAATATTAAACCTTGTTCATATTTTGATTTTATTTGAAAAAGTTTTTTATCAACTTCTTTAATTGTTTTTGCACATACTTGATATCTTTTACCACCTAAAGTTACTGATGTTGCGTATCTCCCGTCTTTTCTTTGTTTGTATTTTCCCATAATAAAAACACGTCCTTTCAATTGTTATTTGCCTTAGACGTGCTCTTGTGGTAAAATTGAGTACGTAAAAGGACTTTGGTAGGTCTTTTTGATTATGAAGTATTGGTAGTACTTCATTTGAACTTCACTGTTGGTAGCAGTGGAGTTTTTTATTTTAGTATTAGAATAAGAAAATTATCAATGTTTGTTTTTTGTCTTTTGTATGCTCAATAAGCATTAACTAGTTATCATCTTTATATTTTTTTACACTTTCTTTTATTTCTAAATACTGTTTATAAATAATAGTATCTCTTAAGAGTATTGTTAATATAAAAGAAATTAAAAAAATAGCAGATGTGACAAATCCTTCAGCAATTAGTGAAGTTATTTCATCAAAAATTTTTTTAAAAATTAAAATTTTAATGTTGTAATCAATACAGTTATCAGCGATAAATAATGCTTTATTCAAAAATTCAACACTTTTTACAGGATCGTTTATAAATGAAATAGTTTTTAATATGAGATTAAATTCCTTATAATCAACTATTGGTTCATCATAGTTTTCATCATTTATTGTTGCATACATCTCAGCAATGGAAGTTTCACTGTTTTGCATTAATGAACAATCAAAATTTTTTAAATCAATAAAACTTTTATTTAATTGATTTTGTTCTATAGCATTTATTGAACTTGATAAAATTTGAATATTTTGATTTAGTGTATTTATTACAGATGTGTAATCTAAACGTTTAAATTTTTTATTTAATGATTCCATAGTCTCCAAAAGAGGGTTAAGAGCAGCAACTAATCCATCAAAATTTATTTCACTTGTTGTAAATGCTTCTTGCAATGGTTCTAAACTTTTAGAAAATGATGAATTTAATTGATTATATTTATTTGTTTCTTCTTGAATTGTTTTTATCATTTTTTCTAATGATACAAATTCTTTATTGGTTTCCTTTTTCAATTGCTTTGATTTTTCAAAACCACCATTATTTTTGTTAACCATATCTTTTCTCCTAACAATTTAATAAATATTATGTGTATGTTATCATTTATTTAATTTTTCTGTATTCAGACAAATACTTGTGCTCAATTTTTTCATTATCTAATAAATAAGACATTAGTGCAGAAAATCCATTTTTACTGAAATAATGTTTGGGAACTTTGCAATCTATTATACATTTATCAATCATTGATTTTTTAAAATACAACTTATTACTACTAAAATATTTAATAATACCTGGAGCAAGCATTAGTTCATGAAAACTCTCTCTATAATTATTGCAATAACCACTCATGTCACAGTAAAATACTTCTATGTAATAAAGCATCTCTTTTTCGTAATCATCTTGTAAATGGTAAAATTGAGCTTGATATAATTTATTATTTCTATATAGCCCCCAGTTTTCTTTGTTTGCATATCTATCTTCATTGTTATAAAATTCGTTAATATAAACTTGTTCATATGTTCCTAATTTCTGCAATTTATTTGCAAAGTCAGTTGGGGACAATTCAAAAGAGTTTTTATGGTATTTTACAAAGTCATAATTATTTTCTAAAGTTTCTTTTCCTAAATTACTTATTATATATGCTGTATTGTTAATGTATTCATTTATATTTGGGATTGTTAAAAGCTTATCTATTAAAATAGCTTTTTTTCCAGTAGTAGGTATATTTTCAGTTTTACATATTTTTTTTAGTTCAGAAACATTTAACATATTTAGCTGTTGTTTAGTATTAGCTAATTCAATTGCTTTAGTTAAAATTAATTTTTTTATTTCCGCTTTTACATCTATTTGATATTTAGTTGTGAAATACATAGGGAACTGCTCATTAATATTACGTGCTTTTTCAAAATACCATAATAATATAATATCGCTAACTAAATATTTCTTTTTGTTTTCTTTGGATTTAAAAAAATTGAAAAATCCCACTTTCTTCCTCCTCACTACACACCATAAAGTGTGTTTACCTAATTAAAATTTATTTTATGTTAGTTGTTTTTAAACTTTTAATGTTAAATCCCCATATTTTTGGAGAAGTTTTTATCTTATCTCCTATTTGTTCTAAATTCATCCCGCTTATATTTGAAGTATTTAATTCTGATGTATATTGACATTCTATATCGAATTATTTTCCATTAACACATTATTTTTCACTATCTTGATTATTTATCATAACATTAAGAATAGAGATTATTTGATGAGCCTCATTAAATGCTTTTTGGTAGTCTTTGCTTGTATTTTTTATAGGTTTATTAATTAAAATAATCATAATGCAAGGAAAATCAAAGTCATTCATAGTTATTTTAACAATTAATTTAGTAATTTTTCTTTTAGTAGTCTTTTTTCCGGTTACTGCGCCTACAACTGCTCCTGTACCACCTAATGCCACTCCCCCAACTAATGCACGTCCAAGTCCTCCACTAGCAATGCTGATATCATCTTCCAATAATTCAAAATCTATAATATCACTAAAGTTAAAGATTTTATTACAAGAAACATTTTTAACTTTAAATAACTTATTTGTTGTATCAATTTGCAAATCACCGATTTTTTTATCTAGACTAAATAATTTTTTTATTGCTTTTTCTTCAATTTTTGCCTCTTTTTTCTCAATTCTATTTTGTTCTATATCATCTAATTTGTTTTCTAAGGTTTCTTTGGTGGCTTCCAAAGTTGCTTTTCCAATTTTTTTAGAAACCTCTAATGTTTCATCTAAAATACTGCTAAATTTATCCTTAAATCCCATAATTTAATCCTCTCTATTTTAAATTTATGTTCCTATAATTTCATATAAATCATTAACAATTTTTCCAACTTCATTTTCACATATATATTCATCTTCTTTTAAATAGGAAAAATGGTTTTTAAATATGTGAATCAATTCATGAATAGTTGTTTTTATATTTTGTTCTTTACTGTATTTTTTATTTATTATGACTAAATAAGAATAGCCATTGTAATATGCAAAACCTCTAACCGAAGAGGGTATATCGACATAATTAAGATTAATATCATAGAATCTTAAAAAGTCCTCAAATTCCATATAATCATCTCGTTTCTTTGTTGAATGTGTCGATGATTTTTAATACTTGTTCTAAGTCCTCAGGACTTAGTTTTTTTGCTTTGTCAAATAATAAAACTAATTGATCATTAGCAACTATATCTCCATAAAGCTCCAATAACTCTGGTTTATTTTTTAAATAAGAAATATTTTTCTCATAATCACCAAAAGACGAGTTATTTGAATTATGAAAACTAACTTCATTTTCAGCCTCTTTTATTACATCAACATAATTGATATTTAATGCTTTGCATATAATTTGCATATAATAGGTAAAACATCCATATCAATACGTGATTTACCATCTTCATATCTTTTTAATGTGCTTTTCGTTTTAATGTTATTAATACTTTCAACAAGTTGATCTAAACTCGTTTCTTTGTTTAATCGTTCTCGTTTTAAAATTCTTCCTATTTCTTTATAAAGCATCATATCAATTTTTGTCATTATATCACCTTTTTTTAAAATTATTATACAAAAAATGCTATATTACAACAAGAAATAAAAAATATGCACCATAAATACGGTACGAAAAAGGAGGTATAAATGGAAGACTATACAGTAGAGCAGGCTAGACGTCTAGCAAAAATTTCTCAAAAAAGATGGCACAATATCTTAATATAGGTGAAAATGCATAAAAATGCATATATTAATAAAAAAAGGGTGAGACAAAATTTTATGGTGATGAAGCATTAAAATTTGCTAAACATGTAAACATTCCTTTTGATAAAATAAAGTTTACAAGAATTCAATTTTTTTGCATTTACTGTACTGTAAATATGGAATATATTTAACTATATTCATCGACCGATTAAATCATAACAAATTATGTGATTTGAAAAAATGATGAACAAAACCAAGTAATTAGCGTTTAAATTGGAAAGGAGAAAAGTATGTAGAAAAGAAAGAGGTAGTCGAATTTTTAAAAAATGAAAAAGATATTGTATGATTAATGGCTTTAACGAAGTTTATTGGAAGTCATATAGAATATTTGGAATCCATGAATGATTTAGAAAAGTATTTAAAAGAAAAAGAACAAAATTAATTGTTTTTTGATTCAATGTTGTTTAATTCATCAATATCTAGTTGAGCAATAATCATAGATACACACGATCTAATAAATCTTTTCAAGTCTTGTACATCGTAGTTCTCGTGCTTATTAAACGTATGAGAGTGATCATTGCCTAACCATGTAATTTTTTGAAAGACGGGTTGGAACATACTATCTTTAAAAAATTTAGTTATAACATTTGAAAGAGGCATTTGAAGTATTTCTGTATTTTCGATAGTTGGGTTAAGAAAAATTGCGTAATCTTTAACAAGAATTTCAAAAGCTTTTCTAAATGCTAATCCAGTTATTTCATTTAAATGATGTGCTTCAGCAATAATTGCTTGATTGTAAACCTTAATAAAATATGGACTTATTTCTTCTATTCTTTTATCAAATGACGTTGGTAGGGGATTAAGTGGGTATGTAGCTTCTAATGAGTAATTCTCTCCATCATATGAACTGTATTCATTTATAAAGACTTTATGGCAACGTGGACATTGAAAGATATCATAGTTAATATCACAAATTTTGTAACAATATCCATTTTCTTCTACAGTTTCATCTCGATGTAATGAAATAACTTTGTCAACAAATAAATCATGATTGCAAAGAGGACAATGAATGCTTTTAGGCATAAACAATTTTCACCTCACTTTCAAAAGTATTATAACATGAGGTGAACAGATATATCAAAAAGGAGGAAATCAAATCGGAGTCAAAAAAGAGTATCCAAAAAGGTATATGACAATCAGTGAATTATTGCCTTATGGATTTGCAAGATGTGAACTGATGAAATATGTAAAAAATCATGGTTCTCCAGTATTGTTGATTAGTTTTTTTAACATATTTTACGATTATTTTTTTATAGCTTTGATTTTTCATATAACTATCATCACTAGTGAGAGATTGGTGATTCTTGAATTATTTGTTGATCATAGAAATCTATAAATAGATTTTTTATGTAATTAGAAAATTTTTTAAGAGTAGTATATATTTTTATAGCTAGTTGAATAGCTATTGTAAGTCTATTTGTTTTATATATTAGCTAAAATTAAATAATATTTTTGTTGTATAAAGCATATTTTTTATCTAAAATATGGCGTTTATTCATGAAAAAAGAAATAAAATACAAAAAAATGATTATTAAAATATGTTGATTATAACAATGAAAATTTAGGAAATATAGTAATTAAAAGTACGAAAAACAATATTTTTATCAAAAATATATTGCAATATTAAAATATTCATGTTATTATATATGGGCAGTCGAGGAAACGGAGACATACTCAAGAGGCTGAAGAGGCGCCCCTGCTAAGGGTGTAGGTCGGGAAACTGGCGCGAGGGTTCAAATCCCTCTGTCTCCGCCATTCAATTGGTCTGGTAGTTCAGTTGGTTAGAATGCCGCCCTGTCACGGCGGAGGTCGCGGGTTCGAGTCCCGTCCAGACCGCCAATTAGAAATTTAGTTCTATGTAAATAGAACTTTTTATTTTGTTTAAAAAAGATCAACTTAAGTTGATCTTTTATTAATATATGCATGCATAATTGCAATTATTGTTTTAGAATCAAAAATTTTTCCGCTAACAACTTGTTTGTATGCTTCATCAATATCTAAAGCAATAACTTCAATCATTTCATCATCATCACAAGCACGAGGATTTTCTACTTTAAAAACATCTTGTGTTTGATAAATATATAACCATTCATCACTATAACCTGGAGTAGGTAAGAACTTTGAGATTTTAATAGCATCTTTAGCGCTATATCCTGTTTCTTCTTCTAGTTCTCTAAGTGCACATTCTTTTGGGTTTTCATTTAATTCTAGTTTTCCAGCGGGAATTTCTAATGTTGTAATGGCATTTGGATAACGAAATTGTTTTACTAATAATATTTTGTTATCAACGATTGCTAGTATTCCTACACCGCCATTATGTCTAACTACTTCTCTAGTAGCTTTATTGCCATTATCGCAAAGTACACTATCTTTATATAATTTAATTATTTTTCCATCATAGATTAATTGACTATCAAGTTTCTTTTCCATCTATTTCACCTCGTTTAAATTATAACAAAAAAGAGGCTGTAACGCATTAAAATAATGTGTTTGACCAAAAATAAAAAAATAGCACTTAAACTCAGATGAGTATAAGTGCTATTTTTGGTATAATTAGATTATGCAAAATATAAAAATAATAGAATCTAATTACCCGATTGACAATTCTTATTATAATACATTTCAATGTAAACTTCCACTAGATTTTTTTACAGTTGTTCCTGTAGATGATCCGGTGACATCTTTCGTAGAAATTATGAAAGGAA
Organism: Thomasclavelia spiroformis DSM 1552; assembly: GCF_025149465.1. Lineage (NCBI taxonomy): Bacteria > Bacillati > Bacillota > Erysipelotrichia > Erysipelotrichales > Coprobacillaceae > Thomasclavelia > Thomasclavelia spiroformis. Next base: position 1,506,357 of record NZ_CP102275.1, on the reverse strand, counting down.
TTAACACTTCAAAGTATTTTAACTGCCCCCATAGAGGCAACAGGGGCTACGACCCTAATATGATGTTACAGGTTACATTGTTTGCATTTATAAACGGTCAATATGAATTAAGAAAAATGGAAGAATTATGCAGATATGATATCCGATATATGTGGCTGGCTAATGATGAAACTCCTTCTTTCATGGCTTTTCAAAGATTTATATCAGAAAAATTATCGATGTCTATCGAAGATATTTTTTATGATGTTGTTAAAAGAATCATTGAATTAGATGATGTTGATATTTCTAAACTTTATATTGATGGAACTAAGATAGAAGCCAATGCAAGGAAAAACAGTTTTGTTTGGAAAAAAGCTATTCTAGGCTATCAGGAAAAAGCATTTCTTAAAGTGACAGATCTGATCATAAGATTAAATGATGATCTTAACTTTAAATATGATATAAAATCAAGATATTCTGCTGATGATACAGGACTGATTGCAGAACAGTTAATGGAACTGATGATAAGACAAAATATAGAAATAGTATACGGAAAAGGCAAAAGACGTTCCTTATTACAGAAATATTATGATGAATTTCTTGAAATCTATATAAAATTAATGAGATATGAAGAATCATTGAACATATGTGGCGACAGGAACAGTTATTCAAAGACTGATCATGATGCTACCATGATGAACATGAAGTATGACTATTATAATCATACAGGTATATTTAAACCGGGATATAACCTGCAAATAGGTGTAAGTGATGAATATATTATGCATATGGATATATTTTCAAATCCTGCTGATACAAAAACATATATACCGTTTATGAAAAAATATAAAGAAAGATACGGCTGTTATCCAAAATGGCCAATAGGCGATGCCGGATATGGAAGCTATGATAATTTGCTTTTTAATGTCATAAACGGGATGGAACTGGGATTAAAGTATAATTATTATGCAAAAAAGAATACAAAGGAATTTAAAAAGAAAATATATAATCAGATGAACTGGGAATATGATGAAAAGGGATTTAAAGTCTGCCCACAGGGACATTCATTTAATATTGAAAAAGAAGAAAGATGGAACACAGCAGGTGAATATCTACAAATCAGCAGAGTATTCGAATGTGGTAAATGTCATGACTGTAAAGTAAAAGAAAAATGCACAAAGGCAAAGGAGCAAAGAAAAATACAGATAAATTATGCCTTAAATGAAATGCAGGAAAAAGTAGATGAAAATCTTGGAACCGAAGAAGGAAAAGAGATGAAAAAGCAAAGAAGTATACAGTCAGAAGGGACATTTGGAATAATAAAGCAGAATATGGATTATGTCCGATTAAAAAGAAGAGGAAACATAAATGTAAAAACAGAACTGCTGTTAATAGGGATTGCCTATAATATACGCAAATACCACAATAAAAAGATGAAAAAGAAGGAAATATCAATTTCCTAAAAAGCTAAATAAAAACATGTAAAAAGCACATGATGTTTTTATAGTACCAAAAAAGTTATCTAAATATGGATAACTTTGTTTTTTATCTAAATATACTGTATCAAGCAAAAAAAGGCGTAACGCCTAAAGATTAAAAATCCTTATTCGTTACAGCCCCTTTTTAAATGATTTTATATAAGGGTGATAAATAGGGGGTATTAAAGTGAACTAACTTCACTTGACAATGTCATTATAACATCAGATGATAAAAATGTAAAGGGTTTCATTTTAAAAAGATTAGGTGTTTTAAATAAAATTTGATATAATAACTGCGGTGATAAAATGAAGAAAATACAAATAACAGAAAATGATGCTAATCAAAGAATTGATAAATATATAAAGAAACTATTGGTAAATGCACCAACTAACTTTATTTATAAGATGTTTAGAAAAAAAGATATTAAAGTAAATGGAAAAAAAGTGAATGAAAAATATATTTTAAAGAATAATGATGTTGTAGAGATGTTTTTATATGAAGATAAATTTAAGGAATTTACAGCTACAAAAGACATTTATAATGTAAAAAAGACATTTAAAGTTTTATATGAAGATAATCATGTTTTGATTGTTTATAAGCCAGCTGGTCTATTAGTTCATGAAGATAAAAATGAAAGTGTTAATACACTTACAAACCAAGTATTGAGTTATTTAGCTAATAAAAATGAATTAGATTTAAGCCGTGAAAATACTTTTATGCCAGGACCAGTCCATCGATTAGATCGCAATACGAGTGGGATTGTAATTTTTGGAAAAACCTTAGGTGCTTTGCAAGTATTAAATGAAATGATTAAGCAAAGACATTGTATTGAAAAAAGTTATTTAACTATTTGTAAAGGAAAAGTTAATCAAAAGCGTAACTTAAAAGGATATATAGTTAAACTTGATGATCAAGCTCAAGTAAAACTAGTTAGTAAAGATTATCCTGGAGCTTTAACAATGGAAACAATCGTTAAACCAGTTAAATATAATAATGATTATAGTAAAGTCGAAGTTACATTAGTAACTGGTAGAATGCATCAAATTAGGGTACATCTTAGTAGTATTGATCATCCAATTATTGGTGATCGTAAGTATGGTGATTTTGAATTGAATAAATTTGTTAAAAAGGAATTTGGTTTAAATCATCAATTATTACATGCTTATAAAATTAGATTTGTTAAAAGTTTTGGTATTTTAGCCTATTTACAAGATAAAGAAATTGTTTGCCCAGTTCCTAAACTATTTGAAAAAATTGAAAATAGATTAATATAGATATCTTTTAATATAGTGTGTATAATTATAATATATATACAGGAGGGAAGATATGAAATATTATATTGGAATTGATTTAGGAGGAACTAATGTTCGAACTTTATTAGTTGATGAAAAAGGTATTGTCCATAGTGAAGTAAAAGATAGCACAGAAAGTAATAAAGGGCCTGATTATGTTTGTAATAAAATCATTAAGCAAATAGAAAGTTTAGATACCACAGTTTGTAATGGTTTAAAGGGTGTAAGTGGAATTGGAATTGGGGTACCTGGACCTGTTGATACTAAAAAAGGATATATGATCATGGCTACTAATTTGCCTGGTTTTAAAGAATATCCAATTTGTGATAAATTAACTGAGCATTTTAATCTTCCGGTATTTATTGATAATGATGCAAATGTTGCTGGTTTAGCTGAAACCTTGCTAGGAGCTGGAAAAGGTTATCCAACTTGCTATTATGTAACGATTTCAACAGGTGTAGGTGGTGCGTTTATTGTTGATGGAAAATTAGTATCTGGAGGACGTGGTCATGCTGGTGAAATTGGAAATATTATTGTAAAAAATAATGGTTATAAATTTGGTGCTTTAAATCCTGGGGCCGTTGAAGGTGAAGCTAGCGGAACAGCGATTACTAGAAAAGGTAAAGAATTATTAGGTGAAGATAAAGTTAAACATGCTGGAGATGTTTTTGAATTAGCTAGTAAAGGTGATTTAAAGGCTCAAAGTATTGTTGATGAATGTGTTTTACAGCTAGCAACAATGTTTGCAAATATTGCTCATACTGTTGATCCACATTGTTTTATTGTTGGTGGTGGAGTGATGAAATCTCGTGAGTATTTTTATGATCGTTTAGTTGAACAATTTAATGAATTGATTCATCTTGGAATGAAAGGACATATTCCTCTATTATTAACAAAATTAGAAGATAGTGGAGCAATTGGGGCGGCAATGTTACCGATGTCAAAACTTAAGTAAGAAAGAATTTAATTTTCTTTCTTTTTTTTTATAGAAATGTTATTATATGCAAGTGAGGTGACGAGAATGTCAAAAAGAGTAGTATTAGGTTTAAGCGGTGGTGTTGATTCAGCTGTTGCTGCATATTTATTAAAAAAACAAGGTTATGAAGTTATTGGGGTGTTCATGCGAAATTGGGATAGCCAGCTTAATAATGATATATTAGGTAATCCGACTAATGACAATGATATCTGTCCTCAAGAACAAGATTATAATGATGCTAAAGCTGTAGCAAAATGCTTAGGAATTGAAATTAAAAGAGTAGATTTTATTAAAGAATATTGGGATAATGTATTTACATACTTTTTAGATGAATATCGTAAAGGAAGAACGCCAAATCCAGATATTCTCTGTAATAAACATATTAAATTTAAAGCATTTTTAAATTATGCTAAAACATTAAATGCTGATTATATTGCAACTGGTCATTATGCAAGAGTGGTTCATAGTGAAAATAAAGATTCAATAATGTTAAAAGGAATCGATAATAATAAAGACCAAACATATTTTTTATGTCAGTTAAATCAACAACAATTACAAAATTCATTATTTCCATTAGGTGAAATCGATAAAAAAGAAGTTCGTCGATTAGCTCATGAATTACAATTACCGGTAGCTGATAAAAAAGATAGTACAGGAATTTGTTTTATCGGTGAACGTGATTTTAAAGAATTTCTTCAAAATTATATTCCTGCTCAATCTGGCAAAATGGTTGATATTGAAACTGGTGATATTATTGGTGAACATTCAGGAATTATGTATTATACGATTGGTCAACGTAAAGGCTTAGGAATTGGAGGACCTGGTGGGGCTTGGTTTGTGGTAGGAAAAGATTATGATAAAAATGTTTTATATGTCTGTCAAGGCGATCAAAAAGATTGGCTATATTCATCAGGAGCATTAATTAGTGATGTAAATTGGATTGCTTCTAATAAACCAACTGAAAAAATTTCATGTAATGCAAAATTTAGATATCGTCAAGCAGATAATCCAATTAAATTAGAATTTATCGATGAAGATAAAGTTTATTTAACTTTTGATAAACCAGTAAAAGCGGTAACTCCAGGTCAAGCAGCGGTATTTTATGATGGTGATATTTGTTTGGGAGGAGGAACAATCGAAACTGTCTATAAAGATGGTAAACCGATTGAGTATTTATAATGATTGAATATACAGGATATATTAGGGAGATTCGTTTTTATAACGAATCTTCTAATTATATAGTGGCATTAATTGATGTAGAACAAGAAGATAAACTAATTACGATGAATGGTTATATGAATAATTTTAATGATTATGATAAGTATTTATTTGTTGGTGACTATGAAATTCATCCTAAATATGGAAAACAATTTAAACTTAGTGAGTATCGCATTATTTTAGCGAAAGAATCTGATGAAATCATCAAGTATTTATCTAGTCCGTTATTTAAAGGAGTTGGTCAAAAGTTAGCTAAACAAATTGTCGATAGTTTAGGTGAAGATTGCTTAACGATGATTAAAAATGATAAACATAGCTTAGATTGTGTTATGGGAATGACAGAAAAAAGACGGGATTTGATATATGAAGTTCTAACAAATAGTGATTATGATCAAGAAGTTATGCAATTTTTTATGGGGCATGGTATTAGTTTAAAAAATTTAGGTTTGATTCAAGCATTTTATAAGGAAAAAACATTAGAAGTTCTACAAAATAATCCTTATCAATTAATTGAAGATATTGATGGAATTGGATTTAAAACAGCTGATGAACTAGCTTTAAAAACTGGTGGGACTTTAGATAATCCTCATCGTATCAAAGCAGCAATCGTTTATAGTATTAAACAATATGGTTTTAATACAGGAAGTACATATTGTTTAATTGAAGAAATAATTAAAACTTTTAAACAGCTTATTTATAGTATTGAAGAAAATGTTTTTTATGAATATTTAGATGAATTAATTGATAATGGTTTAATCATTAAAGAAGATGAACGTTATTATTATCATGAAATGTATGAAGCTGAAGTAAATATCTCAAACTATTTAAAAATGAGAATTAATCATGATGATGAAAATATTGATGTATCAAGAGTTAATCAATTATTACAAGATTTTGAAAAAAATCAAGGAATTACTTATGCTAAAAAGCAAAAAGAAGCATTATTTTATTTTTTAAAATCATCAGTGATGATTTTAACAGGTGGTCCTGGAACAGGAAAATCAACGATTGTTCATGCTTTATTAAAAATTTATACATCACTATATCCAGAAGATCGAATTGGATTAGTTGCTCCTACTGGTAGAGCTGCTAAGCGATTAACTGAATTAACAGGAATTGAAGCTTGTACGATTCATCGTTTGTTGAAATGGGATTTACATACTAATACTTTTGCAATAAATAAAACTAATCCATTAGATATAAATGTATTGATTATTGATGAGTTTTCAATGGTTGATTGTTTACTTTTAAGTAAACTATTTGATGCTGGAAGAAATATTGATAAAATTTTGTTTATTGGCGATTATTATCAATTACCATCAGTTGCTCCTGGTAATGTGTTAAAGGATTTAATTGAAGCTGGTGTTAAAACAATTGAATTAGATGAGATTTTTAGACAAGCTAAAGATTCAGGAATAATTCAATTAGCTCATCACATCATAAATAATGAAATTGATGATATTGACTTATTTAGTCAATATCAAGATATTAACTTTTTTCCAATGTTAAATTATGATGTAATAAAAAATGTCAAAACAATTGTTAATAAAGCATTAGAAGAAGGTTATGATACAAGTGATATTCAAGTTTTAGCACCAATGTATCATGGCGTTGCGGGAATTGATGCATTGAATGATGCTTTGCAGGATGTATTTAATCCTAAAGATCAATGCGTAGATAGTTATAAAATTGGACGTATAGAGTATCGAATTGGTGATAAAATATTACAGTTAAAAAATCGAGTTGATGATAATGTTTTTAATGGTGATATTGGAATATTGATAGATATTTGTCGTAAAGATAATTTTGAATATCTTCAAGATACTTTGATTGTTGATTTTGATGGAAATATTGTTGAATATACGTCACAAAATTTTAATACAATCACACTTGCTTACTGTATGTCAATTCATAAATCTCAAGGTAATGAGTTTAAAATTGTGATTATGCCAGTGTTAAGTGATTATTATATAATGTTAAGAAGAAATTTATTATATACAGCTATAACCCGAGCAAAACAGTCTTTATTTATTTTGGGAGATGCTAAAGCATTTATGCATGGTTTGCATAATTATCAAGATAATCGTCGAAAAACTACGTTAAAATTACGTTTTGAAGATAAACCTGAAATTAGTGTGTATGATTTTTTATAATCTTTACAAACTATAATGAGGTGAGATTATGTTATCTAGAAATAAATTGTTAATTGGTTTAAGTGTTGCTTCATTAATGATTTTATTTAGTGAATGCGATTGTATAGAAGATATGATGGATAATTTAAAGGCAAAAATGTAAAATTATTATATGAAATTAAAAAGACAATGAATGTTGTCTTTTTAATTAAATCAAACTTGAAAAATAAATAAGAATAGTTTATAATTTGGTAAATCGTTGAAAAAGAAAAGTACTATAAAAAATGTTTTTTAGAGATAGTATGGCTGGTGAAAATACTAATCATGTTTATAGGAAAGCTACTTTGGAGAGTAATTAAAAATTACCGTTTAAGCTGCGTTATAAGCTAATAAAGGGCATGAGTATTCATGAATTAGGATGGTACCGCGATTTAAGTCGTTCCTAGTAATAGGGCGACTTTTTATATTGGATAAAGGAGATAAATATGAAGCAATTAACTGGAAATCAAGTAAGAAAAATGTTTTTGGATTTTTTTGAAAGTAAGGGACATAAAGTAGAACCTAGTCATTCATTAATTCCTAATGATGATCCAACCTTACTATGGATCAATGCTGGAGTAGCAGCATTAAAAAAATATTTTGATGGAACAATCAAACCTGAAAATCCACGTATTACTAATGCACAAAAATCAATTCGTACAAATGATATTGAAAACGTTGGAAAGACAGCTAGACATCATACTTTTTTTGAAATGTTAGGTAACTTTTCAATTGGAGATTATTTCAAAAAAGAAGCAATTGATTTTGCTTGGGAATTATTAACAGATGAAAAATGGTTTGCATTTGATAAAGATAAATTATATATTACTGTTCATGATCATGATGAAGAAGCTTATAATTATTGGGTTGATGTAATTGGAGTAGAGCCAAGTCATATGTTAAAAACACCAGGTAATTTCTGGGAAATTGGAGAAGGTCCATGTGGACCAGATTCAGAAATTTTCTATGATCGTGGTGAAAAATATGATCCCGAAGGATTGGGTTTAAAGTTATTTTATGAAGAATTAGAAAATGATCGTTATATCGAAATTTGGAATTTAGTATTTTCACAATACAATTCTCAAGAAGGTGTCGATCGTAATGATTATGAAGAATTGCCACAAAAAAATATTGATACTGGAATGGGATTAGAAAGAATTACTAGTATTATTCAAGATGGTGAAACAAATTTCGATACAGATTTCTTTTTACCAATTATTCATGAAGCTGAAAAGCTTGCAAATGTAAGTTATCAAGAAAATAAAATGGCATATCGTGTTATTGCTGATCATATCCGTACAGTTACTTTTGCCTTGGCTGATGGGGCATTATTTGATAATGCTGGACGTGGTTATGTATTAAGAAGAATTTTAAGAAGAGCGGTTCGTTATGGTAAACAAATCGGAATTGAAAAAGCTTTTATGTATAATTTAGTTGGTGTAGTAAGTGAAATTATGAAAGAATTTTATGATTACTTACCTGAAAAAGTTAGTTATATTAGTGATTTGGTTAAAAAAGAAGAAGAGGCTTTTCATAAAACATTATCAAATGGAGAAAAGTTATTAAGTGGATTAATTAAAAAGAATAGTGATGGAATTATTAGTGGTAAAGATGCTTTTAAACTATATGATACTTATGGTTTCCCATTTGAACTTACATTAGAAATTGCTCAAGAATCTAATTTGAAAGTTGATGAAGAAGGGTTTAAAGAAGAACTTAAATTGCAACAAATGCGTTCACGTGGAGCAAGAGTTGATAATGAATCAATGACAAGTCAAAAACCAGATTTAATGGCTTTTGATTTACCATCATCATTTGAATATGATCCTACTAATATTAGAGGAGTTGTAATTGGATTATTTAAGGATGGTGTTAAAACAGATCAATTAAATGATTATGGTGAAATTGTCTTTGATGTAACAACTTTCTATGCTGAAATGGGTGGACAATGTGCTGATACCGGAATTGTTTATAACGATGAATGTAAAGCTAAGGTTGTAAATGTATTAAAAGCACCAAATCAACAACATTTACACTTTGTAGAACTTGAAAGCGGAAGTATTAAAGTTGGTGATGTTTTAACTTTAGAAATCGATAAAGAAAAACGTGGTAAAATTACCGCAAATCATACAGCAACACATATTTTACAAGCTGCTTTAAAAGAAGTAATTGGAAGTCATATTAATCAAGCTGGTTCATATGTTGATGATAATCGTTTAAGATTTGACTTTACTCATTTTGAAAAAATCACTAATGAACAGTTAAAAGCAGTAGAACAAAAAGTTAATGATGTTATCTTTAAAGGAATTGATGTTGAAATTGCTAATATGAGTAAAGAAGAAGCATTAGCTAGTGGAGCAATGGCTTTATTTGATGAAAAATATGGTGATACTGTAAGAGTAGTTTCTGTAGGTAATTATTCAAAAGAGTTATGTGGTGGATGTCATGTAACTAATAGTTCAAATATCGGATTATTTAAAATTGAAACTGAAGAAAGTGTTGGTAGTGGAATTAGAAGAATTGAAGCAGTTACTGGTAAGATAGCTTATGAAGCATTAGTATTAGAAAAAGAAACAGTTGATACAATTAGTTCAATTTTAAAATTAAAAAATCGTAAGGAAGTAGTTAATAAAGTTACGAGTTTAACAGAAGAATTAAATGCTGTTAAAAAAGAAGTAGAAGCATTGAATTCAAAATTAAATGCTTTAAATGCAGCTAATAGAATGAATGATATTCAAGATATTAATGGTGTAAAAGTATTATTTGTTGAAGAAGATATGGAAAGTAATAAAGCAAAACAATTAGCATTTGATCTTAGAGATAAAATTGATTCAGGAATCGTTATTTTAGTATCTAAATTTGAAGAAAAATGTTCATATTTTGTTGGTGTAAGTAAAGACTATGTTGCAAGTGGAATTAAAGCTGGCGATGTTGTTAAAAAGATAAATGCTATTGTTGATGGTCGTGGTGGTGGAAAACCTGATTTTGCACAAGGTGGTTGTCCAGTTAATGAAAAGATAGATACGATCAAAGATGAACTTAAAAACTTCTTTTAATTTAAGACTATTTGGTGTAAAATAGTTTTATAGGCAAAGCCTTAAGGGAGGTCGAATAATATGCATGATTTAACAAAGACAAAAGTATTTAGTTCTGAAGATATGCGTCGAGAAATGATTCGTAGTAATCTTCAAACTGTAATAGATGCTTTAAATGAAAGAGGGTATAATGCAGTACATCAGATTGCAGGTTATTTAATCTCTAATGATCCTGCATATATTTCTAGTCATAAGAATGCTAGAAACATAATTCAACAAGTTGAACGTGATGAAATTATTGAAGAGCTAGTCAAATCATATTTGGAGAAATAGGATGGAAAAAATATTAGGACTAGATTTAGGTTCAAGAACTTGTGGTATTGCCATGAGTGATGCACTTGGTATGCTTGCTCATGGCTTAGAAACATACCGTTTTAATGATGGTAATTATAAACAAGCTGCAAATTATGTTGTTGAAATAATTAATAAAAACCAAATTAAAACAGTTGTATTAGGTTTGCCTAAACATATGAATGGCGATTTAGGTGAAAGAGCACAAATTTCGATTATGTTTAAGGAAATGTTAGAAAAAAAAGTTGCAGGATTAAATGTCGTGTTGGTTGATGAGCGTTTGACAACAAAGGTTGCACAAGATCGATTGATTTTTGCTGATGTTTCGAGAAAAAAACGCAAACAAGTAATTGATAAAATGGCAGCTGTTGCAATATTGCAAGGTTATTTAGATGCTAATTAGAAAGGAAAAAAGATGGAAGCAAATAAAATCCAAGTTATTGATGATCAAGGAAATGAATTAGAATATGAAGTGTTATTCACTTTTAATAATGATGAATTAAATAAACAATATGTTTTATATTATGATTCATCATTAGAAGAGCCAAATGTGTATGCATCAATTTATGATGATGAAGGAAAGCTATTTCCAATTGAAACTCCTGAAGAATGGGAAATGGTTGAAGAAGTTTTTCAAAGTTTTATGGCTGAAAGTGAAGAGGGTCATGAATGCTGTGGTAGACATAAAGACGGTGGATGTTGCCACGAAAATGATGAAGATCATGAATGTTGTGGAGGACATCATGATGATGATCACGAATGTTGCAAAAAAAATGGTGATCATGAATGTTGTAAAGATAATTAGTTATTTTAAAGTATGGAATGATGTAAAATCCATACTTTTTATTATTATAGAATTATTTAGTAATAAAAATATTATTAGGAATGTTTAATATAAATAAAAGTTTTACGAATTTATTTAATTTTAAGATGATGATTTTAATATATGAGTATGATATGATTAATTTATGTTAGGCTAAGAGGAAGTAAGATTATTTTAGTTTTATTAATATTTAATAAAATTTTAATTGATAATGATTGAAAATTAAGTATAAATGAACTAGGAAGGAGAAATAATCAAGATGAACTATAAAAAAACATATATTTCACCACTGGGAATAATTTATATGCGAAGTGATGGAGAATATTTGACAGGATTATGGTTTGAAAAATCTAGAGATGATTTAAAACATCAGGGAGATTTCGAGGAAAAGGATTTATCAATATTTAATGAAACAAGTAATTGGTTAGATATTTATTTTAGTGGTAAAGAGCCTGATTTTATTCCAAAATATAAGATTGAAAATTTAACACCATTTAGAAAAATGGTTATAGATATTATGAATAAAATTCCATATGGGAAAGTAGTTACATATAATGATATTGCTAAAGAAATTGCAAAAATAAAAGGTCTTAATAAAATGTCTGCTCAGGCAGTTGGAGGGGCAGTTGGTTGGAATCCTATTTGTATTATTATTCCATGTCATAGAGTTGTTGGAAGTAATGGAAGTTTGACAGGTTATGGTGGTGGGATTAAAAATAAGATAAAATTATTAGAACTTGAAAAGAATGATATGACTAAATTTATTATTCCTACAAAAGGGACTGCTTTATAAGTGAACATGGTTAAAAGGCATAAATAAAGCTATTATTTTTTATTAAGCGAGAATATAGATCTAAATTATAATTTTATTTTAGATGATAACTTATTTTTAAAATAAATTGAAAAACGTTGATAATTAGAGTGTTTTTTAGTTTGTTTATATTGACAGTTTTTGTTTTGATAGGTAAAATAATTATATAGAAAGAGATGTTACTGTTAAATCAGGCATGACCTAAATATTGTTAATGATACTATAGTGTCGTCAACTTTATTTAGGTTTTATTTTTAATGCTGATAAATTGAAATTGAGAAATGGAGGGATTGAGAAAATAGGTTATAAATTATTATATTGGGGAATTTTTATTTAATAAAATAGGTGAAGTTTAAAGATTTTGCATTTTTTAATGTGTATAATCAAGTAAGTTTTTGTTTTGTAATTTAATAGTATTTTAATAAATTCTGGTTAATATTTATAATTTATCATATTTGTTTAGTTTATGATATTAAAATAAGATATTTTTAAGCATGTTAATATAAATAATAGTATAAAGATAAGAGTGTCTTCTAAACTACAATACTTGATTTTGAAATTTTTATTATATATGACAAAATTGCTTGTACGAAAGGATAAATCTTAACTTTACCAATATATTATTTTAAGTGCAAGAATATGCACACAAAAAGGAGAGAAAGAATATGAAATTAGGGAAGAAAATTGTTTCTTTGATGATAGTTTTAGTGATGATTGCTACAACTATATTTGGGATAAATATTTCTAATGCTGTGGCTTTAACTAATGAACAAAAAGCTCAAGAATTAGTTTCAAAAATGACATTAGAAGAAAAGATAGGTCAAAAAATCATGCTTTCATTTAGAAGTGGGTGGACAATGAAAGATGGTACAAAAATTTCATCTGTACAAAATATTAATGATGAAATTTATGAAATTATTGGAAAATATGATATTGGTAGTGTTATTTTATTTGCTGCAAATTTTGCATCTGATGCTAGTATTAATGTTGAATTAACAGATGGATTACAAAAAGCAGCAATGGATCAAAATTTAGGAAAGAACAGTATTCCTTTAATAATTGGAACTGATCAAGAAGGGGGAATAGTTTATCGATTAACTGGAGGAACTGCCTTGCCAGGGAATATGGCTGTAGGAGCTACAAATGATCCTGAATATGCTTATAAGGCTGGTAAAATTATTGGTAGTGAATTGAGTTCAGTAGGTGTAAATACAAATTTTGCTCCTGATGCAGATGTTAATAATAATCCTAATAATCCAGTTATTGGGTTGCGTTCGTTTAGTAGTGATCCACAATTGGCAGCAAAATTTACTACAGCTTATATTGAAGGGGTTCAAAGTCAAAACATAGCTACTTCAGCTAAACATTTTCCAGGGCATGGAAATGTTGCAACTGATTCACACACAGGATTACCTTCAATTGATGCTACTAAGGATGAGTTATATCAAACAGAATTAGTACCATTTAAAGCTGCAATTGCTGCAGGAACTGATATGATTATGACAGCACATATTCAATTTCCAAATGTAGTAAAAGAAGAAATCTATTCAGCAAAAAAAGATGAATATATGTTACCACCTGCTACTTTATCAAGAGAAATTTTAACTGATCTTTTAAGAGATGAGTTGAAATTTGATGGTGTGATTGTAACTGATTCAATGACTATGAATGGTGTTGCTAATTATTTTGATGTAAATGAACGTAATTTGCTAGCAGTCAAAGCAGGAGTTGATATTTTAGATATTCCATTTAATGATATATCTTCATGGGCTGATATGGAAACTAAACTAATTCCGTTAATTGATGCATTTGTTGATGCCTATACTAAAGAAGATGGTTATAATGGAATAAAATTATCTATTGAGGAATTAGATAAGTCTGTTGAAAGAATTTTAACATTAAAATATAATCGTAATATCATGGAATTAGTTAATGATAATACGAGTTTACAAGATAAAAAAGCAAAAGCTTTAGAGGTAGTAGGGTCAGTTGAAAATCGTGAAACAGAAAGATTGATTTCAGCAAAAGGAGTTACTGTTGTTAAAAATGAAAATGATGTTTTACCATTGAAATTAACTAGTAATTCTAAAGTATTATTTGCAACTACATATTCTAGAAATAATAATCGATTTGTTTTAGCGTGGGAAAGAGCAAAACAAGCTGGAATTATTCCAGAAGGTGCAGACTATAAAATTTTACAACACTATAATTGGACTGGATTAGATGATAAAGTCAACAGTGCAATTAATTCAGATGGTTCAAATTTCCAAGGAACAAATCGTGATTTATTAGATTGGTGTGATGTATTAGTACATTCTTCAGAAATATCTAGTGCCTCAGGAATAGATGGTTATCTTGTTGCATGTCCACAATTATTTACTAATTATTGTAAGAGTTTAGGAAAACAAACAGTTGTAATTTCTTTAAATCATCCTTATGATGTCCAAGCATTTCCTGATGCTGATGGAATTTTAGCTGTATATGGAACAACTAGTCTTGGTTTGGATATAACTGAATCTTTTGGAGGAGGAACAGTAGGAGCGACTGCTGCATTTAGTCCAAATCTTACTGCTGGAACTGAAGTAGTTTTAGGTACATTTGGAGCTTCTGGAAAGTTACCGGTTGATATACCTAAATATGTTCCAGGATCAAAAGTATATTCAACAGATGAAATTGTTTATGAACTAGGTTATGGTATTGAATATGAAGCATTAGCTAAAGATCCTGATAAAACTGCTTTAGTAGAAGCAATCAATAAAGTTGAGACATTAAATAAAAATAATTATACTGAAGAATCATGGCAAAGTGCTAAAAATGAATTAGAAACATTAAATGATGTTTTAAAAGTTGCTAAAAATGCTAATTTAACTCATAAATTAGCGCAAGCAAAAGTTGATGAAAATACACAAGAACTAAAAAATCAATATGATAAAGTTTTAGAATTATTAGTACCTGTTAGTGTTGATAAAACAGCATTAAAGATAGCAGTTGATATGGCTAATTTAATTACAGATGAGGAATTAGAAAATGTTGTACCAGTAGTAGTTAATGAATTCATTGTGGCAAGAAATGAAGCTAATGATATTTATAATAATGCAAGTGCTTTACAAGTTGAAGTAAATAATGCATTTGACAGACTTGCTAGTATCATGCAAAAATTAGAATTTTACAAAGGAGATAAAACAGCATTACAGGCATTTGTTGATAAAGTTGATGAAATAGATTCAAGTAACTATATTCCAACTACATGGACGGTTTTTGAAACAGAATTAAATGAAGCAAAAGATGTATTAGCTAATGAAAATGCCATGCAAGAAGAAATAAATAATGCATATAATGAATTAGTAACAGCATTCTTGAACTTAAGATTAAAACCTGATAAAACAGGATTAGGACAATTAATTGAAGAAGCTGAAACTAAACAAGAAAGTAATTATACACCTGATTCTTGGAATACTTTACAAGAAGCATTAAACTATGCAAAAGAAGTTTATAATGATGAAAATGCAACACAAGAAGAGGTAGATAATGCAGTAACTAAATTACAAGATGCACTTGATAATTTGGTGAGTGTAGTAGATAAAAGTGCATTACAAGCAATGGTTGATAAAGTTAATGGATTAGACAGTAAATTATATACAGAAGCATCATGGAATAATTTAGCTGAACCAATGACTAATGCTCAAACAGTATTAGATAATCTAGATGCAACACAAGTTGGGGTAAATGCAGCTTATGAAGCATTAATAAAAGCATATTTAAACTTAAGATTAATTCCAAATAAAGATTTATTAGAAGAACTAATCAATCAAGCAGAAATGTTAAATGTTGCTAATTATACAAAAACATCATACAGTGTATTAAAAGATGCATTAAATGAAGCAAAATTAGTATTAGATAATCCAAATGCATCACAAGTTGAAGTAGATGCAACAAAAGATGTTCTTGCAAAAGCAATCGCAGGATTACAAATAGTAGACAACATAGTAAGTACACCAGTAAATAATGGTGATACCACAAGTGTAAAAACTCGAGATAATAATTTAGCTGAAATATTTGCAGGACTAGGATTATTAAGTATGGCTGGATATATTGTATTTAGAAAAAAGAAAATGATTAAATAGAATAATCTGGAGTTTTAAATTATAACGGGGAAAATGCTCCCCGTTTTTTAAGTATGTTAAACATATGATCTTCGTAGATTAAACTAATATCAATTTTTTAATACTGAATATAAAAAATGAAGATATTATAAGTTATAATAAGCTGTGTATTATGCATGATTTTTTTTAAGATAGGGAAGTATTTTAAATAATAGGTATTGATAAAATTGTGTTACAATAAATATAACAAATATTAAAAGAGGAAAAGATATGGAATTGATACAGTACATACAAGAAAATAATGATAAAAAAATTGTAGATAAAATTATTGCTCTAGAAAATACTGCGTGGCCTCAAGATAAAGAAAACAATATTTTTCCATCAGGATTAAACACGTATTTAACTTCATTTATTTTGATAGAAAATGATATTGCGATTTGTCATGTTGGAATAAGAAAAACTATTTTATATCATAAAGAAGAGAAATATTTAGCATGTGGATTGAGTGAAGTTGTAACCCATCCTCATTATCAAAAAAGAGGTTTAGCATCTCAAATAATCAAAAAAGCGATAGAATTTATTATTTTACAACAAGCTGATATTAGTATTTTTACTTGTACTAAAGAAAAAGTTTCTTTTTATACAAGACTGGGATGGCAAGTAATTCCAGGCGCTTGTTTTATAGGTGGAACAACAAACAAACCATTTCGTAGTGATGATTTAAATCTTGTAACTATGATAATGTTTATTTCTCATAAAAGTAAACAGCATAGAAAAGATTTTGAAAATACAGATATTATTTTCGAATTAAAAGAAAATCAGCTTTGGTAAATTGATAGTTATGAAAATATAAAATTATTTTTATTTTTAATAAAATAAAGATATAGATTAAAATTTTAATAAGGATGATAGTAATGAATGAACGACCTGATTTTAATAAAATTGAATCATATAATGAATTTATAAAATATTATTGGTATCGAGATGAATTAAAAAAGATATGTAAAAGTTTAGGTGTTGCTAGTAATGGCACAAAACAAGATATTAATTATTATATTGAACAATATTTTAATGGAAATATAATCAAAGATAAAAAATATAAAGCAAGTAAAGTTAAAGATTCTTCTATAAGTTTAGATTCTAAATTATTAGAATGTGATTTTTGTTTCAATCAAAAATTTAGAGAATATTTTTCAAAGTTGACAAATATAACTAATTTTAAATTTAATGCTAATATGGCTACTACTTGGAGAATGGTAAAAAAGAATAACGATAAAAATTTTACGATACAAGATATGCTTGATGTTTATTATGGTAAAAAAGAATATGCAAGATATGATAACTCATCTTGTCAGTGGAATAAATTTTTTAAAGATTTTTGTGCTGATAAAAGAAATTCTATATATTCAAATAAAATGAAAGTTGCTTCAATTTTATGGAATGAAGTTCGTAATTCAACAAAAGAAAAAGTTTATACAGAAGAACTAATAAAAGAATATGCAGACAAAATCAAAAACTATCAGCAATAGAAATGTTGTTTACAAGAATTATATATTTACATGGCATTTGGTTTATTTGATTATAATCTACTTGATAAATATTTACTTTTGCTACTGCAAAGATTATTACATTAGAATATGATAAGAAAAATAAATTTAAAGGTTAGGGGGAAGATATATGCTTATATTAAATGTGCCCTATAATGAAAAAGATGATGCAAAATCTTTAGGAGCAAGATGGAATCCTATAATAAAAAAATGGTATGTAAAAGATAAAAAGGATTATCATAAATTTATCCATTGGATAGAACCGTATGGTAATATAGTGATTATTGATGAATTATATCTTATTGAAGGAGTTAAAAAGTGTTTTAGATGTGGTAAGGATACAAGAGTTATTGGTTTTGGAATTGATAAACACTTATCGATAGATGGATTGTTTGAAATAGAAAATAATAATTATGATGATAATGAAATTAAAGAAATATTATATGATAAAATGCTTGAAATAAATCAAGATGATATTCATATAGTTGGACCGATATATCCAATACCAGAGCCATTAATGGAATATATTCAAAATAAATATAATTACAAATTGAGATACTCTAAAACTACTCATATAAGTAGTATTTGCAATTGTTGTGATAATTGTGATGTTTTACAAGGAGATTTTTTTCTTTTTAGTGAAGTAGATAGTCCATTTTTTATCCATTCTCAAGAAGATGTAAAAAAATTAAAAATTTATAAAATAAAACTAGAGCAGGATTTAATAGTAAATGCGGATGATGGCTGGGCATCATTTGATGAAATGTTTAAAAAATATGGAAAAATTATTCCATTGGATATAAAAATATAAGAAAGTTGATAAATTTTGTCTAACTTAAAGTTTATAGAAGAGGAGTATTGTGGTAAGAAAATTTAAAGAAGGTGGTTTGAATATTGTCATGCAAATATGGTTTGATACAAATATTAAAACCCATCATTTTATATCAAGACACTATTGAATAGATAATTATGAAAGGGTAAAAGATATATTGCCAAAAAAAGAAATATATGTATTTGAAAATGATGATACTAATCAAATAAATGATTTTATTGGATTAATGGATAATTATATTGTAGGGATTTTCGTAAATAAAAATGCTCAATCAAGAGGGATTGGAAAAACAATTATTAGATTATGTCAAAAAATCAAAGTAACTTTAAGTTTAAAGGTATATCAAAAAATAAATGGGCTATATCTTTTTATCAAAGAGAGCAATTTGTGACTCAATCCGAACATATTGATAATGATAATAGTTAAAAAGAGTTTATTATGACTCGGAATAAATAAAGTTTATTTTGTATAATATAGAAATTTTTAGAGGGTGAAAATATATGAAAAGTCTAATTATATACGGTAGTCAATATGGAACAACAAAATGTTATGCTAAAAAACTTGCGGAAATAACAAAAATACCGATTATTAGTTACGAAGATATTAAAGATTTAACGAATTATAATTTAATAATTCATTTTGGTGGATTGTATGCAGGAGGTGTAAAAGGGCTAAAAAATACTGTTAAAGCGTTGAAAAAAGATGTAAAAATTATTATTGTTACAGTAGGATTAGCTGATGTATATGATCAAGAAAATATTGATAATATTAGAAGGTCTATAAGTAAACAAGTTCCTCAAAATATCTTAAGTAATGCGACTATTTTTCATTTAAGAGGCGGAATAGATTATAAAAAGTTAAATTTAAAACATCGAACAATGATGGCACTTTTGTATAATAAAGTAAAACATCTTCCAGAAAATAAAAAAACAGCTGAGATAAAAGCAATGATAGAAACATATAATCAAAAAGTTTATTTTATTGATTACGATGCATTAAATCAATAATTAGATATATTATAATTTTATTAAAATATTGAAGTATGGAAATCAGTAATGATTAACATACTTCTTTTTTATCTTTTAGTATATGAACAAGTTATAATATAAAATGTTAAGTCATAACATAGAAATATGCTAAAAAATATCTATATATAACAAAAAAGTCATAAACTATATATTAAAATTATTGTTTATGACTGCTTTTATATAAATTTTTCATAGAACTAGCTATTCTGCGATTTGAATTATAGCACAAAAAGCTACTTATTTAAACATAATATTAGATAAAATTCAAAAAAAGACATAATTTGCATTTTATTACTAATTTTTAGCACGAATATTTAAAATAAACGATTTACCTTTTTCAAATACAACTATATATTTAAGGGAGGCAATTATATGAGTAAAAATTTTATTGTAGTTAGTAGGGAATGGATGTATTTAAAAAAATTATCGGTTAAGTATTCTTCATATGTAAAATATGAGAATGTTGTTAATGTACACTTAATACAATATTTTGGTAAATATTGTTTGCAACAGATCAATGATGATATAATCATTAATTATTTTCAAACAAAAATTAATGAAGAAAAGTATTCATTAAGTACGTTATCTACAATACGTTATGTATTGAAATCAATTTTAGAATATGCACAGTCTAAATATGCAATTAAGTGTCCTAATTTTAATTTTATTAAACTAGCTAAAAAGAAAAATGATTGCAAAGTATTAACATCTGATCAAATAATGTTATTAGGAAAATATTGTTTTAATCATTTTGAACCAATATCTTTAGCTATTTTATTATCTTTGTATGGGGGATTAAGAATTGGGGAGTTTAGTGGTTTAAAATGGAAAGATATTGATTTTGAAAATGATTTGATTAGAGTTGAAAGAACTGTGGAAAGATTAAAAGCACCAGCTAATAGTATGACAAAAACACAGTTAATGTTAATGGATCCAAAAACAGCAACATCTAAAAGAATTATTCCAATTCCTGTTTTTGTTATGGAATATGTAAAAAAATATTATCAACATCATGCTATTGATGATGAACATTTTATCTATACTAATAGTAAAAATATTTCTGATCCTAGAAGTATTCAATATAGTTTTCATCGTATTTGTAAACTATATAATTTTAAATCAAATTTTCATTCTTTAAGACATACATATGCAACTAATTGTGTAATGAATAATATTGATATTAAATCATTATCAGAGATGTTAGGACATTCTAAAGTATCTACAACATTAAATCTATATGTTCATTCATCACTCGATTTTAAAAAAACACAGATAAATAAGATAGAAAAGCCTAGTTTTTTCGCAGAATAGCTAGTTCTGCGAAAAGCGAAAGGAATGAAATTGGTTATGTATTGGTATGTTATTCATGCAAAAGTAGACCGAGGAAGTAAAATTGTTAAATTTTTTAATAGCCAAAAAGGTGTAGATGCTTTTATTCCTAAAATTGAAAAATGGCATAATGTTAAAAGTGTAAAGGATTATGTTATTAAGGATTTGTATCCAGATTATGTTTTTGTTAAAAGTGATATGGATAATGAAGCGTTTAATAAAAAATTTAAAGAGTTCTTTGAGTCGATTGAAGGTTTTGGAGAGTTATTAGAGTATGAGGGTGTTTATGCATTAAAAGATACAGAACAAGACTTAATGGAAAAACTATTTAATGGAGGACATATCATTAAACGTTCCATCGGTAATATTGTTGACAAGAAATTGATTGTTGATACAGGACCGTTATTAGGGTTAGATGATTTAGTGGTTAAGATTAATCGTCATCATCGCGTTGCAACTTTACAAACAGAGTTTTTTGATAAAAAAATCATGGTTCCTTTGGAAGTAATAAGTAAATCATGAATTGGTATGTTTTAAATACGTTAAGTTATAAAAAAAATCAAGTTGTTTTTAATCTTAATAAAAGAAAATGTATTGAAGCATTTGTACCACAGTATGAATATTATCATCGTAAAACAAAAGAATATCTTATTAAACCAATGTTTACGGGATATGTTTTTGTTAAAACTGAATTGAATCAATTAGAGTTTAATTCGTTGTTATATAAAATGGCTGAAGAGAAAAATGGTGTGATAGGTCAATTGGTTAATAAAGAAACATTGGCTTTGAGAAAAGAGGAAATTAGGATGTTTGAGTTATTATTAGATGCTTATCATGTTGTAAGAATGTCCCAAGCATATTTACAAGATGGAAAAGCAGTGATTATTGAAGGACCATTGAAGTCATTTGAAAATAATATTGTAAAAGTTGATCGACATAATCAATATGCATATCTTGATTTATCGTTTATGGATAGACGGATAAAAGTAGGATTATATATAACATGCAAAAATTAGCTAGAGAGAATGGTATATCCGCCTCTAGATTTATTTTGAACATAGTTTACTTACCTTGGGGTAGGGGGAACTATGTTCTTTTTTTGTATTAGGGAGGGGATATTATTAGAAAATTGTTAATTGTAGGAGCAGGCGGTCATGGAAGATGCTGCTTAGATATTATTAGAGATTTAAACTGTTATGATGAAATCAGTTTTTATAAAATATCAAACAAATAATTAAGATAGAACATATTATATTGATATGCATTATCTTATTTTTATTTTATTTAATAAATAGTTTATTAAAATTACTAATTAAAAGTATAAGGTGAAGGGGAGTTATTGATATGATACAAGTGTTAGAAAAAAAAGTCATTTCGTTTTCACCACCTGATATTGGCGAAGAAGAAATTAATGAAGTAATCGATTCTTTAAAGTCAGGTTGGATTACAACTGGTCCAAAAACAAAAGAATTTGAAAAAAGAATAGCACAGTATTGTCATGGTGAACAAGCTGTATGTTTAAATAGTGCAACTGCATGTATGGATATGACGTTAAGATTATTAGGAGTAGGACCTGGTGATGAGGTTATTACATCAGCATATACATATACTGCTTCATGTAGCGTTATCTGTCATGTTGGGGCTACTCCAATAATTGTGGATGTTGCTAAAGATTCTTATGAAATGGATTATGAAAAGTTGGCAAATGCAATCACTGAAAAAACAAAGGTTATTATTCCTGTAGATATAGCTGGTATTATGTGTGATTATGATAAGATTTTTGAAGTTGTTGAAAGTAAGAAAGAATTATTTAAACCAAGCAATGAAATTCAAAAAGCTTTTAATCGTGTTATTGTAATGTCAGATGCAGCACATGCATTTGGAGCTAAGCAAAACGGTAGGATGTGTGGAGAAGTAGCAGATTTTACATCATTTAGTTTTCATGCAGTTAAAAATCTTACAACAGCTGAAGGTGGAGCAGTTGTATGGAAGAATGTGCCAGGTATTGATAATGAGTATATCTATAAACAATATCAGTTATTATCATTGCATGGACAATCAAAAGATGCTTTAGCTAAAACAAAATTAGGAGCATGGGAGTATGATATTGTTTTACCAGCGTATAAGTGTAATATGACAGATATTACAGCAGGTATAGGATTGGGTCAATTAAACAGATATGAGCACTTATTAGCTAGAAGGAAAGAAATTATTGAGATGTATAATGAGGGATTAAAAGATTTGGATATACAACTTTTAAATCATTTTGATATTGACCATAAATCATCAGGCCATTTATATTTTGTAAGAATTAATGGGATTAATGATAAACAAAGAAATGAAATAATTGCAAAGATGGCTGAAAAAGGCATAGCATGTAATGTTCATTATAAGCCACTACCAATGTTAACAGCATATAAGAAATTGGGATTTGATATTAAGGATTATCCTAATGCATATAATCAATTTATTAATGAAGTGACATTACCGCTTCATACTAAATTAAGTAATGAAGATGTTGAGTATATAATTAAAATCTTTAAAGAGGTTTTAGATGAGTGTAAATAAAAAATATAAATTAATGGTAGTTGGAGCAGCGGCTTTACAGATGCCTTTGATAAAGCGTATTAAAGAGAGGGGGTATGAGTTGGTTGTTGTATCTCCAAATCCAACTGAACCTGGTTTTGAATACGCTGATTATTCAGTAATTGCTGATGTTAGAGATCAAGATTTAATTCTTGAAAAAGCACGTGAATTGAAGATAGATGGCGCGGTTACAGACCAAACAGATTTAGCAGTTAGAACAGTGGCATATGTAACTGAAAAAATGGGTTTATCGTCTATTGGTTATAATATTAGTTGCTTATTTACTGATAAAGTTCTTATGCGAAAAAAATGTAAAGAATTAGATTTAAATCCTATTCCATATGCATTAGTACATAATTTATATGATGCAATAGAATTTTATGATACTTTAGGAGCACCTGCAATAATTAAACCAGCAGATTCTCAGGCAAGTAAAGGAGTACACAAAATAACTTGTAGACAAGATATGATCATGTATTTTAAAGAAGCTATGGATTATTCTCGAAATGGAAAAGTTATTATAGAAAAGTTTATTAATGGTTTTGAGCTTTTAGTTGATAGTTTGATTGTGGATGGAGAAATAAAAGTTCTTACGATTGGAGAATATGCTCCATTTGCAAAAAAAGATGTATTTTCTAGTCATAAGACCATATTTCCAAGTAAATGTCCAAAAGATGTAAAAGAAAAAGTAAGTACTTTTAATAATCAAATTATAAAAAAATTTGGATTAAATAATTCGCGTACTCATGCCGAATATTTATATGATGGCGAAAAATGTTATTTAGTTGAAATAGCAGCAAGAGGTGGAGGAGTATTTATATCATCGGATGCTGTAAAATTCTGCGCAGGTATTAGTACGGAAGATTTTTTGATTGATGCTGCAGTTGGGAATTTGTATATGCCAGAACCAAGTTCTGATTTTGTGGGACAGTATTTTGGGGAACTTTTTTTCTATATGCCAGAGGGAGAGATTATTAGTACAGAAGGTATTGAAGAAGTTCTAAAACTTCCTTTTGTACACAATTGTTTACTTACAGGAATAGAAGTAGGTATCAAAACTCCACCAATTACAGATAAAAATGGAAGAAAACTATTTACATTAACTGGAAATAGTTATGATGAGCTTGAGAAAAGAATGTGTTTAATAAAAAGTATGATAGATATAAAAGTACGAACTGATAATGGGATTGAGGGTATTATATGGAGTTAGTCAGTTTATATCTATTAAATGGAGGATGCATATGAATAAGTGTATAATATTTGGATTATCGTGTTTTTCAGATCTTGTAGCAAATTACATTGAGGCAGAAAATCAATATGAAATAATTGCATATACAGTAAATGAAAAATATCTTAAAAGTAATTTTTATAATGGCAAACCAGTTATTGCCTTTGAAAAGTTACCAGAAATTTTTGATATGAGTGATATTTATCTTATTAATACAGTTGGATATAGCAAAATGAATTCGATTCGTGAAAAAATTTTTGAAGAAAGTAAAAAGATGCAATTTAAGATTGGATCGTTTATTAGTAAAAAAGCAGTTGTATATACAAGTAAAAAAAATATTGGTGTAGGTAATATTATTCTTCCTTCATCACATATTGGATATAACGTACATATTGGAAATAATAATATTATTTTTTCTGGTGTAAATCTAACTCATGAAATTGAAGTGGGGAATAATAATTTTATTGCTTCAGGAACAACTGTTGGGGGATATGTAAAAATAAAAAATAATTGTTTTTTAGGTATGAATTCAACTATTAAAAATAGAATCACTTTAAATGATAAAACCTTAGTTGGGGCATCAGCGTATATACATAAGGATTCAGAAAAAAATGGTGTTTATGTTCCAAATAGAAGTATTAAATTAGATAAGGATAGCAATTTTTTTATATAAGGAGGAACTAAATGTATAAAAAGTTTTTAAAACGATTATTTGATATATTAATAAGTATCTTATTTCTTATACCTTTATCAATAATTTTTATTATTGTTTCAGTCGCTATTTTTATTGAAGACAGGGGACCTATCATATATAGTGGAGAAAGATTAGGCAAAAATGGCAAGGTTTTCAAAATGTATAAATTTAGATCAATGCATGTAAATTCTGAAGACATTAGAAATGCTGATGGAAGTACTTATAATTCAAAAAATGATCCAAGAGTTACTAAAGTTGGACATTTTATTCGAGAAACAAGTATAGATGAACTTCCACAAATAATAAATGTATTATTAGGTGATATGAGTATAATAGGTCCTCGAGCTAGTCTTAGCAACTCTCTTAGTGGATATTCTAGTGATGAATTGGATAAATTAAAAGTTCGTCCAGGAATAACAGGATACTCACAAGCCTATTTTCGTAATTCTTTATCGTCTAGAGAAAAAAGATTGAAAGATGTATGGTATGCAAATAATGTTTCGTTATGGTTGGATATAAAAATATTATTTAAAACATTCAGCACGGTATTATTGAGAAAAGGATTGTACACAAATGACAACTAAGAGAATAGAAAAAAAGAATATAATAAGATTATACGCATACTATACACCAGAAATAACTGCTAGTACACATTTAGTAAATGATTTAGAAAAAACATTAGTTGATAATGATTTTCAAATTGATTGTGTTACTCCTACCCCATCAAGAGGACTTGAACAAGATATAGTAGATAACTATAAAGATATACGGTATGAAGAAAAATATGATGGAAAGATTCGCGTGCATAGATTTAAGCTTTTACCTGAAAATAGTGTGGTCATAAAAAGAATAATACGTTATCTACTATTAAATATAAAACAATATAGAACAGCAAGGAACTTGTCAAATTGTGATGTTATTTTAGCTGGGAGTACACCGCCTACTCAAGGAATTGTAGCAGCATTATTGGGTAAAAAATTATGCTTACCTGTAGTGTATATTGTACAAGATATTTTTCCGGATTCGTTAGTTAGTACAGGAATATCAAGCGAAAAATCTTTATTTTTCAAAATTGGTAAATTAATTGAAAAATATACATATAAACATGCTGATAAAATAATAGTGATTTGTGATGAATTTAAACATAATTTGGTCGATAAAGGTGTATTGGCTGAAAAAATTAAAGTGATTTATAATTGGATTAATGCTGATGAAGTAATTCCTATTTCAAGGAATAGTAATAAACTTTTTGAAGAATATAATTTAGATAAAAATAATTTTTTTGTTACATATGCAGGAAATATGGGTAAAGCGCAAGATATAGATACAATTATAAATGTGGCTAAAATTATGCAAGAATATAAAGATATTAAATTTATATTATTTGGTTCAGGAGATGGAAAAAAATATTATGAAAATCTTATAAATTCAGAAAAAATAAATAATATTACTATATTACCTATTCAACCTCAAAATAGAGTGTCAGAGGTATATAGTTTAGGTAATGTTTCAATAGTATCTTGTAAAAAAGGTGCTGGTAAAACAGCTTTACCGAGCAAAACATGGAGCATTATGGCAACTGCTACAGCAGTGATAACTAATTTTGATAAAGATTCAGAACTTAATAACATTATTAATGATTCTAAGTCGGGAATTGCATGTGAATCTGGAAATGTTATGGAAATAAAACACGCAATTTTAAAACTATATGATGATAGAGCATTATGTAGTAAAATGGGTAATAATGGACGAGAATATATTAAAAGAAACTTAGATTCAAATATGTGTACTAAAAAATATATACAAGTTTTAAATGAAGCTATATCGATAAAAAAGGATAGATGAGAGGAGAAATATATATGCGAGTATTATTAGTATCTCCGTTGCCTCCACCAACAGGAGGAATAGCAACATGGAGTTTAAAATTTCTTGAATATTGTCGAAATAATAATATAAATGTAGTAACTATTAATACTGCTATAATTGGAAAAAGAGGTAAATTTTATGGTTCAAAAAGAAATCCTTTTACAGAAATATACAGATTAGTAAAAATTATTAGACTGACATTAAAAACTATTAAAAAAAAAGAGATCTCAATTGCACATGTTAATTCATCTTGTTCAAAATTAGGGATATTTAAAGATTATTTAATTATAAAAATATTATCCAAGAAAAAAATACCAATAATTTTTCAATGTCATTGTAATATTTGTGATCAAATTAACAATAATACGATTCAAAAGTTTTTTTTAAAAAGAATATGTAAAAAAGTAAAACTTGTGATGACTTTAAATATGGATTCTTTAAATTATATTAAAGAAATGGGAATAATAAATTGCAAAATTTTTCCAAATTTCATTGATGATGATTTTTTAATAGATATTCCAAAAAAAGTAAATGAAAAAATAAATAAAGTTGTTTATGTAGGGCATGTAAGTATTGAAAAAGGGGTACAAGAAATTCTTTGGACTGCAGAGAGATTTAAAGATATAGAGTTTATTTTATTGGGATCAATACATTACGGAATTGATGTGGTTCAAATACCTAATAATGTTAAATTTTTAGGTAATAAAAAACATGAAGAAATAATTTATTATTTAGATCAGGCGGATGTTTTTGTATTCCCGTCTTATAGTGAGGGTTTTTCACTTGCTCTTTTAGAGGCAATGTCAAGAGGTTTACCTATAATTGCTACTGATGTAGGTAATAATAAAGAATTATTGGAAAATAAAATTGGTAAAGGAGGAATTATAATAGATCCTAGAGATAAATTTGCTTTATATAATGCAATGATATCTATAAAAGATAAAGAAATACGAAAAAATTTTTCTTTATTTAATTACAATATTTCAAAAAAATATGTAAAATCTAAAGTTTTAGGAGATTTAATAGTAATATATAATACTATTATTGAAATGAGATAAGATGGTATACCTAATATTAAAAAAATTAAGTTGGCTTTTCTATCGCTTTTTTTTTATGCCAATTTTAAAGTCTGCATGTGGTAGTTGCGAAAAAGGTGTTACTATTGGGAAACAATGTACAATTAGTGGTATTAAAAATATTAAAATTGGTAAAAATTCATCGATTGGTGGGCGAGCACTAATTTTATGTACAAGAGCTAAATTAATAATTGGAAATTATGTTATGATTGGGCCACAAGTTAGTATTATAACTGGGGATCATAAGATTGATACAATAGGTAAATATATGGTAAATGTTTCTGACGATGAAAAAGTTCCTGAAAATGATCTACCTGTAGTTATTGAAGATGATGTTTGGATAGGGGCAAATTCAACAATTTTAAAGGGAGTTACAATTGGTGAAGGTTCAGTAGTGGCTGCAGGTTCTGTTGTAACAAAGAATGTCCCAGCGTATACAATAGTTGGTGGCGTGCCTGCTAAAATTATTAAAAATAGATTTACAGATGATGAATTGAAAAAGCATAGAAAGTTAAAAAACTTTAAAAATTAAAATAGGAGAATAAGGATGGAAGCACTAATAGTAACTCTTGATAAGTGTCCTAACCAAGATGCAGGAGCAGTAAGGATACATATGTATGCTAAAATACTTATAGAAATTGGTTATAAAGTAACTGTAATATCAATGGGAGAATCAACAAGATTTAATATAAAGCAACTTGAAAATATTTCATATATATAATATAGATCCGAAAAAAAATTTAAATTTCAAAAAATTGTAGACTATTTTATGTTTCCACTAAGGTTAAAAAAATTTATAAAAAAGAAACATTATGATTTATGTTTACATACACAAATTGATAAAATTAGTTTGGAAATTTTGAAAAAATACTGCAAAAAAATTAATATTAAATTAATATATGATGCAGTTGAGTGGTTTTCACCAGAGCAATTTAAAAGAGGTGATAAATCAATAAGTTATAAAAGAAATGATTCATATAATACAAAATGGATAGATAAACAATATTATGTTATTGCAATTAGTGAGTATTTAAAGAAACATTTTTTAGATAGGAATATAAAAGTGCTTAAGATACCGGTTATCTTAGATGTTCAAAATATTATTTCTAAAAAAAATATTTCAAATGATAAACTAGTTATCATGTATGCAGGATCTCCAGGAAAAAAAGACTATTTATTTGAAATTTTAAATGGAATTTTATTATTGAAAAAAGAAGAGCAAAGAAAATTAAAGTTTATTATTATAGGAGTAACTAGAGAACAATTAGTAAATATATGTAGTGTTGAAAATAATATTATTGATAAATTATCTGAGGTTATTGAAATAAAAGGGCGAATCTCTCGGGCAGATGTTTTATGTGAATTAGAAAAAGCAAATTTTACAATTTTGATAAGATCAGAAAAGCAACGTTATGCAAAAGCTGGATTTCCAACAAAATTTGTTGAAAGTTTAGCAACTGGAACACCAGTTATTTCTAATTTAACATCTGATTTAAATGATTATTTAATAGATAAAACAAATAGTATTGTTGTTGATTCATGTGATGAGAGAAGTATTTGTATTGCAATAAAAAGAGCACTAGCACTAAGTAACAATGAAAAAGTATATATGTGTCAAGAGGCGAGAAAAACAGCAATTAATTATTTCGATTATCGATTATTTATAACCCCAATTAAAAATTTTATATTTGAAATTGGAAAAGGAGAAGCAAATGATAACTTTAAAAAAATTAAAAATTAATGATATTTTTATTGGATTGATTTTATTCTTATTTTCAATGAATTTTATTAACATGGAAAGCAGATTAGTTTTAGTTTTATTTTTATCTGTTTTTTTATTATATAAATGCATTTGTATTCCGAAAAAAAGTATATTATTGATATTATTTTCAATATTATTTTATATTATGTCAGTTTATTATCATAGAGAATTTTTAACATATTATGTTTTACCTTATTTACTAGCACCTACGATGGGATATTTAGTAGGTTCTACGATAATAAATAAATGTTCATTTGAAAATTTAGATAATATGGTACGTTATTATATTTTTATTATAGTCTTTGGAAGATTTACGCATGTTTTTATGAATATGATAATTTCAGGAGGATTCGTCGATTATAATAGGAATGGTATGGATATTTGGACAAATAGCGTAATTGCTGCAACTGGACAAGGTGCTTTAATGTCGTTATGTATATCGTTATTATTTTACATGTTGTTTGTTGTGAATAGGAAAAATAATTTTAAAATGAAAATTATATTATTTATTGCAGTTATTTTTGCTATTTATAATAGTTTAGTTACAGCATCTAGGACAGCATTAATAATAATGATAATAGTTTTTGTGGTAAATATTTTTTGTACTGTAATAATGAGAAGTCAAGATAGTAAATTGAAAATAAAACGTATTTTTAAAATATCAATATTTGTAGTGATAGCTGTATTACTTTATTCTAATAATGCTTTTCAAATCAAAGAAAGATGGGAAAATACACCATTATATGAAAGAATTTCTGATGAAACAGGATATCAATCCGGTGATGAATATCGAAAGGAAAGTTTATTTAAAACAATTGAAGAGGCATATAAATATCCTTTTGGAGATGGGTCATTAGATACAACCCATAACTTATGGTTTGATGTTTTAAAGCAAGTTGGATGGTTTCCTTTTATATTATTGGTAACATTTACTGTTGTAGCTATTCATGACGTATTAAAAATAGTAAAAAATAGTAGTATATTATTAGAAAATAAATATTTGATATTAAGTATTTGTTGTGCTTTTTTAATAAATTTCTTCGTAGAACCAGTTTTTAAAGGAATGCCATATTATTTTGTTGATTTCTGTATTTTTGCAGGAATGTTAAATATCTATGCAAAAAGAAAAGGTAGCTATTATATAAACATCAGAAAGGATGATGTATAATGCAATCAAATTTTTCACGTTCAATAAAAAACATTGTATTAACTATGTTTTGTCAAAGTTGTACATTAATTCTTAGTTTTGTTTCTAGAAGTATTTTTATTCGATTTCTTTCTGCAGAATACTTAGGGATAAATGGACTATTTTCAAATGTATTAACAATATTATCATTTACTGAATTGGGTATTGGTAATGTAATGGTATATAGTTTATATGAGCCAATAAAGAAAAAAAAATATGATAAAATTAATGCCTTATTATTATTATATAAAAAAGCATATCATATAATTGCTACTGTAATGCTTGTTGCTGGATTATTAGTTACTCCATTTATTAATTATTTAATAAAAGAAAAACCAAGTATCCCAGAAGACATACATCTTTTATTTGTATTATATTTATTGAACACTGTTGTATCATATTTTTGTACATATAAAAAATCTATGCTATTGGCTGATCAAAAATCATATATTAATAATTTAGTGGCTAATTTTGCACACATTAGTCTTATGATAGTTCAATCAATCATTCTTTATTTTACACATTCTTTTATTTTATATCTATTATGTCAAATCCTATGTACACTAATGATTAATGTTATTTTGACTGTAATTGTTAACAAACAATATCCGTATGTTTTATTAGCACCTAAAAATCAGTTGTCAAAAGATGAAAAAAAAGAAATTTTTGTTAATATTAAGGCGTTAGCAATATCAAAAGTTTGTGGTATTGTCTCGAGTGGTACAGATAATATAATTATTTCAAAAATGTTTGGTCTTTTACAGGTAGGTATCATTTCAAATTATTTAATGGTTATTAATTCAGTAAATAACATATTTTATAATGCATTAACAAGTATTTCATCTAGTGTTGGAAACTTTAATGTTGATAGTTCTGTTCAAGAAAAAAGAAATATTTTTGATGAATTATTTTTATCAGTTTATTTTTTATATAGTTTTGTTTGTGTATGTTTATTAGTTTTAATGAAACCATTTATTATTCTTTGGTTAGGTGATTTATATTTGATATCCTCATTTACTTTAATTTCGCTTGTTTTTTCAATTTATGTAAGTGGTATAAATTACAGTATATATGTTTTTAGAACAACTGAAGGATATTTTAAAGAGGTACAGTATATATATGTTCTTTCAGCAATTTGTAACATATTTTTATCTATTTTATTAGGAAAACTATGGGGAATAGAGGGAGTTTTTGTTGCTACATGGATGTCTAAATTATTTCTTACAGAAGTTTCTGATAGTTATTATACATATGTAAAAATATTGCATAGGAAACATATATCATATTTTTACCGTTATCTATTTTTTTTATTTATTTGTGTAATTAATGCTTTAATATGCTTTTTAGTTGTTAATTCTATATCTTTTAACGGATGGATGGGACTTATTTTAAAAGGTGTTATTTGTGGGAGTGTGAACATCATATTTAATATACTAGTATTTTTTCATCGTAAGGAATTTAGAGCAATTATTAATCGTTATTTAAATCTCATAAGAAAGACAACTATATTAAAGTCAAGTAGTAGATTATGAAATAGTATGAAAATAAATTACTTGAAAATATAGTATTTGATCTTTGAAATTGTGAATGAAAAAATGTTAAAAAGAACTATCGTAAAAATAGCTTATTTTAATAGAATTTAGTTCGATAAATATTTTGATTATTTAAGAGAATTTATATCAAAAGTAATATGATTTATTTCAAGATGATAAATGATTCTTAAAAGTTTTCTTACACAATGACCTAAAGCGCAAAGATGTCCTTTACCTTGACTTCGTTTTAAATGATAGTAGTTATTAAATGCAGGGTTGTGGCGTATTACAGGTATGATGACTCGATAAAGTGTTGCCCTTAGATATTTAGAACCTTTCTTGGTTATGGCTGTTTTATCAGCTGAAAATTCGCCAGATTCACTGATATATGGATTCACACCTGCAAATTTAATTAATTTTCCTGCATTTGAGTATTTACTTATATCACCAAGTTCAGCTAAAATAGAAGTACCAGTAATAATTGATATTCCTGGTATTGATGTGATAGAAGAATCTTGTGTGATGGCGAGTTCTTCTATTTTTTTATCTAATTCTTCAATTTGAGAGTTTATTAAATCAATACTGGAAATAACCGATTGAATGATAAAAGAAATAGAAACATCATGAATACCCACAGAATTAGAAGCTAATTCTTTTAAGTCTTCTGCTGAGAAGATATTACAGTATTTAAAACATTTTCTTAAAGAACGAATATCTGTATGTGCAATGGTATAGGCATCACCATATTTTCTTAAAATATTTAAATATGTAATGGTGTATTCATTATTAAATAATGTATTAAATTCAGGAAAAACAATATCAATATGTCTTTGAAGAATATTCTTCTTACGATTCATTTCAATTGTCAATTGTGTACGATAGCGCGTTAATTCTTTGGCCTCCTTTAATTTCTCATCTTGAATAGAGATGATGCGATAGTAATCTTTATCTAGGAGAGCTTTGGTAATTAAAATAGCATCTTCTTTATCGCTTTTAACAGTTTTTAAAGAAGCTTTTCTAAGGTTCTTAGTGGTAATAGGATTGATTAAAGCAACTTTATAACCTTTAGCCAATAAGCAGCTTTCAATGGCAAAGTTATAGTGTCCGGTATCTTCCATACCGATTAAAAGTTCATCTTGTGTGTATTTATTAAGTTCGTCATAAAATTTTTGAAATCCATCTTTATTGTTTTTGAATAAAAAAGGATCACATAAAGATTCGCCAGTAGAAGCATCCATGATAAAAGCGGCATGTTTATATTTGGCAATGTCAATTCCAACAAGTTTCATAATTATCAATTCCTTTCTTAAGATGATTTGTGATTGTGAAATCAGATCCACTTCAAAGGTATCAAAAACCTGGTGTGTTCATAATTCAAAAGACTCATACAACTAATAATAAATGCGATACAAAGAAGTGGTAAGATCCTTTCTGAAAAGTCAAAGCAATAAGGAAAAAAATACAAATCCACATTCACAATTACACATTTTAACACAACCTGAAGTGATACCAAATAATTCAGGTAGAAAGGAGAATTGGTATATTAGATTTATTACTCTTTGTATGAGTAACTTCAATATACCAGGAAAAATAAGATATGAATACCCCTCTAATTAGTATTATAGTACCTGTTTATAATGTTCAAAAGCATTTAAGAAGATGCTTAGATAGTATTATCCAACAGACATATGAAAATTTTGAATGTATTCTTATTAATGATGGTTCGACAGATGGAAGTGGTGAAATTTGTGATGAGATTGCTAAACAAGATAAAAGATTTATTGTTATACATCAGCAAAATGCAGGATTATCTGTTGCGAGAAATAATGCTCTCTTAATGGCCAAAGGTGATTATGTTTCATTTGTTGATAGTGATGACTATATTTTACCACAATATCTTAATAGCTTATTGAATGCAATTATAAGTACCGATTCAGATATTTCTAAATGTGATTATTTTAGAGGAAAACTTACGAAGGATAAGGATACTTACGATGTTTCGGTAGTAAATTCTAAAAAATTTACGAGAGAAGTTTTATTGGATAAGGTTGGAAGTCAGCTTTGGCAATATATGTACAAAAAATCACTTTGGAATGACATAGTTAGTCCAGCAGGAAGGTATGCTCAAGATATGATGATATTGCATAAAATTACAAATAGAGCAAAAAAAATAGCTGTAATTGATCAAAAACTATATTTTTATTATATCGATAGGAATGACAGTACATCAAATGATTCCAAAAAAAAGGTGAAAGGAGCTTTTGATCGAGCAATTGCATTTAAAAATAGATATTTATTTGCAAAGGAGTTCGGTTATGAAGATTGTTGTAATAAGCTAATAAAAAATGTAATGGATTTTTATAATAATGCGTTAACATTAAAAAAACATACAAATGATTTATATTTAGATGATATGAAAGATTTATCATCATTTTTAAAACAAGAATTAAAATTTCAACAACAAAATAAAGAAATAGGATTTAAGTACATACTTCTTGGTTATCTATTAGGCTACTCACCTAACATGTATTGTAGATTGAAAGGAAAATCAGAATGATAATTGCATTTTTTTCAAATTATTTATCACATCATCAATTACCATTTTCAGAAGAAATGAATAAGATTAGAGATTGTGAATATTATTTTATTTCATGTGAACCATTTAATGATGAAAGAATTAAATTAGGATGGAAAAGTGAAAATAAAAAAAATTATGAGTTGCGTCCATACGAATCACAAGAAGACTATATTAAAGCAAAGAAATTAGCATTAGATTGCGATATAATGATTTGGGGATCAGCCAGTTATGAATATATAAAAATTCGAAAGAAGAGTGGAAAAATATATTTTAGATATTCAGAAAGACTTTTAAAATCAGGGATAAAAAAAAGTATTTTATCATTAAATTTTATACGATATATTAAATTAAATATATTACTAAGAAGTAAAAATGCTTATTTATTAAGTGCTAGTGCGTATGCACCTTTTGACTATAAAATTACTATGGGAAAATTTGCTAATATGTATAAATGGGGTTATTTTCCTGAGACAAAACAGTATGAAAGTATTGATAACTTAATTTTAAACAAAGATAAAATATCTATTTTATGGACAGGTCGTTTAATTGAGTGGAAACATCCAGAGTTTGCAATAGAATTATCAAAAAAATTAAAAGATAATGGAGTTGAATTTAATTTAAATATTATTGGTGATGGGCCATTAAAAATTCAACTCTCTGAAATGATTAAACATTTTAATTTGAAAGCAGAAATTCATTTACTTGGTGCTATGACTACTGAGGAAGTAAGGATGTATATGGAAAAAAGTAAGTTTTTTTTATTCACATCTGATTATAATGAGGGATGGGGTGCTGTATTAAATGAGGCAATGAATAGTGGATGTGTTGTATTCAGTAGTGATGCAATAGGTTCTACAAAATACTTGATTGAAGATGGAATTAATGGTTTTGAATATTGTGATGGAAATATGGATGATTTAATAAATAAGTTTAAATGCATATATAATGACATAGAAAAAAGTCATGAGATTGGCAAAAATGCATATTTGACAATTAAAACAAAATGGTCTGCTAAAGAATCGGCATTAAGATTTTTTAAACTATGTCAATGTGTAACGGCAGATAAAAATTATAATATAAAGGATGGACCGTTAAGTAAAGCCAAAGTAATTATACCAAAAAAGATATGGTAATCTAGAATGGCGAAAGGAGAATGATTTGTGAAAATTGTACACATAAATGGTGTATTTAAAAGCGGAAGTACTGGAGCGATTATATCATCTATTAATGATGTTTTAAAAAAAAATAATATTGAATGTGTAGTATGTTATGGGATTGGTCCTAAAAGAAATGGTGCTTTTAAATTTTGTTATAGATATGAGCAGGCACTATATAGAAGAGTTTCTAAATTGATTGGATTAAGATATGGCTTTGCGCCATTTTCAACATTGCGACTTATAAATTTTTTAAAAAAATCAGAAGCAGATATTGTTCATTTACACTCGATTAATGGAAATTGTGTGAATATACATAAGCTTTTAAAGTGGCTAAAAAAAATAATATACCTACTATCATCACAAATCATGCTGAATTTTTTTATACAGGTAATTGCACTTCAACATATGGATGCAAACAATATAAATCTGAGTGTTATATGTGTCAAAATAAAGTTTGGGCAACAGATAATGCATTGATAAAAAATACACATAGAGCATGGGAAAAAATGAAAGATGCATTTTGTGGATTTAAGGAATTAACCATTGTTTCTGTCTCACCATATGGTAAACAACAATCTAGGAATTCGCCAATCTTAAAATCTTATGTGCATGAAGTTATTTTAAATGGAGTAAACACATCTATTTTTTATCCGAGTTTTGATATAAATATTAGAGATAAGTTAGGAATTAGATCAAAAAAAATATATCTTTTTGTGACGTCTGAATTTTCTGAAAAGAAAGAACATTTAAAAGGTGGATATTATTTGTTAAAATTAGCAGAAAATATGCTTCAAGAAGATTGTATGTTCATTGTAATAGGGAGTGGAAATACTGCTTTATCAAGTAATTACTCCAATATAATATTCATTAACCATATAGAAGATAAGAAATTATTAGCTTGTTATTATTCTCAAGCTGATATACTTCTTTCATTAAGTAAATCAGAAACATTTGGTATGACATGTGCTGAAGCATTATGTTGTGGTACACCGGTTGTTGGATTTCGTTCAGGAGGTCCTGAGAGTATTGTATTACCTGAGTATAGTTATTTTACAAGATATGGTGATATTAATGATTTAGAAAAACATATGCACATAATTTCTGATAAATGCAAATTTCAAAAAAATAAAATAAGCGTAGATGCAAGGCAAACATATGATTCAAATCGTATGGCAACTGAATATCTAAAACTCTATAGAAAAATTTATAAAAATATTTGAAAGGGGAATTAATATGTCAATAATAGGTCAGTTATTAGATAAATATTATCAAATAAAAAAGCCATTAGCATATGCAAAGAAAAAGGGTGTTAATTTTACTGGTGAAGGGAAAGTAACAATTTATGGAAAATGTTCATATGGCTCAGAGCCATGGATTATATCGATTGGAGATAATGTTTATATAACAAATAACTGTGTATTTATTACGCATGATGGTGGTACATTACTTTTTAGAAAAGAAATTCCTGATTTAGAAATTACAAAACCGATTATTATTAAAGATAATGTATATATTGGTAATAATGTAACAATTTTGCCTGGTGTAACAATTGGAACAAATGTTGTTATAGGTGCTTGTTCGGTTGTTACAAAAGATATTCCTGATAATTGTGTATACGCAGGTAATCCTGCACGCTATATTAAAGGTATTGATGAATATAAGGAGAACTTGATAAATAATTCACTTCATTTAGGTCATCTAGTGGGTAAAGAAAAAGACGACGCTTTAAAGAAATATTATGGATATGATAAAATTTAAACTGGTCATAAAATATAATAGTAAAATTTATATATAATCAAATTTATAGGTATAAACATATTTTTACTACAATATATGTTTTTTTTATAAAATATGTAAAACTAGCGAAAGGAATTTTTATTAAGATGAATTATTGTAAAAAAATATTGATTACAGGTTCAGCAGGTTTCATCGGTTCTAACCTTATTTTAAGATTATTGAAAGATTATGAAGATATTCATATTATCGGTATCGATAATATGAGTGATTATTATGATGTTTCGATAAAGGAATATCGTTTAAAGAAAATAGAAGATTTAGTAGAAAAGACCAATAATAAATGGTCTTTTTATATTGGCAATATTGCTGATAAAAATCTGATTGATAAGATCTTTGATGAGCATAAACCAGATATTGTTGTTAATTTGGCTGCTCAGGCAGGTGTCAGATATTCGATTTCTAATCCTGATGCTTATATCGAAAGCAATTTGATTGGATTCTATAATATTTTAGAAGCATGTAGACATTCCTATGATAATGGTCAAAAAGGTGTTGATCATTTAGTATATGCATCAAGTTCATCTGTATACGGTTCTAATAAAAAAGTACCGTACAGTACAGATGATAAAGTTGATAATCCAGTCAGTTTATATGCTGCTACTAAAAAATCTAATGAACTGATGGCACATGCCTATAGTAAATTATACAATATCCCATCAACTGGTCTTAGATTCTTTACAGTATATGGACCAGCAGGCAGACCAGATATGGCATATTTTGGATTTACTAATAAATTAAGAAATAATGAGACAATTAAAATTTTTAATTACGGTAACTGTAAAAGAGATTTTACTTATATTGATGATATAGTGGAAGGTATTGTAAGGGTAATGAAAAAAGCACCTGAAAAGAAAAAAGGTGAAGATGGTTTACCGATACCGCCATATAAAGTATATAACATCGGTAATAATCACCCAGAAAATTTATTAGAATTTGTTGATATATTACAGCAGGAACTGATCAGTGCAGGAGTATTGCCGAAGGATTATGATTTTGAGGCACATAAGGAACTGATAGCAATGCAGCCAGGGGATGTACCGATAACATATGCAGATACAACACCATTGGAACAGGATTTTGGGTTTAAACCAAGTACATCATTAAGAGATGGACTTAGAAAATTTGCTAGATGGTATAAAGAATTTTATATGGGAGATGAATAAAATGAAAATAGCAGTGGCAGGAACAGGATATGTAGGATTAAGTATTTCTACATTACTAGCACAACATCATGAAGTTGTAGCTTTGGATATCATTAAAGAAAAGGTAGATATGATCAATAATCATATTTCACCTATTCAGGATAAAGAAATTGAAGAATTTTTAAAAACTAAAGATTTGAATTTAAAAGCAACTCTTGATAAAGAAGTTGCTTTTAAAAATGCCAAATTTGTGATTATCAGTACACCTACAAACTATGATGAAAATAAAAACTATTTTGATACATCAAGTGTTGAAGAAACAATTGAAAGTGTCTTAAAGATTAATCCAGAAGCTATCATAGTCATCAAATCAACGATACCGGTAGGCTTTACAAAAACTATGAAAGAAAAATACAGTATTGACAATCTGATGTTTTCACCGGAATTTTTAAGAGAAGGAAGAGCATTATATGATAACTTATATCCTTCAAGAATCGTAGTTGGTGAAAAAAGTGAAAGAGCAAAAGAATTTGCTTCACTGTTAGCGCAGGGTGCTGTTAAAAAAGATATTCCAATGTTGTTTACAGACAGTACAGAAGCAGAAGCAATCAAATTATTTGCTAATACATATTTAGCATTAAGAGTTTCATATTTCAATGAACTGGAT
Source organism: Thomasclavelia spiroformis DSM 1552 (assembly GCF_025149465.1). Classification (NCBI taxonomy): domain Bacteria; kingdom Bacillati; phylum Bacillota; class Erysipelotrichia; order Erysipelotrichales; family Coprobacillaceae; genus Thomasclavelia; species Thomasclavelia spiroformis. The sequence continues at coordinate 1,466,112 of NZ_CP102275.1, read as the reverse complement.
ACATATGCAGAAATGAAAGGGCTGAATACTAAAGAAATAATTGATGGGGTATGTTTAGATCCAAGAATAGGAAATCATTACAATAATCCATCATTTGGATATGGAGGATACTGCTTACCAAAAGATACCAAGCAGTTAAAGGCAAATTATAAGGATGTCCCAGAAAATTTAATCAGTGCTATCGTACAGTCAAACAGTACCAGAAAAGATCACATAGCTCAGGAGATAATCGATAAAAAGCCAAAAGTAGTAGGAATCTATCGTTTGACAATGAAATCAGGCTCAGATAATTTCAGAGCAAGTGCAATTCAGGAAATCATGAAAAGAATCAAGGCCAAAGGAATTGAAGTAGTAGTATATGAACCGACATTGAAAGAAGATAATTTCTTTAACAGCAGGGTAATTAATGATATAGAAAAATTCAAATCAGTAAGTGATGTAATAGTAGTAAACAGAGTGAATGAAGAATTAAAAGATGTAAAAGAAAAGATATATACAAGAGATCTGTATAAAAGAGACTAAGGGGGAATGTATATGACACAATTTAAAGATAAAACATTACTGATTACCGGAGGAACTGGTTCCTTCGGTAATGCAGTATTAAACAGATTTCTAGAAACTGATATCAAAGAAATCAGAGTGTTTTCTAGAGATGAATTAAAACAGGATAATATGAGACATGAATATCAGGCTAAATATCCTGATGTTTTTCATAAACTTAAGTTTTATATCGGTGATGTCCGTGATATAAACAGTATCAAAAATGCTATGCATGGTGTTGATTATGTCTATCATGCAGCCGCTTTAAAACAGGTACCATCTTGTGAGTTTTTTCCAATTGAAGCTGTTAAGACAAATGTCTTGGGAACTGAAAATGTCTTAACTGCAGCAATTGAAAGTGGAGTCAAAAGAGTAGTATGTCTATCAACAGATAAAGCAGCTTATCCTGTAAATGCAATGGGAACAAGCAAGGCAATGATGGAAAAAGTAATTGTTGCTAAGTCTAGAACAGTAGATCCAGATAAAACAGCAATCATGTGTACAAGATATGGAAATGTATTAGCATCAAGAGGTAGTGTAGTACCTCTTTTTATTAACCAGATAAAAGAAGGAAATGATCTAACTGTAACCGATCCAACGATGACAAGATTTGTAATGACATTGGAAGAAGCAGTAGATTTAGTATTATTTGCATTTGAAAATGGAGAAAGCGGAGATATCTTTGTACAAAAGGCACCGGCATGTACAATTGAAGTATTAGCTAAGGCGGTAAAGGAATTATTTAATGCCGATAATGAAATCAAGGTAATAGGAATCAGACATGGAGAAAAGATGTATGAAACACTATTAACAGATGAAGAGTGTGCCAATGCAATTGACTTAGGAAACTTCTATCGAGTACCGGCTGATAAAAGAGACTTGAACTATGACAAATATTTCTTTGAAGGAATGGTGAAAAATACATTAACACAGTTCAATTCAAATAATACAAGACTGATGACCTTAAAAGAAGTAAAAGAAAAATTAATGGAAGTCAAGTTAGTAAGAGATGAACTGAATGAATGGGAGAATAAATAAAATGAAGATCTTGATAACAGGAGCTAAAGGTTGGATTGTCAACACTTTTTTGGACAATTTCTATGAGAACATCCTAAATTCAACTGGTGTCTTATAGCCAAGTGAACCATGTATCCTCACATTATTATACCAGTTTACATAATCAAATAATTCTAGTTCCAGTTCTTCAAAACTTTCAAACCTTTTATTAAATGCAAACTCTGTTTTTATAATTTTATATGTTGCTTCAGCAACTGCATTATCATACGGACATCCTTTAGCACTTAATGACCTGTTTATATTAAATGCCTTTAATGCATTTTCAATATCTTCATTTTTGAATTCATTTCCTCGATCACTGTGAAACAAATCTATTTTTCGTAAATCATATTTTATTGAATAGAGTGCTTTTTCTACTAACTTGGCATTTTTATTCTTACTGGCTGCATATCCTACAATCTCTCTGTTATATAGATCTAACATAAGACATATATAATTCCATTTTCCATCCACATTAACATACGTCAGATCACTAACTACTACCTTCATTCTCTCTTTTTGATTAAAATTACGATTGAGTCTATTTTCTATATTATCATTATTACATGCTGCGTGATGTACTTTATACTGTTTAACTGTATAGCTTGATACTAAGCCATTTTCCTGCATAATACGTCTAATTCTTCTTTTACTGACAATATGGCCCAGTTTAGCCAATTCTATTTTAATCTTTCTTGAACCATAGTTGTTTCGACTGTTTTTAAATATTTCTTTTACTAAAGCAGTCAGATAATGATCATTGGATTTTTTCTTATTTAATTTATTATTACGATTATAATATAATGATGATCTAGGTATATCTAGTAATTTACACATTGCGCTGACCGGATATTTATCTGCATTGGAAATGATAACATTTATTTTCGTCCCATGATCAGCGCTGCTTGCTTTAAAATATCATTTTCCATCTTCAGTCGCTGATTTTCCTTGCGGAGTCTGATTAGTTCTTTTTCTTCATCACTGCGGTTGTCCTCGACATGGAACGAACCAGTATTATTGTACTTTTTGATCCATGAAGATAAAGCAGATGGAGTCAGTTCATATTCACGAACCAGCTCAGCTCTTGGTTTTCCGCTGTTGTATAATTCGACCATTTTCTGTTTAAATTCATCACTGTAAGTTCTTCTTTCTCTTGCCATTTCAGATTACCTCATTTCTTGATTTTCTATTGTAACAGTTCTCTTAAAAACTGTCCAATTTAGTGTAACCTATCCAGGTTTTGTAGGACAAAACCTTGCGGCTTCATTAAAAAATATCAAAGATGGTAAAGATCGAACTAGACCATCATTAAATATTGAAGATATCTATGAATATGATATCGACAGTGATGAGTCACTGTTAGATACATACTGTAAAGACTGTGATTTTGTCTTTAATTTAGCTGGAGTTAATCGTCCTAAAGACCAAAGTGAATTTATGAAAGGTAACTTTGGTTTTGTCAGCAAGCTGTTAGATACATTAAAGAAATATGATAATAAATGTGGTGTGATGCTTTCATCATCTATTCAGGCAACATTGATTGGACGATATGCAGACAGTGATTATGGAAAAAGTAAGCTTGCAGGAGAAAATCTGTTTTTTAATTATGCAAATGAAATAGGTATAAAAGTATATGTATATCGTTTTCCTAATCTGTTTGGTAAGTGGTGCAGACCAAATTATAACAGTGCAGTAGCAACATTCTGTTACAATTATGCTCATGATTTAGAGATTCAGGTAAATGATGCAAGTGTTGAACTTGAATTATTATATATTGATGATCTAGTTAATGAAATGCTTGATATTTTAGAAGGCAAAGAACATCATTGTATATTTGACGGAGTTGATGCAATTGAAGATAAAGACGGAAAATACTGTTATGTACCGACAACTCATAAAGCAACATTAGGACATATTGTTGAACTGTTAGACAGCTTCAAAGCACAGCCAAATACCTTAGTTATGCCGGAGATCCCAAATAACAGCTTTGCAAAGAAACTGTACAGTACATATTTATCATATTTACCAGAGGAAAAAACAATATTTCCTTTGAAAATGAATATCGATGAAAGAGGAAGTTTTACTGAATTACTTAAAACAAAAAACTGTGGACAGTTTTCAGTCAATATTAGTAAACCAGGAATCACAAAAGGACAGCACTGGCATCACAGCAAGTGGGAGTTCTTTATTGTTGTATCGGGACATGGACTGATTCAGGAAAGAAAGATCGATAGTGATGAGGTAATTGAGTTTGAGGTATCAGGTGATAAGATTGAAGCAATTCATATGTTACCAGGATATACACATAACATCATTAATTTATCAGATAGTGAAGATCTAGTAACAGTAATGTGGGCAAATGAATCATTTGATCCAGAACATCCTGATACATTTTTTGAAAAAGTATAACGTAACGACATCTTTTTTTCGTATATAGTTACTGAAGGATAATATTACAGTCGTGTCATTGTAATAAGAAAAAAACTTTAGTATTATATATTTAAGGATGTGATAGTTATGATGATGGAAATGTTTTTAGATGAACAAAAGGCAAGAAAATATAATATCAATATAGATGAATGTTATTTAGAAGTGGATCAATTTTTTGAAAAACGTGGTGTAAAGAAAGTTGAAAAAGGTGTGTACAAAGGAACTAAAGACGCTCTTTTTGCAATGGTTAAAGCACAGTGGGAATTACCTAAAACACCATGGTTTTTAAAAATAGTAGATAGCTGGTATTTTAGATATGTTGGTGATACGATTGAATGTCGAGAAGATGCATTAGAATCTTATTATAGAATTTTCACGAAGAACAATGATTACAAAAACGCGAAAAGCTATTAATTTTGACTTAGATAATAATTTATTGAAACAGAATTATCCTTCAAAAAATTATAAGAATGCTTGGCGAGATATTAAAAAATATTTTGAAGATGAAAATTTTATTCATCGTCAGTATTCAGGCTATGTATCTAAAGATGATATCTTGATGACTGATGTTTTTAATCTTGTTGGCAAGCTATCAAGACAGTATCCATGGTTAAAAATGTCAGTAATGATATTTGATGTAACTATTGTTGGTGATGAATATAATCTTTTGCCAATAATTAAAGATGAAACATAATAAAAATGAGTTAAATTAACTCATTTTTATTATATAAAGGGAGGTATAACTAATGGAAATAACTACAGATTATTCAAATGTTAAATGGCAAGAAAATGATAAATTAAAATTATTGATTATTGTAGGAACTAGACCTGAAATTATTAGATTAGCTGCTGTAATTAATAAATGTCGTAAATACTTTGACTGTATCTTAGCTCATACTGGTCAAAACTATGATTATAATTTAAATGGGATCTTCTTTCATGATTTAAAACTGGATGATCCTGATGTCTATATGAATGCAGTTGGTGATGATCTTGGTGCAACTGTTGGCAATATCATTAACTGTTCTTATAAGCTGATGAATCAAATCAAACCAGATGCATTGCTTATCTTAGGGGATACTAACAGCTGCTTAAGTGCCATCAGTGCTAAAAGATTGCATATCCCTATCTTTCATATGGAAGCTGGAAACAGATGCAAGGATGAATGTCTGCCAGAAGAAACAAATCGAAGAATCGTTGATATCATTTCAGATGTCAATCTGGCATACAGTGAACATGCAAGAAAATACTTACATGAATGTGGACTGCCAAAAGAAAGAGTATATGTAACAGGTTCACCGATGGCCGAAGTATTACATAACAATCTAGAACAGATCAAATCATCAAAGATCTTAGAAAAACTGAATCTAAAAGAAAAAGGCTATATTTTATTAAGTGCTCATCGAGAAGAAAATATCGATACTGAAAAAAACTTCTTATCGCTGTTTAATGCTATCAATAAAATGGCAGAAAAATATGATATGCCAATATTATATTCATGCCATCCAAGAAGCAAAAAAAGACTAAAAGAATCAGGATTCAAACTAGATTCAAGAGTAATTCAACATGAACCGTTAGGATTTCATGACTACAATAACTTACAGATGAATGCCTTTGCAGTAGTAAGTGACAGTGGAACATTACCAGAAGAAAGCAGTTTTTTTACATCAATAGGGAAATCGTTTCCAGCGATCTGTATACGAACAAGTACAGAAAGACCAGAAGCGTTAGATAAAGCGTGCTTTATCTTAGCAGGGATAGATGAAAAATCATTATTACAGGCAGTAGATGTAGCAGTAGAGGTGAATGGCAATAGTGATATAGGAATACCGGTACCTGACTATATAGAAGAGAATGTAAGTACAAAGGTAGTAAAACTGATACAGTCATATACTGGAGTAGTTAATAAGATGGTATGGAGAAAATATTAATGTTAACCTAGTTTAAGACTAGGTTATTTTTTTGTTTGAAATAGTGGAGTTTAATTTTATTAGTAATAATCATTTTTTGATGTTAATAATGGATAAGTTAAGTTGACTTTAATTAGAAAGCTTAGTATGATTAATATATATATAGATCATATTTTTACTTATTTAAACTATACTTATTGCAATAGAAAAGGAAGGGACAAAAAATGAAAAAATTATTTAAAAGTGTGTTAACGGTTTTTGTTTCATTAACAATGTTATTTTCATTAACAGTAAATGTTACTGCAATTGAAAATACTGCTAGTAGTGATGAAGAAAGATTGATAAGTGAAATTTTAACTTATTTTTCTTACAGTGAAGGTGATTTCAATGAACATAATGGATGGACTGCTTCGTCAATCACTGCTGATGTCGATATTCAAAGATGTTTAACTGAATTAAAAGAATTAAATCCAGAATTAGGGGAAGCATTTACCAATATTATAGATTACTGGATTTATGCAGATACAACGATGCCAATTTATTCTGATTTTTTACCTGATGGTTTACCAATGGACAATAGTTTATGTATTGTAACTTTAGGATATCAATTAGATCAAACAACAGGTGAAATGCAACAAGAATTAATTGATCGTTTAATAGTTACTTTAAATAGTGCTAATAGATACCCTAATGCATATATTGTAGTAACTGGTGGAGGAACATCACCTGCTGATCCATCTAAGACTGAAGGGGAAGAAATGGCTAAATGGTTGATTGCTAATGGTGTTGATGAAAATCGTATTATTGTAGAAAATAAAGCACCAACTACTGTTGGTAATGCTACTAATACATTTAGATTATTAAAAGAAAAACCAGAAGTTAAGTCAATTGCAATGATTTCTTCATCTTCGCATATTCAAAGAGCTGTAGCAATTTTCCAAGCTGTTTTCCAATTAGAAGCATATAAAGCTAATACTGATGCAATTGAAATTTTAAACAATACAAGTTGTTCAGTTGATCGCCAAGAAACACTAAGTCAACAAATGAATTCAGTTACTGAAGCAATTAATACTTGTTTAAATTCTAAGAATATTGGAATAATTGCAGATCTTAGCCTATCTACACTTGATAGTATTGAAATAACTAATGTAAACGATACTTATAGTAAAGGTGCTAAAGTTGAACCAAAAGTAACTGCGCATTTTACTACACCAGCTGGTGAAAAATATGATTTAGATGTAACAGATAAAGCAGAAATTACTGATATTGATACAAGTAAATTAGGAAACCAAGTATTAAAAGTAACATATAGTTATGGTGATGTAGTAAAAGATGTAAGTAAAACTATTACAGTAGGTACGACAGCTGTTGATACATCTAAAGGCGATAAACCATCAAATACCACAGCTGTAAAAACTGGTGATGAAACGTATGCATTAACATTTGTTAGTTTAATGATGTTGACTGCTTGTGGATATACTTATTTAAGAAGAAAAGAACTATAAAAAATATAATAAGTAAAATTTTTGATTTATATATAAATGTTGCAATAAATATAAAATTAGCTGTACAATAACCCCATATTTTGTACAGCTTTTTTTATATATAATTGTTTTTAGTATATTATGTTTGTTTTTAATATTTTCCTAATCCATATATTCATTTTAGATAAAAGAAAAAAAGACAAATCTATTTTAATATATTAAAACGTTAAAATAGTGCTTAGAGATGAAATGGAGTAATTATTAAATGAGCTATTGTAGTGTATGTGGTGAAAAATTAATTCAAAAACAATGTGAGATAAATAGTAATGTTTCTTATTGTTTTAAATATAAACAATAATATAGTAAAAAAGATAATATTTTATAATAAAGAAGAAAATGCTTAACAAATACTTTGATTCATAATTATGCAGTTGTAGTTGATAGTGAAAATTTTGTTTTAATAAACGAAGTAGATGAAGCAAAATGGTTTAAAGTAGAAAATATTTTATCAGCTATAAAACCTAATTCATTAGCAAAATCATTTGTTGAAAGATATTTAAAAAAAATATGTAAAATTATTTATGACTTGTTGAATTATGATTTGATAAGTCTTTTTTAAATGTAAAAATATTTCTTTTTTTGTATAAAAATGGCTATACTAATAATAAGCTGCCATTATATCTGTAGATAAGTTGAATATATACGAAAAATATCATATAATGTAAAAAATGGAGGATGCTATGAAGAAAATAAAAATTATTGCTGCTTGTATTGCTGTTATATTTGCAGTTATTATTGCTATGATATTTTTTTATTTTGATGGGCAAAAAGCAGTAAGTACAAAAAGTAAAGAAATAGTAGTTGAAGTTTCTGGTTCAGCTAGCAATGTTTTAGATCAATTAGATAAAGCTGGCTTAATAAGAAATAAAACTGTCGCAAATTTATATATAAAATTAAATCACTATGATTTTAAAGCTAACGTATATGTTTTAAATCAAAATATGGATTTAAAAACAATTTTAAAAATTATTGAAGGAGATAATGACTATATTTCCACTGATAAAGTTACTATATTAGAAGGATATACAATTCCTGAATGTGCTAAGCAAGTAGCTAAAGTAGCAAATATTGAAGTAGATACTACTAATTTAAATGATGATCAGATCTTAGAATTAAAAACAAACAAAGTTTTAGAAACATGGACAAATACGGAGTACTTGCAATCATTAATAGATAAATACTGGTTTTTAGATCAAACTATTTTATCAACAGAAATTATGTTTCCTCTAGAAGGATACTTTGCACCAGAGACATATGTTATTACAGCTAAAGATGTCAGCATTGAAAATATTACAACCATGATGCTAGATCAGATGGATAAAAATTTACAAGAATATAAAGATGAAATTAGCCAATTTATAATTAATGGAAACAATATTTCCTTACATCAATTTTTATCACTAGCATCGATAGTTCAATGTGAAGCTTCAAAACCATCTGAAGATCAAGCAAAAATAGCTGGGGTATTTATTAATCGTTTAGAAAAACCAATGCGCCTTCAAAGTGACGTAACAGTAAACTATGCTAATCAAATCAAAACAGTTGCTGTTACTTATAATCATTTAGAAGTTGATTCTAAATACAATACATATAAATATGAAGGCCTTCCAATTGGACCAATAAGTACAGTCTCTAAAGATGTAATTAATGCATGTTTACATTATCAAAAAAGTGATAATTTATTCTTTTTTGCATTAAAAGATGGAACAATAATATATTCAAAAACATATGATGAACATCAACAAATAGTAAAGGAAAATAAATGGTATTAAAATGAAGTATTTTGATGATTTAGAAAAAAGTGCAATTGATCGTAATATTCCGATCATGCAACGTGAAGGTTTAGAATTTATGATTAATGTTTTTAAAGAAAATAATTGTCATTATTGCTTAGAAATCGGAAGCGCAATAGGTTATTCGGCAATGATGTTAGTTAGTAATATTGATAACTTTAAAGTTGAAACAATTGAATTAAATGATGAAAGATATTTTGAAGCTATAAACAACATCAAAGATAAAAATTTACAAGAAAAAATTATTATCCATCATGATGATGCTTTAGAATTTGATTGCAATTCTTTAGTATTAAAAAAATATGATTGTCTTTTTATTGATGCAGCAAAAGCACAATATCAAAAGTTTTTTGAAAAATATATTGGTTTAATTAAAGAAGATGGAGTTTGTATTGTTGATAATCTTGACTTTCATGGAATGATCTTTGATATTGAAAATATCAAAAATCGCAATACTAAACAATTAGTTAAGAAAATAAAAAGATTCAAAGATTGGATCTTTAATAATGATGAATATGATGTTACATATTATCATGTTGGTGATGGAATATGTGTGATTAGAAAAAGGGTGGCATAATGGAATTAGTAGTACATTTAAATAGTAAAAAGTTTATTAATGATTTTATCGAAATTGGAATTAAAAATTTTATTGTCGGAACAAAATACTTTTCATGTCGACAAGCGTTGTCACTTGATTATCAAGAATTAAAAGATTTAAATGAACAATTAAAAGATAAAAAGTTATGGGTGCTAGTAAATGCTTTGATTGAAGAACATAATTTAGATGAGTTAGTTGATCATTTAGCTAAATTAAATGAAATAAAAATAGCAGGAATTCTATTTCAAGATTTTAGTGTGTTACAAATTTGTAAAGAAAATAATTATAATTTTGAAATGGTCTATAGCCCAGATACACTAAATACCAATCAGGCAACTTTAAATTATTTAAAGACATTAGGCATAAATAGTGCTTTTTTAGCACGTGAAATTCCTCTTGATGAAAAGATGATGATTGCTAAAAATACCGATTTAAAAACCATGATTCAAGTACATGGTGTTGAATATATGGCATATTCAAAGCGTAAATTATTGTCTAATTATTTTAAAGAAACAGGAATTGATCATGGCGTTTTAATTGACGATAATTTAACAATTCAGGCAAATGCAATTGATTATCGTTGTCATATTTATGAAGATAAATTTGGTTGTCATATTTTAAGTGAAAAACAGCTTTGTACTTTAGATATTTTAAGTAATTTTAGTTGTTTTGATTATTTGTATTTTGAATCATTATTTATTGATGATTTAAAAGTAGTTGAAATTGTTAGTTTATATCAAGAGGCAATTAATAGTATTAGTAAAGAAACTTATGGTAAGGTAAGTAAAGAATTAATTAGCGTGCTTCATCAAATTAAAAATAATGTTAAATATCACCACAGTTTTATGTTTGATGCGACAGTTTATAAAATAGATGATGTAAGAAAGCGAGAAGAAAATGAGAGAAGTAAGTAAAATCGTTAACGATAAAAGAATTATCTATAAAAAACCAGAATTACTAGCACCAGCTGGTAATCTTGAAAAATTAAAAGTTGCTATTCGTTATGGAGCCGATGCCGTATTTGTTGGTGGTAAAGAATTTTCGCTTCGCTCTGGGGCTTCTAATTTTACCCTTGAAGATATTAAAGAGGCGGTAGAGTTTGCAAATAAATATAATGCTGCTATTCATGTAACATGTAATATTATTTTACATCAAGATAATTTACAGGGAATTGAAGATTATTTAAGAAAATTAGATGAAATTGGAGTTAGAGCGATTATTGTTGCTGATCCATATATTATGATGATTGCTAAAAAATTAAATTTAAAACTTGAAGTTCATGTTTCAACTCAACTTTCAACTTTGAATAGTAAAGCGATTAAGTTTTATGAAAACCAAGGAATGGATCGAGTTGTTTTAGGTCGTGAAGTTTGTTATGATGACTTGAAAATGATTTTGGATAAAACAGATATGGATATAGAGTATTTTATTCATGGAGCAATGTGTATTCATTATTCAGGAAGATGTATGTTATCTAATTATTTTTCTCATCGTGATGCAAATCGTGGTGGATGTTCGCAATCATGTCGCTGGTATTATGATATTTATGATGAACATGGAAAGTTAAATGAAGGCAAGATTCCATTTAGTATGTCAAGTAAAGACATGGCTTTAATTAATCATATTCCTGAATTAATTGAATTAGGTGTTGATTCATTTAAGATTGAAGGACGAATGAAATCATTACATTATATTGCAACGATTGTTTCAACATATCGTAAATTAATTGATGATTATTGTAATGATCCTGATAATTTTGTTTTGAGTAATAAATATTATGATGAATTACTTAAAGCAGCAAATCGGGCTTTATGCACTGGTTTTTTTGATAATCAGGCAGATAATTCAAAACAGTTATATAACCAACGTGATGAACATCCAACTCAAGAATTTTGTGCACGAGTGGTTGATTATGATAAGGCAAATAAATTAGCTATTATTGAACAGCGTAATTATTTTTCAGTTGGTGATAAAATTGAGTTTTTTAGTCCAAATCATGATAATATTATTATTAAAGTGGAAAAGATTATTAATGAAGATAATGAAAATGTCTTAGTTGCAAATCATCCAATGGAAATTTTAAAAATACCGGTTGAAATTGAATTAGAAAAAGACGATATGGGCAGAAAAGTTAATTAAGTTTAAAATAATATTTTATCATGTAAATTCATGCTTAATTAAGATTAGTACTAGATATTTATCTAGATATATGCTATATTAATGATTACGAGGTGAGAATATGGAACAAGAAAAAGTATTGTTGACTCAAAGTGGGTTAGAAAAATTAGAACAAGAAAGAGATAGATTAATCAATGTCGAAAGACCTAAAGTAATTGAAGAATTACAATTAGCTCGTTCTCAAGGGGACTTATCAGAAAATGCTGATTACGATGCTGCTAGAGAAAAACAAGCTCACTTAGAATCAAGAATTAAAGAAATTGATTACATGCTTCAAAATGTAGAAATCATTTCTGAAGATCAGATGGATTTAAAAGTTGTAAAACCTGGTACGACAGTAACTATTTTGGATTTATCTGAAACTGATGCAGAACCTGAAAGTTATAAAATTGTTGGGTTTACAGAAACTGATCCATTAAATGGTAAGATTTCAAATGAATCACCACTTGCTAAGGCGGTGATTGGTCATGATGTAAATGAAATAGTGACAGTAGGTGTTGCAGAACCATATGATGTTAAAATTTTAAATATTGAATTTAAAGGTTAATATAGATGAAGACTAGCTAATAGCTAGTTTTTTTTATTTAAAGAGCATTTAGTTTCTTTTTATATAACGATAGAATAATTACACTTGCAATTAAAATAAATGGGCGAGAAATAATGTTAAAAAAGTTTAAGTTATCGATGTTTAACATAATGGCCACAATTGCAAAGATCAAACCACATAATAAGCTGTGTAAAATAGCATTTTTAGGAAATTTTTTTACAATCATAAATGCCCAAATAATCATAATGATAGCTGCAATTAGGTTAATTATCAGGTGATAAATAAAATTTGATAAATGAATAAAATTGATAATAAAGGCTAAGATAAGACTAGTAATTGTAAAGGTGATTAGGATGAATAATGCAAATTTTAAATATGTTTTGAAATAAGAATTCATAGTTCCTCCTTTTTATCTTAGTAATAATATATTTAAGGGTTGATGAAAATATGAATGTTTTAGAAGTGTTTTTTATTAGTCAGGGGATATATATTTATTTAAGTATTTTACTTAGAATTTTTGGTAAAAAGGAATTTAGTCAATTAAATGTATTTGATTTTGTTGTATTTTTGATTATTGCTGAAATAATGACAGATTCATTAGGAAATGATGACTTTCCTTTTATTTATGGAGTTATTGCTACATCAACATTGATTATAATTGATCGGTTGGTATCATTAATTACATTAAAGTCTAAAAGGTTAAGAGATATTTTTGAAGGCAGACCTACATATATTATTTATAAAGGGAAATTAAATCAAAAGGCAATGAAGAAACAACGCTATACTGTTGATGATTTATCGCATCACTTACGTGAAAATAATATAGATAGTATTTCAAAAGTAGAATTTGCTTTATTAGAGACAAATGGAACATTATCAATTATTACCAAAGAAGAATGTTGTGTTGAATTACCAGATGCTTTGATTATTGATGGAATCATTAATGAAGACAATTTAAAACTATTAAATTTAGATATTAATTGGTTAAAAAAAGAACTAAAAAAACAACATATTCATAACATTGATGACGTATTTTATTGTATCTTAGAAAAAGAAAAATTATTAGTTATAAAAAAATAGAACCGTGTCAACAGTTCTATCCAAGTAACATACGATCATTAGCAAAAGCTTCACCACTAGCTTCTTCAAACTTATGAAGTAAGTCTTCAACAGTCAAGTGTTTCTTTTCTTCTCCTCTAACATCATAAATGATTCTACCATTATACATCATGATCAAACGATTACCGACGTCAATAGCATCACGCATATTATGAGTGACCATCATGGCAGTTAAATTTTGTTTTGCAACGATTTCACATGTCAATTTTAAAACCTTAGCAGAAGTAGCTGGATCCAAAGCAGCAGTATGTTCATCTAATAAAAGTAATTTTGGTTTTTGTAAAGTCGCCATTAATAATGTAATAGCTTGGCGTTGACCACCAGATAATAACTTCATTTTAGTAGTTAAACGATCTTCTAAACCAAGATTTAAAGTTTTAACTAACTTACGATATTCTTCTTTTTCTTCTTTAGAAACACCCCAAGTAAGTCCACGTTTTTTTCCTCTTCGTTTAGCTAAAGCTAAATTTTCTAAAATTTGCATATCTCCAGCTGTGCCTAACATTGGATCTTGGAATAAACGACCGATTTTCTTAGCTCTTTGATGTTCTGGTTGTAGAGAAATGTTTTCACCATCTAAGGTAATAGTTCCACAATCTAAAGGATATAAACCGGAAATCATATTTAATAAAGTAGATTTTCCAGCTCCATTTCCACCGATAATAGTAACGAAATCTCCTTCATTTAATTCTAAATCAATTTCATGAAGAACTTTTTTTTCATTAACAGTGCCAAGATTAAATGTTTTACTTACTTTTTTTAATTTAAGCATCTTCATCAATCTCCTTTGTTAATTTTTTATACGTAGAAATTTGTTTACGTTTAGAAAGCATAATTGGAATTGTTAAAGCAATACCGACAAGAATAGCAGTTAATAACTTCAAATCATCAGTATTTAATCCAATCTGTAAAACTAAAGCAACAATGATACGATAAATGATGGAACCAATAATAATTGAACTTAGTCTTAATGCAAAACCACTTTTTTTACTAGAAACAATAACTTCGCCAATTACAATTGAAGCAAGAGCGATAACAATTGCTCCAGTACCAACTCTAACATCAGTTGCTTGACCATATAGAGCATATAAACCACCAGATAATCCAACTAGTCCGTTACTAATCATCAATCCTAATAATTTCATTGTATCTGTATTGATTCCAAGTGATCTGGCCATTTGTTCATTATTACCAGTGGCTCTAATTGATGAACCCATTTCAGTACCAAAGAACCAATATAATAAAGCAATAAATAAAATAACAAAAAGTAACGAAACAATAAATGCAATATAATATTTATTTATATTTAATGCTCTTGAAATATCATTAAAAAGAGTATTAGCAGTAGTTAAAGGTAAATTAGCACGTCCGCCCATAATTCTTAAATTGATTGAATAAAGACCAATCTGTGTCAAAATACCGGCTAGAATGGCTGGTATTTTACACTTAGTATGCAAAATACCAGTAATTCCTCCAGCAATAAAACCAGCTAAAATAGCAAATAAAATAGCTAATAGAGGATGCATATTATTTAAAACACAAACAGCACAAACAGCACCGCCAGTTGCAAAACTGCCATCAACTGTTAAATCAGCAATATCCAATAAACGGAAAGTAATATAAACACCAAGAGCCAAAAATCCCCATATTAAACCTAAATCAACAGCACCTAGGTAAGTATAAAATAATCCCATTTTAAAAACTCCTATTCTTCAATAAAAACAGCATCAGGATAATCTTCTTTATTAACTGTAATACCACACTTATTAGCTATTTTCATATTAATAACCAAAGAACAATCCTTAACATCTAATTGTACAATCGATGTATTAGCGGCAGTTTTTTTGCCATTTAAAATATCTAATGCTTGTTTACCAGCTTTACGACCTAAAGCTTCATAACTGATTCCATATGTTGCAAGTCCGCCAGCGTTAGTCATACCTTCTTCACCGACAATACATGGAATTTTTGCTTCACTAGTAATTGCTTCAACACTGCTCATATATGTTGCAAGTAAATTATCGGTTGGAATATAAACAACATCATTTTTATCACTTACAATTTGGCTTGTTACAGCTTGAATTTCGTTAGAATCAGCTACTTTATATACAGTTGCATCTAATCCTAATTTTTTTGCTGCATCTTTAGCTAAATCACCTTGAATAATTGAATTATCTTCACTACCACAATACATAATCGCAACTTTTTTAGCATCAGGTAATAATTTATGCATTAAATCAAATTGATCTTTAACCGGTGTTAAATCACTAGCTCCAGTAACATTTCCACCTGGTTCATCATTGCTTTTTACAAGCTTAGTAGCTGTATAATCAGTTATAGCACATCCTACAATGGGAATATCAGTTGTAGCTGCAGCTACTGATTGTAGAGCGGGAGTTGCAATTGCATAAATTAAATCATTCCCTCCATTTACTAATTTATCAGCAACAGTAGAGCAGTTTGCTTGATCTCCAGCAACTATATAATCAATATTTTCTTCCTTGACACCGGCTTCAACTAATTCGTCTTTAAATCCCTCATATGAAGCATCTAAGGCATCATGCTGCATTAACTGAATAACTCCGATTTTAACATCGGCTAAATCTTTTGGTTCACCACTTGCACCACCGCTATTACATCCAGTAATACTAGCAGCCATAGCTAAAGCAAGCAACCCACTAAAAACTTTTTTCATTTTATATTTCCCCCTTTATTTTCAATTATTAAACAAAAAAAGTCCTCTAAAGAGGACGACAAGGTCGTGGTACCACCCCAAATTCATCATTAGCTCACACTAATAATCTTTATAAGTATATAACTTTACTAGATAACGGCTAGTGACCGATGATTACCTACATATCAGTATCCAACTCCATGATGAATTCAATATTCCTTAACGCATTGTTTTCACCACCCACAATGTCTCTGATATCTAAAGAATATTTACTAGTTCACTTCACTGTCTTTGTTTAATAAATTGTTACTTTTATGATACATTGTTATCAACTATTTGTCAATAAGTCCTGGATTTTGACTTAATACTTTTTTACTTATAGTTAAGAAAACAAGATATCAAAAGACATCATTACCACAAAACCAATCATAAAACTAACTGTTCCAAAATCAATTTTTTTAGTTGTATTTGCTTCAGGAATCAACTCTTCAATACAAACAAACATCATGGCTCCAGCAGCAAAACATAATGCAAAAGGTAAAATACCATTAACTAATGATGCAAAAATATAGCCAATCAAAGCTGCCGGTATTTCAACAATTGCTGAAAACTGACCATATAGTAAAGCAATAAATTTACTTTTACCACCTTGATATAATGGTAAAGAAATTGCTGTTCCTTCTGGAAAATTTTGAATTCCAATTCCTATAGCAACCATTAAAGCTGGTAAATAATTACCGTCTTGACATCCTGCAAAAGCAACACCAACTGCTAAACCCTCAGGAATATTATGCAAAGTCATGGCTAATAACAGTAATTTATTCTTAGAATAATTACTAGGATTTATTCCTTCTTGATCATGTGACATTAAATGTTCATGAGGTAATAATTTATCAATAATCATCAATAAACCAACCCCACAAATAAAACCAATAGGAATAATCAATAATTCTAATTTACTACTATTTTCAAGATATTGTAAAGCTGGTAAGATAAGTGAAAAAAAAGATGCACCTACCATAATTCCTGCTGAACTGCCAAGGGCAAAACAGACAATCTTTTGACTTGCTTCTTTAACAAAATAAACTAATGAAGCTCCTAAAAAAGTCATTAACCAATTGAACGTAGCAACAAGCAATACGATTACAAATGGATTTAGCGATAATAAATAATCCATTATTTCACCTCATTTATATTTATGAAATAAAAATTATTAGTTATAGGCGCTAATGATTTTTTGTTAAATTTAATATAAAAAATGATAATAAAATGTGTTCTCTGTACTTTTTAAGATTATTTAAAAATATTAGAAATATCAAGATTTTTTTGTTAATAAGAGTTTTAAGGTGTTTGTATTGTCGTAAATACAATAATATGCTATTATTAAAGAACAGAGGTGAAATTATGGAAAATATGACAATTGCGATGCAAAATTATTTAGAGTTGATATATGAATTATCATTAGATGGTAAAAAAGCTCGTGTAAGTGATATTGCAAAACAACTCGGGGTATCTAAACCTAGTGTAAATAATGCAGTTGTAGTACTTGCAAAAAATGGGTATGTAAATTATGAAAAGTATGCAGATATTAAGCTTACTAAAGAGGGAATCAAGGTAGCAAAATTTATTTGTAATAAACACCAGACGATTAAGAAATTATTTGTTGAGGTATTAAATATTGATGAAACGATTGCTGATAAAGATGCTTGTCTAATTGAACATGTTATCTCTGATGAAAGTATTAAAGCAATGAAAGTATTTATGAATAATTATAAAAAAACAAAATAAAAACCAGCTTTTTTTTGAATCAAGCTGGTTTTTATAATGAACTATTTTAATAATTGAAATCAACATATTCTTCAGTTGTAACAATTAAAATGGCTTTACTTGTAACAATTCCTTTTTTATTGTCGAATGTTTCAATAGGCGTATATTCAACTTTATCATGACGTTGTACTTCTTCATCATAAACATAATCTTCTTGTCTAAAGAAAATACCATCTTCATCATATCTTGAAATAGTCCCCAATTCTTTTTGTCTGTTATAATGTACAACAGTTCCTTCAATACGTTCAACATATTTATCAAGATTATTCATGATTTTATCGTACATAATATCATAAAGTTCATCAGAATTTTGATCACTGTATTTATCCCCATAATCTTTTGCTGATGTATATTCACGATTGTTTTCTTGACAAAGTTTTGTTAAGAAAATATCTACAATTTCAATTAAATCCGCATCTTCAGTTCTAAGTGTTGCTTCTTTTAGCCTTAAATAAATATTTAAATGATCGATGTTGTAACCTTTTTCAAAGAATTCATATAATAAATAAGCATTAGCTTCTTTATACTTACCAATGTTTGAATTTGTTTTATAAAGAACTTCATAAAAATCAATTGAGCGAATGCGATTATGTAAAGATAAGAAGATTTTTTTAGCTTCTTCATATTGTTCTAATTCTACTAAACAACAGGCTCTTTGATAATCAATCCATTGTAATGTATTGAAATGCCATTTTAATGGTAATGCTAAGGCATTATTTGCAGTTTCAACACATTCTTTATATTTTTTTGCATTATATAATGCTCTAACTTTTAAACGATAATAACGTTCTTTTTTAGATTCAAATTCTTTGCCTTCACTATTAGTGAAAGGTTTATCATCTAATAGATTCGGATCTAATAAATTAAGCATTTCGATTAATTTTTCATAATCATCTGCTTTCTCTTTTTGTAAATACTTGATAGCACGATTCACAGATGGTTCCATTGGTGAATAACGCTCTTGT
This sequence comes from Thomasclavelia spiroformis DSM 1552, assembly GCF_025149465.1. Classification (NCBI taxonomy): domain Bacteria; kingdom Bacillati; phylum Bacillota; class Erysipelotrichia; order Erysipelotrichales; family Coprobacillaceae; genus Thomasclavelia; species Thomasclavelia spiroformis. The sequence goes on along the minus strand of NZ_CP102275.1, from coordinate 1,446,931 downwards.
TTACAAATAGCTAAAATGTCGTCTAGGATGCCAAAGAAAAGAGTTTCATTTTCTTTGATTTTTTCATCATCGATATTGATATACTTGTTGTAAAGGGCATAACCATATTGATTTAAGTATCCTTTTAAATTTGGGGCTAAAGACATAAATGTCTTACCCACTTCAATTGCTTCATCATTGTTTTCATTTTTTTTCAATAATCTAATATAATCATTAGCCTGAAAATCATTAAATGAAGCAGGGTCGTCTTTAAATTTTGAATTGTATACTTCTAAGCTTTTTAATTCATTTTCATTCATAAAATCACCTCTGATTAGTATTATAACATTTTTTTATACAGATTTGCAGTAGTATCGTAATAAATTGTTTTGAAATAGAAATTTATATGTTATAATGGCTAAGATAATAGATGAGGTGAAAGAATGAGTAAACAAGTGTTTAGTATGGATTTTTATGGTAAAAATCTAAGTGTGGAAATTGGAGAATTGGCTAAACAAGCTAATGGATCAGTATTAGTTAGATACAATGATACTGTTATTTTGTCTACTGTTGTTGCAGGTAAAGAACCAAAAGATGTTGATTTTTTTCCGTTAACAGTAACATATGAAGAAAAATTATATTCAGTAGGAAAAATTCCTGGTGGATTTTTGAAAAGAGAAGGTCGTCCTAGTGAACATGGAACTTTAACAGCTAGAATGATTGACCGCCCAATTAGACCATTATTTGCTGATGGATTTAGAAATGAAGTGCAAAGTGTTAACACAGTTTTGTCAGTTGATCAAGATGCATCGCCAGAAATGGCAGCTATGTTGGGGGCATCTTTAGCATTATGTGTTTCTGATATTCCATTTAATGGACCAATTGCAGGGGTTAATGTTGGATTAGTTGATGGTGAATTTATTGTTAATGGAACACCAGAACAACTAGAAAGATCATTAATCAACTTAGAAGTAGCGGGAACTAAAGATGCAATTAATATGGTTGAAGCTGATGCTAAAGAAGTTAGTGAAGAAGTAATGCTTGAAGCGTTATTATTTGGTCATGAAAAAATCAAAGAATTAATTGCATTCCAAGAAAAAGTAGTTGAAGCTTGTGGTAAAGAAAAATTAGAAATTCCGTTATTTGAACTAGATAGTAATTTAGTTGATGAAGTAACTTCTCGTGCTAAAGATCAAATGGTTGCAGCAGTATCAATTCCTGGTAAATTAGAAAGATATGGCGCAATTGATGCATTAATCGAAGAAGTTACAAATGAATATGATAATAAAGAATATGAAAATGATGATATAAAAGCTAATGTAATGAAACAAGTAGGAATCATCTTACATGATTTAGAAAAAGATGAAGTACGCCGTTTAATTACAGTAGAAAAGATAAGACCTGATGGTCGTCGTTTAGATGAAATCAGACCATTAGATTCACAAATTGATTTACTTCCTCGAGTACATGGATCAGCTTTATTTACACGTGGAGAAACACAAGTATTATCAGTTGCAACATTAGGAGCAATTGGTGAACATCAAAAAATCGATGGTTTAGGTTTAGAAGATCAAAAACGTTTCATGCATCATTATAATTTTCCACCATATTCAGTTGGTGAAGTAGGAAGAATGGGAGCACCAGGGCGTCGTGAAATTGGTCATGGGGCATTAGGTGAACGTGCTTTAGCTCAAGTAATTCCAGGTGAAGATGTTTTCCCATATACAATTCGTGTTGTATCAGAAGTTTTAGAATCAAATGGTTCATCTTCTCAAGCATCAATTTGTGCTTCATCAATGGCATTAATGGCAGCTGGAGTACCAATAAAAGCACCGGTAGCTGGTGTGGCAATGGGACTTGTAAAAAAAGGTGATGACTATACTATTTTAACTGACATCCAAGGTATGGAAGATCACTTAGGTGATATGGACTTTAAAGTTGCGGGAACTGATGAAGGTATTTGTGCTTTACAAATGGATATTAAAATTGATGGTATTACTAAAGAAATATTACAAGAAGCTTTAGCTCAAGCTAAAGTGGCACGTAGAGAAATTATGGCTAATATGATGGCGGTTATTAATGAACCACGTAAAGAATTATCACCATATGCACCAAAAGTACAAATGATCAAAATTGGAACAGATCAAATCAAATCAGTTATTGGTCAAGGTGGAAAAACAATTAATGAAATCATTGAGCAATCTGATGGAGTTAAGATTGATATTGAACAAGATGGTACAGTGATTGTATATCATCATGATCAAGAAGCAATTAACAAAGCAATTGCTTTAATTGAAAAGATTGTTAAAAAAGCTAAAGTTGGTGAAGTATATGATGGAAAAGTTGTTAGAGTTGAAGATAATTATGCTTTTGTAAATTTATTTGAAGGAACTGATGCATTCTTACATATTTCTGATTACAATCATGAAAGAATTAAAAAGATGTCTGATGTAGTTAAACTTGGAGATATTTTAAAAGTTAAAGTCACAAAAGTTGATGATAAGGGTAAAGTTAATGTTTCTAGAAAAGCACTACTTCCTAAACCAGTAAAAAAAGAAGAGGCAAAATCTGAATAATGAAAAAAATTGTTTTAGCTAGTAGTTCACCTAGAAGAAAAGAATTATTAGAATTACATAAAATTGATTTTATTATTGATTATGTAGAAATAGAAGAAGTGCTAGACAAAAATCTAGCACTTCCTTTGCGTTTAGAAAAATTAGCATATCAAAAAGCTTTACCTATTTCATTAAAATATCCTCATGATATAGTAATTGGAGCAGATACAATGGTTTGTTTAAACAATAAAATGTTAGGTAAGCCAAAAGATCGTCAAGATGCATTTGAAATGTTGAAAAGCTTATCAAATCAAAGTCAAACAGTATATTCTGCTATAGCTATTATTGACGATGGAAAAGTAACAACATTTAGTGATGGTATTAAAGTAACTTTCAAAAAACTTACTGACATGGAAATTAATGAATATCTAGATACTAATGAATGGATTGGCAAAGCAGGAGCTTATGCAATTCAAGGTATTGGTAAATGTTTGGTTGATAAAATTGAGGGAGATATCGAAACAGTTATTGGTTTACCTGTTAGAATGATTGAGGATTATTTGAAATAAACATGGATTTATCCATGTTTTTATATTAGATAATTTTTAATTAATAATACTATATGATATTATAAAAGTAGAAAAAAGTATCAAATTATTTAAAATATGTTTAATTGTGGTAATAAATTAGTTATGGATAGGTATTAAAGGTGGGGTGGAATATGAAATTTAATCGAGTTATCTTTAATAGGATCATATTAGGGTTGATTGCACTTTTACAAACAATTCATTTGATTTGTCAAATAAGAAAAGATTATTTTATTGGAACAGAGAATTTAAGTCAATTACAAATTAAACAACAAATTGAGATGTCTAGTATTCAAGGACCAATAAGTTATATTCTCCAAGCATTAATAACGACAATGGTTTTTATGGTTATAATAACTTGGTATAAAAAAGATGTTTCGAGACTTTTAAAAGAAGATATAATCCTAATAATATCATTATTTGTAGTTTCTTATATTATTATGAATATTTTTAGTCTGGCTGTGGGTAATACGTTTGAAAGTATTTTAAGATTACCGCTAATAGGAATTGTATTTATTATTTGTTTGTATATAAAAACAGATACTAGATTGAGAAAACTCGCATAAATACAGTATCTATTAGCAAAATATCAAAAAGAAAATAAGGAAAATTACAACAGATGAAAGAGCTTGATGTAACGACTTATAAAGAGAAATACAGGGTTTTAAGAAATCGACGCTTGAAAGAGGTCGTCTTTTTCTATGGTATGTAACAGCAAACTATTTCATTTCTGCTTGATTATCTTAAAACTTATTAGGCTATGGTTTGTCAAGTGCTTGTTGTGTAAGCAATGCTGAATAGCACCTTTTACAAAGCATAGGCTGATAAGTCATTTTTCAAAAGCAGAAAAGAAATGATAACGCTTATTACAGCGTGTTATAATATAGACAAAAACAAATTGGAGGTTGTAGGAGTGAAGCTATTGATTGAGATAAAAGAAGTTTGCAGACAAGATTACAAAAAAGCTCAGAAATTTGCAATTCAGGGAATGCATTTAGATTGGTATATGGATAGCAAAGTTATTTTGGATTTGTACGCAAAATATTTCTGGTATATGGAACTAAATCGTGCAACAAAAGTTTATGGTGCTTATATTGATGATATTTTTGTGGGTGTTTTACTTGCCGAAATAAAGAATGAGCCAAAACGTTATTACAGCGTGTCAAAAGCGTTTTATGTGAAGATATTTGATTGGCTTCAGCATCTTGTGGCGGGAAAAGGTGTTGAAGAATATGATGAAGCGAATAAAGATATGTATAAGTCTTTTTGCCAAAAGAATAATCCTGATGGAGAGATAATTTTTTTTGCCGCTGACCCTGATTGCAAAATTAAAGGTATTGGAACAGCATTATTGTCTGCATTTGAAAAAGATGAAAGCGGAAAACTTATTTATTTATACACAGATAATGCTTGCACTTATCAATTTTATGAGCATAGAGGTTTTGAACGTTCAGAAGAACGACAAGTTGTGCTTGACTTGGATAAAAAGCAAGTTCCTTTAACTTGTCTGTTTTATACAAAGAAAATTACTGAACAGTAATAAACTGGCAAATCCCAGTTTTTCATAAGCGAAGAAAGGAGAAAAAACATGAAAATCGGAATTGTATGTGCCAGTGATGATGAACTTGCGCCTTTTTTAACTATGATAGATAGCTACAAGGTTACGGAAAAGGCAATGCTAAAATTTTATGAGGGACAAATTTGTGATATGCAAGTTGTTGCTTTATTTTCGGGGGTATGTAAGGTAAACGCTACCATAGCAACACAAATATTGATTGACATTTTTGGAGTGAATATCGTTATCAATGCAGGAGTAGCAGGCGGAATGGACCCAAAGCTGAAAATATTTGACACTGTTATATCTACGGAAGTCTGTTATCATGATGTTGCACAAGATGTTTTAACGGAATTTCACCCGTGGCTGAAAACTATATTTTTTGAAGCAGACAGGGAATTGATAAAAATATCTGAAAGAGCTGTAAAAGAAACAGAGCCCAAAGGCAAAGTGTTTTGGGGACGGATAGTTACGGGGGAATCTTTTATAACCAGCGAAGGACGAAAAGAAATCAATGATGAATTTACACCTCTGGCGACCGATATGGAAACGGCAAGTATCGCTCATGTATGCTATGTGAACAAGATACCATTTCTTTCAATCTGTTGTATTACAGATACCGCTGAACATAATGGTATTGAAAATTTTGAAGAAAATTGCGCTAAGGCTTCTGTGATTGCAAAAGATATTACAGTAGCTTTATTGAAGGAATATAACAGTCAGCATAAAATGGAGCAACAAAACTAGAAAAGGAATTAGAAAGGCTCAAATTAAGCAATCGCCGAAGTGAATCTTATAAGCCCCCGTTATCTAACTACAAAAAACAAAAGACATACAAAAATCCCGATATGAAACGATGTACGAAGTTATAAGACTGATTACAGAACATTTAATGGAACTGATGATAAGACAAAATATAGAAATAGTATACGGAAAAGGCAAAAGACAAAGGAGCAAAGAAAAATACAGATAAATTATGCCTTAAATGAAATGCAGGATAAAGTAGATGAAAATCTTGGAACCGAAGAAGAAAACATAAATGTAAAAACAGAACTGCTGTTAATAGGAATAGCCTATAATATACGAAAATACCACAATAAAAAGAAGGAGATGTCAATTTTCTAAAAGACTAAATAAAAACATGTAAAAAATACATGTTGTTTTAATAGTACCAAAAAAAGTTATCTAAATACGGATAACTTTATTTTTTCTAAATATACGATATCAGGCAAAAAAAGGCGTAACATCTAAAGATTAAAATCTTTATTCTTTACAGTCCCTTTTATGTTTTGATAGATTATTTATTAATAATTTAAGTATATTATACATATAAATTATCTATTAATGTAAGTTGTAATTTTTAAAGTTATCATAAGCAATATATATTTTAATAAATTAGATTACAGTTATGTGATTTAGTTACAGAAGAAATTAATTAAGTTTGTTATGATGATAATATAATAATGATGATAAGGAGAATGGATATATGAAAAAAAAGACTTTGATTATTGGCGGTGTTGCTGGAGGGGCAACTACAGCCACAAGACTTAGAAGAAGAGATGAAGAGATGGAAATTATTATGTTTGAAAGAGGTAAATATATTTCTTATGCAAACTGTGGATTACCTTATTATATTGGAGATACAATAAAAAGTCGCGATGCTTTATTATTACAAACACCTGAAGCAATGGAGAGTAAATATAATGTTGATGTTCGAACATTAAATGAAGTTATTGAAATAATTCCTGATCAAAAAAAGGTAATTGTAAAAAATTTAAAAACTGATGAAATTTATGAAGAAAGTTATGATAATTTAGTTATTGCAACTGGTTCATCACCTATTAAACCAAATATTTCTGGTATTGATGGAAAAAACATTTTTACATTATGGAATGTCCATGACATGGATGTAATTAAAGCTCATATAAAAGAAAATAAACCAAAAAGTGCAGCAGTTATTGGAGGGGGATTTATTGGTTTAGAAATGGCTGAAAATCTTCATAATGCCAATCTTAATGTTACTTTAATTGAAATGCAAGATCAGGTCATGGCACCACTTGATAAGGAAATGGCTAATTTACTTCATGAAAATATGATTGCAAATCAAGTTAATTTGATTTTAAATGATGGTGTAAAAGCATTTTATGAAAAAGACAATAAAACAAAAATAGAATTAAATAGTGGTAAAGAAGTTATTGTGGATATGGTTATATTATCTATTGGCGTCAAACCTAATAGTGAATTAGCTTCAAAAGCTAAGATTGCTTTAAATCAAAGAAAAGGAATTATTGTTGATGAATATTTAAAAACATCTGTTGATAATATTTATGCAGTAGGAGATGTAATTGAAGTTGAAAATTACATTACTAAAGAAAAAACAATGGTTCCATTAGCAGGAACTGCTAATAAACAAGCACGTATTTTGGCAGATAATTTGTGTGGTGATAAGAAAAAATATCGTGGTTCAAAGGCAACAGCGATTGCTAAAGTATTTGATTTAAATGCAGCTAGTGTAGGAATCAATGAAAAGCAATTAAAAGCAATAAAAAAAGTAAAAAATAAAGACTATTTCACTGCATTGATCAATCAAAAATCTCATGCTGGATATTATCCAGGAGCTACAACTTTAACATTAAAAATGATTTTTGATGCTAAAGGGAAAATCTATGGGGCACAAATAGTTGGGCAAGATGGGGTAGATAAACGTATCGATACTTTGGCTACAACAATTAGATTAAATGGAACTATTTATGATTTAATGGAATTGGAATTATCATATGCACCACCGTTTTCTTTGGCTAAAGACCCTGTTAATATGTTAGGATTTGTAGCTGAAAATATATTAAGTCATAAAGCTAATTTTATTGAATGGGATGAAGTTGATGCATTATTAGTCAATAAAGATAAAAAAGACGATTTTATTGTTCTTGATGTAACAGAAGAAATGGAAAGAATGGCTTTTGCAATCGATGGTTCTTATCATATTCCTTTAGGAAGCTTACGTCAGCGTTTAAATGAACTAGATAAAAATAAGCTAATTATTCCATATTGTGCTGTTGGAGTTCGTTCTTATAATGCTGCTAGAATATTGATGCAAAATGGGTTTGATCGAGTAGCAATTTTATCTGGTGGAACAACGTTTTATAAATCGATGCACTATAAGCAAACAACTATAAAAAAAGATGATAATACTACTAATAATGATAATCATGATGAAAAAAATGTTGATGATGGAGAAGTGAAAATTTTAGATTGTAGTGGGTTACAATGTCCAGGGCCTATTATGAAAGTAAGCGAAGCATTAAATGAAATGGAAAATAATGAGATCTTAAAAGTATCGGCTAGTGATATGGGATTTATGGCAGATATTGCTTCTTGGTGTAAAAAAACTGGAAATACTTTATTAAAAACAATGCGAGTTAACAATGAAAATATTGTCTATATAAAAAAGGGTCTAAATGTTATTGAAAACAAATCAGAGGTTAAAGATGGTAAGACAATGGTTGTATTTAGTGGTGATTTAGATAAAGTGTTAGCGTCATTTATTATTGCAAATGGTGCAGCAGCAATGAATCGTCCAGTAACGATGTTCTTTACTTTTTGGGGTTTAAATGTTTTACGTAAAAGTGAGAATATCAAAGTTAAAAAATCATTTATTGATAAATTATTTGGATTAATGATGCCAAGAGGTAGTCGTAAGTTAAAGTTATCAAAAATGAATATGGCTGGTATAGGTACTAGTATGATGAAAAAGGTTATGAATGATAAAAATGTTGATTCATTAGAAATATTAATGAAAAAAGCCATAGACAATGGCGTGCGTTTAGTTGCTTGTACAATGTCTATGGATATTATGGGAATTACAAAAGATGAATTAATTGATGGAGTTGAATTTGGAGGAGTAGCATCTTATTTAGCTGATGCTGAAGACGCTAATGTAAACTTATTTATCTAATGAAAAATAGATTGATATAATTTTATATTAATGAAGATAAACTTCGCTTATCGATAATATGAATTTGTCCTCGAGATAAACTAACATAGCCCTCTTTTGCAAAATAATTCAACATTCTTGATACAACTTCTCGAGCTGAATTTAAATTTTGAGCAATTTGTTCATGAGTCATTTTAATATCAAGACTATTATTACGATTACTTTCATCAAGTAAAAAAGTAGCTAATCTTTTATCAAAACTAATAAATAAAATTTGTTGCATCGCCCACATGACATCTGAAAAACGTTCAGTTGCTAATTTATAAGAAAATAATTCTACATGAATATTTTGAGAAAATAGTTGTAGAAAAACAGCAGGACTAATTTGAATAATTTGACACTTTGTTTGTGCCTCAACTAAAACGTCAAAATCAATACAATCTAAAACACAAGCAGCTGATAAAATACAGACATCATTAGCATTTAATCGATATAAAGTAACTTCCTTGCCTTCATCAGAAACAATATACGTTCTTAAACATCCCTTTATAACTACTAAAATACCAATGCAATCATTATTACCTTGATGAATCAATTGACCTTGGTCAATATCTTCAATCAATGCATTTGAAATTAACAATTCTTTTTCATCTTGATCAAGATTATCCCAAAATGGCAAAGTTTTACTTAATAAATTTATTTCATTCTTTTTTAGCATCATAGGCTCCTTTCAATAAAAATATAAATTATAATAAAGGAAGTAATTTAGGCAAATAATTTATATTTAAAACCTAATATTTCCTTTTTTATTATAAAAATATATTTTGTATATTAAAATAAAGGTTTATTAGAATTGAAAAAAGTTAATTATTCAATAATCATTATATATTATAAAAATTATTTAGTCATTAAAAAAGCCTACTAACTAGTAAGCTTTTAAAATAATGATGTAACCCAAGATATCACCATATTTAATCCAAGACTATAAGCAGCAATTGACCATGGTTTACATGTTAAAATAATGAAAATAAATTTCTTTAATGACATTGGTGTCAATCCTGCTAAAAAGCAAAGCAAATCATCAGGAGCACAAGGAACAAACATTGCAATTGCAAATAATTTATCAAATTTTTTTCCTTTTTCAATCCATGAAATATATTTATTATAATTATTTTGAGAAACTAATTTCAAAACAATATTTTTTCCATAACGTTTAGCAAGTAAAAAATTAATTATTGATCCAGTAGAAATACCAATAAAATTATAAACAAATCCCCATAACGGTCCAAAAAAAGCAACACCAATTACACAACTAACTCCTCCTGGAATAATAGGAATCACACATTGAACAATTTGAATTAAAATAAATATGATTGGTGCAAAAATACCTGCAGTCTTTAAAAATGCTTCTAAATTTTGTGGGGAAGAAAATATTCCACTTTGATAGCCGATAAAACCCAAAAATAATAAAATTATAAATGATAATATAGTAAGATAATTTTTATTAAATGATAAATTCATAATTAGTTCTCCTTTAAATGTTACTTCAATAAATACTAGATAACTTATTTTCTAAGCACATTATATTTTCAAAGACTAAAACAAAACTTTCTAAGATTCTTAAAAAAATCTTAAATATTAATATAAAATAAATAAATATTTAGACTTTGTATATATTATCTAAAATATAAATATTTGTTAAAATTATATTTTTAGTTTACTGTTATAAAAAATATATGATTATCATAAAAAATATTTCTATTAAATAGAATATTGAAATATTTTGTTTCGTATATATATTTGCCAAATATCTTAATATAAATCATTTTTTTACAATTTAATTACAAAAAAATATTAATTTGTTGTAAACGGTAACATTTTTTATTGAGTTTTATTTAAAATAATTTTATAATAATAATTATGGAGGTGTAGTTATGGCAGACATAAAAAGAATTGCATTATTATCTGGGGGTGGAGATTGTCCTGGATTAAATGCAGTTATTAGAGCAGTTACTAAAGCTGCGATTAATGAATACGGATATGAAGTTATAGGCTATGTATATGGATATCGTGGTCTTTATAACAATGATTACATAGAATTGACAGTTGATAAGGTTGAAAATATTTATAAAGAAGGGGGAACTATTTTATATAGTTCTAATAAAGATAATTTATTTGATTATCTTGTTGATGATGGACACGGTGGAAAAGTTAAAAAAGATGTGTCTGATGTAGGGGTTGAAAATTTAAAGAAGGCTGGAGTTGATGTATTAGTTGTTTTAGGTGGTGATGGAACATTAACAAGTGCTCGTGATTTTGCGCGTAAAGGAGTTAATGTTATTGGTATTCCAAAAACAATGGATAACGATTTACCAGCAACTGATTTAACTTATGGTTTTATTAGTGCTTCTTCTGTAGGTACTGAATTTATTGATCGATTAAATACAACAGCAAAATCACATCATCGTGTAATTTGTTGTGAATTAATGGGACGTGATGCTGGATGGATTGCGTTATATGCTGGAATGGCTGGAAATGCTTCATGTATTTTAATTCCAGAAATTCCTTTTACAATTGATAGTATTGTAAGACATGTAGAAAAACGTGATAAAGAAGGTTATCCATATACTGTTATTGCAGTAGCTGAAGGAGCAAAATATGCTGATGGTACAAAAGTTATTGGTAAAATTGTTGAAGATTCACCAGATCCTATTCGTTTAGGTGGAATTGCTAGTAAAGTTGCAGATGACTTGGAAAAAGTAATTAAAAATCATGAGGTACGTTCGGTAAATCCTGGACACATTATTCGTGGTGGTGATATTCAAGCATATGACCGTATTTTATCAATTCGTTTTGGTGTTAAAGCAGTTGAATTGATTCATGAAGGTAAATTTGGAAATGTTGTGACTTTAAAGGGTGAAGAAATGTCTTATACCTCTTTAGAAGAAGTAATTGGTGATGCTAAATTTGGTAAACAAAAACACGTTGATCCAAATGGTGAATTAGTAAGAGCTGCAAAATCAATTGGAATTTGTTTTGGAGATGATTAAGAGATGGAAACATCTCTTTTTTATATCTGTAATTATTATTTTGAAAATATGTTAATAGCTATTTATTATAAATAAATGACAATATTATAAAAAATATAAAATTTTAGGATACCTGATCATAGGTATTCTCTAAACTAAAAATATATTTAACGTCGTGTATAGATTAATTCTGTTATGCCATTATAAGATTGAGTGCTTTTTAATTTCAATTTAAGTTCGTTAGATACTGGTTCAAAAAGTTTAATTCCATCACCTAAAATAGTTGGGATAACAGAAATATAATATTCATCAATTAAATTATCTTGTATTAGTGGTTGGATAATTTTTGCACCACCACAAATCCAAATAGATTTACCATTTTTTTGTTTTAAATCTTTGACAAGCTCACTAGAATTTTTTTGTACAAAATTAATATTATTAGTAGAATCTAATTTTCTATGTGTGATTATATAACTTGTCAAAGAATCATATACCCAATTATCTGGTGATAATTCATTTTTTACTTGATAATACGTATTCCAACCCATAATAACAGTATCTACATCTTTTATAAAAGAAGAATATGTATCAATATTTTCTTCATCATCATTTTGACCATGTAACCAATTAACTTTACCATCTTTGCTAGCAATAAAACCATCAAGACTCATTGCTATATATAAAATAACTTTTCTCATTACTTTCCACCTTAATTTTAATCATATAAGTATTATATCATTTTATTTTATGCAAATATTATTAATTTATTATTTTAATTTTTCAAATAATATAAATAATTAATTGCATATTTTATTTTTATAAGTACATACTATTATTGAGGTGAGTTTATGAAGAAAGCAAAAAAACAACAACAATCAAATAATCACAACGCAAAAGATCAATTAGGTGATGATAATATTGTTGTATCAGGAAATAAACAAAATTCTCAAATGAATCATCGATAAAAATATGTGGAAACTTTTATAAGTTTCCCTTTTTTTTACATTATTGTAAGAATTTTATGTTGCATTTATTTGATAGATTATTTACAGGGAGGTAGAGACATGATAAAAAATGCGTTTCTTAGTATTAGAAAAAATTTAGGTAAGACAATTTTATTGTTTGTTATTATGGTTGTGATTACAAATTTAATAATTGCTGGATTGTCAATTCAAAGTGCATCTAAAAAGTCGATGGAACAAATTAGAACTTCATTGGGTAATGATGTAACTTTGAGCGTAGATATGAAAAATATGATGGGGCAACGTGAAAAAGGTCAAGCTATTGAAGAAGTACAAGCAAATATAACAACTACGATGGCTGACCAATTAAAAGATTTGAAATATGTAGAAAATTATAATTATACAATTTCAACTTTTGTTGATAGTGATACACTTAATCCGATTGAATTAAGTGCTAGTGACAATCAAATAAATATTCAATTTCCAAACCAAATGGGAGGCTTTAATGGAAATAGTGGAAGTTTTTCCATTAGTGCCAATACAACAATGGAATATTTAGAAGCTTTTAGTAATGAAGAAAGTAACTTAATAGAAGGAAAATTGTTATCGACAAGCGATAAAGGAAGTGATAGTTGTGTTATTGAGACAACATTGGCTAGTGATAATGATCTAGGTGTAGGTGATACAATTACATTAACTGCGACTGTTAATGATGAAACATTAAGTAAAACTTTAACAATTGCAGGAATTTATGAAGTAAGTGATTCGACTCAAATGATGGGGCCAGGTCATGATAATCCATTTAATACAATTTATACTGATTTATCAGTAGGACAATATTTTACAGCAAGCGATAGCAATATAACATCAGCAACTTATTATTTAGATGATCCTGAAAATATTGAAAAATTCCAGGAATTAGCTAAAGAAGAAACAGATATTGATTTTGAAACATATACATTAGAAGCAAATGATCGTTTATATCAACAAAATGTAAATAATTTAGAAAATACTCAATCGTTTGCAACTATGTTTTTAGTTGTAGTTATTGTTGCAGGTAGCGCAATTTTGTGTTTAATTTTAATTTTAACAATTAGAAATAGATATTATGAAATTGGAGTATTTCTATCACTTGGTCAAAATAAAATAAAAATTATTTTACAACAACTATTAGAAATCTTAATAATTGCTACAGTAGCTTTTGCTTTATCCTTAACAACAGGAAAAGTAGTATCAAATGTTGTGGGTAATATTTTAGAATCTGGCGTAAGTGATAATGGTGTGAGAATGGAAATGCCATCAGATATGCCAATTCAAGAAGAACAAACAAATATTCCGCAAATTCCTGCCTTTGATGATGTTTTTACTGCTCCAGAAAATAAGGAATTGGATGTTTCATTAACAACTCAAACAGTCTTACAACTTGCTGGTATTACAGTAGCTATTTGTTTAGTATCAATTACAATTCCATCAGTTTATGTATTAAGATTAACCCCACGAGAAATTTTGACTAAGAGGGAGGGATAATATGGAAACGATTTTAAGTTTTGAGGATGTTTCATATAGCTATTTGGATGGCTCTAGTACAGTTACTATTTTAGATAAGGCAAACTATGATTTTGAAAAAGGAAAAATTTATGCAATCGTTGGAGCTAGTGGTAGTGGGAAAACTACAACAATTGTTTTAGCTGGGGGATTAGATAAACCTAAAGAAGGTAAAGTTAATTTTAAAGGAACAGATATTAATCAAATTGGTTTAAATAAATACCGAAGAAATGATATTTCAATTGTTTTTCAAGCATATAATTTAATCTATTACATGAATGCCTATGAAAATGTTGCAAATGCTATTGAAATACCTAATATCAAAGTACCCAATAAAAAAGAATACTGTTTAAATATTCTACAAAAATTGGGACTTACAAAAGATCAATGTTTTCGAGATATTAGAAAATTATCTGGTGGACAGCAACAAAGAATTGCAATAGCTAGGGCGATAGCAAAAGATGTAGATTTAATCCTTGCTGATGAGCCAACTGGTAATTTAGATGAAAAAAATTCGCGAGAAATTTTAAAGATATTTATTGATTTAGCTCATAATGATAATAAATGTGTAATTATTGTTACTCACTCACCATCATTAGCAGCTAAGTGTGATGTGCAACTTAAAATTAGTGATGGACAAATTATTGAAGTATAAAGTCGCATAAGCGACTTTGTTTTTATTTTTAAAGTTAAAATCAACTAACTTTTTATTGATAAAGTATTGACTTTTTAGTTAGTTAAGTATAACATGTAGATAGTTAGATAACGCTAACAAAAGTGAGGGAGTGATAATGATGCCGTTAACAATGCTAAATGTTGGAGAAGTAGGAACTATTAGAAAAATTGGTGGCAACGATGAAACTAAAAGATTTCTAAATAATCTTGGTTTTGTAATTGGAACAAAAATTACTGTTTTATCAGCAATTTCTGGTAACGTAATTGTAAATGTAAAAGATTCAAGAATTGCAATAAATCAAGATATGGCAAGACATATTATGATTTAAATACAATTATTACAAGGAGAGTGATAAAAAAATGAATTTAAGTGAAGCAAAAGTGGGTACGACAGTAACTGTAGCTAAAATCGAAGGTGACGGAGCTTATAAACGCCGTATTATGGATATGGGTATTACTAAAGGAACTGAATTGTATATTAGGAAAGTTGCTCCATTAGGAGATCCAGTAGAAATTACTGTTAGGGGTTATGAATTAACGGTAAGAAAAAATGATGCTAAGTGTATATTGATTAAATAAGTTGATTAAAAAAAGGGGGAAAAAGTATGGAAATTAAAATTGCACTTGCTGGAAATCCTAACTGTGGAAAAACGACAATGTTTAATGCCTTAACAGGTGCTAATCAATATGTGGGTAACTGGCCAGGAGTCACTGTTGAAAAAAAAGAAGGTAAATTAAAAGGTAAAAAGAACAAAAATGTTACAATTACGGATTTACCGGGAATTTATTCACTTTCACCATATACTTTGGAGGAAGTTGTTAGTCGTGATTATTTATTGAATGATAATCCAGATGTAATAATTAATTTAGTAGATGCTACGAATATTGAAAGAAATTTATATTTAACGACACAATTAATTGAGACAGGAATTCCAGTAGTAATTGCTTTAAATATGGCTGATTTAGTAAAAAAACAAGATATTAAAATTAATGTTGAGCGTCTTTCAATGCTATTGAATTGTCCAATTATTGAAACTTCGGCTTTAAAACAAACTGGATTAGAAGAATTGATTGATAAAGCACTTGATGTTGCTTTAAAAAGAGAAGTTGATTTACCTAAAGAAATCTTTTCTAAAAAGTTAGAAAAAGCAATTGATGAAGTAATGAAAGTTTTACCAAATTCAATTAGCGAAGATAAAAAAAGATGGTATGCCATTAAATTACTTGAAAATGATTCTAAAGTTAGTGAAAACTTAGTTATTATAAACGATATTAAAGAAGTAATTGAAAGAAATCGCAGCAAAATCGAAAAAGAAAATGACGATGATATGGAAAGTATCATTACAGATGAACGTTATAAATTTATTCAAAAGATTATTGCTACTACAGTAAAGAAAGGTCAAAAAAATTTAACTTTATCAGATAAGATTGATAAAATTGTAACTAATCGTATTTTAGGTATTCCAATTTTTATTGCTGTAATGTTTGTTGTTTATTATGTTTCAGTGACAACAATTGGAACATTTGTTACAGATTGGACAAATGATGTATTTGTAGTTGCAATTCAAGATTTTGTAAGTGGAATTTTAGGTAATATTGGAGCTGGAAATGTTGTCTCTAGTCTTGTTGTTGATGGAATTATTGGTGGTTTAGGAGCAGTTTTAGGCTTTGTTCCGCAAATGGCTATTTTATTCTTATTTCTATCAATATTAGAGGATTGTGGATACATGGTACGTATTGCTTTTGTTATGGATCGTATCTTTAGACACTTTGGATTATCTGGAAAAAGCTTTATTCCTTTGTTAATTTCTTCAGGTTGTGGAATTCCTGGGATTATGGCTTCAAAAACAATTGAACAAGATAATGATCGTCGTTTGACTATTATGACTGCCACTTTTATTCCTTGTGGTGCTAAGTTACCGGTAATTGCATTAATGGGCGGTGTTATGGCTAGTTATGCAACTGGTAGTTATGAAGCTGGTGGGTTGATTGCTCCAATGATGTATTTTTTAGGAATTGTTGCTGTGTTAGTTGCTGCAATTATTTTAAAGAAAACAAAACCATTTTCTGGTAAACCAGCACCTTTTGTTATGGAGTTACCACAATATCATCTTCCTTCATCAAAAACAGTTTTATTACATGTTTGGGAAAAATTAAAAGGATTTATTATTAAAGCTGGAACAATTTTATTTTTAGCATGTGTTGTAATGTGGTTTTTAGGTGTATTTGGATTTGAAAATGGATCATTTAAAATGGTTGAAGATAGCTCAAATAGTCTACTTGCAGTTATTGGTGGATTGATTGATCCAATCTTTGCTCCACTTGGATTTGGTCAATGGCAACCAGTTGCGGCTTCGCTTTCTGGTTTTACAGCAAAAGAAGCAATTGTTTCAACTATGGGGACATTAGCAAATGTAGCTGGTGATGTTGAAAACAGCGTCAATGTCGCTCAAGGTATTCAAGCGTGGTTTCCAACAAGTTTAGCAGCTTTATCATTCTTGGTATTTAACTTATTAGATTCACCATGTTTAGCGGCAATTGCGACAATGGCACAGCAATTACAATCAAGAAAATGGTTCTGGTTTGCAATTTTATTCCAAAATGTTTTTGCTTATATTGTTAGTTTGTGTATTTATCAAATTGGTACATTTTTTATGAGTGGAACATTTACAGTATTAACAGCAGTTGGATTTATTTTCTTACTAATAATATTATTCTTATTATTTAGACCTGATCCTTATAAAAATAAACAAGTTTATGCACGTCGTAGTGTACAAGAATATTAAAAAATAATTGAAAACTGGATCAAAAAGATCCAGTTTTTTTAAAAGAGGTGAAATTGGATGGTTGTAGATATTATCATATTAACCCTTATATTAGGGTATTGTTTTTATTTGATTTATAAACAAATAAAAATAATAAAAAATATTGATAAAAATAGTTGTTCAGGCTTATGTAGTGGATGCACTGGATGTAGTAGCTTTAACAATATTAAAGATGAATACTATAAAGATAAATTATTAAAAAAGGAGTAGATTAAATTGGGTGATGCAACAAATTCAATGTTTTACATGTTTTTAATTATTATTGCTGTATATATAGTAGGAATGTTGCTATATCAAGGATTTTTATATTTAAAGAAGATATTCAGTAAACGAAAAAAAATATTAATTTAAAGGAGTAGAATTAGTATGGTTGATACAATTATTGTTGTTATTATAATTGTTTTATTATGGTTTGCACTAAAAAAGTCAATAAAACACTTTAAGGGAGAAGAGACTTGTTGTAATAGTAAGTGTGATACAATTAGTAAAAAAGAATTAGTGAATCCTATTATTGGTAAAAAAGTTATTAAAATAGAAGGAATGCACTGTGATCACTGTAAACAAAAAGTTACATCTGCTTTAAATGACTTAGAAGGAGTAAGTGCTGATGTTGATTTAAAAAATAATTGTGCAATTATTAGTTATGATCACGAAATAGATAAAGAAATAATTAAAAATACTTTAAAAAATGCAGGGTATTCAGTTGTATCGATTAAAATGTTGTAATAAAATATTAGTATTGTTTTACTTTTAATGATATAATAACTTAAATTATTATTAAGAGGTGATGATTATGACAACGATAATTGTGAGTATAATAATTTTTATAATGTTTATAATTGCATGTTATGTTATTATAAAAGATACAAAACTTAAAAAAACGGGATGTAATAGTTGTCATAAATGTCAAAAAAATAACATATGTCAGGATAATAAATTATTGAAAGATTACTATTATGATAAAAAATAGCACTTATATAATGATATGAACCTCATTATTTGGACACCAAATAATGGAGGTTCATTTTTATTATGGCAAAACTTACAAGAGAACAAAAAATAGAACTATACAAAAAACGAAAACAAGGAGAAACTGTATCATCATTATCTAAAGAATATCAAATAAGATCTGATAATATTAAGTATTTAGTTAGATTAATAGATAGACATGGATTTGATATTTTAAGATCTAACAAAAATAATTATTATTCACCAGAATTAAAATTAGAAATCATTAATAAAGTCCTTATTGATGGTAAATCAATAACAGGTACAGCAATTGAATATGGGCTAGCTGGTGATGGATTATTACATAGCTGGATTAACTCGTATAAAGACAACGGATATGTTATAGTAGAGAAAAAGAAAGGAAGACCATCTACTATGAACAAAGAAAATCAATTTAATAAAAAATATGAAGATATGTCACCTGAAGAAAAAATAAAATATCTTGAAAATAAAAATCAGTATCTAGAAGCAGAGAATGAATACTTAAAAAAGCTGCGTGCTGCAGTTCAAAAAAAGAAAAATCAACAATCGAAGAAAAAGTAACGATTGTTTGTGAACTGCGGCTTAAATATCCATTAAAGATTCTTCTTAAAATATCAGGATTAAAACGTTCAACTTATTACTACACATTATCAAAGACTAACAAAGATATGAAAAAAGATGAAATAATGAATAATATCATCAATATCTTTTATACTCATAAGGAACGTTATGGCTATCGTAGAATAGCTTTGGAGCTAAGAAATAAGGGATATATTGTCAATCATAAGAAAGTCAAACGATTAATGTCTGTAATGGAATTATATGGAAAAACACCAAAAGCAAAATATAAGTCATATAAAGGTGATATGAATGGTACAACAAAAAATTTATTACTTAATAAAGTAGTAGACGAAGAAAATCATAAGACATATTATGAGAGAAATTTCAACACAACAAGTTGCAATGAAATATGGTTAACAGATGTATCGGAGTTTCATATAGCAGCAGGAAAGCTTTATCTATCGCCAATATTGGATTTGCATAATCGAGAAATAGTATCTTTCAATATATCAACAACTTGGTACTATGTCAAGATTTCGGACCACATAAATGTAAGAAATTTAATTAATTGATACTAATTAAATAATCATGCTCATATTCATTAGGTGATTTATAATCACAATGTGAATGTACTCTTATTGTATTATAAAATCCTTCTATGTATTCAAATACCAGCTTATATGCATGATTATAATTTATAATCTTAAATCTGTTCAGCCATTCCCTTTTTATCAATGCATGATATGATTCTATACACGCATTATCCCACGGTGTTCCTTTTTGTGAATAGCTTCTTTTCATCTGCTTAGTTAATCTTTTGTATTTCTTCGATGTATAGTGCACTCCGCGATCTGCATGGATTACTATTGGTTTTGCGCTTTTTCTTCTTTTTTTAGCTGTTTCCAGACATTTTAATACTTCATCTACTTCTAATGTTTTGCTTAATGTCCATGCTATTATTTTTCTTGAATAGAGATCCATTATACTGGTTAAATATACAAATCCTTCATCTGCTGTCCAGATATATGTTATATCAGTACACCATGCCTGATTTGGTGCTTTTGGATTAAAATCTCGGTTTAGAATATTTTTTAGTTTATTTGAAAAATCACAGTCTTTTGTTGTTATTGTATATGGTTTGATATAATGAGCTTTAATATTGTTTTCCCTCATTATGTTTCCTACATATTTTTCACTTATTTTTTCTCCCTCTTTTTTTAGTATTTCAGTTATTTTAGGAGCTCCATATATTTCTTTTGAATCCTTATAGATTTTCTTGATTCTTTCTGTGATTCTAGCTTTTCTGATTTTTTGTTTACATGGTTTTCTTTTCAAATATTCATAATATCCTGATTTACTCAGTTGTAATTTTTTTAGCATACCGGTAACTGAAGTCTGTTTATCTTTTTTAGATTTTTCTTTTATCCTTTTATAAAGATCCTGCTTAGTTAATTGCCCAGTATGCCAATAGCCTTTTTTAGGACTTCTAAAGCATCCTGTGTATCTTTCAGTTCTTTTTTTAATCTGGCAATTTCTTTAGCTTCGTCACTTGAATAATTACCGCTTCCTCTTGAATTAATTACGCCGTCATTACTACTGGCATCTTTAAGCCATTTATGAACAGTGCTATCAGCAATACCAAACTGTTTAGCTATAGCTACTTTAGATTCATCAGGATGTTCTAAAACATATTGAACAACTCCCTGTTTAAATTCATCTGTAAATGTTGGTTTAGTCATCATCATATACCCCTTTTCTATTTTTGATTTAAGCTTATGACATTGTATCATATACTAGCTAGTTCTTCCATTTAACTGGTACAGTTTTTATTCTAGCATCAACTCCAAATTTTGAACAAACAAAAGATATGCTTAATAAAGCTTTTGAAAAATATGATAATTTGAATAATCTTATCTTTCATTCAGATCAAGGCTGGCAATATCAGATGCAGTCATATCATGAAATGCTTGAAGAAAAAAGAATTCAACAGTCAATGTCAAGAAAGGGAAACTGTTTAGACAATTCGCCAATGGAAAACTTTTTTGGAAAGATGAAAAATGAGATGTTTTATGGATATGAGTATACATTTGAAACATTAGATGATTTAAAGATTGCGATGGAAGAATATATTGATTATTATAATACACAAAGAATAACAGCAAAATTAAAAGGACTAACTCCTGTCCAATACAGGAATCAATCCTTATTAACTGCTTAAACTTAAATTTAAATATAGTATCCAATAAATTGGGTTCACTTCAATAAGTAGGTGCTATTTTTATTATTTATCAATATTCTTTATTTAAAGTAAAATATCAAGTATACTAATAACGTATTTTGCAAAGGAGATAAATGATGAAAAGAAAAAGTATTTTTTTAGATGTTGATGGAACTTTAGTTTCTGGACATGCAACAATGAATCCCAAAGTAATAGAGGCAATTAATCGAGCTCGACAAAATGGTCATTGTGTATTTATTTGCACAGGAAGAAATAAAACCGGAATCAAGTATGAACTAGCTAAAGCAGATTTTGATGGGATTATTGCAAGTGCTGGTAGTTATATAGAAATTGATAATAAAGTTATTCATAGTGTTTATTTTAATAAATTATTAGTAGATAAGATATCTAAAGTATTTGATGAGAATAATATATATTATAATTACGAATGTACAGACGTAACTTATATGTCTAAAAAGATGGTAGAGTTGTTTATAGGGGGAGTTAATTTTGAATCTGGTAATATAGAACTTGAAAAAATGATGCAAGAAGAATT
The DNA here is from genome assembly GCF_025149465.1 of Thomasclavelia spiroformis DSM 1552. Lineage (NCBI taxonomy): Bacteria > Bacillati > Bacillota > Erysipelotrichia > Erysipelotrichales > Coprobacillaceae > Thomasclavelia > Thomasclavelia spiroformis. The sequence goes on along the minus strand of NZ_CP102275.1, from coordinate 1,424,960 downwards.
TAAGAAATTTAGTATTCAAGATTTATCATTATATAATAATCAAGATATTCATAAAATATGTTTTATTGCTACTGATCAAATTGATGTTGAACGAGCAAAAAAACAATTAGGTGATGATGTTAATATGGTAATTCATGATATCTTTGATGCAACAACAATTAATGGTGAATTAATTTCCAAAGTTGATAATAAAGCCACAGCAATTAAACAGGTGATTGATTATTTAGGAATTGATAAAAAAGATACGATAGCTTTTGGTGATAGTATGAATGATTATGAAATGATCAATTTTGTTGAATGTGGAATAGCGATGGGGAATGCTTGTAAAGAACTTAAAGAGGTTGCTTCAAGAATTTGTAGAAGTGTTGATGAAGATGGAATATATTATGAATTTATTGAATTAGGATTAATATAGAGAAGGTATAAAATGCTTAAATTATTTGGAATCGTGTTAATTTATTTAAGTGGTATTACTCTTGCAGGAATTTTGGCAGTTGGATTATTTTTAGGATTACTATTAATAAAAAAGCAGATTAGTCATATGACAGAAGAAAAATGGGATATGGAGAGTGTAAATAATTTTGTGTAAACTAATCCACCAATGGTAGAATTAAATTAACTGCCAAAGGAGGATTTTTATTATGAGTAAAAAAGATATAGTTAAATATATAATTGATGAGTATGGTGTTACATCACCTACTGACATAACTAATGCATTAAAAGACTTATTAGGTGAAACATTACAAGATATGTTGAACTCTGAATTTGATGAATATATGGGATATGACAAGTATGATCAAAAAACAGATAAAACTAATTATCGTAATGGAACTTACAAAAAAACAGTTAAAACATCTCAAGGGAATATGGATTTAAATATTCCAAGAGATAGAAACTCATCATTTGATTCAGTTATTATAGAAAAACACAATCGTGATATTAGTGATATTGATAACAAAGTTATCAACTTATATGCCCGTGGTATGTCTGCAAGAGATATCAGTGATACTATTAAAGATATTTATGGTGTAGAAGTTAGTGCAGCTATGATAAGTAAAATAACAGATAAAATTATACCTAAAGCTTTAGAATGGCAAAATAGACCATTAGATACTGTATATCCAATAGTCTTTATTGATTGTGTTCATTTTAATGTTAAAGCAGATAATATGGTTACCAAAAAAGCTGCATATGTTGTCTTAGGGGTTAATGAGAATGGATATAAGGAAATACTTGGTATTTGGATTGGCGAAAACGAAACAGCTAAATTCTGGCTATCAGTACTAACTGATTTAAAGAATAGAGGAGTTAAGGATATATTAATTATTTGTAGTGATGGTCTTCCAGGTATTAAACAGGCAATTGAATCAGCATTCCCAAATACAGTACAACAAAGATGTATAGTTCATCTAATTAGAAATTCATGTAAATACTTGAGTTATAAAGATAGAAAAGAATTCTGTAAAGATCTAAGAACAGTATATACAGCATCTACAGGTGATAAAGCATTAGAAGCACTAGATAAGTGTAAAGATAAATGGGGAGATAAATATCCGTATGCATTTAAGCCATGGGAAGATAATTGGAATGAAGTTTGTAATATGTTTAATTATGTTCCAGAACTAAGAAAAATCATGTACACAACGAATGCAATTGAAAGTCTGAATAGTGCATTTAGAAAGTTTACTAAAATAAGAACAGTATTCCCAACAGATGAAAGTTTATTTAAATCTTTGTACTTAGCTCAGGATAAAATAACAAGTAAATGGAATGTCCCATATGGTAATTGGGGAGTTATATATTCTAGTCTTCAAATCATCTTTGAAGGGAGGCTTTAACGAGAACGTTTACAATTAAATATATTATGATATGATATAAAAAAGTAACTGTATGATTACTCAATACAGTTACCCATCAAATTCTATCATTGGAAATAGACTTTACACAAATAATTTACAGGCTCGGGATATGTATTTTAGAAAGCTTTCTAATCATGATTTTTTTATCCGTGGATTAATCATTTATATAATTGCTCTTTGTTTAATTGCATGGTTGAGTTTTTATATTTTTAGTGTGTTAGATTATCAATATGCGAAAATACTTTCTAAAGTGTTTATTTTAATTGGTTTGGGATATGTTGTTTTTGAATACATCAAGCATAAAGATGAAATAATTAAAAAATTAAATCGATTACATGGATAATCGGTTATTAAGTTTGTAAAATTCAAAGTTAATAAAGAAAATCACTGTAGGGATTAGCTATGGTGATTTTTTGATTTAGTATTTAATTTTTTATTAATTAGATAGAAATCTTTTTTAGTTATTCTCTATTTTATATTTTTAAAAATTGGTCTTAATAATTTTTTGATTTGATTATTGAGGCTTAATGTGATAGTCATATTTTATTTAATAGTAACAAAGTAGTTAATTATGTAGAAATTCTACATGATTAAAACGTAATGTTTTAAGTAGATTAGCTAAAATCATAATTTTATTCGTTCATTTTTGTATAAATTCTACAAAATATATTAATTTTTTTTATTTATTCTTAACTTAATTTTAAATATAAATTAGTAGCATGCTCTTTTTTGTTTTTGATATACTGCGATTGTTCAAAGGAGGAAAGAGAATGAAAACGAACAATTATGTTATTTCACTATTAACTGCAATGATGATTGTTTCACAAAGTCCTGTAGTTATTAATGCAAATAATGTTAAAAATTATCAATATGATTCAATTGGTAATATTGTTAAACAAAACGAATCATTACAAGCAGATATTTTTAATGTTGATTTTAGTGATGGTACAAATGACCTATCACCTTTACAAAATCAATTAGGAAAAACAATTGGCAATCCAAAAATTATTGAAAGTGATGAATTACATAAAAATATTGCTAAATTTGATGGTAGCAGTGCTTATCTTTATCCTTTCAATCAAGAAAAATATCAAAAAATTAATCAAACAGTTACGATGGAATGCATGGTTAAATTTAATAGCATTCCAAGTGGTGAACATGATATTTTTTCAAACCAACAATCTGGGGGAATCGGTTTAGGATTAAATAATGGAAAATTAACTTTTTTTGCTCATGTTGGGGGAAGTTATCGTCAACCGGTTTCTACAGTTAAAGTAGGTCAGTGGTATCATATAGTTGGTGTTATTGATGGTAAAGAGGTTAAATTATATGTAAATGGGCAATTACAAAGTACAGTAACTGCCCCAAGTGCAGGAATAAAATATCCAACATCATCAGGGGCTTGGAACATGGTTTTAGGTGCTGATAGTGATTCAAGTAACGGAGCTCAATCTTATATTAATGCAGATTTAAGTTTTGCAAGAATTTACAGTAGTGCCTTAAGTGATGATGGTATTGCTTATTTAAGTGATAAAGCATTTGCTGGAGCAGATATCGAAGAATTAAAGCCACAAGATATAAATTTAGGTTTAATTGGTAGTGAAGGAATTAGTGAAAATGGACAATGGAACTTAAATATTCATGCTAATGAAGTAAAAGTAGGAAGTATTGATAAAATTGAATATGATTTAGTATATGATAGTGATGCACTTAATTATGAAGGTGTGCAACATAAAATGTCTGGTGTAACGATTTTGGAAGAAGAAAAAGGACGTTTACACATTGTTTCATCTGCTACACTTTCAACAAATGATTTTAATATTTATGCAACAACACGTCTTGGTAAATTAAATTTTACAACAGAAGATGTAACAGATACAAAAACAGTAACTATCAAAACTGAAAATTTTAAAGCTTATGCTCAAGGTAAAGATGTTACCGAAAGTATGACTAATTATCCACAAGCTTCAAAAGACCTTAAAATTTATAGTCAAGAAAAATTTTATTTAAATGGAGATGGGGTTATTGGTGCTGGAGATATTGCTCTTGCAAGTGATGATTTAAAATATGATATTGCTAGTCAAGCTAATATTTATCCATATAAACATGTGGTAATTTTAACTATTGATGGAGCAGGAACTGTTTGGGATCCTGAATATATGTACTATACAACAAGTAATAGCATACTTCCAACTAAACAAAATAGTCCGGAAGTTTTAGCTAAACGCAAAAATGTTTATGCAATGGATCTTTTGAATAAAGAATTTGCAACAAGTTATAGTGCTCAAGCAGTTACGCCATCTATTTCAGCACAAAATTATTCATCAATTTTACATGGAGTACCATGGAAAGATGTTCCTTCTGAATATCAAGTAACTAATGATATTGCAGGTCAAAAATATTATGCTGATTTTAATAAAGAGATAGCTAAATATCCTTCTATTTTTAAAGCAGTAAATAGTGCTTTTCCATCACGTCAAAATGCAGCATTTGCTGAATGGACACAAATTTTAAATGGAATCATTGAACCAGATGCTCAAGTTATATCAAAAGGGTCAGCATCTAAAGAAAGTTTTTATGATGTAGCTAATTATATTAAAACGGATGATTTTAAAAATACAGCTGTTGTTTATATGCAAAGTGACTGGATGGATCATGTTGGACACAGTACAGGATATTATAATGATACATATTGGGCTGAACTAGAACAATATGATGACTATTATAAAGCAGTAGTTGATGCTTTAAAAGAAACTGGAGAATATGATGAAACATTAATTATCACAAATGCTGATCATGGTGGAAATGCGTATAACCATGGTTCTAGTGATCCTTCAAATATGGATATTTTTATTGGTATTGGTGGTCAAACAGTTGATTCTGGTAAAAAACTGACTGGTGGTAATAATGCTGATATTTCACCTATTGCTTTAGATGCACTAAGAATTAATAAACCAACTTCAATGACTGGAGAAGTATTTGATCAAAGTGCATTTTTATCACAGGATGAAATGAGTAAGAAAAATCGTGATATTGAAAATATCAAAATGGAAGTAGCTGGAAAGAGTGCTACATTAACATTAGAGAATCCAAAAAGTGAAACACGTGTAATCGATGCAGTAATTGATTTGAATGGTCAAAATATTACATCAATTAATCCTAATGGTGGAACAATTTTACGTCAAAGTATTGAGGATGACCAATTAAAACTTACAATCAGTTATACAGGACAACCAACAACTTTAGCAACAATTAATTTTGAAAAAGAGTCAAGTACACCAGCAAAATTATCTGAAATTATGTTAGGTGATGAAAGTGGAAATGAAATCTATCCTGATATTGAAAATAATGTAATTGCTTCACTAACAAATAAACAACATTTACAAATTGCTGTTGAATTAGCTAATCAGGTAACAGAAGAACAACTAGATAAAGTAGTACCAGTAGTTGTTGCTGAATTTAAAGCAGCATTACAAGAAGCAAAAGAAATTTTAGAAAACAAAAATGCTTTACAAAGTGATATTGATGCTTCATTTGAACGTCTTGCAAGTGTAATGCAAAAACTTGAATTTTTTAAAGGAAATAAAGATATATTAAAAGCATTTATTAAACAAGTAAGTAGTTTAGAAGAAAATAAATATAGTCAAATATCATGGTTAGAATTTACTAAAGCACTTAATGAAGCTAATACTCTAATAAATAATGAAAATGCTTTACAATATGAGGTAGATGAAGCATATACTAATTTAGTAACGGCCTTTTTAAACTTAAGATTAATTCCTAATAAAGATATGTTACAAAATTTAATTAATCAAGCTAATAACTATATTCAAACAAATTATACAGCTGCTTCATGGAATGTATTTAAAAATGAGTTAGAAAACGCTAAAATAGCTTTAAACAATCATGATGTTAATCAACAAGAAATTGATAATGCAGTAACTGCTTTAACTAATGCTATAGCAAATTTACAAATAATCGATACAAAAGGTAATAAAATAAACAACACTGATATTATATCAAGTGTAAAAACAGGTGATAATAATGCAATAACAATATTTGTAACATTAAGTTTGTTAAGTACAGCTGGATACATTTTCTTAAAGAAAAAAAGAAAATAACTTTATAAAATAGACAAATGGTATTAAAAAAGCTAGCAATTAAATTTCAAATTGTTAGCTTTTTCATATGTGCTAGACATGATATGCATTTAATAGGTGTAGATCTGATTGAATTACTGTTAAATATAATGAACTACAAGTGATATTATGGATGAAAGAAATAATGGCTAGATTTTACGAATCTATGAATAGAAGTTAAAAAAGTAAATCAAGAAATTATAAAATTATTGTTACATTTTGTATTATAAATTTAAAATACGATTAGTATGTACATTTATGATAAAAGTATGAAACTTTTATTCAATAACATGGCTATGCTTTTTATTTTTAACGTTAAAATTATTATATTTAAATAAAACAAAGTACATAGATTTTAAAGAATGATGACAAGTAAAATAATAGGAATATTTTGAATAAAGTGGATTAACACAGAGTGTTTTAGTACAATATAAAAGATTTATATAATTTAAAATAGGAGGAAAATATTTAATGAAGTCAGTTTTACTTATAGGACAATCAAATATGGCAGGACGTGGATTTTTACATGAAGTTACACCTATTTATAATGAAAATATTTTTATGTTAAGAAATGGAAGATGGCAGATGATGGTAGAGCCGATACATTTTGATAGATCGGTTGCTGGAATAGGACCGGCAGCATCATTTGCTCAAGCATGGTGTAATGCAAACAAAAGTGAACAAATTGGATTAATTCCTTGTGCGGAAGGAGGTAGTTCTATTGACGAGTGGAATACTGATGGTATTTTATTCCGTCATGCAATTAGCGAAGCTAAATTTGCTATGGAAAACAGTGAATTGATTGCAATCTTATGGCATCAGGGTGAAAGTGATAGTCATAGTAAAAGATATAAAGATTATTATCAAAAACTCAATGTTATAGTTAATTCATTTAGAAAGGAGCTGAAAGCTCCAGAAATTCCATTTATTATTGGCGGTTTAGGTGATTATTTAGGAAAAACAGGATTTGGAAAAAGCTGTATAGAATATGAATTAGTAAATCAGGAATTGCTTAAATATGCAAAGAATAATAAGAATTGTTATTTTGTAACTGGAGAAAAGTTATATGTAAATCCAGATGGTATTCATATTAATGCTGAGTCACAAAGAAGATTTGGAATAAGATATTTCGAGGCTTATCAAAGGAAATCGAATATATATTATCCATTAGAAGATGAAGTTGAAACAGTAGCAGTATGTTGTAAAAAAGAACATAGTATTGCAGAAAAAAGATATATAGCTTTAGAACAATTTACCTTAGGAAAAATAACTTTGGATGAAGTGATGAAATTTTTAAAATAAAAATGTCAATTTTGTAATTAAATATATTATTTAGATAAATCATACGAAGAGATTAATATATGATAAAACGAATATTTTTATTCTCTAATATGTTTGAAAAAGTTATATTTATAAGATAATCCAGAATTAGATATAAAATTTACTTAAATAAAAAATAAAAATAATAGCACTCAGGTGTTGACAGTGCTAAGGGGTTGTATTAGAATAGTGTTAGCACAAAAAGATAATGAGTGCTAATATAGAATGGAGATGTAAATATGGCTGAAAAAAAACAATTTAAAGCAGAATCAAAAAGATTATTAGATTTAATGATTAATTCTATTTATACACATAAAGAAATTTTCTTGCGTGAATTGATTTCAAATGCAAGTGATGCAAGTGACAAATTATATTATAAAGCATTAACTGAAAACATTTCATCTATCAATCGTGATGATTTAGTTATTGAAATTGGCTATGATAAAGATAATCGTATTTTAACTATTAAAGATCATGGTATTGGAATGGATAAAGATGAATTGGAAACACATTTAGGAACAATTGCTAATAGTGGTTCATTTGAATTTAAAAATGAAAATGATCATGACGACATTGATATTATTGGTCAATTTGGAGTTGGTTTTTATGCTGCTTTCATGGTAGCTAAAAAAGTTGAAGTAATTTCTAAAAAATATGGTAGTGATCAAGGATATACGTGGGTATCTGAAGTTAGTGATGGTTATGAAATTTTTGAAACTAATGTTAGTGATCATGGAACAACAATTAAGTTATATTTAAAAGATAATACTGAAGATGAAAATTATGATGAATATTTAAATCAATATCATCTACGTGATTTAGTTAAAAAGTATTCTGATTATGTTCATTATCCAATTAAAATGGATATGACCGTTTCTAAGAAAAAAGAAGATAGTGATGAATATGAAGATGTTGTTGAAAATCAAACATTGAATTCAATGGTGCCATTATGGAAAAGAAATAAAAAAGATATTACAGATGAAGAATATAATGAATTTTATAAAGATAAATTTAATGATTTCAATGATCCATTAAAAGTAATTCATAGTCGTGTTGAAGGAAGCGTTTCATACGATTCATTATTATTTATCCCATCTAAACCACCAATGAATTATTATTCAAATGAATATGAAAAAGGATTACAATTATATTCACGTGGTGTCTTTATTATGGATAAAGCAAGTGATTTAGTTCCAGAACATTTTAGATTTGTTAAAGGATTGGTTGATTCTGAAGATTTATCATTAAATATTTCAAGAGAAATGTTGCAACATGATCGTCAATTAAAAGTTATTGCTGATAAGATTGAAAAGAAAATTCAATCAGAATTAGAAACAATGCTTAAAAAAGATCGTGAAAAATATGAAGAGTTTTTTAATAGTTTTGGATTACAATTGAAATTTGGAATTTATAATAGTTATGGAATGTTAAAAGAAAAACTTCAAGATTTATTATTGTATTATTCAAGCAAAGAAGAAAAACTTATTACTTTAGCTGAATATCTTGAAAAAATGCCTGAAGAACAAAAAGAAATCTATTTTGCAAGTGGTGAAACTAGAGAAAAAATTGCTACATTACCACAAGTAGAATTAGTTAAAGATAAAGGATATGATGTATTATATTTAACTGATAATGTTGATGAATTCTGCTTCCAAATGATGCGTGATTATAAAGAAAAACCATTCAAGAGTGTGGCACAAGGTGATTTAGATATTGAAAGTGAAGAAGAAAAGAAAGAATTAGAAAAAACTAATGAAGAAAATAAAGATTTGTTGACAGCAATCAAAGATGCTTTAGGTGATAAAGTTGTTGATGTTAAAGTATCTTCACGTTTAAAATCACATCCAGTATGCTTAGTTTCAAGTGAAGGATTATCATTTGAAATGGAAAAAGTATTAAATCAAATGCCTGAAGGTAATGATATTAAAGCAGGTAGAATTTTAGAAATCAATCCTAATCACGATATCTTTAATGCAATGAAAAAAGTATATGAAAATAATAAAGATAAAATTGGAGATTATGCTAGTATCTTATATGATCAAGCATTATTGATTGAAGGATTCTCAATTGAAAATCCAGTAGAATTCTCTAATAAAATCTGTGATTTAATGATTGAATTAAATAAATAAGGGCTTTTATTAGCCCTTTTATGCTATAATGTTTTTATGAAAGAAGGGATAAGATGGAATTAGATACAGTAATAAAAAAACGTAGAAGTATTAGAAAATATAGAAATCAAACAGTAGATAAGAAATTAATTAAACAAATAATTGAAGCCGGAATTGAAGCTCCATCATGGAAAAATAGTCAAACTGCACGTTATCATATAGTTAATTCTAAAGAAGCTTTAGATGCTTTTAAAAATAATTGTTTACCACTATTTAATCAAGAAAATTGTAAAGATGCACCGGTATTGATTGTAACAACATTTATAAAAAATCGTTCAGGTTTTGAACGAGATGGAACTGCTAGTAATGAATTAGCTAACGGTTGGGGATGTTATGATCTTGGTTTACATAATCAAAATATGATTTTAAAAGCGACTGAATTAGGTTTAAGTACTTTAATTATGGGAATTCGTGATGAAAATAAAATTAGAGAAATGTTAAATATTCCTGTAGAAGAAACAATAGTATCAGTAATTGCTTTGGGGTATAAAGATATTGAAGTTGATCGTCCAAAACGAAAAAGTGTTGATGATATTTGTAAGTTTTATTAAGATAGGTATTTTTTCGTTGTTAAAAAATGATTATCTATGTTACATAAAAATAAATAACTATTATATAGCTGTTGAATAATATTAGCAGCTTTTTTATTTTAGTAAGTAATTTTAAATTAATTGTTAAAATAAAAAAAGAAAAATGATCACTAAAAAAGTATATGATAATGAGGTGATCAAATTGATTAAACGAATAGATAAAATCTATGATTTTAAAAATGATTTCATGTTCAAACACTCTCTTGGCAATGACCAAGATCCTGGTTCCTTTTATTTGCTTAAACTCTTTATTGAAGGTATTTTAAATATTAACTGTAAATCAATTATGATCTTAAATCCTGATCTTGTCGTTGAAAATATTGAAGATAAAGATATGCTTTTAGATATTAGAGTACAAACAAATACTGGTGATTATGTTAATATCGAAATGCAGTATTCTGCATTTTCTAAAAATCAGTATCAAAGATTTCAGATATATGGAGCATCATTATTGTCAAGACAGGAAAAAGAAGGAGATGACTATCAAAAAAATATCAATCATGTATATCAGATAATCTTTATCGATGATATCGATAAAGCAAACTTAAAACTGATGCTAGAATAAAAACTGTACCAGTTAAATGGAAGAACTAGCTAGTATATGATACAATGTCATAAGCTTAAATCAAAAATAGAAAAGGGGTATATGATGATGACTAAACCAACATTTACAGATGAATTTAAACAGGGAGTTGTTCAATATGTTTTAGAACATCCTGATGAATCTAAAGTAGCTATAGCTAAACAGTTTGGTATTGCTGATAGCACTGTTCATAAATGGCTTAAAGATGCCAGTAGTAATGACGGCGTAATTAATTCAAGAGGAAGCGGTAATTATTCAAGTGACGAAGCTAAAGAAATTGCCAGATTAAAAAAAGAACTGAAAGATACACAGGATGCTTTAGAAGTCCTAAAAAAGGCTATTGGCATACTGGGCAATTAACTAAGCAGGATCTTTATAAAAGGATAAAAGAAAAATCTAAAAAAGATAAACAGACTTCAGTTACCGGTATGCTAAAAAAATTACAACTGAGTAAATCAGGATATTATGAATATTTGAAAAGAAAACCATGTAAACAAAAAATCAGAAAAGCTAGAATCACAGAAAGAATCAAGAAAATCTATAAGGATTCAAAAGAAATATATGGAGCTCCTAAAATAACTGAAATACTAAAAAAAGAGGGAGAAAAAATAAGTGAAAAATATGTAGGAAACATAATGAGGGAAAACAATATTAAAGCTCATTATATCAAACCATATACAATAACAACAAAAGACTGTGATTTTTCAAATAAACTAAAAAATATTCTAAACCGAGATTTTAATCCAAAAGCACCAAATCAGGCATGGTGTACTGATATAACATATATCTGGACAGCAGATGAAGGATTTGTATATTTAACCAGTATAATGGATCTCTATTCAAGAAAAATAATAGCATGGACATTAAGCAAAACATTAGAAGTAGATGAAGTATTAAAATGTCTGGAAACAGCTAAAAAAAGAAGAAAAAGCGCAAAACCAATAGTAATCCATGCAGATCGCGGAGTGCACTATACATCGAAGAAATACAAAAGATTAACTAAGCAGATGAAAAGAAGCTATTCACAAAAAGGAACACCGTGGGATAATGCGTGTATAGAATCATATCATGCATTGATAAAAAGGGAATGGCTGAACAGATTTAAGATTATAAATTATAATCATGCATATAAGCTGGTATTTGAATACATAGAAGGATTTTATAATACAATAAGAGTACATTCACATTGTGATTATAAATCACCTAATGAATATGAGCATGATTATTTAATTAGTATCAATTAATTAAATTTCTTACATTTATGTGGTCCGAAATCTTGACATAGTACCAAACTGTATGATCGCTATGAAAGCAGAAATGAAGAAGGAAAGCTTGAAAAATATAATCTACTAACCAGAGTATATGTACAAATGCCCTATATCAATCTAATCAAGAAACAGAAAAAACTAGAAGAATTCAGTGAAATAGAAAAGGGGATATACATATTTTAAAACGGAATAACAGATGATATAATTAGGTTAAAGGAAGATAACAAGGTGGTAGAGATCATGAAAGAAAAGATAGAGAGATTCAACCAAGATGAGCAGTTAAGAGACATGGCATATAAAAGGAGCTTAAATCGCTGGGCGAATGAACGAGATAAACAGGACATGTATGAAAAAGGAAAAGAAGAAGGAATTGAAGAGGGAATAAAACAAGGAATCATAGAAAAAAGTAAAGAAAAGACAAAACAATTATTTAATAAATATTATCCTAAAGAAGATGACAGTATTTTAGAGAATTTAAATAATGAACAATATGATAAGATATTTGAAATGATCTTAGATAACCGAGGTATTAATGAAATTAAGAAATTTTTAAAATAATGGATAAAGATTAAATTAAAAACTATCATTTGATAGTTTTTAAAGTTATAAAAAGATAATAAAATGATTATATGTATTTTTTGTTGTTTTTGAATAAAAATGATATGATTATATAAATTTCAAAATAAGATTTATAAAAAGGGGATAAAATAATGTGTTTAACTTTTAGATATGCAAAAGAAAGTGATTGTAAATTAATTTTACAATTTATCAAAGATCTTGCTTCTTATGAAAAAATGTTAGATGAAGTAATTGCTACAGAAGAATTATTACATGAATGGATTTTTGAAAAGAAAAAAGCAGAAGTAATTTTTGCTTGTGAAAATGAAAAAGAAATTGGGTTTGCTTTATTTTTTCATAATTTTTCAACTTTTCTTGGAAAAGCAGGTATTTATTTAGAAGATTTATATGTAATACCAGAATATCGTGGTAAGGGATATGGTAAAGTAATTCTAAAAAAACTAGCACAAATTGCAGTTGATAGAGGCTGTGGAAGATTAGAGTGGTGGTGTTTAGATTGGAATCAGCCGAGTATAGATTTTTATTTATCGTTAAATGCTAAACCGATGAAAGATTGGACTGTTTATCGTCTTGCTGGAAAAACTTTAGAAGATTTAGCTAAAAAATAAAATGATTATACAATAATTTATATTTTAAGTGGTTAGTTTATGTGACTGATCACTTTTTATAGTTAAAGTAAAATAAATATATGTAAATAATTTTTATCATATTACTTGTAAAAAAAATAAAGTTGGGTTACACTATATTCGTACCCCCTAGGGTAGGGGTTAGGAGGGAGTTATGAAACAAAAATATAGTGTAAAAGGTATGACATGTTCGGCATGTGAAAATCATGTGCATAACAGTGTTTGTAAATTACCTGGTGTAAATAATGTCGAAGTTAATTTGTTGACAAATTCGATGAATGTTGAATTTGATGAAAATCAAGTTAATGATGCAATGATTATTAAAGCTGTTAGTGATGGTGGTTATCAGGCTAATGTATTTTCAGATAGTTTGGTATATGACGATGATTTAAGTAAGTTAAAGAAAAAATTGATTTATTGTTTTATTGCTTTGTTTTTATTGATGTATGTATCAATGTCAACAATGTTTAACTATCCGATTTTTTCGATTATTAGAGAAAATAGTTATGTAAACATAAGTTTACAGATAATTTTTCTAATTCCTATTTTAATATTGAAAAGAGATTATTTTATTAATGGATTTAAAAATTTAATTCATTTTGATCCAACTATGGATTCATTGATTGCTCTTGGTGCTGGAGCAGCAATTATTTATAGTATTTATTCATTGGTTTTAACAATCAATGGGATGATGATGGTAGGACATCTTGTTCATAATGTATATTTTGAATCAGCAGGGATGATTGTTACATTAATTAGTTTTGGTAAATATTTAGAAGCTAAATCTAAAAAGAAAACAACTGATGCAATAAGTAAGTTATTACAATTAGCACCTGATGTTGCTTGTCGAATTAATGATGGTAAAGAAGAATTTGTTAAGATTTCTGAATTGAAAATTGATGATAAAGTTTTGGTTAAAGCTAATGAAACGATTCCAGTTGATGGTAAAATTATTCAAGGAGTCAGTTCGGTTGATGAATCGATGATTACTGGTGAAAGTTTACCAGTAGAAAAAGAAGTTGGTAATTTGGTTATTGGTGGAACAAATAACTTGCAGGGAAGTTTTGTTTATCAAGTAACTAAAACAGTTGAAGATAGTACTTTAGCAAAAATAATTGAATTAGTCGAAGAAGCATCTAGTTCAAAAGCACCAATGACAAGAACAATCGATAAAGTAGTTAAATATTTTGTTCCAACTGTTATTATCATTGCTTTAATTACTTTTATTTATTGGTTAGCAACTGGAAATGATTTGAATTTTGCTGTTACTAGTGCTATTGCTGTATTGGTTATTTCATGTCCCTGTGCTCTAGGTTTAGCGACACCCGTTGCGATAATGGTTTCTACTGGAGTTGGAGCAACAAATGGAATACTAATTAAAAGTGCAAGTGTTTTAGAAAATGAAAATAGTATTGATGTTGTTGTATTTGATAAAACTGGAACCCTTACCCAAGGGAAGGCCAAAGTAAGTGATATTTATAGTGATAGTTTAAGTGAGATGGAAGTTATTAGAATCATTGCTTCATTAGAAAAAGGGTCAAGTCATGTTTTGGCAGAAGCATTTGGTTTAAAAGCACAAGAACTTAATTTAAAGTTAGAAGATGCAAGTGAATTTGAATCATTAAGTGGATTAGGAATTAAAGGTAAACTTGATGGTAAAGAATATTTAGTAGGTAATCTTCGCATGATGAAAGAAAAAGGAATTGATATAACTAAATATCAAAATCAAATTGATGATTATGTTGCTAGAGGAAAAACATTAGTCTTTTTAGCTAATGAAAACAAATTAGTTGGTTTAGTAAGTATTTTTGATGAAATTAAAGAAACTAGTAAACAAGCAATTAAACGTTTAAGAAAAATGAATATTAAAACAGTTATGCTTACAGGAGATTTAAAGGTTACAGCTAATGCAATTAACCAGCAATTAGGGTTAGATGAGGTTATTGCTGAAGTTCTACCGCAAGATAAAGAAAATGTTATAAAAAATTTACAGATGCAAGGCAATAGTGTTATGATGGTAGGAGATGGTATTAATGATGCACCAGCACTAGTACGTAGTGATGTTGGGGTTGCAATTGGAAAAGGAAATGATATTGCTATCGATGCCGCTGATGTGATTTTGATGAAAGATGATATGCGTGATATCGTTTCTTCAATTGAGTTATCTAAAAAGACAATTCTTAATATTAAAGAAAATCTTTTTTGGGCATTTATATATAATGTAATTGGAATCCCGATTGCAGCTGGTGTATTTTATCATGCGTTTGGACTTAGATTAGATGCTATGGTTGGGTCTTTATGTATGTCTTTATCATCAGTATGTGTTGTTAGTAATGCTCTTAGATTAAAGAGATTTAAACCATATTATCAAAAGGAGAATAAGAAAATGAAAAAAGAAATTGAAATTGATGGAATGATGTGTCAAATGTGTAAAAAACATGTAGAAGAAGCTTTAAATAATTTAGCTGATACAACTGCAACAGTTAATCTTGAAGCTAAAAATGCAATTGTTGAAACAAATCAAGATGATACTATTTTAAAAAGTGTAATTGAAAAAGCAGGTTATAAAGTAGTAGGAATTAAAAATGTCTAATGAAAAAGTACTCCTTCGTTTAAAAACAGCTCGTGGACAAATTGATGCAGTAATAAAAATGATTGAAGATGAACGATATTGTATTGATATTTCAAATCAGTTATTAGCAATTCAATCATTGATAAAAAATGCAAATAATGAAGTTTTATCTAATCATTTAAATCATTGTGTTAAACATGCAATCAATGAACATGATGCTGATAAAAAAATTGACGAAGTAATAAAATTATTAACAAAATTATAAAAAAGCTCCTAGTGAGCTTTTTTAATTTACTAAATTTTTATAACGATCATTTTCTTGTAAATCAAAATTAGTTTGAATTACGATAAGTCTATTTTCATCAACAAAAATCATCCCATCATAAACATCACTACCAGCAAGTAAATAACCATTGCTAATTTCTTTTTTATCTTGATAATAATTAACACTTAAGTAATTTTCTAAATAATTTTGAGCTTTATGTTTAGATGAAAAATAATAATAATTGATCTTTAGGCTTTGGTCACTGTTTGTTTCAAAATAACTATATGATTTATCAATCAATAAACTCGATGATTTTACACATTCTTTATTAGATTTTTGATTATAACCAAAATCTTTTAATGTAAACATATTATCACTAATATCAACATATTGTCGTGATGATGAATCTAAAACAAAGCCACTAATTGTGATAATAAAAAAGAAAATAAATAACCAATTTGAAATTATAAATAAATATTCATTCTTTTTATTATAACTAGGTAGCTTTTTTTTAATTAAAGCATTTTTTATTTTCTCAGTTTGAATATAATTAGTTAAAAAACGAACAATTAAGCTAATACATAAAAATAATGGAGCAAAATGGATTAAAATTGAACCATTAGTAACAAATTCATCAGGACTATTATTAAAAAATATTGAAGGAATCAATGAAAAAGATAATAATAAACTAATTGATACAAGTAAAATATTTAATAAAGTTCGATTCTTTTTAAAATAATTTAATAATAACTCGCGATTAGTTTCTTTAATCTTTATATCCTTATCTGCTTTAAATACAAAAATCTTGCGAGATTTACCAATAAATTCATATCCATGTTCAACATATTCAAGCAACCACTTATCTCTTTGTTCACGATTAGATGCCTGTTTATTTTTATCCGGTACAAAGATATCTGTTTTATAATATTGGCGTTTATTATCGTGTTTAAAAATAGTAAACATGTCTACATTTTTACAATTATATCCTTGTTTAGATAATTCATTTAATTTAGCTTCTAATAATTTATAATTACTAGGATCATAATTTGTTAATTTAAATTTCATAAGTAACTCCTTTTCTATAGTATAGATTATCATTTTTTTAACTATTAATAAAGAAAATACTTATAAAACTAATTTTATTTACGTAAAATTTTATCCATTGCTTTTCCTTTAGCTAATTCATCAATTAATTTATCTAAATAACGAATTTCTTTCATTAATGGTTCATCGATATCTTCTATTTTTACATTACATATTTTATCTTTGATCAAATGGCGTTTTTCATTTTTTTGTGGAGCTTCATTGAAAAAAGTTGCATAATCAATATCACTTTCAAGCATTGTTTCAATCTGTTTTTCATTATAACCAGTTAACCAATTAATAATTGTATCTACTTCTTGTTTAGTACGTCCTTTTTTTACTGCTTTATTAACGAGAAGGGGATATATTTTAGAAAATTTCATTTTATATATTTTATCACTGCTCATAGTTAATCCTCCTTAAATATATTTACTTGCTTCTTTAATGCTCAATTTATCTAATTTATCTTGGTATTCTTCAATAAAACACTTGACCCATTTACTATTAGTTTTAGAATAATCTCTTAAACTCCAGCCAATTGCCTTATTAATAAAAAATTCATCACTACCTAAATTATTAATAATAATTTGCTTTAATAGTTCTTTATCTGTTTTATCTTTTCTAGTAAGTTGATGATCAATAGCGATTCTTCTAAGCCAAAAGTCATCATCAACTGACCATTTCAACATTAAATCATTTACTCTTTTATCATTTAATCCAATATCACCGATTATTTGATCAAAACAATCTATTGTATCCCACCATTGTTTACTTTTAACATATTTTTCAATTTTAAAAATATCATCATAACTTAAATACTTTTTAAAAGCTCTTAAATAATCACAAACTAGATATTGAAATTCACGATATTTATCTTGATAACATAAATCAAGAAAATGCCAATCAATTGATTTATTTTTCTTTTCGTCTTTTAAAAATTGTTGATATAACTTTTTTCTATCTGGCGCATTTAATCCATAAAAAGCAAATTTATTTTTCATATACTTAGCCATTGATTTAGCTTTTTCTTTGTTTTTGTTTTCAATGAATATATTTTTAATCAATAAATACTTATCCATTAAACCAACTCCTTTAATAATTATATTGTAGCATTAAAGTAAAAGATTAGAAATATTAAAGTAACTTTGTATTTTAAATACCATTTTACTATAAAAAAGTAATAATATGTGTTATTATGTATTGGCATGAAAGGGGAGTGTATATGAGTAGTAGATCAAAAAAGTTTTTATCATATTATCGACCATATTTAAAACTATTTTTGGCAGATATGTTTTGTGCAATGATAGCAGCTGGAATATCTTTAGTATTTCCAATAATTATTCGTTATATTACGGGTACGGTATTAGTTGATAATAATTTTGAAATCAGCTTAATTTATAAATTAGGTGTATTGATGATTGTACTAGTAGTGATTGAATATTTGTGTAATTATTTTGTTGCATACAAAGGTCATGTAATGGGTGTATACATGGAACGTGATCTTAGAAATGAATTATTTCAACATTATCAAAAATTGTCTTTTAGTTTTTATGATGAAGAAAAAACAGGACAATTGATGTCTAGACTTACAAATGATTTATTTTCACTTACAGAATTATATCATCATGGACCTGAAGATATTGTTATTTCATTTATTAAATTTTTTGGGGCGTTTGTAATTCTTGCAAATATTAATTTGCAGTTAACTTTAATTATTTTTGCTTTTATTCCAATAATGGGTGCGTTTATTTATTATTATAATCGTAAGATGAAAAAAGCATTTAAAGCAAATCGTCGTCGAGTTGGAGATATTAATGCGCGCATTGAGGATAATTTATCAGGAATAAGGGTTGTAAAAAGTTTTGCGAATGAAAATTATGAAAATAATAAATTTAATGATGAAAATAATCGTTATGTAAATAGTAAAAGTAACAGTTATTTTTATATGGGTAAATTTCATTCTGGATTAGGTGCGTTTACAAGTATGATTACTGTTGCTGCGGCTATTTTTGGATCAATTTTTATTTCTAAAGATGTTATTGTTACTGCAGATTTAGTTGCTTTTTTATTGTATATTAATAATTTAATAGAACCGGTTAAAAAGTTTATTAACTTTACAGAACAGTTTCAAGAGGGAATAACTGGTTTTGAAAGATTTATGGAAGTATTGGAAATTGAACCGGATATTGTTGATAGTAAAAATGCAATTGATTTAAAAGATGTTAAAGGTGCAATTGAATATTGTAATGTTGGATTTAAATATAATAAGACTAATGATTATGTTTTAAAAGATATTAATTTAAAAATAAAGCCTGGTGAATATGTTGCTTTGGTAGGAACTTCTGGTGCTGGAAAGACAACTATATGTTCATTATTGCCGAGATTTTATGAAGTTAGTGAAGGAAAGATTTTAATTGATGGACATAATATTAAGGATATTAAATTAAATTCATTACGACAAAATATTGGAATTGTACAACAAGATGTATATTTATTTGCGGGAACTATTTTAGATAATATTCGTTATGGTCGTTTTGATGCGACAGATGAAGAAGTAATTGAAGCTGCTAAAAAAGCAAATGCGCATGATTTTATTATGGAATTACCTGATGGTTATAATACTGATTGTGGACAACGTGGAGTAAAATTATCGGGTGGACAAAAACAACGTTTAAGTATTGCACGAGTATTTTTAAAAAATCCACCAATTCTTATTTTTGATGAAGCAACAAGTGCTTTAGATAATGAAAGTGAACGTATTGTTCAAGAATCATTAGAATCATTAGCTAAAAATCGTACTACTTTGGTAATTGCACATCGTTTATCAACGATTCAAAATGCCCAAAGAATCTGTGTTTTATCAAATGAAGGAATTGTTGAAGAAGGTACTCATGAAGAGTTATTAAAGAAAAATGGCCAATATGCTAGTTTTTATTATATTGGAAAAAATATATAACAAATATAAAACAGCTAATCACTGACGATTAGCTGTTTTATTAGTGTGCCACGCATGACATAAGACTAGGTGGTGAAAGTCCACTGTGGGGGTTTCGTACTACCAACCACTAGCCGAAGACAAGGTATCCATCGTAAGGTGTGAACGGGAGGAAGTTGGAGGCAAAGTCCTGACCCAAGGAATACGAACTATTTTAGGCAGAAGCTTATCGGATGAGATTGCTAAACAAATCGAAGTCCAATAGTACGACGGAATAAGCAGTGTAAAGATAGTGGGTACATAGGATGAAAGTGTTATGTCTTACCGTGGGAGGTCCTAGGAACATGATGAAAATGTAATCATGGTGGAAACGTTTGTCCTAGGAAGTCAGCCGAGGTCATAGTAGTGATGATGATAACTGTAATGGTTATCTAGCGAAGGACCGAACATAAGGAGGTGAACTGGAAATGAAAGATACTCAAGATAAAATAGGATACTGTCAACTATCATTAGGCTTACTCTATGAAGATAGTACGGAATACGACAATAGTGGAGAAGTGTATCCTACATCAAAACAAGAGATATCACATACGAAGAACACCAATAGATTTGTAGTACATGAGAAGTTACTTGAAACAATTATGGAGGATGCCAATATAGAAAAGGCAATCCAAAGGGTTATGAGTAATAAGGAAGTGGTGGTGTAGATAAAATGCAAGTCGCAGAAGTTCGTACGCATTTCGCACAACACTGGTCTTATCTAAAGAAACTTATCATGGAGGGACATTATAGTCCACAAGCCGTTAAAAGAGTAGAAATACCAAAAGATAACGGAAAGAAAAGAGAGTTAGGAATTCCAACAGTGACGGATAGGGTCATACAACAGGCGATAGTACAGGTACTGACACCAATATTTGAACCCCAATTCAGTGACAATAGTTATGGGTTCCGACCAAGAAGAAATGCCCATCAAGCAGTAAGAAAAGTAGTCGAATACGCCAATGAAGGATATCGATATACAGTAGACCTAGATTTAGAGAAGTACTTTGATACAGTCAACCATTCAAGACTTATACAGATATTGTCACAAACTATTAAAGACGGAAGTGGTACTATGTCAAGATTTCGGACCACATAAATGTAAGAAATTTAATTAATTGATACTAATTAAATAATCATGCTCATATTCATTAGGTGATTTATAATCACAATGTGAATGTACTCTTATTGTATTATAAAATCCTTCTATGTATTCAAATACCAGCTTATATGCATGATTATAATTTATAATCTTAAATCTGTTCAGCCATTCCCTTTTTATCAATGCATGATATGATTCTATACACGCATTATCCCACGGTGTTCCTTTTGTGAATAGCTTCTTTTCATCTGCTTAGTTAATCTTTTGTATTTCTTCGATGTATAGTGCACTCCGCGATCTGCATGGATTACTATTGGTTTTGCGCTTTTTCTTCTTTTTTAGCTGTTTCCAGACATTTTAATACTTCATCTACTTCTAATGTTTTGCTTAATGTCCATGCTATTATTTTTCTTGAATAGAGATCCATTATACTGGTTAAATATACAAATCCTTCATCTGCTGTCCAGATATATGTTATATCAGTACACCATGCCTGATTTGGTGCTTTTGGATTAAAATCTCGGTTTAGAATATTTTTTAGTTTATTTGAAAAATCACAGTCTTTTGTTGTTATTGTATATGGTTTGATATAATGAGCTTTAATATTGTTTTCCCTCATTATGTTTCCTACATATTTTTCACTTATTTTTTCTCCCTCTTTTTTTAGTATTTCAGTTATTTTAGGAGCTCCATATATTTCTTTTGAATCCTTATAGATTTTCTTGATTCTTTCTGTGATTCTAGCTTTTCTGATTTTTTGTTTACATGGTTTTCTTTTCAAATATTCATAATATCCTGATTTACTCAGTTGTAATTTTTTTAGCATACCGGTAACTGAAGTCTGTTTATCTTTTTTAGATTTTTCTTTTATCCTTTTATAAAGATCCTGCTTAGTTAATTGCCCAGTATGCCAATAGCCTTTTTTAGGACTTCTAAAGCATCCTGTGTATCTTTCAGTTCTTTTTTAATCTGGCAATTTCTTTAGCTTCATCACTTGAATAATTACCGCTTCCTCTTGAATTAATTACGCCGTCATTACTACTGGCATCTTTAAGCCATTTATGAACAGTGCTATCAGCAATACCAAACTGTTTAGCTATAGCTACTTTAGATTCATCAGGATGTTCTAAAACATATTGAACAACTCCTGTTTAAATTCATCTGTAAATGTTGGTTTAGTCATCATCATATACCCCTTTTCTATTTTTGATTTAAGCTTATGACATTGTATCATATACTAGCTAGTTCTTCCATTTAACTGGTACAGTTTTTATTCTAGCATCAAAGAGTTATATCACTCATACATAAATATCTCAATGCAGGAGTCATAGTAAAACATAAGTTTGAAGAAACTACAAAAGGAGTACCCCAAGGTGGGCCACTCAGCCCATTATTATCAAATATATATCTTAATGAATTTGATAAAGAAATGGAAAAGAAGAGGAAATCGATTTGTAAGGTACGCAGATGACTGTGTCATACTATTCAAAAGTAAAAGAAGTGCAATGAGAGTCAAAGAAACAGTGACAAGATATTTAGAAGAGAAATTATTTGTAAAAGTGAACCAAGAGAAGACAAAGGTAGCCTATATTACTGATATAAAATTCTTGGGCTTTGGATTTTATATAGAGAAGAGTGGTAATGTACGAATCACTGTTCACAAGAAATCTAAAGAAAAGATGAAAAAGAGAATAAAGGAAATCACCAAAAGGAACCGACCAATATCAAGTAAGGAATTAGCTAAAGAGTTAAAGAATACATTACAGGTTGGGTGAATTACTATAGGATAGCGAATATGAGTAAACATCTAAGGGAAATAGACTCATGGATGAGAAGAAGAATACGAATGATATATTGGAAAAGATGGAAGTTAGTAAGAACAAGGTATAGAAATTTACAAAAACTAGGTATTAATAAAAGTAAGGCATGGGAATGGGCAAACACAAGAAAAAGCTACTGGCACATCGCCAATAGCTTCATACTAAAAAGGACACTTACAAATGAAGTATTAAAAATATACGGATTTATAAGTGCACTAGATTATTACAACTCTATAAACTTATGAAACGCCGTGTAGGGAACCCTACGCACGGTGTTGTGAAAGGGGCGAAAGATTTTAATTCTTAGCCCCTATTCAATTAAAATAAATTCAGATATCCTAGAAAGATCCAAGCAATAGCTGTAG
Source organism: Thomasclavelia spiroformis DSM 1552 (assembly GCF_025149465.1). Lineage (NCBI taxonomy): Bacteria > Bacillati > Bacillota > Erysipelotrichia > Erysipelotrichales > Coprobacillaceae > Thomasclavelia > Thomasclavelia spiroformis. Next base: position 1,401,647 of record NZ_CP102275.1, on the reverse strand, counting down.
AGAGTGAATAATTATAAAAGACACCATAATCAAACAGCCCACCAATTACTTCACAAACGACAATCAAACTAAAAATTAAAAGACCAAAATAATGTTTATCATTATATTTAGTTAATAAATAAATTATTTGTTTAAAACAAGAAATAAAAAATAATCCAAACAAGATAAAACCAATAATTCCTGTAGTAACTAATGCTTCAACAAATTCATTATGACTATGAACTACTTGAATTGATTGGATGGTTGTACCATCTGTTTGGTCCATCCCCATTTTTTTAAAATTATTTGCACCAATTCCAATAATTGGACTTTTTAGCCAAATTTCAAAAGAAGTATTCAATAATTCTAATCTACCACTACTAACTTGATCAAGTAATTCAAGCGCTTTAGAACTATCACCGGTAAATAATGAATAAGTAGCTTCAATAACTTTTGATATTTGAAATCTACTTTCTTCTTGGATTGGTTCTTGATTAAAAATAGCATTAATTCCTTTATCAATTACTAAACTACCAAAAATAATTGATATACATAATATACATATAATACCTATTTTTTTTAGTTTAGGATATTGTTTTTCTTTTAAAAAGAAATAATAAATTAATGCAGTAGCAATTAAAGCAAGAATAATTAAAGCACTACGACATTTAGTAAGTAAAATATAAATGATTTGAATTCCAATATTAATATAATATAATTTTTTATACCGATAATTATAAATGATTGCTAATATTGCTAATAAAATTGTTATACAGGCTAAAAATGCAGCTGGATTACAATTGAAATATATACCAAATAAACGATTTCCTGATGTACCAATAATCCAGCCATTTTTACTATCATAAATATTAAATAAATACATGATAATCGAAATAAAGCTTGCAAAACCAACTAAAATATTTGTAAAAGGAATAATTAGTGAAATTTCTTTTTTTATTGATGATATTGTGGTTGATTTTTTATTATTAAAAAGTAAGAAAAATATAATTAATTGAATAATAGCAAGAATATATGATTTTAAATCACTATATTTTTGATTTAAGATAGTTGCTAGTAATAAAATAATGCCATAAGTACTAATGTATATAAAATTTTTATTAATATTTATTTGTTTATGGGAAATATCATTAATAACAAGATAAACTCCCCAAATAATTATAGTTATTGATAAAAATGTATTGCTAATACCAAAATATCCTAAAGCTAGGGTATTGATAAAAGTATATAGGATAAAAGCTACTCTAAAATATTTATGAGATAATAAATATTTTTTCATATACTAATTACCAATAACATATTTTTTTCTAATATATTTTAGATATTTAGCTTTTATTTTAGTAAATGTTTGACTAGCAATAGGAATAACTTCTTTAGTTGTCATAATAAAAGTATGATTATTCATTATTTTATAAACATAGTCTATATTTACTAAATATGATTTGTGTGGAGAAATAAAGTAATCATATTTTAATAATGGTTTCATCCATTTTTTAAAAGAGGTTCTAATTGTTGCTGATTTAATTGTTGAACCATGCTTAGTATGGATAAATAGATAATGATTTTCATATTCAACAAAAGTTATTAAACGATGATCAATCGTAGTAATACCATCTTTTGTTTTAATTTCTAATAAACTTAAGTCCTGATGACTTAATAAACTAAGAATTGATGACATAAGTGATAAAAATTTAATTTTTTCAATTGGCTTTGGTAAAATAGCAAATGGTAAGATATCTAAATATTCAGGTAAGTAATTAGTATTATTACTTATGAAAATAATAAAAGCGTAAGGGTTGATTTTACGAATTAACTTGCTGATATATAAAACTTTTTCAATGTTTTTAGAAGTTAGATCTAGAAAATATATATTAACGGTACTAGTAACATCATTATTATATTCATTTAGTTCTAAATCAGATGAAATTGTAATTATTTTAAAATAGTTTTTAGTAATATATGGCATATGCTGATTAAAAATTTCTTCGATTGTTTGTTTTTCGTCACTATATAAAATAATTTTATACATAAAATATTTCCCCTCTGTTAAACGTTTATCAATATGTTTCGCTTGACAGTTTACCATACTTAGTTGATTTTTTCTATAGAGGTGAAATTAATTATTAATTTTTTTTATAAAAATTTTATGATATCTATTTAATTATAGGATATATATTCAAGGTTGATATTTGATAAAAGTTACATGTTTTAAGTGTATTTATTTTGTTTTTAAGTAAAAACAACTACTTACTTTAGGTAAGATGATATACTTATGTTGCCAGGATGTAATTTATCTTTGGATTTGATAAATAAGCTATGATTCATGTAGACTGAATTACTTCTTAGGCTATTTATCTCTAATTAGATATTTATGAAGAATATTTAGAAAAAAAGGAGGTGATAAAATGCATAGAATCAAAAAGTTATTTATTTTGCAATTAGCAGTGATTTTAGTGTTTTCAATAATTACAGTTATGTCTTCTGCAGATGCTAATATTCCTCAAGGACCAATTGATAGTGTTGATAAGGATAATGGTGTAGATCAAATTATGGAAGCGGGAATTGAAGATAAAAATTTTGCAACGGCAATATATGATTCCTTTGTATCAGCTAATTACTTCGGTGATGAAACCAAAGATGTAAGGCAGATATTAATGGAATATGAAGGAACTATTGATGCTGCTAATCGAGGAATTAAAGGTATTTATGGTATTGAGTGGCTGAAAAATGCAACATTAATTGATTTAAGCAACCAGCCAAATGCACCAGCTACAAGTATAAAGAATGAAATTGGTGATCTAAGGCCTTTATCAATCGAATATATTACACAGATTACTGGTATTACAGATGAAGAAGCGCGTGAATGGTATTGTGAAGGACAAGAATATAATATGGTACTCAATTTATCTGGAAATCCAATTTCAAATTATAAACAATGTGTTGGTCAGATTCATATAATTATTGGTATACAAACTGCAGCATCGTTTGAAGGTTACTATTTAAATGCCATTAAAACAGGAGCTGTTGATTGGTCAGTAAATTTAAAAGTGGACACACCAGAAATCTATGAGGAAGATAACCGAGTAAAATTTTCTAAAGATCCATATTCAACTCAAATTATTTGGGAAGGAACTACAGTTAATAATGATATTGCGTTAAACTATGAAGCGTTGGATAATGATATATTTGAAATTGATAATATCAAACATAGTGGTAAAGTTACTGGTTCTTTGGGAGTTTCTCTTGAAAATGCGATAAAATTTTTTAAGTATATTGATTATGGTGGTGGCGGATTTACAGTCAGAGATGCCATATCATATGGGTATGGAACAAACTTTATATCACGTATCTATATGCCAGTCGTTGCCAATAAAACTTTTAAAACAAATGTTAAAGTAACAAAATCTGCTACTAGTGATAATAGTGGTAAAAAGGTTGTTGGGGCTAAGTATCATTTATATTATAATGACGGTGATCAAGATTATGAAAATGATGAATTAGTTTCTGATAAAATATATATTACTGATGAAAATGGTGAGTTTTATGTTGATGATAATTTAGGAGTCGGTGAATATTATTTAAAAGAATTTGAAGCACCAGAGGGGTTCTTGATTAATGAAAATCCAATTTTCTTTAATATTACTGCTGATAAAACAACTATTAGTGTAACTGGTGGAGATAAAGATTTAAATATAAATGCTGGAGACATCAAAGAAGACCCAAATACTGTTTATATCGATCGTTATTCTAATGATGTTGAAGTAAGTATAAATGTTGATCCAGATTATGCTGCTGATCCTAATTATAAGTTAGAAAATATTGAACTTACATATTTTGATCGTGAAAGGCAAGAATTTATTACGCTAAATGTTACAGGGCCAGATGCTAATACCCCGTTTGCTTCGCCTGAAGAAGCTGCAAAATGGGTAACTGACTGGATTAATTCTAATAAAGGTAATGAAGAAAATCCAGGGGTTATTGATGGACAAGTAACAATAAATGCGCATTTTATTCATAACAAAGAACTCCAGACTTCAGATCCTAGACCAATGATGGATGTTGAATTTGATAAAGCTAGTCGAGACTTTGATGAAAAAGGTGATTTGAACTTATCGCCATTACCAGGGGCAACTTTTAAATTAGAATGTATGCACAAGCATACTGAAAAATGTAAGGATAAAAATGGCGGTTATACAAACTGCACGGATCCTCATACTGATGATCCTAAATATTTAACAGATGAAGGATGTAACTGGACTAGTAAAGCTATTAGTGATAGTGAAGGAAAAGTTAGATTTACTAAATTAAATACGGGAAAATATAAAATGAAAGAAACTACTGTTCCAGATGGTTATTTACCAACTGAAACAACATGGATTTTGACTGTAGATGCAATTAACAATACTTTTGAAATCGTTGTTAATTCAACTGATGACAATAGTGATTTAATCGGAAATCAAGACGATGGTTATACAATTGTTAATGAAACTTATAATATAAAAGTAATCAAAATCGATGCTGAAACTAATGAAAAATTGGTTGGAGCAGAGTTTGGTTTATTTAAAAAAGAAGCGAGTGGTGAATGGAGTAGTGAACCAATCCAGACTTCTATTACTAATGAACATGGTTTAGCTTTCTTTGAAAAGCTAAGTGAAGGAGAATATAAAATTAAGGAACTCACAGCTCCACCGGGCTATGAAATAATTACAGAGGAAGTTGTGTTTAAACTGCCATTTGAATATCTAAGCAAAGATTTAAATGGTGTTGAAAACACATTCTCATCTGATTCTAAAACAATTACATTTACAATTTCTAATAAAGTCGGTTTCAATCTTCCAAAAACTGGAGCTGGCATAACGGCAAGAATTGCTGCAATTGGAATTGTAATCATGGGAATAACAGTTATATTATTAAAAAAGACAAGAAAAATAGAAAAGGGTTAAACTATTTTATTTAATTTTATGGAGAGGTAAAAAGACGATGAAAGTGATTAAGAAGATTTTTAGTTTAATGTTGGTTTTTCTAGTTGGATTTGCTTTAACATTGCCTGCAGGGGCATCTGATAAAGTTGATCCAAAGGATAACCCTGAAATTGATTTAAGTAAAACAACTGGATCTATAACAATTAATAAAGAAGGTTCTACTTTTAGCATTTATAAAATTTTAGATGCTGTTGGAAAAGAAGGACAAAATGTTTATAATTATACAGTAAATAGTAATTTTATTAATTTAATTGGTGAGGGTAAAGCTTATTCTTTGGAAAAAATTGCAACTATGCCTAACCAATTAAATATTAATAATTATGATGATGAAGGTAATTTAATTGGTGTAACTGATCCAATTACTGAAGAAACATCAAAGTTCACAAGTGATGTACAAGCTTATATTGAAGCTAATAGTATACAACCAACTGCTACAATTCCTGTTAGTGAAGCAGGGGAAACAAAAGTTACTTTAGATATTGGTTTCTATATTATTATTGAAACTGGTACTTCTGGTGATTCTGCAAGTGTTGCATCTAAATCTATGTTAGTACCATTACCATATGTTGATGTTAATAAAGCTGAAGATAACAAATTATTTTGGAATTTTGATTTAACAATTACACCAAAAGATGAACCAGTAAATGTTGATAAAAGTATTATTGAAGGTGATAAAAAAGAAAACATTAGTGATAATAATGTAGGCGATATTCTTACATATCAAGTAGATGCTGATATTCCTCATTATGATGCTTCTACAAATACTCAAATGGTTAAATATATTATTACCGATACATTAAGTAAAGGGTTAGATTTCTATAGAGAAGGAGATCCTGAAAATAATATCGATATTATTGTATCTAATTTCAGTGGGGAAAGTAAAACATTGAAACCAGGTACTTTAGAAACACATGAAACAACAATTGGTGAAGAACCATATACTTATTATTCAGTAACCGATGGAGATTATGCAGTTAGTTATGATGGAAAGACAATGACTCTTGTTTTTGATTATCCTGATATAATGGCTTATAATAATCTTCAACTTAATTATCAAGTAAGAATTAATGAAGATGCTGTAATCGGTGTTGAAGGTAACCCTAACCAAGTTGATCTTGAATATACAAACAACAATAAAACATGGAATACTTCTAAACCATGGGACAAAACAGAAACTTATGTTTATGGTTTAAAAATTAACAAAGTTGACCCTGATGGAAATAAATTAGAAGGTGCTGAGTTCCAATTATATGCAGGTGCACCTGATCCTGATGGTGATTATGAAGGAAGAAATCCTTTAGTTACTTATAAATATGAAAATGGTCAACTAGTGATAAATAGTAATGATGGTAAAACAGCTGTTACAGATAAAGATGGTATTGCTTATTTAATTGGTTTTGAAGCTGGAACATATACATTAGTAGAAACAAAAGCTCCTAACGGATATATTATCCCAGATGGTCAAATGCAATTAGATGTTGTTGAAACAATAGGTGTTGATGAAGATGGTAAAGAAGCAGTTACTGATGTAAAATATACTTTAACAACAGGAGATGAAGTGACTGAATTACCTACTGAAGTTCTTGGAGATGTTGAAATAGGTGATGGATCTGTGGCTGTAACAAAAATCGTTAACCCTAAAGGATTTAATTTACCTAGAACAGGTGGCGCTGGTACTTGGATGTTTGCTGTTGGTGGTATTTTGATCATGGCAGGTATGGCTACAGCGTTTGTTAAATTAAGAAAAAAAGAAAACTAAAATATAAAAGAACTACATTAGTAGTTCTTTATTTGATAAAGAGGTACTATGAAAAAAAATGTAGTTAGAATAATATTAATAGTAGGTTTTTGTATTGGTTTAATAATTAGCTTATATCCATTAATTAGTAATATCTATTCTAGAAGAAACCAGATCCAAGTTATCAATGATTATACTGAAGATATTAAGGAAATTGATACGAAACAAATTGCAAAAGAGTTGGAATTAGCCAATGCTTATAATCGTAAATTAAATCAGACAATTGTTTTGACTGATCCCTTTGATCCAAGTGCTATTGACATGGCTGATGATGTGTATTATGATATTTTAAATTATACTGATGATGGGGTAATGGCATATATCAATATTCCAAAAATCGATGTTAATTTGCCAATTTATCATGGTACTGATAGTGAACACATGTTAAAGGGTGTAGGACATTTAGTAGGTACATCTTTTCCAGTTGGTGGTATTGATACACACGCAGTTCTATCAGCTCATTCAGGGTTATCTACAGCAGAATTGTTTACTAATTTAGCAGATTTAAAAAAAGATGATTTGTTTTATATTCATGTATTAGATGATGTATTAGCTTATGAAGTTGATAAAATAAACGTGGTCAAACCTAATGAAACTAATGATTTAAAGATTGTTCCAGGGCAGGATTATGTAACTTTAGTTACATGTACACCTTATGGAATTAACAGTCATCGTTTATTGGTTAGAGGTCATCGAGTTGAATATAATCCAGATTTAGAAAAACAAGAAAGTAAAAAAGCTAATAATGATGTATGGTTTAAAGAATATATTAAATCGATTGTAAGTGGGATTGGAATTATTGTATTAATTATTATTTTTATTGTCGTATTAAAAAGAGTTAAAAGGGTATTACGGAGGTAAAAGTAATGGTTAGAAAAATTCTGATGGTGCTTGTTGGTATTGGTTTTTTAGCAGGTTTGTGTTTTTTCTTGTTTCCATATGTTAATTCTTGGATGGTAAATAATGATGCTAAAAAGGAAATAGAAAGTTTTGAAGTTTTGAAAGAAGAAAAAAACTTTGATACACATGATTTGTTGTTTGAGATGATGGAAGATTACAATAATAAATTGTATAAAGATGGGCAAAACGGTATTAGTGATGCTTGGACTTTTGATCAAAAGGATTTTGTAATTGGTGATTATGATTTTAAAAATGATGTTTTTGCAACTATATCTATTCCAAAGATGAATCTTGAAATGCCGGTTTATTTAGGGGCGTCTAAAGAAAATATGGCAAAAGGAATTACAGTTCTCGCAAATACTTCTTTACCAATTGGCGGAAAAAATACAAACAGTGTTTTAGCTGGTCATCGAGGATATCGTGGGGTACCATTTTTTAGAGATATTGAGAATTTACAAGTTGGTGATGAAATAACGATTAACAATTATTGGCAAGAGATTAAATATATTGTATCTGATATTCAAATAATTTTACCCTCAGAAAGTGAAAAAATATTGATTCAAGAAGGTAAAGATATGATTACTTTGATTACTTGTCATCCTTATCGTAGAAATTATCAACGATATGTTGTCTATTGTGTTAGAGAAGATGAGTATAAAAAAGATGGAAATAGTGTAGTACATCAAGGGTCAAAAGTTGTTAAATCTTCTAAAAATGATATTATGATTGAGCGATATTTACCATTTATTTTATTATTAATATTAATAATTTTTATATTTGTACTAATCAAAAAAACAAAGAGGCTGTAACGCATTAAAATAATGTGTTTGACCAAAAATAAAAAAATAGCACTTAAACTCAGATGAGTATAAGTGCTATTTTTGGTATAATTAGATTATGCAAAATATAAAAATAATAGAATCTAATTACCCGATTGACAATTCTTATTATAATACATTTCAATGTAAACTTCCACTAGATTTTTTTACAGTTGTTCCTGTAGATGATCCGGTGACATCTTTCGTAGAAATTATGAAAGGAATTAACACTTCAAAGTATTTTAACTGCCCCCATAGAGGCAACAGGGGCTACGACCCTAATATGATGTTACAGGTTACATTGTTTGCATTTATAAACGGTCAATATGAATTAAGAAAAATGGAAGAATTATGCAGATATGATATCCGATATATGTGGCTGGCTAATGATGAAACTCCTTCTTTCATGGCTTTTCAAAGATTTATATCAGAAAAATTATCGATGTCTATCGAAGATATTTTTTATGATGTTGTTAAAAGAATCATTGAATTAGATGATGTTGATATTTCTAAACTTTATATTGATGGAACTAAGATAGAAGCCAATGCAAGGAAAAACAGTTTTGTTTGGAAAAAAGCTATTCTAGGCTATCAGGAAAAAGCATTTCTTAAAGTGACAGATCTGATCATAAGATTAAATGATGATCTTAACTTTAAATATGATATAAAATCAAGATATTCTGCTGATGATACAGGACTGATTGCAGAACAGTTAATGGAACTGATGATAAGACAAAATATAGAAATAGTATACGGAAAAGGCAAAAGACGTTCCTTATTACAGAAATATTATGATGAATTTCTTGAAATCTATATAAAATTAATGAGATATGAAGAATCATTGAACATATGTGGCGACAGGAACAGTTATTCAAAGACTGATCATGATGCTACCATGATGAACATGAAGTATGACTATTATAATCATACAGGTATATTTAAACCGGGATATAACCTGCAAATAGGTGTAAGTGATGAATATATTATGCATATGGATATATTTTCAAATCCTGCTGATACAAAAACATATATACCGTTTATGAAAAAATATAAAGAAAGATACGGCTGTTATCCAAAATGGCCAATAGGCGATGCCGGATATGGAAGCTATGATAATTTGCTTTTTAATGTCATAAACGGGATGGAACTGGGATTAAAGTATAATTATTATGCAAAAAAGAATACAAAGGAATTTAAAAAGAAAATATATAATCAGATGAACTGGGAATATGATGAAAAGGGATTTAAAGTCTGCCCACAGGGACATTCATTTAATATTGAAAAAGAAGAAAGATGGAACACAGCAGGTGAATATCTACAAATCAGCAGAGTATTCGAATGTGGTAAATGTCATGACTGTAAAGTAAAAGAAAAATGCACAAAGGCAAAGGAGCAAAGAAAAATACAGATAAATTATGCCTTAAATGAAATGCAGGAAAAAGTAGATGAAAATCTTGGAACCGAAGAAGGAAAAGAGATGAAAAAGCAAAGAAGTATACAGTCAGAAGGGACATTTGGAATAATAAAGCAGAATATGGATTATGTCCGATTAAAAAGAAGAGGAAACATAAATGTAAAAACAGAACTGCTGTTAATAGGGATTGCCTATAATATACGCAAATACCACAATAAAAAGATGAAAAAGAAGGAAATATCAATTTCCTAAAAAGCTAAATAAAAACATGTAAAAAGCACATGATGTTTTTATAGTACCAAAAAAGTTATCTAAATATGGATAACTTTGTTTTTTATCTAAATATACTGTATCAAGCAAAAAAAGGCGTAACGCCTAAAGATTAAAAATCCTTATTCGTTACAGCCCCTTTTTTATTTTACCTTGATAACAAGAAAAACCTGCTAAGTCATCTTCGATTTTTAATAAACGATTATATTTACAAATACGTTCACTTCTAGACATTGAACCAGTTTTGATTTGTCCAATATTTAAAGCTACTGCTAGATCGGCAATAAATGTATCTTCGCTTTCTCCAGAGCGATGAGATATAATTGGTGCAATCTTGTTTTTAGTCGCAAGTTCGATACAATCTAAAGTTTCGCTTAAAGTACCAATTTGATTTAGTTTAATTAAAATACTATTACTATAGTGTTCATCAATACCTCGTTGTAATCGTTTAGTATTAGTTACAAATAAATCATCACCAACTAATTGAATTTTATCACCTAATTTATTAGTCAATTCACGCCAACCGCTATAATCTTCTTGATCAAGTCCATCTTCAATTGAAATGATTGGATATTTAGAAATAAGCTTTTCATAATATACAATTAATTCTTTAGTTGAATAATCTTGATTATTAATTGTATATACACCATTATGGTACAATTCACTAGCTGCAACATCCAAAGCAATAGCAATATCTTTTCCAGGTTGTAAATGGCATTCATTAATTGCTTTAATAATTAATTCTAGTGCTTCTTCATTACTGTTTAGATTAGGAGCAAAACCTCCTTCATCACCAACAGATGTTGCTAAATTAGCTCTTTTTAAAATTGCTTTTAAGGTATGGAAAACATTGGTTGCCATCTCCATTGCCTGATAAAATGAATTTGCACTAATAGGCATAATCATAAATTCTTGAAAATCCAATGAATTATCAGCATGACTTCCACCATTGATAATATTAATCATTGGAGTTGGCAAAACTCTAGTATTTGGAGTACCTAAATAACGATAAAGAGGGATATCTAAATAATTAGCAGCACAATTAGCTACGGCTAAAGATACTGCAAGTGTAGCATTAGCACCTAATTTAGATTTATTTTCACTATTATCATAGCGAATCATAGTCATATCAATTTCTCGTTGTGATAAAACATTTTTTTGTTTTAATAGCTTGTTGATTGTATCATTGATATTGTTTACAGCTTTAAATACACTTTTACCTAAATAACGACTATCATCATTATCACGTAATTCTAAAGCTTCGTATTTACCGGTTGATGCACCGCTAGGAACGATTGCACTACCACAAAAACCACTTTCAGTTGTTACTTCAACTTGAATTGTTGGAAATCCACGTGAGTCTAATACTTGTCTTGCATATACATTATTTATATATGGCATATTTTTTCACCTCATTTATATTATGGAACAATTGTATGGTTTTAGTCATTTTTTATAATTTAATGATTTAGATATTATAAAAATGTGTTATACTATTTGTGGTGATGTAAAATGATAAGTGGAATATTGATGGTTATAGGAATTTTTGGTTTGTTAGTTTTAGGATGTTTTTTCTTGCTTTATAGTAGTGAAAAAAAACGTTTGAATCAAAAAAAACATGTAGAAAAAATAAATGTTATTGAACAGACTAATGGACAATTAGATAATATTTTAAAGCAGATGCAAGCTCTTAATCCACCGCTTGAAAAAGTGTGTGGGAAAATTGACAAATTTAATCATAAATTTCTAAAAGTAAAATAGTTAAAAAATTATTGACATTGAAACAAATTTTTATATAATATAGATAAATATTGGAAACTCATTGATAAAGAGAGTAGTTTGATGGCGTTTTTTAGCGAGCTGATGGTGGTGGAAGATCAGTAAACAAAATTAGACGAACCGCACTTTGTAGAGGATTGCTTGAATATAGTAGGGCAGTAAGTAAGTCTACTTTACAGACAAGAGGGGATATAAATCTTTATATCAATAAGAGTGGTACCGCGGATAATTCGTCTCTTGGCAAATGCCAGGAGACTTTTTATTTTGCTAAAATCAGGAAAGGGTGAAAAAAATGAAGAAATGTTTTAAGTTATTATTAGCAGGAATCATGGTATTTACACTTGTAGCATGTGGTGGTGAAGAAAAGGCTAGTGAGGAAGAAAATGTAAAAGAAATTAATATAGCTGTATCACCAGATTATCCACCATATGAATCTTTAGATACAGATGGTAAGACAATTGTTGGATTTGATGCTGACATGATTGCATTATTTCCAGAATATTTAAATGATGGAGATACAACATATAAATTTGTTTGGCATAGTATGAGTTTTGAAAATATTGTTTCTCAAGTTCAAGGAGGACAAGTTGATATTGGTGTATCTGGATTTACTTATGATAAGTCTAGAAAAGTAGCTTGGTCAAAACCATATACAGCTACAGCTCAAGTTGCTGTTGTTGATAAAGATTCAGATATTAAAACAGTCAAAGATTTAGAAGGTAAAACAATTGCAGCACAAAGTGGTTCAACTGGTGAAAAAGCTGCTAAAGAAATTAAAAATGCAAATGTTGTTTCAGTAACTAATGTTCAAGAAATTTTTAGTTCTTTAACTAGTAAACAATATGATGCAGTTGTTGTTGATTTAGCTGTTGCACAAAATTATGTAAAAGAACAAAATTTTGTAATGTTAGAAGAATCGTTATTGGATGAAAAAAATTATATTATCGCTAAAGAAGGAAATGATGAAATGATCGATATGATCAATAAATGTATTGATAAGTTTTTAGCTAGCGATGACTATAAAACTTTATGTGAAAAATATGGTTTAAAACAATTAGAAAATTAAAAAAAGGTAGGGATAGATATGTTTAGTGCATTCGACAGTATCTTTACCCCAGAAAACTTATTATTTCTTTTAAAAGGGGCAATGACATCACTTGGAATCGCAGCTCTGTCCCTTTTAATTGGTTTTGTATTTGGGGTATTAGGTGCTTCAGCAAAAATTTCAAACAATAAAATTTTAAGAGCAATAGCTAATGTGTATGTCGAAGTAATTCGTGGAACACCAATGTTATTACAGATTATGATTATTTTCAATGTAGTCCCAATTATTATTACTGAAATTACTGGAAATGTATTTAGAATGAATTATTATTTAATTGGGGTTGTGGCGATGAGTATCAATAGTGGTGCTTATACTACAGAATTGATTAGAAGTGGAATTAATGGTGTTGATAAAGGTCAATGGGAGGCTTGTCAAACATTAGGACTTTCAAGATGGCAAACAATGAGATTTGTTATTTTACCTCAAGCTTTTAAAAGAATTGTTCCACCACTTGTAAGTGAGTTTATTACTTTAATTAAAGATTCTTCTTTAATTAGTGTAATTGGAGCAGTAGAATTGATGAATTCTGCAAAGGTAATTGGAAATCAATATTATGAATTTATGTCGCCTTATTGTTTAGCGGGATTATATTATTTAGCTATGACATTGACTATTTCATATATTGCTAAAAAGATAGAAAGGAAGTTGGCTGTAAGTGATTAAAGTAGAACATATTGTTAAAGAATTTAATAGTTTAAAGGCAGTTAATGACGTTTCTTTGGAAATAAAAAAAGGTGAAATTGTCTGTTTAATTGGGCCATCTGGTTCTGGTAAAAGTACAGTTTTAAGATGTATTAACGGGCTTGAAAAACCAGAAAGTGGAAAAATTTATGTTAGTGGTGAATTGTTTGATGAAAACGATAAAGAAAATTATACTCGTTTAAAAAGTAAAATGGGTTTTGTGTTCCAACACTTTAATTTATTTCCTAATATGACAGTTTTAGAAAATTTAACATTAGCACCGATTAATGTGATGAATAAATCAAAAGAAGAAGCTATACAAATTGCTTGTAAATATTTAGAACGTGTTGGTTTGTTAGATAAAAAAGATGTTTATCCAAATAAGCTATCAGGAGGACAAAAACAACGTGTTGCAATTGCTCGAAGTTTATGTATGAATCCTGAAATTATGTTGTTCGATGAACCAACTAGTGCGTTAGATCCAGAAATGGTTATTGAAGTATTAGAAGTTATGCAAGAATTAGCTAAAGAAGGAATGACGATGGTTGTTGTGACTCATGAAATGGGCTTTGCTAGAACAGTGGCAAATCGAGTGGTTTTTTTAGAAGAAGGTAAAATTGTTGAAGAAACTGATTCAAAAGAATTTTTTACTAATCCTAAAACTTCAAGAGCTAAAGAATTCCTTAGTAAGGTGATGCATTAATGAAAATTGATTTTTTTGATGTTGAAGCTTGGATGACCGAACATGAAAAAGATTATCGTTATAATCTTGCTGAAACATGTGTTGATTCAATGAATGTTAATGATTTATTGAAAATGGTCGAGGATAAAGATGCAGTAATTAATGATTTATTGAATACCAAATTGGACTATGGTCCAATAGAAGGAAGTAAAAGGTTACGTAAGGCTATTGCAAAATTATATGAAACAGGTGATTTAGATAATATTGCAATTAGTCATGGGTGCATTAATGCTAATGAATTAGTGTTAATTAGTTTGCTTGAAAAAGGTGATCATCTTATTTCAATAACGCCAACTTATCAACAGATGTATTCTTTTCCAGAATCATTTGGAGTAGAAACAGGTTTGGTTGAATTAAAAGAAGGAAATGATTGGTTACCAGATCTTGATGATTTTAAACGAGCAATTAAAGACAATACAAAGATGATTTGTTTAGTTAATCCAAATAACCCTACAAGTACAATGTTTTCAAAAGAATTTTTAATGAAGTTAATTGAAATTGCTAAAGCTCATCAATTATATATTCTTTGTGATGAGGTGTACCAAGGGTTAAGTGATGATGAAGTGTCGATTAGTGATTTGTATGATTTAGGTATTGCAACTAGTAGTTTATCAAAAATCACTTCATATGCAGGTCTTAGAATAGGGTGGATAAAAGCTAATCATAAGATTATTAAAATGATTAATGATCGTCGTGATTATCATATTATTTCTACCGGTTATATTAATGATTATTTAGCTACGATTGTAGTTGAAAATTACGATAAGATTTTAAAAAGAAGTAGAAAAATTATTGAAACTAATAGACAAATTTTAATTGATTGGTTAGAAAAAGAGCCGTTGGTTGATTGTGTTGTACCTAAGGTTGGAACAATTGCCTTTTTAAAGTATAAATTACCGATAAAATCAAAAGAGCTTTGTATTGAATTACAAAAAGATACTGGAGTCTTTTTTGTACCAGGAGCTTGTTTTAATCAGGAATATCATTTGCGATTTGGTTTTGCAAACAACAGTAAAGATATTAAAATAGGTTTAGAATTATTTTCTAAATGGTTACATAAAGATGATTAAAATTTAATTATGTTTATAAATAGAGGCAATCTAAAATAACCTGGGGTTCTGGGGTTTTAGATACTAAATCATAACGGGGAAAAGTTGTTCCCCGTTTTTTTGTATCTTTCTATGAGAAAATGTACTTTTATTTGATATCTGTATTTTTGATTGGATACATGTGATATGTGGCATCATCATTGAGGCAGTACATGACCCTGTTTTTAAATCTATGCCAGTTAAGATATCCATTTGAACTATGTTTGAGTAATTTTATTGATTTATTTCTATTTTCAATGATTCCATTGGAAATGCGTTTCCCATCTGCTCTTATAAATGAATTGACGATTTCCCGTTTCCATTTAGTAAATGTATTTGCAAAATCTTTCATTTCTTTAATAGGACTGCTTTTAAATAGGGTAATCAGTTCGTCGATATTTTTTTTGGCACTGTCATAAGAAGAATCCCTGTAAAAAACATCCAGCTGATATTTAAGGTCATAAGCTAAATCTAATTCCCGATCATCCCTGATCATATAGTCAAAAATATCATAGTAGTTGAAATATCCCTGAAGTACTTTATTATATTTCTTTTCTACATTGGGATCGTATATGCACTTGTTGTTATTGGAGAAGAGCATCCAGTGGAATTTTTTCAAAACATAATAATGTCTGGATACTTCTGATAATTCATTTTTTTCAGCTTCGGTAAGGTTTTCTTTTTTGTTAAGGTAATTTTTTCTGGAGTAATAGCGATTCATGGAATTGATTCTTACTTTATCCAGTTTTCTGTGAAATTCCTGCTTGACATGATAGTGATCAACAGCACATAAGGCATCAGGAAACATAATTTTAGAAACAACACGATATGATTCCCACATGTCGAATGATACAACTTTAACTTTTTTTCTTTCTGATAAAGGAATATTAAAGAAATAATCCATCAGTACCTGTTTTCTTCTTGATGGAAGTACATCAACGATATTTTGTGACTGAAAATCAAGAAGAACACAGATGTATCTGCTTTTTTCGGATTTAAAAGCATAAACTTCATCAATGCACAGATATTGAGGAAGCTGCCTTCTTGACATGCAGACAAATGAATCAAAAATATGAGCGGCAGTTGTCTGTGAAATATGATAACGCTGAGCTACATCTTTAAATGTTGCAGCAGGATGCTTCAAATCTCTAAGGATATTATATACAGTCGCTAAGGAGATTCGTGAACCGGCAACAGAAAAAGGATTAAGTTCATAGAATGTTTTATTGCATTTTTTGCATCTGTATCTTCTGGCTCGATAATCAATCACACATCTATGACTGGTCAAAACAGAATGAGTGATGGTTTTTGTGGAGTAATCTTTAACTTGGTCAGTCATATTGAGGCATACAGGACACCGATGCGGTTTTCTGGCAAGAGTTACAGCTATATGAAGGTCGTCCTTTTGATGAGAGATGGCGAATGATTCAATATCCTTATTTTCAAGATTGAAGAACTGAAGGAAATCATTCTGGCTAATAACGTTTTTAGGCACAGTAGAAGTATCACACATGAAGCATCACCGCCATATCATAAAAAAATAAACATAATTTCATAAATAAATATACACTCCTTTCTTTGTTTACAGGTAAATAATAGAACCAAAAAAGGAAAGAAGATATAAAAGTTATGTGGTTATAAAAATAACGGGGAGATTTCTGGAATTAAATTTACATAAAACAAAATAATCATCGATAAAACAGGAAAATTTATGCTTAAGGTAATAAAAGTGAGATGAGTTGAGGATAGGGAGGGCAGTAATGACGATCTTATAAAGATCATGAAAAGTCAAGGAAATAAAAGGGATCATATCTTCAGCCAGGATAGCATGTGTTTTACCGCAGGATTTGCACATGATGCGAGTGATTCTGATTCTAATTTTTTGATTGAAAATAAAGATAGTACGAAAGTAGTAGGCATGTCTGATCCATAAAGAACCATGACAGTTAGGACATAGAATATTATCAAAATTTAAAGAATTAACGGAATCGTTATATGACTTGGATATTAAAGCTTCTAATTTATTCAGGTCAGGAAGAATAGTATTGATTTTTTTATTAAAATGGGTTATTATCATATTGTTCTTATGGAAAGGATGTATACAGACTGTGGTAGGAAAGTATGCATCCTTTTTTCTTTCTCAAAATTTCAGATAAACTGATAAAATAATTTTATCAAAAACCCCGTGAATATGGAAAGAATATAAATAATTATAATAAAAGAGCACCCCTATATATTTGAGTGCTCATTAAAACCCCGTAAAAGATTAGATAGTCTAAATAGAAAGACAATAACTCAGTTAAATTGATGTGATTGTCTTTTTTGTATGCTTAGATTTATATCTTTTAATATTTTACTATAACCATTAACTCTAGTTATTTTATAAAAATATAAATAAAAAAAGAAAAATGATTACTAAAAAAGTATAAGATAACGAGGTAATCAAATTGGTTAAACGAATAGATAAAATCTATGATTTTAAAAATGATTTCATGTTCAAACACTCTCTTGGTAATGACCAAGATCCTGATTCCTTTTATTTACTTAAACTCTTTATTAAAAGCATTTTAAATATCAGCTGTAAATCAATTACGATCTTAAGTCTTGATCTTGTCGTTGAAAATATTGAAGATAAAGATATGCTTTTAGATATTAGAGTACAAACCAATACCGATGATTATGTTAATATTGAGATGCAGTATTCTGCATTTTCTAAAAATCAGTATCAAAGATTTAAAATATATGGCGCATCATTGTTATCAAGACAGGAAAAAGAAGGAGATGATTATTAAAAAAATATCAATCATGTATATCAGATAATCTTTATCGATGATATCGATAAAGCAAACTTAAAACTATATGATTGCTATGAAAGCAGAAATGAAGAAGGGAAACTTGAAAAATATAATCTACTAACCAGAGTATATGTCCAAATGCCCTATATCAATCTAATTAAGAAACAAAAAAAACTAGAAGAATTCAGTGAAATAGAAAAGGGGATATACATATTTGAAAACGGGATAACCGATGATATAATAAGAATAGAAGATAACAAGGTGGTAGAGATCATGAAAGAAAAGATAGACAGATTCAACTAAGATGAACAGTTAAGAGACATGGCATATAAAAGGAGCTTAAATCGCTGGGCGAATGAACGAGACAAACAGGACATGTATGAAAAAGTAAAAAAAGAAGGAATTGAACAGGGAGTTATGCAAGGAATCATAGAAAAAAGTAAAGAGAAGACAAAACAGTTATTTAATAAATACTATCCTGAAGAAGATGATAGTATTTTAGAAAATTTAAATAGTGAAAAATATGATAAGATATTTGAAATGATCTTAGATAATCGAAGTATCAATGAAATTAAGGGATTTTTAAAATAGTAAGATTAAAAGTGGTTGGAAAAAATTAATTAAGTTAAGTATAAAAAGACAATAGTTCAAAATGAACATTGTCTTTTTGGTATATTGGATTGGTAAATAATCATATTTATTTTGGTTATAAAAGTCAAATTACGCAATATTAAGGATGATAATTATAGTAAAAAGAATATTTATTTTAATTTATGAGAGTGTAAATAATTTTGTGTAAACTAATCCACCAATGGTAGAATTAAATTAACTGCCAAAGGAGGATTTTTATTATGAGTAAAAAAGATATAGTTAAATATATAATTGATGAGTATGGTGTTACATCACCTACTGACATAACTAATGCATTAAAAGACTTATTAGGTGAAACATTACAAGATATGTTGAACTCTGAATTTGATGAATATATGGGATATGACAAGTATGATCAAAAAACAGATAAAACTAATTATCATAATGGAACTTACAAAAAAACAGTTAAAACATCTCAAGGGAATATGGATTTAAATATTCCAAGAGATAGAAACTCATCATTTGATTCAGTTATTATAGAAAAACACAATCGTGATATTAGTGATATTGATAACAAAGTTATCAACTTATATGCCCGTGGTATGTCTGCAAGAGATATCAGTGATACTATTAAAGATATTTATGGTGTAGAAGTTAGTGCAGCTATGATAAGTAAAATAACAGATAAAATTATACCTAAAGCTTTAGAATGGCAAAATAGACCATTAGATACTGTATATCCAATAGTCTTTATTGATTGTGTTCATTTTAATGTTAAAGCAGATAATATGGTTACCAAAAAAGCTGCATATGTTGTCTTAGGGGTTAATGAGAATGGATATAAGGAAATACTTGGTATTTGGATTGGCGAAAACGAAACAGCTGAATTCTGGCTATCAGTACTAACTGATTTAAAGAATAGAGGAGTTAAGGATATATTAATTATTTGTAGTGATGGTCTTCCAGGTATTAAACAGGCAATTGAATCAGCATTCCCAAATACAGTACAACAAAGATGTATAGTTCATCTAATTAGAAATTCATGTAAATACTTGAGTTATAAAGATAGAAAAGAATTCTGTAAAGATCTAAGAACAGTATATACAGCATCTACAGGTGATAAAGCATTAGAAGCACTAGATAAGTGTAAAGATAAATGGGGAGATAAATATCCGTATGCATTTAAGCCATGGGAAGATAATTGGAATGAAGTTTGTAATATGTTTAATTATGTTCCAGAACTAAGAAAAATCATGTACACAACGAATGCAATTGAAAGTCTGAATAGTGCATTTAGAAAGTTTACTAAAATAAGAACAGTATTCCCAACAGATGAAAGTTTATTTAAATCTTTGTACTTAGCTCAGGATAAAATAACAAGTAAATGGAATGTCCCATATGGTAATTGGGGAGTTATATATTCTAGTCTTCAAATCATCTTTGAAGGGAGGCTTTAACGAGAACGTTTACAATTAAATATATTATGATATGATATAAAAAAGTAACTGTATGATTACTCAATACAGTTACCCATCAAATTCTATCATTGGAAATAGACTTTACACAAAATAATTTACAGGCTCAATTCTATCATTGGAAATAGACTTTACACAAAATAATTTACAGGCTCTAATTTATATTTTTAATGCTTTTTTTAAAGTACATTAGGTCAATTGCCTGCATTTGATTTTCAAATATTTCTTTTGGATAATAATCCAAAAAGAAATTTTCAATACGGTGGCTATATACATAACCTAGACGGGTATAAAAAGTAATGTTTTCAAAACTTGAATTTGCTGTTGATAATAAAAAGGTATCATAATTACTATATGTTTTTTCAACGAATTTTATTAGCGCTTTTGCATATCCATTACCACGATGTTCTATTAATGTTAAAATATTTTTAATTTCTACATTACCATCAATTATTTCAACAGCAATAAATGATACTGGTTCGTTATTAACAAAATAACCATATAAACTACCATGTTCTAGATAATCTCTAACTAAATTAATATTTGGATCACTTTGAGTTAATAACTTATCGTAATCTAATTTGTTTATTATTTCTTTAATCACTTCAATCACTCCTAGCAGTATTATAAATTAAAGTACCATAAATAACAATATGGTATTTAAAGTGATAATATGGTTTGATATAATTATTTAAAAGGAGAACAGTTATGAAAAAGATACTAATATTAATAGCAATGCTATGCTTGCTTACGGGATGTTTTGGTAATGACAACAAAGAAATTAAAAAGACTGAAACAAAAAAAGAAGAAGCAAGTAACACAATGGTAGAAAAAAAGCCAGTTAAAACAAGTATTAAATTAAGTTTTGCTGGTGATTTTACATTAGGCAATTATGCTAACCAGGCATATTCTGGTTCGTTTGATCAAGAATATGAAAAAAATGGGAAAGATAGTTCATATTTTTTAAAAAATGTAAAAAGCGTTTTTGAAAGTGATGATTTAACTGTTGTTAATCTTGAAGGACCATTAACTAGTGCAACTGTACATGTTGAAAAGCAATTTCCTTTTAAGGGTTCAAAAGAGTATGCAAATATTTTAGTAGATGGTAGTATTGAAGCTGTAAGTTTAGCTAATAATCATTCAGAAGATTATTATAAGCAAGGTATGGATGATACTAAAGCTGTACTTGATAAAAAAGGAATTGGATATTTTGGTTATGAAGCTTCTTTTGTTAAAGAAGTAAAAGGGATAAAAATAGGTTTTTTAGGGTATCGTTCGATGTCGGTGTCAATGAATAATGAACAGGGACGAAAGACAATAAAAAATGCAATTGATGATTTAAAAATGAATCAGGAAGTCGATGTGGTTATTGTATATTTTCATTGGGGAATAGAATGAGAATATTATGCTAATGATGATCAACGTAATCTTGCAAAATTTACTATTGATAGTGGAGCGGATTTAGTAGTTGGAGCACATCCTCATGTTTTGCAGGGAATTGAAGAGTATAATGGTAAGCATATTGTTTATTCTTTAGGTAATTTTTGTTTTGGAGGTAATCGTAATCCTAGTGATAGTGATACGATGATTTATTCGATTACAATGAATTTTGTTGATGGTGTTTATAATGATAGTAATTATGAAATCATTCCTTGTTCAATTACTTCAGCAAGTAATAGAAATAATTATCAACCGATGATTTTACAGGGTGATGAAAAAGATCGAGTTTTAAAGAAAATAGAAAGGTATAGTTATTAATAGGTAATTGTCGTGATTAAAATGTTATTTTATTTTTTATATAGCGGTTATATTATTTTGTTGATTGGATTATTAGGAGGTAGAATTTCTGGTAATGTTGATATGCTCAAGTTTAGTGTTACGTGTTTAATTGTATGTTTATTTGATTTTTTGATTAGTTATCTTGTTGTTTTTAAAAGTAAGCTAAATAGTCAAGAAATAGGTCATAATCAACAGCATTTTAAAAAGGTAATTAAGCTACTTATAATACCATTAGTTATTATATATTTTGTTAATTTTTTAACTTGAGATAAAATCGATATTTTTTTTGTAAATGCTTGAATCTTATATAAATTAATGGTATTATGCATTTAGTTATACGACTGACGGAAGTGGAATTAACCACAGGGAGTATAATCATAGAAGAGCCGACCGTCTGGGCAAGAGTCTGGATTAGTGCGGGCTCTTTTTTAATTCTAAAGATAATGTAAAAGTACTGTTATGGACGTTTGTATCAGTTGAGAAAAACGTATAAATATGGTATAAATTAGGTGTATTTTAATTGTTTAGACAGTATCTTTAGAAGAATGTGAAAATTATAATTGAAAGGGTGGCAGTATGTTAAGTGATGTTGAAATTGCACAAAGTGCTAAAATGAAACCAATTAGTGAAATTGCTAAAAAAGTTGGTTTACAAGAAGATGATTTAGAATTATATGGTAAGTATAAAGCTAAAATTTCTTTGTCAGCAATTAATCGTTTAGAAAACAATCCTGATGGAAAATTGATTCTTGTAACAGCGATTAACCCAACACCTGCTGGGGAAGGAAAAACTACAACAATGATTGGGTTGTCACAAGCTTTAAATAAACTAGGGAAAAAATCAGTAGTAGCTATGAGGGAACCTTCTTTAGGTCCATGTTTTGGAATCAAAGGTGGAGCAGCTGGTGGAGGATATGCTCAAGTAGTACCGATGGAAGATATTAATCTACACTTTACTGGAGATATCCATGCTATCACTGCTGCTAATAATTTAATTGCAGCAATGCTTGATAATTCGATTCATCAAGGGAATCCGTTAAATATTGATGTCCGTAATATTGTTTGGAAAAGAGTTGTTGATTTAAATGATCGTGCTTTACGCAATATTATTTGTGGCTTAGGTGGTAAAGTAAATGGTGTACCTCGTGAAGATGGTTTTGACATATCAGTAGCAAGTGAAGTAATGGCTATTCTTTGTTTAGCGACAAGTTTAGATGATTTAAAAGAACGTGCTGGAAGAATGATCGTTGCTTATGATTATGATGGTAATCCAGTTACTGTTAATGATATTGAAGCAACAGGTGCAGTTACACTGCTATTAAAAGACGCAATCAAACCAAACTTAGTCCAAACATTGGATCATACGCCAGTCTTTGTTCATGGTGGTCCATTTGCAAACATTGCTCATGGATGTAATTCAGTTATGGCAACTAAATTAGCAATCAAATTAGGTGATTATGCAATTACTGAAGCAGGTTTTGGTGCTGATTTAGGTGCTGAGAAATTTTTAGATATTAAAAGTCGCCAAGCTGATCTTGATCCTCAAGCAGTAGTAATTGTTGCTACAGTAAGAGCATTAAAGATGCATGGTGGTGTTGATAAAAAAGAATTAGCTAATGAAAATTTAGAAGCATTGGCTAAAGGTGTAGAAAATTTAGAAAAACATATTGAAAATATTAAAAAATATAATTTACCATCTGTAGTAGCTATCAATGTTTTTCCAACTGATAGTGAAGCTGAGTTACAACTTTTAAAAGATACTTGTAATAAAATGGGAGTTGATGTTGCAATTTCTGAAGTTTTTGCTAAAGGTGGCGATGGTGGAATTGAATTGGCTCAAAAATTATTAGAAGTACTAGAAACTAAAGAAGCTAATTATAAACCACTATATGATTTAGATTTATCAATCAAAGAAAAAATTGAAGTTATTGCAAAAGAAATATATGGAGCTAGTGGCGTTGCTTTTGATAAAAAAGTAATTACAAAAATGAAAAAATACGAAGTTCAAGGATTAGGAAAATTACCAATATGTGTGGCTAAAACACAATATTCTTTATCTGATCAGCCAACATTATTAGGCCGTCCTAGTGGGTTTACAATCAAGATCAATGATCTTATTCCATCAGCTGGAGCAGGATTTTTGGTAGCAATTTCTGGTAGTATTATGAGAATGCCAGGACTTCCAAAACGTCCAGCAGCTGTCAATATGGATATTGATAAAGATGGTAAAATTACGGGATTATTTTAAATAGATTATCGTGATTTAATATGAAAGGGTGGAAATATGAAAGTAGCAATCATTATGGGTTCAACTAGTGATTTAAGTAAAGTAGAACCAGCAATCAGTATTTTAAAAGATTATGGGGTTGAGGTAAATGTTAGATGTCTTTCAGCTCATCGTGCTCATCTTGGTTTAAGTAGTTTTATTAAAGAAACAGAAACAGATGGTACAGAAGTTATTATTACAGCTGCAGGAATGGCAGCAGCTTTACCAGGTGTAGTTGCTTCACAAACAGTTTTACCAGTTATTGGAGTGCCAATTAGTGGTTCAACATTAGATGGTATGGATGCTTTATTATCAATTGTTCAAATGCCTTCAGGGATACCTGTTGCAACAGTAGCAATCAATGGTAGTAAAAATGCAGCATATTTAGCTTTACAGATTATGGCAATTAAACATGATGATATTAAAGAAAAATTAGTTGCTTATCGTAAAGAAATGGAAGCTCAAGCAATGGAAGCAAATGTTGAAGTAATGGAAAAATATAAATAAGAGGAGATTAGAAAAAATGGCAGAATTATTATATGAAGGAAAAGCAAAACAAGTTTATTTAACTGAAAAGGAAGATGAATATTTAATTCATTATAAAGATGATGCAACTGCAGGTAATGGAGTTAAACATGACCAATTTGAAGGTAAAGGAGTTTTAAATAATACAATTTCTTGCATTATTTTTGATATGTTGGAAGAAGCTGGAATTAAAACTCATATGATCAAAAAATTAAATGATCGTGATATTTTAGTTAAAAAAGTTGATATTTTCCCATTAGAGGTAATTATTAGAAATATTACTACAGGATCTTTTTGCAAAAGATTAGGAGCACCTGAAGGAATTGTTTTAGATGAACCAATTTTTGAAATTAGTTATAAAAATGATGATTATGGTGATCCATTAATCAATGAAGATCATGCTGTTGCTTTAAAATTATGTACAAGAGATGAATATAATTTTATTAAACAAGAAACTTTAAAGATTAATGAATTATTAAAAGAATTTTTCTTGAGTTTAAATTTAAAATTAGTTGATTTCAAGATTGAATTTGGAAAAACTCCTGATGGCGAAATTTTATTAGCTGATGAAATTTCTCCCGATTCTTGCCGTTTATGGGATGTAGAAACTAATCAAAAATATGATAAAGATGTATTTAGACAAGATATCGGTGATCTAATCGAAACTTATAAAGCAGTACTTGCAAGAATGCAAAAATAATAAAGGAGAAATAAAAATGGATTATAAAAAGGCTGGAGTAGATATTGAAGCTGGCTATAAATCAGTTGAATTAATGAAAAAACATGTTAAAGAAACTTTAAGACCAGAAGTTTTAGGGGGACTTGGCGGATTTGCTGGAGCATTTGATTTAAGTGCAATCAAAAATATGGATGAACCAGTTCTTTTATCAGGAACTGATGGTTGTGGAACAAAAGTGAAACTTGCTTTTATTATGGATAAGCATGATACAATTGGAATTGATGCTGTAGCAATGTGTGTTAATGATATTGCTTGTTCTGGAGGAGAACCATTATTTTTCTTAGATTATATTGCTTGTGGTAAAAATTATCCTGAAAAAATTGCAACAATTGTAAGTGGGGTAGCTGAAGGTTGTAAGCAATCAGGATGTGCTTTAGTTGGTGGTGAAACAGCTGAACATCCAGGACTTATGCCAGAGGATGACTATGATTTAGCTGGTTTTGCAGTAGGTGTAGTTGATAAAAAAGATATTATTAATGGTGAAAGTATTAAACCTGGAGATGTTTTAGTAGGAATTGCTTCAAGTGGAGTCCATAGTAATGGTTTTTCACTTGTACGTCAGGTTTTTGAAATGACTAAAGAATCTTTAGATACATATTATGATGAACTTGGTAAGACATTAGGTGAAGCTTTATTGATGCCAACTAGAATTTATGTAAAAGCACTTAAAAATGTTAAAGATGCTGGTGTTGTTATAAAAGGATGTAGCCATATTACTGGTGGTGGTTTTGATGAAAATATTCCTAGAATGTTACCTGAAGGAATAAAAGCGATAATTAATAAAGATAGTTATACAGTTCCTGCAATTTTTGATTTGATTGCTAAAAATGGTAATATCAGTGAAGATATGATGTATAATACTTTTAATATGGGATTAGGTATGGTTATTGCTCTTGATCCAAAAGATGTTGACAAAGCAATAGTAGCGATTAAAGAAGCTGGCGATGAATGTTATATTGTAGGTCATGTTGAAGCAGGCGATAAAGGGGTAAAATTATGTTAAAAATTGCCGTCTTTGTTTCTGGCGGTGGAACTGATTTACAGTCAGTTATCGATGCTATTGAAGCTAATCAAATTAATGGTAAGATTGTTTTAGTTATTTCTAATCGTAAAGATGCTTATGGATTAGAACGTGCTAAAAAAGCTGGAATTGAAACAGCAGTGGTAAAAAAAGATGATGAATTGATTGTTAAAATGCTAAAAGAACGTGAAGTTGATTTAGTTGTTTTAGCAGGCTATTTAGCGATTTTAAGTGATGTCTTGATCGATGCGTATCCAAATAAAATAATTAATATTCACCCATCACTTATTCCTTCTTTTTGTGGACCGGGATATTATGGAATGCATGTACATGAAGCAGTATTAAAACGTGGTGTTAAAGTAACTGGAGCAACTGTTCATTTTGTCAGCAGTGAAGTAGACGGGGGTCCAATTATTTTACAAGAAGCATGTAATATTGATGATTTAGATAACCCTGAAGATATTCAGGCAAGAGTTTTAGAAATTGAACATCGAATTTTGCCTAAAGCTGTTGCTTTATATTGTAATGGTAAAATTGTTGTTGAAAATGAAAGGGCTAAGGTGAAATAAATGAAAAGAGCATTAGTTAGTGTTACTAATAAAGATGGTATCGTTGATTTTTGTAAGGGTTTAGTGGAATTAGGATTTGAAATTGTTTCTACTGGAGGAACAATGGCAAAATTACAAGAAGCAAATATTCCATGTATTGCAATTGATGATGTAACAGGATTTCCAGAAATTTTAGATGGACGTGTTAAAACATTACATCCTAAAGTTCATGGGGGATTATTGTTCCGTCGCGATGTTCCTGAACATGTTGAAACAGTTAAAGAGATGGATATTAAGCCAATTGATTTAGTTTGTGTTAATTTATATGAATTTGAAAAAGCTTTAAAAGCTGGTAAACCAATGGAAGATATGATTGAAAATATTGATATTGGCGGTCCTTCAATGATTCGTTCAGCAGCTAAGAATTTTAAAGATGTTTTAATTGTTACTGATCCTAAGGATTATGATGCTACTTTAACAGCAATTAAAGATAATCAAGATGACTATGATTTTAGATTAAATCTTGCATATAAAGCCTTTTCAACTACGGGAGCATATGATGCGATGATTTCACGTTATTTTGCTGGTGTTGTTGGAGATGATTTCCCTGATGTATTAAATATTAGCTTGAAAAAAACTGAACATTTACGTTATGGTGAAAATTCGCAACAAAGAGCTAATGCTTATGTTGACCCATTTGTTCAACATAGTTTATTGGATTATGAACAATTACATGGTAAAGAAATTTCATTTAACAATGTAAATGATTTATATGGGGCAGTAGCAGTAGTTCGTGAATTTAATGATCAAATTGTTACAGCAGCAATCAAGCATTCAACACCTTGTGGGGTTGCAATTGGTAAAGATGGTTATGATTCATATATGAAAGCTTATAATGCTGATCCTCAAAGTATTTTTGGTGGAATTGTTGCAGTTAACTATAAAATTGATAAAAAAACTGCTGAAGAAATGCATAAGATTTTCTTAGAAATCGTAGCTGCTCCTGACTTTGATGAGGATGCTTTAGAAATATTAAAGAAAAAGAAAAATTTACGTATTTTAAAACTTAAAAACTTAGATGTAAGAGAAGCAAAATATGATATTAAGTATTTAGAAGGTAAAGTCTTAGTTCAAGATATTAATACTAAAATGATTAAAGAAATGAATTATGTAACTGAAGCCAAGCCAACAAAAGAACAAATTAATGATATGGAATTTGGAATGCGTGTAGTTAAATTTGTTAAATCTAATGCTATTTGTATTGTTAAAGATGGTGTTACTTTAGCAGTTGGTGGTGGACAAACTTCTCGTGTATGGGCATTAGAAAATGCTATTCATAACAACCCAGATAAAGATTTTAATGGGGCTGTACTTGCAAGTGATGCATTCTTCCCATTTAGTGATTGTGCTGAGGTTGCTTATAATGCGGGAATTGGTGCAATTGTACAACCTGGTGGATCAATTCGTGATCAAGATTCCATTGATTTCTGCAATGAAAAAGGAATTCCAATGGTATTTACAGGATATAGACATTTTAGACATTAATAGAGAGGTTTGAATATATGAAAGTACTAGTAATTGGTAGTGGTGGACGTGAACATGCCATTGCTTATAAATTAAATCAAAGTAGTAAGGTAGATAAAATCTATGCAATTCCTGGAAATCCAGGGATTGCTAAGATTGGTGAATGCATTGAAGGTAGTGTTGAAGATAACAAGATGATTGTTGATTTTGCTAAAGAAAATAAAATCGATTTAACAGTTATTGGACCTGAAGTACCTTTATGCAATGGTTTAGCTGATGATTTAGAAGCTGCAGGGTTAATGGCTTTTGGTCCAACTAAACATGCTGCAACTTTAGAAGGAAGTAAAGCTTTTTCTAAAGATTTTATGGTTAGACATAATATACCAACTGCTAAGTATAAAGAAGTTAATAGTTATGATGAAGCTATTGAGGCAATTAATGATTTTGATTATCCATTAGTAATTAAGGCTGATGGTTTAGCAGCAGGTAAAGGTGTAGTTATTGTTGATAATGTAGATGATGCTAAAGCAACACTAAAAGAAATGATGGTTGATGGAAGTTTAGATGGTGCTGGAAGTAAAGTAGTATTAGAAGAATTTTTAACTGGTTTTGAATGTTCATTACTATGTTTCTGTGATGGTGAGACGATTGTTCCAATGGTAAGTGCTAAAGACCATAAACAAATTTATGATGGTAATACCGGTCCTAATACAGGAGGTATGGGAACTGTTTCACCAAATCCATTTATGCCAGAAAATATGGATGAAGTATTAAAAAATGATATTTTGGATCCTTTTATGAAAGGATTAAAAGCCGATAATATGGATTATCGTGGTGTTGTCTTTATTGGTTTAATGATTGAAAATGGTAAAGCCAAAGTATTAGAATTTAATGTTCGCTTTGGTGATCCAGAAACACAATCAATTATGTTAAGATTAGATAGTGATTTGTATGATATCATGGTTGGTTGTGCAACAAAGACATTAAAAGATGTAGAAGTTAAATGGAATGATCAACATGTTGCTTGTTTAGTTCTTGCAAGTGGAGGATATCCTGGAAGCTATGCAAAAGGAATTGAAATTAAAAATATTGATGACTGTGATGATTGTGTTATATTTCATGCAGGAACTGCTATTAAAGATGGTAAATTAGTTACTAGTGGCGGACGTGTTTTAAATATTTGTGCAACTGGTTCATCATTAGAAGATGTAAGAAATAAAGTATATGCAGTAGCTGATAAGATTGATTTTGAAGGTAAGTATTACCGCAAAGATATTGGACTTAGATAGGGGGATAATAATGAGTGATGTAAAACGTATATACGTTGAAAAAAGAACAGCGTATGCAACAGAAGCAAATGAAATTAAACATAATTTAATTGAACAGTTGGGATTAGAAATCAAAACATTAAGAGTTATCAACCGTTATGATGTTCAAGGGATAAGTGATGATATTTTAAATAAAGGCATTGATACAATTTTATCTGAACCAATGGTTGATGATGTTTATCAAGAAGATTTCCCTAAAAATGAAGAAGAAGCAATCTTTGCTATTGAGTTTTTACCAGGTCAATATGATCAAAGAGCAGATTCTTGTGAGCAATGTTTTGCTATTTTAACTGGTAATACTAATGCTAAAGTAAAATGTGCTCGTGTATTTGCAATTACTTTTGCTGGTAATAAAGATGATGTTTTAAATAAAATTCAAGGTTTTTTAATTAATCCGGTAGATCAACGCCTAGCGTCTTTAGATAAACCAAAAAATTTAAATGATGAAGTGCCAGAAATTAAACCTGTATCTACAATCACTGGTTTTAATGAGTTTAGTAAAGAAGAACTTGAAAAATTCTTAGTTGATAATGGAATGGCAATGAATTATGATGATTTAAAAGTTACACAAGATTACTTTAAAAATGAAGAAAAACGTGATCCTACTGAAACTGAATTAAAAGTATTAGATACATATTGGTCAGATCATTGTCGTCATACTACTTTTGCCACTGTTATTACTGATTTAGATATTGAAAATGGTGCTTTTAAAGAAATTTTAGAAAAAGATATTGAAAATTACAAAACTAGTCGTCATTTAGTTTATGGAATTGATACTAAACGTCCACTTACATTAATGGATTTAGCGACTATTTCAATGAAAGAATTACGTAAAACAGGTTACCTAGATGATTTAGAAGTTTCTGAAGAAATTAATGCTTGTTCAGTAGAAATTACAGTTCATACAACTGATGGTGATGAACAATGGTTATTGATGTTTAAAAATGAAACACATAATCATCCAACAGAAATAGAACCATTTGGTGGAGCAGCAACTTGTTTAGGTGGAGCAATTCGTGATCCATTATCAGGAAGAGCTTATGTATATCAAAGTATGCGTATTACTGGAGCAGGAGATCCACGTAAATCATTAGAAGAAACAATTAAAGGTAAATTACCTCAACGTAAGATTTGTCAAGAATCAGCTCATGGTTTTTCTTCTTATGGTAACCAAATTGGTTTAACAACTGGTTATGTTCATGAAATTTATGATGAAGGTTATGTAGCTAAAAGAATGGAATTAGGTGCAGTCGTGGCTGCTGCTCCAAAAGAACAAGTTAAACGTTTAGAACCATTAAAAGGACATGTTGTCTTATTAATTGGTGGTCGTACTGGACGTGATGGAATTGGTGGAGCTACTGGTTCTTCTAAATCTCATGATATTAAGTCAATTGAAACAGCAGGTGCTGAAGTTCAAAAAGGTAATCCAGTTGAAGAAAGAAAAATTCAACGTTTATTTAGGAATAAAGAAGTAAGTGAAAAAATTGTTCGTTGTAATGATTTTGGAGCAGGTGGAGTCTGCGTTGCTGTTGGTGAATTAGCACCTGGTCTAGAAATTGATTTAGATGCCGTCTTAAAGAAATATGATGGTTTAACAGGGACAGAGTTAGCAATTTCTGAATCACAAGAACGTATGGCAATTGTAGTAGATAGTAAAGATGTTGATTTTATTAAAGCTGAATGTGCTAAGGAAAACTTAGAGGTTGTTCAAGTTGCTATTGTTACTGATCAAAATCGTTTGATAATGAGACATATGGGTAAAGATATTGTTAATATTTCACGTGAGTTCTTAGATGCAGCTGGAGCAAAACGTTATCAAGATGTTAAAATTATGTTACCTGATTTTGAAAACACACCATTTGATAAACAACCACAAACTAGTTTTGTTGATACTGTAACTAAGACATTATCTAAATTAAGTGTTGCTTCTCAAAAAGGGTTAATTGAAAGATTTGATTCTTCAATTGGTAATGGTACAGTGTTATCACCTTTTGGAGGAATTAAATATCATAGTGAAACTGAAGGGATGGCAGCATTGATTCCAGTGCTAGGAAAAGAAACAACAACAGCTTCAATCATGACTTATGGATATAATCCAGTAATCTCTAAATGGTCACCATACCATGGTTCAATTTATGCAATTGTTGAATCAATTGCGAAAATTGTTGCAATGGGTGGAAATTATCATAATATTCGTTTTTCATTCCAAGAGTATTTTGAAAAATTATTAACAAATCCAACTACTTGGGGTAAACCTACAGCAGCATTACTTGGTGCTTATCGTGTTCAAAATGCTTTAAAATTACCTTCAATTGGAGGTAAAGATAGTATGTCAGGGTCATTTGAGGATTTACATGTACCTCCAACACTAGTATCTTTTGCAATTACTAGTAGTGATGTTGATGATATTATGACACCTGAAATTAAAGAAGCAGGGCATATATTAGTAGAAGTTGTTATTAATAAAGATAAATATCATGTATTTGATTTTGATCATTTACAAAAACAATATGATGCTATTATGGCATTAATGAAAGAAAATA
Organism: Thomasclavelia spiroformis DSM 1552; assembly: GCF_025149465.1. Lineage (NCBI taxonomy): Bacteria > Bacillati > Bacillota > Erysipelotrichia > Erysipelotrichales > Coprobacillaceae > Thomasclavelia > Thomasclavelia spiroformis. The sequence goes on along the minus strand of NZ_CP102275.1, from coordinate 1,368,940 downwards.
AAATTTATAGTGCATATACTGTAAAAGATGGTGGTGTAATTGAAGCCGTTAGTAAGATGGCTTTTGGTAATGGTATTGGAGTTGCTTTTAGTGGTGAATATGATTTAGATAGTTATGTAATGCGTGATTATGGAAATATCATCATTGAAGTTAAAAATGAAGAAGATTTAGATGTTTTTGATAATTATCGTATTGTTGGTACTACTAATGATAGTGAAGTATTATCATATGGACATGAAGCTATTTCTTTGGATGAAGCATATGCAATTAATAAGGCACCATTAGAAAGTGTCTATCCAACAAGAGAAGTAGCACCTACAAGTGAAATTAAAGTAGCTGCATGTAATACACGTTCTACTTTAAAAGCAAAAGTTACTGTTGAAACACCACTTGTAGTTATTCCGGTATTCCCAGGAACTAACTGTGAATATGATTCAAAACGTGCTTTTGAAAAAGCTGGAGCAAAAGTTCAATTAGTTTTAATTAGAAATAAAACTGAACAAATGCTTACAGATTCAATTAATGAATTAGAAGCAGCAATTAGACAAGCTAATATTGTAATGTTACCAGGAGGGTTTAGTGCTGGTGATGAACCTGAAGGTTCTGGTAAATTTATTGCCACAGTATTAAAGAATCCTCGTTTAAAAGATGCAATTAGTGATTTATTGGATAATCGTGATGGATTAATGATTGGAATTTGTAATGGATTCCAGGCATTAATTAAGTTAGGATTATTACCATATGGTAAAATTCAAGATATGTCTAAAGATGATCCAACATTAACTTTCAATACAATTGGTCGCCACGTTTCACAAATGGTAGATACAAGAATTGGAAGTGTTAAATCACCTTGGTTAAAATATGTAAATGTTGATGATATTCATACAATTCCAGTTAGTCATGGTGAAGGTCGTTTTGTAGCGCCAAAAGAAGTTATTGAAGAATTGTTTGAAAATGGACAAGTATTCTCTCAATATGTTGACCCTAATCGTAAGGTAACAATGCAAACACCTTATAACCCAAATGGTTCAATGTATGCGATTGAAGGAATTATTTCTCGTGATGGTCGTGTTATTGGTAAAATGGGTCATAGTGAACGTCAAGGTGAAAACCGCTTTAAAAATGTTTATGGTGAAATGGATCAAAAATTATTTGAAGCAGGTGTAGATTATTTTAAAGGTGGAAAATAGAATGGAAAAACAAGAGTTTGAATGTTTAACACTTTGTCCCTTGGATGGACGATATTCGGGTATTAAAGATGCATTAGGTGAGTATTTTTCTGAATATGCATTAGTAAAGTATCGTGTTTTTGTTGAAATTCAATGGTTAAAGTTTTTAATTGAAAATGTTGAAAGCGATATTTTAGCTAAATTTGATGTAAAAGATATTGATAAACTTACAGCTATTTCTAGTGAATTTAATTATGATTCTTTTGCAAGAATCAAAGAAATTGAAAATACTACTCGTCATGATGTTAAAGCTGTTGAGTATTTTATTGATGAAAAGCTTGAAGTATTAGGATTTGGATATTTACAAAGTTTCGTTCATATTGGATGTACTTCTGAAGATATCAATAATACATCATATGCATGTATGTTAAAATATGGTTTAAAAGATGTTTGGTTACCTAAGGCAAAAGAATTTGCAGCACTTATTGATAAGTGGGCTGATGAACATAGTGAAGATGCAATGCTTGCACATACTCATGGTCAACCAGCAACACCAACTACAATTGGTAAGGAATTTAAAGTTTATGCATATCGTTTCTTATCAAGTATTGAAAATATTGAAAGTATTAAAATTAAAGCTAAATTTAACGGGGCAACAGGTAACTACAGTGCTATTTTAACAGCTTTCCCTGATATTGATTGGCAAACTATGGCTAAGAAATTTGTTGAAGAGTATTTAGGTTTAACTTTTAATCCATTAACTACACAAATTGAAAGTCATGATTATACTTGTCATATTTTAGATGGAATTCGTCATTTTAATAATGTATTAGTTGATTTTGATGTTGACATGTGGCTGTATATTTCAATGGAATACTTTAAACAAATACCTGTTAAAGGTGAAGTTGGAAGTAGTACAATGCCTCATAAAGTTAATCCAATTCGTTTTGAAAATAGTGAAGCTAATATTGATATGTCAAATAATATTTGTGTAGCTTTATCAAATAAACTTCCTAAATCAAGAATGCAACGTGATTTATCAGATTCTTCTAGTCAAAGAAATCTAGGTTTAGCGTTTGGATATTCTTTACAAGCAATTAATGAAACTACAAATGGTTTAGCTAAATGTGTAGTGAATAAAGAAAAACTTGTTTATGATTTAAATGAAAAATGGGAAGTACTAGCAGAACCAATTCAAACAATGTTAAGAAAATATGGTGTACCTGATGCTTATGATACATTAAAAGCGTTGACAAGAGGTAAGAGTATTTCTAAAGAAGATATCTTGAAATTTGCAGAAAGCTTAGATATTTTATCTGATCAAGATCGTCAAACTTTAATTGATATGACACCAGCTTCTTATATTGGGCTTGCAAATATACTTGCAAAAATTAATTTATCTAAATAAGCTGTGATGAAAATCACAGCTTTTATATTGGATAATAGATACTCAAAATAATTATATTCTTAAATATTATATATTAAAAATTAGTAACTAAAATTAATTTTATTATAATTATTATTTTAGATACTAATAAATTATATTTTTAGTACTTTCGCATTACTACATTATTTTTAAATCAAACTTATAAAATTAAGAAGAAAATGTAATATAAAATAGCTTAATTATTGTATGGATAATATGTAAATTAGTATTTATTACTCAATCTTATTTATTAGAAAGAGTAGTTTTAATTAAATATTAGTAATTTATTATTTTTTGGTAAAAGATAGTTTTAAATATCATTACTATAGAAACAATATTTATTAATTTTGTTTTAAGAGTATCATTATTTGAAAAAATAGTATTTAAAAATAAATAAATAAATTAAGTAGATAAAAATATTTATTTTTAAATACTTATGTTTAAATTATTAAACTTATAATTTTTGGATATTGAAATATTTGAAAAAGATTTTATAATAATAGATAAGGAAACTTTATTTAAATGGGAAGAGGGGAATATATTGAATTTATCTAATTTAGGTATTACTTTTTCTACATCTAATTCTAAGTATTTTTATGATACTAAGACTGAGAAAGTATTTAGATGTGAACCAACACAGTATAATATTTTAAATGATATATTAAATGGTGTAGATATTTATGATAAATATTTAGATAAAGAAATAGAAAAAGTAAATGCAATAATAGAAAATACTAAAATATTATCTAATGAAAAAGATCTTCAATTTTATGATGGATATAGAGAATTTATAGAACATTCAACAGATATAGTTACACAAATAGTATTTGAATTAACAGAAAATTGTAATTTTAGATGTAAATATTGTATTTATAATGAGCAAAGTGATTATTTTAGAAATTTTTCTGCTAAAAACATGAATGAGGAAATAATAAAAAAAGCTCTGGATTATATGTTACCTTTAGCTAAAGGTTTATTAGTTATAGGATTTTATGGAGGTGAACCTTTAGTTCGATTTGATTTAATAGAAAAAACTGTAAATTATGTGAATATACATAAACCCAAAAAACTAAAAATCAAATACGCTTTGACAACTAACTTGTCTTTGATGACTAGAGAAAGAGCACATTTTTTTGCTAATCTAGAAGATTGTACTATCACTTGTAGTATAGATGGTCCTAAGAATATTCACGATAATTTTAGAGTATCAATCAATGATGAAGGTACATTTGATAAAACAATAGAAGGTTTGCATAATTTGATAGATGCATTTGGGGAAAGAGCTAAAAGATGTTTATCTATCTATACGGTAATTTGTCCGCCATATACAGATGAAAGATTGCAAGCAATTTATGATTTTTTTACTGGATTAGATTGGTTACCAAAAGAAATTAATTGTGAGAATACCAAAGTAAAGGCAGGAACATACGAAGTTAAAGATAATATTGAATATCCTAATAAATTGCTATCAGAACCAATAAAGGATTTCTTTTTGAGAAAATCGTTAAAGACTACTGATCCATTTGATTACGCAGTTCAAGCTATTAGAAGGCTAATTATAAAGATTAATAATCGTAGAATTAGTCAAGCACCTGGTTGTATAATTCCTATGAATGGTTGTTGTATACCAGGACAAAAAAGAATTTTTATTACAACTAATGGTGAATTTAAAGTTTGTGAAAAAATTGGTCATTCACCATCAATTGGTAATGTTGAAACTGGTTTCAATAAAGATGAACTGATTAAACATTATTATTATGATTATATAGAACAGTCTAAAAATGATTGTTTACATTGTTGGGCTTCAAAATTGTGTCCAGCATGCTTTTCAAATTGTTATGATGAAAAAGGATTTAATATAGTCGCTAAGAGAAATGATTGTATTAGAATGAAAAATTTTGTGAAAGATTGCTTGATAATTTACCATGAGTTATTAGAAAATAACCCTGAATTGCTTGTGAACATTATCAAATCAATTGATAATTGATTTGGTTTGTTAATAAAAAGGAAGGAGGGGAGAATCATGGAAGAAGTTAAGGTAATTGTTGAAAATAAAAAACAAGAAACTGTTGCTTTAGGATCTTGTTGGTGTCCTTGGTATACTCAAACTGTAATGTTTATTAACTATTAATTGAGTAAAAATTTATCTTAATATTATTAAGTTAAGATGACTTTATTTTGACCAGAAATTACTATCTATCGATATAATTTCTGGTTTTTGTTTATGTAAACTAGAAAAAATACAGTACTGATATTGTATTTTACAAGGCATATAATTAAAGTACACTATAATTTTTTGTTTAACTTGTCGAATATTTTTTTAGTAAGTAGAATGAGCAAAATTTTTTTGGTTTTAGATGAGTTGTAAGTGAGGTTTTCTTAGAAAATATCTTATTAAATGAAGGAATCTGGTAAAATTATCCTACCTAGTATGTATATTTTCTTTTGTTTTTCTTTGAAATCTTTTTTAAATAATTTGTTAATAGAAATTATTCAAAAATATGCATATATATGTATGCTGATGGATTATTTTTTAAGTGTCATATTTATTATATAGAAACATTTGCTTTTTCATTAGTAATAATTGTAACCCTTGTATAAGGGAACATATATATTTTAATAATGTTGGATTATAATACTTCATACTTATTTTTATATTGTATCTAAATCATATTTTAGTTATATTACTATATATATCCTGATAGATAAAGAAATAAATATTTTTAATAATATTATAATATTGAAATTGATTTTATATTTACAAAATTTTTTATGAATATAAATATTAAAGCATAAGGAGATAATGATAGCATATGATAAAAAAGATGAGATATTATAATGGTTCTTACTCGATAATGGATAATAAAAAAAGAGATTTCGAAAATGATTGTATTTATCAATCGTTTAAGAAGTCTCTTTTTAATATTCTGCCTTAAAATAAGAAAGGGCTAATATCTCTATTTTTATTTATTTTGGTTTATGTATTATGTTATTGAGTATTTATAACTATAATAAATTAATGTTATGTTTACTACATTCATCAATCATTTCTTGAGGCCAAATACTTGCTTGAACTTCACCAACGTGAGCTTTTTTAAGTAATAGCATACATAATCTTGATTGACCGATACCACCACCAATAGTGTATGGTAATTCTTTATTCATAATTTGTTGATGATATGGTAATTGTAAACGATCTAAACAATTTTCTGTTTCTAATTGTTTAACTAGACTATCTTCATCTACACGAATCCCCATTGATGAAATTTCTAAAGCGCATTTAAGTGGTTCAAACCAGAATAAAATATCACCATTTAAATCCCAATCATCATAATCTGGAGCACGTCCATCATGTTTAATACCACTTTTAAGTTTTTTTCCAACCCCCATTACAAAGATACATCCGTATTCTTTGCACATTGCAGTTTCACGTTCAGTAGGTGTTAAATCAGGATAACGATCTTCTAATTCTTGTGATGTGAAAAAATGTATTTTATCTGGTAATCTATTTACAGCATGGGGATATTTGTACCATACTTCATGTTCCATATGTTTTATAACTTTAAATATTTTTAAAACATGACGTTTTAATGTTTCTTCATTTCTTTCTTCTTTAGAAATAATTTTTTCCCAATCCCATTGATCAACATAATATGAATGCAAGTTATCAACTTCTTCATCTTTTCTAATGGCATTCATATTTGTATATAGACCTTCATGCATTTTGAAACCATATTTTTTTAAAGCCATTCTTTTCCATTTAGCAAGTGAATGAACTACTTCGATTTCTTCATTTGGCATTTGTGGAATGATAAATGAAACAGGTGTTTCTACACCATTTAAATTATCGTTTAATCCACTGCTTTTTGGAACAAACAAAGGGGCTGAAATTCTAGAAAGCTGTAAAGCTCTTCCAATTTCTTTTTGAAAAGTATCACGAATATATTTAATTGCCTCTTGTGTTTGTCGTAAATTTAGTACGGGATCATAATTTTCAGGTATAATTAATTTCATTGTAACAATATATCTCCTTTAATCATTTTTCTACATTGTAACACGTTAGAATGTCATGATACAATAAGAAAATTGAGTAATTTTGTTAAGATTTATGGTAAAATAGATTATGTTAGTAAAAATAGAAAGGATTGTATAAAATAATGAACAATATTAAATATCAAACGTATATTCAAATACTAAAAGAGGAGCTTGTTCCTGCAATGGGATGTACAGAACCAATTGCTTTATCATATTGTGCTAGTAAAGCTCATGATATTTTAAATAAAATGCCAGAGAGATGTTTAGTTGAAGTAAGTGGTAATATTATTAAAAATGTAAAAAGTGTAGTTGTTCCTAATACTAATGGTTTAAAAGGAATTGAGGCAGCTGTAGCAGCTGGAATTGTTGCGGGAAATACAAATAAGTTATTAGAAGTAATTGCTGATGTTAAAGACGAAGAAATTGCTGCAATCAATGAATTCTTAAAAAGAGATTGTATTGAAATCAAACCACTAGATAGTGAATATATTTTAGATATAAAAATTACATTATTTGAAAGTAATCATTACGCAAGTGTACGAATTGTCGATTCGCATACTAATATTATTTTAATTGAAAAAGATAATGAGATTCTTTTTTCAAAAGAAAATCAGAAATTCAATGATAAAATTGTTTTAAATTATGATGAATTAAATGTCGCTGATATTTATGAATTTGCTTGTCTTGTAAAAATTGATGACATTAAAGAGGTAATTAAACGTCAAATTGACTACAATAGTAAAATTGCAAATGAAGGAATTATTAATAATTATGGTGCTAATATTGGTAGTGTATTATTAAAAAGTGGAAATGATACAGCTACAAAGGCAAAAGCTATGGCAGCGGCTGGTAGTGATGCAAGAATGAGTGGCTGTGAACTTCCAGTAGTGATAAATTCTGGTAGTGGAAATCAGGGAATAACAATAACTTTACCAATCGTTGAATATGCTAAGGCTTTAAATGTTAGTGATGAAAAATTATATCGTGCTTTAGTTTTAGCTAATTTAATCGCAATTCATCAAAAAAATGGAATTGGGCGTTTATCAGCATATTGTGGAGCAGTAAGTGCTGGATGTGCTGCTGGTAGTGGTATTGCGTTTTTACATGGCGGTGATTATCAGTGTATTGCTCATACGCTTGTAAATTCTCTTGCAATTACTTCGGGAATAATTTGTGATGGTGCAAAATCTTCTTGTGCTGCGAAAATTGCTGCAAGTGTTGACGCAGGGATTTTAGGTTATAAAATGTATTTAGAAGGGCAAGAGTTTAAAGATGGTGATGGAATTGTTATCAAAGGAGTTGAAAATACGATTCGTAATGTAGCCCGTCTTGGTAAAATTGGAATGAAAGAAACGGATAAAGAAATTATCAAGATTATGATGGATTGTTAATTATTAAAATAACACGGCTTTAATGTTGTTATGTGACTATAAAACTTGTATAATTAAGGAAATTGCAGGAGGAAAAGTTATGAGGGATTTAAGTAAAGTAAAAAGTTTGATTATTAAAATTGGTTCATCATCGCTATGTGATGATGAAGGCAATATCAATAAGGAAAAGATATTAAATTTGATTTGGCAGATTGCTCAAATAAAGCGTAAAGGAATTAAAATTACGTTAGTCAGTAGTGGAGCAATTAATGCAGGGGTTCATATTATGAATCTTACTGAACGTCCCCAAACAATTCCTGAAAAACAAGCATTAGCAGCAATTGGTCAAGCTTCATTAATGCAAATATATGAAGATTTATTTAGTTTATTTGATTTAAAATGTGCACAAATTTTATTAAATCATGATGATTTTGATGACCGTAAGCGTTTAATGAATTTTAACCATGCACTACAAGCATTAATTAAATATGATGCAGTACCAATTATTAATGAAAATGATACTTTAGCGGTTGATGAAATAAAAGTTGGTGATAATGATACTTTAGCATCATTGATTGTTCCAGCTGTAGATGCTGATATGGTTATTTTAGTTAGTGATATTGATGGTTTATATGATGATAATCCACATACTAACAAAGATGCTAAATTGATTTGTGATGTTAATGGTATTACTAGTGAAATTGAAAATATGGCTAAAGATGCTTCTAGTAAAGTAGGTACCGGAGGAATGGTTACAAAGATCAAAGCTGCAAAAGTGTGCAACGATTATGGTTGTGCAATGGCAATTGTTAATGGTAGTAAAGAAAATGTTTTGGTTGATTTATTGAATGGACAAGACGTTGGTACATATTTTAATGGTGATGTAGGTAGAAAGTTAAGTGCTCGAGAGCATTGGATCATGTATCGTAGTATGCCTAAAGGTAAAATTATTGTTGACACTGGAGCGAAAAATGCACTTGTAAATAATCATAGCAGTTTATTACCTAAAGGAATTATTGATGTTACGGGAAATTTTTTAATTTCTCAAATTGTTGATATTGTTGATGAAGAAGATAATTTACTAGCGCGAGGAATGGTTAATTATTCAAGTGATGAAATTAAATTGATTAAAGGGTTAAATACTAGTGAAATTGAAAGTATATTAAATTATAAAGATTATGATGAAATCGTTCATGCGAACAATTTGGTTTTAGTAGAAGGGGTGAAAAATAATGATTGAAGATCAATTAAAACTAGCAAAATTAGCTTGTCGTCAAATGCAAAAAGTTGATAAATATACAAAAATGAATGCTTTAGATGCAATTAGTAAAGGATTACTTGAAAATATCGAATATATTTTAGCTGAAAATGCTAAAGATATTAATAATGCGAAAGCAAATGGTATATCATCAGCGATGATTGATCGTTTATTACTGACAAAACAGCGAATTGAAGCAATGGCTAAAGATGTTGAAAAAGTTGCTGATTTAAAAGATTGTATTGGTGAAGTCGTTCGAGAGATAAAACGACCAAATGGATTGGATATTAAACAAATTAGAATTCCTATTGGAGTTGTTGCAACAATTTATGAATCAAGACCAAATGTTACAGTAGATATTGCTTCAATTTGTATAAAAACGAACAATGTTTGTGTTTTAAAAGGTGGAAAAGAAGCGATTCATTCTAATATTGCTTTAATAAATGTAATTAATATGGCAATTAGAGATATTTTACCAGATAATGTTGTTACATTAATTGAAAATACTGATCGTTCTATTGTAAGTGAGATTATTAGGTCAAATAACTATGTTGATGTAGTTATTCCTAGAGGTGGAGCTGGATTGATTCAATATGTTGTTAATAATGCAACAGTACCAGTAATTGAAACAGGTGCCGGAATATGTCATTTATATATTGATAAAGAAGCTAATCTTGATATGGCAGTAGAAATTGCAATCAATGCAAAAATTTCACGACCATCAGTATGTAATGCTATTGAAACAATTTTAGTTCATCAAGATATTGCAACTGAATTTTTAATGAAAATAAAGGAACCATTTAAAAATATAAAAATATATGGGGACATTGAAACATTAAAATATTTAGATGGGCAATTAGCATTAGAACAAAATTATGCTACAGAATATGACGATTATATTTGTAATTTTAAAGTAGTTAAAGATATTGATGAAGCAATTGAACATATTTATAGTTACTCAACTAAACATTCAGAAAGTATCATTACTAATAATGATACTACAGCCAAGTATTTTATGGATTCTTTAGATTCAGCATGTGTTTATCATAATGCTTCAACACGCTTTAGCGATGGGGGAGAATTTGGCTTTGGAGCTGAAGTAGGAATAAGTACTCAAAAATTACATGCTCGAGGACCAATTGGCTTGCAAGAAATGACATCAACTAAGTATTTGATTTATGGTAAAGGACAAATTAGATAAATATTTTATAAGAAAGAGGAATAAAAATGAATATTGAAGAAAGAGTAAAAAAAGCATATGATTTACATCATATGGGTTATAATTGTGCTCAAGCAGTATTAGGAGCTTATGTTGATTTATTTGATTTAGAAATGGATCAAGCAATGACGATTGCCTATGGCTTTGGAGGTGGAGTTGGAATGACTCGTGAGATTTGTGGTACTTTAACAGGTGGAGCTATGGCACTTGGTTTAAAATATGGTAAAGGTGAAGCAGATGTTAAACAAAAGAAATTTGTTAATGAAAAAGTCTCTGCTTTATGTAAAGAATTTGAAGCATCTCATGGTTCGGTTATTTGTGGAGAATTATTAGGAATTAGAAAAACTGATAAAGAAGTTAATCGTGCTACTTGTGATGATTTAATTGAAGAAGTTGTTAGATTATTAGAAAAATATTTGATTGATTAAATGAAAAATGTCTTATTTAATGAGACATTTTTATTTTTATAAAAATTAGGGTAAAAAGTTTATATTGACAATAGTTTGAATACTAACTATAATGGTTCGTATACTAAATAATAGGTGGAATTATTTATTTAAGAAAGCTAACTATATAAAAATCAAGTGTTTTTAATGAAAAAGTTTGAAAATAGTAAATATTTTGATTCTAACAGTTAGATAGTAAAGTTATTTGAAAAGTGAATACGGATTTGCAATTTTAGGCATGACGAAAACAACCTTCTAGGTCCAATTTTTAAAATTTTATTTTTCTCAATCGATTATCTTAGAAGTCCAGGATTGAACTGCTGATTTGTACTCAGCAGATGATAAACGATTCTAAGCAGCTTCCTTACACAATGCCCTTGTGCACATCGATGGCCTTTGCCTTGAGAAATCTTCAACTGATAATATTCTTTGAATACAGGATTGAACCTGATTACAGGAAGTATTATCTGGTACAAGGTCTTTCGCAAGTATTTAGATCCTTTCTTGGTAATGGCAGTATGCTGTGCATTATATTGACTTGACTCGTAATGATAAGGAGCTACTCCTGCAAATTTAATGATTTGGGACGGTTTGGAATAGTTGCATATCTCTCCTAATTCGGCTAAAATAGAGGTACCAGAAAAATGTGAAATTCCTGGTATGGTTAGGATAGGAGAGTTGTTTTGGACGGAAAACTCTTCTATTTTTTTATCTATTTCGGCAATCTGCTCATTGACAAGCTCGATCTGGCTGATGAGATGTCTGATCTGAATCACTTCAGCAGCTGATGGGATGCCGATTGATATTTTCGCACATTCTTTGAGCTGCTCAGGTGTCAAAGATATACGTCTTCCTCTGCCTTTTGATTCAAAACATTTGCGAAGCGTTCTTATATCAGTATTGGCGATATTGTCAGCACTTCCGAATGTTTTAAGGATATTCATGTAGACGGAACCGTACTTGCTCTTGAACAGACGATTGAACTCAGGAAATACGATATCGATAGATTTTTGAAGACGATTCGTATAGACGTTCAATTCTTCTTTTAGATTATGATGATGTCTGGTCAGCTGCTTCTGTTCATAAAGATCGAAGCGATCGACTCTGGTGATACGATACTGCTTCTTGCGTTCGTGAGTATCCAGGACATCACAGATAGTTATAGTATCAAGTTTATCGTTTTTAGTAATGCCGCCCTGCATCTTACGAGCAAAATCAGTGGTTTTAGGATTGATTAAAGCAACAGCAAAATGGTTGTCCAAAAGGTATTTCAGCAAAGCAAAGTGATAATGACCGGTATCTTCCATACCGATGAGGACAGAGTCCTTGGAATAAAGTTTAATTTTTTGAATCAGAGAATCGAACCCTTCTTTATTGTTGGGAAAAGAAGATGGCGAAACGACAACTTCACCAGTATCTTTATCCATAATACAAAAGAAGTGCTTGTTCTTTCCGATATCAATACCAATTAATTTCATAATGAAAACATCCTTTCAATTCAATCATGTGAAATGGCATCCACAACACTTAGATCACAAAACCTGGTTCAAAATAGGAATTCAAGACTCATCTAACTAATCATTGTTTAGAAATAAGGTGTGGTAAGATCCTTTCTAAAGTAGTCAAGCCACAAGGAGCGATACAAATCCACATTCACATACTTCAATATTTTACAAGTAAAGCTAACCGTAATCAACCACGGATCAATAAGGTTGATAGAAAAAGTATACTGTAGATGACCAACTAAATGAGTCATTTATAATATACCAGGAGGTATAAAATGTCGGATGTTAAATATGATGATGTAAAAAAGTTAATTGAAAATTTTCAAGATTTGCATAAAAATATGCATTATTTATTAAACGAAAAAACTAAACAATTTGATCTTTCTGCTAGTCAGATTAGATTATTGATGATTGTAAAAAAACATCAAAATATTAATCAAAATGCGTTAGCTAAAAAACTCAATGTAACTAAAGCAACTTTATCAGTTAGGTTACAGCGTCTTGAAAAAATGGGATATCTTACTAAAAAGCAAGACATTCATGATAAACGAAATTATATCTTAAATATTACTGATATGGGTGATACCTTTATTAATGAAGGAATGGAAATATTACAAGAAAAAATACTTAATTTGTTTAAAGGTGTTAGTAAAGAACAAATTAGTCAATTAAATGATGTAATAAATATTATTAAATTGAATATTGAAGAATATAAAGGAGAAAGACAATGCTGAAATTAAAACATTATTTTAAAAAGTTTTGGGCACCGATTTTACTTTGTGTTGGTTTATTATTTATGCAATCACAATCAGAGTTGGCTTTGCCTGATTATATGTCAGATATTGTATCAGTCGGTATTCAAGCAGGTGGTTTTGATAGTGCTGTAAGTGATGTATTAAGTGAAGAAACTTTTAATCATTTATTAGTTTTATTAAATGAAGATGATCAAACAATTTTAGAGGATTCTTATCAATTAGTGACTTCAAAAGATATTGATCAGGATTTATTGGATAAATTTAGTAAAGCTAAAGGAAAAAACCTTTATGAATTAAAAGAACTCGATGATGAAGAAATGGATCAATTAGAAGATATATTAATTAAACCAATGTTATTGATTACATCAATTGATAGCATGGATCCAAATTCTAAAGAATATCAAGAACAATTTGGTAGTTTACCTGCAGGGATGAGCCCATATGATGCTATTGGCATGATGCCTCAAGATCAAAAAGATAAAATGTTTGAAAAAATTGATCAACAAATGGAAACAATGGGTGAATCAACATTAAAAATTGCAGCTGGAAATGGTGTAAAAGCTGAATATGAAAAACTTGGTTGTGATGTTGATCAAGTACAAAACAGTTATATTTTACAAACTGGTATTAAAATGTTAGGAATTGCGCTTATTGGAACTGCTTGTGCCATTGGATGTGGCTTTTTAGCTAGTAAAGTTGGTTCAGGTGTTTCAAGATTATTACGTAGTGATGTGTTTAAAAAAGTTGAAAGTTTTTCTAATGAAGAATTTAATAAATTTTCAACTGCATCATTAATTACTCGTACTACTAACGATATTACGCAAGTTCAGATGGTTGTAATTATGTTTATTAGGATTGTATGTTTTGCACCAATGATGGGAATTGGGGCATTAATTAAAGCTTTTAATAATACACCATCTATGACTTGGATCATTGGATTAGTTTTAATTATTATTTTTATGGTTATTATTGTAACATTTATAATTGTAATGCCTAAATTTAAAATTGTGCAATCATTGATTGATAAATTGAATTTAACAATGAGAGAAAATTTATCAGGGATGTTAGTTATTCGAGCTTTTGGAAATGAGGAACATAGTGAACAAAGATTTGATAAAGCTAATAGTGATTTAACTAAAGTTAATTTATTTGTTAATCGTACAATGGTATCAATGATGCCAATCATGATGTTTATTTTCAATATTGTTAGTTTATTGATTGTATATTATGGAGCTAAACAAATTGATTTAGGTAATATTGCAATTGGACAAATGATGGCATTTATGCAATATGCAATGCAAATTATTATGTCATTTTTAATGATTGCAATGATTGCAATTATGTTACCCCGTGCTAGTGTAGCAGCTAATCGTATTTATGAAGTATTATCAATGGAAGTAAAAATCAGTGATCCAAAAAATCCTGAATCATTTGATGAAAATAAAAAAGGATTAGTTGAATTTAAAAATGTTACATTTAAGTATCCAGGAGCTAATGAAGCAGTATTAGAAAATATTAGCTTTACCGCTAAACCTGGTGAAACAACTGCATTTATTGGCTCAACTGGATCTGGTAAAAGTACATTAATTAATTTAATTCCCCGTTTTTATGAAGTGACTGATGGTAAAATTGAAGTTGATGGGGTTGATATTAGAAATGTTAATCAACATGATTTAAGAGATAAAATTGGTTTGATTCCTCAAAAAGGTTTATTATTTTCAGGAACAATTAAATCTAATTTAACTTATGGAGCACCTGATGCAGCTGATGAAGAATTGGAAGAAGTTATTAAAATTGCTCAAGCAAAAGAATTTATTGATCAAAAAGAAAAACGTTTAGATGATCCAATTTCTCAGGGTGGTACAAATGTTTCTGGAGGTCAAAAACAACGTTTAGCAATCGCTCGAGCTATTGCTAAAAAACCAGAAATATTTATTTTTGATGATAGTTTTTCTGCACTTGATTTTAAAACAGATGCTAAGTTAAGAAATGAATTGAATAAAATGATTGAAAAGACAAGAAGTACAGTTTTAATTGTAGGACAACGAATCGCATCAATTATGTCAGCTAATCAAATTATTGTTTTAGATGAAGGAAAGATTGTAGGTAAAGGAACGCATGATGAATTGATGAAAAACTGTAAAGTATATCAAGAAATCGCATATTCACAGTTATCAAAGGAGGAATTAGGACATGAGTAATAATCAAAGAAGAAACGGCCCTAAATTCAACCCTGGCATGCATGGTATGCGTGGTGGCGGTGAAAAAGCTAAGGATTTTAAAGGAACGATTGCTAAGTTATTCAGATATTTAAAACCTTATTATTTTAAATTAGTTATAGTAATTATTTTTGCAGCTGCTTCAACAGTATTTTCAATTGTTGGACCAAAGATTTTAGCTAAAGCAACTGATAAGTTGAGTGAAGGAATTATGGCTAAAGTCAGTGGTACTGGTGGTATTGATTTTGAATATATTGGATATATAATTTGGATTTTAGTAGGATTATATTTAGTGAGTGCTTTATTTAGTTATATTCAAGGATTTATTACTTCTACTATCTCACAACGCGTAGCTTATGATTTAAGAACATCAATTTCTAAAAAAATGGATCGTATGCCACTCAGTTATTTTGATCGACATACTAGTGGGGATATATTGAGTAGGGTAACTAATGATATTGATACAATTGCTCAATCATTGAATCAAAGTATGTCACAGGTAATTACTTCGAGTGTTACGGTGGTAGGAATTTTTATCATGATGTTAAGTATTTCGCCACAAATGACAATTATTGCAGTGTGTGTCTTACCTGTTTCAATGTTATTAATTAGCATTGTAATGAAACGTTCACAAAAATATTTTGCTAAACAGCAACAAGCATTAGGTGATGTCAATGGCCATATTGAAGAAATGTATGGTGGACATAACGTTGTTAAAGCATTTAATGGTGAAGAAGCTTCAGTAAAACAGTTTGATGAATATAATGATAGTTTATATGAAAGTGCCTGGAAATCGCAATTTTTCTCTGGCTTAATGCAGCCAATTACTAATTTTGTTGGTAATGTTGGTTATGTTGCCGTTTGTTTGTTAGGTGGTGTCTTAGCCGGTGGTGGAAATATTTCGATTGGTGATATTCAAGCATTTATCCAATATGTAAGACAATTTAATCAACCAATTAGTCAATTAGCTCAAACAATGAATATGTTACAAAGTACAGCAGCAGCTGCAGAACGTGTTTTTGAGTTTTTAGATGAAGAAGAGTTAGAAAAAGAAACTCCTAAGATTACAAAAGACGAACTTGAAAAGATCAAAGGTTCTGTAACCTTTGCTGATGTTAATTTTGGTTATTTAGAAGATCAAACAATTATTAATGATTTTAGTTTGCATGTTCATTCTGGACAAACTGTTGCAATTGTAGGACCTACAGGAGCAGGCAAGACAACAATTGTTAAATTATTAATGAGATTTTATGAGTTAAATGGAGGAACTATCTTTATTGATGGTAAAGATATTCGAGATTTTGCTCGTAAAGATTTACGTTCATTATTTGGAATGGTTTTACAAGATACTTGGTTATTTAATGGTACGATTAAAGAAAATTTAATGTATAGTAAATTAGATGCCAGTGATCAAGAAGTTCAAGAAGCTTGTAAAGTGGCTTATGTTGATCACTTTGTTCAAACTTTAGAAGATGGTTATGATACAGTTATTAATGAAGAATCATCAAATATTTCACAAGGACAAAAACAGTTATTAACGATTGCAAGAGCATTTTTAAAGGATCCAAAAATTTTGATCCTTGATGAAGCTACTTCATCAGTAGACACAAGAACAGAAGTTTTGATTCAAAAAGGAATGGAAAGATTGATGGAAGGAAGAACAAGTTTTGTTATTGCTCATCGTTTATCAACAATTCGAGATGCTGATACAATTATTGTTATGAAAGATGGCGATATTGTTGAACTTGGTAATCATGAGTCATTACTTGAAAAAGATGGTTTCTATGCATCGTTATATCGTTCACAGTTTGAAGGACTTGATAACTAATATATGCGGACTTAAGATAATATCTTAGGTCCTTTTTTAATTAATTAAGAAATTTACCGTTTAAGTAAATGTTTGACCGTTTGAAGATAAAATAGACGATTATTTGTTTTTATTTAATATAATATAAATAGAAAAGTATAAACTTTTTAAGTTATATAGAAATTTTGTTGTTTGTGTAATGTTTAAATAGAGCGATGAGTTAGATAACAAAAATATTAAATATCCAAGTAGTGATTTGCTATACACTGATATAAATTTAATAATTATTGAAAGGATTTGATACTATGAAAAAGATAATAGCTGGTTTAATCGTTGTAGTAATAGCTATAGTTCTAACACTATTTATTTTTCCAAAAAAAGATGATGAAGTGATTGTTCAAATAAATGATCTTAAAACAGAGCTAAAAACATCAACACATCAAAATATCATTAATGCTGGTTATACAAGAATGGATAATAAAGATAATGTAAATTTATATAATCAAAAACCAGGGATAAATCTTTATACAATGGAACAAAATGTAAAAAATAATTCAGTAATGGCAATCGGTTTAACAATTAATGATAATATTAAAACATTAAAAATTGATGATTATGATTTATTAAAAATGAATAAAGAAGAATTATCAAAGGAATTTAATTTAATAGAAATAGTTGATCTTGTAAAATTTGTATATAAAGATGATTATTTTGTTTGTTTAAATTATCAAGATAATAAACTTGTTGATTTTGTAATTACTTATAATGTAAATGGCAATATGAGTGTTAAAGGTACTGATATATTTTATGAAGAATACAAGCAACAATGGCAAGATGAAATTGAAAATATTTGGTAATATCAATAATTATAAAACAAGTTTAAAGGAAAGATAGTTATGAAAAAAGAATATTTTTTTAAATTTGATAAAGTATTTACAGTTATAACTTTTATTTATATAGTAATAATGCCATTATTTTTTATGGAAAGGAATGAAATTGTATTTCTTTGTTTTAGTGCATTCTTTTTTGTAGAAAAATTAGCACTTTTAAACTTTTTAAAAGATGACGCATCTAAAAACAAAAAACTTTTATATTTATTGATAGCGATAATTCTAATTGGATGTTTAATATATGGAATGATTCGGTTGTTTGGATTAATTTAAATTGTTTATTCAAAAGAAATATGGAGATATTAGGTTTAATGATATTGTGATGAAAAAGTAAGTTGTGGTGGTAGCTTCGATAAACGTTATGATGAATGTACATGGAATTCAAATCATTACTATTATAATCAGATCATGAACATAATTATAACAGATATGAAAATTATTAGATTAAATATAAAATACTTATCAAGTGATAAGTATTTTATAGCTTTAGGAGGGATAGGATGAAAAAATTATTAGTTATTATCGTGGGACTTTTTTCATTTTTAATGGTCTATCTGTCAGTTAGAGAAGTTAATATTATTCAGGGAACGAATCTTTATTTGGCTGATTATACTATTGCTGATTACTTTAATGAAACAAATTATTCATTAAGTATTAGCGGTAATAATTTTGAAACTATTTATAATGCTTTGATAGAGTTTGCCGGTAATGAGGAAATTACATATGTATATCGTGATGAGAAAAATGATGATCAGCTGATGTATACGATTTTGAATCGCTATATTTTTTCAAGTCGGGATGATGTCATGGAAGCTTTTGATATTAATATCAAAGATGAAATTGATTTCTCGCGTTTAGATACAGATGCTTATTACAGCAGTGCTGCTGATGATCAAAGCAATGGACGAATTATGATTTTAGACAATCATTTTTTTGACCAGTATTTACAGATATTTAATTTTAAAACGTTTAATAAAATTGAAGAATGCAAGGATAATGATCTTTATATTAATATAGTCTGTAAAGAAAAAGTTTTTAATAAGTTTATTGAATTTCTTTATGACTATGATGAAAGTATTTCTGTATCTAATCATACTGGAAGCATTAATGAAATTACAATTCTTAACGAGAGCGAAGGAATAATAGCTTAAGGTAAAAAATTATTACAGTTTAATGTAATCGTTTTTGCAGTAATTATTATCAGTATGATCTTAAAACAGAATCGCAATTATATGATCAGACGAATGATGGGGACATCGACAATAAAAATATTTATCAATGAATTTGGAAAACTATTTGCATTGCTGTTTGGTGAGTTTGCATTAATTAATGTATTATCATTTTTTATCCTAGTTAAACAGGAAAGTGTAACTAAATGGAAGGTTTTAGGAGATATAATAAAGTTTGATGGCTATTTTTTAATAATATTACTTGGAATTGGAATAATCAGCTGTTTATTTATTCGCTTAGTTGGACATGTAAAATATTTAAACAGTCACAATCAGCTCAGTAAGCTTTATTATATTCAGGCGATTATAAAAGTAATTATTACGGTTGTTTTACTGGTACCGTTTGTCAATGCCTATAATTACGGTAAACCGTATTTAATTACCTAAATGTAAGAGCAATGAAGGATGAGGTAGGTAATTTATATTCAATAGATTTCAATCCTGAAAAAAGCAAAGAGATATTTTATGAATATATAGATAAAGCAGTATACTGTGATTTTCAGACATATTTTGACAATGTTGACACCCTTAGATATGATGATGTTTCAAAAGATGATGTTTATCCTTATCCAATGATTAGAACCAATGCAGTTTATTTAAAAGATCATGATATCAGGGATTTAGCTGGCAATAAAATTGATATTGAAAAAATCAAAGAAGATACTATTTTAGTGCCTGAAGAGTTTAAAAATGGCTAAGTATCAAAAAAGAAATGAACCGGTAATATATATCAAGAATAACGGTAAATTTTATAATTATAAATTATGGCAGCCATATGTACTGGATAATCCAATTCTTTATATTCAAAGAACTTTTTCATTCATTGACAATGAAATTCAAAGCATGTTCTTTAAAACAGATGATCCTAAGACATTACTAGAGGAACTGAAACCATACGGTATTCATCAATTTATCACTGCACAATATCGATATGATCATTATATAATGACATTTAAAGAACAGCTGATTGACTTTGGTTTGATATTTATTATTTATGTAATTTTATATTTAATTTTAATCATTCAGTCAATCTTAATGTTTTATAATGAACATGGAAAGACGATTGCAGTTAAATACATGCTAGGAAAATCAAAGATAAAAAGATATTGGGAATTATTCAGTGTCAGTGTACTAAGTTATGCAGTAATCTTTGCAGCCAGTACAAAATTAGATATAACTAGAAAAGACAGTATTAAGTTTATTTGTACTTTTGCGATTTTAGAACTGGTAATTGAATTATTGTATATTAGTTATTATGAACGAAAGAAGATGATTTCACTGTTGAAGGGGGAAAAGTAATATGACTATTGTAGAATTAGAAAATGTCAGTAAAAGTTATGGAGATAAAAATGTTTTAAATAATTTAAGTTTTAAAATCGAAGAGGGAACATTTAATGTTATTATGGGAGCATCTGGTTCTGGGAAATCAACAATTTTAAATATCATCGGTTTACTAGATAAAGCAACAAGCGGTGATGTGATTTTGTTTGGACAAAAGAATATCCGACCGTTTTCAATGAAAGCAGAGCAGATGCTTAAAAATAAAATAGGATATTTATTTCAAAATTTTGCTCTGATTGAAAATGAAACAGTTGCAAATAATTTAAAACTAGCATTAGAAAATGTAAGAGGTAATAAAAAAGAGAAAATCAGTGCAGCATTAAAAGAAGTAGGTCTAGAAGGCTATGAAAATAAAAAAATATTTAAATGTTCAGGAGGAGAACAACAAAGAGCAGCAATTGCTAGACTATTATTAAAGCCATGTGAGTTAATTTTAGCTGATGAACCGACAGGATCACTGGATATAAAAAATAGGGAGATTGTAGTAAAGCTGTTAAAAAATATGCAGGAACAGGGGAAGACAATTATTATAGTAAGTCATGATTCATTCTTTGAAGCAATTGCAGATAATGTAATTGATTTAAATAATGATGTTAGCAGATAATAATTATATTTGAGTTAGACTAAATTTGTTTATTTAAAAAATATCAGATAAATGTAAAAGAATAGATTAATCATAATTCCACTATTATGATGAGTCTATTTTTATATTTTAAGGTAAATATGCAACATAAAATGTAAAAATGTGTTATAATTAGCATATATAAGTGGGAGAGATATGTATGATAAAGGTAGCTATAGTAGATGATGAACAAGCAATATGTGATAAAATAAAAAACATATTACTTAAATTTGATGACATAAGAACATATACATATAATTCATTAAGTTTATTAGATCAAGAATATGATTTTATTTTATTAGATATTGAAATGCCTGATTATGATGGAATAGAGTATTCAAAAAAACATTTAGATCAAAAAATTATCTTTATATCAAGCTATGATACTAGATATAAACAAGCATATGGGCCTAATATATATGGATATATCACCAAAGATAATTTAGAAACAGAAATAATAGAAAATGTATCTAAGATGATTAAATTAATAGAAAATGATGTTATGCTTAGTTTTAAAGTAAATGGTCAGGAAATATCAATAAAACAAAATATGATTATTTATTTTATGTATTTAGGTGATAAAAATATTGCATTAGTGTATGAAAATAGTCAGATGATAGTTAAAAATCAAACAATAAAGAGTATTATGGAAAACTTAAATGATGATTTTATTATGATTGATCGCGGTGTTGTAATTAATAAAAATAGAATTGACAGAATCTGTAATGAAGGAATATATCTAAAGGGTGTAAATTGTTTATTTTATGTAAGTCGAAGAAAAAGAAAAGAGGTAGTAAGAGCTTTTTATGAAATTAAATAGTGTTTATTTGACCGTTTAATTACATATTTAACCGTTTAAAGAGAAAAATAATATTTCTCTTTTTTTTTATGCTATGATGCAAGTGTAGAAGATAATATAAGATTTATTTAAAAAGGCAAATTTAATTACTAAATAAAATATTTGATTTTTAAATAGTGAATTGAAAACTTATCTTTTTCTATGATATTAATAATAAAAATAGAAAAGTAATGATATTTATTTTTTAAATCTGGTCATAAAAATTTTATGAATATGTGATAATGAAATAATTAAAATATTTTTAAAAGGAGATGATACAAATAAGAATAATTTTATGATATAAAATATCCATTATGTTAGTATGTTGTTATTTTTACCGATTAAAGTTTTATTACATATAATGCATGAAATTTTTATAAAACATTTATTTGCTTAATGCTATATTTTGTAATTTTAAAATATTTTAGGGAAGGAGAAAGGTATGATTATACCTCATGTTTATTATGAAAAAATTATTATTTAGTTGTAGTTTAATGATAGCATGTTTATTTGTA
Source organism: Thomasclavelia spiroformis DSM 1552 (assembly GCF_025149465.1). Taxonomy (NCBI): domain Bacteria; kingdom Bacillati; phylum Bacillota; class Erysipelotrichia; order Erysipelotrichales; family Coprobacillaceae; genus Thomasclavelia; species Thomasclavelia spiroformis. The sequence continues at coordinate 1,346,296 of NZ_CP102275.1, read as the reverse complement.
TCGATGAATATACTTACTGCCGCTTATATTACTGTACAAGACACAGATTCTTATGCATATAATCAAGCAAATTATGCTATTGTAACATTAAGTGGTCAAAGGGATACCAGTACCGATAGATTAAGCAATGTTAAAACAAGTAAAACGGTAAAAGGTCAAGTTGTAGTTGATTTTGAGACGATTCAAAGACCTAATCAATTTTCTGCTAATGTAGATGTTAATTTTAGATATCAAGGACTTTATCGAGGAACTGTCCATTTAAGTATTTAGCTAAATAGGGGGCTAGCTCCCTATTTTAAATATAATATTAAACTATTGAATTTTATTGATTTTTTATATAAGAAGAATATCTTAGGGTTAATTATAACAATAGATTTTATATTCATTGTTTTTGATATCAATTTTATAAATGTTTGAATGGATTTTGTATATAAATATATATTAAATAAATAAGAATTTTTAAGATAGTTTATTATTTATAAAATAACGGTTTAATTTGTTGAGTTAAAATTGTTTAAATTTAAGGTGTCTAATCAATAAAAAATGTATAATTTTTTAATTTAAATTATTGTTTATATATATTTATATATGATAAAAAAGCAAATGGAGGGAGATAATATGATAGAGTTAAAGAATATTAATATATCTTTTGGAAAAAAAGAGTGTATTAAAAATGGTCATTTTAAAGCATATCCTTATCAGATAACTTCAATCATCGGAGAAAGTGGTACAGGTAAGAGTTCATTATTGTATTTGATTGCAATGTTAACATCAAAAAGTTGTAAATATTATTATAATGGTAAATTATTAGAATTTAACGAAAAAGATAAAAGTAATTTTAGAAATAAAGAAATATCATTTATTAGTCAAGATAGTATTTTGATTGATACAATTAGTGTCGAAGAAAATATCAAACTTTATTTACAGATGTCAAAAAGTAATTATACTGTTGATGATTTATTAAAAGAAATAAATTTACAAGATAAAAAACATGCAATGCCAAATAATTTATCCGGTGGTGAGCGTCAAAGAGTTGCTTTGGCTTGTGCAATAGCTAAAGATAGTAAAATTATTTTAGGTGATGAAATAACTTCAGCTCTTGATGATGAAAATAAAAAAATAGTTACTAAGATACTTAGAAAGTGTGCTAATCAGGGAAAAATTGTTATTTTAGTAAGTCATGAAGATAATATTATTGAAAATAGTGATCGTATTTATCGTATTGAACATTTGGAATTGATTTTAGAAAAAGAAACATCGATAAATTCAAATACAAATAGTGAAGTTGATAATCGAAATAATACTAGTTGTTTTAGAATATTTAAAAATTTATTTTATTCGAATAAAAAAAATAATTTACGAAGACTTTTGATTAGTGTAGTAGTTATGTCGTTTATATTTTTAAGTGCATCAATTTTTGTAACATCTAATGAAAAACTTAATAATGAAAATTATTCTACAAATAATTTATCAATTAATAAACTTCTTGCAGTTAGTGATGAAAGTGGCTTTTTTCATCAAATTGACGGACAGCTAGGATGTAGTATCCATTTTATTGAAAATCAAGAGCCATTAGATACATCTATTATTAATCAATTAAATAATCTGGATCATATTAAAAAAAGCTATGATTATTATACATTCAATTATTCAATGTCGTCAGGTAACGGTATTTTTGAAAATATGACAATAAAAGTATTTAGAGATAACAAAGAAATTTTAAAACGAAGTAATGAAAATACAATAAGTGTTGATAAAGATTATCCTTTTTCAATTATTCCGTTTTTTCCAGAAGACGAATTTGTTTCAAATGATAGTGGCATTTATGTAAATAGCAATATGGCATATTATTACAATATTGAAGTAGGAGATATTTTAGAATTAGAAATTAATGTTCCTTATGCAATGTTAGAATTAAATAATCAAGAAACTTTAACCCTTGATGATAACATTGAAGCAAAAGCATATAATCCAGTATCTTGTCTTGGTAATAGGGTACCATATAAAGGTAAAGTAATTGGTATTATTGATTCAAATTCACAACTTGATAATGAAGTTTATCTTCATCATAGTATTATGGAAAATATGATTAATGAACAAGTTGAAAAATATCAAAAAAATGAAATAGAAATTAATTATAATATTTTTGAAGGTTATTCATCAATAATGGATTTAAAACCATATGCAAAAGCTATTTTTGTTGATAAAAAAGAAAATGTTTTAAAAGTACAAAATGATATTAATGAAATATCTGATGCAGTATTTGCATATAATGAATATCAAAGTATTTTAGAATTAGAAAATAATAGTGAGCAAATAAAAAATGATACAATTAAATTAGCTATTGTATGTATATTAATAATAGTGATAGGTGTAATTATTATAGAAATATTTTATCTAAAAAAATATAAATCAACATATATGATGTTAAAGTTGATTGGATATAGTGAAAAAAAGAAAAATAAAATTTTTATCATTCATGGGTTATATCAAGGATTAATTATTTTATGTACAGCAATGATTGTATATATAATTGGATCGATTCCCTTGATTATTGCTTTGAAAACTAAAGAAAATATTTTATTGGTACGTTCAAGTTTTCCGGATTTTTATAATACTTTTACAGGTTATGCAGTATTTTCATGGCAACATTTTATCTTCTTTACTTGTATTTTAGGGTTGGTTCTTATAGTTAGCCATTTAGGGATGAAAGTATTTTATAATCGAATAGATACTATTAAATGGTTAAGAGGTAAATAGAATGATTGAGATAAAAAATATTCATTTACAGATTCAAGATAAAGTGCTGCTTAAAAATGAACAATTAAATATTAACGAAGGTTATATTTATGTAATCAGTGGAAAAAGTGGCTGTGGGAAAACAACATTATTATATGTAATTTCACTGTTATCTAATTACTCTAATACTATTTATCATTGGGATGATCAGCGAATTGATAATTTAAGTGATGAAAAGATTGCAATGATTAGAAAAAATCAGATTGGTTATATTTTACAAGATTTAGAACTTATCAGCGAGAATTTAACTCTTCGAGATAATATTAAATGTATGTTTGCACTTATAAATAAGAAAGATGATTGGGCTAAAGTTGATGAATATATGCATAAAATGAATCTTGATGGTTTATTGGATCAAAAAATTGATGAATTATCCAGAGGTCAAAGACAACGTTTTGCTTTGGTTTTAGCTCTTATAAAAGATGCAAAATTAATTATTTTAGATGAACCTACTTCTTCATTGGATAAAGATAATACAATAAAACTGATGGCGTATCTTCAAATTATTGCAAAAAATTATCATAAGATGATTGTTATTGCTAGTCATGATAGATATGTGAAAAATAATTGTGATGTTTTATATGAAATTGAAAATTGTCGTCTTGTTTTAAAAACACAATCACTAATTAAAGAAAATGTATCTATGTTGAAAAATGATACTAAGATCAGTAATGATTTTTATAAAATTTATAATAAGAATAATTATAAAATAACAAAATTGTTAATGAAATTAATTTATACGATCATGATTATTGTAATATGCATCGGACCGGCTATTTTAACAATGTATATAAATGAAATCAAGCAATTATATGATCAGTATGCTAGTGATGAAATAATTGTTGTAAACTCAGATGAAAATTTACTAAATGTGTTATATGATGGTAAAGCTAATGTTTTTAGTATAGAGCAAATAAATATGTTGAAGGAAATAGAACATGTTATTGATGTCGATTATTATTGGCAATTAGAAGGTGCATTGAGTTTTGGTAAAGATGCAAAAAACATAACTGTTATTCCTAAAAAAGATTTAGATAAAATAGCCATTCCATCATCTTTAGCAAATAAAACAACAAAAAAAATGTCATTATCAATGATGTTATCAGTTGAAAATCAAATATATGAATTTAAAACGATAATAGATGATTATATAGTTAAAGATTATTTAATAAGTGAAAATATTGATAATGAAGTGATTTTTTTACCAGATAAACTCATTGATAAATTACTTTTACAACAAAATATCACTAATAGTGCTTCACTGGTAGTTAGATGTGATAACGTAGATAATATTGAAAATACGATGACTAAAATTACTAATTGGTTACCTGAAGTAACTGTTTTGTCTAATGGAACTAAATATAAAGAACAATTAGATAATTTACAAAATATTGAACAGTTGATTAACTTATTGCGTATTGTAACAATTATAGGGATTATTGTAATTGTCTATATCATTCAAATAATGGAAAATAAAAGTAGAATAAAAGAGATTACTAATTTGAGAATAAATGGGATTACAGAAAAAACATTTTATAAATTATATTATTACGAAAATAGATTTGTTATTTTGGCTACAATTGTTGGCTGTGTCATGGGATATATAATAGCAGTATCTTATTTTAAATCATCACTAGTACTTAGTAATTTATCGTTGATTTTATTACAATCAATCTTATGTTTATTAATAAGCCAAATTATTCCGTTAATTATTTCATCGAAACAAATTTTTACTAAAGATATTGCTAAAATTTTAAGAGATAATTAAATTTTTTAGAAGTTAAAATATTTAGTTATATAAAAAGTGAGTTATTTGATTTCTTATCATCAAATGTCTCACTTTTAGATTTATTAATCATAAAAATCTCTTATTTATTGAAAGTGATCTTTTACTAGAATTACTAATTGAATTAGTGTATATTACATATTATGAAAAGAAAAGCTGGTTGCTTTGTTGAAAGGTGAATTATAAATTCTTGAATGAAAATTAATTAGGGAAAAATATTGTTATGAGGGGTAAAAATGATTGAATTAAAAGACATTAATGTTTTATGTGATGAAAAAGAAGCTATTATAGATGGGTGTTTTATTGCATATTCTAATCAAATCACATCAATTATTGATAAAAGTGGTAGTGGCAAAAATACTTTATTGTATATACTGGCAATGTTAGTATCGAATAAATGTAAATATTATTATAATGGTAAATTATTAGCATATGATAAAAAGCAACAAATGGATTTTAGAAATAAGTATATTACTTTTATTACGAAAAACAGTTTATTAATTGATACTATTAGTATTGAAAAAAATATCGAGTTTTATTTACAGCAAGTAAACAGTGATGAAACCGTTGATGATTTATTAATAAAATTAAATTTGATTAATAAAAAAGAAGCTATGCCAAGTGATTTATCTGATGCTGAATTACAAAGAGCTATTCTAGCTTGTGGATTAGCTAAAAATACTAAGATTATTTTGATAGATGATAAAATGATGTTTACTAATCATAATGATGAGTTAATTTTAAATCTACTTAAAGAGTATGCTAATCAAGGTAAAATTGTAATCTTGGCAAGCAACGGTGAAAGAATTGTAAGAAACAGTGATCGTGTTTATCGTTTAGAAAATTCCAAATTGACATTAGAAAAAGAAAGTGAATCTAATTTAACAGTACAAGATGAAAGTTTTAAACAAAGCAAAATTGATGTATTTAGAATATTTGAAATTTTATTTCGGTCAAATAAAAAATATAATCTAAGACGAATATTAATAAGCTTTATCGTGATGTCAATATTATTTGCAAGTGCATCGATTTTTAATTTTGTAAATAATAATTTTGATAATCGTTATGCAACAAATTACTTAACGCCAATTAAACTTTTAGCAATCAGTAATGAAAGTAGTTTTTTTCATCAAATTAATGATGGATTACAAATTGGTTATGGATTGCATTATATTTATCATCAAGAGCCCTTAGATACTAAAATTACTGAACAGATGGAAGGTATCGAAAATATTAAAAAAATTTATGATTATTATACTTTTAATTATTCGATGTTATCGGCTTCGGGGTTTAGTCAAGATATGTCAGTTAAAGTAGTAAGAGCTGATCAAGAAATTGCAAGACGTAAATTAGATTGTGATGAAGATTATTCATTTTCAATTATTCCATTTTTTCCTGAAGAAAAACTTAGGCTAGATAAAGGTATTTATGTAAATAGTAATATGGCATATAATTATAATATTAAAGTAGGTGATACTTTAGAATTAGAAATAAATGTGCCATATGCGATGGCTAAATCAATTGATAAGCAAATATTGGGGTTTGATGATGGTACTAAAGGAAGAGCATATCATCAAGTGGCGTGCATTGGTGAAAAAGTACCACTAACAGTAAAAGTAGCAGGGATTATTGAAATGGATTCACAAGTAAGTAATGAAATTTATCTTTCAAATAAAATCATGACTAAAATGATTGATGAACAAGTTAAAAGATATCATGATGGAGAAATTAATTTAGACTATAAGTTATATGAAAAATATACGACAATTATAGATTTAAAACCATATGCAAAAGCTATTTTTATTGATGATGAAAAGCATGTTGAAAAAGTTCAAAAGGAAATAAGTGAGATATCTGATTTAGTATTTGTTTATAATGAGTATCAAAATACTTTAGGGTTAAAAAATGATAATAATTTAATGAAAGATGTTATAGCTAAGATGATGTTTATTTGTATTGGCATGTTTATTTTAGCTACGCTACTTGTAGAGATATTTTATTTAAAAAGATATAAATCAACATATATGATGTTTAGATTAAATAGTTATTGTAATTATCAAAAAAAATAAAATTTTTATCATTCATGGGTTGTATCAGGGATTGATTATTTTATGTATGGCAGTGGTCATATATGTGATTGGCTCACTTCCATTGATTATTGGTGATAGAACAGATTTAAACATATCACTAATTCGTTCTCTTTTTCCTGATTTATATATCAAATTTAGCGATTTTACAATGTTTTCATGGAAGCATTTTATGTTCTTTGTGATTGCTTTGATATTTGTTGTTGTGATTGCTTATTTAATTGTGTGGCTATTTTATCAATGTCAAGATATTATCAATTATTTAGAAGATGAATCTGATGAAGATGATTACTGTTAAGGGTGTTTTTTTACAAATAATCCTTGTTATATGAAAACAATTTTACTATAATAATTAATTATTGATAAGGAGGCTAGTATGTTAAGAAATATAATAGGTGGTATTGCAATTGGGATTGCAAATGTTATTCCTGGTGTAAGTGGGGGTACAATGATGGTAATCCTTGGTATTTTTAATCGGATGATGGATGCAATTAGTGGTGTGTTTAAACGTGAAAATCCAAATCGAAAAGATGATATTATTTTTATTGTACAAGTTTTAATTGGAGCAGCTGTGGGGATAATTGGTTTTGCTAAAATTTTAGAAGTTTTGTTTGAATATTGTCCAACTCAAACGATATATTGGTTTATTGGCTTAATTGCTTTTAGTATACCGCTATTTTTAAAAGGTGAAATGAGCGGACAAAAATTGGCGATAATACCTTTTATTTGTGGTTTGGCTATTATTTTTGTTTTAGAATTTTTAAATCCTGGTGAAGGGAAAACAGTTGTAAACCCTGATTTTCCTCCATTAAGTGCAGCTTTATTTATTAAAATGGTAATTATTGGAGCTGTATCCGGGGCTACGATGATTATGCCTGGAGTTAGTGGTAGTATGGTATTACTTATTTTGGGCGAGTATTATTTATTTAAGTCATATTTAGCAAATGTTACTAGTTTTAGTTTAGAGGTTATTTTACCATTAGGATTTATGGCTATTGGAATTGCAATAGGAATTGTTATTAGTGCTAAGTTATGTTCTTATTTTACTAAAACACATAAGGCTGGTTTTTTAAGCTTAATATTAGGTTTGATCGTTGCATCGTCATTAGTATTGATTCCTTTTGATGTTGTTTATGATTTTAATTTAATTATAACTTCTTTAGTAGCGTTTGCTTTTGGAGGTATAATTGTTTTTGGATTATCTAAAATACAGTAAAACGTTTTGAAGTGTCAAGCAGAAATGCTTGGCATTTATATTTAATATGCCAAAGTTGATTAGAATGAAGGCTAAATAGACTAAAGATAGTGATCGAATCATTAATAAGTAATTGATGTTAGTATCGTGTGAATGAATAGTAAAAATTAAGATACCAAGCTTATATGTGATTTTTATATTTTTTAACATAAGTGAATATATTGTGAATAATGTGAATAAGTTAAAAACTATATCAATTTTTTAATTGTGTCAATTGATAAAGGTTTAAGTTATTAGATGAATAATTATATTTTTATTAAAAATCATAATTTGAAATTTATTTTTATATAAACAGTTATCAATAAAATTAATTAAAGCATAAATAAAAAAAGAAAAATGATCACTAAAAAAGTATAAGATAATGAGGTGATCAAATTAGTTAAACGAGTAGATAAAATCTATGATTTTAAAAATAATTTCATGTTCAAACATTCTCTTGGTAATAATCAAGATTCTGATTCCTTTTATTTACTTAAGCTCTTTATAGAAGGTATTTTAAATATCAGCCGTAAATCAATTACGATCTTAAATCTTGATCTTGTCGTTGAAAATATTGAAGATAAAGATATGCTTTTAGATATTAGAGTACAAACCAATACTGGTGATTATGTTAATATTGAAATGTTTTCTAAAAAACAGTATCAAATATATGGTGCATCATTGTTATCAAGATAGGAAAAAGAAGGAGATGATTATCAAAAAAAATATCAATCATGTATATCAGATAATCTTTATCGATGATATCGATAAAGCTAACTTAAAACTATATGATTGCTATGAAAGCAGAAATGAAGAAGGAAATAAGATGGTAGAGATCATGAAAGCTAACTATATAAAAATCAAGAGTTTTTGATGAAAAAGTCTGAAAATAATAAACTTCCTGATTTTATGAATCAACTAGTAAAGTTCTTTAAAAAGTGAATATGTATTTGTAGTTTTTGGGCATGATGAAAACTACCTTGAAAAAGGTATTTTTAAAATTTGCATATGGCTATTTACTATCTCAGGAGTTCAGGGTCAAACTGCTGACCTGTAGTTAATAGATGATAAATGATTCTAAGCAACTTTCTTACACAATGTCCCTGAGCACAACGATGTCCCTTGCCTTGAGAAAGCTTCAATTGATAATACTGTTTGAATACTGGATTATTGTTGATCACAGGCAGTATGATTTGATATAAGGTCTTTCTCAAGTATTTAGATCCTTTCTTTGTAATAGCGGTATGCTGTGCAGTAAACTGACTGGATTCATAATGCAAAGGAGCGACTCCTGCAAATTTAATGATTTTTCTTGCGCTGGAGTAGTTGCTTATCTCTCCTAATTCGGCTAAAATAGAGGTACCAGAGAAATGAGAAATTCCTGGGATACTTAGGATAGGAGAGTTGTTTTGAACAGAGAACTCTTCTATTTTTTTATCTATTTCAGCGATTTGATCATGAATAAGTTCAATTTGACTAATGAGATGCTTGATTTGAATCACTTCTGCAGATGAAGAAATGCCTATAGAAGATTTGGCACACTCTTTAAGTTTTTCAGCGGTCAGAGAGATACGACCACCTCTGCCTTTGATGTCAAAACATTTACGAATGGTTCTGATATCAGCACTGGCGATATTTTCAGCACTGCCAAATGTTTTAAGTACATTCATGTAGACAGTACCATACTTGCACTTGAATAGACTATTAAACTCGGGAAACACAACATCAATGCATTTTTGTAAACGATTTGTATAGACGTTTATTTCCTTTTTTAAATTATGATGATGTCTAGTCAGCTGTTTTTGTTCATAAAGGTCGAAACTGTCAACCTTTGTAATACGATACTGTTTCTTACGTTTGGGGGTATCTAAGACGTCGCAAATAGTCAGCGTATCAAGTTTGTCATTTTTCGTGATACCACCTTGGAGCTTGCGCGTGAAATCGGTCGTTTTGGGATTGATCAAGGCAACAGTAAAACTTTGATCTAAGAGATACTTTAACAAAGCAAAATGATAATGTCCGGTATCTTCCATACCAATCAAGACAGAAGATTTAGAATAAGGTTTAAGTTTTTGAACAAGAAAATCAAATCCTTCTTTATTGTTGGCAAAAGAAGTAGGCGAAATAATAAGTTCACCTGTATCTTTATCCATGATGCAAAAGAAGTGTCTGTTTTTTCCAATATCGATTCCAACTAACTTCATGATAAAACATCCTTTCCTAATAGATTATGTGAAATGGTATCCACAACACTTAGACCACAAAACCTGGTGCAAAATAGGAATTCAAGACTCATCTAACTCATCATTGTTTAGGAATAAGGTGTGGTAAGATCCTTTCTAAAGTAGTCAAGCCACAAGGAAAAAAATACAAATCTACATTCACATATTCAATATTTTACAGAATAACTTAAACGTCATCAACCACGGATAAACAAGGTTGATAGAAAGGAGAAGGTATACTGTAGATGACTATTAAATGAGTCAATTACAATATACCAGGAAAGATAGACTGATTCAATCAGGATGAGCAGTTAAGAGACATGGCATATAAAAGGAGCTTAAATCGTTGGGCGAATGAACAAGATAAACAGGAATTTATTTAAAAATTAGAGGTGTCAAGCAAAAAAGCTTGACACCTAATGTTTGGTATGTTAAAGTAGACGAGTAAATTAATTAGGAGGATATATAAATGGCAGTAAAATTAAGATTAATTAGAATGGGTGCTAAAAAAGCTCCTTTCTATAGAATAGTAGCAGCAGATTCAAGAGCACCAAGAGATGGGCGTTTTATTGAAATGTTAGGAACATATAATCCTTGCACTAATCCTGCTCAAGTAACTATTAAAGAAGAAGAAGTATTAAAATGGTTAAATAACGGAGCTCAACCATCTGATACAGTTAAAAACTTATTATCTAAGCAAGGAATTATGAAAAAATTTGCTGATTCAAAATCAGGTAAATAATTATGGATTACGCAAAGATTCTTAAAGATATCGCAATTGAATTAGTCGAAGACAAAGAACACTTAGAAGTACGTGAAATGCCTTCGTTAGAAGAAAATGTTGTAGTATTGCATGTGTTTTGCGCTCAAAATGATATCGCTAGATTGATTGGACGTAAAGGAGTAATGGCCAATTCAATTAGACAATTGATGTCAGTAGCTGGTCGAATGACTAGTAAAAAATTAGATATTAAGTTTGAATCGTATGAATAGAAAATAGATGTGGTTTGCACATCTATTTTTTTAAGTGAAATATTTGGTAAGTGAATATGTTGTGAATAAGTTGAAAGGAGCTAAATGAAAATTTATAGATTTTCATAGTGAAATGATGGATAAGGTTAAAGTAGGTAAGATTGTGGGTACTCATGCTTTAAAAGGTGAGTTGAAAATTAGATCGAATAGTGATTTTAGTAATGAAAGATTTAAAAAGGGTAATTCTTTATATATTCGTTATCATGGAAATGATATTGAATTAGAAATTATTTCCTCTAGATTTCATAAAAATAATTATTTAGTAGCCTTCAAGGATCATCAAAATATTAATTTAGTAGAAAAATATGTTGGTTCATTTATTTACGGTTTAAAGGATAATACCTTATTAGGTGAAGATGAATATTTTTATGATGATTTAATTGGGTTGATGGTAAAGTGTGATGATAAAATAATAGGAAAAGTAAAAACAATTTATAATAATGGACGTCATGATATTTTAAATATTGATTATAATGGAAAAAATGTCGCAATTCCATATGTTGATGCTTTCATTAAAGATGTAGATTTAAATAATGAAGTTATTGAAGTTGAATTGATTAAGGGATTAATTGATGAAGATTGATATTTTAACATTATTTCCAGAAATGTTTGAAGGTTTTTTAAATACGTCTATTATTAAAAGAGCAATAGAAAAAAATCTTGTTGATGTTAAGTTGTATGATTTTAGAGAGTTTTCTAATGATAAGCATAAACATGTTGATGATTATCCGTATGGTGGCGGACAAGGGATGGTGCTTAGATGTGAGCCGATTATTGAATGTTTAAAAACTCTTGTTGATGATGATAGTTTGGTTATTTTGATGTCACCGCAAGGATTAACTTTTAATCATGCTCTAGCAACCACTTTATCAACTAAAAAACATTTAATTATTATTTGTGGTCATTATGAAGGGTTTGATGAAAGAATTCGTGATTATGTTGACATGGAAATATCAATTGGTGACTATGTGTTAACCGGTGGTGAGTTAAGTAGTATGGTTGTAAGTGATGCGATAATTAGGCTACTTGATGGGGCAATTAAAGAAGACAGTCATCAAGATGATTCATTTAGTCAAGGACTTTTAGAATATCCACAGTATACTAGACCACAATGTTATGAAGGAAAGAGTGTACCTGATGTTTTGCTTAGTGGACATCACGAAAATATTCGTAAGTGGCGTAAATATCAATCGTTAAAAAGAACGTATTTAAAAAGACCTGATTTATTAGAAAAATATGAATTTGATAATGAAAGCTTAGAAATGATGAAAAAAATTGAAGAAGAAGATTGACAATTGTTGTTTAAATGATGTATAATATCGAAGTCGTAAGACTGCAGGTGTTCCGCTGGTTAATCGAATGAACATCCAAGACAAAATTTGATAAAGGAGAAAAGAAATGAATTTACAATTAGTAGAACAAATTACTAAAAAACAATTAAGAAGTGATATTCCTGAATTCAAAGCAGGGGATACATTAAAAGTTTATGTAAAAATTAAAGAAGGTGACAAATTCCGTGTTCAGTTATTTGAAGGGGTTTGTATTGCAAGAAAAGGTAGTGGTATTTCTGAAACATTTACAGTAAGAAAGATTTCTTATCAAGTAGGTGTTGAAAGAACTTTCCCAGTTCATTCACCAATTATTGATCGTATTGAAGTGGCTAAAATTGGTAAAGTACGTCGTGCTAAACTTCACTATTTACGTGGATTATCTGGTAAAGCTGCTAGAATTAAAGAAATTAGAAAATAAGAAATGGGTTCCCATTTCTTTTTTTTACTGGTTTTAATTAAAACAAGAAATTATTTCATTTCTTTTTAAATGTTTTTTTTGTATAATAGAATATCGTAGGAGGCTTTGTAATGGCAAAAAGAAAAGAATTGATTAGGTTTTCATTAGAATTGGTAATTATTGTTGCAGTTACAGCTACTGTTTGTACTAAAATTGTTGTCCCAGTAAAAATACAGGGCGATAGTATGTATCCTACTTTACATGATAAAGATACCTTGATTGTAAATAAATTATATTTAAATAGAAGTGATATTAAGCGTTTTGATATTGTTGTTTTAAAGTCTAATAAATTAAATCAAGATATTATTAAAAGAGTAATTGGGTTGCCTGGAGATAATATTGTTTTTAAAGATGATAAATTATATATTAATGGTACATATTATGTAGAGGATTATTTAGATAAAGATTATATTGAAGAGGCAAAGGAAAAATATAATGCTAAGTTGTTTACTGAAGATTTTGAAATAACTTTAGATAATGATGAAATTTTTGTTTTAGGAGATAATCGTTTGCGTTCATCTGATTCTAGAACATTGGGAACTTTTAAGTACAGTGATATAATTGGTAAAAAAGGAATAGTAATTTTTCCTTTAAAAAATATGAAATTTGTAGAATAACGGAGGAAGATAATATGTCTAAACAAATTCAATGGTTTCCTGGGCATATGGCTAAAGCACGCCGTGAAATTAGTGAGAAAATGAAGTTGATTGATATTGTTGTGGAGTTAGTGGATGCAAGAGCACCATTATCCTCTAAAAATCCAATGTTTGATCAAATTTGTAATAATAAACCAAGATTAATTGTTATGACCAAAAAAGATTTAGCTGATGATAAAGTTACAGCACTTTGGATTGAGTATTTTAAAAGCAAAAATCTTCATGCGATTTGTGTGAATTTAAAAAACTTTAATGAGTATCAGCAAGTAATAAATGTCTGTAAGGAAATTTTAAAAGAAAAGATGGAACGTGAAGCAAAAAGAGGACTTAAATCTCGTGCGATGCGGGCGATGATTTTAGGTATTCCTAATGTTGGGAAGTCAACGTTTATCAATCGTTTAGCTAAACGCAAAGCGACTGTTACTGGAAATCGCCCAGGAGTGACTAAGGCTCAACAGATTATTCGAGTTGATAAAGATTTTGAATTATTTGATACTCCAGGAGTATTGTGGCCACGTTTTGAAGATATAAATATTGCTAGAAATATTGCATTAATTGGTTCGATTAAACAAGATATTTTACCACTAGATGAATTGTTTATTTATGCAATCGAATATTTAGAAAAAACATATCCTAACAGTGTAAAAAAACGATATGATATTGAAATTGATTTTGAAAGTGATTGGATTGAAAAAGTATATGACGATATTGCTAAAAATCGTAAAATAAAGCCAGTAAGAGGATATACTGATTATGATCGAGTGATGGAAGTCTTTTTTAACGATATTTTTGATGGTAATATTGGTAAAATTACTTGGGAGAAACCAGATGAAGCGCTATGAATATGAAAATAAGTATTATAATTTAGGATATGACTACATTATTGGCTTAGATGAAGCAGGACGAGGACCTATGGCTGGAGAGTTAGTAGTGGCAGGTGTTATTTTTCCTAAAGGCTATTATGATGAAAGAATTAATGATTCTAAACAGCTTTCAAATAAAAAACGCGAAGAATTATATGGATTGATTGTTGAAAATGCCCTTGCATATGATATTGAAATAGTTAGTGTTGAAGATGTGGATAAATTAAATGTTTATCAAGCAAGTAAGCAAGCAATGGAAAAATGTATTAGTAATTTAATGCGAGATAAAATGTTTGCTTTAAGTGATGCTATGCCTTTATCTTATTTTAATCATGAAGCAATTATTAAAGGAGATGCTAAGAGTATTTCAATTGGAGCAGCGAGTATATTAGCTAAAGTAACTAGAGATCATTTAATGGAAGAATATGCTAAAATTTATCCGGAATATGGTTTTGATAAACATAAAGGTTATGTTACTAAAATGCATAAAGAAGCACTTGAAAAATATGGACCTTGCCCGATCCATCGAAAATCTTTTGCACCAGTTGTAAAGGCAATGCAAAAACAAATGTCATTTGATTTTTAAAGTGACATTTTTATTTTTGTAGTAATTATCTTTTTTTATTTGTAAAAGATAATGAGGTGATTAAATGATGGAAGAAATTATATTATATTTTGCGTTAAAATATGCCGGTGATTTTGATAAAATCTATCAGGCTTTGGAACGTAAAGAAAAAATTGACGATGATCTAAAGGGGCATCTTTTTAAGGAGTTAAAATCTAAGTATACAACAATAATTTCTGATGATTATCCAGCTGCTTTAAAAGAAATAAATTGCCCACCATTTGTGTTGTTTTACTATGGTGATTTAAATTTAGTTAACACTAAATGTATAGGAGTTATCGGAATGCGCCAACCTAGTGATTATGGAATTGAAGTAACTAAGACGATAGTTAGTAAATTAGTGTTGGAAAATTATACGATTGTAAGCGGAATGGCTTTAGGAATTGATGCTATGGCTCATCAAAGCGCAATGAATGTACTAGGAAAGACGATTGCAGTTCTTGGAAGTGGAATTGATAATTGTTATCCATTAAAAAACAAAACAATTTATGAAATAATGAAAGTAAATCAGTTGGTTATTAGTGAATATCCAGGAAATTTAGTACCTAAGAAAATTAATTTTCCACGAAGAAATCGAATAATTTCTGGGTTAAGTGAATCTATATTAGTAACTGAAGCAAATGAACGTAGTGGCACGATGATTACGGTAGGTCATGCTTTGGAACAAGGGAAAGATATTTACTGTATTCCAAGTAGAATTAATGATTCTTCAGGTTGTAATCGTTTGATTCAACAAGGAGCTAAATTAGTTATGGATATTAGTGATATTGTTGATGATTAAAGGTTTTTTTAAATTTTAGGTTGACAAAATAACAAAAAACACTAATAATTGGTGTTAATTATGTGGAGGAAATGAAATGAGCAAAAAAATAGTTATAGTTGAGTCGCCATCCAAGTCCAAAACAATTGAAAAATATTTAGGAAGTGACTATATAGTTACTTCTTCAAAAGGACATGTAAGAGATTTGGCAACTTCTGGTAAAGAGGGATTAGGAGTTGATGTTGAAAATCAATTTTTACCTAAATATGTGATAAACAAAGATAAAAAGGATGTTGTAAAAGAATTGAAACATTTAGTTAAAGAATCTGATGAAGTATATTTAGCTACTGACCCCGATCGTGAAGGGGAAGCGATTTCATGGCATTTAGCACAAGTGTTAAATGTTGATATGAATAAAGAAAATCGTGTGGTCTTCAATGAGGTTACTAAAGATGCTGTTGTTAATGCTTTGCAACATCCACGTAAGATTGATCAAAATTTAGTAAAATCTCAAGAAACAAGAAGAGTTTTAGATCGAATTATTGGTTTTAAATTATCAAAGTTATTACAAAAGAAAATTAAATCAAAAAGCGCTGGGCGAGTTCAATCGGTTGCATTGCGTTTAATTGTAGAAAAAGAACGTGAAATTGAAGCTTTTGTTCCTCAAGAATATTGGAAAATAAAAGCTGAGTTTGAAAAGGATGAAATTGAATTTACTGGTGAATTAGCTAAATACAATAATGTTAAATTAGAAATTAAAAATGGTGAAGAAGCTAATCAAATCTATGAATCTTTAAATAAAGAGTTTGAAGTTGCTAATGTTAAAAAGACAACTAAAAAAAGAGAGTCAAAATTACCATTTATTACTTCAACTTTGCAACAAGAAGCCTCTTCAAAATTAGGATATAAAGCTAAAAAAACAATGTCGATTGCTCAAAAACTATATGAAGGTGTTGCTTTAGAAGATGAAACGGTAGGTTTGATTACTTATATGCGTACTGATTCAACGAGATTATCGGATGTGTTTGTAAAAAGTGCGTATGAATATATTGAAGAAAAGTATGGTAAAGACTATGTTGGAAAGGTAAAAGTGAGTAAAAAAACAGAAAATGTTCAAGATGCTCATGAGGGGATTCGTCCAACTAGCGCTTTAAGAACACCTGAAAGTGTAAAGAAATTTTTAAAACCAGATGAATATAAATTGTATTCGTTGATTTATGCTCGAGCAATGGCTTCATTGATGGCACCAGCAAAATTTGATGCTACTTCGGTATCATTAATGAACAATGGTTATGAATTTAAGGTTACTGGTTCAGTAATGAAATTTGATGGATATTTACGTGTTTATGGTGAATATGAAAAACAAAATAATGAATTATTACCAGAACTTAAAGAAAAGGAAATGTTGGAAAGTAAAAAGGTTGAAAAAACACAACACTTTACTAAACCACCTGCTCGTTATAGTGAAGCTAAGTTAATCAAAGAAATGGAAGAGCTTGGAATAGGACGTCCTAGTACTTATGCGATGATTATTGATACAATTCAAACTAGAGGTTATGTTGAATTAGTTGATAAAGCTTTCAAGCCAACAGAAACAGGAATTTTAACTAGTGATCGTTTAACGCAGTATTTTAATGATATTATTAATGTTGAATACACAGCAAAAATGGAACATGAATTAGATGAAATTGCTGAAGGTGAAGATGATTATGTAAGTGCTTTGCAAAGTTTTATGGATGTTTTCCAACCATTGTTAGATGATGCATATGATAAAATGGAAGTAGTGGCACCGAAAAAAACTGGTGAAAAATGTCCTGAATGTGGACATGATTTAGTTGAACGTCGCGGACGTTATGGATTGTTTGTAGCATGTGAAAATTATCCGGAATGTAAATATATTAAAAAAGATCCTGTTGAATTAGAATATACGGGTGAAGAGTGCCCTAAGTGCGGAGGTAAAATGGTCTTTAAAAATGGTCGCTTCGGTCGTTTTGAAGCTTGTTCAAATTATCCGGAATGTAAGTATATTAAAAATAGCAAGAAAAAAGAACCGGTGATGACAGATGAAGTTTGTCCTAATTGTGGCTCTCCGGTAGTAATTAAACAAGGACGCTATGGGGAATTTAAAGCTTGTTCAAATTATCCTAAATGTAAGACAATTATTAAGTAGAACATTTGTTCTACTTTTGTTTTCAATTTATAAATGTTAAAATGTAAAAAAGGTGATAAAGATGGAAAAAATAGTAAATGTAATTGGTGCTGGATTAGCTGGAGTTGAAGCTAGTTATCAGCTGGCAAAACGTGGCTATAAGGTACGCTTATATGAAATGCGTCCTAAGAAAATGACACCGGCACATCATAGTGAAAATTTTGCTGAATTAGTTTGTTCTAATTCTTTAAGGGCAGATGGGATGACTAATGCGGTTGGAGTATTAAAATGTGAAATGGAAATGTTGGATAGTATAGTTATTAAATATGCTCGAATCCATCAGGTTCCAGCGGGTGGAGCATTAGCGGTAGATCGTGAGAATTTTTCGAAATCAATTACAGAATTTATTAAAACTCATCCGTTGATTGAAGTTATTAATGAAGAAGTTAAAAAGTTTCCTGAAGGTTATACAATCATTGCTTCAGGACCGCTTACAAGTGATAGTTTATCAAATGCAATTAAAGATAAATTAGGTGAGGATTATTTTTATTTTTATGATGCAGCAGCACCAATTGTAACTAAAGATAGTATTGATTTTGAAATTGCTTATTATAAATCTAGATATGATAAAGGTGATAATGAATATATTAATTGTCCAATGACCGAAGAACAGTTCAATGATTTTTATGATGCGTTGATTAATGCTGAAGTTGTAAAACCAAAAGAGTTTGAAGAGAAGTTTTTTGAAGGTTGTATGCCTTTTGAAGAAATGGCGCGAAGAGGCAAACAAACATTACTATTTGGACCAATGAAACCGGTGGGATTAAATACACCTGAGGGAAAAAGACCATTTGCAGTGGTTCAATTACGTCAGGATAATGTACAAGCTAGTTTGTATAATATCGTTGGTTTTCAAACTCATTTAACGTGGCCGGAACAAAAACGAATTATTCATATGATTCCTGGGTTGGAAAATGCATCTTTTGTTCGTTATGGGGTAATGCATCGAAATAGTTTTATTTGCTCACCAAAGTATTTATTAAATACATATCAATTAAAGCTTGCTAATAATATTTTTATGGCTGGACAAATTACTGGAGTTGAAGGGTATGTTGAGTCAGCTCAAAGTGGGATTGTGGCAGGGATTAATATGGCTAGATTACTAGAGGGTAAAGAGCTGTTAGTTTTTCCTAAAGAAACAGTTATGGGAGCACTAGCTAATTATATAACTAATGCTTCTAAAGATGATTTCCAACCAATGAAAGCTAATTTTGGAATTTTACCTGATTTTCCTACTAGGATTAAAAAGAAAGAGCGTAAAGAGGCATATGCTATGCGAGCGATTAATACAATGAAAGAATTTATTGTAGAAAATGAACTTGGATAAATTAATTAATGAGTATTTAGATTGTTTAAAATATGAACGCAATTATTCAAATAATACAATTGCATCATATCGTCGTGAAATTATGCATTTTAAGGTTTATTTAGTGCAAGAGGGAATAAGTGATTATAATGATGTTGATTATTTGATGTTACGAGGATACTTAACTAAGTTATATGATAAAAATTTAGCTAAATCTAGTATTAATCATCGTTTGAGCGCGTTGAGAAGTTTTTTTGATTATTTGTTAAAAGAAGAGTTTATCAAAGATAATCCTTTTAAATTAATTGAATCACAAAAAGTTGGTCAGCGTAATCCGGATTTTCTTTTTCAAGAAGAAATGATTGACTTATTGGATAGTATTGAAACTAAAGATGATTTAGGTATTAGAAATAAAGCAATGCTAGAATTGATGTATGCTTCAGGATTACGGTGTTCAGAAGTGGCTAATTTACAAATCAGTGATATTGATTTTAATCAGATGGTCGTTCTTGTTCATGGCAAAGGTGGAAAAGATCGCTATGTTCCTTTTCATGAATATGCTCGTGATTGGTTGGTTAAATATATTGATGAAGCAAGAAATAATTTGATGATCAAAAATGCGGGCCATAATTTTATTTTTGTTAATAAGCTTGGCAATCCTTTGACTAATCGCGGAATTGAAAATATTGTTGACCGGGTTACTTTTAAATATGATGCTACAAAAAAAATACATCCTCATACAATTCGTCATTCGTTTGCAACGCATTTATTAAATGCCGGAGCTGATATTCGTACGGTTCAGGAATTATTAGGACATAAAAATTTAGCGACAACACAAGTATATACACATATTAGTAAAAATCATTTGAAAAAGGTTTATATGAAAACACATCCGCGTAGTTAAAAATGTAAAAAAATTCTTGAATGATAGAAAAAACTATGATAAAATTCAAAAGGTATGAAAAATACACACATTATGGATTCATTTATCTAGTGCCTATCGGTGATAAATGTTCGAAATAATGGAGGAAAAAACGAAAAGGAGGAAGTTACAATGTCAGTAATTTCAATGAAAAAATTATTAGAAGTAGGTGTTCACTTTGGACATCAAACAAAAAGATGGAATCCTAAAATGGCTCCATATATTTTTACAGCAAGAAATGGAATTTATATTATCGATTTACAAAAATCATCTAAAAAAATTGACGAAGCTTATAAAGCTATGAATGAAATCGCTGCTAAAGGTGGAAAAGTATTATTTGTTGGTACTAAAAAACAAGCTCAAGAAGCAGTAAAAGAAGAAGCAATTCGTTCTGAAAGTTTCTATGTAAATTCTCGTTGGTTAGGTGGAACTTTAACTAACTTTAAAACAATTCAAAAAAGAATTAAAAGATTAATTGAATTAGAAAAAATGGAAGCTGATGGAACTTTTGATTTATTACCTAAAAAAGAAGTAATCTTACTTAAAAAAGAAGCTGCTAAGTTAGAAAAGAACTTAGGTGGTATTAAAGAAATGAGAAGATTACCAAATGCCTTATTTGTAGTTGATCCAAAAGCTGAACATAATGCAGTAGCTGAAGCTAGAATCTTAGGTATCCCAGTATTCGGTATTGTTGATACTAACTGTGATCCAGATGAAGTGGATTATGTTATCCCAGCTAATGATGATGCAATTAGAGCTGTTAAATTAATTGTTGCAGCTATGGCGGATGCTATTTGTGAAGCTAAAAATGAACCATTAACTGTAGCATATATCAAAGATGAAGATGATAAAGAAGTATCTATGAATGATGCTATCACTTCAGTTGAAAATAACCAAAGAAGAGCTCCAAGAAATAAAGCTGGAAAACCAAATCCAAGAAAAAATAATGCTCCAAAAGCAACTAAAGAAGAAAAGACAGCTGGAACTGAAAATTAATTATGGAAAATAAGGGAAAGCTTAGCTTTCTCTTTTTAAATAAAGAAGGATAAAGGAGAAAATAAAAATGGCAATTAGTGCAAAATTAGTAAAAGAATTACGTGAAAAAACTGGTGCTGGGATGATGGATTGTAAAAAAGCATTAGAAGCTTGTGATGGTGATATTGAAAAATCATTCGACTGGTTAAGAGAAAAAGGAATTGCAAAAGCTGCTAAAAAAGCTGATCGTATCGCTGCTGAGGGTTTAACTACATTTGTAGTTGATGGAGATACTGCTGCAATCGTTGAAGTTAACTCTGAAACTGACTTCGTTGCAAAAAATGCTGAATTCCAAGCATTAGTAAATACAATCGCTAAAACTGTTGCATTAAGCAAACCAGCAGATTTAGAAGCTGCATTAAATACTGAAGTAGAAGGTAAAAAATTAGAAACAGTTATTGCTGAAGCTAGTGGAAAAATCGGAGAAAAATTAAGCTTTAGAAGATTTGAAGTTTTAACTAAAGAAGATGGTGAAGTATTTGGTGCTTATTCACATATGGGTGGAAAAATGACTGCAATTGTTAAAATTGCTAATTCTACTGATGAAAAAGCTCGTGATGTTGCTATGCATGTGGCTGCTTCAAATCCACAATATATTGATAGAACTGCTATCCCTCAAGATGTTTTAGATCATGAATTAGCTGTATTAAAAGCTCAAGCTATGGAAGAAAATGCTCAAGCAGCTAAACCTAAACCAGAAAATATTATTGAAAAAATGGTTGAAGGTAGACTAAATAAAAACTTAAAAGAAATGTGCTTGGTTGATCAAGAATTTATTAAAAATCCTGATGAAACTGTAGCTAAATTCTTGGGTGAAGGTAAAGTTTTGAATATGGTTAGATTCCAAGTTGGTGAAGGAATGGAAAAAAGAGAAGAAAACTTTGCTGAAGAAGTTGCTGCTCAAATGAAAGCTTAATTGTATTATTTAATAATTGGACAAAGTATCCCTTTGATACGCTTTATAGCCTTTCAAAGGGACTTTTTTGTGAAATGAGTGTCGCTTGACTAAAAGAAAAAAATGTGATAAATTTTTTAAAGATAATGTATTCATCATTGCTAATAATTGATGTAAATTATGCATGACTCTTAAAAAATATAAAAGGAGAGAATTATGAAGTATAAGCGAGTGTTATTAAAATTAAGTGGTGAAGCTTTAGCTGGAGAAGACAAAATTGGTATAAATGCTAAAACTGTTGCCGATATTGCTAGACAAATTAAAGATGCTAAAGATTTGGGTGTTGAAATAGCAATTGTCTGTGGTGGTGGAAATATATGGCGCGGTAAAACTGGAGCAGACATGGGAATGGATCGTTCTAGTGCTGATTATATGGGAATGTTGGCAACTGTTATGAATGGGTTAGCGGTCCAAAATGCATTAGAAGCAATTGGGGTTCCAACTAGAGTTCTTTCAGCAATTGAAATGCGTCAAGTGGCTGAACCATATATTAGAAGACGTGCAATTCGTCATTTAGAAAAGGGTAGAATCGTTATTTTTGGTGCTGGTACTGGTAGTCCTTTTTTTACAACAGATACAACAGCGGCTTTAAGAGCGGCTGAAATTAATGCTGATGTCATTTTGATGGCTAAAAATGGTGTTGATGGTGTATATTCTGCTGATCCTAAACTTGATGCAAATGCAGTACGTTTTGATGAGATTTCATATTTTGATGTTTTACAAAAAGATTTAAAGATTATGGATCAAACTGCAATTACTTTATGTAAAGACAATAATATTGATTTATGCGTGTTTAATATGTCTAAAGATGGTAATATTGCTAAGGCATGTAATGGCGATAAGATTGGAACAACTATTTCTGGAGGTAAATAAAAATGATTGATATGATTTTAGATGAAGCTAGTGAAAGAATGGGTAAAACAATTGACTCTTTTAAGCGTGATTTAACTACTGTTAGAACTGGACGTGCTAATCCAGCGATGCTTGATCGTGTTATGGTTAACTATTATGGTTCACCTACACCAATTAATCAAATGGCAGGTATTTCAGTTGTAGAAGGACGTCAATTAGTAATCAAACCTTATGATAAATCAGTGATTAAAGATATTGAACATGGAATCTATGAAGCTGAATTAGGATTAACTCCTCAAAATGATGGTGAAATTATCCGTATCATGGTTCCTGCTTTAACAGAAGATCGTCGTAGAGAATTTGCTAAACAGGTATGGAAATTTGCTGAAAATGCTAAGGTTTCAATTCGTAATATCCGTCGTGATAGTAATGATGAAATAAAAAAAGTTGATGGAAGTGAAGATGAAATTAAAGCTGGACAAGAAAAAGTTCAAAAATTAACTGATAAATTTGTTAAAGAAATTGATGAAATTGCTAAAGTAAAAGAAAAAGAAATTATGACAGTATAATATCAAAGATGCTAAGCTTATTTTAGCATCTTTTTTTTATTGCTTTTTTATGGTATAATCTCGATTAGTTAAGCGGGAGGTTGACAAATGTTTTTAAAGAAAAATAAAATTGAAGAAATAGATTATCATGATATAGATTTAGATAATATACCAAAGCATATCGCTTTTATCATGGATGGAAATGGACGTTGGGCAAAGAAAAGAAAAATGCCACGAACTTATGGACACCATGAAGGAACAAAAACAATTCGTGATATTGCTTTAAAATGTAATGAATTAAAAGTAGAAGCAATGACAGTTTACGCTTTTTCAACAGAAAATTTTGCTCGTCCTGATAGTGAAGTACAATATATTTTTAAATTACCAAAAGATTTTTTTAATTCATATATGAAAGAATTAATGGAAAACAATGTTAAAATATGCACGATTGGACATCTTGAAATGGCACCTAAAGAAACGCAAGATATCATTAACAAAGCTATTGAACAAACAAAAAATAATACTGGCTTGAAATTATGTTTTGCTTTTATTTATGGTGGACGTGATGAGATCGTTTGGGCAAGTAAAAAGCTTGCAAAAAGAGTTAAAGATGGACAAATTGATGCTGATGAAATTAATGAAAAGTTGTTTGAAAGTGAATTAATGACTAGTGATTTACCGGATGTTGATTTGATGGTTCGAACTAGTGGGGAACAAAGATTATCAAATTTTTTATTATGGCAACTAGCATATGCAGAATTTGTATTCACTGATGTTTTTTGGCCAGATTTTAATGATGATGAGTTGTTAAAAGTAATTTGGCAATATCAAAATCGTGATAGACGTTTTGGAGGATTGAAATAATGAAACAAAGAATTATTACTGCGATTTGTTTAATTGCTGTTGCTTTACCATGTGTTATTCTTGGTGGTTATTTTTTTAAGGGATTTATTGCTGTAGCCTTAATTGCAGCGGTTTATGAAATGCTACGTATTTGTACAAGGCCGAAAGTAAAATTATATATTTATCCATTGGTAGCTTTGTTTTTTGTTTATGGATTTTTATTTGATCAAAATGATTTGTTTTTAGCATCATATGGGATTTTACTTTATTTAGTTGTTCTTTTTACCGCAACGATTTTTGATGATACTTTAACAATTGAACGAACTAGTTATATTTTTACGATGGGGGTATTAATTTGTAGTGGTTTACATGCATTAATGGCTCTTCGTGATATTTATGGTTTTGAATATTTATTGTTGTTAGCATTAGCTACATATGGTAGTGATACAGGTGCTTATTTTACTGGGGTAACTATTGGAAAACATAAATTGATTCCTCGACTTTCACCAAAAAAGACAATTGAAGGGTCAATTGGTGGAATTTTACTTGGAACAATACTTTCAGTTGCTTATGCTAGTTATTTAGGTATAATTGAAACTAATCGAGTTTTGATTGTTGCATGTTTTGTTTTAACAATTACTGGTCAAGTAGGTGATTTAGTATTTAGTGCGATAAAACGTCATTTTGGAGTTAAAGATTATTCTAATTTACTTCCGGGACATGGTGGTGTACTAGATCGAATTGATAGTATTTTATTTAATGCATTAGTATTAAGTTTCTTTTTAGTGATGGTGAGGGTATAAAATGAAGTATATAACAGTATTAGGTGTTACTGGTTCAATAGGTATGCAAACTGTTGATGTTGTAAAAAATCATCGTGAACGTTTTAAAATTATAGCTATGTCAGCAGGTTATAATATTGAAAAAGTAGAAGAAATTTTAAAGATAATTGAAGTGGAATATATTTGTGTTGTTAGAAAAGAAGATGCAAATTATTTACAAACAAAATATCCGGATAAAAAGATTTATTATGGGAATGATGGTTTAATAAAAATTGCTACTTTAAGTGAAGTTGATATTGTTTTAAATGCAATTGTTGGGTTTGCTGGTCTTTTACCAACAATTGAAGCAATTAAAGCTAAAAAAGATATTGCTCTAGCAAATAAGGAAACTTTAGTTGTTGCTGGGCATATAATTACTAAGCTAGTAAAGGAAAATGGTGTAAAGCTTTTGCCGGTAGATAGTGAACATTCAGCAATTTTTCAGTCATTAAATGGTGAAAATAGTAAACAAATTAAAAAAATCATTTTAACTGCAAGTGGTGGTAGTTTTAGAGATAAAAAACGTGAAGAACTTGTAGGGGTAAGTGTTCAAGAAGCATTGAATCATCCTAATTGGTCAATGGGGGCTAAAATTACAATTGATAGTGCTACATTATTTAATAAAGGTTTAGAAGTAATTGAGGCTAAATGGTTATTTAATGTTGATTATGATCAAATTGAAGTATTGATTCATCCTGAAAGTATTGTTCATTCGATGGTTGAATTTATTGATAATTCGATTATTGGACAATTAGGTAATCCAGATATGCGTTTGCCAATTCAATATGCGTTAACTTACCCAAATCGTGATGTTTTAGTAGGTAGTGAAAGTTTAGATTTGGCTAAAGTCATGACATTAACATTTAAAAAACCAGACTTTGAACGATTTAGAGCCTTGAAGCTTGCATTTCAAGCAGGAAATGATGGTGGAAGTATGCCGTGTGTTTTAAATGGAGCTAATGAACAAGCAAATGAGTTATTTAGAAATGGTAAGATTGAGTTTTTACAAATCGAAGAATTAGTAGAAAAAGCTTTATCTTGCCATAAGAAAATTGAAAATCCTACTTTAAATGAATTAATTGATATTGATAGTTGGGCTCGTAATTTTGTATTAAATGAGATAGGAGAAGATTAATGCAGACATTAATAAATATTATAGTTTTTATTTTAATATTAGGAATTGTAGTTTTAGTTCATGAATTAGGTCATTTTGTAACTGCTAAACTTTTTGGTGTTTATTGTTCAGAGTTTTCAATTGGAATGGGACCTAAATTATTTTCTAAAAAAATTGGTGAAACTGAATATGAAATTAGAGCTTTACCAATTGGTGGTTTTGTAAGCATGGCAGGTGAAGCTGATAATGATATTGAAGAATTTAAAGATGTGCCATATGAAAGAACAATTAAAGGAATTAGCTGTTGGAAAAAATGCGTTGTTTTTCTAGCTGGTGTATTCATGAATTTCATTTTATCATTAGTTATTTTGATTGGGGTATATAGTTTTATTAATGTCCAAACAAATACTCCTGAAATCGGAACTATTAGTAATGATAGTCCGGCGATGATGGCAGGATTAGAAGCCGGAGATGTGATTTCAAAAATAACATATGATGGTGAAGAAAATATTATTGCGTCTTTTAGTGATATTCAAGAAATATTAGATAATTCAAACATAAAGTCTGAAAGCGAACAAATTAATTTAAAAGTAGAAGTTATTCGAGATGGTAAAGTTTTAACTAAGAATGTTAACGCTAAATTTAATGCGGATAGTAATTCGTACATGATAGGAATTACAGCGGCAACTAGACAATTAAGTTTTTTTGAAGCAGTTAATTATGGCTGGGATCAGTTTGTTGAAATGTCATTATTGATTTTTACAACTTTAGGTAAGTTGATTACAGATTCAGCTAATACGATCGGTCAATTATCTGGACCTGCTGGTATTTATAGTGTTACATCACAAATTACGGAAACTGGTTCAATTAGTCAATTGCTGATACTATTGGCGCTTTTATCTACTAATATTGGAATGTTTAATTTACTTCCAATTCCAGGGTTAGATGGATGTCAAACATTGTTTGCGGTAGTTGAAAAAATTATTGGTCGTGATATTCCGATTAAACTTAAATATTTACTTCAGGTTGCTGGGTTAGTGTTAGTATTTGGTTTAATGATTTATGTTACAATTAATGATATTTCAAGAATGTTTGGTTAAAGGGAATTTAATTCCCTTTTCTTATATTGATAAGATGTGAGGTGAAATAATGGATAATAAATTATTGATATTATTAAAAAATTTGGGTATTGAAAAAGAAGCTGATGGATTGAATGATGGTAAAATAACGAAAGTATTTGTAAGTAAGGATGATAGTTATACTTTTTATTTATCTTTTCAAAAATTGATTCCATTTAATGAATATCAATTATTAATACAAAACAAAGATAATTTTCCTTTTCCAATAAAATATGTGATTGATTATGAAAATGATGATTTTACCCAAGAAGAATTAATTCCATATATTGGTTATCTTTTAGAAGTATTAAAACAAAAATATCCGGTTTGTTTAACTTTAACAACAGATAATTTTAAAGTGGGCCCAATTATTAAAATTGGAGCATGTAATACAATTCAACTTGAACAATTGACACAGTTAAAAAGTGAAATAGAATCACTATTTAATCAAACAGGAATTAAACGAAACTTTGATTTTTATCTTGATGAAGAAAATGATACTTTTAAAGATATTAAAGAAGAAATGGAAACATATGAACCAGTTGAAATTGATATGTCACTTCTTCAAAAAACAGAAAAACCAAGTATGAAAGAAAATACTTTTCAAAATAAATATCGCAAAAAAAGCAATGCAGTTGATATGAAAATTGAAGAAATAACAGATCAAACACTAGATAATAATATTTGTATAAAAGGTTATGTTTTTAAAACAGATATAATTGTAACTAAATCTAATAAACATATTCAAAGTTTATGGGTAACTGATTATACTGATTCAATCATTGTTAAACGCTTTGAAAATAATTCAAATAATTCACTTGAAGAACTAAAATCAATTGGTAAAGGAAATGTATGGGTTAAAGTACGCGGAGAAGTGCGTTATGACAGTTATGCTCATGAAACGGTAATGATAGCTCGTGAGGTTGAAATTATCAAAGGTCCTGCACCTAGAAAGGATACAAGTGAAATAAAGCGAGTAGAATTACATACTCATTCAAAGATGTCGGCAATGGATGGAATTGGAACAATTGAACAATATATAAAAACTGTAGCTTCATGGGGACATAAAGCAATTGCTGTAACTGATCATGGAAATGTGCAATCTTTTCCTGAAGCTCAAAGTGCTAGTTTGCAAGCAGGAATCAAAATGATTTATGGTGTTGAGTTCAATATGGTCGAACCGGTCTTAAATATTGTTTATAATCCAATTGATGTTTCAATTGAACATGCAACATATGTAGCTTTTGACTTAGAAACAACTGGTTTATCAGTAATTCATGATGGAATTACTGAATTTGGTGCGGTCAAGATAAAAAATGGTGAAGTAATTGATCGAATGCAAAAATTTATTAATCCTGGAAAGACAATTTCTTCACGAATCAGTAGCCTTACAAATATTACAAATGAAATGGTAAAAAACGAACCGACTATTGATAAAGTTTTGCCTGAAATTATGGAGTTTTTTGGTGATTGTATTTTAGTTGCTCATAATGCAAGTTTCGATGTAGGTTTTTTAAATGAGAATTTAAGAAGAAGTAATATGTCAGAAATTAAAAATCCAATTATTGATTCATTAGCTCTAGCAAGAGCAATATTAAAACCGATGAAATCATATCGATTAGGCAATGTTTGTCGAAGTTATCGTGTTAATTATGATGATGAAGTAGCGCATCGTGCTGATTATGATGCAAAGGTACTTGGTGATGTATTTAATTTAATGATTCATCAAATTATGCAAAGTGAAAAATATAGTTTGTTAGATGTTTGTAAATTAACAAGTGATGATGTTTATAAAATTGTTTATCCTTATCATATGTGCGCTTTAGCACTAAATAAGACAGGATTAAAAAACATGTTTAAACTAGTTAGTGAAGCAAATACTAAATATTTTCATGGTGAATCAAGAATACCAAAGGAACGTTTGGAATATTATCGAGAAGGTTTGTTGTTTGGAAGTAGCTGTTATAATAGTGATGTTTTTGAAGCGGCATTAAATTTATCTGATGAGCGTTTAGAAAATGCAATGAAATTCTATGATTATATTGAAATCCAGCCACTGGAAGACTATTTTCATTTAATTGAACGTGGTAAGTTACAAGATAAAGATGAATTGATCAAATCTTTACAGAGAATTGTTACTTGTGCTAAAAAGTTAAATAAAATAATTGTAGCAACCGGTGATGTTCATTTTTTAGATGTTAAAGATCGAATTTTTAGAGATGTCTTTATTTCAAATCCAACGATTGGAATTGGTCATAAAGCTCATCCGCTTTGTGATCGTCGTAATCCAAAGGCAAAAAATCCATGTCAATACTTACGAACTACTGATGAGATGCTTGAGTGTTATCCATATTTATCAAAAGAAGAAACTTTTGAATACGTTGTAACAAATACTAATAAGATTGCTGATATGGTTGAAGAAATAAAACCAATTCATGATAAATTATTTACGCCAAAAATTGATGGTGCTGATGAAAATTTAAAGAAGCTTTGTTATGAAACAGCGCATAAGACTTATGGTAATCCTTTACCATCAATTGTTGAAAAGAGATTAGAAAAAGAGCTGAGTAATATTATTAAACATGGTTTTGGGGTTATTTATTATATTTCTCATTTACTTGTAAAAAAATCTAATGATGATGGTTACTTGGTTGGTTCAAGAGGTTCTGTTGGTTCATCGTTTGTTGCAACAATGTCGGGAATTACAGAAGTTAACCCGCTACCACCTCATTATGTATGTCCTAATTGTACTTATAGTGAGTTTTTAGAAGAAGGAACAATTGCTGATGGTTATGATTTAGAGGATAAACCCTGTCCTAAGTGTGGAACGATTATGAAAGGTGAAGGCCATAATATTCCCTTTGAAACTTTCTTAGGATTTAATGCTGATAAAGTTCCTGATATCGATCTTAATTTTTCTGGAGAATATCAGGCTAATGCCCATGCGTTTACTAAAGAAATTTTTGGTGAAGACCATGTTTTTAGAGCAGGAACAATTTCAACAGTAGCTGAAAAAACAGCATATGGATATGCTAAAGGATATGCAGAATTGATGGGGAAAGATCAGTCCATTAGAAGTGCCGAATTAGAAAGAATAGCAGCTGGATGTGGTGGTGTTAAACGAACAACAGGGCAACACCCGGGAGGGATTATTGTCATTCCTAGGGATATGGATGTTTTTGATTTTACACCTTATCAATACCCTGCTGATGATTTAAGTGCTACTTGGAAGACAACTCATTTTGACTTCCATGCAATTCATGATAATGTCTTAAAGTTTGATATTTTAGGACACGTTGATCCTACTGTGATTCGTGCTTTACAAGATTTGACAGGAGTTGATCCTAAAACAATTCCTACTAATGATAAAAAAGTAATGTCATTATTTACAAGCAGTAAAGCACTTGGCTGTGATTTGGAATTTATTGGTTGTAAAAGTGGTGCTTTAGGTTTACCGGAATTTGGAACTAACTTTGTAAGAGGAATGCTTGATCAAACACAACCTAAATCATTTAGTGATCTGGTAATTATTTCAGGGTTATCTCATGGTACTGATGTTTATTTAGGAAATGCTGAAAGTTTGATTAAATCGGGTACTTGTACATTGTCTGAAGTAATTGGATGTCGAGATGATATCATGGTTTATTTAATTGAAAAGGGATTACCAAATAAGGATGCTTTTGATATTATGGAATGTGTTCGTAAAGGTAAATCTACTGCGGTATTTCCAAAAATGCAATATGAGGAATTAATGAAAAAGCATAATGTACCGCAATGGTATATTGAATCATGTAAAAAAATTAAGTACATGTTTCCTAAGGCTCATGCGGTTGCTTATGTTCTTTCAGCAATCCGAGTAGCGTGGTGGAAAGTTTATTATCCGCGTGAATACTATGCTGTGTATTTTTCGACTCGTTGTGATTTTTATGAAATTGAAACATTGATTCAAGGGAAAGATGCTATTATGGCACGTCGTGAAGAAATTGCGCAATTAAAAGCACAACGCAGTGCTTCAAATAAAGAAGAAGGTTTGTGGGATGTTTTTGAAATCGCTTTAGAGATGATTGAGCGTGGTTATCATTTTAATCCAATTAGTTTACAATATTCACAAGCCAGCAAATTCATTTTAGATCCTAATGATGAATTTGGATTAATTCCACCTTTTAGTGCAGTTGATGCATTAGGTGAAGCAGTTGCTAAAACAGTTATTGATGCTCGTAATCAAGCTCCATTTTTATCAAAAGAAGATGTGATTAAACGTACTAAATTAAATAATTCCCATATTAAAACATTAACTAAGATGGGTGTATTTAATGGAATGCAGGAAAGAAATCAATTATCACTTTTTTAAAGTTGCAATTTTTAAATAGATATGTTATTATAGCTGTAGTTTCATAGAGAAGCGAGTGGGGCAACCCACTCTTTATTATTGAATAGAGGTGAAATGATGGAACTTTTAAATAAGATTAAAGAAATGATTGAACCAATTTTACAAAGTAACGATGTTTATCTTGATGATATTGAATATGTTCAAGATAAAGGAGAATGGTATCTTAGAATTTTTGTTGAAAAAAATGAAGGTTTTTTAGATATGGATACTTGTGTAGCGGTAAGTGAGCAAATCAGTCAAAAGCTGGATGAAGAAGATCCGATTAAGGGAGAATATTATTTGGAGGTTTCTTCGCCTGGGGTTGAAAAACCATTAAAAACATTTGAACAGGTTAAATCTTCTATTGGAAAGTATGTATATGCAAAATTTTATAATCCAATTGCAGGATTAGATGAAGTTGAAGGTTTTATTAATTCGATTGAAGATGAAACGATTGAATTTGAATATTTAGTTAAGAATATTAAAAAGAAAGTAAAAATTGAATACAACAATATTAAATTTATTAGATTAGCTGTGAAATTTTAGGAGGATATTAAAGTGGCTGGTATTAAATTCATGGAGGCATTAAATTTATTAATTGAAGAAAAAGGAATTGAAAAAGATGTCTTCTTAGAAATGTTGAAAGAATCTATTGCAAAAGCATATAAGAAAAATTATTTAAATTCTGATGCTAATGTCCGTGTTGAAATTAATGAAAAAACTGGTAAATTTAGATTATTTGAATTAAGAACGGTTGTTGATGATCTTGAAGATGAAGATTTAGAATTATCGTTGGAAGAAGCTCAAGCGATTAACCCATTTTATAAAATCGGTGATGTTGTTGAAACAGAAGCAGACGTTGAACATATTGGTCGTTTAGCAGCGATTCAAACAAAGCAACTGTTTAGACAAAAAATTCGTGAAACTGAAAAAGAAACTCTTTATAATGAGTTTGCTGATAAAAAAGATGATATTATCACTGGTATAGTTGATCGTGTTGAAGATAAGTTTGCAATCGTAAATATTGGAAAAACAGGAGCGTTTTTAGCATTAAATCAGCAAATTCCTGGAGAAAAATTAAAAGAGGGACAACATTTAAAAGTTTATGTTTGTGATGTTGATCGTGGAACTAAAGGAACTCATATTGTAGTAAGTAGAACAGAACCAAATTTTGTTAAAAGATTATTTGAATTAGAAGTACCTGAAGTTTTTGATGGAACAGTTGAAATTAAAGCAGTTTCTCGTGAACCAGGAGAAAGAAGTAAAATTGCAGTTTATGCAAGTAATGAAAATATTGATCCAATCGGTTCATGTGTTGGACCTAAAGGAAGTCGTGTTAAAAATGTTGTTGATGAATTAAATGGTGAAATGATCGATATCATTATTTGGAGCAATGATCCTGTTGAATTTATTTCAAATGCATTGAGTCCTTCAGAAGTTAAATATGTTTCTATTAATGAAAAAGATCATAGTGCTTTAGTAATTGTTCCAGATGATCAATTATCGCTTGCAATCGGTAAACGTGGACAAAATGCACGTTTAGCAGTAAGATTAACTGGATGGAAGATTGATATTAAATCAGTAAGTGAAGCTTTAGAAAATGGTTTAATTACTTTGGAAGAATTAGAATCAAAATCAGTACCTGTTGATGCAAGTTTTGAAGAACAATTTGCTCAAGAAATGTTGGAAAATAACGATGAAGCAAATGATGAAGAAGTCATTGTTAAAAATGATGATGAAATTATTGATGCTGAAGAAGATTATGATGATGATTTTTATGATTTAGATGACGAATATAGTAAATATGATGAAGAAATTGATTATGATGAATATGATAAATATTATGATGCTGACTAGGGAGTGATAATATTGCGTAAAATACCATTAAGAAAATGTTTAGCTACCGGTGAACAATTACCTAAAAAAGAATTAGTAAGAATCGTTCGTAATAAAGAGGGCGAAGTGTTTGTTGATTTGACAGGGAAAATGAATGGGCGTGGGGCTTATTTAAAAAAAAGTAAAGAGGCTTTTGAAATTGCAAAAAAGAAAAAATTGTTAGCACGTTCTTTACAAGTTGAAATTCCTGATGAAATATTTGAGGAATTAGGTAAGTTGATTAATGAATAATTTTTTAAATTTATTGGGACTAGCTAGTCGTGCCCGTAAAATTGTTACTGGAGAAACATTAATCAAAAAAATTAGAACAAATGCAATACATCTAGTTATTATTGCAAGTGATGCTAGCGATAATACTAAAAAGAAATTTATTGACAAGTGTACTAGTTATAATGTTGATTATATAGTAACTAGTAGTAGAGAAGAATTATCGAGTGCAATTGGTAAAAATAATCGGGTTGCTTTAGGAATTCAGGATGCTGGATTTGCAAAAAGTTTAAAAGAAAAGACAGGAGGGTGAAATTATGGCAAAACAAAACAAAAAAAATAAAAAAGGAAAAAAACAGTTAATGTCTAATTTTCCATCAAAACAAGAAGAATCAGTTGCTAAAGATGGAGTGATTGTATATGAAGAGGGAATTACTGTTGGACAATTAGCAGAAAAAATTGGACAAACACCTGCTAATATTATCAAAGTATTGTTTTTACTTGGAACAATGGTAACAATAAATTCGGCTCTTAGTGATGAACAAGTAGAATTAATTTGTTTAGAATATGGTTTTGATGCTGAAAAACATATAGAAGTAAATGAAATCAATTTTGAAGAAATTGAGATTGTTGATGATGAAAGTGATTTAGTACCTCGTTGTCCAGTTGTTACGATCATGGGACATGTTGACCATGGTAAAACAACATTATTAGATACTATTAGAAAATCTGCAGTTGTTGAAGGTGAATTTGGAGGAATTACACAACATATTGGTGCTTATCAAGTTGATGTAAATGGTAAAAAAGTTACTTTTTTAGATACTCCAGGACATGAAGCTTTTACTGCAATGCGTGCTCGTGGAGCACAAGTTACTGATATTGTTATTATTGTTGTAGCAGCTGATGATGGTGTGATGCCACAAACTAAAGAAGCAATTGACCATGCTAAAGCGGCTGGTGTACCGATTGTTGTTGCTATTAATAAAATTGATAAAGAAGGTGCTGATCCTGAAAGAATCAAAGGTGAAATGTCTGAGTATGGATTATTACCTGAAGATTGGGGTGGAGATACAGTATATTGTGAAATCTCTGCAAAAAAAGGGATTGGAATCGATGAATTATTAGAAACATTGATTGTTGTCGCTGAATTAGCTGATTTAAAAGCAAATCCAAATCGTTATGCATATGGTAGTGTAGTTGAAGGAAAACTAGATCGTGGACGTGGGCCAGTTGCAACATTATTAGTTGAAAATGGTACTTTAAGAGCTGGGGATCCAATTGTTGTAGGAACTGCTCATGGACGTGTACGTCAAATGTTAGATGATCGTGGAAAAGTAATTAAAGAAGCTTTACCAGCAACACCAGTAGAAATTACAGGGTTAAATGATGTTCCAGTTGCTGGAGATAAATTCATGGTTTTTGAAAGTGAAAAACAAGCTCGTAGTGTTGGAGAATCACGTTTGAAAGCAAAATTAGATAAGGAACGTAGTGTAGGAGCTGCTATGTCTTTAGATGATTTATTTTCACAAATTAAAGATGGTGAAGTACTTGATTTAAATATTATCGTTAAAGCTGATGTGCAAGGAACAGCTGAAGCAGTTAAAGCTTCACTTGAAAAAATTGATGTAGAAGGTGTAAGAGTTAATGTTATTCGCTCTACAGCTGGTGGTATTTCAGAATCTGATGTTTTATTAGCCACAGCTTCAAAAGCAATCATTTATGGTTTCAATGTTCGTCCTAATGCTAAAGTTCGTCAAAAGGCTGAAGAAGAAGGTATTGAAATTCGTCTTCATAATATCATTTATAAAATGGTTGAAGAAATTGAAACTGCAATGAAAGGTATGTTAGCGCCTGAAATCAAAGAAGTAATTACTGGTCAAGCAGAAATTCGTCAAGTTATTAAAGTGTCAAAAGTCGGGAATATTGCTGGATGTTATGTAACTGATGGATTTATTCGTCGTAATTGTGGCGTTCGTTTAATCCGTGATGGTGTCGTTGTTTATGAAGGAAAACTTGGTTCATTGAAAAGATTCCAAGATGATGTTAAAGAAGTTGCTAGTGGCTTTGAATGTGGTTTAAGTATTGAAAACTTTAATGATATTAAAGAGGGCGATATTGTTGAAGGTTATATCATGGAAGAAGTAGAAGTTAAGTAGGTGATTACATGGTTTTAAAGAAGGAAAAAGTTAGTGGTATTATTCAAAGAGAGTTATCACAAATTCTTCAAATGGAAGTTCGTGATCCTAAGATAGGATTTTGTACGATTACTGCAGTTGATTTAACTAATGATTTATCTATTGCTAAAATTTATGTAACATTTTTAGGTAAAGATTTTGATACACGTAAAGGAATGCAGGCTTTAGAGCGTTCAAAGGGTTTTATTCGTTCGTTGCTTGCAAAACGTCTTACAATTCGTAAAGTTCCTGAGTTACATTTTGTAAATGATACTTCTTTACAATATGGTAATAAGATTGAAAAAATTATTGATGATTTAAATCATAATAAATAATTAGAGGCAATTATTGCCTCTTTTATTTTAAAATTAAAATTTATATACTTTTTAGTTTAATTATAGATATGTTATAATAGATTATAGATATATGACTCAGGAGGTAATTATGATAACATTAAAAAATAATTTTTTAGAAGTTGTTCTAAAAAATAAAGGGGCTGAAATTATTAAAATAGTTGGACAGAGAGACCAAATCAATTATATGTGGCGTCGTGATCCGATTCAATGGGGAAGCAGCGCGCCGATTTTATTTCCAATCGTAGGAGCACTTCAAAATAATGAATGTCATATTAATGGTAAAACATACAGTATGACACAGCATGGTTTTTCACGTCACAGCGAATATCTTGCTAATCAAATAAATGATACTGAAGTTATTTTTACACTGGAACCGAATGAAGAAATATTAAAACAGTATCCTTATTTATTTAAATTAGAAGTAACTTATAGTTTAAATGATAATGTTCTTGCTTGTAATTTGAAGGTTATAAATACTGATAATAAAGAAATTTATTTTCAGATAGGAGGACATCCTGCTTTTGCTTGTCCATTTATGGAAGGTGAATCAAGTAATGATTATTATTTAGAATTTAGCGATAATGAAACTTTAGCTAGAAAAGTACTTAATTTAAAGAAAAAAGGAATTAGTCATGAAACTGTTTCTTTTTTAGATAATGAAAAAAGATTTTTTGTTCGCCAAGAGCTTTTTAGTAATGATACGATCGTTTTAGAAAATTTCAAATCAAATAAAATGGCATTAAAATCATTAAATCATAATAAATCATTGGTTGTTCACATGGATGGTTTTACTCATTTAGGTATTTGGGCAGCTAAACATGTAGGAGGATTAATTGCTATTGAACCATGGTTTGGTCATAGTGATTATGATGATTTTTGTGGAGAATTTAAAGATAAAGAAGGAATTGTTAGTTTAAAAGAAAATGAGCAATTTGAAGCAACTTTTAAAATTGAAATAAACCAATAAGACAATTTTTTCATGATGATTTTTTTATAATTTAATTATGAAAATAAAAATTATTGAAAAAACACATGAATTAGATTTAGAAGATGAGTTGAACGATTTTATTGCAAAGGAGGAAGTTTCAATTATTAATTTACATTATCAAGTTGCAATGACTTTTTCAAATGAATTGGAATATAGTTTTAGTTGCCTGATAGAATATGAAGATAAAAAATAATTTTCTCGTATAGTTTTAATGAGATTGTTAAAAATAGTTATGGAGGTGATTCCATGGCTAAAGACGTATGTTGTCATGTGGATAATTGTGTTTACAATAATAACTGTAAATGTGAAGCTCAAGAAATTACAGTATGTAATTGTAAATGTAATCATGCAAAAGAAATTAAAGAGACTGCGTGTGAAACTTTCAGATGTAAATAGGAACTTATGTTCCTATTTATTTTTAGTGTGCCACGCATGACATAAGACTAGGTGGTGAAAGTCCACTGTGGGGGTTTCGTACTACCAACCACTAGCCGAAGACAAGGTATCCATCGTAAGGTGTGAACGGGAGGAAGTTGGAGGCAAAGTCCTGACCCAAGGAATACGAACTATTTTAGGCAGAAGCTTATCGGATGAGATTGCTAAACAAATCGAAGTCCAATAGTACGACGGAATAAGCAGTGTAAAGATAGTGGGTACATAGGATGAAAGTGTTATGTCTTACCGTGGGAGGTCCTAGGAACATGATGAAAATGTAATCATGGTGGAAACGTTTGTCCTAGGAAGTCAGCCGAGGTCATAGTAGTGATGATGATAACTGTAATGGTTATCTAGCGAAGGACCGAACATAAGGAGGTGAACTGGAAATGAAAGATACTCAAGATAAAATAGGATACTGTCAACTATCATTAGGCTTACTCTATGAAGATAGTACGGAATACGACAATAGTGGAGAAGTGTATCCTACATCAAAACAAGAGATATCACATACGAAGAACACCAATAGATTTGTAGTACATGAGAAGTTACTTGAAACAATTATGGAGGATGCCAATATAGAAAAGGCAATCCAAAGGGTTATGAGTAATAAGGGAAGTGGTGGTGTAGATAAAATGCAAGTCGCAGAAGTTCGTACGCATTTCGCACAACACTGGTCTTATCTAAAGAAACTTATCATGGAGGGACATTATAGTCCACAAGCCGTTAAAAGAGTAGAAATACCAAAAGATAACGGAAAGAAAAGAGAGTTAGGAATTCCAACAGTGACGGATAGGGTCATACAACAGGCGATAGTACAGGTACTGACACCAATATTTGAACCCCAATTCAGTGACAATAGTTATGGGTTCCGACCAAGAAGAAATGCCCATCAAGCAGTAAGAAAAGTAGTCGAATACGCCAATGAAGGATATCGATATACAGTAGACCTAGATTTAGAGAAGTACTTTGATACAGTCAACCATTCAAGACTTATACAGATATTGTCACAAACTATTAAAGACGGAAGAGTTATATCACTCATACATAAATATCTCAATGCAGGAGTCATAGTAAAACATAAGTTTGAAGAAACTACAAAAGGAGTACCCCAAGGTGGGCCACTCAGCCCATTATTATCAAATATATATCTTAATGAATTTGATAAAGAAATGGAAAGAAGAGGAAATCGATTTGTAAGGTACGCAGATGACTGTGTCATACTATTCAAAAGTAAAAGAAGTGCAATGAGAGTCAAAGAAACAGTGACAAGATATTTAGAAGAGAAATTATTTGTAAAAGTGAACCAAGAGAAGACAAAGGTAGCCTATATTACTGATATAAAATTCTTGGGCTTTGGATTTTATATAGAGAAGAGTGGTAATGTACGAATCACTGTTCACAAGAAATCTAAAGAAAAGATGAAAAAGAGAATAAAGGAAATCACCAAAAGGAACCGACCAATATCAAGTAAGGAATTAGCTAAAGAGTTAAAAGAATACATTACAGGTTGGGTGAATTACTATAGGATAGCGAATATGAGTAAACATCTAAGGGAAATAGACTCATGGATGAGAAGAAGAATACGAATGATATATTGGAAAAGATGGAAGTTAGTAAGAACAAGGTATAGAAATTTACAAAAACTAGGTATTAATAAAAGTAAGGCATGGGAATGGGCAAACACAAGAAAAAGCTACTGGCACATCGCCAATAGCTTCATACTAAAAAGGACACTTACAAATGAAGTATTAAAAATATACGGATTTATAAGTGCACTAGATTATTACAACTCTATAAACTTATGAAACGCCGTGTAGGGAACCCTACGCACGGTGTTGTGAAAGGGGCGAAAGATTTTAATTCTTAGCCCCTATTCAATTGTGAATTAGATGTGAATTTGTGAATAAAATTAGTTTATCATTATTTTCTATTAGATTAAGATAAAACATGTTATAATGGTAGCGGTGATGAAATTGAAACGAATTCTTATAATTATGCTTTGTTTGTTAATAACTGGCTGTAAAGCTAGTGAAACTGAGGTAAATGATAAGCTTGATATGCAATATAAAAAATATACACAAAAACTTATTGAACAACGTGAATTTAAAGATGGAAGTGACGAGTTTTCAATCAGATTAGTTTTAAATAAAATTAATGATAGCAAAACACGTTATGATATTATTATTGACAGTCCTAGAATAAATATGTATGATTTACAAGCGATTGCTAAAGTTGAAAATGATGATGAAAGCAGTTTGCCTAGTTTAGGGATTTTAGAAGATGAGAGTTTTTCTTTAGTGCCTGGTGTTGTTGATAAAACAAAGGGAATATATCGTGGAGTTAATTTATCAGGAGTTACAAAGAAAAAGGATATTAGAGTTATTATATATTTAAGGTTTTATAATGATGAAAATAGTAAAAAATTGGAAGAAAGGTTTATAAGATTGGATGATGATGAGACTTGATAAGCTTTTAGCTAATTATGGAATAGGAACACGTAAAGAAGTTAAAAGTTATATTCGAAAGGGTTTTGTTGAAGTTAATGGTGAAATCATAAAAAAAGATGATTATAAAGTTGATTATCAAAAAGATGAGATTATTTTTGATGGTGAACTAATTGAATACCGCCCATATGTTTATTTAATGTTAAATAAGCCTAAGGGTTATGTAAGTGCTACTAAAGATAATGTTCATCCAACGGTTATTGATTTGATTGTTGGATATGAAAATTATGATTTATTTCCAGTTGGTCGACTAGATATTGATACTGAAGGACTTTTATTAATTAGTAATGATGGTGATTTTGCTCATCGATTAATGTCACCAAATAGAAATCATGCCAAAGTATATGTTGCTAGAATTGCAGGAATAATGAATGAATTTGATATTTTAGCGTTTAAAGATGGTGTGATTTTGGATAATGGTTATAAATGTAAACCAGCTAATTTGAAAATTTTAGAAGTGTTTGATGATAGTTGTGAGGTTGAAATAGAGATTTTTGAAGGAAAATTTCATCAAGTAAAGAAAATGGTAGAAGCTTGTAATAAAAAAGTAACTTATTTAAAACGAATAAGTATTAAAGGATTGACAATAGACCGTAGTTTACAATTAGGTGATTTTCGCGAACTTACTAAAGAGGAATTTATCGACTTGACTAAAGAATTATGATAAAATATATACATGTGTAAAGGGGAGTAATAATGCGACTTAGAAATAATCCAAGGGCTTATGACATTATGAATGAAAATAAAGATTTTGTAGTAATTGAGCCAGAAAGTTTTAAAAATAATTGGAAAAGTGTTTTTGGAAATGATAATCCAATTTATATAGAAATTGGAATGGGTAAGGGTGATTTTATTTATGAAAATGCCCGTTTGAACCCTGACATAAATTATATTGGGATTGAAAAATATCCAAGTGTTTTAGCAGCAGCGATTAATAAGATTAATTTACAAGAAAATAAAGTGAGTAATCTTCGTTTAATGCGTTATGATGCAATTGAGTTGAATAATGTATTTGAAAAAAATGAAGTAGATAAAATTTTCTTGAATTTTAGTGATCCTTGGCCTAAAAGTAGACATGCTAAAAGAAGACTTACTTCTAGTAAGTTTTTAGATGTTTATCGTCAAATTTTAATTGATCAAGGAGTTATTGAATTTAAGACAGATAATCGTGGTTTGTTTGAGTATTCATTGATTTCATTGAATCAATATCCAATGGATTTTGAATATATAAGTCTTGATTTGCATAATAGTCCTGAAAGTGAAGGAAATATTATGACTGAATATGAGCGTAAATTTTGTAAGAAAGGACCAATTTATAAATTAATTGGAAGGTATAAATAAATGGATAAATTAATTGAAATTAAGACAGTTGAAGAATTTGAAAAAGCAAAAGCTGGTAAAACTATTTTTATGTTTACGGCTAATTGGTGTCCTGACTGTATGTTTGTTAAACCGTTTATTGGTGATATTGTTGATGCAAATCCAGAATTTAAGTTTTATGTAGTAAATCGTGATGATTTATTAGATTTATGTAAATCTTTAGATATTTTAGGTATTCCATCTTTTGTGGCTTATAATGATGAAGCAGAGATTGGACGCTTTGTAAGTAAACTTCGTAAGACAAAAGACGAAATTCAAGCATTTATTGATAGTTTAAAATAAGAGGTGTTATGATGATGTTTCATGGATTTTATAATTTAGATCATGTAGGCGATATTATGCTTGCAAGAATAGTGGATGGTAAAACATTTAGCTATGATAAATATGATGATTTAGTTGTTTTAAAAGATAAAAAGGAAAATGTTATTGGTTATAATTTATTAAATGCCAGCAAATATTTAGGTAGTCTTAATAATGGTTTGATTAAATTTAGTGATGAACAAGTTGATGCTTTTAATGAAATTTTAGAAAAATATGGTTTTTTAGCAGTTACAGTTGATAAAACACCACGTTTTATTGTTGGTGAAGTTGTTTCAATGTGTGATCATCCAGATTCTGATCATTTACATATTTGTCAAGTTAATTTAGGAAACGAAGAAACTCAAATTGTATGTGGTGCACCCAATGTTGAACAAGGGCAAAGAGTTGTAGTTGCTACAATTGGAGCAATTATGCCAAGTGGTTTAGTAATTAAACCATCTAAATTACGTAAGGTTGATTCTAATGGGATGATTTGTTCGGCTCGAGAATTAGGCTTACCAAATGCACCTCAAGTGCGTGGAATTTTGGTATTAGATAAAGAAAAATATAATATTGGTGAATCTTTTTTTTAGACTAGAGGGGGAATAATAGAATGTTTAAAGGGTTATTTAAAAAGCATGTACAAAATGATGATATTTTTGAAGTTGACCCAGTTGTCGAACAACGTCGTAAAGAAAAATTTAGCACGCCATTAATTTATGATGAAGAATTTAAAAATAAAGAGACTAAAAAACCAAAAGAAAATGTTAAAGTTAAACCTGTTGAAAAACCAAAAGTAAGTGAATCAAAGAAAATAGTTGAAGAAGAACCAAAAGAAATTTATCGTATGAGTGAAATTATTTCGCCAATGCGAGGAATTACTAAAAGTAAAGAACCAGAAAAAAAGGTTTCTAAAAAAACTAAAGCTAGACCTAAAAGAAAACTATCTGATGATGAGTTAGTTCCCGTATTAAGTCCATATTTTGGTAATTTTGAAAAAAAGATTGAGGTAGAAACAGAATCTAAGTTGACAGCTATTAAA
This sequence comes from Thomasclavelia spiroformis DSM 1552, assembly GCF_025149465.1. NCBI lineage: Bacteria > Bacillati > Bacillota > Erysipelotrichia > Erysipelotrichales > Coprobacillaceae > Thomasclavelia > Thomasclavelia spiroformis. The sequence goes on along the minus strand of NZ_CP102275.1, from coordinate 1,303,067 downwards.
GAAGAAAAACCAGATGTTAAAGAAGAAAAGCCAAAAGTTGAAAAAAGAGTAAATAGAGAAACTGATGGTCTACCTACTGTAGAAGATAATCTTCGTAATATTGCTAAAATTGTTGAAGAAGAAAAAGACCAATTAAAAATTATTGAAGAAAGAACTGGAGAGTTTAAGTTGGATTTTTCTGGGGATGAAGAAAAAAAGAAAGATAGTTTAATTGACGAAATTGATGATGATATGTCATTAGATGAATTAATGAGTTTATATGAAAAGAAGTTTAAGGATTAATTATGATTAAAGGAATTGGTTGCGATATTGTTGATTTAAATCGCTTGAATGATTGTTTGGATGAGTTTGCTTGTAAAATCTTAACGTTTAAGGAGTTTGAAATTTATCGTAATAAAAAAACAGATAAACAAAAACGTGAATTTCTTGGTGGTCGTTTTGCGGGTAAAGAAGCTTTTTTTAAAGCTGTTGGAATAGAAGAAAAATTGGTTTCATTTAATGATGTTGAAATTTTAAATGATACTAATGGAAAACCATTTTTAAATTATGTTAATTCTTATATTTCAATTGCTCATGAAAATGATTATGCCATTGCTTATGTTATTGTAGAAGTCTAAATGACTTCTTTTTTTATTTATATTTTAGCCAAATTTTAGTAGACATTAACGGTCTAAAAACACATATAAAAAAGTATTTATTTCATATATAAAATAAAATCGATCAATATTGATTGATTTTTGTATTTTTATGAATTTTTACATTTTTAAGTTAGCTTGAAAAGCAATAATTATATTCATATAATTATTTTGAAAGAGGAGGGAGATTAAATGTTAAATCAAGTTATGCTAATTGGAAGATTAGTTGATATACCAGTAATGAAAACTACTAAAGGTGGTGTAAAAGTAGCCAATGCAACATTGGAGATTGAACAAGGGTTTAAAAATGGTTTAGGAGCGTATGAAAGTGATTATGTAACAGTTTCTTTGTGGCGTGGGATTGCAGAAATGATTATTGAAACAGCATTACCAGGAAGCATGATAGCAATAAAAGGTAGATTACATTCACGAACATTTGAATGTAGTGATTCTAAAGTTATTACATCAATCGAAGTGATTGCTGAACATGTTTCTTTACTGGATAAATATTTTAGAGGGAATAAATAGTATTTGAGTTTGACCTACTTATTTGTTATAATATTGTAACGAAAGTGGGTGATAATAAATGACGATTGATCAAAGTAAAATAAGAAATTTTTCAATTATCGCGCATATTGATCATGGTAAAAGCACCCTGGCAGACCGCATACTTCAATTAACTGGAGCAGTAGCTGATAGAGATATGAAATCTCAATTACTTGATAGTATGGATCTTGAGCGTGAAAGAGGAATAACGATAAAATTAAATGCGGTTCAACTTAATTATACTGCAAAAGATGGACAAACGTATTTGCTGCACTTGATCGATACACCAGGGCATGTCGATTTTACATATGAAGTATCTCGCTCTTTGGCGGCTTGTGAAGGTGCTATTTTAGTTGTTGATGCAGTTCAAGGGGTTGAAGCACAAACTTTAGCAAATGTATATTTGGCACTAGATAATAATTTGGAAATTTTACCAGTTATTAATAAAATAGATTTACCAAGTGCAGATCCTAGTCGAGTTATTAAAGAAGTAGAAGATGTGATTGGATTACCGGCAGATCATGCACCATTGATTTCTGCAAAAACTGGATTGAATATTGAAGAAGTTCTTGAAAAGGTTGTTCATGAATTCCCAGCACCTTCTGGAGATATCAATAATCCTACTCAAGCTTTGATATTTGATTCTTACTATGATAGTTATCGAGGTGTAATTGTTTTTGTTCGAATTAAAGAAGGTAAAATTAAAGTTGGCGATACAGTTAAATTTTTAGCTACTAATGCAATATATGAAGTTACTGAATTAGGTGTTAGAACACCTCGTGAAGTAAAAAAAGAAGAGCTGGTTGTCGGTGAAGTTGGTTGGTTTTGTGCCTCAATCAAATCTATTCAAGACATCCATGTTGGTGATACGGTTACTACTCTTGAACAGGAATCAAATGTTCAATTACCAGGATATCGTCAATTAAATCCAATGGTGTATTGTGGGCTTTATCCAATCGATAATGCTCGTTATAAAGATTTACGTGAAGCATTAGAAAAGATGAAATTAAGTGATTCAGCGTTAATGTTTGAACCAGAAACATCACAAGCATTAGGGTTTGGATTTAGATGTGGTTTTTTAGGATTATTACATATGGATGTTATCCAAGAAAGATTGGAAAGAGAGTTTGATCTTGAATTAATTGCTACAGCACCATCAGTTATTTATCATTGTTATCTAACAGATGGAAGTGAATTAATTATTGATAATCCTGCAATGATGCCAGCTCCACAGGTTATCGATCATATCGAAGAGCCATATGTAAAAGCATCAATTATGACTCCTAGTGAGTTTGTTGGTGCAATTATGGAACTTTGTCAAAATAAAAGAGGAGAGTATGTTGATATTGAATATATTGATGATACTCGTAGAAATGTTATTTATGAAGTTCCTTTATCAGAAATTGTTTATGATTTTTTTGATAAATTGAAATCTAGTACTAAAGGTTACGCTTCACTAGATTATGAATTAATTGGTTATCGAACAAGCAAATTACAAAAGATGGATATTTTATTAAATGGCGATGCAGTTGATGCTCTTTCAACGATTGTTCATAAAGATTTTGCGTATAGCCGAGGAAAGATTATTTGTGAAAAATTAAAAGAAATCATTCCTAAACAAATGTTTGAAGTACCAATTCAAGCGGCGCTTCAGGGGAAAATCATTGCTAGAACGACAATTAAAGCGATGCGAAAAAATGTCTTAGCTAAATGTTATGGTGGTGATATTACCCGTAAAAAGAAATTATTAGAAAAACAAAAAGAGGGTAAAAAGAGAATGAAAGCAGTTGGAAATGTGGAAATTCCTCAGGAAGCTTTTATGGCAATTTTATCTGTTGATGATGATAAGTAGTATTTAATACTACTTATTTTTTAGTGTGCCACGCATGACATAAGACTAGGTGGTGAAAGTCCACTGTGGGGGTTTCGTACTACCAACCACTAGCCGAAGACAAGGTATCCATCGTAAGGTGTGAACGGGAGGAAGTTGGAGGCAAAGTCCTGACCCAAGGAATACGAACTATTTTAGGCAGAAGCTTATCGGATGAGATTGCTAAACAAATCGAAGTCCAATAGTACGACGGAATAAGCAGTGTAAAGATAGTGGGTACATAGGATGAAAGTGTTATGTCTTACCGTGGGAGGTCCTAGGAACATGATGAAAATGTAATCATGGTGGAAACGTTTGTCCTAGGAAGTCAGCCGAGGTCATAGTAGTGATGATGATAACTGTAATGGTTATCTAGCGAAGGACCGAACATAAGGAGGTGAACTGGAAATGAAAGATACTCAAGATAAAATAGGATACTGTCAACTATCATTAGGCTTACTCTATGAAGATAGTACGGAATACGACAATAGTGGAGAAGTGTATCCTACATCAAAACAAGAGATATCACATACGAAGAACACCAATAGATTTGTAGTACATGAGAAGTTACTTGAAACAATTATGGAGGATGCCAATATAGAAAAGGCAATCCAAAGGGTTATGAGTAATAAGGGAAGTGGTGGTGTAGATAAAATGCAAGTCGCAGAAGTTCGTACGCATTTCGCACAACACTGGTCTTATCTAAAGAAACTTATCATGGAGGGACATTATAGTCCACAAGCCGTTAAAAGAGTAGAAATACCAAAAGATAACGGAAAGAAAAGAGAGTTAGGAATTCCAACAGTGACGGATAGGGTCATACAACAGGCGATAGTACAGGTACTGACACCAATATTTGAACCCCAATTCAGTGACAATAGTTATGGGTTCCGACCAAGAAGAAATGCCCATCAAGCAGTAAGAAAAGTAGTCGAATACGCCAATGAAGGATATCGATATACAGTAGACCTAGATTTAGAGAAGTACTTTGATACAGTCAACCATTCAAGACTTATACAGATATTGTCACAAACTATTAAAGACGGAAGAGTTATATCACTCATACATAAATATCTCAATGCAGGAGTCATAGTAAAACATAAGTTTGAAGAAACTACAAAAGGAGTACCCCAAGGTGGGCCACTCAGCCCATTATTATCAAATATATATCTTAATGAATTTGATAAAGAAATGGAAAGAAGAGGAAATCGATTTGTAAGGTACGCAGATGACTGTGTCATACTATTCAAAAGTAAAAGAAGTGCAATGAGAGTCAAAGAAACAGTGACAAGATATTTAGAAGAGAAATTATTTGTAAAAGTGAACCAAGAGAAGACAAAGGTAGCCTATATTACTGATATAAAATTCTTGGGCTTTGGATTTTATATAGAGAAGAGTGGTAATGTACGAATCACTGTTCACAAGAAATCTAAAGAAAAGATGAAAAAGAGAATAAAGGAAATCACCAAAAGGAACCGACCAATATCAAGTAAGGAATTAGCTAAAGAGTTAAAAGAATACATTACAGGTTGGGTGAATTACTATAGGATAGCGAATATGAGTAAACATCTAAGGGAAATAGACTCATGGATGAGAAGAAGAATACGAATGATATATTGGAAAAGATGGAAGTTAGTAAGAACAAGGTATAGAAATTTACAAAAACTAGGTATTAATAAAAGTAAGGCATGGGAATGGGCAAACACAAGAAAAAGCTACTGGCACATCGCCAATAGCTTCATACTAAAAAGGACACTTACAAATGAAGTATTAAAAATATACGGATTTATAAGTGCACTAGATTATTACAACTCTATAAACTTATGAAACGCCGTGTAGGGAACCCTACGCACGGTGTTGTGAAAGGGGCGAAAGATTTTAATTCTTAGCCCCTATTCAATTAATTTTAAATTAGAGCTATAGTTTTAATTCTATTTTTATTTTTTTGGTGTATAATATATACATTAGATTGAAAAAGGAGTGTCTTATGAAAAAAAGTTATCAATTAGCTGGATATACATTACATGTAATTCCAACAAAAAAATTTAAAAATATAACTATGTCATTAAAATTAGAAAATAAATTGATAAAAGAAAATGTGACTAAACGATCATTACTTTCTTTTATGTTAACTGGGGGGACAAAAGATTATCCCTCAACGCAAGCTTTATCAAGCCATTTAGAGGATTTATATGGAATGAGTTTTGGAACTAATTTGGCTAGTAAAGGGTTAGTTCAAGTTTTGAATATTTCTAGTGTTTGTATTAATGAAGAGTTTTTACCATATCAAGAAGATTTACTTAAACAACAAATTAAACTGTTTAATGATGTTCTTTATAATCCTAATGTAATCAATGGTAAGTTTGATGAGCAAACTTTAAATATTAAGAAAAAAGAATTAAAGGAACGCTTAATTGTTCAAAATGATGATAAATTTATGTATGGATTAAACCAGTTATTTAAAAATATGGGTGAAGATAGCTTTTTATCAGTTTGTAATAATGGATATATTGAAGAAATTGATAAAATTACTAATGAAGAATTATATCAATATTTATTAGAGTGCATTAAAAATGATGCTAAACATTTATATGTGGTTGGAGATGTTGATGAAAGTATCGTTGATGTTTTTAAAGAAAATTTAAGTTTTGAGTCAAGTAATGTGTTTAATGAAGTTGTAACAAATTTTAAATCAACAAAAAAAGAAGTATTAGAAGTAATTGAAAAACAAGACATTACTCAAGCAAAATTAAATATGGGATTTGTCGTTGATTGTAATTTTTTAGATGAAGGTACTTATGCAATGACCGTGTTTAATGCAATATTTGGTGGGTTTTCACAATCTAGATTGTTTAAAGTAGTTAGAGAAAAACATAGTTTATGTTATTATATCTCATCTAGTTACGGGGCATTTAGTGGGATTATGACTGTTAATGCCGGAATTGAAGGTAGTGACTATCAAAAGGCTAAAGAATTAATTTTAAAAGAACTTGCTAATATTCAAAATGGTGATTTTAGTGATGATGAAATTAATTTAGCGAAATTAATGTTAAAAAATTCACTTACTAAAACTAAAGATGAACCAATGAGTTTGATTGCTTTAGCATATAATCGAGATTTAACAAATAAACAAGAAACAAATGATGAATATCTTGAAAAAATCTTAAAAGTTAGTCGTGAAGAAATTATTGCAGCAAGTAAAAAAGTGCATTTAGATACTATTTTCTTACTTACAGGGAGTGATAAATAATGGAAAAGCTATATTTTAATACGTTAAAAGAAACACTGTATCATGAAAAAATGGATAATGGGTTAGAAGTTTATTTACTTCCTAAACCAGGTTTTGAAAAAACTTATGGTTTATTTTCAACGAATTTTGGTGCTATTGATACAACATTTGTACCACTTGGTCAAGATGAAATGATTAAAGTAGAAGATGGAATTGCTCATTTTTTAGAACATAAAATGTTTGATATGAATGGCACTGATGCATCTGATGAATTTGCTAAACTAGGAGCTAGTACAAATGCTTTTACATCTTCTAGTCGTACTGCATATTTATTTAGCACAACTTCTAATGAATATCCATGTATTGAATTGTTATTAGATTTTGTTCAAAAGTTAGAAATTACACCTGAGAGTGTAGAAAAAGAAAAAGGTATTATTGGTCAAGAAATAAAAATGTATGATGATGATCCAGATTGGCGAGTTTATTTTGGATCGATTCAAAATTTATACAATCTTCATCCAGTTGCCATTGATATTGCAGGAAGTGTAGAAACAGTTAATAATACTACTAAAGAGATGTTAGAAACTTGTTATAATACATTTTATCATCCAAGTAATATGATGCTTTTTATAGTAGGGAATATTGATGCTAATAAAGCAATTTCAATTATTCGTAGTAATCAAGCTAAAAAGGATTTTAAAATAGCAAATAAGATTGTTTGTCAAAAAGTCTTTGAGCCAAATAACATTAAAGTTAAAGAAAATGTTTTAACAATGGATGTTGAGATGAATAAAATTATTGTTTCTATTAAGATCAATGAAATTTTTGATGATCCAAAATTAAAAATTAAGCGTGAATTAGCAATTAATTTATTATTTGATCTATTATTTTCTAAAAGTTCAAAATTATATAACGATTGGTTAAATAGAGGAATAATCAATGATTCATTTAGTGCAAATTTCACACAAGAACGTGATTATGCATTTATTCAAATTGGTTGCGATTGTGATGATTATGAAACATTAAAAGATAATTTAATAGATTTAATTAAAAATTTTAAAGACATTAAAATTGAAAAAAGTGATTTTGAAAGAATTAAAAAGAAAAATATTGGCTTGTTTATAAATATGTTTAATAGTCCAGAAAGTATTGCCAATATATTTAGTCGTTATTATTTTGAAGGAACGATTGCCTTTGATTTAATTGATGAAGTTGCAAAAATTAGTCTTGATGATATCTATTCAATGTTTAAATATTTTGATTTAGATTATACGAGTACATGTATTGTTAAGAAAAAGTAAAATACAATATTGAATAATAGTTGACACATTGTCTGCTTATGTTATAATAACGTTGGTTAGAGAGTATATAAAAATTTCCACATCATAGATACGGGAACCTGATCTAAATTGCGGTGTTGAAAACCTATCTTTGAATAGGGATCCTAAAGTATATTTAAAGGTGCCCACCTGTACAAAACAGGGAAATATCTAAAGCTCTCTACCTTTTTTATGTTAAGGAGAATGATGAATGAGTAGCATAGATCCAAAGTTAATTGAAAGAATCAATGAGCTAGCAAAAAAGAAAAAAGATGGTACTATTACTAAGGCGGAATTGAAAGAACAAGAAAAATTACGTCAAGAGTATTTAAAAGCTTTTAGAAGTGGTTTTAAGCAACAATTAATGGGCATAAAGGTAGTAGATGTTAATGGAAATGATGTAACTCCTCAAAAAATAAAAGCTGAGAAATTAAAAAATTAAAGTAATTTAAATAAACTTATTCAAATTTAGACATTTTTGTGTATAATAAGGATAAGTTTTTTATGTGCAAAAAGGAGATTAGAATAAATGGAAACATCAACGTTATCAATTGCAGCTATCCGTGCATTAGGCATTGATACTATTAACAAAGCAAATTCGGGACATCCAGGAATGGTTTTAGGGTCCGCACCAGCTATTTATACTTTATTTACTAAAGAGATGAATTTTTATCATAAGCAATCAAAATGGTTTAATCGAGATCGTTTTGTTTTAGCTTCTGGACATGCATCAGCGCTATTATATACAATGTTACATTTATCTGGATATCAGATTTCAATGGATGATTTGAAAAACTTCAGACAATGGAATTCAAATACTCCAGGGCATCCTGAATGTGATATTACAGATGGTGTCGATGCTTCTTCGGGGCCTCTAGGGCAAGGGATTCCGATGGCAGCTGGAATGGCTTTAGCAGAAAAGTTTTTAGCGACTAAATACAATAAAGAAGATTATAACATTGTTGATCATTACACATTTGTGTTATGTGGTGATGGAGATATGCAAGAGGGTGTTACTTATGAAGCAGCATCACTTGCGGGACACCTTTCTCTTGGTAAATTGATTGTTTTATATGATGCTAACCAAGTTACTTTAGATGGACCATTATCAATGTCGTTTAGTGAAGATGTTAAAAAGCGTTATGAAGCAATTGGATGGCAAGTTATTAATGTTGCAGATGGTAATGATATTAATGCTATTCAAAAAGCAATTCGTAAGGGTAAAAAAGAATTATATAAACCAACTTTGATTATTGTTAATACAATAATTGGATATGGTTCAAGTAACCAAGGAACAAATAAAGTTCATGGGAATCCATTAGGTAAAGAAGATGGAAAAAATGCGAAATTATCTTATGGTTTTGATCATGAAGAGTTTTATGTGCCTGATGAAGTTTATGAAGATTTTGCCAATACATGTATTAAACGTGGTAAAAATCGTTATAATAAATGGAATCGTTTATTTAAAGATTATGAAAAAAATTACCCTGAATTAGCTCAGGAATTAAAAGATGCAATTGATGGTAAATATTCTTTAGATGTTGAAGAAATTACTAAAAAATATGTACCAGGATTTAGTGATGCAACTAGAAATACATCATATGAGTTGATTCAAGAAGCAGCTAAACAAAATCCAACATTTATGTCAGGGACTGCAGATTTAGCTTGTTCAACTAAAACGGAGATTGCTTTTGAAGAAGCTTTCAGTGTTGAAAATTATGGTGGACGTAATTTAGTTTTTGGAATTCGTGAATTTGCAATGGTTGCAATGATGAATGGAATTACTTTACATACAGGAATCAAAGTATCAGCTGGTGGTTTCTTAGTATTCTCAGATTATTTTAAAGCAGCACTTAGAATGGCGTGTTTAATGGAATTACCAATTATTATTCCTTTATCACACGATTCGATTGCAGTAGGTGAAGATGGACCAACTCATCAACCAATCGAACAATTAGCAATGTTACGTTCCTTACCAAATGTTCAAGTTTTAAGACCAGCAGATGCAATTGAAACTGCTGCTGCATGGAAAATAGCGATAGAATCAACTAAAAATCCAACTGCAATCATTTTAACTAGACAAAATGTTACAACACTTGAAAACACTTCAGTTGAAAGTGTAAGTAAAGGAGCTTATATAGTAGGGCATGAAGTTGATCATATTGATGCAATTATTATTGCGACAGGTAGTGAAGTAAATTTAGCAATGGAAGCTAAAAAAGCTTTATTTGAACAAGGAATTGATGTGCGTGTAGTTTCAATGCCATCAATGGAATTATTTGAAAAACAAGATGATGATTACAAAGAAACAGTTCTTCCACATAATGTGAGAGCACGTTTATCAATTGAAATGGCTAGTGATTTTGGTTGGTATAAATATGTTGGCTTAGATGGTAAAACAATGTCAGTTAATAAATTTGGAACAAGTGCTCCAGCTAATGTAGTAATTGAAAATTATGGTTTTACTGTTGAAAATGTAATTAAAAATATAAAAGATATTTTATAAGAGCAAAAAGTATCAAAGTCTTAATTTAAAGATTTTGATACTTTTTATATTTTCTTCTTTTTTTGACAATTTCTATTAAATAAACTTGTTAAAATTAAAGTGGTGATAGAAATGAATACATATAAAATATATAAATTAAATCAAAATGTAAAAGATTTATTAGAACAATATCCAGAGATAAAAGAAAAAATTATTACATTGCAACCAAAAAATGTTTATTTTACTAAACAATTAGAATGTCTTTTTGAAAATAATGATGGAGTTAGTGATTTTATTGAATATAAATTAAAACAAAGGAAAGATTATCTTCGTAATAAAAATATCCATATTATTAAAAATGAACTTACTAAAGAAACAATGAAATGTCAGGTGTTTGATTACTATGTTATTATAGAAGCATCTAAAAAATCCAATATATTCTTAGATATATTGTATCAAATTTCTAAAAGTTATGTTATAATGGATGAGCAAGTTAGAAGTTTGGAGGTATAAAAAATGGTTTTAAATGTAATCATTGGTGTAATTATTGGGATAATTATTGGATTTTTTGTGGCGCGATATATGTTTAAAAAACAATTACGAAAAAACCCACCAATTAATGAAAAAATGATTCGTGCAATGTATATGGAAATGGGTCGCAAACCAAGTGAAACCCAAATTAAAAGAATTATGGCGTCTATTATGGCGCAATATAAATAAGGGATTAGCCCTTATTTTATTTTATGAAGATATATATTACTAGACATTCTAAAACATTGTGGAATCAAGAAAAAAGACTTCAAGGATGGCAAGATTCACCCCTTAGTGAAACTGGCATTAAAGATGCTTTGTTATTAAAAGACAGAATTAAAGATTTGAAAATTGATTGTTGTTATTCTAGCCCAATTGGGAGAGCCAAAAGTACGAGCCAAATTTTATTTGATCAGTTTAATGAAGACGTGCGTTTAAAAGAAATGAATTTTGGAATTTATGAAGGGAAGAAAATTGAAGAACTTTTAAATAATGAAGAATACTTTAATTTATGGAATAATCCTGATGATAATGTTAGATTAACAGGTGGAGAATCGTATTTTGAAGTTCAAACAAGATTAAAGTCATTTATAAATGATGTATATCAAAAATATTATGATAAAACAATTTTCATTACGATTCATGGCATGCTTTTTGTAATCTTACATGGTTTAATGCTTAATTATCAAACAAAAGATCTAGTGAAGATCAATCAACATATTGTAAGAGGGTGTTCGTTAAGTGAAGTGGATTTTGATGGTAAAAACTTTACAATTAAATATATTGGTGATGCTAGTCATTTAGATGATGAAGAGGTAATCAGTTATAAATAAAAGGTTAAAAATATGTTTAGTTTATGGTGTCAAGTTAAGAAATTTAATTGTTTTTTAATTTGACATTTTTTATTAAATTAGTTTTTCTGATTTATATTTTTAACTAGTGTTAAACTATTTTAATTGTATTAAAAATCTAATGTTTAAATATAATAAAAAAGTATCAACTTAATAAGTTGATACTACTAACAAGATTTTTTACATCCAGCTTATTTTGCTTTCAGTTTTATTTTTTACTCTTTTTAGGTTTTCACGATGACGATAAACTAATAAAAGAATAATGATAGCAGTTGTTAGTTTACCGATTAGTGATATATCTAAAAAAGGAATTGAAACTAAAACTGATGATGAAGCTAATACTGAAGATAAAGATACATACTTGCTTATCTTTAAGACAATAAAGAATACTACCAAGGCTAAAATAGCACCAATTGGATTTACTGCTAAAAAATAACCAATTGCAGTTGATACAGCTTTACCACCTTTAAAGTTTGCAAAAATAGGATAACAATGTCCGATTACACAAAATAAAGCACATATATATGGTAAATCTGCATGTAAAGATAAGATTGAGCATAAATACTTAGTTAAAAGCATAATAATTAGTGCTTTTGATGCATCTAAAATAATTACTGCTACACCAGCTTTTTTTCCTAAAACTCTTCCAGTATTCGTTCCACCTAAATTTCCAGAACCAAAATTACGCACATCAGTTTTATAAAATAGTTTACCAATTACTAAAGCAAATGGAATTGAACCATAAAGATATGCCAAAATTATTAATAATATTGAAATCATATACATCACCTGACATTTATTATATAATAATCGTTTAAAAAAGCAATATTTTTATAAAACTTAAATTAGATTAATAAATTAATCAATTTAAAAACACAATAACCTTTGAAAAAATGATGTAATTTAGTTATAATGTCAAAAGTGATTAAAGGAGGCAATTGATTAAATGGCAGCTAAAAATAGTTATGATGAATCGAATATTCAAATATTAGAAGGATTAGAAGCAGTTAGAAAAAGACCTGGAATGTATATCGGTTCAACTGATAGCCGTGGTTTGCATCACCTTGTTTGGGAAATTGTCGACAATGCAATTGATGAAGCATTAAGTGGATTTGGTGATAACATTCAGGTAACGATTTGTAAAGATAATAGTATTATAGTTAGTGATCATGGTCGTGGGATGCCAACGGGAATGCATGCATCGGGTAGACCAGCGACAGAAGTCATTTTAACTGTTTTACATGCTGGTGGTAAATTTAATGAAGATGGCGGTTATAAAACATCAGGTGGTTTACATGGTGTTGGAGCCTCTGTTGTTAATGCTTTGTCTACCTGGTTAGAAGTAACAGTTTATCGTGATGGAAAAATTTGGCAACAAAGATTTGAAAATGGTGGTAGTAAAATTGGAAAATTAAAAGTTGTTGGTAAAACTAATAAAACGGGAACGACAATTCATTTTTTGCCTGATGCAAGTATTTTTTCAACGACAGAATATAATTTTTCAACAATTAGTGAAAGATTGATGGAAAGTGCCTTTTTATTAAAAGGAATCAGAATTGATTTAAAAGATGAACGTAGTGATAAAGAAGTTGTTTATCAATATGATAATGGATTGATTGCATTTGTTGAATATTTAAATTATGAAAAAGATGTATTAAATCCAATTATTAGTATTGAAGGTATCAATAATGAAATTGAAGTGGATTTAGCAATGCAATTTACTTCAGGATATCAAGAAAATACTTTGTCATTTGTAAATTTAGTAAGAACTAGTGATGGGGGAAGTCATGAAACTGGCTTTAGATCAGCTTTAACTAGAACATTTAATGAATATGCTCGTAAATATGGTTTGTTGAAGGAAAAGGATAAGAATCTAGAAGGAAATGATGTTCGTGAAGGTTTATCAGCAATTATTTCAATTAAAGTGCCGGAACATTTATTACAGTTTGAAGGACAAACAAAATCAAAATTAGGGACTCCTGAGGCTCGTAATGTGGTTGATAATATTGTCTATGAAAAACTATCTTTTTATTTAGAAGAAAATAAACAAATTGCAGATGTTTTAATTAAAAAAATGATTAAAGCAGCTCAAGTTCGTGATGCGGCTAGAAAAGCTCGTGAAGCTGCTAGAAAGGGAAAAGGAACACGGCAAGAAAAAATTTTAAGTGGTAAATTAGCACCGGCTCAATCCAAAGATAAAAAGCGTAAAGAATTGTATTTAGTCGAAGGGGATTCGGCTGGTGGTAGTGCTAAACAGGGACGTGATCGTAAGTATCAAGCAATTTTGCCATTACGTGGAAAAGTTATTAATACGGAAAAAGCAGCGATGAGTGATATATTGAAAAATGAAGAAATTGCAACGATTATTAATACAATTGGAGCAGGTGTTGGTGCTGATTTTAATGAAAAAGACAGTAACTATAATAAAGTTATTATTATGACCGATGCCGATACTGATGGGGCACATATTCAAACTTTATTATTAACTTTTTTCTATCGGTATATGAAAGGCTTAATTACAGCTGGTAAAGTATATATTGCTCTGCCGCCATTATATAAAATATCTAAGAAAAACGGAAAAAAAGAAGAAGCTATTTATGCATGGCAAGATGATGAACTAGAGGATGCAAAAAAGAAAATTGGTAAAGGTTATGTTGTACAGCGTTATAAAGGTTTAGGGGAAATGAATGCTAGTCAATTATGGGAAACAACAATGAATCCCGAAACGAGAACATTGATTCAAGTATCAATTGATGATGCCGCTCTTGTCGAAAGACGTGTTTCGGTATTGATGGGTGATAAAGTAGAACCGCGCCGTGAATGGATTGAACAAAATGTTCAATTTACACTAGAAGATAATTTTACAATTGATTAAGGAGGATAAAGCATGGATAAAAAAATAGTCATGTCACTTGAAACGATCATGGGTGATCGCTTTGGTAAGTATTCTAAATATATTATTCAAGATCGTGCTTTACCGGATGTTCGTGATGGGTTAAAGCCAGTTCAACGAAGAATTTTGTATTCAATGTATAAAGAGGGTAATCTAGCCACTAAACCATATCGTAAATCGGCTAAAACTATTGGAAATGTAATTGGTAATTATCATCCTCATGGTGATACCTCTGTTTATGATGCAATGGTTCGTCTATCTCAAGATTGGAAAATGAGAGCTCCATTAATTGATATGCAAGGTAATAATGGTTCAATCGATAATGATCCTGCAGCAGCAATGCGTTATACTGAAGCAAGACTTTCACCAATTGCTGTGGAATTGTTGAAAGATTTAGATAAAGATACGGTTTTAATGTCTTTAAACTTTGATGATACTGAATATGAACCAACTGTTTTACCGGCGGCGTATCCAAATTTATTAGTTAATGGCGCAACGGGAATATCGGCCGGATATGCAACAGATATACCACCGCATAATTTAGAAGAAGTTATTGATGCAACAATTTATCGAATTAAACATTCAAATTGTTCACTTGAAAAAATTATGGAATTTATTAAAGGACCTGATTTTCCTACTGGAGCGATTGTAGAGGGTAAAGAAGGAATCTTAAATGCTTTTAAACATGGTAAAGGGAAAGTAATTGTTCGCAGTAAAACTGAAATTATTGAAGAAAAAAATATGAATAAAATCGTAATTAGCGAAATTCCTTATGAAGTTAATAAAGCTGAGTTAGTTCGTAAAATTGATGAAATCCATTTCAATCGTAATCTTGAAGGAATAATTGAAGTTCGTGATGAATCAGATCGTAATGGTCTTAGAATCGTAATTGATTTAAAAAAAGATATTTCTGTACAAAATACTTTAAATTATCTATATAAAAATACTGATTTGCAAAAAAATTATAATTATAATATGGTAGCAATTAAAGATAAGCGACCAGTATTAATGGGTATTTTAGATATTTTAGATGGTTATATTGATCATCAAATTGATGTTGTTACTCGTAGTTCAATTTATGATTTAAATAAAGCTAAAGATCGTAAACATATTGTTGAGGGATTAATCAAAGCTATTTCTATTTTAGATGATGTTGTTAAAACAATTAGAGAATCTAAAGATAAAAGTGATGCTAAAAAAAATTTAATGGCTAAATACGAATTTAGTGAAAAACAAGCTGAAGCGATTGTAATGTTACAATTATATCGTTTAACTAATACCGATATTAAAACATTAGAAAATGAAAATGAAGAATTGAATGAAAAAATCAAATATCTAAATACTATTTTAGATAGTGATGAAGTATTAAGAAAAGTAATCATTGATCAATTAAAAAACATTAAGAAAAAATATCCAATGCCACGTTTATCAATGATTAGAGATAAGATCCAAGAAGTTAAAATTGATGAAAAAGCGATGATTTTATCTGAAGATGTCAATATTTCGATTACTAGAGATGGTTATATTAAAAGAATTAGTAATCGTTCGATCAAAGCAAGTGAAAAAACGCCATTTGGTAAAAAAGAAAATGATTATTTAGTATCAATGTATAAGGCCAATACATTAGATCATCTATTGTTATTTAGTGATGCTGGTAATTATTTATTTATTCCGGTTCATAAAATTGAAGAGTTTAAATGGAAAGATCCTGGTAAACATGTAAGTTATTTAGTTAAGATGGATTCTAGTGAAAAAATTATTGCAAGTATTCTAGTTAAAGATTTTAATTTGCCATTATATGTGATGATTGCTACTAAAAATGGTCAAATTAAACGTACTTTATTAAAAGATTTTGAAGTGACACGATATTCTAAACCATTAAAATGTATTGGATTAAAAAATGGTGATAAAGTTGTTGATGTTAAATTAACTAATAATGATCAAGGAATTATTTTAACAACAAAAAAAGGTTATGGTGCTTTATATAGTGAACAAGAAGTTTCGATAGTTGGGATAAAAGCTTTAGGAATTAAAGCAATTAATTTAAAAGATGATGAGCTAGTAAGTTTAGATACATTTGATCCTATGGTTGATCATTCTTTAGTATTGATTAGTGATAGTGGTGGAATAAAAAGAATTAAAATCAGTGATATTAAACCATGTAATCGTGCTACAAAAGGAGTAATGTTGTTTAAGAATCTTAAAACTAAAACAACATATGTAAAAAAAGCCTTAATCGTTGATAATAATCAGCAAATAATGATAACTTTAAATAATCAAACAGTAGTTGAATTTAAAGTCAATGATTATCATAACATGTCATTAGAACAAAAATTTAGTTCATTAGTTAAACTTAATAAAGATCAATATATTGATGATATTTATATTGATAAATGTATTTCAACAAATGATTACACTACTTTAAAAACAACATTAAATGTTAAAAAAGTAAGTGATGATCAAAGTTTGATTACAAAAAAGAATAAATCATTGAAATATGAAAAGATTAGTTTAGAAGATATTTTAAGTGATGGAGAATTTTAAAACCGTAAATATTTACGGTTTTTCTTCCATATGTTTTTTTAATAATTTTATCAAAGCGCGTTTTTCTAATCTAGAAACATAAGATCGAGAAATATTAAGTTTTTTAGCAATTTCTTTTTGACTGTATTTTTTGGTGTTATTTAGACCATAATGCATGATTAAAGTTTCTTTTTCTCGAGGATCAAGGATATTAAAATAAGTGGTTAGTCTGTTTAGAGTGTCTTTTTTGTCGATGATATCGATAAATTCATCTTGTTTTATGGCAATTGTATCACCTAAAACGATTTCGCTGCCATCTTTATCAATACCGATTGTTTCGTTTAATGAGACATCTAAATTGGTTTTTTTATTGGCTCTTAGATGCATTAAAATTTCATTTTCGATGCATCTAGAGGCATATGTGGCTAATTTAGTTTTGTGATTTTGTTTATAACTATCTACTGCTTTGATTAGTCCAATTGTTCCAATTGAAATAAGATCTTCTTGTAAATCTTTGTTATTTTCGTATTTTTTAGCAATATGGGCAACTAAGCGCAAGTTTCTTTCAATTAAAACATTTCTAGCTTCTTGATCACCATTGAAAAAACGTTCAAGATATTTGGCTTCTTCTTTGGGAGTCAATGGTATTTCAAAAGATTTTGATTTGATATAGGAAAGAAAAAAGCCATTAGTAAGTAATGACAATAATGTTGAAAACATGTTTTTCACCTCTAGTACATATATATTGAAAATCTTTTGTTTTAGGACAAAATATTTGTTATTTGTTGATTTTATTTACTTTAAAAGTTATTTGAAATAAGGTACAATAGGTGTAGTTTGAAAAGGAGAGTATATGAGCGAAGAAATTAGATGTTTTGGCTGTGGAGCAGTAATTCAAAGTGAAGATGAAAATGAAATTGGCTTTGTGCCAAAAAAAGCATTAAATAATGATAAGGTATTATGTAAACGATGTTTCCGTTTAAAAAATTATCATGAATTACAAAAAACAAATCTTACAAGTGATGATTTTTTGAATATTCTTCAAGAAATAGGTAATCATGATTGTTTAGTTGTTTATTTAATTGATTTATTTGATTATAATGGTAGCTTGATTAATGGGTTGCCACGTCATTTAAATAATAATGATATCTTGGTAGTAGGGAATAAAAGAGATATTTTACCTAAGTCATTAAAAGACATAAAAATTATTCACTGGTTGCGCCGTCAATTAAAAGAAACAGGAATTAAACCGGTTGATGTAATTTTATCTAGTGGTGTAAAAAATTATAATTTAGACTTATTGATTAATAAAATAAACGAATATCGCCATGGACGTGATGTTTATATTGTAGGAGTTACAAATGTAGGGAAGTCTTCATTGATTAATGCTTTATTAAAGCATTATGGAACAGGTGATAATAACTTGATTACTACTAGTGAATTCCCAGGAACAACTCTCGATTTAATAGAAATTGCTTTAGATGATCATAGCTATTTATATGATTCGCCAGGAATTATTAATCCTCATCAAATGGCACATCTTGTTAAAGATGAAGATTTAAAAACAATTATTCCTAAAAATGAATTAAAACCAATTAATTATCAATTAGATTCAAATCAAAGCTTATATTTTGGTGGTTTAGCTCGATTTGATTTTATTAAAGGAAATCATAGTTCTTTTACATGTTATTTTCCTAAGTCGTTAAAGATTCATCGTACTAAATTAGAAAATAGTGATGGGTTGTATAATCGTCATTTAACTTTAAAACCAGAAATTGAGGAAATTAAAGATATTAAAGATATGGTAGCTTATGATTTTAAATTACCTAATTATAAAGTTGATCTGGTAATTTCAGGTTTAGGTTTTGTTAGCGTGAATTGTGCTAATGCAAAGGTGAAAATACATGTTCCTAAAGGCGTTGGAGTATTTATAAGAGAAGCATTAATATAGAAAGGATAAATGATATGTTAACTGGAAAACAAAAAAGATATTTAAGAGGAATAGGTCATAATTTAAGTGCTATTTTTCAAATTGGTAAAGATGGTGTTCATCAAACACAAATTGAAGGAATTGATGCAGCATTAGAAGCCCATGAATTAATTAAAATTAAAATTTTAGAATCTTGCGGTGAATCTAAAAATGAAGTTGCAATTGAAATAAGTATGAAAACTAAAGCTGATGTTGTACAAATACTAGGAAGAACTATTCTTTTATATCGCCCTAGTGAAAAAGGTTTATATAAATTACCATGATGAAAATTGGAATATTTGGTGGAAGCTTTGATCCAATTCATCGCTCGCATATAAGTGTAATTGAAGAGTCATTAAAACAACTAGCTTTAGATAAATTATTAGTTGTTCCAACTGCTAATAATCCTTGGAAAGATTCTAGTAAAGCAACTAATAAACAGCGCTTAGAGATGTTAGAAATTGCAACTAGGCGTTATCAAAAAGTTGAAATTTGTTATTATGAAATTAATCAAAAAGGTGATGCCAAAAATTATACGATTGATACAATCAAGTATTTAAAATCTAAATATCATGATGATCAATTATATTTTATTATGGGAATGGATCAGGCTAGTTTGTTTCATAAATGGAAAGATGCTGATAAAATTAGTGAATTAGTATCTTTGGTGGTTTTTGATCGAATTGGTTATCAAACAAATAATAATTTAAAAAAATATAATTTTTTAAAATTAGATTTTGTTGCAACCGATGACGCTAGTAGTGACATTCGTAATGGAAATTTACATTCACTAGAACCAGAAGTGTTAAAATACATTGTATCTAATGGTATATATTTAGATACAATCATTAAAACTAGAATGTCAGCTAAAAGATATAAACATACTGTAAGTATGGCAAAGTTAGCTAAAGAAATTGCTAAAAGCAATGGAATTGATGAAACCAAAGCATATGTAGCAGGAATGTTGCATGATATTGCTAAAGAAATGCCACATGACAAGGCTTTAGCATTAATGAAAAAATATTTTCCTGATTATCTAAATAAGCCTGAAGCGATATGGCATCAATGGTTGTCACAATATGTAGCACAAATTGAATTTTTAGTTGATGATCAAGAAATTCTACAAGCAATTAGACATCATACAACGGCATCAATTAATATGTCTAAATTAGATATGTGTATTTATGAAGCGGATAAATATGATCCAAGTCGTGATTATGATTCGTCTAAAGAAATTGAACTATGTAAGCAAGATGTGATAGCAGGATTCAAGTCATGTTTACAAGATTTTTATGATTTTTCGACAAAAAAAGGAAGAAAAATCGATGAATGTTTTTATGGGATATATGATAAATATGTAAAAGGAGAAACAAATGGATAAATTAGAAATTATTGTAAAAGCTTTGGATGATAAACTTGCAAAAGATATTGTTGTTATTGATATGCAACTTGCAAGTCCTGTTTTTGATACTTTTGTTGTTTGCTCAGCAGATAATGAACGTTTGATGAATGCTCTTAAAGATAGTGTTGAAGATAGTATGGCTGAAAATGGATATGAAGTAAGATCAATCGAAGGTCGTCGTAATAGTAAATGGTTATTAATGGATTATGGAGATATTATTGTTCATATTTTTGATCAAGATGAACGTGATAGCTATAATCTAGAGAAATTATGGTCTGATATGCCAAGAATTGATATTTCAGGATATTTAAAATAATGTCATATGAAAACTTTGCATACTATTACGATAGTTTAATGGATGAGCAATTTTATGATGATTATTATCAATTTATTAACGAACATGCAAGTTTTAAAAGTGTTTTAGAACTTGGTTGTGGGACTGGCGAAATTGCAATTCGTTTAGCTAAGGATAATAAAGAAATTTATGCTACTGATTTGTCTAAAGATATGTTGGAAGTGGCAAGAATGAAGGCACTAGATTCAGATGTTAATTTAATGCTTGGTCGAGTAGATATGACTGATTTTAAAAGTAATCGAGCTGTGGATTTGATTTTGTGTTTATGTGATTCGATTAATTATGTTTTAAGTAAGAAAAAAGTATTACAAACGTTTAAAAATGTTTATGAATCATTGAAATATAATGGGACATTTATATTTGATGTTGATAGTCTTTATAAAATGGACTATGTACTTGATGGCTATTTTGAAGAAGAGGATGATGAAGAGTTTTATTTTAAATGGGCTGTTAAAAAGACTGGTGAAGGAAAAGTAGAACATTTAGTTGAAATAATTGATAAGGAAAATAATGAGCATATTAATGAAATTCATCATCAGCAGACTTATAGCATTGACACTTATTTGGAGTTATTAAAAAAAGCTGGGTTTAATGAAGTTGAATATTATGGTGAGTTTGAAGAGTATTATGATAAATCACAACGAATTATTTTTGTATGTCATAAAAGAAGGGAAAGAATGTAATGATTGGAATAATTGGCGCTATGGAAGAAGAAGTAGCTGAGATTAAGGAATATATGGATGTAAGTGATAGTAAAATTATTTTAGATTGTACTTTTTATCATGGAACAATTGAAGATAAAGAAGTAGTTTTATTACAAGGTGGAATTGGAAAAGTAAATGCCGCTATTTGTACTACTTTGTTGCTTACAAATTATGATATTGACTATGTAATTAATGTAGGTTCAGCTGGAGGATTATGTTTAAGTCAAAATGTTGGAGATGTTGTTATTTCAAATGAAGTGTGTCAATATGATTTTGATATTACTGCCTTTAAAAATAGAGTATTAGGTGAAGTACCAGGATTACCACCACGAATTAAAGCTGACGATGCTTTGGTTAATAAAGCTATTAATGTGTTAAAAAGTTTAGATTTGAATTATGAAACAGGGTTAATTGTTTCTGGTGATAAGTTTGTTGCTAACAAAGAAGTTGCATCATATATTAAAAATAATTTTGAGGATGCAAAATGTTGTGAAATGGAAGCGGCAGCAGTAGGACAGACATGTTATAAATTCAATACTAAATTTATCATTACTCGTTCATTAAGTGATATTTTTGGTAAGGGTGATTCAACGATTCAATTTGACGAATATTTAAAAAAAGCAGCCAAAGCATCAGCTAAAATGTGTGTGGCTTTGATTAAGGATTAAAATATGATAAATAATATTGAATTATTAGCACCGGCAGGAAGTTATGAAGCATTAGTAGCTGCTGTTCAAAATGGTGCTAATGCTATTTACTTAGGTGGTAATGAATTTAGTGCCAGAGCTTTTGCAACTAACTTTGATCATGATGAATTAAAAAAGGCCCTAAGATATTGTCATTTAAGAAATGTTAAAGTCTATGTTACTGTAAATACTTTGTATGAAGATAATCAGTTTGTTAAATTAAGAGATTATCTTTTGTTTTTATCATCAATAAATGTTGATGCCTTAATTATTCAAGATATTGGATTGATGGCTTATGTAAAAAAATACTTTCCTAATTTTGAAATACATATGTCTACGCAAACTAGTATTTATAGTTTAGAAGCAGTGAAATATTTTGAAAAAATAGGAGTAGAGCGGGTAGTTTTGGCTCGTGAAAATAGTCTACAAGAAATTAAAAATATTTGTAGCCATACAAATTTAGATATTGAAGTGTTTGTTCATGGGGCATTATGTATGTCTTATTCAGGACAATGTTTAATGTCTAGTATGGTAGCTAAAAGAAGTGGTAATAAAGGAGCGTGCGGTCAACCATGCCGTTTAGCTTATAAATTACAAAAAGATGGTAAAAGTATCGATCAGATTCCAAGTTATTTATTATCACCAAAAGATTTGTGTACATTAGAAAATGTGGATAAGCTAATTGAAGCTGGGATAACTTCATTTAAAATCGAAGGAAGAATGAAACGTCCTGAATATGTAGCAATAATTGTAGGCCAATATCGTAAAGCTATTGATGCATATTTTAATAATCAAAAAATAGTTGATTATAAAGAACGATTAAGCAAAATGAAACAAATGTTCAATCGTGGTTTTACAGGTGGTTTTTTATTGCAAGATAAAGATTTTATGGCAAGCGACTATCCAGGGAATCGCGGGATTAATTTAGGTAAAGTTATTAATTATGATTATCAAAAGAAGCTTGTAAAAATTAAGCTTGAAACTAAATTAAAGCAAGGGGATCGAATTGATTTTCAGGGAATTGATTATACTAGAACGATTACTAAGTTATTTTTAAATAATAAATTAGTTAATTTTGCAAATGCTAATGAGATTATTGAAATTGAATTAAACACACCGGTAAAAAAAGGCACACTAGTTTATAAAATTATTGATTTTGATTTAATTGAAAGAGCTCAAGCAAGCTATCAAAAAGAAAATATTAAAAATGAAATAGAGATGTATTTTACCGGACAAATTAATATCTGTCCAAATCTAACAATTATTTATCAAGATAAAGTTGTTGATGTTACATCAAATTTAATCATTGAACCAGCAAGTAGAACGCCACTTTCTAGTGAGCGGATTAAAGAACAGCTTGGAAAACTGGGAAATACAGTTTTTAAAGCTGAAAGTATTATTGTTGATTTTCCTGATAATGGTTTTTTCAGTTTAAAAGAAATAAATCAAATGCGCCGCAGTGCAATTGAAAAATTAGAACTATTGCTTACCGATACAAATGATATTAGTATAAATATTGATAAAGAAAGAAAAGAACATCTAAATAAAAAAATCAAAGGAATATGTATTCGCGTATATACATTATCACAATTAGAAGCAATAATTGATCAAGATATAGCCAAAATATATTTTCCACTTACTAATGAATTAAAAGATGCTATACTTTTAGCAGATAAACAGCATAAAAAAATCATTCCTTTTACAGGCTTTTTAAGTAATACAAAGCAACTATATGAATTTAAAAATAGTGATTTATATCAAGGAATTGATGAGATTTTAGTTGGAAATTACGGAGCATTAGAAATATTTAAAGATAAAAAATGTAGTTTAGATACAACTTTTAATCTTTATAATAGCTATGCACTTTCATATTTAAAATATGATGCAATTTTATCTTTAGAAATGAGTAAAAAGCAAGTTAATAATTTAACTGATATAAAACAAGATATTACAATGGTTGTATATGGCAAGACAGTTAATATGCATTTAAAACATTGTATTATTAGTAATCATTATTTTAATGAAAAAAGAATTGGATGTAATATGTGTAAAAATGGAAAGTATAGTTTACTTGATCGAAAAGGAGAATCTTTTATGATTTTAACAGATGATAATTGTAATAATTTAATTTTTAATAGTCATCATTTATATATAAATAAATTAAATGATTTGGAAGTTGATTATGTATTATTGTCATTTAGTGATGAAGATAGTGATACTGTTAAGTTGATTTATGACGAGTATAAAAAGATTGTATCAGGAAATAATTGTCAAATTCCGACTTTTATTAAACATACAAATGGTTATTTTTATGATTAATTATCATTTATTGTCAAAAAAATATTGTATTTTAGCAAAAAAAATTTTAAAAAATCAAAATTTTATTGAAGAAAAGTAAGTAAAATGCTAAAATTTATTTATCGGAGGGATCGTTATGATAGATAAAGATTTGGCAGCAAGATTAAAATCCTATCGAAATTTTAAACATCTTACGCAAAAAGAAGTAGCAAAATATTTAAAAGTACCACATTCTGCTATCTCAGATATCGAAAATGGTAAACGTGATATCACAGTAGGGGAGCTTAAAATATTTTCTAATTTATACGGGCGCAGTGTTGAAGAGATTATGAGCGGAAAAAAGTATGATTATTATAATATTGCTAATATTGCTCGACTTTTAACAGAATTACCAGATGAGGATTTGAAGGAAGTTATGTTTATAATTGAATATAAGCGTAAACGAAATGAAGAAAGAGAAAAATAGAACAAAGCAAATATACTTTGTTCTATTTTAGATTGTATAAATTATGGGATATATGTCAAAAAGATATAAGAATGGGTTTACATCTAATAATATTCGTTGTAAAATTATTATAAATAAAAAAAGGAGTGTAGATAAATGAAGACTATTTTATTAGTGTGCTCAGCTGGTATGTCAACTAGCTTGTTGGTAACAAAGATGGAGAGTGCAGCTAAAGAAGCAGGAGTTGATTGTAAAATTTTTGCATTGCCTTTTTCTGATGCCCCTAGAGTATTAGAAGAAGTAGATTGTATTTTATTAGGACCTCAAGTTCGTTTTCAAAAAGCTGCAATTGAAAAATTAGCTGCTGGACGTAAAGCTGGACCTGTTCCTGTTGATATTATTGACATGAGAGATTATGGAACAATGAATGGAAAAGCTGTTTTTGATGCAGCAATGAAGATGATTGGTTAATAATAAGCTTGATTTATAATAAAAACGGGCGTGGTAGATGCCCGTTTTGTATGATGGTATTTTAAAATTATATATGAGGTGATTTAAGCATGAAAAAAAGAATTATGTTGATTTGTGCAGCGGGTATGTCGACTAGTCTATTAGTGACAAAGATGCAAAAAGCGGCACATGAATTAGGTGAATATGTAGAAATTTTTGCATTACCTTTAAATGCTGGAAAAAAAGAAATTACAAATGTTGATTGTGTTTTATTAGGACCACAAGTTAGATATGCAAAAACTGAAATTGAGTCAATTATTGAAGAAAGTGGTAAAAAAATCCCTTATGCAATTATTGATATGAAAGATTATGGTTTAATGGATGGAAAAACTGTTTTTGCTAAAGCAATGAAATTAATGAGCAAATAATTAAAATATCTATATATGTTAAGCATATATGGATTTTTTTGTTATTTGCTAAAAACAGATAAGTATAAATTAATAATTTAGACTTTTTTGTTGTAATTAAATATGCTATAATGTTTAAAATATTAGGAGGAAATTTTATGCAAAAGGGAATTATTACAGTAGTTGGTAAAGATCAAGTAGGAATTATTGCTAAAGTATGTAGTTATTTAGCTACTAAGCAAGTTAATATTTTGGATATTTCTCAAACAATTATTCAAGGGTATTTTAATATGATGATGATTGTTGAGTTATCACATATTAGTGAAGAGTTTGCTGTTATTTGTGAAGAATTAGATAAATTAGGTGTTGAAATCGGTGTCAATATTAAATTACAACATGAAGATATTTTTAATAAAATGCATCGTATTTAAGGAGAAATTATAAAATGATTAATTTATTTGAAGTTACAGAAACTAATAAGATGGTTGAACAAGAAAATCTTGATGTTAGAACGATAACATTAGGGATTAGTTTATTAGATTGCATAGATCATGATATTGATGTTGTATGTGATAATATTTATAAAAAAATCACTACCGTTGCTAAGAATTTAGTACCAGTTGGTAAGGAAATTGAAATGAAATATGGTATTCCAATTGTTAATAAACGTATTTCAGTTACACCTATTGGTTTTGTAGGTAGCAATGCTTGTAAAAGTACTGATGATTTTGTTAAAATCGCTAAAGTGTTAGATAAATGTGCAAAAGAAATTGGTGTGAATTTTATAGGTGGATATAGTGCAATTGTTTCTAAAGGAATGACAAAAGCGGAAGAATTATTAATTAAATCAATTCCTGAAGCAATGAGAGTAACTAGTAATGTTTGTAGTTCCGTAAATGTTGGTTCAACTAAAACTGGAATTAATATGGATGCTGTAAAATTGATGGGGGAAATCATTAAGGAGACTGCTGATTTGACTAAAGAAAATGATTCAATCGGTTGTGCAAAATTGGTTGTATTATGTAATGCTCCTGATGATAATCCATTTATGGCTGGAGCGTTTCACGGTGTAAGTGAAGCTGATGCAGTTATTAATGTTGGTGTAAGTGGTCCTGGTGTAGTAAAAAATGCTATTAATAATGCTAAAGGTAAAGACTTTGGTGAATTATGTGAAATCATTAAAAAAACCGCTTTTAAAATTACACGTGTTGGTCAATTAGTTGCTAAGGAAGCATCTAAAAAATTAGGGATTCCATTTGGAATCATTGATTTATCATTAGCTCCTACTCCAGCTATCGGCGACAGTATTGCTGATTGTTTAGAAGGGATGGGGTTAGAAAGTGTTGGCGCTCCAGGAACAACTGCAGCGCTTGCGATTTTAAATGACCAGGTAAAAAAAGGTGGCGTTATGGCATCTTCGTATGTTGGAGGACTTAGTGGAGCATTTATTCCTGTAAGCGAAGATCAAGGAATGATTGATGCTGTAAATAGAGGTGCATTAACACTTGAAAAATTAGAAGCAATGACATGCGTTTGTTCAGTTGGCTTAGATATGATTGCAATTCCTGGTGATGTTAGTGCGACAACTATTTCTGGTATTATTGCTGATGAAATGGCAATTGGTATGATTAATCAAAAAACTACTGCAGTTAGAATTATCCCAGTTATTGGGAAAAAAATAGGTGAAGTAGTTGAATTTGGAGGGCTGTTAGGTTATGCTCCAATCATGCCAGTAAATAAATTTGAATGCAGTGAATTTATTAATCGCGGTGGAAGAATTCCTGCGCCAATTCATAGTTTTAAAAACTAAAAGACGATTTCTCGTCTTTTTAATTTGAAGGGGGATTTTTATGGATGAATTAATTGTTTTTTCTCCATTTTATAGTGATCATGAAGTTGAAAAATGTTTTGTTTTATATGATGAAATTGTCAGAAAGAAGATAACAACAAATGTAAATCAATTTGTTTCAGTATTAATTAAATTAGCAGAAAAATATAGTTTATCAGGTAATTTGTTTAATAGTTTATTAACTAATTTATTGATTAATAATGAAAATTCATTTACATTGGCTCTAGAAAGAAAAAAAGACATCGCACCAAATTTGAAAAATGTTGTAATGAATGATTTTAAAATTATTTATGAAATGTTTAATAGTGATTTTAGTTCTTTAACATTACTTCATCAGGATTTGATTAATAATTTTATACCTTCTAAACCAATTATTAATCAAGAATTATTTGAAGTTTCAAACACATTACAAAATAATTTAACTGAGTGTAAAAATGTCGAAGAATTCTATGATGTTTTAAATGCATTTTTTTCAGTATATGGTGTAGGAAAATATGGATTAAATAAAGCATTTCGTTATGAAAATGAACAAATTTGTCCTATAATACATATAGGTAACGGTCGATTAGATCAATTAATCGGATATGAAACTCAAAAACAACAACTTAAACAAAATACTGAAGCATTTTTAGCAGGGAAAAAGGCAAATAATGTTCTTTTATATGGTGATAGCGGTACTGGTAAATCTAGTAGTATCAAAGCTTTGTTAAATGAATATTATAAAGATGGTTTAAGAATGATTGAAGTTTATAAACACCAATTTAAATATTTGCCACGGATCATTCAAGAATTACAATCGAGAAATTATAAATTTATTTTATTTATGGATGATTTGTCATTTGAAGAATTTGAAATAGAGTATAAATATTTAAAAGCAGTTATTGAAGGTGGACTAGAAAAAAAACCGGATAATATTTTAATATATGCAACAAGTAATCGTCGCCATTTAGTAAAACAAACATGGAGTGATCGACAAGACCAAGATGAAATAAATATTAATGATGCCAAACAAGAAAAAACATCATTAAGTTCAAGATTTGGAGTTAAAATATTATATACACATCCCAATCGTCAAAATTATTTAGATATCGTTGATGGACTTGCTAAACAATATGATTTAAAGATAAATCAAGAAGAATTGCATCAAAAAGCCTTAACATGGGAAATTCGTCATGGTGGATTTTCTGGAAGAACTGCAAAACAATTTATTAATGCGATGTTAGGTAAATAGGAGAAATATGCAAAAATTATTATTAAAAGATTATGACAAAATTAAAAAATATTTAGATGATGCTAATTATGAAGGATACAATTCTAATTTTGTAACTATGATGATGTGGGATCATGAATACAAGATCTATTATGAAATAAAAGATAATTTCATGATTATGTTACATACATATATGAATGAAAAATTCTTTGCAATGCCATTTTGTAAAGAAGAATACTATCATGAAGCAATTGAATATATGATGGAATATGCAAAATTAAATAACTTTCCTTTTAGAATTGAATTAGCAGTACAGTCATCTGTAGAAATAATTAAAAAATTGTATGGAGATAAGTTTTTATATTTACATAATGATGCTAATGATGATTATATATATACTAAAAGTTCATTGGAAACTTTATCAGGTAAAAAAATGCAAAAAAGACGTAATCATTTTAATGCATTTATAAAAGAAAACCCTAATTATATTTATAAAGAGATCGAAGATGATGATATCGATAATGTTTTACAATGTTTAAAAAAATGGGATTTTTCTAGACAGATAGAGGAAAGTGTAATATCAGAATATGTAGGAATTGTTTATTTACTAATTCATCGTCATGAATTAAATATTAAAACTGGCTGTATTTACATCGATGGGAAATTAGAAGCATTTATTATTGGATCACCATTAAAACATAATACTATTCAAATTCATGTTGAAAAAGCTAATAAAGAAATTAGAGGTTTATATGTAGCAATTTGTAAATTTTTCTTAGAAAATAATTTTCCAGATTATGAATTTGTAAATAGGGAAGAGGACATGGGATTAGAGTCATTGCGTAAAGCAAAAAGGAATTTACATCCAGTTAAAATGATTGAAAAATATTCTATTGTAATTAATAATCAAAAAATACGTAAAGCAAATGATCAAGATTTATATGATATTATTGATTTGTGGCGTGATAGTTTTAGTGATGAAAATGAAATATCAACTAATTTTTATTTTATGAATCGATATGATTTGAAAAATGCATACATTTTAAAAAATAATGATACATTAGTATCAATGTTACAAATTGTACCATATACAATTATTATTAATCATCAAGAAACATTAGCATATTTTATTTTAGGAGTAGCTACTAATAAAAATTATCAAAAACAAGGAATGATGAAAAAACTAATGAATTATGTTTTATCATTACCAAAATTTGCAGATAGCAAAATCATGCTTCAAGCATATCATCCAGAAATTTATTATTTATTTGGTTTTACAGAAAAATATTTTCATAAAATAACAAAAATAGATAATAATTTATATAAAACCAGCAAAGTTAATAGCATAAAAATAATTGATAAATCTGATTATGCTAAATTAGTAGAATTATATAATTGTTATTGTAATAAATTTAATGGGTATCGTAAAAGAGATGTTGAATATTATAAAGAATATCTAATTCCTCGTTGTAATGCTTATAATGAAAAAATAGAACTATTTTATGAAGATACTTTAGCAATAGGTTATGCGATATATAGTAAAACGAAAGAAGAAATTAAAATATCAGAAATAATTTATCTTGATCAAAATTGTTTAGATAAGATAATTGAATATTTTACAAAAAGCAATAAAGTATTATTTATTGAAACAGATATGCGTGCAAATTTACATGGTGAAAGTAAACAAATATGTACCATGCTAACTAATTTTTCTTTCAATGATTGTTCTAGTGATGATTTATATATTAATGAATGCTTATAACTTTAAAAGAATATAGCAATAAAAATACTGCTATGTAGAAAATTTATGTCTAAAAGTTAAATATCATTTATATTTATAAAGAAGAGGTTGAAAAGATGAATTTATTTTTGACGTTAGCATTTTTGTTTTTTATTGGAGCTATTACCGGATGGGTAATTGAAGTTTTATTTAGAAGATTTTTATCTTCAGCAAATCCAGAACGTAAATGGATTAATCCAGGATTTTGTACTGGGCCATATCTTCCATTATATGGAGTAGGGTTATGTATGCTTTATTTGATTGCATCTTTGGAACAATATAATATTATCAAAGATTATTTTTGGAATAAAGCAATACTTTTTCTCATGATGGCAATTTTTATGACTGTTATTGAATATATTGCTGGGATATTTATTTTAAAAATTTCCAAAGTACGTTTATGGGATTATCGTAATGAACCAGGAAATATTCAAGGAATTATTTGTCCAAAGTTTTCTATAATATGGGCATGTTTAGGAGCGGTATATTATTTTTTGATTCATCCTTATATTTTAAATGCTCTTTTATGGTTATCTAATAATTTGGCATTTTCTTTTGTGATTGGAATGTTTTTTGGAATATTTATAATTGATGTCGTAAATTCTGCGCAATTGGTTGTAAAATTAAAAGCATATGCTGAAGAAAATGATGTTATTATAAAATATGAAATGATAAAGACAAATATTCGAAAATGGCATGATGATAATGAAATGAAATATCATTTTTTTAAACCATTTAAAACAGATACTCCTTTAGCAAAACATTTGAAAAATATGCAAGAAATTTTTGAAATAAGATATTCAAAGCATAAAAAAAATAAATAAATATAATAATGTTAAAACTCTTTGACAAAGTTCAAAAGACATTTGATAGATTTGTTAACTCAGTATTTTCTATAATTAATTGCGAAAGGAGATAAATAAAATGACATTAGGAGAAAATATTTTGAAATTAAGAAAGAAACAAGGACTTTCGCAAGAACAATTAGGATATCAAATTGATGTGACAAGACAAACTATTTCAAATTGGGAATCAGAAGATACAGCACCAAATCCTGAGCAATTAAAACGCTTATCAAAAGTATTTGATATAAGTGTCGATGAATTATTAGATAATGAATATAAATCAAAAGCAATTTTAATTAATAAAGTATCTAATACAGAAAGACTAGCCGGTATGATTATAAAAATCTTGAAAGTATTTGGGATTATAGTTATTTTATATTTAATCTTTGTAGCTGTTGCATTGATTGGATTATTTATCTATAGTCAAATGTAAATAGTTTTAACTAAAAATAAGAATTGTTTTATTACAAATGCAGTTCTTATTTTTTAGTTATCAATAAATTTTTATGATATATATAACTTCGCATAATGTATATTATGTAAATTTTATATAAAATAAAAACTAAGAAATAATGCATCTTAGCTTTTATAAAAATAGATTGTTAATAAATGCAGTACAATTAATAATTAAAAAGATCACACCTATAAAAATCAAAAATATGTATAAGTTAATTTTATCTTTTTTATAATTATTATATAATGCAAGCATTGAACATACTATCAAGCATATCGCAATGATAAAAAATGTAACTATACTTATTGGTGTTTTAGTTAATAAACCAGCACCAAAAATAAATGTACCAACTGCATAAGCCAATATTGAAAATACGATTAAGCGTTTGTTATTTTCTTCCATAAATACCTCTCATTAAATTATTTTATCTAAAATTGAATTTCCAATTTTTGGCAACTCAACTTCAAAATTATCTGCGATTGTTGCACCAATAACAGCAAATGAATCCATTTCTGGTAACTGTTTTGGTTTAATCAATTCTTTTGAATAAATAATTAAAGGAACTTGCTCACGAGTATGATCAGTACCTTTGAAAGTCGGATCATTTCCATGATCACTACTAATCATTAATAAATCATCTGGTTTTAAATATCTCATTAGTTCTTCTAATTGTAAATCAAATTCTTTAATGGCTTTGCCATATCCAATTGGATCGCGACGGTGTCCATAAATTGAATCAAAATCAACAAGATTAACAAAACACAAACCGTTGAAATCTGTTTTTGCAATCTCAATAACTCTATTTATAGTGTCAATATTATTTATTGTTTTAATATCTTTAGTAATTCCTTGATTTGCAAAGATATCAGCGATTTTTCCAATTCCAATTACATCATAATTATTATTTTTTAAATTATCTAGTACTGTAATTGCTGGAGGTTTTAATGCAAAATCATGTCGTGAAGAAGTTCGTGTATACGATCCATCTTTATTTTTGATAAATGGTCTTGCAATTACTCTTCCTATTTTCCAACGAGGATCCATTGTTAATTCTCTTGCAATCTTACAGGCATCGTATAATTCTTGTAGAGGAATTATATTTTCATTAGCTGCAATTTGAAATACAGAATCAGCTGATGTATAAACAATCCAATCGCCAGTTTTTGCTTGATGTTCAGCATACTCTTCAATAATTTTTGTTCCACTAGCAGCTTTATTACCCACGCATTTACGACCAGTTTTAGCTTCAAATAATTTAATAAATTCATCAGGAAAACCTGTTTTTGTAAATGTTATAAGTGGTTTTTTAGTATGTATTCCCATCATTTCAAAATGGCCGGTTATTGTATCTTTGCCACTTGAAAGTTCATTGAGTTTTAATGTATAGCCTAATTGAGATCTTAATGGATAAATACCTTCAAAATCTCCTAAATTTCCTAAACCTAATCCTTCTAAATTAGGAATGTCTAGTCCATTACATGCATCACAGATATGTTTTAAAGTATTTGCACCTTCATCATCATAACTGCTTGCATCTTGACCGTTTCCAATTCCTAATGAGTCACATATTAGTAAAAATATTCGTTTATATTTCATGTGTCCTCCTTAAATTTTATTTTTCTTTTTTACCCGCGGATGAAATAGTTGATATTCTTTTTTGATTTTTTGATTTGATATGTGGGTATATATCGTTGTTGTTGAAATGTTGCTATGACCCAGTAATTCTTGAATTGAGCGTAAATCAGCACCATTTTCTAGTAAATGAGTTGCAAAACTATGTCGGATTGTATGGGGTGAAATCTTTTTATTTATTGTTGTACGTTCGATAATTTGTTTTAAAATAATATAACACTCTTCTCTACTTAATTTATTACCATGATTATTAAAAAATAGCAACGGTGAGTCTTTTTTTATAAATTCATTGCGATAGTGTTTTAAATAATCATTTAATATATTTCTTGCCATATTACTTAATGGGACAATGCGTTCTTTATCCCCTTTTCCAATAATTTTAAGATAACCCATATTTATATTAAGTGAGCTTATTGTTAAATTAGTTAATTCAGATACCCTTAGTCCAGTTGCATACATAAGTTCAAACATACAACGATTTCTACTACTTATATGATCGTTGATTTCGATACTGTCTAATAATTCTTGCATCTCTTCTTTGCTTAATACAATTGGAAGTTTTTTATCTATTTTAGGTAAATCAAAGTCACTCATAATGTTTGTATCAATAACTGTTTCTTTAGTTGCAAATGTAAAAAACATTCTAAGTGAAACAAGCTTTCTGTTTATAGAAGTAGCAGATATCTTTTTTGAAAGTTCTTTAATATATAATCTAACATGTTCTTTAGCTATATCATTTATTTTAGTAATTTGAAAGTTATGATCTAAATAGCTTTCAAATTGATTTAAATCTTTGATATAGGCATTGATTGTATTTTTACTAAGCCCCTTTTCAACTATTAAATATTGCTTATATTCTTCTATTTCATCTTTTAATAACATATTTTTACCTCTTTTACTTCCTCATTATAGCATGTTTAAAAATAAACTTGCTAGTATTATGCAAATTAAAGTACATATACTTTAAATGCCATTGAAATTGTAACAATAATTAAAATTACGATTAAATAATCTAAGATATAATTAATTATTTTACGACTATTAAATACTTCTTTAGTAACAAAACTAGTTGTAAATGTATTTAAAGATAATCTAAGAGAAATTATTGAAATAACATACATTAAAATAAGTTCAATAATTAATTGTGGTACATAGCCAAGTAAAAACATATTAATATCAAAATTATTTAATGTAAAATAAAAAATTGATGCCAACGTAAATTGCATTCCTTTTGAAAATATAATAAAACTATTAAAAAATAGACCTAAAAAACTAGTAGACATCAATAATGATAAAAATATGTATATTCCAGTTATTATCAGATATAAATCATAGTTATTTGTTGTACTGTTACCTTTACAAAAAAATAAATACTTACAAAATTCAATTAAATTATCATTTCCATAAAAGTTGTAAATAATACCAAATAACATTCCACAAACTAATAATACTAAAGTAAATACATTGAACAATAGTTTTTCGTTTTTAAATACCTTATTTAAAATACTCATAAGTAGTCCTCCGTTTATACACCTTATGAGTAAAGTTATTATTTATTCATCTATTTTAAATATTTTTTTTGAATATTTTTATTTTTAATTTTTGATGCTTTTGTAATGATTGGTTTTTTAAATTTTTTATTTATGTCATCTAGAATAATATCTAAATCATCATCGTTATTATTAGTTTTATCGTTACTAGAATCAAAAATAGATAATTGTTCTTTATAATCTTTTTTATCAATTGTATTGTTTAAACTTACTCCTAGTAATCTTACTGCTCTTCCATTGTAATTAGCATCAAAAAGCATTTTTGCGGTAGATAAAATAATTTCATAATCATTAATATAAGAATTAATGGTTGTTTGACGAGAAATGCTTTCAAATCTTGTGTATTTAATTGTTATGGAAATAGAATTTGAGATAAGATTTCTATTTTTAGCTCTTGATGAAACTTTTTTTGCGAGTTTTTTTAATGTATCATATAAAATCACTTCGTCAGAAGTATCATATGGTAAAGTTGTCGAGTTACCAACTGATTTTAATTCGTTTTGTTGGGGATCAACCATTCTTGAATCAATTCCATTAGCTTTTCGATACAATAATAAAGCATTTTTTCCCACTATTTGTCTTAAAATATCATAGTTTGAATAATCAGCAATATCTTTAATCGTATTTATACCGGCTTCTTTTAATTTAATTGTTGTCTTTTTTCCAACGCCAAACATATTTTGAATATCTAAGGGCCACATCAATTCTTTTAAATTTGATCTTGTTAAAATTGTAATGCCCATCGGTTTTTTCATATCACTAGCCATTTTTGCTAAAAATTTATTTGGTGAAATACCGATTGAACATTTTAAATGTAATTGTCTATAAACATCTTGTTGAATCTCTTTAGCTAATTTAATAGGATGAAAGTTTCTTTCTTGTATGATTTTAGTTACATCTACATAGCATTCATCAATACTGGCTACTTCTAAAACATCACTATATGAGGCAATAATATTAAAAAAATCATTAGATAATTGATGATAATATTCAAAATCAACAGGTAATACAATTAAATCTTTACATTTTTGATATGCTTGAAACAATGGCATAGCTGAATGGATACCAAATTTTCTAGCTTCGTATGATGCTGTTGTAATAATACTACGACGTGATTGTCCTGAAATAACTAATGGTTTGTTTTTTAATTTAGGATTACGGGCTATTTCTGCACTTGCATAAAATGCATTTAGATCAATATGAAAAATAACTTGCATAACTACCCTTTTAAACAAAAATTAATTGTATACAAACCATATAAATAATTGTCCCAGTAATGATAGATAGTAGTGTATTGTTTTTATACAAATGAATTAAAATAGTAATTATAACAGCAATCAATTCTGGTAAAGCATGATTTTTATTAAAGAAATTCATATCCTTTAAACAATATACAACTAACATTGTCATAATGGAATATGGCAATATTTTACTTAAATACATTATTAAATCAGGTGTTTTTTTAGGATCTTTAAAAATAATAAACGGTAGAACCCTGGTTAAAAAGGTTGTTATAGAAACTACCGTAATTATCATAATATCATTACTCATATTTATTATCTAACCTCTTTTTTTCAATAACTAATATTAAAATAATTGTAACTAAAGATATAATTACAAAATTATCACGACCAAATATAATTAATGCAACTATACTAACTAAAAAACCAACAATAGTTGCTTCGTGATTTTTATTGCTTTTTATTTGATTAATTACAATAACAATAAATAATGCTGTCATAGAAAAATCCAAGCCACTACTATTGAATGTAATAAAATTTGAAATACATGCTCCAACCAATGAGCCAATAAATATGATCAAATAAACATATTAAAAAAAGCTCATATTTATTTTTTGAATGATTATTTACTAAAAGTGAAAAAGTTTCATCAGATAGTGAAAAAATCATATATGGTTTCAAATATTTTGTCTTTTCAAATTTTTTTAACATTGAAATACCATAAACGAGATGACGAGCATTTACCATCAAAGTCATAATAAAAGTACTAAATAAACTATAATGCGCCATTAATAGTGATATAGTCAAAAATTGCATACTTCCAGCATAAATAAAAACACTCATAATTAAAGCATAGTAAATTGGATAACCACTATCAATTAACAACATACCAAAAGCACATCCTAAAACAAAATAGCCCATTAAAACAGGAATTGTTTGTTTAAAAGCTTTCTTTATAATTACAATATTCATCATTATTTTCCCCCTTAACTATTATACTAAAAATTTTTAAACATGGAAGTTTATTTTATTTTAAAAGGTGCTCCAGGCACCTTTTGAACTACTTATCCATTTCTAACATCCATTCAATATATAATCCATATCCAAGCATTGGGTTATTACCAGATACATGAGTAACACAGCCAATAATTTTATCATTTTGAATGATTGGAGAACCACTCATTCCTTGAACAATACCATTTGCTTGTTTTGTTACTGCTTGATCGGTAACTTTAAATTCAATACCTTTTTCTTTGATTGAATCCTGATTATTCAATTTAGTGATTTCAATTTCACACTTTTGGATTTTTTGACCATCTAATACTGTTAGAAAGTATGCTTTTCCTAATTCAATCTCATCAATATTTGCTGTTTCCATAGATTTTTTTTTAGAAATATCGTAATTATAAGTTCCATAAATACCGAATTGATTATGGCTGTTTATACTACCTATTTCAACATTTGAAATATCAGCAATTTTGTTTCCAGAATGATTAGGTGTAGCTTTTTTTATACTTGTAACAGTACTTTCAAAAATTTTACCAGATTGTAGTAAATCACTGTTTAATGTAGTATCTTCCATAGCATGACCTAATGCTCCAAAACTTTGCTTATCAGGATTATAAAAAGTAATGGTTCCAACACCATTAATTGCATCTTTGACATATAAACCAGTAGTAAATTGGTTGTTTTCATAAATAACTTTTAGTGTTTTATGAATTTCTTTGTTATTTCTGATTATTGTAACATCAAAGTTTTCTTTTAAATTCCCACTATTTTTAATTATTTCACTCAATTCATTAATAGTAGTTACTTTTTTACTTTCGATTTCAATAATCTTATCACCAATTTTGAATTCATTTTCTAAAGGATTATAAATGTCATCGGTTGTTTTTACTTCATAGCCGCCAGTTATCACTACTCCTTGATAATCTAATTCAATTCCAATTGAATCGCCACCAGGGATTAATGTAATCGCATATGCTGCAATTGGATTAATAATGGATAAAGCTACAACTAGAGAAAGAATTAGCTTTTTAAAAAGCATAGAAACCTCCTTGTAACTAACGTTACATCTTAGTTTGGCTTCTATGCTCATAATTATTCATTACTTAATTTTAATTTTTTAGCATGATCGATTGATTCTTTAGATATATCTTTTCCAGAAATTAATTTAGCAATTTCTAAAATACTTTTTTCTTCACTTAATTCACTAACTTTAACACTTGTATTATCATCATAACTTGTTTTTTTGATTAAATAATGATGATTAGCAAAACTAGCAACTTGAGCTAAATGACTAATGCATAATACTTGATATTTTTTAGCAATATATTTCATTTTAGCACCAATACTTTCAGCTACTTTACCACTGACACCACTGTCAGCTTCATCAAAGATGATTGTTTCAAGTGAACCAGAAGATAATGATAATGTTTTTATTGCTAGCATGATTCGAGACATTTCACCACCTGAAGCAATTTTATTTAGCGGTTGTAATGTTTGACCAGAATTTGTTGAAACTAGAAAGGTAATAATATCTTGACCATTTTTTTGTAGAGAGGTTTTTTGAAAATTTATTTCAAATACAACTTTTTCTAGATACAATGATTTTAATTGTTCCATTACTTTATTTGTAAACTCTAATGCTTTTTGTTTGCGTAAAGTTGTTAT